>NZ_NBYK01000005.1:0-9412 GCF_002197985.1 Halopseudomonas aestusnigri
TCGCGGGGATGACGTGGTGGTAATTCGCGGGTGCACTGTGTGGTGGTTTGCGGGGATGACTAGTGGTCGGACACAGCACGCTGTGTCCCTACGCCGGGATCACCGAAATTGCAGGGAAGAACGCAGAGCGTCCGGGCAGGCGTTCCCACGCAGCGCGTGGGAACGATCAGAAACCGGTCACGTTCGTGCAAGCGTCACCACGGCCACGGCATGCCGTGGCCCTACCGGAGATCGGGTCAGCAGCGCTGCTATAGAGAACGCTCCACCAAATCCCAGACAAAAAAAGGCGTGACCGAAGTCACGCCAAAGTTTCACGAACAGACTTGCAGAACGAGGGGCATGTTCCCTCAGGGGTAGTACTCAGGGCCGACAACTCACCACCAGCCCCTAGCGCCCCGGCAGGTGGAGCAACCTGCGCGGGGTTTGCCTGGGTTGGGCTTAGAAGAAGCCCAGCGGGTTGACGTCGTAGCTGATCAGCAGGTTTTTGGTCTGCTGGTAGTGGTCGAGCATCATCTTGTGGGTCTCGCGACCGACACCGGACTTCTTGTAACCACCGAACGCGGCGTGGGCCGGGTACATGTGGTAGCAGTTGGTCCAGACGCGACCGGCCTGGATGCCACGACCCATGCGGTAGGCACGGTTGATGTCGCGGGTCCAGAGGCCGGCGCCCAGGCCGAACTCGGTGTCGTTAGCGATCGCCAGGGCTTCGGCTTCGGTCTTGAACGTGGTGACGCTGACCACCGGGCCGAAGATTTCTTCCTGGAAGATGCGCATCTTGTTGTGGCCTTTGAGCAGGGTCGGCTGGATGTAGTAGCCGTTGCCGAACTCGGCGTTCAGACGCTCTGCGCCGCCACCGATCAGGAACTCGGCACCCTCTTCGCGGGCGATTTCCATGTAGGACAGGATCTTGTCGAACTGCTGCTCGGACGCCTGCGCCCCGACCTGGGTGTCGGTATCCAGCGGGTTGCCGCGTTTGATGGTACGGGTACGCTCCAGCACCATGCCGATGAAGTCGTCGTACATGTCTTCCTGGATCAGCGCGCGGGACGGGCAGGTGCACACTTCGCCCTGGTTGAAGAACGCCAGCACCATGCCTTCAACGGCCTTGCTGATGAACGACTCTTCCGCCTGCATGATGTCGGAGAAGTAGATGTTCGGCGACTTGCCGCCCAGCTCGACGGTAGACGGGATGATGTTTTCCGCGGCGCACTTGAGGATGTGACGGCCAACCGGGGTGGAACCGGTGAACGCCAGCTTGGCGATGCGGGTGCTGGTGGCCAGCGCTTCACCGGCTTCGCGGCCGTAGCCGTTGACCACGTTCAGCACGCCCGGCGGCAGCAGGTCGCCGATGACTTCCATCAGCACCAGAATGCTCAGCGGGGTCTGCTCTGCAGGCTTGAGCACGATGCAGTTACCGGCAGCCAGCGCCGGGGCCAGTTTCCACGCGGCCATCAGCAGCGGGAAGTTCCACGGGATGATCTGACCAACGACGCCCAGCGGCTCGTGGAAGTGGTACGCGGCGGTGTGCTCGTCCAGCTCGGCAGCGGTGCCTTCCTGCGAGCGCAGGCAGCCGGCGAAGTAGCGGAAGTGGTCTGCGGCCAGCGGGATGTCGGCGTTCAGGGTTTCACGTACGGCTTTGCCGTTGTCCCAGGTTTCGGTGACGGCCAGCAGTTCGAGGTTCTGCTCGATGCGGTCGGCAATTTTCAGCAGGATGTTGCTGCGCGCCTGCACGGAGGTCTTGCCCCAGGCATCCTTGGCAGCGTGAGCGGCATCCAGCGCCTTGTCGATGTCTTCGGCGGTAGAGCGCGGGATTTCACACACAGCGTTGCCGGTGACGGGCGTCAGGTTGGTGAAGTACTGGCCTTTGACCGGTGCGACAAACTCGCCATTGATGTAGTTGCCATAGCGAGACTTGAAGGAAACGACTGAGCCTTCGGCTCCGGGTTGTGCATAGATCATTGTTGTTTTCCTCTGAGCGAAGCCTGACCCCGCACGGGTCAAGTCATGGTTCGATCTTAGTAACGGCTCCGGGGTGTCTGGTATGCGCCGTTGGCAGGGTTGACGTCGTTATTTAGTAGTAGATTGCCCGACCAACAACGTTCTCTCAGGCTAGCTGGCAGGCGGCTAAGCCGTGTTGCAGCCGACCAGCGGTCAGGCGCGCTGCACCCGCAGCACGCCGGTATCAATCGCCAGATGCACCAGTTCGGTCAGCGAGCTGACGTTGAGCTTCTGTTTGAGCACGGTGAGGTTGTTGGAGACGGTCTTGCTGCTGATGCACAGGTTCTCGGCGATCTGCCGGGGCGGCACGCCGCGGGCAAGCATCACGAAGATTTCAAACTCACGCTGGGTCACGTCGCGCAGGCGCGGGTCGAGGCGTTCATCGCTGCCGGCGCAGGCCAGTTGGGTGGCCAGCTCCTGTTCGATGTAGCGGTGGCCCTTGAGGCAGCGGCCAACCGCTTCGAGCAGCACTTCGGGCGAGGCGTTCTTGGTGATATAACCGAGCGCGCCGGTCGCCAGCGCCTGACGCACCAGCGGCAGTTCATCGTGCATGCTGAAGAACAGGATGCGCAGCAGCGGCCAGCGCTGAATCAGCCGCCGGGCGGTTTCGATACCGCTGATGCCGGGCAGGCCAATGTCCATTACTACGAGATCGGGCACGCGCTGCTGGGCGGCGGCGATGGCCTCCTCCCCGCTTTCCGCGCCGCGCACCTCGGCCTGGCCAAGCATCATTGCCAGCAGGCTGGTGTAGCCCTGGCGCACTACCGCGTGATCGTCTACCAGCAAGATGTTCATGCTGCCTGCCTCCAGGGAATGCTCAGTTCCAGTATCAGCCCGCCCTGCTCTGCACCGCGCAACTGCAACGCAGCGCCGAGACAGCGAGCCCGTTCGTGCATCGAGTGCATGCCGATACCCCAGACGCTGTTCTGCGCCAGCCCGCAGCCGTCGTCTTCGATGCGCACCACCAGTTGATCACCCACGCAGCCCAGCCAGAGCTGCACCAGCGTGGCGCGGGCGTGGCGGGCGACGTTGTTGAGTGCTTCCTGTACCAGCCGGTACAGATGCGCGCGGGCGTCGGCCGTGAGTTCGGGCAGATCGGTGGTCAGCAGCAGGCGGCAGTCAATGCCGTGCTGCACCTGCCATTGTTCGCTCAGTTGAGCCAGCGCCTGTTCCAGTCCAAGGCGCTGCAGCACCACCGGGTGCAGGTCGCGCACCAGGGCACGAAAGCCCTGCTGCAGGCCGTCGCAGCTGCCGATCAATTGCTGGCTGAGCTGTTCAATCTGTTCGGGCGAGGCGCTGCGGCTGTGCTGCAACATAAAGGTCTGGGCGCGAATGCCGGTGAGGTACTGGCCCAGATCGTCGTGCAGCGCGTGAGCCAGCTGCGTGCGCTCGTCTTCCTGCACGCTGAGCAGCCGCTCGGTCAGGTTCTGGTTGCGCTGCTCGGCTTGCTGCAGGGCACCGGCCATGCTGTTGAAGCGCTCGGCCAGCTGGTTCAGTTCCGGTTGCTGGCTGGCGGCCAGCCGCGTATTGAAGCGCCCAGCCGCGACCTCATGCAGGCCGCCGAGCAGTTGTTGATAGGCGCGCTGGCCACGGCCAAGCGCCCAGTGAATCGCCAGCAGCGACACCGCCAGCGCGGCGGCAAACACCAGCAGCAGAAGCTGCACCGATTCCCAGATTTCGCCCAGTTCGTCGTGCGGGTCGGGGGTGATGTGCCACTGGGAGCCGTCGTTGAACGACAGCGTCAGCGGCGGGAAGCGTTCATCCACCGCCGGTTGCAGCCAGTTGACCAGCCAGCGCGGCACGTCTTCGGCCGTGGTCGCGGCCAGAGCCTCACCCACACGGCTGATGCGCAGGTGACGCAGGCCGTCGAATTGCTGCGGGTCGGGTGAACTGGCGCTGCGCGACAGGCCGTCGAACAATTGCAAGGCCAGCGCGCGGCTGGCGTGCAGTTCGCGCACCAGATCCTTCTCGGCCTGCTGCAGCAACACCAGCAGCAGGCTGAGCAACATCGCGGCGAAGGCCAGCAGCACTCCCGCGTACAGGCGTGCCGCCAGCGGCAGGGTTTTCATCGGGGCCTCAGCGGACGACGAAGGTGCCCTGCATACCCTTGCTCTCGTAGCCCTTGAGATAGAAGGCGTAGCGACCGGGGATCAGCGGGGTAAAGAAGATTTCGGCCTCACCGGCTTCCTCGAATTCCAGCTCGTGCAGCACGGCGGGCTTGATTTCCACATCCCCGGCCTCGACCTTGCGCAGGTGCACGGTCTTGAAGAAGTCGGGCGCCTGGAAGGCGTATTCCTTCTGCCCGGAGGAAATGACCATCAGTTGATAGGCCTTACCGGTTTCCAGCTCGTATTCGCTCTGGCTCAGGGCGAAGTCGCTTTCTTCGTTGCCCAGAATCAGGTCGGGCAAAGGCGTGGTGCGGCGGGTCAGGTCACCGGCGGCGAACAGACGGTCGGTGCCAATCAGGCAGACAAGCATGAGGCTGACGTGCAGCAGGGTGCGGGTGTGCGACATGGGGGCAGTCCTTTTTTATTGTGCTGCTGCCATGCTAAAGACCCTGTCGCGGGCCGAAATAGTACCTTGGTACCGGGCGATTGGTACTTTCTTCATATTTCCCCGTCGGCGGGCGGTTCATATGCTGGGGCCACAACAAAAAGGAGGCCCCGATGCGCCCGCTGCTCACCCAAACCGCATTCTTCATGCTCGCCCTGTGCGCGGCCACACTGGTCGCTGAACGCAGCCATGCCGAGCCGCTGGCGGTACGCATCGGCTACGTGGCCTGGACACCCGACCCCGGCCCGGTCCTGTCGAACGTGATCCCCGAGCCGACCGACGCTGGCCTGCGCGGAGCGGAACTCGCCATCGTCGACAACAACACCACCGGCCGCTTCCTCAAGCACGACTATCAACTGCTGACCGCCAGCGAGCCCGAGCTGGACGCGACCCTTGACGCCGCCCGCGCCCTGCATGCCGACGGCGTGCGACTGTTTATCAGCAATCTGCCGGCCAGCGCGCTGAGCGCCCTGTCTGCCGAGTTTGGCGACAGCCTGCTGTTCAACGCCGGCAGCTACAACGATGAGCTGCGCACCAGCCAGTGCCTGCCCAACGTGCTGCACACCCTGCCCAGCCGCGCCATGCTGGCCGATGCGCTGGGCCAGTTTCTGCTCAGCCGCAAACTCAAGCGCTGGCTGCTGATCAGCGGCCCAACCGAAGCGGATCAGGCCTACGCCAATGCCCTCAAGCGCGCCGCCCAGCGTTACGGCATGCGCATCGTCGCGGAGAAAGAGTGGAGCTTTGACACCGACCTGCGCCGCGCCGCCCAGGCCGAGGTGCCGCTGTTTACCCAGACCGACGAGTACGACGTGGTGCTGGTGGCCGACGAGCGCGGCGACTTTGGCGAATACATCCCCTACAACACCTGGTATCCGCGCCCGGTGGCCGGCACCCAGGGCCTGACCCCGGTCGGCTGGCACAAAACCATCGAAACCTACGGCGCGGCGCAATTACAGAAGCGCTTTGAGGAACACGCCGGGCGCTGGATGAACAGTCTGGACTTTGCTTCCTGGCTGGCCGTGCGCTCGATTGGCGCGGCCGTCACCACCCTCAATAGCACCGATGCCAGCGCCATTGGCGCGCTCAGCGTCAGCGACCGCCTGCCGATGGACGGCTTCAAGGGCCGCAAGCTTAGCTACCGCACCTGGAGCGGCCAGCTGCGCCAGCCAATTGCGCTGGTACAGCCGCGTGCCCTGGTTACTACCTCACCGCAGGACGGCTTCCTGCACCCCGGCACCGACCTGGACACCCTCGGATACGACGAGCCCGAGAGCCAGTGCCGCATCGCCGAACACCTGAACAAGAGCTGATGGAGCTGCCCATGACTACCCTGCCCTTTCGCCACGCCCTGCTGGCCGCGCTGATCACCACCGCGAGCACCAACGCTCTGGCCGAGACTGCCTACGTATCGAACGAGAAGGACAACACCATCTCGGTGATCGACATGAACACGCTGGAGGTGACCGACACGCTGGAGGTCGGCATGCGCCCGCGTGGCATTCTGCTGTCGAGCGACAACAGCAAGCTGTTCATCTGCGCCAGCGACTCCGACACGGTGCAGATCATGGATCTGGCGACCCGCCGCATCATTCAGGAACTGCCATCCGGCGCCGACCCAGAGCAGTTCGCACTGCACCCGAACGACCGCACCCTGTATATCTCCAACGAAGACGATGCGCTGGTGACCGTGGTGGACGTGCCGACCGCCGAGGTGCTGGCACAGATCGACGTGGGCGTGGAGCCCGAAGGCATGGCGGTCAGCCCGGATGGCAAGTGGGCGGTCAACACCAGCGAAACCACCAACATGCTGCACTGGATCGACACCACCACCAACGAGCTGGTCGACAACACGCTGGTTGACCAGCGCCCGCGCCACGTCGAGTTCACCCACGACAGCAAGACGCTGTGGGCCTCGGCCGAGATCGGCGGCACCGTCACCGTGCTGGACGTGGACTCGCGGGAAGTGAAAAAGGTGCTGACCTTCGAGATCAAGGGCATTCACCCGGATCGTATCCAGCCGGTTGGCGTGCGCCTGACCCGCGACGGCAAGTACGCCTTCGTCGCCCTTGGCCCGGCCAACCACGTGGCGGTGGTCGACGCCAACACCTTCGAGGTGCTGGACTATCTGCTGGTGGGCCGCCGCGTCTGGCACATGGCGTTCAACGCCGACGAAAGCCTGCTGCTGACCACCAACGGCATCAGCGGTGACGTATCCGTGGTCAACGTCCACGACCTGGAGGTAGTGAAGTCGATCAAGGTCGGCCGCTTCCCCTGGGGTGTGGTGATTACCCCCTGATGAGCATCTGTGTGCAGGGAGTCAGTTTTGCCTATGGCGAACGTCAGGCGCTCAGGCAGGTGGATTTCAGCTGTCAGCCGGGCTGCCTGAACGCCCTGCTCGGCCCCAACGGCGCGGGCAAATCCACGCTGGTGGCGCTGCTCAGCCGCCTCTACGACCTGCAGCAGGGCGACATCCTGCTCGACGGTTTGTCGATCCGCCAGCACCCACGCGCGGCGCTGCGCCAGCTCGGCGTGGTGTTCCAGCAGAGCACGCTGGATCTGGACCTCAGCGTGCGCCAGAACCTGGCCTACCACGCCGCCTTGCACGGCCTGTCGCGGCGCGAGGCGGCGCAGCGCATCGACGCCGAACTGGCCCGCCAGCAGCTCGGCGAGCGCCAGCACGAGCGGGTGCGCGCACTGAACGGTGGCCACCGGCGGCGAGTCGAGATTGCCCGCGCCCTGCTGCATCAGCCGCGCATATTGCTGCTGGATGAGGCCAGCGTGGGGCTGGATCAGGCCAGTCGCCGGGCGCTCAATCAGCACGTGCGCGCGCTGTGCGATGAGCAGCAACTGACGGTGATCTGGACCACTCACCTGCTCGACGAGATTCTGCCCAGCGACCCGGTGGTGATGCTCAACCGCGGCCGCGTGGTCGCCCAGGGCCAAGCCGACGCGCTGAGCAACGGCGCGACTCAGGAGAGCCTGAGTGACGCTTTCGAGCGGCTCAGCCGCGCCAGCGAGGAACCCGCCCTATGACCGCCGCCCAGTACCTCAACTGCCTGCAGGGCGTGATGCAGCGCGAATGGCTGCGCTTCTTCCAGCAGCGCTCACGCTTTCTCAGCGCGCTGGTGCGCCCGCTGCTGTGGCTGCTGGTGTTCGCCGCCGGGTTTCGCGCCGCGCTCGGGGTATCGATCATCCCGCCGTACAGCACCTACATCACCTACGAGACCTACATCCTGCCGGGGCTGTGCTGCATGATTTTGCTGTTCAACGGCATGCAGGGCTCGCTGTCGATGGTCTACGACCGGGAGATGGGCAGCATGCGCGTGCTGCTGATGAGCCCGCTGCCGCGGCCCTTCCTGCTGCTGTGCAAGCTGCTGGCCACCGCGCTGGTGTCGCTGATTCAGGTGTACGCGTTTCTAGCCATTGCCTGGTGCTTCGACATTCGTCCGCCGCTCTGGGGCCTGCTGGCCGCCGCACCCGCCCTGCTGCTGGCGGCGCTGCTGCTCAGTTCGCTGGGACTGCTGTTGTCCAACGGGATTCGTCAGCTGGAGAACTTTGCTGGGGTGATGAACTTCGTCATCTTCCCGCTGTTTTTCCTGTCGTCGGCGCTGTATCCGCTGTGGAAGATGCGCGAGTCGAGTGAGTGGCTGTATTGGCTGTGTGCGCTCAACCCGTTCACCCACGCGGTCGAGCTGGTGCGCTTTGCGCTGTATCAGCAGTTCAACCTGACCGCACTGCTGGTGTGTCTGGGCTTGTGGCTGCTGTTCAGCCTGGCGGCGGTGCTGACCTTCAACCCGCAGCGCGCGGCGGTGCGGGGGTAAGCTGCACACCAGGCGGCCGCGCCGCTTTTCGCTTGCGGCTTGCGGCTTGCGGCCCTCCGGGCCGGGTTTACTACTTTAGTACCGGTTCGTTGTGCGAATGTATCATTTGCAAGACGCCCCACCGGGGGTGTAATACCAACTGATACCACCGGGCCAGCGTTGCCCGGCATGACCAAATACAACAAAAACAGGTTGCCCAAGCCATGTACAAGATACTGATAGCTGATGATCATCCGTTGTTTCGCGAGGCCATCTGCAATGTCATCAGTAGCGGATTTCCCGGCAGCGAGTTGCTGGAAACCTGCGACCTGGACAGTGCTCTGGCCATAGCCCGGGAACAGGACGACCTGGATTTGATTCTGCTGGATCTGAACATGCCCGGCATGCACGGCCTCAATGGCCTGATCACGCTGCGCAACGAGTCGCCGTCGATTCCGGTGGTGATCGTCTCCGCCGAGGAAGACAAGCAGGTAGTGCTGCAGGCCATCACCTACGGCGCAGTCGGCTTTATCACCAAATCCTCGCCGCGCGCGCAAATGACCGAAGCGATCGAGCAGATACTCGACGGCAACGTCTACCTGCCCTCAGACATCATCCGCGCCAACCACACCATCACCCGCCGCAACCCCGAGGAATACCCCATCTCCCCGGAACTGCTCTACGCCCTCACCCGAAAGCAACTGCTCGTGCTCGAGCGCATGGCCAAGGGCGAGTCCAACAAACAGATCGCCTACCACCTAGACATCGCCGAAACCACGGTGAAAGCGCACGTGTCGGCGATTCTGCGCAAGTTGAATGTGCATAACCGGGTGCAGGCGATTTTGTCGGCGAGTGATGTGGATTTCAGTGCGTATTTGCGGCGCTGAGCAGGGCTGAATCCTGTCGCCCCAACCGGGAAGGTCGAGCTCCCGCTCGACCGACGAACCTCCGTGCAACGCCGTGGCCGAGTTGGAACTCGGCCTTCCCGTCAAACGGTGCTGCGGTACCTCCGCAGCGTTGATAATTATCTGCGTCGGCTTGTCGTCCTGATTTCGCCTTCC
>NZ_NBYK01000005.1:10090-225654 GCF_002197985.1 Halopseudomonas aestusnigri
GCCTATGACTCTTTTTCCCGATAAATCTGCGCTACTCGCCCGCGTAAACGGGATCTGGGGCCGTGCGCACTCGACCCTATCCTCCGTAATCAAAACCACACACACGGGACGGTCGAGCTCCCGCTCGACCAGCGAACCGCCGTGCAACGTCATGGCCGAGTTGGAACTCGGCCTTCCCGTAGTGCATGTTCCTGCGACGGGGGATGAGGTGCGCACGGACCAATACCCCCGTCTGCGCGGGCGAGTAGCGCAGGGCTGACGGGAAAAAGAGTCGTAGGCTGTCTGAGGAGCGCAGCGACGAGTTTTACGACTCCCCGTCAGGCCGAGCAACGCAGCGAACCCGAAGGGCCGCGCAGCCGGGTGGCCTTTCTTTTGGTTACTTTTCTTTGGCCACACAAAGAAAAGTGACTCGCCAGAAAGGCGAAAGGAATCGCAATGAATGCGAGGAAGTGAGCCTTAAATACCAAAGCCGAGCACGCATATCGAAGAGACCACAAAACCAGCAAAGGGCACGATTTGCTGTATTTATCAGGGCGACCCAAAGATCACCCACTCACCGCCAACAAATGACTCATCGCCGTCTTCAACTTCATCGGCTTCACCGGCTTGTGCAAAATCACATGCCCCAACTCCCGCACCTGTAGCTTGAGCGCGTTGCTGTAGTTGGCGGTGATCAGCAGCACGGGCAGCGGTGAGCTGCGGCGGGCGTTGATGCGTTGGACGACGTCGACGCCGTTGACGTCGTTGTCGAGGTGGTAGTCGGCGATCAGCAGGTCGGCCTGGGCGTGGAAGTTGTCGACCTGGGCTGCGAGGTCTTCTTCCGACAGCGCGGTGATGACGTTGCAGCCCCAGCCTTCCAGCAGCGTGCGCATGCCGGCGCAGATGGCGGCATCGTTATCCAGCACCCAGACGGTGGAGCCCGGCAGGCGTTCGCCGATGCGGGCGGTGACCGGTTCGTCCTGCACCACGGTCGGTTGCAGGCGGCCGAACGGCACATCCACGCTGAACACCGAGCCACGGCCTTCGACCGAGCGTACACGGATGCGATGGCCGAGCATGCGGGCGATCTTGTCGACGATGGCAAGACCAAGCCCCAGCCCACGGTCGCGGGTGTTGGCGCTGGGGTTGACCCGTTTGAACTCCTGAAAAATCTCCTGCAGCTTGTCTTCCGGGATACCCATGCCGGTGTCCCAGACTTCGATGCGCAGGCCGTGGGCATGGCGACGGCAGCCAAGCAGGATGCGCCCGGATGGCGTGTAGCGGATGGCGTTGGTGAGGAAGTTGCGCAGGATGCGTAGCAGCAGTTGGGCATCGCTGCGCACCACCGCACCACACGGCACAAAGCTCAGCTGCAGACCTTCGCTGGCGGCGAGCTGGCGATATTCGTTGGCGAGGTTGTCGAGCAGGCTGTCGAGGCAGAAGGCGTTGATATCCGGCTTGATGACCCCGGCGTCCAGCTTGGAAATGTCGACCAGCGTGCCGAGCAGGTTTTCGACATCCTCCAGCGAGTGGCTGACCTGCCGCACCAGCGATGCACTGCCCTCCGGCACCTGCTGCTCCAGCAGCGCGCCGGTGAATAGCCGGGCGGCGTTGAGCGGCTGCAGCAGGTCGTGGCTGACGGCGGCGAGAAACTTGGTTTTCGACAGGTTGGCCTGCTCGGCTTCGCGCTTGGCCTCGCGCAGGCGCGCTTCGGCCTCGGCGCGCTCGCGGATCTCCTGGCGCATCTGACTGTTTACTTCGGTCAGCTCCTGAGTGCGCTCGCGCACGCGCTGCTCCAGATGCTGATAGGCCTGATGCAGCGCCTCGGAGGTGCGCCGCCGCTCGGTGATGTCGCGAATCATGACGAAGATGCCGACCACCTCGCCCTCGCTGTCACGGTTCGGCACATAGGAGCGCAGCAGGTAGCGCTGGTGGCCGTCCAGATTGGGTTCGGCAAACTCGAAGCTGACGCTTTCGCCGTTGAAAGCCCGGGCGATGTATGGCTCCAGGCGGGCGTACTGCTCGGCGCTGTGCACCCGATGCAGGCTGTGACCGAGAATCTCGCCACGCGCCCAGCCGTACCAGTCTTCATAGACCTTGTTGGTGAACTGGTAGGTCAGATCGGCACCGACGTAGGCGATCAGCGCCGGTACATGGTCAGTAATCAGCCTGACCCAGCGCTCGCTGTCCTCCAGCGCGCGGGCGTAGAGGTCGCGCTCAGTAATGTCGGTAAAGGTGTTGACGAAGCCGCCGGTGGGCATGGGATGCGTGCGCACCTCCAGCACCCGGCCATTGCCCAGATGCTGCTCGCAGGTCAGCACCGGCGCGCCCTGCTCGGTGCGGCTATAGGGCGTGAACAGCTCCAGCTCGCTGTCTTCCATCACCTCATCAAAGGGGCGGTGGGCTTCAATCGGCGCCAGCCCGGCCAGTTCCAGGAAGCGGCCGTTCCAGACTTCCAGCGCGCCTTCGTCATTCACCACGGCGACGCCCTGGGACAGACTGTCGACGGTACGCTGCAGCAACCGGGTCTTCTGCTCCAGCGCCTTCTCGCGCCGCGCTTTCTCGGACTGCTTGAGGTCGGTGATGTCGGTGTACATGATCACCAGCCCGCCTTCGCGGGTCGGCCGTTCGCTGACCTGCATCCAGCGCTGGTCACGCAGCTGGTGCAGCAGATGGCCGTCGGCAGCGGCGTCGGTGTCGACAATCAGCCCGGCACGCAGCGCCATGCGCTTGACCTCACCCAGCGAGGTGCCTTCGGTAATGCGCACGCCGGTGCCCTGCCAGAACGCGGCGAAGCGGCGGTTGTAGAGCACGATGCGCTTGTTCTCGTCGAACAGCACGAAGGCATCGGGCACGCTTTCGATGGCGTCGATCAGATAGTGATGCGCCTTTTCGGCGCGCGCGCGCGCATCGCTCAGCAGGCGGTTGCTGGCCTGCAGCTCGGCCATGGTGTCGTTCAGCGCCTGAGTGCGTTCACGCACCTGTTCGGCCAATTCCACCGAGTGCTGAAACGCGGCGTAGCTTTCGGTGCGCTGGCTGGAACTGGATTCGACCCGTTCGATCAGCGCGGCGTTGATGCGTTTGAGTTTGCGGTTTTCCGCCCGCAGCGCCTCCAGCTCGGCCAGCAGCTCCGGGTCATGCAGCGGCAACTCAACGCGGGAATGCAAAGGCCACCCCGGTGAAGGTCTGGTTGATGTGCATGCCGTTGAACTGCTCGCCGTAGGTGTTGAAGCCGATCACCCGGTTGGCAGCGAGAAACTCCGACATGCGCTTATCTTCACCACGCAGCTCGGATTCCATGCGGCGCAGGAAGCAGTCGCAGCCGAGGATCAGCACCGGTTCACCGAGACGCTGACGCAGCTGCTCAAAACGCAGGCGCAGATTGGGCAGCAGCTCGCCTGGTGTCATCGCGGTCAGCACGATGCCGGTATCCACCGCGCAGTAGAAGGTCAGGCTGCGGTCCGGATTGACGCGCTGAATCGAGCGCACGTAGAACTGGTCGCGAATGCGCACCGCCAGCGCGTCGAGGGCGAAGTGTTTGCCGCTCAGCTCATCCACCGGCACGCCGACCAGCCGGGCGTATTCCTCGGCGGCGGGTTCGGCGTTCAGTTCAAGTACGGTACGGGTGCTGCTGTCGGCGTCGGTCACCACCAGCTTGCTGTCGGTGGGTTTGAGGTGATGGGTGGTGAACACCTCAAAGTCCAGCCAGGTGTTGACCATCACCACCACGGCGGCGCCGGTAACGAAGCGGCCCTGGTAGTAGACGTGGGTGTGGCTCAGGTGGTTGTCGTCGCCGGCCGAACCGCCGAAATGGGGAATGCTGCCGAGCGCGGCGCTCAGGGTGTTGAGCACCAGCTCCTCGCGACTGGACAGACCATCGAGCAGGGTCAGGGCAAAGGTGTGATCCTTGACCGGTGCCAGATTGACCTGCCGACAGTGACCCAGCATCCGCTCTACCGCCTGCTGCGCCTCAACCAGACTGAAGCTCTCAAGTCCACGGATCAGCGTGCAGTCGACCGCAAAGGTGCGCAGGTCGAGCCCGACCGCGCTGATGCAGCCGCGGCCATATCCTGCGGCGCTGATTTCTCCGGCGGTGGTGCAGCCCAGCAGCATGACGCCGCCAAAGTGCTGATCCAGCGCGGTCGCCAGCTGGTCGAGCGGATATTCCGCCGAGCAGAAGAACAGCACGCAGCCCAGATGCGGGTGCAGCAGCTGACGCGCCAGATCCTGCGCCGCAGCGTCCGGGTCGGTGGCCTCGGTCATGGCGGTGCGGAAGCAGTCGTCGAGCGGCTGGGTGCTGAAGTCGGGCATACCGGAAATCGGGTTCATGCCAACGATTCTAGAGAGCAGGCAAGCCCCGGCCCTATGCTACTTCAGTACTGGATTGGTAGGTCTTGGGGACGACGCGGAGCGGGGCTGGTGATTGACGGAGAAGCCTGCGGCGTTCTCCATCCTACATGGTTGAGGTGCGGGGCTGGCGGCGGCCGTAGGGTGGAGAATCGCGTAGCGTTCTCCACCATGAGCGCCCCGCCGAAGCCCCGCAGCCAAGCTGGAACTCGGCCGTCCCAGAAACAAAAACCCCCGCCTGCTCACACAGGCGGGGGCCGGTACTGCTGAAGGCTCTTACCAGCTCAGGGCAACACCCAGAGCGACGGAGTCGGTCTCTTCGATGGTGACGCTGTTGGTGCGGTCTTCGATCTCAAACTGGTTGTACTCGGCTACCAGCGTCAGGTGCTCGTTGATGCTGTGGAACAGGCCGATGGCGCGGGTTTCGTAGTCAGCGGCAACGCCCAGGCCATTGCCGTCGTCTTCGGTCTTGCCATAGGACAGCGCCAACCGGGTCTTGCCGCCGAAGGTGTAGGAACCCTGCAACAGGTGTCCAGTGCTGTCAACTTCACGCAGTACCGCTTCGCCCGCATTGTTGGTGAAGAACGGGTTGATGCCTTCGGCGTCAAAACCGGATGCGGTCAGCGACAGGGCGCCCATCTTCGCCTGGACGCCGTAGCCAAAACCCTGCGAGGTCACGTCGTCGACGGTGCTGTCGGTGTTCTTGGAGGTCTGGTAGCCGGCGTTCACCCAGCTGTAGATATCGGCGCCAGCCAGATCGAACTGGTAGGTGACTTCAGTTTCGAAACGCGGTGCGTCCTGGTAGTTCTTGCCGACAGCGCTGTCGTCACTGGTGTCGACCGGGTCCATGATACCGGCGGCAACACGCAGGCCACCCATGACCGGCGAGCGGTAGGTGATCTGAGCGGTCGGGAACGGGTACGGGTAGCCGCTGCCGATGTTGCCGAAGGACACGCCGCCGCCGTCGACCAGACCCAGTGTGTCGCTGACCTGACCGTAACCGGCGAGCATTTCGTCGAGCAGGATGTTGGAGCGGGCAAACAGCCCGAAGTCCTTACCGACCAGCACTTCACCCCAGTCGCCGCCGATAGTGCCGTAGAACTGACGTACGTCGATGGCGGTCGCGGTGCCGTTGGTTTCGCTGTCGTTGATGGTGACCCAGAACGACGAACGCGCGCCGAGTGTCAGGTCGCCCATGTCCTTGCCCATGTTGAAGCCGATGTAGTTCGGCAGAAAGCCCATCTTGACGCGGGCCTGATCGCGGTCCAGGTCGTCATTGATGTTGTCGGTGTCGGTCTGAACGTAGAAGGCATTGACGTAGCCGTCAGCGGAGAAGGTGGTGCCGTCTTCGTCGTACAGGGTAATGGCGGCGGAGGCCGGCGCGCTCAGCAACGCGAGGGCGATGGGGGTCAGCAGGGTGCAGGCAATCTTGTTCTTGTACATGGTGCTCTCCGATGTAATCAGTGACTGAAGCGTCACGCCGATTATCAGAAAGCCCCCTGCCCGCCCCCATTGGCCATGAGCGGCGGTTGTATTGCCCTTTGGTGTGTGCGACCAAGCGACGAAGAAAATCGCCGGCGGCAGGTTGTATTTACAACCTACCTAGGTAGTACACATGCGCCTTTTTCAGTCCGCCCCGGCCTGCCGACTGAGCAGGCGCCAACGCGCACTGTGCGGCAGGCGACTGACGAATGCGCGCCAGTGCAGGGCGTCAAGCTGCAGCAACGCCTGCCGCTCTGCCACCAACTGATCTTCGCGCTGCCAGAGACAGTCTTCCCAGTGCGCCTCAAAACCCTGCTGCGGGTGCTGCCGATACTGCTCCAGCAACTGCGAAAGGTGCACGGCATGGTCCTGCAATTGAACGGTAGACAGGGCACCCAGATGCTTGAGGCTCTGCTCCAGAAAGCGGTCTACCGCCGATTCGATGCAGCGGTGTGAACGGTCCGGCGACTGCACCAGCAGCAACAGACCGGGGCGGCCGGCACGGCGATGCAGGCGCGCGACTACCCAGTAGCCCAGCTGCTGGCGGGTGCGCAGCTCGGCAAAGAAGGAATCAGCCAGCAAGTGGTGCAGCAGACGCCAGCAGGCCGCTTCCAGCAGGCTGTCGCCTTCAGCCGGCAGATACAGCAGCTGGGCGCGGTCGGTGTGCTTGCTGCTGACCTCGCTGACCTGCAGCTGCCCCGGCTGCAGCTGCGGCAACGGACAGCGCCAGGCAAACGGCTGCATCAGACTCGGGCACAGATTGATCAGCAATTTGGCCACTTGCGAGCGCTCGGCCTCCGGCCAGCCGTCGGGTTTGAGCCAGATGATCTGCGCCTGCCCGCACAGCCGCTGCCAGAGCGCCAACGGGTCGCGCAGCCGCAAGGCCTGAGTCGAGCGTTCCTGCTCCAGCGTCTGCAGCAGCCGCCAGGCGGGCAAGGCGTCCTGCTCGTCCTGCAACCAGCGACGACTGCGACGCTCGATCAAAGGCAGCTGGCTGGCCGCAGGCGGCGTCTGCAACTGACTCAGCAGCTCGCGCACAAAGCCAGGCAACAGGGCCTGCGGACCACGCACATCCAGCACCAGTTGGCCCGGCGCCAGCGACCATTGCAGCCCCACGCCAACCCGCGCGCCCCAACGCTCCAGCGCCTCGCTTTGCAGCGTCCAGCAAGCCTGCAGCCAGCGCCGCTCGGCCAGTGTTGCCGAACTGTCTGCCCAGCACCATGCCAGTCGGGTGCGCAACGCCCCACCTTGCGGACTAAAGCGTTGCAGACGCAGACCGGGCGCGACCGATGACCAGCGCAGCCCTTTGGGTGCCTCGGCCAGCGGACCAAGGCAGGGGCCGAGCCGACCGGCCAGGTTGGCGGTCGGCGCAGGGCTAGGCGGCAACGCGCATGCCTGCCAGCGGGTGTCGGTGTGCGCACACAGCTCGTCGCCTGGCAGCCTTGGCAGGCGCTGCAACAGTAAACGGTTGGTCGGATTCAGTTGGCTGAGCAGTTGCTGCCAATCGGCCAGGCCGAGAGTCGGCAGCGCAACGCCAGCCACATCCAGTACCTGTTCCGCCGACAGCGTCAGCAACCGATCGGCGTAGCAACGGCAGCTGTCGAGCATGTCACCCTGCGGGCCAAGATCAAAGGCGGTCTGCGCCAGAGCCCGACGCGCCGCCTGCTGCCACTCGGCCGGGTCCTTGCTGCGCATGGCCTGCAGCCAGCCGTCCAGGCCGGCCAGCACCTGTTCGGGCTCGGCGTCAGCACTGTACAACTCGATACGCAGCAGCGCCTGACCGCCGACGTCCGGCTCCAGCGAGGCGCGCAACTCATCGAGCAAACCGCGATCGCGCAGATATCCCAGCGCGCCTGCGGGCGAGGGGCTGTTCAGCCATTCATCCAGCCAGTGCGCTGCAGCGCCGTGCGAATCACACTCGCGCAGGGGATACAGCAACACCGTCTGCGGCTGACTGCTGCGACCTTGCCATTCCACCTGACGCGGCAACTGGCCTGGCGCAAACAGCGGCAGGACGAAAGGTTCAGGCGCGCGCCCCGCCGGCAGTTGCTCCGCGCTGTCCCGTGCCAGCGCCAGCAGTTGCTCTGGCGCCTGCGGCCCGTGCAGCACCAGCGCCATGCTTCCCGCACGGTAGTGGATGGCGTGCCACTGGCTCAGCCGCTCGGATACCCTAGCCGCGTCCCCCGCCAGTGTTTGCGCATTGCCGGCGGTAAAGCGGCTGAGTGGATGCTGCGATTGCACCTGCGTGGCGAGCACCGCCTGGGCATGGATGTCATCGTCGGCCAGTCGGGTCTTGAACTCGGCGTCAATCACCCGCCGTTCCTGCTCGATCTGTTCAGGGGCAAACAATGGTGCCGCCAGCATGTCGGTCAGCTGGGCCAGGCATGGCTGCAGGCCCTGCGGGCTGACCGAGCAGAAAAAACGGGTGGCATAGGGTGCGGTGCTGGCATTGAAGCGCCCGCCCCACTCCGCTACCCGGGCCGGGAACGCGCCGGGCTCAGGCCAGCGCTGCGAACCCATAAACAGCATGTGTTCGAGCAGATGCGCCAGCCCCGGCAGGTCATCGGGCTCGGCATGGCTGCCGGCGGCAACCTGATAAACCGCCGTCGCCTGGCTGGCGTGGGCGTCGTGAATCAGCAGACAGAGCAGACCGTTACTGGCGCGGTACAACTGGTAGTCGCGCTGGTCGGCAGGCAGGGAGGCAAGCGGTATCGGGTGCACGGCAGGTCACGCAGGGTAGAAGCCAGTGCTCAGGTTAACGCAGCCTGAGAGGGCGCCCGGCAAACCGGTACCAAAGTAGTAAATTGCCGCGACAGGCGGCGAAGAACCGGGCGCAGGACGCGCCCGGTGGCAGGATGCGGGAGTACGCCTAGGCGCACTCCCGACTGCTTAGCGCTGGCTGACTGCCGCGCTGCTCGGCAGCTTGAAGGTCCAGAGAGTGCCGCCCTGGGTGAAGTTCTTCACCCGCTCGGCAACGTGGCCACCCCACAGCGGTACCGCACCACCCCAGCCGGACATGACGGAGACATACTGCTCGCCGTCCATCTCCCAGGTAATCGGTGAGCCGATCACGCCGGAACCGGTATTGAACTGCCACAGTTTCTCACCGTTACGCGAGTCAAACGCCATCAGGTAGCCCTCGGGGTTACCGGTGAACACCAGGTTGCCCTTGGTGCTCAGCACGCCGCCCCACAGCGGAGCCTCGTTCTGGTAACGCCAGATTTCCTCACCGGTTTTCGGATCCATCGCACGCAGGACGCCGATGTACTCCTCGTTCAGCGGCTTGATGGTGAAGCCGGCACCCAGGTAGGCGGCGCCCTTCTTGTAGGTGGTGGATTCGTTCCAGATGTCCATGCCCCACTCATTGGACGGGACGTAGAACAGACCGGTGTTCTGGCCGTAGGACATCGGCATCCAGTTCTTGCCGCCGAGGAAGGCCGGTGCGGTGAACACCTGACGGCCGGCATCGCCGGATTCAGTCGGTGCGCCCGGACGGTAATCATCGGCGTAGATCGGACGGCCATTCTCATCCAGACCGGTTGCCCAGGTGATCTTGTCTACGAACGGGAAGCCGCGGATAAAGTCGCCGTTGGTGCGATCCAGCACGTAGAAGAAGCCGTTGCGGTCGGCGGTACCGGCCGCTTTCACTTCCTTGCCGTCTTCTTCGTAATTGAAGGAGATCAGTTCGTTCACACCGTCAAAGTCCCAGCCGTCATGCGGGGTGGTCTGGAAGTGCCAGACGATCTGACCGTTGTCGGGGTTCAAAGCCAGACGCGAAGACGAGTACAGGTTGTCGCCGGGGCGCAGGTGCGAGTTCCAGGGTGCCGGGTTACCGGTGCCGAAGAACAGCAGGTTGGTTTCCGGATCGTAATAGCCGCCCAGCCACGGCGCGCCGCCACCGGTCTTCCACAGGTCGCCCGGCCAGCTCTGGTTTGCTTCGCCACCGGAGATACCGGCCTCGACGGCCTTGCCGTCTTCGTAGGTGTAACCCATGTGACCTTCGATGGTCGGACGGGTCCACAGCAGTTCGCCGTTGGAGGGATTGTAGGCTTCGATCTTGCCAACCACGCCGAATTCACCACCGGAGACGCCGGTGATCAGCTTGCCGTCAACCACCAGCGGAGCTGCGGTGATCGAGTAGCCGGCCTTGTAGTCAGCAACGGTCTTGCGCCAGACAACCTTGCCGGTGTCCTTGTCCAAGGCGACCAGCTTGGCGTCCAGGGTGCCGAAGATCACCAGGTTATCCCACAGGGCTACACCACGGTTGATTACGTCGCAGCACGGCATGATGCCGTCGGGCAGGCGGGCGTCGTATTGCCAGAGTTTCGCACCGGTGCGGGCGTCAACCGCGAAGACCCGCGAGTAGGAACCGGTGACATACATCACGCCGTCCTTGATCATCGGCTGGGACTGCTGACCGCGCTGCTTTTCGCCACCCAGCGAGAAAGCCCAGACCGGCTGCAGGCTGCTGACGTTTTCGGTATTGAGCATGTCCAGGGTGCTGTAACGCTGACCCTGCAGACCCATGCCGTTGGTGACCACCTGGCTGTTGTTGGTGGCATCGGCACGGATATCGTCGTTGGTGACATTGGCTGCGGCCACGCCGGCGACGCTCATGGCGGCAACCAGCGTGGTCAACAGAAAGGAAGAGCGGGCATGTTTGGTCATTGCTGCTACCTCTGAGATGTTGTTGTATTGGCGCAGTCGGGTTGTGCCGAGCGATACTCGCTGCCGCTCGGCACGTCCCACACGATGAAACGGGAAAATTTCCTGCTTCTGGCCACGATTCTTGGCTCAGAGCCCAATACCAACAATTGCTCGCAGGGGTAATTTCCTTACTCCCTTGGTAGCACTACCCGCCCGCCTCAGAACACGAAACGCGCGCCAACCGTGAGGTTGCGGCCCGGCAGCAGCACCTCATCCTTGATGAACGAACTGTGCTGACGCGCCTTCTCGTTGAGCAGGTTGTTGCCGCGCAGATACAGCAGCAGATCGCTTTCACCCAGCTGTCCACGCCAGTTCACGCCAGCGCCCAGCAGGGTGTAATCGCCTGTCTCGGTCTCGTAGTCGGCGGTGTTGTCCTGACGCATCACCTGACTCGCTTCCAGCTGCGCAGACACTGACCCAGTCAGACGCTGATCCAGCCGCACGCCGACCCGATCAGCCGGGATACGCGGCAGATCACCACCGTCCTTCAGACGGCCACGCACACTATCGCCGAACAGGGTCAGCCCGGTCGCCGCGGTTGCCTGCCAGCTCACGCTGCCTTCCAGCCCCTGCAGCACGGCATCAGCCTGGCGGTACTCAACGACGCGATAGCCCGCGCCGGGATCAGCCCCGGTATCAGCGGCGTAGATGAAGTCATCCACCTCGTTGCGGTAGACACTGACATCAAAGGTGACCGCGCCACGGGTACGACGCAGACCGAGTTCAGCGTTGATCGCAGTTTCCCGATCCAGATCCGGGTCACCCAGTTCTACCGTACGGGTCGCCGCATGCGGGCCGTTGGCATAAAGCTCTTCGGCGGTCGGCAGACGCTGTGAGCGCGACAGCGAACCGTACAGCGCCAGGTCCGGCTGAAACTGCCAGGACGCGCCGAACGACAGCGAGGTACCGCGATGGTCAGCGTCGTCACTGCCCTGCTTCACATCGACCGACTGCCATTCCTGGCGCAGACCGACTTCGTACAACCAGTCGCCGGCCTCATAGCTTTCCAGCAGGAACAGCGCGCGGTTGTGGGTCAGCGTCGCCGGAACGTACGCCTCCTCCCCTTCGGCGGCAAAGTCGCGACGAGTCAGCTGGGTGCCGATCACCCCGCGCCAGCCGGCAACCGGGGCGTGAGTAACCTCCAGACGCCCGTCTGTACCGCGATTGGTAAAGCGGGTTCCGACTTCATCACCTTCCATCTCGACGTGGCGGTAGTCGGTATCGGCAACGCGCAGGCGTACACGTTCTACCCCGGCAAACGGATTCTGGTATTCGCCACGCAGATCCCAGCGGCGCTGCTCCATATCGATCCAGGCATCGGCGTGTTCGTGGTCATGATCATGGTCGTCGTGATCATCGTCGTGGTCGTGATCGTCATGACCGCCGCAGTGCCAATCAGGGCCGTGGGTGTGACAGTCGGCGTGCTCGTGCGCCAGCAAACCGTATTCGCGATCCTGACGGCTGTAGGCCAGGCCCAGATAACCCTGCTCACCAATCCAGCTCAGCCCCAGAGAACCGGTATCGGTATCGTTGTAGGCGCCTTCCTGACGGGAGGGGTGCCCGGGAATACGATAGGGATCAGCCTCACTCTTGCCGCCCTCGATACGCATGGCAAAGGCACCGGTACCCAACGTCAGACCCGCAGAACCCGCGCGCTCATCGGCAACCGTATTGGCGCGCAGATCAATCTCACCCTCGTAACCGCGCTCGGGTACGTAGGTCGGCACCCGGCGGTCGATCAGGTTGACCACCCCGCCAATCGCACCGCCACCGTACAACAGCGTGGCCGGGCCCTTGAGTACCTCCACCCGCTCGATCAATGCGGTATCGGCGCTGATCGCGTGGTCCGGGCTGATAGTCGAAGCATCCAGCACATCAGCACCGTCGCTGAGCACCCGCACCCGCGCACCATCCAGCCCGCGAATCACCGGTCGGCTGCTGCCCGGGCCAAACCCGGCAGCGCGCACCCCCGGCAGCGACTCCAGACTGTCCGCCAGCCCGGTCTCACGCAGCGCAAACCAGTCCTCACCCTGCAGCACCGCCGCCGGCTGAACCATTTGCTCCGGAGTCTGATTCAGCGCACTGGCGCTGACCGTCAGCGTCGGCAAATCCAGCGGCGCATCCGCTGCCTGCACGGAAGAGACACCAGCGGCCACCGCCGCCAGCGCCAGAGTCAAAGGCGTCTTGCTTGAAAACATGGCTGCTCCCTTTCGATTTGGTATTGGCAACGGCGTGGCTGACACACCGCGGGGCAGACTATAATTGTTATAACGTAACAATAAAAGAGATTTTCCACGAACCTATGCTGCCTACACGGCAGTGAAGATGGGCAAGCCGGGCGGTTATTCTGATCCGATTTTCTGAGCTGCCTACACGGCAGTGAAGCCACTCTTTGCGCCCGGCGCGGATCTCAGACATTTCTGAGCTGCCTACACGGCAGTGAAGTTCCGCCTGCATTTCGAGTGCTCGGATTTGTGTTTCTGAGCTGCCTACACGGCAGTGAAGTGGGCGCCATTGTGGTCGACCGGTCAGAGTCGTTTCTGAGCTGCCTACACGGCAGTGAAGACTCCAGCGCGAACTGCACTGTGTAGGGTGCCTTTCTGAGCTGCCTACACGGCAGTGAAGGGGCGGTTGGGTCAGCAGCATGGCGCTGGACCTTTCTGAGCTGCCTACACGGCAGTGAAGCAGTGGCTGGCGTACCAGGCGGTGCAGATGCTTTTCTGAGCTGCCTACACGGCAGTGAAGGCAAGTGGTATGAGCTGCGTGATCTGGGCAACTTTCTGAGCTGCCTACACGGCAGTGAAGCGTAGGTGCCGCCCATGGGGTTGGTGGCATCATTTCTGAGCTGCCTACACGGCAGTGAAGCTGGACTGCGGACTCCCACTCTTCCGGAGTAATTTCTGAGCTGCCTACACGGCAGTGAAGTGCGCCGGATAGCATTCTCTGATCGTTCGATATTTCTGAGCTGCCTACACGGCAGTGAAGGGTCGGTGATGGCCTGCAGCGTGCCGTCCATTTTTCTGAGCTGCCTACACGGCAGTGAAGGACAAGATCGGCGACGTTTTCAAGGATGTGCATTTCTGAGCTGCCTACACGGCAGTGAAGTATGCACAGGCGCGTGACAGCGGCGTGCTGCTTTTCTGAGCTGCCTACACGGCAGTGAAGGTGACCCTGAATCACCCTGCGAGAAGTATCGCTTTCTGAGCTGCCTACACGGCAGTGAAGGAGTCGATGATCTTCGATGCAGAGACGTTGGATTTCTGAGCTGCCTACACGGCAGTGAAGTGGCACGTAACAGCTTGCTGGTCTCCGTGGTATTTCTGAGCTGCCTACACGGCAGTGAAGGGGGACCCCGGCAGCGCAGCGGTAGCGCGGCTTTTCTGAGCTGCCTACACGGCAGTGAAGTACACCGCCCAACAACCGGCAGCGCCTGATCCTTTCTGAGCTGCCTACACGGCAGTGAAGGGCGCGGTCTCGCTGGCCAGCTTCAAGGTGCATTTCTGAGCTGCCTACACGGCAGTGAAGCGAACCCAGAACTTCGCGGTAATCACGTCCTTTTTCTGAGCTGCCTACACGGCAGTGAAGTTTGTTGTCAGCGTGCCCTTGGTCAACGGTGTTTTCTGAGCTGCCTACACGGCAGTGAAGTCGCCGGCGTCACTGATGCCTTTGGACTTCTGTTTCTGAGCTGCCTACACGGCAGTGAAGATGATCTACGATGCTGGCGGAGATCCGTTGGCTTTCTGAGCTGCCTACACGGCAGTGAAGAGCAGAAGCTGGCACTGCAGCGGCTGATGGAATTTCTGAGCTGCCTACACGGCAGTGAAGGGTCGCTCTATCGCTCGCTGATGGAACCTATCTTTCTGAGCTGCCTACACGGCAGTGAAGAGTAGAAATCAAGACAAGTGAGCTGGAAGGTGTTTTCTGAGCTGCCTACACGGCAGTGAAGGGGACGCTTGCGCCTCTTGACCGGATCACTACTTTCTGAGCTGCCTACACGGCAGTGAAGAGAAACGCCTTGCTGATGCCGGTGGCCTGGACTTTCTGAGCTGCCTACACGGCAGTGAAGCTCTTGCGCGATAGTGTTCGCGATTACCGTCTTTTCTGAGCTGCCTACACGGCAGTGAAGTCGAGCTTGAGACCATGATGGCGGAATGGGACTTTCTGAGCTGCCTACACGGCAGTGAAGGATCAGCCGCATCAATGGTGCCGTTTAGCGCTTTTCTGAGCTGCCTACACGGCAGTGAAGAGCAGGCACGGCTTGATGCCGCGCTCAATACCTTTCTGAGCTGCCTACACGGCAGTGAAGTTTCGCGTCTTCGTTCCGGTCAATTTCATCTTTTTCTGAGCTGCCTACACGGCAGTGAAGGTTGTGGTGCTGTTCCGTGCTGGCTACGGTTCTTTCTGAGCTGCCTACACGGCAGTGAAGTTATTGTTCCCGGGATAAATATGCATTTCTCATTTCTGAGCTGCCTACACGGCAGTGAAGGGTGCTTGTCGAATAGGGTCCACGGGCAAGACTTTCTGAGCTGCCTACACGGCAGTGAAGGGACGCGGATAGTCTCAACCGGCGCGCTAGAATTTCTGAGCTGCCTACACGGCAGTGAAGAGAGTCTGCGCAAACTGCACGGGGTGCATGATTTTCTGAGCTGCCTACACGGCAGTGAAGGCTTTTCGGGTACAGACGCTTGAGCTCAAGCATTTCTGAGCTGCCTACACGGCAGTGAAGGAGGTCGGTGCCCATTGCGGTTGCGACGTCCATTTCTGAGCTGCCTACACGGCAGTGAAGATACCCAGTTCTGGGACACAGCGCTAGCAGCTTTTCTGAGCTGCCTACACGGCAGTGAAGACTACCCAGCACGGCATCCAATGCGCCGGACTTTTCTGAGCTGCCTACACGGCAGTGAAGTCACCCGGACAGCGACCGGCGACAAAGGCCGATTTCTGAGCTGCCTACACGGCAGTGAAGGCAAGCGTGGGGACGTACCGAGCATCGCTACTTTTCTGAGCTGCCTACACGGCAGTGAAGTCATCAACGTAGTCGGGAACCACGACGACACGTTTCTGAGCTGCCTACACGGCAGTGAAGTTCCAGATGCCCAGCAGATCCGCTGCTGGGGCTTTCTGAGCTGCCTACACGGCAGTGAAGAAAACAAGTTTGATATTCGATGCGACTTCTCTTTTCTGAGCTGCCTACACGGCAGTGAAGACTTGCTTGGCACCGGAGGTCATCGCCGAGCGTTTCTGAGCTGCCTACACGGCAGTGAAGTAGAGATACTTGCACATAAATTATTGGTTTTTAAAGAGCAAAACCACCTGCCTGGTGTTTTCCCTTTTTTTCAGAAAAACACCAAGCATTTGATTTCAAAGGCAGTTATGGAGCGCCCTAAAAAAGGGTCAGAACCAAGGCACCGTAGCTGTACTGCTAAGGCCATAGCTGTTGAACTCACCCGTTCGAGTTTCTGGCGCTTGGGTCTGCTGAATGAACAGCAGAAACTGCTGCCCCGAGCTGGTGCTGTTGATACGCAGATGCGGTAATGCCAAAAGACGCTCGACCCTATCTGGTATCAGCTCAACAACGGAGCTTGAGTCTGTAGTTGGGTGGCGTTTCAAATAACGCCTCCGCAGTCGTGCTGCATTGGATTTGGCTTGGACACGCCTCACCTGATAGGGCACTGCCATAGGAGGGACAGGCTCAACTCGCGTTATTTCCAGGTGATCTCGCATGCCTCCCAGCCAGGTTTTCGTCATATGCGCAGTCAACCGGGCAACACTACCGTGCAGGCGCATAACGCGCCCAAGATGCGACGCGGTCGCATCCGGGAAGCTGATCGCGATATCGATAGACGCATCAGCAGCAAGGGTTCTATGCAGCTTGGCAAACAGTGCATTCATCAACATCGGCGCAGAGAACTCGGGATCAGGCAGAAGCCGTATGTCCAGATAATGATCCATGACTCAATCCTTGTCTGAAGCGCCGAATACACCACCGCGAATCAGCGTGGCCATAACGTAATGCTGATCCCCTGCAGAAGGCGCTTGCCCCTTGAGCACCCAGTTATCGAGAAGGTTGTAGAAATCGACCTTTTGCTTCGGCTGACGATAGGCACGCCCTTCTGACGTAACCGAACCATAAGGTTCAACTGCAATCGGCCCGATGCTGCCCTCTTCCATCGGATACCAAGTATCGATAGTACGCAAGGCATTGCCGATCTTCTGGCTGTGCATTCCAGCAACATTGTCGATCACATACAGGGTTTTGCTCTTGCCTTTACCCCGGTCCAGAATCAGCTCTTGGGAGGGATAGACTTCCTGTGCATCCCCCATGCGTGCGTAAGCTTGCACATCCAGCAACGCGTAACCATCCGGCGCTGCAAGCCCACTCTCGATCACGGCTGCCAGGGCGACCAGATCACTATTGCTCGCTTCAAACCCACGCAGGGAAAAATCATGCGCGCTGAAAGTCCAATTCGCGACCACCCTGCCCTGTTCAAGATGGCTGACTCGCACTTCAACAACTTCTGCGCCTACCCGGTTACGCCACAGAAAGCGACCGTTGGCTATATTGCAGGCAAAACGCGTGGCCAACTCCGTAAAGCCCTGGCTCTGCGTGTACCCTTCAACCACCTGTAAAAGTGCTGCCTGATAATCGGCATTGTTGCAGGCAGAGGGGACTCCAGCACCGCCGAGAACCCGCAGCGTAAAGCGGGCACGCAGAGTATCTGCATTAGCAGGCAGGGTAGCCACGTCAACCGTCTGCAGATTGGGCGACTGAATCTGCGCGTCCAGCTTGGCTGGATCCTGGGCGTTAGCTTTCAGGCGATTTGAAATAGTGCCGCGTACGGACTTCTCACGCACGCTAACAGCTGGCCATTGGGCGCCATTGTCACGGTCTTCCCAGCGCCCCGCGCTAAATAGCGCGTCAGACGGATCCAGCTTACGTTCAAATGCCAGTACGGATGCGGTTTTAAGTTCACTCTTGGCCATGATCACATCTCCTTATGCTATGCCTTCAGCGGCATCGGTCAGATAGTCGGTATAGCGGTTGATACAACGGTATATGCCGGCTTCAGGGTCGGCTTGGTGGTGCCAGAGCAACTGCTCCAGACAACTAACACGGTGCGGACTCACCCATTCGCCAATGCTGTACAGGCTTTCCACAAAACGAACGGGGGTTTCAGCATCCCGGCTGTTGAGTACTTCGCCCGGCGCATACAGCTCGCCAAGACCGGCATAGCCGATGGGCAAAGGCACCAGCCAGCCCTCGCGACGACGAACATGCCACTCGGTGCTGCCATTCGGCTCAGGTTCGGCGTTGGGTTCAATATTCAGGCGCGACAAGTCCAGCAAGGCATCCAGTGCTGTAGCGTTGGGTCGGGTTTCACGCAGGCGTTGCAGTCCTTGAGCCAACCGATCTTCACGCAGGGTGAGCGCAAAACCCGGCAACCAGTGGCGGCGTAAGCTTCTGAATGCATCATGCCGATCAGCCTCGGCCGAAGGCCATTCCTCCAGCCGTGGTGCATAAGGAGGGCCAGGGCGCTGCGGTAGCAGGCTCCCCCCCGCCAGGCGCATGGACATAGCCACTCGGCTGATACTCGCCAGAACCCATGCACGATCATCCTCGGGCACCCAGTCGGCCAGCGCAATCACCAGCGTTACCTCCAGGTGCGCTTTGCCCTCCTCCACCAGAGAGGCGGTTGCTCCGTCCTTATTTACCGGGTTGCGGGTGAGACAGAACACGCGGGTATAGCTGCCTGCCGGGCGGTACACCTGCGGTTCGAACTGATGACAGATAATGCCTACTCCGGCAAAGCCGCCGGGCAGCTCAGCGGTCAACCGACGCTCCAGCGCATGAGCAAAACCGGTGAAAGCTGTGGGCGACGGAAAGCCCCAGCTCAGCGGCCCAGACACAGCATTAGCCGCCTGAACGCGCAGGCGCGGCAATATCAGCAGACTATTGATTTCAGTCATGGCGTAACTCCCTATACAGCATGGTCAGCTCTTGCTCCAGCAGGCGACTCCATTCGAACGCCTCGCTCTCACCAACGGGGAGGCCTTTGCCCGTATCAAACAGACGAGCATTAAACCAGTTGGCAAAGCGGCGGCAGACCTGATCCTGCCAATCGGACTGCCGATAGCGTTCGGCGAAGCCTTCATCCAGAAGGCTTCGCTGCGGATCCAGCCAGCATTGCTCTTCCTCGTTCAAACGGCACTCCGCCTCGGCTGACCACCCTGGGGCAAGGCCCCACAACGAAGCCGCATAATGCAGCAACGCATCAAACACAGCCTGCACTCGCCGCGCCCTGCCCTCGCGCACTGGTTTGTTATTGACGTTTTTGACGCGCTGCAAATAGCTGCGCAGATCGTCCATCGCATCCCGCACGCTGCGCTGACTGGTAAACCCGCGAACAAAAATGCTCTCGGTATTCAGCGGGGGCCGAATGGCCGCTGATTGCCAAGAGGGCGGTACCGACGGCAAAAGATGGTTCTCGCCGTAACGCTCACTGTTTAGCTGACTGATATTCTGCGGCTTGGTACCGCCAAACTTCTGCACTACTACATTGGGATACTCGTGATAGCCATGGGCAAAAGGGAGCTTGTTGCGAGCCGCTTCACGAGCAGCCTTGGCGGGATCTGAGAAACGGTATTCCCGCACCTCTCGCCAGACAGCACTGACCAGGGAACTGGGGAACAACGGCGCCAGCAAATGGTACTCGCCATTACCCAGAGGCCAGTACATCTGCTTGGCCAAGGTATGCGAAGCCGGTTTGCCCTTGGCCTCTACCAGCCCGGCAAAGGCCGTCATCCACTCCTCGGCTTTGGCGGTATCTGCCGACAGTGCCTCTCGCAGCGCGGAGTTTCGCTCCAGTGCCAGCGCCAACAGACTTCGGCCAGCCACCTCAACGCGGAGGAATTTGTATACGTCCAGGGCGGCGGCATTGCCTACTACATCAGGCTCAAACGCATCGCGCAGAACATGCGTACCGACATACTGATCACCAACATACAGATTGCCAGCATTGAACAAGTTGGTGCCGCGCGCATCCGGGTGGATGTACTTTATGGCATGCGTGACCTGCTGAATCTGCCCCACCCGCCGCGCAGCGTCTGCCAACCAAGTCTCCGGCTCATGCGCTCCCAACAGTTTTGCTCGCTCCTCGTGCTGATCCTCCTTGAGCTTGTCGAGCTTGGCTTGCAGGCGGGTCTGAATAAACTCGCTTATTGCTTGCCGCACGTCGCTTGCCGTCAAGGCAACAGTCGTTTCTTCCATGCAAATAGCTCCCTGCGTTACTAAACCATTCTGTTAAACCCCAATACCGGGTGATACGTCCAGCCGTTCTCACACCCTTTCGCTGGCAAATCCAACCAGCCATAACGGCGAGCAGTCTGCTCAACTGACATATCCAGCTGTTCTGCGAGCCGCTCCAGCTCTGCCAGATAATCCGTCACACCCCAGGCGCTGATCCCCGGCGCCAACTCCAGGACAATGTCATGCTTCAGGTTCTCTACCGGCACCAACTGCCCCTCCCTGTCTAACTGGTGCAGCCGCGCTCTCGCATCGTCCGGCATCAGGACATAGCGTTGACGCCCTTTGGGGTCATAGCGAAACGGCTGATGACGCTGAAGTACCGAAGTCAGTCCGGCAGACGTCTTCCACCAGAAACTTGCCGGGATGACCTTTAGCGGTGAGCCGTCACCAGCGCCCTGAATCCAGTGGCGAGTGACCTCATGTTCGAGGTCAACGAGGTTCCCAGCAGGATCAGTCTGGTCCCGCTGCCGAATTCGGCTGCGGGCATCAATGTGCTGCCACTGCTCATCGCTAAGCAGCTCATGCAGCAAGTGTGTGCGCAAACGAAACTCTTTGCTCTCAAAACCGGGCCGGCAAAATGCTTCGGCCGCAAGGCCGCTGCGCAGGTGTTTGAGGTTGGTATCCAGCAAGTGGAGGTTGGGCGCTGCAACGTTGCCTGGTCGATGGCGGCGCACACGCCCCGCCAGTTGAATGATCGAACGCATGGAGGACGGCTCTACTATCCCCCAATCGTAATCATGATCACGCCCCACTTCAGCGACCGGTGTGGCCAGCACCACCAGAATATGATTTTGCTCAGGATTACCATCAAGGATGTGCCTGACTGGCTCAGAGGCCCACCAGGTATCCGGCTGATGCCTGGCAAGCAAGTGATCCAGCTTCCCCTCAATAGCCGAGCGCACCAGTAGCGGATGCTGCGAGTGGTACACGCATAAATGCACTCGCGTGTCCTCAGCCGCCGGTAAGGCGCACAGCGCCTGTGCGACGTTCACCAACGGATGAATATTGGCCATACGCACCAAACCAATACTCAACCGCTTGCCGCTAACCGGATCAGCCATCGAATGCGCCCTGTCCAGCGCGACAACCTGCTGTCGAATGCTGGCTGCAAAAGTGCGGAATAGTTCGGACTCTGGTAGTCCGTGGCGTATATCCAGCGGCTGAATCAACGCCTTGCGACGGTTATCATCCGCCTGTCTGCTCTCCAGTTTGCGCAAGCGCTGGGCGACAAACGCCTGATGCTGGCAGAGAAAACTGTCCGCGTCGCCATGCTCGCCCGCGAGCGGCGTGAACTCGTCAAACCAGGCGCAACACACAGACAATGACCGACCGGGCTGCCCTCGGTTGAGTTGATACTGTTCTCGCCCAGCGAGGTAGGCGTTAAACAGCCCCTGAATCAACACGGGTGGCAGGGTGGCAGAGGACAGCAAGACCCTGCTGCCCAACATACCCGCCCAGTTGACCAGCCGCGCCAACGCGGGCAGATCTTCAAGCCCGAAGTCATCCGGCTCATCCAGTACCAGGTCGGAAGTCATCAGCCGCAGCATGGGCGCAATTTGCTGGCCTCCACGGGTACCCTCGGTTGCAGGCATCAGGTGATCAATAGTGCAGGCCAGCACAGGCGCATCAAGCAAGCGCTGCGCAGTCGGGCTTTCAGCCAGCCAGCGATGTAACGGGCCATCAACCATGCTGCCCTCGAAGTGAACGTGCTGCCACTCGGGAAGCAGCGGTGCCGCCGATTCGGAGCCATTGTGCAGTTTGAGTTCGTACAATTCCCTGACGGCAGCGCCGCCAACCATAACGGCCAAGTCCTGCTCCGTCAGACCAAGCCGATCCCGGTAGGCCTGTCCAGTCTGCAGGGTCAAGGTACGTAAACCCAGCGCGACACTGAAACGCGCGCCGCGCGCAGGATTCGAAAGCGCATACATGATGCGACCGTTGGCCAAGGTCTTGCCACACCCGGTGGACGCCATATTGACGCCGAAAAAGCCCTGCTCTGCGCTTTTGTGCTGCAGTCCCTCAGCCAGGTCAAAGGCCTTGTCTTGCCAGGCAAATCGTCTGTCCGCGCTACGCTGACGAAACCCCTTGTGACGGGCAATACTGGGCAGACTGCCGGTCAACTGAGGCAGGCTACGCAGAATGCGGCTGGCATTCACTTCAACACCTATCAGGTGCTCGTCCAAGCGCTGTTTGAGCGCCCTCGTCTGCCTATCCGTGTTGGCATAAAGCGGGAAGTCCGCATCGCCATAACGTGCATGCCCGGGTTGGCCAGAGTAATAATGGTCCGCCAGCATCAACGTCATACGAGCGGTATGCATGGCATAGGCGTTGATGCACCAGTCTGTGCTCAACAACCCGACCCGGCGCAGCATCTGTACGGCCAGCTTACGGGCATGTTCGCACCAGTGACGGCTGTCAAAAGGCAAACCGGCCTTCAGATTCCAGCACTGTTTCAACTCGGATTGCGTCGCATCCTTGCGCTCGCCGCACCACGCCTTGGTAATAGCGTCAGGCAAAGATTCGATGTGCTTGTGATTGAATTTTTCCTGCGACGCGGGCATCCGGTGGTGACTTACGATCAGCCAGCCAACCGCCTTGGCCAGCGGCGGCAGGCCCGCAAAGGGCCCGCGGTGCTCGCCAAGTCCGTCGCACTTCAGCAGTTTGAGGCACGCCTTGGTTGCCGTTGCATCAACGGCTGCCAATCGCTGCAGCCACTGCTCATCCTCTTGACCTGCAACAAAGGCCTCAAACAAGCGCAGGGAGATCCACTCATGTCGATAGGGATCAGCAATCGCAAGGTTTTTGCGTAACTTGTTCTGAAATGCCAGCACCGCCTTGCCAAAATCGTGAAACAGCGCCGCGACACAGGCAAGCAGGCGAATGTCTTCGGCACTGTGCCAGTCATCCTCATCTCCGGCGCGCAAGACATCGCGCTGGGTCATGTTAGTTGGCGTTGCGCCCTGGCTATTGAACTGCCGGGCGTCGCCCACAATCCAGAGTAACTCGCTGTGATCCTTGCCACGAATCCAGTGGCAGGCAACCGCCGTGTTCTTGCGCGCAGTCTTGCGCAACAGCTTGTGCAGCGTCTGCAACCCCGCCATGGTGATCGGCGTCTGCCAAGTGCGCTCGCCGCGGCGCTCGGCGAACTGGTCGAGGATACGGCGAGTCTCTGTCAACGCACGCTTGCTGCATTGAGAAACCAACAGGACATTCATTGCGTCCCGTCCCCGAGCGCATCCGCTACCACTTTGATCGACTCAATCATAAAGTCCAGCGATTCACTGCGGCTCAGGTTTTCAATACATGCCTGACGAAATTCCTGCTCCTCATCACCACGCATCGCGGATATAAATGCCTGCGGCAGAATGGAGGCATCTTTCACCAGGTCCGCGACATCAAAAACCAGTCCGCCGCGTCGGGTTTTTCCATGCAGCACGGACAGCCCGTGCGGTAACCCGAGCACCCAGGTCGCAGTCGCAGCAAGGCCATAAGCGAGGTAGTTGCCGTGATCAAGAAAACGATTTGCCGGATCGCCACCCGAGCCGCGCTTGGCGCGGGTAAAATCACCATAGCCAGTGGCATCAACCGCCAGTTTGAACAGCGCCTTGGTCAGTCGCGCCTCTTCGGTCAACAACATGGTGTTGTCGCCTGCCTCTTGGTTACGGGCTGCAGCCTCCTTGAGTAAGTGCCGCAGGCGCTCCGCTGGCACCGTAAAGCCTGCGTCGTCAAAGGCACGATTACCTAGCCATGTACGCTCAATACGGTCAAGGCGCAACTGTTGCAGTTGTTTGGCAGCAGCCAGCCGCTGCACATCGTCAAACCAGAACTTCACCCATGCCTGCAGGTACTCTGTCGGTCGATACTCACTCTGCGGTGATAGCCACGCCACTTCCACATCCACTTCATTGGCGCTGAACAGGGGCGTCCCACCTCCACCACAAAATCCGACTAGCACACCAGCCTTTGCCAGCTCGCGCATTGCCGCCTGAGTAATGGAGGTGCCAGTCCCCAGCAATACTGTTGTGGTGTTGGCAATGGGAATATTCCAGTAGAGAGACTGCTTGCCCTCATCGGTAACGTATTCAACGCGTCCACCGTTGACCAACACCCGGCAGTGCTGCAAGTAATAAATATTGGCCCGCTTGGAATGCAGGATCGTTTTCAGATCCGAGGGAGAAAAGTCGTCCATGCCGTGAGTCCTTCACTATGGCGATTAGGAGCAGATAGCCATCATCCTGATAAGGGCAATAGCAGCACGCCTGAGGTGATGTGTCCAGCATCGAAGCACATCGACACGACAAACACTGTCGCTGTAACGCAAGGCAAACAAAAAAAGCCGGCCCAGAGGCCGGCAAAGGAGATCAGTCGATTACTGCGCGTAGCGATCAGGCGGCAAATACCGCAGCCCGTGCGCCGCGTAGATAGCCGCCATCCGGCCATCGAGAATCATGCTTTCCACCTCATCACCCAGCGCGTAGGCCAGTTGACGGTTGGATTCGTGGACGGCCATACCCAGCTCCCACACCTGCTTGCCGATGTTCGGGTAGGCGTTTTCAGTCAATTGCATGCCCGCTGCCGGGTGTTGCGCCAGCAGCCAGTCGATTTCCGCCTGGGTGCCCATTACCGCGTTGACCTCGCCCTTGAGCATCGCATCAAAGGCAACACTGAGGGTGCGGTAGTGGTGAATCATTCCGGCCAGGCGGCCGTTCATCACCGAGCCCAGATAGAACGACGGCACCGAGTCTTCCTCTACCCCGACCGGGTAATACTGGAAGATGGCGATGCTGGGGACGGCGTCGATCTTGCCTGGGTCAAACGCCGCCTGCCAGCGTTCGCGCTGGTAGGGCCCGAACATGTGCACCAGCTCGTTCTTCGGCAGACCAAGCTCATCGCGGCGGTTGCTGAAGTCCTGATCGTAGGGCACCCGCAACATCACATCGGCGACTTCGCCCGGGCGCAGGTAATGCCCTTTCCACAGGTGGTTACGCAGGTCACCGTCAATGGTTTCGTCCGCCTGCATCCACTGGATACTCAGGCGGACGCCAAGCCCTTCGGCCAGTGCCTTGGCCAGCGCGACATCAACCCCGGTGGGCTCGCCGTTTTGCATGAAGCTGTAGGGCGGGAAGTCCTGGTACAGGGCCACCCGCAGCTCGCCAGAGGCGACGATTTCGTCGTACTCACGGATGTGGGTGATGTTGTACGCCTGCGCTGGCAGTCCCAGCAGCAGGCAGAGACAAAACAGCCAGGCGCGGACCATGGCGTTATTGCTCCACTGCCACGCTTTCCAGCCAGGTACGGATGGACCAGAGTGCTTCCTGACTCAGGAAGTCGGCCATCTTCGGCATGTAGACGCGTCCATCTCGGACCGAGCCATTGATCACCCGCTCCTTGAACCACTCATCGCCGTAGTCGCCGACTTCCAGATAGCGCAGGTCGGGCGTAATGCCGCCGGAGATGCCTTCCAGACCATGGCATGCGGCGCAGTTCTGGTTGTAGGCTGAGGCGCCGACCTTGATCGCCAGCTCGTGCTGCGGGTGGCCCTCACGGTAGGGGTTGGTTTCGCGCCATTCCGTGCCCAGCTCTTCCAGCCCCTTGGTATCTACTGCCTGAGGGGTGACATTGCCGTGGGCCAGCGCCTGACCGGCGGCCAGTGCCAGGCCGAGTGCGGTCATCTTCAGTGCGTTCTTGTAATGGTTCATACTGCTCACCTCGTGGCCGAATCGATTGCGCAAGTGCATTGCTGTCGATGGCCATGGTAGGAAGCAGCCGCAATCGGCCCAATGCTGCTTTGGTGGCCGCGATCTAGTTCGTTGGTAGTAGAAACCACATCGAACCCGACCAGAAAGCCTTGTTCTAGAGCGGCTACGACGGCTGTGACCGAACACCGCATACTCATTGGGCCAAATTCACTCCGCCCCAAGTCCTGCTACCTTTCACCCGCTACCAAGCGCCACCGGTACGGGCAATTTTCCCGCCGTACCCGGGCTGTTTTCCGTATCCGCGCCCTGACACCACGCCCACCATGAGCCGTGGATCAGCCCTCGCTGAACACGCCAACGATCAACAGGAAAACTGCCATGAAAACAACAAGACTTCCCGCGCTGAAGCCCGTCAGCCAGGCCATCAGGAGCCTGGTATTCGCCGCTGGCCTCGGCCTCGTCGCGGGCCCTGCTGCGGCCACCCCGGTTACCTGGGAGGACATCGCCAACGACCACATGACCACCAACAACGTGCTGATGTACGGCCTGGGCACGAACGCCCAGCGCTACAGCCCGCTGAACATGGTCAACGACGAGAACGTGTTCAAACTGACGCCGGCGTGGTCCTTCTCCTTCGGTGATGAAAAGCAGCGCGGTCAGGAATCCCAGGCCATCGTCCATGATGGCGTGATCTACGTCACCGGCTCCTACTCGCGCATGTTCGCCCTTGACGCCAAAACCGGGCGGCGACTGTGGAGCTACTCGCATCGCCTGCCCGACGATATCCGCCCGTGCTGCGACGTGGTCAACCGCGGCGCCGCCATCTACGGAGACAAGGTGTTCTTCGGTACTCTTGATGCCGGCATCGTTGCGCTCAACAAGGACACCGGCAAGGTGGTCTGGCGCAAGAAATTCGCCGACCACAAGGCCGGCTACACCATGACCGGCGCACCAACCATCGTGCAGGACCAGGCCACCGGCCGCGCGCTGCTGATCCACGGCTCCTCCGGCGATGAATTCGGTGTGGTCGGGCAGCTGTTTGCCCGCGACCCGGAAACCGGCGAAGAGGTATGGATGCGCCCGTTCGTCGAAGGTCACATGGGCCGTTTGAACGGCGAAGACAGCACCCCCACCGGCGACGTAAAAGCGCCCTCCTGGCCGGATGATCCGAACTCGCCGACCGGCAAGGTCGAGGCCTGGAGCCACGGCGGCGGCGCGCCCTGGCAGAGCGCCAGCTTCGATGCGGCAACCAATACCATCATCATCGGTGCAGGCAACCCGGCCCCCTGGAACGGCTGGGCACGCACTCCGGAAGATGGCAACCCGAACGACTACGACAGCCTCTACACCTCCGGGCAGGTCGGCGTCGACGCCACCACAGGCGAGGTCAAGTGGTTCTACCAGCACACCCCGAACGACACCTGGGACTTCTCCGGCAACAACGAGCTGGTGCTGTTCGACTACGAGCAGGACGGCGAGAAAGTACCCGCGACGGCCCACGCCGACCGCAACGGCTTCTTCTATGTGGTTAACCGCGAAGACGGCAAGCTGATGAACGCCTTCCCGTTTGTCGACAACATCACCTGGGCAAGCGGCATTGACCTGGAAACCGGTCGCCCGATCGAGAACGCAGGTCAGCGTCCGCCGCGCCTGGAAGAAGGCCAGGAGCGCAGCGAAGCGATCGAGGTCTCCCCGCCGTTCCTCGGCGGCAAGAACTGGAACCCGATGGCCTACAGCCGAGACACCGGTCTGTTCTACGTTCCGGCCAATCACTGGAAGGAGGACTACTGGACAGAAGAAGTCAGCTACACCAAGGGCTCCGCTTATCTGGGCATGGGCTTCCGTATCAAGCGCATGTATGACGATCACGTCGGCATTCTGCGCGCGATGGACCCGCAGACCGGCCGCGTGGCATGGGAGCACAAGGAGCCACTGCCACTGTGGGCCGGTGTACTGGCCACCGGTGGCAATCTGGTATTCACCGGCACCGGCGATGGCTACTTCAAGGCCTTCAACGCCGAGACCGGCGAGCAGCTGTGGCAGTTCCAGACCGGCACCGGGATCATCTCCCCGCCGATCACCTGGGAGCAGGATGGCGAACAGTACATCGGCGTGACAACCGGTTACGGCGGCGCGGTTCCACTGTGGGGCGGCGACATGGCCGAGCTGACAAAACCGGTCGCTCAGGGCGGCTCGTTCTGGGTATTCAAGCTGCCCAGCTGGGCCAACGAGTAACCCCCTGAAACGCCCTGCCCACCTGGTGGGCAGGGCTATGGAGAAGAGCATGAAACTGCTTATTCGTTTGACTGCCAGTCTGCTGGCACTGGGCAGCCCCGCGTTGCTGGCGCAGAGCGCTGACATTGCCGAGGAAGACATTCGCACGCTGAACGGCTGCGCGCTGATTCCCGGCACGCAATGCCAGGGTGCTGATCTGCGTGGCGCTGATCTCCGCCACCTGGATCTGCGCAAGGCGGACCTGACCGGCTCCGACCTGCGCGATGCAGACCTCCGTCATGCAGTACTTGACCAAGCCAGACTCGACAACGCCCGGCTCGAAGGAGCCAACTTTACCCGTGCCAGCTTGCAGCAAACCGCCATGCGCGGCGCCCAGGCCGACGAAGCACAGTTTGTGGCCATCAGTGGCTGGAACCTCACAGCGCAGGGAGCCAGCTTCAAGGGCGCAGACTTTACGGGCGCCAGCCTGGACTTTGCGCGTTTCAGCGGTGCAACCATGCAAGGCACCGTGCTGCGCGCCGCCAATCTGGAGATGGCCTGGCTGCCCAAGGCCGATATGGCCGGCGCCGACCTGCGCGACGCCAACCTGCAGGAAGCCAAGCTCAACCACGCCAACCTGACCGATGCCAACCTGGAAGGCGCTCGCCTGCACTACGGCACCTTTCTGGACGTCACCATGCATGGCTGCCGGGCCTGTCCGGTTGATTGGGAATAACTCGGCTGCGACCTAAAGCCTATCGTCAGATGTGATTGCATTCTGCTAGTGTCTAGACAGAATGCAGTCACGTCATCGGTGGGTGTCGTTTGAAACCATATTCACAGACCTTTGAATCACTGCGCGACGACATCGCGCAAATGTACCGCAGTAACGAGCGCGAAATGGCGCTGTTACGGGGCACCCACCTCACCTCGGTAATTCGCGTTACGCCCGCGATGATGTTTGCCAACGTCGGCGCCGGCGGCTGCATCCTGCTGAGTTTTTCGCCCGATATTCCAAGCGGGCTATGGGTCTGGTTTTGTGCTCTCACCCTGAGCTGCCTGCTCGCCTGCGTCAGTTGGTGGCGAATGCCGGATAAGGGTCTGATGACGTCAGGTGTAAGCCGAATAAAGCGCTCTACCCTTCTCGCGGCGGGGCTAGCCTGCCTTTGGGGTGTGATGATCATCCTCTGGTTCCCAACCAGTGGTGGCCTGCAGCAGATGACCATCTCGACACTGGTAACAGGAATGATCGGCGCCGGCGGGTTTGTTCTCAGCCCGCTGCCACGTGCCAGCATCATCTATGTCGGCATATACACGCTGGCCTCCCTGATCGGCCTGCTGTTTACCGGTCAAACTCACTTCTTTGCTTTCGCCCTGCTGCTGTCACTCTACTCGCCGATGGTAGTCATCGGTGCGCTGCTGTCGTGGCGCAAATCAACCGACCTGATCAATGCGCAGCGCAAAGCTTCGCGCCAGGGCGAAATGCTCTCGGTGCTGCTTCAGGACTTCGAGCTGGATGCCGGTGACGCGCTGTGGGAAACAGACGCCGATGGCATGCTCAACCACGTTTCGCCGCGGCTGATCGAACTGCTTGAACTGGCGCCCAATGAGCACCTGGAAAAACGCTTCGTGGAGCTGCTGAGTGATCGCTGCGCGGAGTTGAAGAAGCAAGGCACCGAACTGATTGAATGTCGCCAGAACTTCCGTGCACTGCCGCTCAGCTTGCAAGGCCGCCGCGGAGTGCGCCACCTGGCCTTGACGGGCAAAATTCTTCTGGATGATCAAGGCCGCTTTGTCGGACGGCGTGGCATCGTCAGCGACGTGACCGACAAGGTCAACAACGAACGCATGCTGCAAACCCTGGCCCATACCGACTCACTGACCGGCCTGGCCAACCGTTTCAAGCTGCGCGACACCATCAGTGCACTGGTCAAACGCGACCAGCCACTGGCCCTGCTATCGGTCGACCTGGACCGCTTCAAGAGTATCAACGACAACCACGGCCACAGTACCGGCGACGCCCTGCTTCAGGTCATCGCCCGCCGCCTGCTCGGTTGCGCCGGCGACAACATGCTGGTCGCCCGCCTCGGCGGCGATGAATTCGCCTTGGTGGTATGGCAGTTTGAGAGCAGCACAGAGATCACCACCCTGGCCCAGAAGCTGATCAGCAACCTCAGTAACCCTGTCACCGTCGCTGAGCGAGAGTTTCGCGTTGGCGCCAGCATCGGTATCAGCGTGCGCCCGCCGGGCGGTCCTCATCTGGATGATCTGATGGTGCAATCGGATATGGCACTCTACACAGCAAAGGCTGCGGGCAGGGGCTGCTGGTCGCTCTACTCCGAGGAAATGGGCGAGCGCAGCCGGCGCAGACTGGCCATTGAAGAGGGTTTGCGACACGCCATTGAGCGAGGGCAGATTCAGGTTCACTGGCAACCAAAGGTTGATCTCGCGCAGTGGGAGATTGTCGGCGCCGAGGCATTGATTCGCTGGAGCCATCCCGAGCTGGGCAGAGTCGGACCGGACGAGTTTATTCCCATTGCCGAACAGTGCGGTCTGATTGACGGTCTGGGCCACTGGGTACTTGAGGAGGCCTGCCGGGCCGCAGTCAACGAACTGCAAGGGCTGACCATTTCAGTCAATGTCTCGGCGATGCAGATACAGTTCGGGCATTTTCTTGAGGACCTCAAGACCCTGCTGCAACGCTACCAGCTCGCCCCGCAGCGGCTTGAGCTGGAGGTCACCGAGTCGGTAATTTTGGATGACCCGGATCAGGCGCTGGCCATGCTCCACGCCATCCGTGAGACCGGCGTAAGACTGGCACTGGACGACTTCGGTACTGGCTACTCGTCTTTGTCGTACTTGCGCTGCTTTCCGTTCGACACCCTGAAGATCGACCGCTCATTCATTACCGAATTGCTGACCCGACAGGATGCCCAGGCCATCGTGCGGATGATTACTGAGCTGGCCATCACCCTCAGCAAGCGTACGGTCTGCGAAGGCGTTGAAACTGCCGAGCAGCTCAATGCCATCTGCGCCACTGGCTGCAACGAGGTACAGGGCTATCTGATATCCGCGCCGGTGCCGCTCTCGGCATTCCCGCGCAGCCTGCCCGAGCGCCCCAGCGTTGTCACGGTCATGACAAGCGAGCTGCAGAACTGACGCCGCCCGGCCCTGAGATGGCAGGTAAGCTTGCAGGCTCGGTCGAACGAGGGTTCTCACCGAGAGCTCGCCGGATAAACAAAAACGCCCAGCTGAGCCGGGGACTGTGCCGTCTGAGACTTCGTCAGGGATTATTCGGCGCTGCGCGCCTCACCCCTCTTCGAGGGGCCGCCGTCGCGATGCTCCGGCGTTCCTCGCCTGCAAGCAGGCTCGGTCGAACGAGGGTTCTCACCGAGAGCTCGCCGGATAAACAAAAACGCCCAGCTAGGCTGGGCGTTTTTGTTTATTGGCGGAGAGTCAGTCCTACAAAAACCAATCTATAAGCGTCTATTCAATTCCACTAAACGAACAAAATAAATCAACAAAGCCTAGCATTCACGGGCATTACAGCCTAACATCCGTCCAACAAGCACCAAAGCACCCTGTTTCCTTCCACCATCTTAATGGGGGATCAAATGGGGGATCAGCCGAATAAGTGGGGGATCAGGCATGGCGGACCGGACTGCAAACAAGCTGAAATCCAAGCAGGTGGAAAGCCTGACAGAGCCGGGAACCTATGAGGACGGCAACGGCCTGCGCCTTGTAGTCAGCAAAACTGGCCGCAAGTCGTGGGTGTTCCGCTATCAGATCAACGGCAAGCGCCGGGAGATGGGGTTAGGCAAATACCCTGGCCGTTCACTGGAGAACGCCCGCAGGGATGCCGAGGACGCTCGCAGACAGATCGCTAGCGGCATTGACCCTATCGACGCCGCCCATGCTGAACGCGAAGCCCAGCAGGCCGCCGCTATTGTCGAGGCCGCCAAACGGATCACCTTTGACCAAGTGGCCGCCGATTACATTGCCGCCCATCGCGCCGGCTGGAAGAACGCCAAGCATGCCCAGCAATGGGAAAACACTCTGAACACCTATGCATCGCCCGTTATCGGCAAGCTGTCACCGGATGACATAACCACCGAGCAGGTGTTGAAGGTCCTGCAACCGATCTGGACGACCAAGCCCGAAACCGCAAGCCGAGTGCGCAACCGCATTGAGTTGGTACTGGACGCAGCCAAGGCACGCGGCCTGCGCGATGGCGAGAACCCAGCCCGCTGGCGCGGACACCTGGATAAGCTGCTGCCCAAGCGTGCCAAGGTGCGAGCGGTGAAGCATCACCCCGCCCTACCCTGGCAGGACCTGCCCGCGTTTATGGCGCGACTGAGCGAAGCCGGCAACCTGACGCACGCCGCCATGCGCCTAACCATCCTGACCGCCTGCCGCAGTGCCGAGGTGCTGAACGCTGAATGGTCGGAGATCGACATGCAGGCCCGCACCTGGACCATTCCAGCCGAACGCATGAAGGCCAGCAAAGAACACCGGGTGCCACTATCTGACGCTGCCATCGCTGTGCTGGAAGCCCTGCCCCGTGATGATGACAGCCCCTATGTGTTCCCTGGTGCCCGACGCGGCCGCCCGTTGTCCAATATGGCTATGCTGATGGGGCTGCGCCGTCTGGAGCGTGACGACCTGACCATGCACGGCTTTCGCTCCACGTTTCGGGACTGGGCAGCAGAGGCCACCCATTACCCGCGCGACGTATGCGAGCAGGCACTAGCCCATACCATCGGCAATGCAGTTGAGGCGGCTTATCGGCGTGGCGATCTGTTCGACAAGCGCCGGGCCATGATGGATGACTGGGCGCATTACGCGACCACCGCCCCAAGCGGCAAGGTAGTGCGCGGCAATTTCAAGAAATCTGGATGACCGGACGGCATCCGATAGGTGCCGGGCCGCTGTTGGAGCAGTGGCCCGGCTATCACACGGCGACTATACGAGGTACACGCCATGCAATACCAAGAGCATATCAAGAAGCTGCCTAAACTGGCATGGGACCACGGCGAGCGGACGGTAAGCGCTGCACTCGGGCTTGATGCTATAGCCAACCTGCTAGGCGCTGACGGTTCTGAGCACTACATGAATAACGAGGACCGCGAAGGCCTGGCGCACGCAATTCGTGCTTTGTCCGGGTTCCTTCATAGTGCAGGCAACGACCTGTGCGAAGAAGCCGAAATGTGCGGCGCGCTGGAGAAATCACAATGACCACTGAAAACACTACTGCTCTCCTGCATAGCATTCTTGGTGAAATAGGAACCGCAGCAAACACCCTGGGCGGCGAGCTTATGGAGGCGTGCGCCACCGCAGACGCTTGCACCGGCCGACGCCTGCACGCGCTTGGGGCATTGGCTGACAAAATCGGCTGGCTTGCAGACCTGGCGTTGGAGAAAACCACCGGGAGCGCGGAAATTGTGGGCGATGCCGAAGACTGGTTTCTGCCGCCGAGTTACCACGCCGCCAAGAGCATGGAGGGCAAGCAATGAACAAGTCTACGCACCCCAAGTTCGATTCCGCTGGAGACTTCACCCGGTTTCTTGTCGTGCAGCGCGGAGACATACTCCGAGGCCCCTATGGGTATCTAGGACCATTCGCAACTGACGATGAAGTAGATCTAGCCTGCGAACGGCTGGCCTTGGCAGAACCGGCACAGAGCTTCTACGCAGCAGAATGCATGCTTATCTCGGTCGCAGCATCGGAGATCGAGGCGGACTACCAACAGGCATTGCGACGCCTTGACGGCCTAGCAGCCTAACCGAGTTCGACCAGCCTAGCCCGACGGGGCGAAAAGCGGATCACCTACCCGCCTGGCTGGTTGATTTAGTAGGTCGCCTGAGGAGGCGCTATGAAAGTATCAGACCTTGTTTTGTATCGCCGATTTGACCCAAAGGTTCACGGCATTACGGCAGAGGAAGCACTGGACCGAGCAGTTGACGGCGAGATACCCGTCTTTTACAAAATTGACGCGCCCGTCACGCTTCACGGCCCAACACATACCGAGCCAAGTGGAAAGAAAGTTGCCGGCCCAGACCTTGGCAAGTGGCACAGCATCACTATTCAGATACCGCAAGGCCTCCTGTTCGACCTCATGCTCGACGAGCAAGCACACCTGACCGACGCAGATGGCAACCCAACCGCACTTGAGGTTGAAAGCGTCTACCCTGCCGCTCCACAAGAGTTCAGCTCATACTTGCTATGGCCGGAAGGCCGCCCGATCCAGCTAGAGAGGGACAAGCTATTTTTCAACGCTGCCGACTTGAAGGGGCTTGCTACCGACAAAGAGCGACCAATACATACAAGAGAGCGCCGGAACGTAGCCCAGATCATAGCCGCGCTGGCACGCATGGCTGACCTTGACCTGTCCGAGCCTTACAAAGCGTACGATGCTATGGAGAGCTCGAGCGACCTAGCCGGCGCGCAACTCCCCAGCAAAGACACAGTGGCAAGATGGCTCAAAGCCGCCCATGCAGAAGATAAAGCATGAACGCCAGAGTCTAACTAGAACAACGGCAATTCTAGTTAGAACACCTCAGAGGCAACCATCTATTGAATGCATAACCACAACCCATTAAGCGCCAACAAGCGCAAAGGAGTTCTGGTTATGTCTACCCGCTACATCATGCGCCTGCCGGAAGTGATCGAGAAAACCGGCTACAAGCGCGCCAGCATTTACAACTTCATGAAGGCCGGCACGTTTCCGCAGGCCCGCCGCATCGGTCCGCGCGCCGTTGGCTGGGATAGCCTGGAAGTCGAAGCCTGGATCGCCAAGCAACTGGGGGAGGTCGCCTAAATGACAGGCAAAGAAAAGGCCGACCCGAAGGCCAGCCCCAATACACACAGCCCCAATAATACCAGTACTGGCGCTCAACGCGCACGACTGCTGGAGCACCTGGAATATGGCGCGGTGGACACCATCACCGCCCGCAGCAAACTGAACGTGATGCAGCCCGCCGCACGCATCAAGGAACTGCGCGACGCCGGCCACAACATCAGTACCCAACGCATCACCCAGACCGACGAACACGGCCGCACCCATAAGGGCGTCGCGCTGTACTACCTAAGCCAGTCGGAGGCATAACCATGACCACCAACCAACACTGCCGGCAGGCGGTGACGCCCCCGGCTTGCCTGCAAACAACCAACGCCCTGTTGCTGGCGCTGCAACCCGCTGGCCCTGACCTGATACTGCTGCTGGCGCTGGAGGTGCTGCTATGGACTGCATAACCGCCTTCCGTGATGCCCCGCAAGCGGTCTATGGAGCAATGGACCTGGACCCGATAGCAGACGGCATGATTCATCGTTTCACCGTCCCCGGCGACCGACCCGGCAGCAATAACGGCTGGTACGTCCTGCACGCTGGCGTCATTGCGTCTGGTGCCTTTGGTAGCTGGAAGATTGGCGACTGCCACACCTGGACCAGCCGGGAGCCTGCCGACCAGCGCGAAGCCCACCACCTGCGCCAGCAGATGGAACAGGCCCGACGCCAACGGGAGGCAGAGCAACGCCAGCGCCAGCAGGCCACCGCCGAGTATGCCCGCAAGCTGTGGCGTGATGCCCGCCGCGCCGATCCAGAACACCCCTACCTAACCGCCAAGGGATGCCGACCGCACGCCCTCCGCCAATTGGGTGATGCCCTGCTGGTGCCGCTGACCCACAAAGGCGAGCTGATGAACGTACAACGCATCCACCCAGACGGCAGCAAGCGCTTTCTGTCTGGTGGCCGCGTGAAAGGCTGCTGTAGCCCGCTGGGACTGATACAAGCAGGCCAGCCCCTGTACCTGTGCGAAGGTTGGGCAACCGGCGCAACCCTGCACGAGAACACCGGCCACCCCGTCGCCTGCGCGATGAACGCCGGCAACCTGTTAGCCGTCGGGCAGCAGCTGCAACGCACCTACCCTGACGCCCTGCTGATCGTAGCCGGTGACGACGACCGCCAGACCGAGGGCAACCCCGGCAAGACCGCTGCCATTACCGCCGCCGCGACGCTGGGCTGTGGCCTGATCCTGCCGCCCTGGAGCGGTGACGAACCCCTGACCATGACAGACTTCAACGACCTGCGCCAATGGCAGGAGGGCAAGCTATGACGCTGATACCAGATCCCACCTACCCCCAGCCGTTGCCGCTGATGCCTGAAGCATCCGAGCCCGCGCCCTATCCGGTGCATGTTCTGCCAACACTGCTGCAAGACGCTGCAAGGGCTATCGCTCACCATGTGCAGGCACCCGAAGCCATCGCCGGGCAATGCGTTATTGGCGTCGCTGCCTACCTGGCTCAAACCCGCGTCAATGCCCCCGCGCTGAATCGCCTGGACGGCATGCCCTGCTCCCTGTTCCTGCTCACACTGGCAAACAGCGGCGACCGCAAGAGCGAGTGCCGCCGCCTGGCGTTTCGCGTCATCGACGACGCCGAGCGCGAAGCCCGCAGCGCCTACCGCCAGCAGTGCAAAGAGATCGAGGACGGGGCGGCACACCTGAAAGGCAAAGCCCGTGATGAGTACCTGGCAGAGCATCCATTGCCGAGTGATCCACGCACGCAATACAGCGACGCCACGTTCGAGCCGATTGCAGGCGACTTTATCCGAGGCATGCCGGCTGCCTGCTGGGACACCGACGAAGGCGGCCAGCTGTTTGGTGGTGCATCACTGAAAGCCGATACCCGCGCTTCAACACTAGGCGGCCTGGTCAAGGCGTTTGATAGCGGCACCTTTGAACGCACGCGATCACGAGGCAACGTCGAGGGCTCTGGCGTGGCCTATCACCGCCGCCTAAGCGTTCACCTGCTGGCGCAGGCTGTGACAGTGGCCGAAGCGCTGGACGACCCGCTATTGCAAGGCCAAGGCTTCCTGCCGCGCTTCCTATTCGCTGACGCCCCGAGCCTGGCCGGTACGCGCCTTTTGACCCCGGACCGCATGCACAGCAGCGCATTTAACGATCCGCGCCTGCATCGTTTCTGGGACCGCTGCCGGGCCATCATGGCAACCGATGCTGCCATCGACACCGAGACGGGAGAGGTGACACCGCCCACCTTGCAGCCAACCCCGGCGGCCGAAGAAGTCTGGCGAGAGCATTACAACGCCACCGAAGCCGAACAGAGCACACTAGGCGATCTGGCAGGCGTGCGGCCTTTCGCTGGACGCGCTGGCGAACTAGCCAGACGCCTAGCCGCCGTCCTCGCCTGTTTTGAGCAGTGCCCAGAGATCACCGACAGCATCATGCAAAGCGCCTGCGCGATAGTCCGCTACTCGGTTGGTGAGTGGGCGCGCTACACCGAGGGGGAACGCCTTAGCCCTGACCTGAAGCAGGCCGCAGCGTTAATAGCCTGGCTGGTAGAGAAAGATTGGCAGTCCTTCGATGCCCGGCAACTACAACGAGAAGGCCCCCAATCTGTTCGCCGCAGCGCCAAAGCCCGCGACCGCCTGCTAGCCGTCCTGGTCGAGCACCGCTATTTGCTGACCAGCAACGGAAAGCAATTTCAGCTAAACCCCGCTGCGACAACTGCGACACCCGCGACAACGCCCGCCACACCTAGCCCCGGAACGTGCGACACCTTTGCGACAACCTGCGACAAATCAGAGCCGGCCGACACTTTGTCGCAACCTGTCGCAACTCTGTCGCAACCGTCAAACCCAGTAAACACGGGACTTGTCGCGGGTGTCGCAAATGTCGCAACCACTTCACGCGAAAAAGAACAGGCCGCCCTGTTTGAGGGGGAGATATGAGCCCCGCCCACCTGATCGAACACGCCCGGCAATCCGGTGTTGTACTGATGCTGATTGGCGACCGCTTGACCTGGAGTGCACCCGAACCACCAACCCCCGATCTGCTGGCCCTACTGCGCGACCACAAGCCCGCCGTAATCGAGCACCTGCGCCAGCAGCAACGCACCTGGCTGGAGCGTGTGGCCGCCCTGCTGAACACCACCGCAGATGATCTGCTGGCGCGTGGATTGATCGACGCCAGCGACATGGCAGAGCAGTACCGGACAGACCCACGACACGCCGCCAAGCTGATCGCCAGCTGCCCGGATTGGCTGGCACTGGCGCGAGTATGCGGGCAATTGCGGGAGCAGTACGCGCGCGCGCATGCGCGCGTAGGCCCGTTTCGCGAAAGCAACCCCATAAGCGGGAGCAGCAACACCCGCACCGCTGAATGGACGGCCGCGCGCGACGCCCTGCACCGTCACAGCCTGAGCAGTTGCCCTGCCTGCCATCCGGCGACGGGGCGATACTGCCCGACCGGCCGGGCACTGCTGGCGCAATACCTGGAGCAGCAGCCATGACCATCGACGACGAGATTCGCGCCCACCTGGAGCGCATGGGCGTAGTACCACTGCTGGGCGGCCTGATACCTGAGCCTGCAACAGCAGAGATGCTTGGCTATGCACCGTCCTGGCTGCGCCGGCTAGCCGCTGCCGGCACCCCGCCCCTGCCCTATGTGCGCAGAGGGAATCGGCGCTTTTACAGAATCGACGACATACGACGCTTTGTGACTGAAACCAACGAATGACGCCCGAGAACGCCCTACCAGCAGAGCAGCAACGGGCCTAATTTGGGCTTATCGGGCTTTTTCATCAGATAGAGGACAGCGAATGACCAGTGCAGCACCAACCAGAGGCCGCCAAGCGAGAGCCACCAAAGCCGAAGTAACCAATGCCTGGCGCCGCATTCGCGACGCTGCCGAGGATGGCAGCTTGCTCGGTAGCGCCCTGCTGATCGCACTCAGTGAAGGCAAACCGTTTGCGCACGCTGATGGCGGCATCCTCAACCTGCCCGGTCATGGCGGCTGGGTAGGCGATCCAGCCGACCCCGGCGAGACAATCCGGGCAGCTATTCAAGCCGGCACTACCACCCGGGGCGGCGACCAATGAGCACACCCAGGGCGGCGATCAAAAGCATTCGCGACTATGAGCAGTTCCTCAAGGTCCGAGGCTTTAGCTGCCGAGAGGCAAAGATTCTGGCGCGCGCCTGGCGCACGCTCGAGCCACCAGCGCAGGGGGAGGGTTTTCGGGCATAGGGCTGCCCCAGTTTCGCGACTCCCCTGCGCGGGCCTCCCGAGTCGCGAAACAGCCCAGGGACAATGACCGCTTGAGTCACCCGTAGCAGTACATCGAGCAAGGCATAGGGGGCGGCACCGGGAAGGTGCTGCCGGCCCCCTTCGACGAAGGAGCCGCGGCGAGAGGTCGCGAACCACCCGAACTGATTGCTGGCGTGAGGCCTGGCGGCATCGGGAGTCGCTGAACACTCAATCCCCAACTGAAGGACACCACCATGCCTACAGACCTGAAAGACGTACAAGCAGTGGCCGAAGCCCTCGGCCAGAAGTTCGACCAGTTCAAAGCCAAGCAAGACGAGCGTTACGACCTCATCGAGAAGGAACTGGTTACCCTGAAGCGCCCCGGAAGCATTGCCGAAGGTCGCAAATCGCAAGCGAGCAGCGAAGGCAAATCAGCCCTGCGCACCTACATCAAGAGCGGCGACGACAGCGGCCTGATCGAGCTGCAAGGCAAAGCCATGTCTATCGGATCAGATCCGGATGGCGGCTATGCTGTGCCCGAGTATCTCGACCAAGAGGTGGAGAGCCTGGAGCTCGACGCATCAGCCATTGCCCGCCTGGCGCGAACCGTCACCACCGCAGGCCCGAACTACAAGAAGGTGATTAACCTGCGCGGCACAACCTCTGGCTGGGTCGGAGAAACTGACGGCCGCCCCGAAACGGGCACCCCGCAGCTCGCGATTATCGATATTCCGGTAGGCGAGTTGTACGCCAACCCGAAGTTGACCCAAGCGATGATCGACGACGCCATGTTCGACGCCGAGAACTACATCACCACCGAGATTGGCGACGAGTTCTCCGACCAACTGGGCGCGGCGCTGTTCAACGGCGACGGCACCAACAAGCCGACCGGCATCCTCACGAAGACCATCACCGCAGAGGCCGACGGCGTTCGCGCATTCGGTAGCCTGCAATCGGTCGAGTCGGAGACCGCTGGAGCGATTGGGTTCGACGACCTCAAGAACCTGAAAGCCGCCCTTCGCGCCAAGTACCGAACCGGTGCCGCCTGGATCATGAACGACAACACCGCCCTGGTGCTGAGCAAGATCAAGGACAACAACGACGACTATGTGTGGCGCGATGCAGTGGCGGAAGGCGAGCCCGACACCCTGTTCGGTTACCCGGTCGAGATCGACGAGAACGCACCGGACATTGCGGCCGGCGCATACCCTGTCCTGTTCGGCAACTTCCAGCGGGGCTACTACATCGTGCGCCGAACTGGCCGCCGCCTGCTGCGCGATCCGTTCACCAGCAAGCCATACGTTAACTTCTACACGACCGAGCGTGTAGGCGGTGACGTGGTGAACAGCGAGTGCATCAAGCTGCTGAAGGTCAAAGCGTCGTAAAGGTGACGGGGGCAGGCAATCTGCCCCCTTTCCTGATGCCGCAGCAGGCGTCATAACGGGACACCGCCCCGCATCAAAACCAGCCCTTCCTGCATTTCTGCGAAAACACTGCACACCAAGCACGGCGCGGCCTGTAGCCGATTCCTGCATTTCTGCACTGAGAGGATGCAGGAACACATTCGGCAGCATGATCCATATCTGGATCACTCGCCCCGCCAACAGTGCGCCTATCGAGCAGCCACTATATCTAGGCCCAGCCAGCAGGCTTTACCACCACTGGAGGTAAAGGCCTAGCAAACGCTGACCTGTCCGCATCGCGTGCGGACACATCGAGCCAAGCCCCGCGCCCCGGTCAATGGGTCCTCCCGGCCACCCCTGCCCCGAGGGTAATTCGGGCCCCGCCATCACGCTATGTACGACAAAAATGCAGAGGTTGGTTGTTGTGTTGTCAGCGCGATGAAACGCGCATGGAAGACGGCCTGCATGCCGTCGATATGCCAACCAACGCCTGGTATGACAACGAGCCAAGCCCCAAAGACGAATCGGTGCCGACGCGACGCTGTGCGCGGTGGCTTGGACGCCTACACCGCTGGACGGCTAGCGTCACGGATCTGGAACAGGGAGGGGGGAGGCAAAAAGCTGGAGCTCTGGATATCCCGAACGACGGGGGGAACCGTTTTTATGTTTCCGCAAAATTCGCATTCTGGAAATTATGGGCAGACCACGCAAATCGACGCCCTGGGGACCTCGGATTTCCACAAAATTCGTATTACCGAGAGAACGGCTTTCCGCCAACCAAATGGGGGATCAAGTGGGGGAACAGCGAAACCCAAAAACAACAAAGCCCCGATATACGGGGCTTTGAGGTCGAATAGTGGCGGAGAGTCAGGGATTCGAACCCTGGGTACGGTTGCCCGTACAACGGATTTCGAATCCGTCCCATTCGACCACTCTGGCAACTCTCCAAGTCGGCGCGCATCTTACCAGCATTCGCGGGCAGGACGGAAGCCTTACGGCAGCGGTACGCCCAAGCGATGGGCAACTTCTTCGTAGGCTTCGATCACGCCGCCAAGGCCCTGGCGGAAGCGATCCTTATCCATCTTCTTGCGGGTTTCCTTGTCCCACAGGCGGCAACCGTCCGGGCTGAACTCATCGCCCAGGACGATTTCGCCCTTGAACAGGCCGAATTCCAGTTTGAAGTCGACCAGAAGCAGGCCGGCAGCGTCAAACAAGCCCTTGAGGATGTCGTTGATCTTGAGGGTCAGTTCCTGCATGCGCGCCAATTGTTCAGCGGTCGCCCAGCCGAAGGTGACAACGTGCGACTGATTGATGAAAGGGTCGCCCTTGGCGTCGTCTTTCAGGAACAGTTCGAAGGTCGGCGGCGTCAGGGCCATGCCCTCTTCCACACCCAGGCGCTTGACCAGGCTGCCGGCGGCGAAGTTACGCACGACGCATTCGACCGGGATCATGTCGAGCTTTTTGACCAGGCATTCGTTGTCCGACAGCAGGGCGTCGAACTGGGTCGGAATACCCGCTTCTTCCAGCTTCTGCATGATGAACGCGTTGAAGCGGTTGTTGACCATGCCCTTGCGATCGAGCTGTTCGATCTTCTTCCCATCAAAGGCGGAGGTGTCGTTGCGGAACAGCAGGACCAAGCGATCCGGATCATCGGTGGTGTACACCGACTTGGCTTTACCACGATAGAGTTCGTTACGTTTTTCCATTATCGGCTCCCGCTGTCCGCAACATGGTGATGGGTGTTACTCGATGGTCTGCCAGGGCAGCCCTTGATTCTGATGTGCCATAAGCAGGTTGCCGGACCAATCGGTCAGGGCCTCCTGCATGGCGGCCAGAGCGAGCTCGGGCCGATTATTCTTTTCGCTGATATGGGCCACGGCAATATGCTGCAAACGCTCGCGGCCGCCGGCAATGCGCAGAAATCCGGCCGCCTGCTGATTGCTCAGGTGGCCCAGATCACCGCCTACACGCGCTTTCAGGAAGGCCGGATAGGGGCCGACCGACAGCATGTGCGGATCATAGTTGGCTTCGAGAAAAAGCGCATCCAGATCGGCGTAATGTTCAACGATCCAGGGGGTAATGGTGCCAGTATCGGTCAGCACGCCGAAGCGCCGCCGGCCGTCGTCAAAGATGTACTGACAGGGCTCACGCGCATCGTGGGGCACGGCAACCGGGGTAATCTCCAGATCGCCAATCTCGAAGCGCCCGTGCAGATCGACCCAGCGCAGATCCAGGCCCTCTTCGCGCAGCTCAAAGCCGGTACCGGGGGTAAGGTATACCGGCAAGCCATAGCGGCGTGCCAGCTTGCCGACCCCCTGGATATGATCGCTGTGCTCGTGGGTGACAACAATGGCGCTCAGTTGGTCGCCCCGCAGACCGGCTTCAGCGAGGCGCTGCTCGGTGGCCCGCAGGCTGAAACCGCAATCCACCAGCACCCGAGTGGCACCCTGTTCAATCAGGGTGCCGTTACCACGACTGCCACTACCGAGGGAGCAATAGCGCACCGCCGTTGGACCCCTCGTTCAAGCCGCGCTGAATGCGCTCCAGCAGGTCGCGCGCGCGTGCCGAATCTGCCGCTGTTTCAATGCCGGCATCGACACTGACTTCAATCCGGTTGGAGGACGGGGTCAGGCGCACCTGCAGCTGATTCTCGTCAGCTACCTGTTGCTCGGCTTCATCGTCACCACCGAACCAGCGGGCGAAGAAGCCCGGCTCTTCCTTCTCGGAGCGGGTCCGATCCAGGTCAACATAGTAGACACCGGAGCTGCGATTGTAGTCGGTCACAAGGACATCGGCGCGAGCCAGGGCCTCGCCAACATCGGCCCAGGCGCGGTTAAAGTCGGCGCTGATGTACAGGACGCTGTTGCCTGCGCCGTCCTGCTCGAGGCTGTTCTCAACCGGACCACTGTTGATGATGCTCGAGACCAGAGCACTACCGCCAGCGCTAACGCTCTGGTTGAGATAAGTTTCCAGCTCGGCCAGCAGACCACGCTCGAAGTTGGGGTTATCGGAACGCGCCGGCCACTGGCTGTCACTGTCGCCAATGTCCCGGTTCTGATGGATCACCTTGATCTCGCTGGTGCCGGCGTTGACGCCCGGTTCCAGGCGAACACGGAAGCGTTGCTCCTCATCGTCCACCCGGCGGCCATCCTCAAGCAGCGGCATCATGCGACGCACCAGCGGATTACCGGCAGCCTCACCGAAGTTGACCCACTCGGTGGAGAACTCGCTGAGCGCAGCGTCCTGCTCGGCCATGGGCACCCGATAATCGGACCAGAAGCGTGCCAGCAGCGGCCAGACTTCGTTGGCAGGCAGCTGAGCCACCAGCCAGCGTGAGCTGCCCTGCTGCTGCAGAGCAAAGGCCGAGCTGTCGGCGCTGGCCAGCATCGGGCGTGGGCGCGGCGTTTCAAAGCCGTCTTCTCCGGCCGGCGCAGCTGCTACCTGGCCCGGCACCGGCAGCAGATCGCCAATGGAACGCGTTTGCAGATCTGCCGGGATAGTCATCCGCGGTGCGACCTCGGCCTGCTGATAGTCACTGCCACGATCACGGAAAAATCCGTTGTCGCCCATCAGATACCCACAGCCGCTCAGGCTGGCCAATACCCCCAGAGTCAGTGCACTCAGCACAGGCTTCATAAACGTTTCCTTGGTCAACAGGTCTTCCCGGTTAGATTACAGCATCCCGCATTGGCGCAGAGCGCCGTGCACGGCGTCATGGCAGCGAGCACTGAGCGGCGTCAGAGGCAAACGAATGCCATCGGCGATCAGGCCCATTTCCATCAACGCCCACTTGACCGGAATCGGATTGGATTCGATAAACAGTGCCTTGTGCAACGGCATCAAGGCTTCATTGAGACGACGGGCAGTCTGCTCGTCGCCACGCAGGGCAGCAGCGCACAATTCATGCATCTGTTGCGGTGCGACGTTGGCAGTAACCGAAATATTGCCCTTGCCGCCCATCAGAATGAGTTCTACGGCAGTTGCGTCGTCGCCCGAGTAGACCGCCATACGACCATCGACCCGCTCAATCACCTCACGGGCACGCTGCAGGTCACCGGTCGCTTCCTTGATACCCACGATATTACTGATGGCAGACAGGCGCTCGACAGTTTCCGGCAACATGTCACAGGCCGTTCGGCTGGGCACATTGTAGAGAATCTGCGGGATAGCCACGGTTTCGGCGATATGCTTGTGATGCAGGTACAGGCCTTCCTGGGTCGGCTTGTTGTAGTAGGGCGTCACCAGCAATGCGGCATCAGCGCCCACACTGCGTGCGGCTTCGGTCAGCTCAACGGCTTCACGCGTAGAGTTGGCACCGGTACCGGCGATCACGGGAATGCGGCCGGCCACCTGCTGTACCACCCGACGAATGGCTTCCTTGTGCTCGGCCATATCGAGGGTTGCAGACTCGCCGGAGGTACCGACTGCAACGATGCCATCGGTGCCCTTCTCCAGGTGGAAGTCGATGAGACGCTCCAGTGCCTGCCAATCGAGGCCCCCGCCGGAATCCATGGGTGTTACCAGCGCCACCAGACTACCCGAGATCATGCAACTCTCCACTTGAAACAATAAACGGCAATGGTACTTTCGCGCTGCGGCCAGTACAAGGGAAGCGCCGATTAAATACGCAGGCTTGCGACGGATCGACAGCCCTCTGGACACAGGGCATCAACCCAATCGGCGGCGGCAGTTGAACCGCTCCCGACAGGCTGTGACAATAGGCCCTTGCTTTGCGCCCGCCAGACGGGCGATGCCCTTTTTTCAGCCCGAGGAACCCAATGTCCAGCACCCCGAGTCACCGCGAGCAATATCTGGTCGTTCATGTCATGGGCCAGGAAACCACATCGCTTGCCAGCCTGCTGACTCGCCTGTGCACCGAGCACCGCTGCCAGATCGTCAGCAGCCGGATGAGTCGCCATGGCTCCTGCGCCGTTCTGCTGCTTCAGCTCAGCGGCAATTGGGATGCGCTGGCACGCCTGGAGTCGCTGCTGCCGGCGCTGGCCAAGCGTGAGCACTTCCAGTTGTCCATGAGCCGCAGCCACAGCATCGACGAGCGCCCCCAGGCACTGCCGTACAACGTATTTGTGACGGCGGCCCAGCGGCCCGAACTGGTCGGTGAACTTTGTCGTTTCTTTCAGCACCTGAACATCGACATCGAGGAGCTGCACAGCTTCACCTATCTGGCCCAGCACACCGGCACCGCGATGCTGAACCTGACGCTGACCATCGCCATTCCGGTGCAGACCCAGCTAAGCTGGCTGCGGGAGCAGTTTCTGGACTTCTGTGACGAACTCAACCTGGATGCCGTGATCGAACCCTGGCGTCCGCTTCACTGACTAGCTGACGAGGTTTTCATGCACGTTGAACTGAACAAGCCCGTACCGGATTTCAGCGCCCAGGCCACTGGCGAGCAGACCGTGACACCGGCAAGCCTGGCCGGCAAGAACGTTGTGATCTATTTCTACCCCAAGGACAACACCCCCGGCTGCACCACCGAGGGCCAGGACTTTCGTGACGCCCATGCCGAGTTTGCAGCGGCCAACACGGTCATTTACGGGGTATCCAAGGACAGCCTGCGCACCCATGCCAACTTCAAGGCCAAGCATGAGTTCCCATTCGAGCTGATCAGCGACCCGGACGAGGCGCTATGCCGCCTGTTCGACGTAATCAAGCTGAAGAAGCTGTACGGCAAGGAATACGAGGGAATCGAGCGCAGCACCTTCCTGATCGACGCCAAGGGCGTGTTGCGTCAGGAATGGCGCAAGGTGAAGGTACCCGGCCACGTGGCCGAGGTGCTGGCCGCCGTCCGCACCCTCGGCTGATCGTCAGGTACTCGTTCGCTGCCTCAGGCCTGCTCGGTCCGAGGCAGCTCTTCTGACTTGATGTCATGGGCGGCTTCAATGCCGCGTGGCCAGGCGTAGAGCACGGCCTTGAACAGGGTCGCCAGCGGGATCGCAAAGAATACCCCCCAGAACCCCCACAAACCGCCGAAGATCAGCACAGCGGCGATAATTGCCACCGGATGCAGGTTGACCGCTTCGGAGAACAGAATGGGCACCAGCACGTTGCCGTCCAGTGCCTGAATCACGCCGTAAACGATCATCAGCATCATGAACTCGTTACCGAGCCCCCACTGGAACAGACCAATCACGGCAACCGGGATGGTTACAACCGTAGCGCCGATATACGGCACCAGCACCGACAGGCCCACCAGCACCGCCAGCAACGCCGCGTAGTTGACGCCGAGAATGGCAAACGAGATGTAGGTTACCGCCCCTACGATCAGAATTTCGACCGCCTTGCCGCGAATGTAATTGGCAATCTGCTGGTTCATCTCGGTCCAGACGACGCGCATCAGCCGGCGCTCACGCGGCAGATGACTCACGGCCCAATCGGTTATGGTCTGGCTGTCCTTGAGGAAGAAGAACACCAGGATAGGTACCAGCACCAGATAAACCAGCACCGTAACGATGACCGGCAGGCTCGCCAGTGACTGCGACAGCGCCCACTGACCAAACGAGCCCACCTCGCCGTTGATGGAGGCCATCAGGCGCTCAATCTGCGCGGCGGAAATGAACGACGGATACTCCTCAGGCAGATGCAGAAGCTGATCACGCCAGGAGGCGATCATTCCCGGCAGCTCGTTGAACAGATTCAGCATCTGCTTCCAGACCAGCGGCACCAGCACGCCGAACAGTGCCGCCAACGCGCCGAGAAACAGCAGAAACACAATCCAGACTGCCAGGCCGTGCGGCAGCCAGCGCTGCAGCCGCGATACCAGCCCCTGCAGCAGATAAGCGAGCACCACACCGGTCAGCAACGGCGCCAGCTTGTCACCGAAACTGATAACAATGGCAAACCCCAGCGCCAGCACAACCGCAAGCACAACCGCCTCTTCGTCGGAGAAATAGCGCTGAACCCAGCCTCGAAAAACTTTTAGCATCGGAACCTAATCTGCTTTACGCAACCAATAGTGAAATTCGCCGTCCAATACCCGGGACTCAAGCAATGCATGTCCGGACAACTCCGCGAAGCGTTGAATATCCCGCTGAGACCCCGCATCAGTGGCAACCACATGCAGCGTCTGGCCTGCTACCATGCCGTTCAAGGATTGCTTTGCCTTGAGCAAGGGCAACGGGCAAGACAGACCGCGGGCGTCCAGCTCGACGTCGATGGGTAGATGGGTGTTTTCAACAGACATGCAGGGACTCCACAGCGAGTGGGCCACAGTATAGCCTTGACGGCTCTCACTCCGACAACTGCCAGCACGGGTACGCAACAAAAATGATGCAAAAAAGGATGTCCAGCCGACCGCTCGTCAGGGCCATGATGCTTGCAGTATCAATGACGCTGCCCGGCATTGCCCTGCCCGCCGGCGACGAGTTCAACCTGCCCTCCCTTGGCGACACCAGCTCGTCCATCATGTCCCGCCAACAGGAATACCAGCTCGGCCGGACCTGGCTGACCATGCTCAGGGGCGCAGTCCCGACGCTGGATGATCCGCAACTGAAAAGCTTTGTCGAAGACCTGACCCGTGGTCTGGCGGAAACCAGCCAGCTGAGCGACCGCCGCCTGGCTTTTGTACTGATTGACAGTCCGCAACTGAACGCCTTTGCCGCGCCCGGCGGTGTGGTGGGCGTCAACGGCGGCCTGTTCCTGCATGCCCGTAGCGAAGCCGAGTTTGCCTCGGTTCTGGCCCACGAACTGGCCCACCTGTCGCAGCGCCACTTCGCCCGCGGCCTCGAGCAGCAACAGCGCATGCAAGTGCCCTTCATGACCGCCATGCTCGCCAGCATTGTGCTGGCCGCCGCCGGCGGCGGGGACGCTGGCTTTGCCGCCTTGGCGACCACCCAGGCCGCCGCCATCCAGGAACAGCGCCGCTTCTCGCGCCAGAATGAACAGGAAGCCGACCGCATCGGCATTCTCAACCTGGAAAAAGCAGGCTACGACCCCAGAGCAATGCCGGACATGTTCGAGCGTCTCGCCCAGCTCAGCCGCTACGACACCACGCCGCCCGAGTTCCTGCTGACCCACCCGGTCAGCCAGTCGCGCATGGCCGATACCCGCAACCGTGCCGAACAGATGGCGGGCAGCGGTCGTACGGATTCACTCAACTTCCAGATGATGCGTGCCCGGGTTCAGCTGAAGTACGAGCAAAGCCCGGGGCTCTCTGCCAAGCGCTTCCGCGCCCTGCTTGACGATAACGGCGGCGAGCACGCAGCGGCGCGCTACGGCCTGGCACTGGCACTCAGCCGCGGCGGCGAGCACGGCGAAGCCACAAGCACCCTCGCCCCGCTACTCGAAGCGACACCGGATGACCTGACGGTCAACCTCGCCCAGATCGAGATCGACACCAATGCGGGCCGACTGGCACAGGCGCTGGAGCGCAACCGTCGGTTGCAGCAACGTTATCCTGACAACTTCCCGCTGGCCTTTTCCGAAGCCGACCTGCTGATGAAACAGCAGCAGTATGCCGAGGCCGAACGCGCGATCAATCGACTCGCCAATCAGCGCGAGAGCGATCCGGACGTATGGTACCTGGCGGCAGAAATACGCGGCCTGGCCGGCAATATCCTGGGCGTGCATCTGGCCCGCGCCGAGTACTTCAAGCAGACCGGCGACCTGCAGCAGGCCGGGCAGCAACTTGACCTGGCGTTACAACGTGCGGGAGGCAACTTTGTTGTCAGCTCGCGTATCAAGGAGCAGCAGAACGAGCTGCAGCGTCAGCGCGAGCTGATCGAATCACTGTAGGGGAAGGCAACGCCCGCCGCACACCGCGGCGGGCGCGCAGTCAGGCATTACCCTTGGCGGCCAGACTGGCCTGGCGGGTAAAGTCGAGCATGCGATCCAGCGGGCGCACCGCACGCGGAATCAGCTCGGGATCAACCAGAATCTCATCAGTACCCTGCTCCAGGCTGGCGAGCACCCGAGGCAGAGTGTTCATCGCCATCCACGGGCAGTGCGCGCAGCTGCGACAGGTTGCGCCATTGCCCGCCGTTGGCGCTTCAATCAACAGCCTGTCCGGCGCAGCCTGCTGCATCTTGTAGAAGATGCCGCGATCGGTCGCAACGATAAAGGTCGGATTGGGCAGATCACGCGTCGCCTGAATCAACTGACTGGTCGAACCAACCACATCGGCCATCTCGACAACCGATTGCGGAGATTCCGGGTGCACCAGGACGGCTGCGTCGGGATAGACCTTGCGCAGATCCTCCAGCGCCTTGGCCTTGAACTCCTCGTGAACGATGCAGGAGCCCTGCCACAGCAGCATGTCTGCACCGGTTTCACGCTGAATGTAGTTACCCAAGTGCTGATCGGGTGCCCACAGGATCTTTTCACCCTTGTCCATCAGGTGCTCGACGATCGGCAGCGCACAGCTGGACGTCACTACCCAGTCAGCACGCGCCTTTACCGCCGCTGACGTATTGGCATAGACCACCACGGTGCGGTCCGGATGCTGATCACAGAACGCGGAAAACTCGTCTATCTGACATCCCAGATCGAGCGAGCAGGTCGCCTCCAGCGTCGGCATCAGAACGCGCTTTTCCGGGCTCAGAATCTTCGCCGTCTCACCCATGAAGCGAACACCGGCAACAATCAGCGTGGTGGCCGGGTGATCACGACCAAACCGGGCCATTTCAAGCGAGTCGGAGACGCAGCCACCGGTCTCCTCGGCCAACTCCTGCAACAGGGGGTCGGTGTAGTAGTGGGCAACCAGAACGGCGTTCTGTGCCTTCAGCGCTGCTGCAATACGGGCCTTGTAGTCTGCCTTCTCTGCATCGCTGAGCGGAGCAGGCGCCTTGGCATCCAGGTGGGCCTGAACGAGCAGACGCTCGGGAATCTGGGACATGGTTTGTATCCATCAGGAGAACAACGGAGGGCGGCATTGTAGCACGGCTGCCGAAACTGCCCAGCGGCGCCGAATCGCACGAACGCGAACGCCTCGGCCGAAGCCAAGGTAGAAAACACAATAAGGGGATCACATCCTGGGAAGGATCCAGAGTGGTGGGTCGTGTAGGATTCGAACCTACGACCAATTGGTTAAAAGCCAACTGCTCTACCAACTGAGCTAACGACCCCTGCTGGACGCGCGCTATATTACTGATTTATCAGAGGAACTCAAGACTTTTTTCGCATCCAGTGAAAAAAGATCAGCTGTAGCGAGTCGGGTCGGCCAGGCCGGCTGCCCTGAACCCTTCCGCCCTCAGCCGGCAACTGTCGCAGCGCCCACACGCCCTGCCCTGATCATCGGCCTGATAGCAGGACACCGTCTTACTGTAATCCACACCGAGGGCCGCGCCAGCCTGCACGATCTCTGCCTTGCTCATGTGCTGCAAAGGTGCACGAATATGAAAGCCTTCACCCTCCACGCCTGCACGGGTGGCCAGATTGGCAAGCCGCTCGAACGCCTCGATAAACTCCGGCCGGCAATCGGGATAGCCCGAGTAATCGACTGCGTTGACGCCGATAAAAATCTCCCGCGCACCCAATACCTCGGCCCAGCCCAGCGCAAGCGACAGAAACAGCGTGTTGCGTGCCGGCACGTAGGTCACCGGAATACCGTCCTGCGGCCCTTCGGGCACCGCGATGCTGTCATCGGTCAGCGCTGAACCGCCTATGCCACCTAGATTCATGCCAATGACCTTGTGCTCGACCACACCAGCAGTACACGCCACCCGCTCGGCCGCCTGCAGCTCGGCGCGGTGACGCTGACCATAATCAAAACTCATGGTGTAGCAGCGCAGACCCTGCGCCTGAGCCATCGCCAGCACAGTCGCCGAATCCAGGCCGCCGGACAACAGCACAACGGCGGCAGGCGCTTCTGACGCAGGATTGGCATGACTCATGAAACCTCCGGGGCAGAAATACAAAAGCGCCCACAGGGCGCTTTTGCACAGACATATCGACGGGCCAGCGGCCGCATCATCAGTTGAGCGTATTCAGCTCACGACCGGCCAACTGGGCCGCCGACGAGTCGGGGTACTTGCTGATGACCTGCTGAAACAGATCACGCGCCTTGTCGTTATTGCCAAGCCGACGCTCGACGTCGCCCAGCTTGTACATCGCATCCGACTCCTTGCGGTGATTCGGATAGCGGCTGATTACCTGGGCAAACGCCTTGCCGGCGGACTCCAGGTCAGACTGAACCAGATAGACCTCACCCAACCAGTACTGTGCATTGCCTGCATACTGACTGTTCGGATAACGCCTGAGGAAAGCATTGAAGGCCTGTGCAGCCTTGTCAAAATCCCGCGCCTTGACCAGGTCAAAGGACGCGTCATACAGCAGTTTTTCCTGCTCGGGATCAGCCGGGCCGGCGCTGGCCGCTGGCGCTTCGGCAGGCGGTGCTGCAACATCACTGTCAGCCGACGCACTGCCACTGGCGGCGGGAGCCGGAGCGGAGGTCATGCCGGACAGACGGCGATCAAGATCCTGGTAACGATCAAGCTGGTCCTGCTCCATCTGCTTGATCTTGTAATTCTGCTCTTCGAGCATGCCCCGCAGCAGAGTGACTTCCTGCTGGAGCTGATACAGCTGTTGAAACAGCTGGCCTTCACTTGAAAGGCCAGCCGGGGCCTGTTGGGTCACAGAGGAACCCCCGTAACTGGCAGACGACGCGTTGCTCGAACTACCTTCCATTACCGGGACCTGGGCAACTGCCGCCAGCGGCGACAGTGCCAAGGCCATTACGATGCCTCTGTAACCCTTCATAAGACCTCTTTTATTACTTGCGCAGCTCTACACGACGGTTCTGAGCCATGGCTTCTTCAGTAGAACCCATCGCTGCAGGCTTTTCTTCGCCGTAGGATACCAGTTCCAGCTGAGCCGGAGACACGCCTTGCAGAACCAGGTAACGCTGTACGGAGGCCGCACGACGCTCGCCCAGAGCCATGTTGTACTCGCGAGTACCGCGCTCGTCAGTGTGACCTTCCAGAACAACGCGGTTACCAGCGGACTTCAGGTCCTTGGCGTGAACGTCCAGAGCGCGCATGGCTTCCGGCTTCAGCTCGGAGCTGTCGTACTCGAAGTAGAAAGTGGTGATGGCGCGCAGAGCAGCTTCTTCGCTGTTCATGCCGTTGTCCATACCAGCGCCGTTGCTGCCTGCGCCGTAGCCAGCGTTCGGATCAACTGCGCCAGAGGTGTCACCACCCTTGGAGGAACAGCCAACAACAACGCCGAAAGCAACAACCAGAGCAGCCGCTTTGCCAAACTTGATAACTTGCATCATGAACTCCTATTAACCCCATATGGTTTAGTGTTGGTGCGCCCTATGGCAGGTATGGGGACCATGATGGTACGCGCAGGTCGTTGAACTGAGTCGGTATCACCGACCGTGCACGCCCGTTTGTTGATACCAGCATGAGTACACCCCGCCCCTGTTGACGGGTAGCATAAATTAACATAACGCCGTTGGGTGAGACCGTCGGGGACTCATCCAGTGACGTTTCTGTTAAAACTCTCAGGTTGCCGCGCTCAAGATCCTGCGTGGCAATCTGAAAATTACGGTAGCCCTCCTGACGGTGCACCATCACCATGGTGCGGCCGTCCACGGACAGCTTGGCGTTGGCGTTGTAGTTGCCAACGAAGGTCAAACGCTCGGTATTACCCGAACTCAAATTCTGCTTGTAAATCTGCGGGCGCCCGCCGCGATCGGAGGTAAACACCAGCGTATCGTTACCCATCCAGGTCGGCTCGGTATCGATCGCGAAGTGGTTGGTCACCCGACGCAACTGCTTGCTCGCCAGATCCATCACATAGATTTCCGGATTGCCGTCGCGCGACAGCACAAACGCAAGCCGCGTGCCGTCAGGCGACCAGGAAGGCGCTCCGTTCAGGCCCTCAAAGCTGCTGATGCGTTCACGACGGCCGGTACGAATATAGTGGATATAAATCTCCGGGCGACGCGACTCGAACGACACATAGGCGATGCGCTCGCCGTCGGGCGAATAGCTCGGGCTCAGAATCGGTTCGCGCGACTGCAGCAGCGTCACCGCACGCGCGCCATCGTAATCACTGCGCTGCAGGGTGTAACGGGTATTGTCGACCGAAAACCGCTCGGCAGCGACGTACAGCAACTTGGTGTTGAAGGCGCCCTGAATACCGGTCAGCTCCTTGAACACCTCATCACTGAGATGGTGAGCGATATCCCGCAGCTGCGTGCGAGTACCACTGATCGAACGCGCCAGCACGACCTGCTCACGCACCACATTGTACAAACTGTAGGTCAGCGAAAACGCATCTGCCCCTGTGGCAGACACCTGCCCCACCACCACGTAGTCAGCCCCGATCATGCGCCAGTCGCGGGCATTGATTTCGCTGTCGCGGGTTGGATAGCTGAGCATGTTGCCGCGCGGAATCGGCGCAAACATACCCGAGTTGCGCAAATCGTTGGCGGTAATGTCCGCCATATCTTCCGGCAGCGGCGCGCTGCCCTGCCAGCCAAACGGCACTACGGCAATCGGCGTGGCCTTGTCGGTACCACGGGTAATCTCGATGGCGCCCTGGGCCAGCAGAAGCTGGGTAAAACACAGGGCGACCAGGCCTACCAGTACGTGCGTCAGTCTCTTCATCAGAATGCCAGATCCTCTGGTTTGAAGCGCAGCGTACGCTGTCGATACATGCGATCGAACGCTGCGGGATTTTCACGTGACAGTGTCTGCATTTCCGGGATGCGTCCCACATTTCTGACCGCCTGCACGGCGGACTGATCAAAACCGGCGTCCCCACTGGAGCGCGTGACCACCACATCGGTGATCTGCCCTGTCGGCAGCATACTCAGCTGCACCTCAACGACCATGCCATTACGCGCGGTCGGCGGGCGGCGCCACTGCTGGCTGACATAGCGACGAATCACATCGTCGTAGCTGGCCGCAACCTGATCACCACTGCGATCAGCCTGGGCCATCTGGTACTGCGTCTCTTCTGCCAGCAACTCGCTGAGGGCGCGGGCCTTGGCCTCTTCCTGGGCACGGCGCTCATTGGCCTGACGCTCCTGCTCGCGACGACGCTGCTCGGCGGCCTCCGCAGCCTTGCGCTCGGCTTCGGCTTCAGCCTTGCGACGAGCCTCTTCCTGCGCCTTGCGCCTTGCCTCTTCTTCGGCGCGCTTGCGCTCTGCCTCGGCACGCCGGGCTGCTTCAGCTTCTGCGGCCTTTTTCGCCTCTTCAACCTTGCGTCGCTCGGCGGCAGCAGCCGCCTCGGCCGCCTTGCGATCGGCCTCTGCCTGCGCCTGACGTTCCGCCGCTGCAGCGGCTGCCTGCGCTTGCTCTCTGGCCTTTTCGGCCGCGGCAGCGCGGGCGGCTTCAGCTGCTTGCTGCTGCTGACGCTGGGCTTCCATAGCCTCTTCTTCATGACGCGGCGCAGCTGTCTTCTGCGCCTCGCCGGCAATCTTCTGGTCAGTCTGCGTCACAGCCGGACTCATTGAGTCCAACTGCACCAGCGTGGCTTGCACGATCGGCTTGGCCGGCTCGAACTCTGGCGCACTGCTGAATGAAGCGAACAGCAGAATCGCCACCGCCAAATGCAGCCCTGCGGCCTTCAAAAACGGCGTCGAGTAGCGCTCGGACGCCGTAGGCCGATGTTGATATCGCGTGCTCACGGCGCCTCGGTAATCAGACCCACGTTGGGGACGCCTGCCTGCTGCAAGGCCCCCATGGCAGTCACAACCACGCCATAGTTGGCGTTCTTGTCACCCCGAATGTAGACCAGCGTGTCCGGTTTGGCGGTCATGATCTTGGTGACACCTTCGGTCATTTCGGCCAGCGATACGACGCTGTCGGAATGATTTTCGGTATCCACGCTCTCACCCAGGTTCCAGTAGTAGGTACCATCAGCCAGCACCGACAGGGTCAACACCTGCTGATTGCTGTCAGACGGCAGAACCTCACTGGATACCTGCGGCAGATCGACCTTTACACCCTGGTTGAGCATCGGCGCGGTCACCATAAAGATGACCAGCAGCACCAGCATCACGTCGATGTACGGCACCACGTTCATTTCCGCGACGGGTTTGCGCTTCTGTCGCCGCCCCTGCATGTGCATGCCCATAACGACTCTCGCTTACTCCTCGCGTGCGTGAACGCGGCGGTGCAGAATGCTGGAGAACTCTTCTGCAAAGGTGTAATAGCGGCCGATCAGCATTTCCGAACGCGCGGCAAAGCGGTTGTAGGCCACCACGGCCGGAATGGCCGCAAACAGGCCGATTGCCGTCGCCACCAGTGCTTCGGCAATACCCGGAGCAACGGTCGCCAGCGTCGCCTGCTGCACGGTCGCCAGCCCGCGGAACGAGTTCATGATCCCCCAGACCGTACCAAACAGGCCCACATACGGACTGGTTGAACCGACGGTCGCGAGGAACGGCAGATGCTGCTCAAGCTTTTCCTCTTCGCGCGAAATGGCAACACGCATGGCGCGCTGCACTGCGTCCATCACCGCATCGGGATCCACTCCCGACTGCTGACGCATGCGTGAAAATTCCTTGAAGCCGGCACGAAAGATCTGCTCCAGACCCGAGTTCTCATCCGGGGAGCCGGTGACCTGACGGTACAGCTGGGACAAATCGACACCGGACCAGAAGCGGTCTTCAAAATCATCCAGTGCACTCTTGGCCCCGCGCATGACGCTGCCGCGCTGGAAAATGAGCACCCACGACATCACCGATGCCGCCAGCAGCGACAACATTACCAGTTGCACCAGCACACTGGCGCCGGACACCAGGTGCCATATCGACATTTGGTCAGCCTGCACGCTCAGCTACTCCTCGCTTGTCCATCAAATTTCTGACTCATTACCCGTTGATCTCGGCCCGGGCGGTGTTCTCGAATGCCGTACGCATGGCTTCGGGAATCGCTCTCGGGCGATAGCGGTCGGCGCTGACGCAGGCGACCAGCACCTCACCTTCACACAACAACTCTCCCGCCCGAGTCACGCTCTGGCGGAAGCGAATACTTGCTCGCTTGGTTTCCAAGACAGTCGCAGTTACGACAAGTTCATCATCCAATCGTGCGGGCGCGTGATAACGCGCCGTGACCGAGTGCACAACAAAAATGACGTTTTCTCTCTGCAGAGCGCTTTGATCAAAGCCCAGAGTACGGACCAGCTCCGTCCGCGCACGCTCCATAAACTTCAGGTAATTGACGTAGTAGACGATGCCACCGGCATCGGTATCTTCAAAGTAGACGCGGGCTTTCAGCTCGAACGGCGGCCCAGAACGTTCAACGCGCATAATGTAGAGCCAAGCAAGGGTTTTGCATAGTGGGTCTCCTGGCAAAATGCAAAATATTTTTTCAGGACGCGTCCGGCGCCGCCGGATCGTCAAACAGATCGGCTGCCGCCCCGGCCATCCGGGGCGGCAGCCTCAGACCAAAGTGCTGATAGGCGTGCCGCGTGACGACCCGACCACGGGGCGTGCGCATGATGAACCCCTGCTGGATCAGGTAGGGCTCCAGCACATCCTCAATGGTGTGTCGTTCCTCGCCGATAGACGCCGACAGATTGTCCAGCCCGACCGGCCCGCCATCGAACTTGTCGATCATGGTGAGCAGCAGGCGGCGGTCCATATGATCAAAACCCTGCTCGTCCACATCCAGCAGGTTCAGAGCCTGATCCGCCACGTCCTGGCTGATGACACCGGCACCGCGCACTTCGGCAAAGTCCCGTACCCGGCGCAGCAGGCGGTTGGCGATTCGGGGGGTGCCGCGGGAGCGGCGGGCGATCTCGCGCGCGCCGCCGTCATCCATCTGCAAACCAAGAATGGCGGCAGAACGCGCCACGATGGTTGCCAGGTCGGCAACCGAATAGAATTCCAGCCGCTGCACAATGCCGAAGCGGTCGCGCAGCGGGTTGGTCAGCATTCCGGCTCGGGTGGTGGCCCCGACCAGGGTAAAGGGCGGCAGATCCAGCTTGATCGAACGGGCAGCCGGGCCTTCGCCGATCATGATGTCGAGCTGATAATCTTCCATCGCCGGATACAGAATCTCTTCGACGACCGGAGACAGGCGATGAATCTCGTCAACGAAGAGCACATCGCCCGCTTCCAGATTGGTCAGCAGTGCAGCCAGGTCACCGGCGCGCTCCAGCACAGGTCCGGAGGTGCTCTTGATCTTGGCGCCCATCTCCTGGGCGATGATATTGGCCAGCGTGGTCTTGCCGAGACCGGGCGGCCCGAAGATCAGCACATGATCCAGCGCCTCGCCACGCCCCTTGGCCGCCTTGATGAACAATTCCATCTGCTCGCGCACGGTCGGCTGGCCGATATATTCCGCCAGCTTGAGCGGCCGAATCGCCCGGTCAATGACTTCTTCCTGCTGCCTGGGCGTTGCCGCGATCAGGCGATCTTCTTCCAGCATGTCTTATCCATTCAAAGGGAACGCAACCGGTTCTGCACCGGATCTGCGCTACACCATGCCCCTGAGCGCACGGCGAATCAACTCCTCACTGCTCAGACCGTCTTCCTCGACCGCCGCAACCGCCTTGCTGGCCTCCTGCGGCTTGTAGCCCAGGGCAATCAGCGCACTGACCGCGTCGGCACTTGGCTTGACCGGCGCATTGGCGATACCCGACGGGGCCGCCAGAGACACTGCACCCGGCAGCGCGTCCCAGGCCTTGAAGCGATCACGCAACTCGATCAACAGGCGCTCGGCAGTCTTCTTGCCAACCCCCGGCACCCTGACCAGGGCACTGACATCCTGATGCTGCACGGCCATGACCAGCTCATCAACTTCCATGCCCGACATCAGCGCCAGCGCCAGCTTCGGACCCACGCCATTGAGCCGGATCAGCTCGCGGAACAGCTCTCGACCGCGCTTGTCAGCGAAGGCATAGAGCAACTGCGCATCCTCACGCACGACCATGTGGGTATGCAGGGTTACCTTCTCGCCAAGCGCCGGCAATTGATAAAACGTGCTCATCGGCGCATCCAGCTCGTAACCAACCCCTTGCACATCCAGCAAAATATGTGGCGGCTGTTTTTCCAGCAAAATACCGCTCAAACGCCCTATCACCAGTGCCTCTCCCTGAAAGTCAGTTCAACGACGGCGCACACGGCCGGCGCGCATCGCCAGCGCGGCATTGCCCAGCTGCTGCTGCACACCGCTCATGTGGGCATGACAGAGGGCAATCGCCAGTGCATCGGCAGCATCGGCCTGGGGTGTACCGCCCAGGCCCAGCAATTGGGTAACCATGTGCTGCACCTGCTTCTTGTCAGCCGCCCCGGTGCCGACTACCGCCTGCTTGACCTGGCGCGCACTGTACTCGTGCACCGCCAACCCGGCATTGACCGCAGCGACGATAGCCGCCCCCCGCGCCTGACCCAGCTTGAGGGCAGAATCCGGGTTACGCGCCATGAACACCTGCTCGATGCTGACCACATCAGGCTGGTATTGACCAATCAGCTCCGACAGATAGTGAAAAATTCTCTGCAGGCGCTCCGGGAAGGCACCATCGCCCACCCGGATACAACCGGACGTCACATACTCCTGACGGCCAGCCGCGTGGCGGACAATACCGAAACCGGTTATCCGGGAGCCGGGGTCAATCCCCAGTATCAGCGCCATGTGTTATCCGTCAGCATGCGGGCCATAGAAAAAAGGGAGGCCCGCGCCTCCCTTACCTGCATCAGTATGCGCCGGCTCAACCCAGCTGTTCCATGATGTCATCGGAGATCGATGCATTGGAATAGACATTCTGCACATCGTCCAGATCTTCCAGCATATCGATCAGCCTGACCACCTTCTGCGCCGTATCCAGATCCAGCTCGGCCTGGGTCGACGGCACCATGGTGACCTCCGCCGATTCCGGTGCAAAGCCCGCCGTCTCAAGGGCATCGCGCACCGCACCGAACTCCTCGAAGCTGGTGAACACGTCAAAGGAGCCGTCATCATTGGTGACGAAATCTTCCGCGCCCGACTCCAGCGCCGCTTCCATCAGCGACTCTTCATCCGCATCGGCAGAAAACGTCAACTGACCGCGCCGGGTAAACAGATACGCAACGGAGCCATCGGTACCCAGATTGCCGCCGCACTTGCTGAACGCATGACGCACTTCGCTGACTGTGCGGTTGCGATTGTCCGTCATCGCCTCGACCAGCACGGCCACACCACCGGCACCGTAACCCTCGTAAGTCAGCTCTTCCATGTTGTCGGCATCGTTGCTGCCGGCACCACGAGCAATGGCGCGATCGATGGTGTCACGGGTCATGTTGGCGCCCAGCGCCTTGTCGACCGCCGCGCGCAAACGCGGGTTGTCAGCCGGATTGCCGCCGCCGACCTTGGCGGAGACAGTCAACTCACGAATCAGCTTGGTAAAGATCTTGCCGCGCCTTGCGTCCTGAGCCGCCTTGCGGTGCTTGATATTGGCCCATTTTGAATGACCGGCCATAAAACCAACTCCAGATAGCAGAATCCCCGCCGAGCCAGCGGCACTGCGGGGACAAGGAACTTACTCAGCCTTGGGCTGTTCACGCAGACGAATGTGCAGCTCGCGCAGCGACTTGTTATCCACCTCACCCGGCGCCTGGGTCATGACACAGGCAGCGCTCTGGGTTTTCGGGAAGGCAATGACTTCGCGAATCGACTGCGCGCCGGTCATCAGCATGACCAGACGATCCAGGCCAAAGGCCAGACCACCGTGCGGCGGCGCACCATATTTCAGCGCATCCAGCAGGAAGCCGAACTTCTCCTGCTGCTCGTCTTCGCTGATGCCCAGCACACGGAATACGGTCTGCTGCATGGTCTTGTCGTGGATACGAATGGAACCGCCACCCAGCTCGGTACCGTTCAGCACCATGTCGTAGGCACGCGACAGCGCGGCAGCCGGATTGGCTTCCAGCTCTGCCGGGGTGCACTTGGGCGCGGTGAACGGGTGGTGCATCGCGGTCAGACTGCCGTCGTCGTTCTCTTCGAACATCGGGAAGTCGACCACCCACAGCGGCGCCCATTCGCAGGTGAACAGATTCAGATCGTGACCGAGCTTGATACGCAGCGCGCCCAGTGCCTCGGATACGATGCGCGCCTTATCTGCGCCAAAGAACACGATGTCACCATCAACCGCGCCAACGCGATCCAGAATCACATTGATGTTGTCCAGCGGGATGTTCTTGACGATCGGCGACTGCAAGCCTTCTACACCTGCTGCGCGCTCGTTGACCTTGATGTACGCCAGGCCCTTGGCGCCATAGATGCCGACGAACTTGGTGTAGTCGTCGATCTGCTTGCGCGGCATGCTCGCACCGCCCGGAACGCGCAGCGCGGTGACGCGGCACTTGGGATCATTGGCCGGACCGGCAAACACCTTGAACTCGACATCCTTGAGCTGATCTTCAACATCCACCAGCTCCAGCGGGATACGCAGGTCGGGCTTGTCGGAGCCGAAACGGCGCATGGCTTCGGCCAGTGACATGTGCGGCAGCTCGCCAAACTCGACATCCAGCACTTCCTTGAACAGGTTGCGCACCATGGTCTCGGTGATACCCATGATGTCTTTTTCATCGAGGAAGCTGGTCTCGATATCGATCTGGGTGAATTCCGGCTGACGGTCTGCGCGCAGATCTTCGTCGCGGAAGCACTTGGCGATCTGGTAGTAACGGTCGAACCCGGCAACCATCAGCAACTGCTTGAACAGCTGCGGCGACTGCGGCAGGGCGAAGAAGCTGCCCGCGTGGGTGCGGCTCGGCACCAGGTAGTCACGCGCACCTTCCGGCGTGGCACGGGTCAGAATCGGGGTTTCAACATCGAGGAAACCATTGTCATCCAGGTAACGGCGAATGCTGGAGGTGATGCGCGAACGCAGCTTCAGCTTCTCGGCCATTTCCGGGCGACGCAGGTCGATAAAGCGATAGCGCAGGCGGGTTTCCTCGCCCACGTCGGTATATTCGTTGAGCGGGAACGGCGGCGTCTCGGCCTCATTCAGCACCTCAAGCTCGTAGCCCAGTACCTCGATGGCGCCCGACGCCATGTTGGCGTTGCGTGCACCTTCCGGACGCAGGCGTACCTTGCCGGTCACCTTGACCACATATTCGCTGCGCACACGGTCAGCCTTGGCAAAGGTTTCAGCGCGGTCCGGATCAAACACCACCTGGGCCAGGCCTTCGCGATCACGGATATCAAGGAAGATGACCCCACCATGGTCACGGCGACGGTGAACCCAGCCGCAAAGAGTTACTTCCTGATCCGCCAGCGATTCGTTCAGCTGGCCGCAATAGTGGCTACGCATCATGGTATGGTGCTTCCTGTGGTCGGCAAATTCGTTGCGATAGGATGCGTTGCGGCGGTACACGCGCAAGGCACCCAAACAAAACGCCATACTATACCGGAAACTTGCCCCGCTAGGGAGTCCGCCCCGGCATGCTCACGGTACCGGGGAACCTCTCGCGATAGCGGACATCGGAGTAAAGAGATATACCGCAGCGACGACACATCCAGCAGCGCCGCAGCGGTACAAACAGCAATGCAAGCAAGGAGCCAAGATGAAAATTGATATCGGCATTACCGAAACTGATCGCGCGCAAATCGCTGAAGGCCTGTCACGCCTGCTGGCAGACACCTACACCCTGTACCTGAAAACCCACAATTTCCACTGGAACGTCAAAGGCCCGATGTTCCAGACCCTGCATCTGATGTTCGAGACCCACTACACCGAGCTGGCACTGGCAGTCGACGAGATTGCCGAGCGCATTCGCACACTGGGCTTCCCGGCGCCGGGTACTTACCGCCAGTTCGTCGAACTGAGCAGCATCAAGGAAGAAGAAGGAGTACCGGAGGCGAAGGAAATGATTCGCCTGCTGGTCGAGGGTCACGAAGCCTGCGTACGCACCGCGCGCAGTATTTTTCCGCAATGTGACGAGGCCCATGACGAACCCACGGCCGATCTGCTGACCCAGCGCATGCAGACCCACGAAAAAACTGCCTGGATGCTGCGCAGCCTGCTAGAAAGCTGATCAGGTCGACAGCCCCGGCAACCGGACGCCCGACTCCGTTTGGAGGCCGGGCGTTTTCAGGTTAGAGTGCCCCGGCGGCTCAAGCTATGAGCCGCACCAAGCAGCATGATCACAATACCAACAGCACTCTATTTACGGTGAGCCTCTTGAAGACCCTTCGTTATTTGCACCTTTTCATCGGTGCTGCCGCCCTGCTGGCCGGCCTGTTTGCCAGCGTCCCGTTCCTGACCCCGTCAGCACCGATCAGCTACCCTGGCCTGCTGGCCATTCTGACCGGCCTGATCAACCTGCAGCAATTCGCCCAGCAGCGCACAGCAGACCACGGCATGGCCGGCGGCGTTGCCCTTCTCGGCTCGGCCCTGCTGATCGTCTCCGCGTGCATCCCGTTCGGCGCGTTGCTGATCCACCCGATGTTTGCCGACTGGAGCATCTGGGCACTCAGCGCCGCCATTACCGGCGTCTGCCTGCATACCCTGATCGTACTGGTGCAGGAACTGGCTGCCATTCAACGCGCCCCGCGACCAGCCAAAAAGGCAGCCAAGCCCAAAGCATCCAGCAACGGTGGCAGCGGACGAGAAAACGGCACTGTCAAATGGTTCAACACCAGCAAGGGTTTCGGCTTCATTACCCGCGATGACGGCGGCGATGTCTTTGTCCACTTCCGGTCGATTCAGGGCGAAGGTCATCGAGCCCTGCAGGAAGGCCAGCGCGTGTCCTACGTGGTTGCCAATCGCGACAAGGGCCTGCAGGCCGAGGATGTCACCATTCTCAACGAGCGCAAGCGCTGAACACCGCGTCTCAGTAATGGGGCGGCGGTGCTTCCTCCCCGGCGTCGCCGGGGATCTGCGCCGCCAGGTCGGCCTGCCGCTTGGCCACCAGCTCCAGCGAGCGCCGCAGGCGATCCAGCTCAAACTGCTGCGCCGCCAGCGCGTCATTCAACGCCTGAATGGTGTCATCCTGAAACGCCAGACGCGTTTCCAGCTCATCCACCCTTGCCACCAATTGATCCTGCGTCATTTTTCCTCCTCAACGAACCCGCATTCGCCGCGCAGAGCAATCCTCACCTTATCCAGAACTGCTTGCAGCGCCGCGGCTTCATAAGGCTTGGCGGGCAACTTGCCCCACACCGGGGCCGGCCATGCCGGATCCGTTTGATATCGCACAATATGATGAACATGCAGCTGGGGCACCATATTCCCCAATGCCGCAATATTCAGCTTGTCAGCCGAAAAGATATCAGCGAGCAACGCAGCAAGCCGATCGGATTCCCGATGAAACTGAGCCCGGTCATCATCGGCAAGTTCAAACACCTCATGCATCTGCGCTCGCCGCGGCACCAGAATAAACCAGGGATATTGACTGTCGTTCAACAGCAAAACACGACAGAGCGTAAAGTCTCCGACAAACACACAGTCCTTCTGCAGCTGTGCATGTAATTCAAACATCCGAATCCGCCTCAGAATCAATAAACTTTAAAAACGTCTCAAACAGGGATAAATCAAACGCTTTTCCGGTATTTACGCACACTGCGTATAAAAAAATGCACACAAGGTATCGCCATTTGTGGCGCAATATTTTATAAACATTCCCCGACAAAACGCTGTTTTTTAAGGCGCTTGCTTTCGCCTTTGGCACATAGGTGCTTAAATATAGAGCGAAAACAAGAGACCAGGCCGCTAGAGCCTAAAGGTTTTCTTTATATCAAAGGAGCACACCAATGAAGAACGCAGTTAAATGGAGTACGCTCGCACTGGCAGTTGCCGCTGGCAACGGCCTGATTGCAAGCCAGGCAATGGCAGAGGGCGAAGGCTTCGTGGAAGGCGCCTCCGCCACCCTGAGCAACCGCACCGTTTACTTCAACCGCGATTTTCGTGACAACACTGCCGGCCAGAGCAAGGCAGACGAGACCGCTACCGGCTTCCTGCTGAACTTCCAGTCCGGCTACACCCAGGGCCCGATCGGCTTCGGTGCCGACGTTCTTGCCATGCAGGGCATCAAGCTGGACAGCGGCCGCGGCCGTTCCGGCACACGCCTGCTTGAGCTGGACGATGACGGTTCAGCCAAGGATGAATACTCGGAAATCCGTGGCGCTGTGAAAGTCGCCATTCTGGAAGACACCGTTGTGCGCTATGGCGTCCATCTGCCGGAAAACCCGGTTGCCTACTACGACGACGCCCGTCTGCTGCCGAACCACTACCAGGGCTACAGCATCACCAACAGCTCCATCGATGGTCTGTTCGTCGAAGCCGGTCGCCTGACTGATCGCAGCGAGATGAACGACTCCAGCGAAACCGATGGCGCCCTGCGTGAAGACGAGAACCTGACCTACGCCGGCGGTACCTACAGCTTCAACGACAACCTCAGCGTCTCGCTGTACGGTGCAGAAGCCGAAGACTTCTATGATCGCTACTTCGTGGGCGCTGACTGGACCCTGCCGCTGAGCGAAGGCACCAGCCTGAGCACCAGCCTGGCGTACTATGACACCAGCGACGAAGACAGCACCGACGGCGATGAAGTAGACAACCAGGCAGCGTCCCTGTCCGTAACGCTGAGCACCGGCTACCATGCGTTCGGCGTTGCCTACCAGCAGATGCGCGGCGATGCTGGCTACTACTACACCGATGGCGACATCTATCTGGCCAACTCCATCCAGTACCTTGACTTCAACGCCAAGGACGAGAAGTCGTATCAGGCTCGCTATGACTACGACTTCGCCGGCATGGGCATCCCGGGCCTGAGCTTCATGACCCGTTACATCACCAGCAGCAGCATCGATACCGACTACGTCGGCATTGATCGCGACTCCCGCTGGGAACGTAACACCGAGCTGCAATACACCGTACAGAACGGCTTCCTGGAAGGCCTGAATGTGCGCTGGCGTAACGCCACCATCCGTCAGGATGCCAACCTCGACGGCGGCGACGTCGACGAGAACCGCCTGATTGTTGGTTACACCTGGACTCTGCTGTAAGCCTCCAGGTACTTGGGAAAACCCGGCTCCGGCCGGGTTTTCTGTTTCTGCGTCTCTCATCCACTGCACTGCCGCGCGGGCTGTACGGCTTACCGGCACAATCGTACAATACCGCCCAAATTGCCCGTCACATCAGGACACCTGTTTCCCATGCGTACCAGTCAATATCTGATTTCTACCCTCAAGGAGACACCCTCCGACGCCACCGTCATCAGCCACCAGTTGATGCTGCGTGCAGGCATGATCCGCAAAATTGCCTCGGGCCTGTACACCTGGCTGCCGATGGGGCTGCGAGTGCTGCGCAAGGTAGAAGCTGTAGTGCGTGAGGAGATGGACAAGGCCGGCGCGCTGGAAGTGCTGATGCCAGCCATCCAGCCAGCAGAGCTGTGGCAGGAATCAGGGCGATGGGAGCAATACGGCCCAGAGCTGCTGCGCCTGAAAGACCGCCACGATCGCGACTTCTGCGTAGGCCCGACCCACGAGGAAGTGATCACCGACCTGGCCCGTAACGAGATCACCAGCTACAAACAGCTGCCGATCAACATGTACCAGATCCAGACCAAATTCCGTGACGAAATTCGTCCACGTTTTGGCCTGATGCGCGGCCGCGAGTTCCTGATGAAGGATGCCTACTCCTTCCATCTCACCCAGGAGTCGCTGCAGCAGACTTACGACGGCATGTACCAGGCCTACTGCAACATCTTCAGCCGCCTGGGTCTGGAATTTCGCCCGGTAGTCGCCGACAACGGCTCTATCGGCGGTGAAGGCTCGCACGAATTCCACGTGCTGGCAGACTCCGGCGAAGACGCGATCATCTTCTCCGACACCGGCAGCTACGCCGCCAACATGGAGAAAGCCACCGCTCAACTGCCGCAGGGCGAACGCCCCGCCGCCAGCCAGCCGATGACGCTGGTCGATACCCCGGACCAGCTGACCATCGCTGCGGTCAGCGAATTCCTCAAGGTGCCGGCCGAGCAGTCGGTCAAGACCCTGATCGTGCTCGGCAGCGAAGAGGAAGGCAAACCCCAGCCACTGGTGGCGCTGGTACTGCGCGGCGATCACGAGCTGAACGAGATCAAGGCCGAGCATCTGCCCGAAGTGCACGCACCGCTGACCTTCGCCAGCGAAGCGCAAATTGTTTCTACCGTTGGCTGCAAGCCCGGCTCCATTGGCCCGGTCAAGCTGCCGATCACCGTCATTGCCGACCACAGCGCCGCTCATCTGGCGGACTTCGTCTGCGGTGCCAACGTCGACGGCAAGCACTACACCGGCGTGAACTGGGAGCGTGATGCCCAGTACACCCGAGTTGCCGACCTGCGCAACGTCGTCGAGGGTGATATCAGCCCGGACGGCAACGGCACGCTGGTGATCAAGCGCGGCATCGAAGTGGGCCACATCTTCCAGCTGGGCCAGAAGTACAGCCAGGCAATGAACTGCACCGTGCTCAACGAGCAGGGCAAGAGCCAGACCCTGATCATGGGTTGCTACGGTATTGGCGTTTCCCGCGTGGTTGCCGCCGCTATCGAACAGAACTACGACGACCGCGGCATTCTCTGGCCGGACGCCCTGGCGCCGTTCCAGGTTGCCCTGATCCCGATGAAAATGGAAAGCTCCGAAGCCGTACAGCAGGCGACCATGGCGCTCTACGAAGGCCTGCAGGCCGCCGGCGTTGAGGTGCTGCTGGATGACCGCGACAAGAAAACCAGCCCCGGCGTCAAGTTTGCCGACATGGATTTGATCGGCATTCCGCACCGCGTGGTCATCAGCGACCGCGGCTTGGCTGAAGGCCAGCTAGAGTACAAGTATCGTCGCGATCAGGACGCCACCAGCGTGGCTGCAGATCAGATGCTGAACTATCTGCTGGAGCGCATTCAGGGAAAATGATGCCGCGCCGACTGGATGCCCTTACCGGCAGTCGCCTGCTGTGGGCCAGCGCCTTGCTGGCCACACTGCAAGCCTGCAGCGTAAACGAACCCCAAGAACCCGCGTCCGGCCATATCGAACGCGAGCTGCTCAGCCACACCCTGCACATCGAGACCGGCGAGCCCCGGGTACTCGACACGCCACATCGCAGCATTCGCATCACCGAAAACCGGCTGTTCCGGGTCAGCCAGTACGATGCCGGTGGCACCCTGCTGGACCAGCACCGTCAGTATCAGAGTCTGCCCTGGGCGAACCGCACGGTGGATATCCAGCTCGGTGAGCTGCAGGTCCAGCGCGAGACAGACAGCGAAGGCACGTTCCGTCTCAACCTGCTTGACGAAGACATCGTACCCGTCGACTTCGATCAGCTCCGCACCATTGAGTTCGACGCGCGCACCAGCGCAGAAGTCCACGCCGAAGCAGTGCTGCTGGTTGACCGCGAGTTACGCACGGTACTGCATGAAGCCTCGGAGCTGATCTACGACAACCTTGAGGAAGACGACGTAGAGCAGTGGGTCAAGCGCATTCACCGGTTAAGCGAGCTGGGACTCAAGGAAGAAGCCAGTCAGCTGGAGAACATGCTGATTCTGCTGACCACCGGCGACCCGCACCTTCAGGGCGAGTTCATCCAGGCCCTCGACAACAGTCTGCAGCATCAGGAGTAAGGCATGCGCCCAGGGATGGTGCTGTTTCTCCTGAGCTGGCTGGCGTGCAGTCAGCTCCAGGCGTCGACCGAACCGACACCGGTAGATCCCGAGCTGCGCGCCGAGCTGATGCGTACCATTGCCAGTGCCGACAGTTTCCAGGATCGCTTTGACGCCGAAGTCTGGCTACTCGACATGTCGACCCGCATGGCCCCCTTCATCCCCGACGAGCAGGCACGGCTGCGACTGCTGCGACTGGCTCACCAGGCCGCCAAGCGCGCCGGGCTAAAGCCGGATCTGGTGATTGCCGTGATGCACGCCGAAAGCCTGTTCGATCCCTATGCGCTGTCGTCCGTTGGGGCCCAGGGCGTCATGCAGGTCATGCCGTTCTGGAAAGCGGAGATTGGTCGGCCGGACGATAACCTGATTGATCTGGCGACCAATCTGCAATACGGCTGCACCATCCTCAAGTTCTATCTGGACAAGGAGAATGGCAACCTGCGTCGCGCGCTGGCGCGCTACAACGGCAGCCTGGGAAGCAACCGCTACCCCGACCGCGTGCTCGATTACTGGTACAGCTACTGGTACGTCAAGGACTGAATCAGAGCTGAACAAAGCCGGCTATGTCCTGCCAGACGCAGGCTTCCAGCTCGACACGCTCAACCTCTGCGCGCGCCGGGCCGCGCTGCAGCCAGCCGGACATCGCTTCCAGCGCATCCTCGGCACCACACAGCAGCACCGCGACGCTGCCGTCCGACTGATTACGCACCCAGCCACTGATCCCCAGACGTGAAGCCTCGCGCACCGTCGCCTGACGAAAGCCGACGCCCTGCACCTTGCCCACTACCCGCCCCTGCAGACAGATATCACTCATCGCTCACTCCCCCGCTTCGGTTGCCATCAACGGCTTCAAGTCATCGTAATGTTGCGGCCCCTGCAATGTAGCCAGGATCGCGCCCTCGCCATCCAGCAGGTAGGTTGTCGGCAGCACCTGTGGGCGCGGCAGACCGTAGGCACTGGCAAACTCGGCACCCAGCACCGGAAAGCGAATATCCATTCGCGTGACAACCGCCTGCAACTGCTCACCAGTGGCGCCATCATAATCAATGCCGATAACCCCCCCGCGCGGCAACTCGGCGGCCAGACGATTTAGCTCCGGCAGTTCATCCCGGCATGGTGCACACCACTCGGCCCAGAAATTGACCAGCACGCGCTGGCCCTGCAACTGCTCCCGGTCCAGCGCCACGCCCTGATGGTCAAGCCAGCCAGCCGAACGATCACAGCCGCTCAGCAGCAGCGCAGCGCTGAGCAACAGCATCAATCTGCACAGTTTCATGTGGTCTCCTTGTTCGCCGAAACAGCCGCCGACACAGCGGCCGAAAGGGAGTCTCCCAGCAGCCACTGCCGTACACTCCCCTGCAGCCGCGCCCTGCGCGCCTGATCCGCCTCCGCCAGCGCTTCACTGAAAGCCGGATACCAGTCCTCGCCAGCCGGCAGCGCCGCTGGCAGCTCCTCGTGGGTAACCGGGGGCACCGGCATACGTTCCAAAAGCCGGTTCAGCTCCAGCGTGTCGGGATCACGGCAGAGCACAAAGCTGCCATTCTGGGTTCGAGTCACGACCTGCTCGCCCTCCAGCCAATCGGTCAGCTGCAGCCACAGCTCCTCGTGCATCACCCAGCCAGCGGCGTTGACCCGTGCCTGGTCCACCTGCTCCCCGCGCTGCTGGGCAATGAGAAAAACCCGCAACAGCACCAGCAGATTGATCATCCACGGATACTCCGGGCGACGCCAGGCATGACCATTACCCAGATTACTGACCAGCTCGGCGCCCAGCAGGATGATCAGCCAGCTGACATAAATCCACAGCAGAAACAGTGGCACTGCGGCAAAGGCACCGTAAATCAGTTGATAACCGGGGAACAGTTTGACGTAGACCCCAAAGCAGGCCTTGGCCGCCTCGAACAGCAGCGCAACAAACACGCCACCGACCAGACCATAGCGCAGAGGCACCCGGGTGTTGGGCACCGCAACAAAGATCAATGTGAAGGCAGCGATGCTGAGCAGGATTGGCAGCAACAGCAGGACCTGGCTCCAGACCGACCCCAAGAGTGCGCCCTGCTGAAACAGCGAGATGGAAGCGATATAGGTACTGACGACAAAACCGGCACCAAGCAGCAACGGCCCGATACTCAACACCGCCCAATAGAGCAGAAAGCTCGACAGCCCCCGGCGTGGCTGGCGAATCCGCCAGATGGCGTTAAACGCCTTTTCGATGTTCACCAGCATCAGCAACGCGGTAATCATCAACAGCGCAACACCCACACCGGTCAGCTGCCGGGCCTGGGTCGAAAACTCGCTCAAATGACGCTGCAACGCTTCGCCACTGGCAGGCAAAAAATTCTTGAAGATGAACGCTTCAACCTGCCCGCCCACCTGATCGAACGCCGGAATGGCCGCCAGCATGGCGTAGGCCACCGTCATGACCGGCACCACCGCAAACAGCGTGGTATAGGTCAACGCGGCCGCATTCTTGATGCAATTGTCTTCGAGAAAGCGGCGCACCAGATAACGAACGAAGTGCAGAAACAGATTCAGTTGGCGCGGCATTCCATCTCCCTGACAGCCCGAGGCATTAACGCTTAGAATACCCCCCAACCCTGACTCAGGCCACCGTCACACGGAGCACCTCCCGATGACCACTACCATCTTTCACAATCCGCGCTGTTCCAAATCCCGTCAGGCACTGGAACTGCTCGAGCAGCGTGGTACCGAGATCGACATTGTTCGCTATCTGGAAACCCCGCCGGACGCCGCCACCCTGGTTGACCTGCTCGAACGCCTGGGGCTCAGCGCCCGCGAACTGATGCGCAAGGGCGAAGATCCGTATAAGGAACTGAATCTGGACAACCCCGAGCTGAGCGAAGCGCAGCTTGTGCAGGCCATGGTCGACTACCCGAAGCTGATCGAACGTCCGATCGTCATCCATGACGGCAAGGCGGTTATTGGACGCCCGCCCGAGCGCGTGCTGGAGCTGTTCGCATGAACCAGTCCGGGTACGTTCTAGTGCTGTATTACAGCCGTCATGGCGCAACCGCCGAGATGGCTCGACTGATTGCCGAGGGTGTCGAGCAGAGCGGTATCGAGGCGCGGGTTCGCACGGTGCCGCCGGTTGCGCCCGAGACCACAGCCAGCCTGCCACCGGTGCCGGAAGATGGCGCCATCTATTGCACCAGCGACGACCTCAAGCACTGCTCGGCACTGATTCTTGGCAGCCCGACCCGCTTCGGCAACATGGCTGCCCCGCTCAAGCATTTTATTGATGGCACCAGCAGCCTGTGGCTGGCCGGTAACCTGAGCGGCAAACCGGCTGCGGTATTCACCTCCACCGCCAGCCTGCATGGCGGCCAGGAAGCCACTCTGCTGTCGATGCAGTTGCCGCTGCTGCACCACGGCATGCTGCTGGTCGGATTGCCGTACAGCGAAAGTGCGCTGACCGAAACCCGCGGCGGCGGCACGCCCTACGGTGCCAGCCACCATGCCGGCGCACAGGGCGACCGCCGGCTCGATAACCACGAAAGCCAGCTGTGCCGCGCACTCGGCAAACGGGTCGGCAGCATCACCCGCCAGTTGGCAGCAGGAGCACAGATCGGTGGCTAGAGAGAAAAAACCCCTGCCGTCGCTGGCCTACCTGCAGCCGCGCTGCCGCGTCAGCCGGCTGATCGCGCTGGTCGGCTATGCCGGGCTGGTGCTTGGCATGCTCGGCTACAACCTGCTGGTGGCCGATCTGCACGGCGCCAATCCGGTGATTATCATTGGCGTGCAGCTGCTGCCACTGCTGATTTTCCTGCCCGGCATTATCACCGGCCACGTGCGCACCCACGCCTGGCTCAGTTTTGCCATCAACCTGTATTTCATTCAGGGCGTGCTGATCTGCTTTCAGCCCGGGCGCCTGGGCTACGGGCTGTTCATGGCCGGGTTCAGTGTGCTGTATTTCGTTGCGGCGCTGTACTACATCCGCTGGAGCTTTCAGGCGCAACGCGTCGAGCGGGGGGAAACCTGAGCGGAGCCGCCCAGGCAGATACGCGGGAGCTGCGGCTACCAGCCCATCTCCCGCTTGACGAAGGGAATGGTCAGACGGTGCTGATCTCGCAACGATGCCTGATCCAGCGTTTCTAGCGCGGCAAACAGCTCACCCATGCCGCGGGCACCACGACTGAGAATGTAGCGAGCAACATCGTCGCCCAGTTGCAGCCCGCGCTGGGCCGCACGCAACTTGAGCACCTCCTGCTTGCCCTCATCGTCCAGCGGCTGCAGCTGGAATACCAGGCCCCACCCCAGTCGCGACTCGAGATCGGGCAGCTTCAGCCCCAGCGCTCTGGGTGCAGCCGCCGCAGCCACCAGCAGGCGGCCGCCCTGCTCACGCAGGCGGTTGTAGAGATGGAACAGCGCCTCTTCCCAGTCAGGCCTGCCGACCACTGCCTCCAGCTTGTCCAGACACAGCAAGTCGACCGACTCCATCCCTTCCAGCAGCAGCGGACCTTCGTCAGCCAGCTCATCGAGCGGCAGATACATGGCCAATCCGCCCTCGTCTGCCAGCGCATGACACGCCGCCTGCAGCAAGTGGGTGCGTCCGGTACCCTCGGTTCCCCAAAGAAACAGACAACACTCAGGCACCGCCGACTGCAACGAAGCGAACGCGCGGGTTGCAGCCAGCACGGTGGCATTGGGCCCCGGGTAGTAGCTGGCGAAGGTCGCCTCGTCCCTCAGTTTAATCCCCAGGGGCAGTTGAACGGGTTGTCCTGCAGACATCAGCGCTGCTCTTCCTCATCCAGTTCGACACGCACGGTGTCGACTTCATAATTTTCCGCCAACGGTTCGCCATAGGCGGCCGAGGCGCGATAGTGCCGATAGGCATGGCGCAGCAGCACCATGACAACCGCCGCAATCGGCAGCGCCAGCAGGATACCGACAAAACCGAACAACTGCCCGCCGGCAAGGATGGCAAAGATAACGGCCACCGGGTGCAATCCAATACGATCACCCACCAGCAGCGGCGTCAGCACCATCCCTTCAATCATCTGGCCGACACTGAACACGGCTACCACTGCGACCAGATGGAACAGGTCACCAAACTGGAATACCGCAGCGATCAACGCCGCACAAATACCGACAAAAAAGCCCAGGTAGGGCACGATACTGGCCAGACCGGCGAGCATCCCGATCAGCAGCGCCAGATCCAGACCGACCAGCCAGAGGCCAAGCCAGTAGATAACGCCCAGGCAGGTCATAACCAGCAACTGACCGCGAATGAACGCGCCGAGCACCTCGTCGCACTCTCCCAGCAGCTTGACGATCAGCGGCTCCTGACGACGGGGCAACATCTCACGGCACCGGGCGACGATCACATCCCAGTCGCGCAGCAGGTAAAACCCGACGACTGGAATCATCACCAGATTGGCCGTCCAGGTAACCAGCGCCATGGTCGAACGGGTGGCCTGCGCAATTACCGTAGCCAGCACGCCACCGGTTTTGCCGAGATTGTCGGCAAGACTCTCGCGCACGCTATCGAGCCTGAAGTCAGACACCTGCACACCAAGCCGTGCTTCAACCCAGGGCAAGGCGGCATTGTGAAACCAGTCGATCATCGCTGGCACATTCGAGCGCAGGGTGGCGATCTGGTGACCCAGCAGGGGAATCAGTATCAGCAGCGCAGCGATCAATATGCCCGTCACCACAGCAAAGACCACAACCACGCCGAGGGTGCGGGACAACCCGCGCGCTTCCAGTCGATCAACCAGCGGGTCACCCAGGTAGGCCAGCAGCATGCCAATCAGAAAAGGCGCCAGAATGGGCTGCAGAAAATAGATCAATGCCAGCAGCGCCGCGAGGCCAGCGGCCCAGTACCAGCGATAGTCCGAGGTCATGGTGTCGTCCTTAAAAGCCTCTGGATAGGCCGACCAAGCGCGACCTGCGCTCAGCGCCAGCGATAATACAGGGTATCGCCCCGCTCTGCCGCCTCCGCTGAAGACGGCGCCGTTTCAGTCAACGACTCGGTCGGCGCCGTTTGGACCTCAGGAGCATCAACCTCGACAAGGCGCTGGTCCAGCAGCAACATGCGCTCAAGCTGGGCACGGTCGCCGGCAAAGTCGACGTGGAAACGCACCTGATCGTCCTGCACCGACAACAGACTTGGCAGCGTCTCCATGCCCAACTGCTGCAAGGTGCGCTGCAGATCGGCAAAGGCATCAATACTGTTGATACCGCTGACCTCCAGCACCCAGCCCGCTACCGGCGCAGCGCTGGCTACGCCGCCCACCGCATACTGCTGGTGCACCTCGGCGGCCACCGCCCGCATCAGCTCGTCGGCCACGGCCAGCGGGGCCGTACTCTCAGCCTTGCCGGTCAGCTTGCGATCGTTGAGCCAGAAGGTCCAGCTCAGCGCCCAGCCGTCATCCTCCCGAGCGACCGTCAGCGCCAGCACGCCCTCGCTGGCGTAACGCTGACTGGCCTCTGCCAGCACCGCCTGATCGGCATCCAGCACATCCTGTTCGCTGACACCGGCACGATCCTGCAGATCGGCCAGCGGTTGAGTCAGCACCACGCCCCGATACCGGGCCGCAGTCTGCAATGCCTGCCCCATTTCGCCTGAGGCAGCCAAAAAATCCTGACTGTAAGCGTCGCCCTCTACCGCCCAGACCAGAATGCCGGGCCGATTGCGACCCAGTACCGGCACCTTCGCCTTGCCCAGCGCGTCGCGCAGCAGAAGCGGGTCAAACTCGACACGCAGCGCCCCATCCTCACCCAGCGAGCCAATCTGTCTGGTCACCTGGCCAGGCTGCGCCAGAATCTCGGCCAGCGGGCCGCTGTCGACTTTGGCGTTTGCACCGGCAAGCCGCTCCAGCATCACCTGCGCGGCCACCTGCAATTGGGCAGCCTGATCAGCCTCTGCGCGCGGCGGCACATCAACCTGGTACAAGGATTCGACGACTGCAGCCTGCGACAGCAGGGGCAGACAGAGAGAGAAAAGGCCAATACAGGCGTTGCGCAACAGAGGCATGAACACTTCCGTCAGGGTAGCTGGGCGTTCTCACAGCCATGACGCTGCGAAGGGTTTTGACCCGCTACATTAAACAAGCCTTGCAGGCGCGGCAACCGGCTTGCCGCAGGCCAGCACCGCGCAAGGCATGCAGCACGTCGGCAGACCGCGTTCGGCATGGCTCTGCCGGACATGACTTGGTAGACTATGCCGCTATTCGAAAGCGCCTGCCCGCACAGCAACCAAGGCGTGTCGAGACCTATCCTTTTTTTCACAGTTCGAGATCCGCTCATGAGCAGCCAGACGCCTTCCAAACCCTCGATCAGCTACAAAGACGCCGGTGTGGACATCGCCGCCGGTAACGCCCTGGTCGACCGTATCAAGCACGTTGCCAAGCGCACCGCGCGTCCGGAAGTAATGGGCGGCCTGGGTGGTTTCGGCGCCCTGTGTGAAATTCCCGAAGGCTACCGCCAGCCGGTACTGGTTTCCGGCACAGACGGCGTCGGCACCAAGTTGCGTCTGGCCATGGACCTGAACATGCATGACCAGATCGGCATCGACCTGGTTGCCATGTGCGTCAATGACCTGGTGGTCTGTGGCGCCGAGCCGCTGTTCTTCCTCGACTACTACGCCACCGGCAAGTTGAACGTGGACGTTGCCGCCCAGGTTGTAACCGGCATCGGCGCCGGCTGCGAACTCGCCGGCTGTGCTCTGGTTGGCGGCGAAACCGCCGAGATGCCCGGCATGTACGAAGGCGAAGACTACGATCTGGCCGGTTTCTGCGTTGGTGTGGTCGAGAAGGCCGACATCATCGACGGCAGCAAGGTCATCGACGGCGACACCCTGATCGCCCTGCCGTCTTCCGGCCCGCACTCCAACGGTTACTCGCTGATCCGCAAGATCATCGAAGTCGCCGGTATCGACATCCACAGCACCCAGCTCGACGGCAAGCCACTGAGCGAACTGCTGATGGCGCCGACCCGCATCTACGTCAAGGCCCTGCTGCAACTGATCAAGCAGACTGGCGCCGTGAAAGCCATGGCCCACATCACCGGTGGTGGCCTGCTGGAGAACATTCCGCGCGTTCTTCCGGAGGGCTCGCAGGCAATCATTGATCTGGCCAGCTGGCAGCGTCCGGCCGTATTCAACTGGCTGCAGGAGCAGGGCAACGTTGACGAAACCGAAATGCACCGCGTGCTGAACTGCGGCGTGGGCATGGTCATCTGTGTGGCTGCGGAACAGGCCCAAGCCGCTCTGCAAAGCCTGCGCGACGCTGGCGAGCAGCCCTGGGTGATTGGCCGTATCGCCAGTGGCGCGGACGGCGCCGAAGCGGTTGTTCTGCAGCACGGCAACTAATAGCGTGCGCAGCCGTATTGTTGTCCTGATCTCCGGGTCAGGCACCAACCTGCAGGCACTGATCGACGATCTCGCCGGCGCCGACGCGCCAGCCGAGATCGTCGCAGTCGTTTCCAACAAGGCCGAGGCCTTTGGACTGGTACGCGCCAGCAACGCCGGCATCCAGACCCGCGCCCTCGACCACCGCGAGTTTGCCGATCGGGCAGCCTTTGATCGGGCGCTGATCGCTGAAATTGACGCCTTTCAGCCGGATCTGGTGCTGCTCGCCGGCTTCATGCGCATTCTCACTGCCGACTTTGTGACACATTACCGTGGCAGGCTGCTCAACATTCACCCCTCGCTACTGCCTCGCCACAAGGGCCTGCAGACCCATCAGCGGGCACTGGATGCGGGTGATGAAGAGCACGGGGCCAGTATTCATTTCGTCACCGAAGAACTTGATGGCGGTCCGGTAGTCATACAGGGACGCGTAACCGTTCATCCTGACGACGATGCCGCCAGTCTGGCGTCCCGCGTACAGGTAAAGGAACACGCTTTGTACCCGCTCGCGGCGCGCTGGTTTGCAACCGGGCGCCTGCGTCTGGAAGGGGATCAGGCATGCCTCGATGGCACGCCCATTCCGCCCAGCGGGTTAAGACTGGAAGACATCGAATCCGGCAGATGAGAAAAGACCAGATGCATGCCAACACGACCATTAAAAAGATAACGCACAATCGATTCATCAAGCCCCTCGCGGCCCTGCTCCTCGGCTTGAGTGCCAGTGCCGCCGGCGCTATCGAGCTGCAGCCGTTCAGCGCCAGCTACGCCGCCGACATGAAAAACATTCCGGTCAACGGCGAAGCCATTCACAGCCTGCAAGCCAATGATGACGGCAGCTGGAACCTGTCCTTCAGTGCCAGCATGTTTGTAGCCCGGCTGACCGAGCAAAGCACGCTGCGGGTAGCCGACGACCGGATTCAACCGCTGACGTATCACTACGAGCGTCGCGGCCTGGGCCGGGGCAAGGAAATCCTGCAGCACTTCGACTGGCCCCAGGCGCAGGTCACCGGCACCTACAAGGGTGAATCGTTCAGCCTGCCAACCGAACCCGGCCTGCTCGACAAGACCACCTACCAGCTTGCGCTGCAGGCGGATCTGGCAGCCGGCAAGACAGACATGACCTACCGCGTAGTCGATGGCGATGAGGTGGAAGAGTACGCGTTCCGAGTGGTTGGCGAAGAACGGGTCACCACCAAAGCCGGACAGTTTGATGCGGTGGAGGTCGAACGGGTACGCGAGCCCGACGCCCGACGCGAGACCACCCTGTGGTTTGCCAAGGACTGGAACTACCTGCTGGTACGCCTCAGCCAGATCGAAACCGACGGCCAGCACTATCAGATCATGCTCAAGGAAGCGACCGTCAACGGCCAGACCGTGACCGGCATACCGGTGAGCCACAAGTAACAAGGCGACGCCTGATCGGCGGCCACCTGCGTGGGCCTGATGGCGCTCTGGTGGACACGCCTTCGGCTTAGTCCACCCTACGCCAACGGCGCCAGCCCGTAGGGCGGACCAAGCGCAGCGTGTCCGCCGTTGCGCCACCTGTGTGGGCCTGATGCCGCTCTGGTGGACACGCCTTCGGCTTAGTCCACCCTACGCCACCGGCGCCAACCCGTAGGGCGGACCAAGCGCAGCGTGTCCGCCGTTGTCCCGCCAGCCCGCTTCGGCCTCTGTGAAAAATCAAAAAAAAACCGCGACAGCGCAAGCTGCCGCGGTTTTTTTTATCGGCTCGATCAGGCCTTGGTGAAGCGACCACCGGCTTCGGCCAGTTTGACCAGACCGGCAGCGGGCTTCCAGAACTCGCCACGCTCGGCTTCAAGCGCGCGGATCTCGGCCAGTACCTTGTCCAGACCCAGGCTGTCGGCGTACGCCATCGGACCTACGCGGTCAGCCGGGAAGCCGTAACCAAAGCGGTAAACGCGGTCGATATCTTCGGCGGACTCGGCGAAGCCTTCGTCCAGAATGCGCGCACCTTCGTTGACCAGCGCCAGGATGCAGCGGGTCACGATTTCCTCGGCGGATACGTCACGGGCGGTGTAGCCGGCTTCTTCAGCCACTTCACGGGCCATCATGTCGGTTTCCGGATCGTGGATCGCCTGACGGCTGCCTGCTTCGTACTTGTAGAAGCCGTGGCCGCTCTTCTGACCGAAACGCTCCATTTCACACAGCTTATTGTCCAGCCACACGATCGGCTCGCCACGACCGATGCCGGCCAGCTGACGGGAACGCCAGCCCAGGTCAACACCCACCACGTCGTACATGCGGTAGGGGCCCATCGCCATGCCGAAGCCCTGCAGCGCCTGGTCGACTTCCCACGGGGTGGAACCTTCCAGTACCACTTCGCGGGACTGGCGGGAGTATTTTTCCAGCATGCGGTTGCCGATAAAGCCGTGGCAGTTGCCGGCCAGGACTGCTTCCTTGCCGATCTTCTTGCCAACAGCCAGGCAAGCGTCCATGACGTCCTGGGCAGTAGCCTTGCCGCGAACGACTTCCAGCAGCTTCATGATGTGCGCCGGGCTGAAGAAGTGCAGACCCAGAACCTGAGTCGGACGCTGAGTCGCGGAAGCGATTTCGTCGATATCCAGATAGGAGGTGTTGGTGGCCAGAATCGCGGACGGCTTAACCGCCTTGTCCAGCTCGGCGAAGATCTTCTTCTTCAGATCCATGTTTTCATAGACGGCTTCAACAACCAGGTCCATGTCGGCCAGATCTGCGTAGTCCTGGGTGGTGCTGATACGGGCAACACGCGCCTGCGCTTCGGCATCGTCAAAACGCTCCTGGGCAACCGAGCGCTTGTAGACCGCGGCGATCTCGACCAGGCCCTTCTCCAGCATCTCGCCATTGACGTCCAGCCAGGTGACCGGGTAACCGGCGTTGACGAAGTTCATCACGATGCCGCGACCCATGGTGCCAGCGCCGATAACGCCAACTTTCTTGATATCTTCAAACGCAGCCATGTCAGCTACCTCCGGATAATGTGAGCAAGATGAAGTGCAAAGACTGTTCGGTGTGCAAAGGCGGCCCACCGGCCGTTCTGCGGGGACCGATACAGTACGCAAATTGCGTCCGGATTGGACCCCCGCCAAACTGATAAAACTTATTCACGGCATGAATAAGACAACGATAGTGCTCAGAGTGAGGGCAGCGCCTCACCGACCGTCCATTCGGCGGCAGCACGCCGGGCCGTCTTGAGCTGGCTGGCGCTCAGTTCATCGGCCATCACGTCACGCGCCTCGCGAGCTCCCTCAAGCCCCTGCCCGGCACTGAGCGCAAACAGCATGTAGGCCATCGCATTGTTGGTACGAATGCCCTCGCCGTTCATATACATGATGGCCAGATTGAACATGGCGCTTGCCTCACCCTGACTGGCGGCAGCCGTGTACCACCTGATGGCCTGTGCATTGTCTTCCGGGGTGCCTTCACCCTCGTCGTACATGATCGCCAGATTGTACTGGGCATTACGCTCACCCTGCTCGGCGGCAGCGGTGTACCACTTGATCGCTGCCTGATTGTCCTCGGCGGTGCCTTCCCCTTCGTCGTACATCAGCGCCAGGTTGTACTGGGCCTTGGCATGTCCCTGCTCGGCGGCGAAGGTATACCAGTTGATGGCCTCGGCATCGTCCACCTTGGTGCCTTCACCCTCGTCGTACATCAGCGCCAGGTTGTACTGGGCATCCTTGTGCCCCTGCTCGGCGGCCTTGCGGTACCACCCGATAGCACGCCGATCATCCACCGGCACGCCTTCGCCCTCGTCGTACATGATCGCCAGGTTGTATTGCGCGGCGGCGTCACCCTGCTCGGCCGCAGCGGTATACCAGCGAATGGCCTCGCGGTCATCCAGCGGCACACCCTCGCCCAGGTCGTACAGCAGCGCAAGGTTGTACTGGGCATCGGCGTGTCCCTGCTGCGCCGCCATCAGGTAATACTCGGCGGCCTTGCTGTCATTGACCGGCACACCTTCACCTTCGTCGTACATGAGTGCCAGATTGTATTGCGCGTCGGCGTGGCCCTGCTCTGCCGCGCGCAGGTACCACTCAATGGCGGCGAGGTCGTCCACCGGCACACCCTCGCCCTCGTCGTGCATCAGCGCCAGGTTGAACTGGGCAGCCGCGTTACCCTGCTCGGCGGCCAGGGTGTAGTACTCGATGGCCTTGAGGTCATCCAGCTCGACGCCCTCACCCATGTCGTACATGTAGGCTACGGAGAACTGGGCCTCGGCATCACCCTGGGCTGCAGCTTCGCTGTAGAGTTCGAAGGCCTTGGCATAATCCTGCTCGACGCCTTCACCATCGTAGTAACGCTGCGCCAGTTCCCGCTGGGCTTGGGCATCACCGTTGAGCGCCTGATTGATCCACTGGGTGATCTGGGTACGCAGGTCGCCTTTCTTGTCGTACTCGGTTACCGCCTGCAACGGCGCAGACAGCAAGGCACCGGTCAGACCCAGCGCAAGCAGTGAGGTAGCTTTCATTGATTAACCATCCCTGTGACTGTGAGGTGGCCGCGCAGCACGCGGAGCTTTGGCAAATGATACCCAAGTAAACGCCGATGCCCACCCCGAACAGGCGAAATCGTGCGCCAGTCAGGCCTCGCCGACCAACTGACGCACATAGTCATCAGCGCCGGGCCCGGCCTGCACTTCGACCTCCCAGGCCTTGAGCGGGCGATTATCGGCCGATAATACCTCCGCTCCCCGAATGGGCTGACCGCTCGCCTTTTCCAGCAGCAACATGCGGTCACCCTTGCCGTTAGGGCGCCACTTCTCACCCCACTGCATCAGGCCAATAATGATCGGATAGAGGTCCATGCCAGCGGGCGTCAGACGGTACTCGAACGAGCGCCCGTCAGCCGCCGATGGCACTTTTTGCAGCACGCCAGCCTCGGTGAGCTTTTTCAACCGGGCGCTGAGCACGCTGCTGGAGATGTCCAGCTGGCGCTGGAAAGCATCGAAGGTACGCATGCCATGAAAGGCATTGCGCAGAATAAGCAGCGACCACCACTCGCCGATGATCTCGGCGGTTTTCACAACACTGCAGTCGATGTGGGTGGTCGGCATAGCAACGTCCTGACAGGGACACCGCCCGGCACCATGCCAGGCGGCAATCCGATTACAGCATCGACACCAGACGGGCGCGAATGATGTCTTCGGCCTGCTTCATGATGCGTTCGATCAGGTCTTCACAGCTCGGAATGTCGTGAATCAGGCCGGCAACCATACCGCAGGACCAGGCGCCCAGATCCATTTCACCGTTCTGCATGATGCGCGGATAGACACCGGCAACTTCATCGATGATATCGGCGAAGGTCAGCTTGTCGCCCAGTGCCTTCTCTTTCTCGACGATACGCTCAACAGCCGCGTTGTTCAGAACGCGCTCGGTGTTGCGCAGCGGGCGCATGACCAGACGGGTATCCAGCTCGGAAGCCGCGACAATGGCCTGCTTGACGTTCTCGTGAACCGGCGCTTCCTTGGTGGCGATGAAACGAGTACCCATGTTCATGCCTTCAGCGCCCAGCGCCATGGCCGAAACCAGCGAGCGGCCGTCAGCCATACCGCCGGAAGCAACAAACGGGATTTCCAGCTCGTCGGCAGCGCGCGGCAGCAGGATCATGTTCGGGATATCGTCTTCACCCGGGTGACCGCCACACTCGAAGCCGTCAACCGAGACCGCGTCGCAGCCGATGGACTGGGCTTTGAGCGAGTGACGAACCGAGGTGCACTTGTGGATGACCTTGATGCCGGCATCTTTCAGCAGCGGCATGTATTCCTGCGGGCTGCGGCCTGCGGTTTCAACGATCTTGACGCCGCCCTTGACGATGGCATCGATGTAGCCCGGGTAGTCCGGCGCATTGACGGTCGGCAGGAAGGTCAGGTTGACGGCGAACGGCTTGCTGGTCAGTTCCCGGCATTTGGCGATTTCGTTGGCCAGATCGGCCGGGGTCTTCTGGGTCAGGCCAGTAATGGTACCCAGACCGCCAGCGTTGGAAACGGCAGCCGCCAGTTCGGCAAAACCTACCCAGTGCATACCGCCCTGGAGGATCGGGTGCTGAATGCCGAACAGTTCTGTAATACGTGTTTTCACTTTATTCTCGCCTCTTGCTGGGACATGACGGGTCGGTCGCGCCGACCAGTGATTTAGCTTCGGATCCAGAAGCTAAATCCTTCACCAGCAAAAAGCAAGGCACCTCCTGCCCAACGGCAGACCTGAAATATCGGCCAACAAACCGGGTGAATAAAGCACCGCGATTACAGACCGAACCCGCTATGGGCATGGCAGTACATGCGCTGCCGCTCCCCTGCCACCCGGTTGCCGTTACCGCAACGCTCCCCCAGCCAGGCCTTGGCACCCTTGCGGCAGGTGCGGTAGTCAATCGAGCCGCGGCGGTAGTTGCTGCAGAAGCTGGCCGTGTCGATCAGGCTGTTGCGATAGCTGTAGGCGGTTTGCCAGCGGCTGCGCCGACCACGGGCATCCTCCCAGGAGAAGGTGGCAGTCCCCGTGCCGTTCAGACCACGCTGACGCGGCTGTTCAATGCGTCGCGGTTGTGATTGCGCATGCTGGCGAACATGACGCGACTCCATCACATTCACTAGCGGCCGGGGCACATAGTTGTCGTCATTGAAGGACGTCTGGCGCCCGCCGGATGCCTCGGCCCGGACGACCGGGGCAACCTGCTGCCCCGCAGCGGTCTGCGAGTCTGCCAGCGGCGGCGTCTCGGCGGGGGCTTGTTTGGCAGGAGCCTCCTCGGGAGTATGAGTTACCGGCCCCTGCGCAGGCGGGGGCGAAAGCGCGGCGACAAGCTGGTCACGCGCAGCGGGCAACCAGTCCGGGCGGCCAACGTGCACCAGCAACAATACCACCCCAATCCAGAACAGCCGGCCCGCCACCCGGCCAATCGACGCGCCCGCCCCGACCGAACGACGCGGACGATCCTCCTGATCTGCTCGCATGCAACGCTCCCTGTTCTCTCACCGCTCATCCCGAGCCGGCCTGTTTACCGTTTATTCATGCTAGCGCCCGAGTGCAGCGCTGCCGGCACCAGCCATCGCAGACGTGATCCAGCGCAAACCTGCGGCGCCAATCAGCCATTAAACACCGGCCAGCGCTCGACGACCTGTCCGCCGCGCACCGCCAGCAGATCCCCAAATTGCAACAGTACCGCTTCGCTCTGGCGAGGACGCAGGAATACCAGCTCATCAAGCTGCGGCGCCGTATGGGTGGATGCCAGCAACAACTGCTGATTGGAGCTGCTGCCATAAAGTGCACTCGGCGCCAGACCGCCAGGCGAGACCGGGTCGGCCAGCCAGTTGCCACCGTAGACAAACATCGCCTCACGGCCCCGACCGGACAGACGAGACAGCAGCCGGGGCAAGCGACCAAGCCCGGGCAGGCTCAGCGAAGGCGCACGTTTGAGCACCGGCGTAGCGATAAACAGAGCAGGCAAGTGATCGGCCAGACTCGACAGATCAAAATGCGCAGGCTTGAGCAGCCCGCTGCCGAGCGCCAGCTCGTTGCTGAGCTGCTCCTGATCGTGCAGTCGATAGGTAGGACTGCCCGCGGTGTTCACCGTCAGCGGCGGCTGACCGTCCGCTGCCAACGCCTGAGCCCACAGATCCGGCGCCTCCCGCTGCACCTGCTCCACCCGCGCCTGATAAGTCACCATCGCCTGCGCCAGCAACCGGGCCGGCGATCCGAACAGGCGCGGCACCATCGCCACATGCGGCTCGTAACCCATAAAACCGGTAAAGGCCAGGTGCTGCGGGTACTGTTCGATCGTCCGCAAAATCTCACGCAACATCCTTTCACCGGCCTCCCCTTCCGGAATGCCGCCGCGATGCAGGCCCACATCCAGCTCGAGATTCACGTTCAGACGAATCCCGCGCCGCTGCGCCAGCGCCAGATACTGCTGCAGCCGCTCAGGCGAATCGATCAGCCATTGCAGTTGCCGCTGCGGATCAAACCCGCCCTGATGCAGCTGATAGAAACGTTCGGCCAGCGCCGCCGGCAGCGGCTTGCCAAGCAGGATGTCGGCATCCGGCCAGTGCCGGGCGTCGAGATTGAGAAAGGGTTGGTGAAACGACATTAACCGCCGGGTACCCGCTCGCCGGGCAATATAATCAAGCAGTTGGAACGACGGCAGCGACTTTTCCACCAGCCGCAACGCCTTGCCGGCCTGCGCGGCAAAGGCCACCGCCTGATCAATGTTGTGATCCAGCCGATCCAGATCGACGATCAGCCGCGGCAGCAGCTCACCCTCCGCCTGCAGCGCCGCCTGAAGCCTGCTGAAATAGGCATCATGCGTACTCATGGCAGCACCAGCAGCTTGCGCAAATGGGCGTTGAACATACGACCTTGCGGGTCCAGGCGCTCACGGACTCGCCTCGCATCATCCCAACGCGGATACAGCTCGGCCAGCCGCACCGCATCCAGCGAATGCAGCTTGCCCCAGTGGGGACGCCCGCCGTACTTCCAGAAAATCGGCTCCACCAGGTTGAACAGTGGGCGGTAATCCGTGCAGACATGCTGATGAATCGAGATGGACGCACTGTCACGCCCGTAGAACGGCGAGAGCCAGGCCTCATCTGCCGCCACCGTGCGGTACTCCAGCGGAAACAACGTGCGCAAGGATGAACGCTTGACGGTCGCCAGCACCTCTTCCACGCATTCCAGTCCGCGTGCCAACGGCAGCTCGTATTCCATTTCGTTAAAGCGCGACGCCCGCGGGCTGGGGAAAATCTGGTACGAGCGCCCGACTCGGCACACCTCCGAGTGCAGCGCGGTCAACAGCCGCTGCATCAACGCATCTGCGCCTGCCACGCCATGGGCAATCCGTGAGGTGATATCGAGCACCCTGTCGACGGGCAGATTGAAACGGGGCTTTGCAGTCGGCGGCTCGGTTGACTCGTTCAGCACCTTCACGACAGCCCTGTCGGTGCGGAAAAACGCCCAAAACTCGGCGTGGCGGTTATCCCGCGCAAGCCCCTCAAAACAGCTCAGCACCTCAGCCAGCGGCAGCAGGTACTCACGCTCGGCCAGGTGATAACTGGAGCGGTTTTGCAGGGTAACCCGGGTGATCACGCCCAGCGCACCAAGCGAGGTTGCCCCCGCCTGCAGAATGTCCGCATTGTGCGAGGAATCAGCGTCGATCACCTCACCGCTCGGCGTCACCAGCCGCAATCCACGCACCAGTGCAGAGAACGACCCCAGGCCCAACCCGGTACCGTGGGTAGAGGTGCCGCACGCCCCTGCCAACGACTGCGCATCAATATCGCCCTGATTGATCAGCCCCTGGCCGAGCGGCCAGAGCAAAGAGCCCAACGCGTGCAACGGCGTGCCCGCCATCGCGGTGGCGGTCAGACGTTCAGCGTCGTGGGAGACCAGCCCGTTCAGATGCTCAAGGGAAACCAGATTCCCTGCCGTTTTGCACAGCGCACTGAACGAATGCCCCGCCCCGGTCACCCGAACCTCACCGCTCGAGCTCTGCAACAACGCAACCAGCTGGTCCTCGCTGCCCGGACGCCACCAACGCCCGGGCATCGCACGCTGCGACCCTGACCAGTTACGCCATTCACCCTGCGAACTCACAACCGCCGCCATACCCACTCCTTGTCATTGGACCCGGATCAATCCGGGGGCGCGGTACACTGCCGCGCCAAGCTGATCATTACCCGAGATGGCAACGGGAACAAGGTTGGAAATCAGGATAGAAGCATCGGTGAAGGTGGCTGACCTGATGCGCTGCAGAGGGGCGGCGAACGGCAAACAGCACACAACGAACAGCGGCCTTGGCGCTAACCGACGCCTTCACTGCAGCGATGCGACGACAGACTTCGTCAGCCGATTCGCGTCCCGGCGCTCCCTCGCAGAATGCCTGATGCATCCTCCAGCCGGCCGATGGCGGCGATCTTGCCGGTGCCGGCAAACTGCGCGGCAGCCTTTGCCTTCGGCAACATCGAGCCGGCCGGCAGGCTGATGCCGTCGAGGTCAGCTACGCTCAGCGCACTGACCTGTCGGGCCTGCGGAGTACCGAAATCGCGATAGATCGCATCAACATCGGTCAGCAAAAGCAGTGCATCGGCGTCTATCTGCTCTGCAAGCAATGCACTGGCCGCGTCCTTGTCGATCACCGCCTCTACGCCAACCAGGCTGCCGTCGGGCCGGCGCACCACCGGAATACCACCGCCGCCCGCACAGACGACAATCACCTCGTTGCGCAGCAGGATTTTCAGCACCGACAGGTCGGGAATCTCAAGCGGCGCCGGCGATGGCACCACGCGGCGCCACTTGTCACCATCCTGCGCAATCGACCAGTTGGCAGCCGCCGCCCTGCGTTCGGCCTCGGCTTTGTCGTATACCGGCCCGACAAACTTGGTCGGCTTTTGAAACGCCGGGTCAGCCAGATCCACCACCACCTGGGTCAGCAGCGTCGCGACCGGCTTCTGATGGTCGATAGCATTTTCCAGCTCCTGCTCGATCATGTAGCCGATCATGCCTTCGGTCTCGGCGCCCAGCACATCCAGCGGGTCGGCACCATCGGGGCGGTAGGCTGCGCCCTGCAGGGCCAGCAGGCCGACCTGCGGCCCATTGCCATGGGTGATGACCAGTTGATGACCTTCACTGACCAGCTCCGCCAGCGCGGCAGCAGCCGTGCTCACATTGGCCCGCTGAGTTTCGGCAGTCATGGCCTCCCCGCGCTTGAGCAGGGCATTGCCGCCCAGGGCGACGACGATCAGCATGCTAGCCTCCGAGGGTGGCGACCAGAACCGCCTTGATGGTGTGCATTCGGTTTTCCGCCTGATCGAACACGATGGATGCCGGGCTCTCGAACACCTCCTCCGTCACCTCCATGCAATCGAGACCGAATTCGCGCTGGATTTCAGCCCCGACAGTGGTTTCCGCGTTATGAAAGGCGGGCAGGCAATGCATAAAGCAGGCGCGCGGATTACCGGTCTTCTCCATCACCTCGCGGGTGACCTGATAGGGCTTGAGCAACTTGATACGCTCTGCCCACTTCTCCTTGGCTTCGCCCATGGAGACCCAGACATCGGTATAGACAAAATCCACACCCCGCACCGCCTCGTCCACGCTTTCGGTCAGGGTCACCCGCGCGCCTGTGTGCTCTGCTATCTCCCGGGCCTCACGCTGAATGCTCTCCTCCGGCCAGCAGGCACGCGGGGCACAGAGGCGCACATCCATGCCCATCTTGGCGCCACCGATCAGCAGGCTGTCGCCCATGTTGTTGCCCGCGTCACCGAGAAAGGCATAGGCAACCTGATGCAACGGCTTGTCGACATGCTCCTGCATGGTCAGAAAGTCAGCCAGAATCTGGGTCGGGTGAAACTCGTCTGTCAGCCCGTTATACACCGGCACACCGGCGTAGGCAGCCAGCGTCTCCACCACCTCCTGGCCAAAACCCCGGTACTCGATGGCATCGTAGATTCGTCCAAGCACACGCGCGGTGTCCTTTACCGTTTCCTTGTGACCGATGTGGTTCCCGGACGGCCCGAGATAGGTCACTCTGGCACCCTGATCGTAGGCAGCCACTTCAAAGCCGACCCGGGTTCGGGTGGAGCTTTTCTCGAAAATAAGCGCAATATCCTTGCCCTGCAGAACAGGGCGTTCGGTACCGGCGTACTTTGCCGCCTTGAGGTCGGCCGCCAGTTTGAGCAGAAAGGCGATTTCTTTCGGCGTGTAGTCGCGCAGCGTCAGAAAGCTGCGATTTTTCAGATTGAATGCCATGGTCTGTGGTCTCCTGTCCTGTTCAAACCGGGTCGCGCGCCGTTGGGCAGCTCATGCAGTGGCCGCCCCCCCGACCGCGCCCCAGTTCGGCACCCGGAATTTCCAGCACCTCGATGCCGGCTGCCTTCAGTTCGGCGTTGGTATCGTCATTGCGGTCATAGGCGATGACGACGCCGGGGCGAAGCGCCACCACGTTATTGCCATCGTTCCATTGCTCACGGGCTCGCTCCTCCTCGGTATCACCACCGGTGGGCACGACATGCAGCTTGTTGAAGCCAAGCACCTCGGCCACGATCTCGAAGATCGGACGCGGATCCATACGAAAATCCAGAGCCCCCAGGGCGTCTCCCGGGCGAATGTCGTAACACACCAGCTCATCCGCCACTTCCTTGAAGGTGGTCACCACGTCGCCGCCGCACAGGGTAAACACGGTATCCAGGTGCATGGCCGAGCGGGATTTGGGGATGCGAAACGCCAGCACGCGCTCGACCACCTCCCCGGCAAACAGGGCCTGCGCCAGCTGGCCGACGGCTTGGGGCGAGGAACGCTCCCCCATTCCGACCAGCACGGTCTTGTTGCCAACCGGCATGATGTCGCCCCCTTCAAGGGTCGCCAGCCCGTGGTCGACCGTCGGGTCGCCCCAGTGAATCTTGGTACGACCGGCAAAGTTCGGGTGGAATTTGTAAATCGCCGTATTCAGCAGCGTCTCAGGGCGGCGGGCATTCCAGAACATCGGGTTGACCACAACGCCGTCGTAGATCCAGGCGCTGTTGTCACGGGTAAAGAGCGCGTTCGGCAGTGGCGGTAACACAAATCCGTGATGGCCGATGTAACTGCCGAACAGCCCCGCGGGCTCAAAGGGCAGCTCCTCAACAGTCAGGCCGCCGAGCAGGTGCCTGGCCAGCAGCTCACTCGGAATCTCTTTCATCCAGCTGACCAGTTCGGATTTTGCGCCTACTCCGACCTGATTGGCGGTAATGCGGTGGTCGAGCACCCAACTGCGCGCCTCGGGATTATCGAGGGTTCCGGTCAGCAGGGTGTTGACGTCCAGCACCTCCACGCCTTCGTCGCGCATCAGCTGGGTAAATACATCGTGATCCTTCTGTGCCTGCTTTACCCAAAAGACGTCATCGAACAGCAACTCCTGGCAATTACCGGGTGTGAGACGCCGATGAGCCAGCCCCGGCCGGCAAACAACCACCTGACGCAAACGCCCTGTTTCGGAGTGAACGCCCAGCTCTTGAACAGACATATCCTTTCTCCCTATTGCATTGGCCAAGCGCTCACAGCAGAACGGAAATGCTCAGAACGAGAGTGATAAACAACACCAGAATAACCAGCAGCGGCCAGACGAAAGCCAGCCAGCGGTCGTAGGACACCCGGCCGATGGCGAGGCCGCCAACCACCACCGCAAAGGTCGGGTTGATGAAGTTCACCAGACCGTTGGCCGACTGATAGGCAGTGACCACAAGGTCACGTCCGACCCCGGCGAAATCAGCCAGAGGCGCGAGAATCGGCATGGAGAGCACAGCCAGCCCCGAAGATGACGGCACCAGAAAACTCATCGCCGCCTCAATCCAGAACATCAGATTGATAAAGGCCAAGCCGCCCATGCCGTCCAGCGCCTGTGCTGCGCTGTGCAGCATGGTGTCTGCGATCAGGCCGTTTTCCATGATCACCACAATCCCGCGCGCCAACCCGACAACCAGTGCCACACCCAGCAACTCTCTGGCACCGTCGACAAAGTGACTGGTCAGACCCTTCTCGCCCAGACGTGCAATCACGCCGATCACGATTGCAGACCCGAGGAACAGCGCGCCCATCTGCGCCATCCACCAGCCCTGGGATGAAACGCCCCAGATCATCACCGCGAAGGTCAGCGCAAACAGCACCAGCACCACCGACTGAATGCCGGTCAGGTGATCACTATGCTCCTCAGCCGCCTGACGCTTGAGGAAAAAGGCCTTGTGCTCCTCAAGCTGCTTGGCCACCGCCGACCTGGACGGGTCCTGTTTGACGCGATGGGCATACACCATCACGTAGGCGATGCAGATCACCAGCCCGCCGAGCAGAATCACGAACCGGGGGATAATCCCGTCGGTAAACGGAATACCCGCCGCATTGGCCGCAATGACCGTCGCAAACGGGTTGATTGTCGAGCCAAGCACACCAATACCGGCCCCGATCAGAATGATCGCCACACCGGTGACCGAGTCATACCCCGCCGCCATCATCACGGGTATCAGCAAGGCATAGAACGCCAGCGTCTCCTCAGCCATGCCATAGGTCGTACCACCGATGGCAAACAGGCTCATGAGTATCGGGATCATCCAGATCTCGTGGCCCTTCAGATGCACCATCGCCGACCGGATGCCCGTATCAATGGCGCCCGTGGCGTTCACCACACCGAGAAAGCCGCCCAGAAACAGCACGAACAGCGCCACATCAATCGCGTTGGCCGCATAACTGTCCGGATCATAGAAACCCGCGCCGGGCGCCAGCATCACCTCGACGATGCCCTGCGGATTCGGCTCCACTTCATGGTAAGTGCCGGCAACCGCCACCTCACGCCCAACCGCCTCGTTCATCTCGCGGTCAAACTTGCCCGCCGGCATGATCCAGGTGAGACCGGCCATCAGAATGATCAGCAGAAAAAGAATCGAATACGCGGTAGGGAAGCGGGAGGCCATATCCTGGCCCTTGTCTTTCTCACGATCAGGTGCGCTGTCCATTGGACACCTCCAGAGGAATGAAGCCTTATCCGTGTTCACCCCTGCGGCAACGCACAGGCAAGGGCAAATCCATCTACAAAACCTTTGACACAGTCAGCCATCTGCATGGCGATGCACTTGAACGTATCACCACCAAGACAAACCTTAGTTGATACAAATCATTTCGTGAGGCGTATTTTCGAATGGCCCCTGGAGTGAATCTGCCGCGCTTCGCAGAGCGGCATGCAGTGTGGGGGGGGGAATATTCTGGTGCTGCAGAAGATACTCGGGCATACCTTGCTGGCGATGACCATGCGCTACGCACACCTTGCACCTAACCATCTGCAGGAAGCTCTGAGGCTTAACCCGTTCGACACTTTTTCGACACTTTCCGACGTTGGAAAAGAGAACCCCTGAAATCTTAAAGAAATCAGGGTTTAACTATCGAATCTGACGGCGAGAGGGATTACTCGGCGCTTGGCGCCTCGCCCTCGGCTGAACCAGCCTCGGGCCGTCGTCGCTGCGCTCCGACGTTCCTGCGCCAGCGGTGCTGGCTCCGGTCGAACCGTTAGGGTTCTCGTCCGTCTGTTCACCGCACAAACGAAAAAGCCCCAGCTTGCGCCAAGGTCCTTCGTTGTCTGGCAGAGAGGGATTACTCGGCGCTTTGCGCCTCGCCCTCGGCTGGACCCGCCTCGGGTCGTCGTCGCTGCGCTCCGACGTTCCTGCGCCAGCGGCGCTGGCTCCGGTCGAACCGTTAGGGTTCTCGTCCGTCTGTTCACCGCACAAACAAAAAAGCCCCAGCTTGCGCTGGGGCCTTTTTGTTTGTCTGGCGGAGAGAGAGGGATTCGAACCCTCGATACGCTATTAACGTATACACACTTTCCAGGCGTGCTCCTTCAGCCACTCGGACACCTCTCCGGATCTCGGCGTGCGGGTTACCCTGCTACCGAGGCGCGCTAATGTACCGAAACGCGGGCGCTTTGGCAAACCCTTTTTCCATTGTTTTCAACCACTCGTGACTCCGGCTTTGGCGGACTCGCCAGTCATGAATTAGTTGGTAAACTGCCTGCTTTATGCTGCGGCACTGATGCCGTATGACTTTCTATGTGAGGACTTTCTGATGAGCGAGCTGGTCTCCTATCGTTTCGCTGACGGCGTTGCCCACCTGAGCCTGGATAATGGCAAGGTCAACGCCCTGTCGCCCGACATGATCGCCGCGATTAACGCTGCACTGGATCAGGCGGAAAAGGACCGCGCCGTGGTGGTGCTGAGCGGCAAGCCGGGCATTTTCTCCGGCGGCTACGATCTGAAAGTCATGACCTCTGGCCCGGATGCGGCCAAGGCGCTGGTGGCGTCCGGTTCCACCCTGTCACGCCGCATGCTGTCTCACCCCTTCCCGATTGTTGCCGTGTGCACCGGCCACGCAATTGCCAAGGGCGCGTTTCTGCTGCTGTCGTCCGATTACCGACTGGGCGTTGAGGGTCCGTTCAAGATTGGCCTGAACGAAACCGCCATCGGCATGACCATGCACCACGCCGGTATCGAACTGGCCCGTGCGCGCCTGACGCCAGCCGCCTTTGGCCGTGCGGTGATCAACGCCGAAATGTTCAGCCCGGAAGAAGCCGTTGTTGCCGGCTTCCTCGACAAGGTGGTCGCGGCCGAGGAGCTGGAAGCGGCAGCCATGGCCAAGGCCCGGGAGCTGGCTGCGCTGAACATGACTGCCTTCCGCCAGACCAAGGTCAAGAGCCGCAAGGCTTACCTGGAATTGCTGGATCAGTGCATCGAGCTGGATCGTCAGCACGACCTGAGCTGAAAAATCGGGAAACGTGGCAGGACTGCGCAGGGCAATGATATGCAGTAGGCTGTGCATCTCACCCTGCGGAGTCTTTTCATGGATTCAGTTACCCAGATCGTTCTCGGCGCCTCGATCCAGGGCGCAATGCTTGGCCGCTGGCAGGGCCGCAAGGCGCTGATCTACGGCGCAGCACTGGGCACGGTGCCCGATCTGGACGTGCTGATCGACTACGGCGATGCGGTCGCCGACATGACCTACCACCGCGGGTTCAGCCACTCCCTGTTCGTGCTGGCAACACTCGCCGCGCTGCTCACCTGGCTGATACGCAAACGCTGGCCGGACGCGGGCTACAGCAGCGGCAGGCTGTTCGCCACCCTGGCCCTGGTGCTCTGCACCCATCCGCTACTCGACAGTTTCACCACCTACGGTACCCAGCTGTTCTGGCCGCTGCCGATGCCGCCGGTGGCGATTTCCAGCATTTTCATCATTGACCCTCTCTACACCCTGCCCTTGCTGCTGGCGATGCTGGCAGGGCTGGTGATCGGGCTGGGCCGCAGCGGCCTGCGCTGGCAATACGCCGGGCTGTTGCTCAGTTCGCTGTATCTCGGCAGCACGCTGATCGGCAAGCAGATGGCCGACCATCACCTGCAAGCCGCACTGGCACAGCAGGGTATCCAGCCCCAGGCGACCTTCAGCACGCCGACCCCATTCAACACCCTGCTCTGGCGGGTTATGGCGGTCGACGGCGACAACTACTACGAAGGGCTGGTCGGCTGGCTGGACCATGAACCGCTGACCCTGATCAAGCTGCCGACCCGCGCCAGCGAGGCCCGTCAGGCACTGCTCGAATCACCACAGGACCAGCGTCTGCGCTGGTTTACCGGTGACCGCCTGCGCTATGACCTGATTGACGGGCAGTGGGTGGCGACCGATCTGCGCCTTGGCATGAGTGGCTACCATCCGTTCCGCTTTGCCCTGGCCACCGTGGACCCCGCCACCGGCGAGACTGCGTTGATCAAAGAGGTGGAACAATGGCCGCAGCGGCGACCGGATGCGGCCGCACTGCGCCTGATGGCAGAGCGGGCACTGGACGCCAGAACGCCGCTGTCGATTGCGGAGTTGTCGCGCTCACTCACCGAACCGGCACCCCATCAGCAACGGTGATGGCCGCACTGGCTGTCCGCTGGGGCGCTGATTTTGCGATAATCTCGCTCTTTATTCCCGGGGGAGCGTGAACATGTCAGGTCAATCGCCAGCCAGCAGCGCCGCGTCGAGTCGCCGTGTGGCGATGATCGCTGCCCTGATGGCGATTTTCACCACCATCTTCGCGAGCAACGTGCCCACCCCGCTGTACGCTGTCTGGCAGGCGAAGATGGGCTTTTCCTCCACGGCGCTGACCGCTGTCTTCTCGATCTATGTCCTCGGGGTGGTGACCACCCTGCTTACCCTGGGCTCACTGTCGGACAAGATTGGCCGTCGCCAGATGATGGTGCCGGGGCTGCTGTTCATTCTGGCCGGTGCGGTAATGTTTATCCTGGCGCGCGATATCTATGGGCTGGGTATCGCCCGGGTGCTGACCGGTATCGGCACCGGAATCGTGACCGGCGCCTCCTCGGCCGCACTGGTCGAACTGGAACCGGACGGCAACTGGACCCGCGCCGCCACCCTGTCGGCGCTGTTCTTTACCCTTGGCGCCTTTGCCGGCCCGACCGTCAGCTCGCTGATGCTCGGGCTGGGCGACGCGGCGCTGACCTGGCCATTTGCGGTAACCCTGGCCCTCGGTGGCCTGACGGTCGCCCTGCTGCTGCTCGCCCCCTGGCCTGCCGATATTGGTCAGCGCCACCCGGACTTTCGCTGGCGCGCCTGGCGGCCGACCACTATCAAGGTGCCGCGGGAGATGCTCGGCGCGTTTATCTTCGCTGCCGCGGCGATCTGTCTGGCCTGGTCCACCGGCAGCCTGTATGCCTCGCTCGGCCCCTCACTGGCGACCAAGCTGGTCGGCATCGATGATCGCACCAAGGCCGGCCTGTTCGCCGCGGGCTGGCAACTGATGGCCGGGGTAAGCCAGTTTGCCTGCAAGCGTCAGCCACTGGATCGCCTGCTGCTGGTTGGCCCGTCCACACTGATCATCGGTCTCGGCGTGATGGCTGCGGCCGTGGTCTACAGCTCGCCCTGGATGTTTACCCTTGCAACCCTGGCAACGGCCAGCGGCGCGGGCGCGACCGGCGTTGTGGGTATTGCCTCGATCAGCAACAGCGCACCGGCCGATCAGCGCGGCGGGATCAACTCAGCGTTTTACCTGATGGCCTACCTGACCATGGCGTCGGTGGTACTGGGCGTTGGCTTTGTCAGCGACATGATCGGCTTCGCGCCGACGGTGCTGGGCTTTGCCAGCATCATTTCCTGCGCCGCGCTGGCGCTGATGCTGGTCGCCCTCAGCAGCCGCCGCGCCTCGCTCTGGTAGTCAGCCCGCCAGCCACCAACGCCAGAGGAAGAACACCAGTATGCTGCCGAAGATGGTCAGCAGCAGGTTGCGACTGAACGCGGCAATCAACACGGCGACCACGCCACCGACCAGGTAGGCGTTGTCCAGCGTAAGCTGCAGGCTGTTGCCGTCGGGCATGACGACAGCCGGAACAATGATCGCCGTCAGGACCGCGACCGGCACATAGCCGAGCGCCTGCTGCACCAGCGGGCTGAAGCGCACCCGATGACCCACCGCAAACAGGGTGTAGCGAATGGCGAAGGTGATCACGCCCATGCCCAGCAGCAGTACCGCTTCAAACTGACTCATTGCCCACCTCCCGTACGGAGGCTGCCGCGCTCCAGCGTTCGGCCAGCACGCCGGCGCTGACGCCGCAAAGCGCTGCCAGCATCAAGCCCAGCTTCCACGGCAGATCGTAGGCAACCAGCGCCACCAGCCCTGCCACAACGGCGGCCAGCAGCATGGGCCGGGTGCGCAGCAGCGGCACGACGATCCCGGTGAAGGTCGCGACCATGGCAAAGTCCAGGCCCCAGCCGGCCATGCCGGGCAGCGCGTTGCCCAGCAAAGCCCCCACCAGCGTGCACAGGAACCAGTTGCTGTACATCGCCAGACACGAGCCGAGGTAGTACCAGTGCTTGCTCTCCAGCGGGATCTGCGGATCCAGATAGTGCCGCTGGACCACGGCAAAACTCTCGTCGGTCAACCAGAACGCCAGCGGAATCTTCCAGCGCTGTGACAGGTGGCTGACATGGCTCATCAGGCTGGCGCTGTAGAGCGCATGCCGCAGATTGACGATAAAGGTCGTCAGCAGCAGCACAACCAGCCCGGCGCCGCTGGCGATCAGGCTCACGGCAATAAACTGGGCTGAGCCGGCGAAGACCAGCGCCGACATCAGCAGGGTGGCAGGCAGCGAGAGGCCGCTGGCAACAGCCAGCGTGCCGAAGATGACACCGAACGGCGTCGCGCCGATCAGCATGGGAACGGTATCGCGCGCGCCGCAGAGCAACGCGTTGGTTTTGGCAGACATGGGCGTAAAGACGGGCCAGGCAGTATCAGAATATATAGATGTGCAGCCTAGCCCGCCGCCGGGCGACAGGACAGATACAGCTAGAAAACAACATCCGGCAAACTGTTATGGTTGCCGCTAGGCGAGCGCAATGTGTCTGCTGATCAGCGCCCGCAGCGCCGCCGGCTTGACCGGTTTGGGCAGATACGACAGGCCTGCCAGCGAGATTTCATTGAGCACATCCTGGCGGCCATCGGCACTGATCACCACCCCCGGCAGGTCCGCATCAAGCAGGTCACGCAGCCACAGCATCAGTTGGGTGCCGGTATCGCCATCATCGAGGTGGTAATCAACCAGCACCAGCTCCGGGACGAAGCCCTGATCGAGCAATTGCCGAACTTCCTGCCGGTCGCGCGCGACTGCGACACGGCACTGCCAGCGCCCGAGCAGGCTCTGCATGCCGGCCAGAATGCTGCTCTCATTGTCGATACACAGTACCGGCGCGCCGTCGAACTGCGGTGGCAGCTCGGGCTTGGCCGTCCGACTGCGCACTGCCCGCGGCATGCTCGCCAGCGGCACGGTAACGCTGAACACACTGCCGTGCCCCGGCCAGGAACGCACGCTCAGCTCGTGCCCGAGTACCCGGCACAGACCGTCGGCAATGGCCAACCCCAGGCCCAGCCCCTTTTCGGCCTGGGTACGGTGACTGTCGAGTCGCTGAAACTCTTCAAAGATCAGCTGCAATTTGTCCTGCGGAATGCCCGGCCCCTGATCCCAGACCTCAATCCGTACCGCGCCGTGCAGATGGCGCACACCGAGCACCACCCGCGCGGCACTGGCATAGCGGAAGGCGTTGGTCAGGAAGTTCTGCAGCACCCGGCGCAGCAGGCGCATGTCGCTGCGCACCCGCAGCCGGCTGCTGTGAATGCGCAGATCAATACCCTGTTCGACCGCCAGCGCGCTGAACTCGATGCGCAGCGGGTCAAACAGCTCACTGAGGGCAAAATCACCCAGCTCCGGCACGATGCGCCCGGCTTCGAGACGGGAAATATCGAGCAGATCGGAAATCAGCTCCTCGGCGGACGCCAGCGAGCTGTCCAGATGGCGCACCAGCTCTTCCACCTCCGGCGGCATGTCGGACTGATGGGCCAGCGAGGCGGAGAACAGACGCGCGGCATTGAGCGGCTGCATCAGGTCATGGCTGACGGCGGTCAGGAATCGACTCTTGGACTGACTGGCCCGCTCGGTCTGGGCCTGAGCCTGCAGCAGTGCCTGGTTCAGCTGGGACAGCTCGCGGGTGCGCTCGTCCACCCGCCGCTCCAGACTCTCGTTTGCCTCCTGCAACGCCCGCTCGGCTTCGCGGAAGGCGGAGATATCGGTGAAGCTCATGACGAAGCCGCCACCGGGCATCGGGTTGCCGATGATCTCGATGACGCTGCCGTCAGGGAACATGCGTTCGGAGCGATGCGGCGTACCCTGCTGCATCCAGGCGATGCGCTTGTCGACGTGCAGTTGCGGGTCACCGGGCCCGCACAACCCGCGCCGGGCATTGTGCAGAATGATGTCGGCAATCGGACGACCGATGGCAATCAACCCTTCCGGATACTGGAACATTTCCAGATAACGGCGATTCCAGGCCACCAGCCGCAGGGATTTATCAACCACGCTGATCCCCTGACTGATGTTCTCGATCGCGCCCTGCAGCAGGCCCCGGTTGAACTGCAGTACCTCGGAGGCTTCATCGACGATGCGCACCACATCGTCAAACTGCATGTCGCGCCCTTCAATCGCCGCCTTTACCACCAGCCGCGCCGACGACGCGCCCAGTACGCCGGCCAGCAGGCGCTCGGTCAGGGTAATCCAGCCGGAGTCTGCAGTTTGGCTGCCATGCAGGCTGCCACCCTGGCGCTGGGCATAATGATTGAAGGCCGCCTCGGCGCGCTCCTCCCCAACAAAACGCGAGGCCAGCTCCAGCAGGTCGTCGACCCGCACCCGCAGCAGTACCTTGCCGGGCCCGTCAATCCAGGGCTCGCTGTCCTGGCTGACAAAGCGGCTGGCCTGCCAGTGTTCCAGCACACGCGTCCGGCTGAACAGCGAGCCGGCAACAAAAACCAGGAAGTTGCATACCAGTGACACCACGCTGGCCAGCGTCAGCGCATCCACGCCCCAGCTCGCGGCGGCGGTCCGTACCGCTTCGATCATCGGCAGCTGGCCGGTATGCCAATGCAAGCCGGCCCCTACCAGCGGCAACACCAGCAGATACAGCCACAGCACGATCCCGACCAGCAGGCCCGCCAGCACGCCGGTGCGGTTGGCCTGCTTCCAGAACAGCGCGCCAAACATCGCCGGCGCCAACTGCCCGATAGCGGCAAACGCGACCTGACCGATGCTGGCCAGACTGGTCTCGCTGCCGATCAAGCGGTAAACCACATAGGCCAGCAGCAGAATAATCAGAATGCTGGTGCGCCGGACGTTCAGCAGCCAGCCACGAAAACGCTCGTAGGAATGCTCGGCGCCGACGCGGTTGCGCAGCAGGATCGGCAATACCACATCGTTCGACACCATGGTGCTGAGCGCGATCGCCGCCACGATCACCATACCGGACGCTGCCGAGGCACCACCCAGGAACGCAGCCATGGCCAGTACCGGATTGCCCTGCAGTAACGGCAGACTGATGACGTAGGAATCGGGCGACATGCCGTCGCCAAGCAGCATCTGACCAGCCAAAGCGATGGGCACCACAAAGAGGCCGGCCAGCAGCAGGTAAACCGGAAAAACCCAGCGTGCCAGACGCAGATCACCTGGCTCGCTGTTTTCCACCACAGCGACCTGGAACTGCCGGGGCAGGCAGATGAAGGCGAAAATCGCGATGGAGGTTTGCAGCAGAATGCCGATGACCGGCGTATCGCGCTGCCAGTAGCTCTCCAGCACCGGCTCGGCGCGCGCCTGAGTAATCAGGTCTGCTGCGCCGCCGAACAGCCCAAACACCACAAACAGCCCGACCGCCAGAAACGCCAGCAGCTTGACCAGCGCCTCAAAGGCAATCGCCAGCATCATGCCTCGGTGGTGCTCCGTCACATCCAGGCTGCGGGTCCCGAACAGCACGGTAAACAGTGCCAGAACCAGGGTGACGGCCAGCGCGGTATCCTCCGCGCCGAACGCATTCAATGGCGTTGCCGCTTCGGTTCCGCCGCCGGTAAGCAGGCTGTAGCCCAGCACGATACCCTTGAGTTGCAGCGCGATATACGGCAGCACGGCAACCAGACACAGCAGCGAGACGACAACGCCCAGGCTTTGCGACTTGCCGTAGCGCGAGGCAATAAAGTCGGCGATGGAGGTAATATTTTCTTGCTTGCTGATCGCAATCATGCGCGCATAAAGGCGCCAGCCAAACAGAAACAGCAGCAACGGCCCCATGTAGATGGGCAAAAAGCCCCAGAGCTGGTCGGTCGCCATGCCGACCGAACCGAAAAAGGTCCAGCTGGTACACCAGACTGCCAGCGACAGGCTGTAGACCCAGACCCTCAGGCGCGGCTTGAGCACACTCGCGTTGCGATCACCCCAAAAGGCAATGACGAACAGCAAGGCCATGTACAGCAGAAATATGAAGGCTACCAGCCCACCGGAAAGCATCATGAGGCGCGCTCAACCCGCAACAGTGTCACAACCTTCAGTCTGACAGTGCCAAACGGCTTTGCCCAGCCGACTTCCGTCGTAGCCGGCATTCGGCGACGCTCTAGCTGGCCAGTTCCATCTGCTGCAGCACAAGCGCAGCCTGGGTGCGGGTACGGACGTTGAGTTTGCGGAAGATGGCGGTGACGTGCGCCTTGACGGTGGCCTCGGACACGTCCAGCTCGTAGGCGATCTGCTTGTTCAGCAGGCCATCACAGACCATGGTCAGCACGCGAAACTGTTGCGGGGTGAGGCTGGCGACCCGCTCGCTGATCTGCTGCTGCTCGTCGCTCATGCCGGGCGGATTGTCGATACCCGGCGGCCAGCAGACGCTGCCGTCGAGCACAGACTGCACCGCAGCCTGGATGGCTTCGAGACTGGCGGACTTGGGGATAAACCCGCTGGCACCGAAATCACGCGCACGGCGGGCAATGGTCGGTTCTTCCTGGGCTGAAATGAGGATCACGGGAATTTGCGGGTACTGACCACGCATCTGAGCCAGCCCGGAGAAGCCGTAGGCGCCGGGCATGTTGAGGTCCAGCAGTACAAGATCCCAGTCGGCTCGTTCGGCCAGACGCTGTTGCAGCTCGCTGATGCTGCCTACCTCGCTCAGGCTGACGGTCTCGCCCAGCCCATCGCGAAGGGCCTGACGCAGCGCACTGCGAAACAGGGGGTGATCATCGGCAATCAAGATGTCATAGGTGAGACCCATGCTAGGCGTCCTGGCAGTCATTTTTGTTATTGGCTGAGACAAGCACGCTGAGACTGCCAGTCAGAGGCGTTTCAGTCAATGCCATGTTGTACCGGTACAGTCTGTGCAGGCAGCTGTATCTGGCAGCAGTTCCGCGGTCGCGGGGATAATGGCGGTTTTGTCTGCCGAGCTTGATAGCATGAACCTGCGCCATTACCGTGCCGATGTCCTGATGCTGATCACTGCCCTGATCTGGGGTAGTACCTTTGTGGCCCAGCGCCTGGGCATGGATCACATTGGTCCCTTCCTTTACACGGGCCTGCGCTTTCTGCTCGGTGCCGTAACCGTAATGCCGCTGATCTGGCTGTTGCGCAAGAGCGCCAAACCCGACACCCCCGCACGACTCAGCAAACCGATGCTGCTGGGCAGTATTGCACTGGGCGCGGTACTGACGCTGGGTATCAACCTGCAGCAGATTGGTCTGATGTTCACCACCGTGACCAACTCGGGATTCATCACCGGACTGTACGTTATTCTGGTCCCGGTGTTTGGTCTGTTTATCGGCATGCGCACCCACCGCGGCACCTGGGCCGGCGCCGTGATGGCCCTGATCGGCATGGTGCTGCTCAGTGTAACCGCCGAATTTACCGTTGCCCCCGGTGACTGGCTGCAGCTGGTCGGAGCCTGCTTCTGGGCAGTCCATGTGCTGCTGGTCGGAGCCCTGGCCAGCCGCTACGACCCGATCCTGGTGTCGTTTATTCAATTTATGGTGTGCGCGGTCGTCAGCCTCACCCTCGCCCTGATCTTTGAGCCCATCAGTCTTGCGGCTGTCCATGACGCTCTGCCGGCCATTCTCTATGGCGGGATTCTCGCCGTTGGTGTGGCGTTTACCCTGCAAGTCGTCGCACAAAAGGACGCGATCACCTCGCACGCGGCCATTATCCTAAGTCTGGAAGCCGTATTCGCCGCCCTCGCCGGCTGGCTGATCTTGGGAGAAACCCTGACTCCCCGCGGGCTGCTGGGTTGCGCATTGATGCTGGCAGGCATGCTCACCGCCCAGCTGGTGCCGATCTACCTGGATCGGCGCAGGCAGGCGACTGTTGCCGTGCAGCAGGAACCTGCCGGCCATCACTGAGGCCGGCGGCGGCAGGAATCCATATAGCCCCGACTGAACAGATCGAAATAGTCATCGAGCTGGCGGGCGGCAACCTCCTCTGCGGCCAACGCCAGACAGGCGGCAGCTACTTCGACGGTGCATAGATGATCGTCGCGGCTGGAACGACGCAGCCGGTAGCGCGACAGCCGCTCAGTGTGCAGACTCAGTATCGGCAGATCGGCCAGATAAGGGCTCTTGCGAAACATCTTGCGCGCCTGGGTCCAGGTCGCATCCAGAATGATCAGCAACGGGCGACGGCCAGGCTCAGGCTCAATTGCGGCGCAGACCTGCTGGCCCGGCTGCGCATATTCGCCGGGGAACACCACATAGGGCTGATACTGCGGGTCGGCCAGCAAGGCCAGCAGCGCGGGATCAACCTCGGTACGCGCCCATTCAAAGGCATGGGTGTCCGGCAGGCAGTCCGCAATCAGGCGGCCGGTGTTGGTCGGTTTGAGCGGCTCATAGGCATGCATGATCAGACAGAAGCTGATGGCGCAATCCAGCTGCGGACGCTCGGCACAGATACAGGCCCAGCGCGCCAGCTGGCAGCCTGGGCAACGCTGCACCCGAGCCCCGCGGGCCTTGAATGGGCGAGTGGATCGCGCCACCGCCTCATCGCGCAGACGATTGACCGCATGGCCGGGCTTTTCCGACATCCTCATTTCCTCAGGCTGGACAGCTGCTGCATCACAATGCCAGCATTCTACCCGATTAGCTGCCGTCGAAGGACGCACATGCCGCGCGCTAACCGCTGCGAACCAGTTGCCGGGGTCGTGGTCTGAAAGGGAAGTCGCAGCACCAAGATGATCTGATCTGGAGAAATATAATGCGCTGGTTACCCCTGCTTCTCGCCGCCAGCCTGGCGGCCCCCATTCAGGCAGCCTCCCTGCGTGATATTCGCCTGACGGAAACCCTGCAACAGGTTGCCGCCCAGAGCAGCGAAAACACCCCGCGAGAAATCAACAGCAACATCACCGACTTGGGCTTCAGCGCTAAGGGCGATGAACTGATCAACCGTCTGGCGGTAGACCCGGAATACGCCCAGCGCATGCAGGAAGACCCGCTGCTTATCCGTAGCCAGCTGCAATCGAGCGTCTGCACAGACCTGCGTTTTCGCCGCCTGCTCGACATGGGCGCAACGCTGACCTACCACTTTGTACTCAAGGAGAGTGCACAACCGGTGCTGACCCAGAGCTTTATTGCCGACCATTGCCAAACCCTGTGAGGCCCCGCCCGATGCAAGACAACGACCCGGCGGACTATCTCAGCCGTCACTGGCAAACCGGCAGCAGCGAGATACCGGCCAAGGTCGACGAACTCATTCAACTCTGCGCCGCCGAAAGCGAAAACGCACCGCTCTACCGGGACATGCTGCTTGACGTGATTCGCATGGCCCAGGCGGATCGCAACCGCTGGGACGCGAAGATCATGCTCCACACCATTCGCGAAATGGAGCAGGCCTTTTCGCGCATGGAAATCTTCAAGCGTCGCCGCAAGGTAACCGTTTTCGGCTCGGCGCGAACTCCGATTGATCATCCCCTGTATGCGCTTGCCAGAGCCATGGGCGAAGAGCTTGCCGCCAACGATTACATGGCCATCACCGGCGCCGGCGGCGGCATCATGACCGCCACCCACGAGGGCGCCGGCCTGGATCACAGCCTGGGCTTCAATATCACCCTGCCCTTCGAGCAACGCTCCAATAACATAGTGCATGGCACCAGCCACGACCTGTCATTCGGGTTCTTTTTCCTGCGCAAGTTGTTCTTCGTCAAGGAAGCGGACGCCCTGATTCTCTGTCCCGGCGGATTCGGCACGCTGGATGAAGCGCTCGAGGTGCTGACGCTGGTGCAGACCGGCAAGAGCCCGATGGTGCCCATCATCCTGCTGGACCAGCCGGACGGGCAGTACTGGCAGGCCTTTTTGCAGTTCGTTCGCAGCCAGCTGATCGACAATCACTACATCAAGCCTGACGACATCAACCTGCTGACACCCTGTTCATCCCCCGCACAGGCAATGCAGGTGGTGCTCGACTTCTACAGCAACTATCACTCGTCTCGACGTGTTGACGACCAGTACATGCTGCGCCTGAACCGACCACTGACCGCGCAGGCACTCGCCCAACTGGACGAGCGGTTCGGCCATATCTGCAAATCAGGCGGTTTTGTGCAGCAGGGTGTCTGCGATCAGGAGAGCGATGAGCCGGAGCTGGGCGAGCTTACCCGTCTGTGCTTTGACTTCAACGAACGAGACCAGGGTGGTCTGAGGACACTGATCGACTTCGTCAATCAGCCTGAAAACTACCAAAGCCGCGGTACTGCATAAACCGAAGCTGTTTGCTGCGCTCGGCCGGGTCTGACGCCCGGCCTTCCGGAAAGCGCTTGGCAAACACCCGCTGAGCCAGTGCCGTCCAGTCCTGATCGAACTCTGCAAGGGTCCGTTCAACCAGCGCCTCGGCCACACCGCGCTGGCGCAGCTCTTCTTTCAAGCGGGCAGGCCCGTAGCCGCGCTGGCTGCGAGCATACAGATAGGCTTCACAGAAACGCGCATCGCTGAGCAGGCCATCTTCGACCAGACGGTCCAGCTCAATCTCGGCCGCATCGGTTGCCGCACCTCGCTGGCGCAGCTTGCGCAACAACTCGCTGTAGCTGTGCTCACGCCGCGCCAGCAGGTCCATCGCGGAGCGACGGATCGCCGCCGGACTGTCCAGCGCGGTACGCGGGCGCATCAAACCAGACTCTTAGCCTTCCAGCTCGGCATCGGCTTCAGCCTCCGCCTTGGCCTTGCCCGGCTTGGCCAGCAACTGGTCACGGATGGCCTTCTCGATTTCATCCGCGATCTGCTGGTTATCCTGCAGGAACTTGGCTGCATTGGCCTTGCCCTGACCGATCTTGTTGCCCTGATAGCTGTACCAGGCGCCTGACTTCTCAACCAGACCGATCTGCACGCCCAGATCGATGATCTCGGCGTTGTGGTAGATGCCGGTACCGTACAGAATCTGGAATTCAGCCTGACGGAACGGCGGAGCCACCTTGTTTTTCACAACTTTGACGCGGGTCTCGCTGCCGACAACCTCGTCGCCTTCCTTGACCGCACCAGTACGGCGAATATCCAGACGCACAGAAGAGTAGAACTTGAGCGCGTTACCACCGGTGGTGGTTTCCGGGTTGCCGAACATGACGCCAATCTTCATGCGGATCTGGTTGATGAAGATCACCAGGCAGTTGGCGTTCTTGATGTTACCGGTGATCTTGCGCAGCGCCTGGGACATCAGACGGGCCTGCACACCGACGTGGTGATCACCCATCTCGCCTTCAATTTCGGCCTTGGGCACCAGCGCTGCCACCGAGTCGACGATGATCACGTCAACCGCATTGGAACGCACCAGCATGTCGGTGATTTCCAGTGCCTGCTCACCGGTATCGGGCTGCGACACCAGCAGGTCATCCACGTTGACACCCAGCTTGCCGGCATACTCCGGGTCCAGCGCGTGCTCGGCATCAACGAAGGCACAGGTTGCCCCGTGCTTCTGCGCCTGGGCAATGACAGACAGGGTCAGCGTAGTTTTACCGGAGGATTCCGGCCCGTAGATTTCAACAATACGGCCCTTGGGCAGGCCGCCGATACCGAGGGCGATATCCAGACCGAGCGAGCCGGTGGAGATGGCCGGAATGGCCTGGCGCTCGTGATCACCCATGCGCATTACCGCGCCCTTGCCAAACTGACGTTCAATCTGGCTCAAGGCAGCCGACAGCGCCTTCTTTTTGTTCTCGTCCATTTCGCATCCTCTTGGCTTGGGGTGGGCACCGCGGCGACCGACCGATCAACTACTGTATATTTGGTCAGTATTATTCCACAGAAAAAATGGCCCGCCTACCCCCGATTTCACTCAGACTGACAACCGGTTCGCAGCCTGCTTGTGCGCCTCTTTGACCAGCCGTTCCAGAGCGTGCAGAACCGTCTGGGCACGCACCTCTCGGCGTCCGCCCTGGAAGCGCTTGCACTCGCTGACGACGCTGCCGTCGGCCAATGCCCAGCCAAACCAGACGGTCCCGACCGGCTTTTCTGCACTGCCGCCATCAGGGCCGGCAATACCGCTGACCGCAACCGCCATCGCCGCCCCGGCAGCCTCCCTGGCCCCTGACGCCATCGCTCTGACCACCGGCTCGCTGACCGCGCCATGAGCCTCGATCACCTCTGCGTTCACCCCAAGCCAACGGCTTTTGCTGGCGTTGGCGTAGGTGACGAATCCGGTCTCGAACCAGCGCGAACTGCCAGCCACCCGGGTTATTGCCTCGGCAATCCCTCCACCGGTACAGGATTCAGCGGTGCTGACCTGCAGCCCCAGCTGCTCCAGCACTTTGCCAAGCCTCGCAGCAGCCGAGTCGATCAGCGGGTCATAATGCGACATGGTTCACTCCTGGACGAACGGATATCAGGCAACAGCATGCCAGTTGGCGCGCTGCCTGCGAATACCCTGCGACCACATTCAGCCGCCTCGGGTTCCTGCTGCCGGAGTCGCCGGCAGCACTGCAGCAGCCACCAGCGACGTGATACCCTTTGCGCCAACCTGAAACGGCGCTTCAGCCACCGCCTTCAGCGCATCCATCGCGCCCGGTGACACCGCCTTTGCCGCATATTTCGAGTCATTGATGAAAAAGAGCAAAACCGAATCCTCCGCCCACACGCCGATGATGCAGCAGTATTTCAGCATCAAGCAGCAACACCCCGAGCAACTCCTGTTCTACCGCATGGGTGACTTTTACGAACTGTTCTACGACGACGCGAAAAAAGCCGCCCGTCTGCTCGATATCACCCTCACCGCACGCGGCCAGTCCGGTGGTCAGCCGATTCCGATGGCCGGCATCCCGTTCCATGCCGCCGAGGGCTATCTGGCCAAGCTGGTCAAGCTGGGTGAGTCGGTCGTCATCTGTGAACAGGTCGGCGATCCGGCCACCAGCAAGGGCCCGGTCGAGCGCCAGGTTGCCCGCATCATTACCCCCGGCACGGTCAGTGATGAAGCACTGCTCGATGAGCGTCGCGACAACCTGCTGGCCGCGCTGGTGGGCGCCGAACGCGGCTTCGGTCTGGCCACGCTCGACATCAACAGTGGCCGCTTTGTGGTCATGGAATTGCGTGGCTGGGAAACCCTGCTCGGGGAGCTGGAGCGCCTGGCACCGGCCGAGCTGTTGATTCCCGATGACTGGGAAAGCAACACGCCAATCGAGCGCCGCCGCGCCGTGCGTCGTCGCGCCCCCTGGGAGTTCGATCAGGACAGCGCCTTCAAGGCTCTTACCCAGCAATTCGGCACCAAGGATCTGGTCGGCTTCGACTGTCAGGACCTGACCCTCGGCCTCGGCGCTGCCGGTGCGCTGCTGAGCTACGCCAAGGAAACCCAGCGCACCGCCCTGCCGCACATCCGCAGCATCGCCCAGGAGCGCTTTGAAGACAGCGTGATCATCGACAGCGCCAGCCGCCGCAATCTGGAAATCGACCAGAATCTGTCCGGTGGCCGTGACAATACCCTGCTCGACGTGCTCGACCACACCGCCACCGCCATGGGCAGCCGCCTGATGGCGCGCTGGCTGAATCGTCCGCTGCGGGACCTCAAGGTCCTGAGTGCACGCCAGGACAGCATCAGCGCCCTGCTCGACCAGCAGTTCTACCTCGACCTGCAACCACAGCTCAAGGGCATTGGTGACATCGAACGCATCCTCGCCCGGGTTGCCCTGCGCTCTGCACGGCCGCGCGATCTGGCACGCCTGCGCGACGCGCTGGCGGCCCTGCCCGCACTGCAGGATTGCATGCAGGCGCTGGAAATACCGCATCTGCGCAATCTGGCCGAGCATGTACGCACCTATCCGGAACTGGCCGAGCTGCTGGAACGCGCCGTGATCGACAACCCGCCCGCCGTGCTGCGTGATGGCGGCGTGATCAAGCCCGGTTTCGACGCCGAGCTGGATGAGCTGCAGAACATCAGCGAGAACGCCGGCCAGTACCTGATTGATCTGGAAACCCGCGAGCGCGAGCGTACCGGACTGAGCACCCTCAAGGTCGGCTACAACCGGGTACACGGCTACTTTATCGAACTGTCGCGCAGCCAGGCCGATCAGGCGCCGGCAGATTACATTCGCCGCCAGACCCTGAAGGGCGCCGAACGCTTTATCACACCCGAACTGAAGGCCTTTGAAGATAAGGCGCTGTCGGCCCGCAGCCGCGCCCTGGCTCGCGAGAAGCAGCTGTACGACGAGCTGATCGACCGTCTCAACGAGGACCTTGCCGCACTGCAGACCACTGCCGCCAGCCTGGCCGAAATTGATGTGCTCTGCACCCTCGCCGAACGGGCCGGCAGTCTCGATTACAGTCGCCCGCGCTTTATCGAGGGCAGCCAGTTGAAGATCAGTCAGGGCCGTCATCCGGTCGTCGAGCAGGTACTGGAAACGCCCTTCGTGGCCAACGATCTGGACCTGGACATCGACACCCGCATGCTGGTGATTACCGGCCCGAACATGGGCGGTAAATCCACCTACATGCGCCAGACCGCGCTGATCGTGCTGCTGGCCCATATCGGCAGCTTTGTACCGGCGGCAGGCGTCGAGCTGTCCTGCGTCGACCGCATCTTCACCCGCATCGGTTCCAGTGACGATCTGGCCGGCGGCCGCTCAACCTTCATGGTCGAAATGAGCGAAACCGCCAACATCCTCAACAACGCCACCAGCGCCAGTCTGGTGCTGATGGACGAAGTCGGCCGGGGCACCAGCACCTTCGACGGCCTGTCACTGGCCTGGTCTGCTGCCGAGTATCTGGCCAAGGTTCGCGCCTTCACCCTGTTTGCCACGCACTACTTCGAGCTGACCGGCATGGCCGACACCGACGAAGGCGTGGCCAACGTGCACCTGAACGCCACCGAACATAATGAACGCATCGTATTCTTGCATAACGTCCAGCCCGGCCCTGCCAGCCAGAGCTACGGCCTGCAAGTCGCCCAGCTTGCCGGTGTACCGCGTCCAGTCATTTTGCGCGCCCGCGAACACCTCGCCCAACTGGAGCAGCAGGGCCTGGAGCAGCACGGCAGCAAGCCCGCAGGCAAGACTGAGCAACCGTTCCAGACTGATCTGTTCGCCAGCGCACCTCACCCTCTGATCGAACAGATCCAGGCACTGAATCCGGACGATCTCAGCCCGCGCCAGGCGCTGGACCTGCTGTACAAGCTCAAACGCGAGTGGGCGTAAATTCAGCAAATGATATTCATTTGCATCAAGCGTGTTGGAACTACGCTTTAATCTGCGCAAAACCCGGCGGTGCTCTGTACCGCCGGGAAAAAACTGCTAGACTACGCGCCAGATTTTGCCAGCCTGATTCAATGGAGACCTCACCATGACCTTTGTTGTTACCGACAACTGCATCAAGTGCAAATACACCGATTGCGTTGAGGTCTGCCCGGTCGATTGCTTCTACGAAGGCCCGAACTTCCTGGTCATTCACCCGGACGAGTGCATCGACTGCGCCCTCTGCGAGCCCGAATGCCCGGCAAACGCCATCTTCTCCGAAGACGAAGTACCGGAGGATATGCAGGAGTTCACCGAACTGAACGCCGATCTGGCAGAAGTGTGGCCGAACATCACCGAGAAGAAAGACGCACTGCCCGACGCCGAAGAGTGGGATGGCGTACCGGACAAGCTGCAATATCTGGAGCGCTAAGCAGCAAGCTGCTACGCAAAAAAACCGGCCATGTGCCGGTTTTTTTATTGCTACAAGCTACAAGCTACAAGCGCACCAGTGTGGGCCTGTTCTTCCGGCTTAGGCTTAGGTTTTAGCTTGGGTTTTGGTTTGGCTTGAGGCTTGCGACTTATGAGGCCGAGAGTTTGGAGTCAAATTTCAGACAAAAAAAGGGGCGGGATAGCCCGCCCACTCTTTATTCCATATGTGCTTTCCGTGTCCAGCCATCCTGGCTTCATCATCCTGAAAATCCCTGACTCAGCTCCCTGCCGAGTAGCGCCATCCTTTGCGCTTGGGTGAATTTTAACGAATGCGGCATCGCCCGCAACCCCCCTCCAGCAAGCACAACAGGCATATCGCCAAAAATAAAATCCTTAAATTTCATATATTTACAATTTTCAGCACGAGTAAAAACTCGTTCCGCCCACACCCTGTAGCGGCGAAGTCTCACACGTCTTGTAGGAAATCTCTTACAAGACAAACGCACCTGCCCAGCCGGGTAACGGAGTAACAGGTTGCTGCAACGCGGTGGAGTAAGCCTGCGGCGTCTCCACCCCATCGGCGCCAGGCCCGGAGCAGGCGGCAGGCGAAGGCGCTCGTGAGCACAACGGCGGATACGCTGCGCCTGATCCGCCCTACTCATGGCGCTGCGCTGAGACATAAAAAAACCCGGCTCTCTCGAGCCGGGTTTCGGATTAGCCGGGAGGCTGATTACATCATGCCGCCCATACCACCCATGCCACCCATGCCGCTCATGTCGGGCATGGCCGGCTTCTCTTCCGGCAGCTCGGCAATCATGGCCTCGGTGGTGATCATCAGACTGGCGACCGAGGAGGCAGCCTGCAGCGCGCTGCGGGTTACCTTGGCCGGGTCCAGGATGCCCATGTCGATCATGTCGCCGTACTCGCCGGTCGCAGCGTTGTAACCGAAGTTACCTTCGCCGGCCTTGACGCGCTCCAGAACAACAGCAGCTTCTTCACCAGCGTTGGTGACGATCTGGCGCAGCGGTGCTTCAACAGCGCGGCGCAGCAGCTTGATACCGACGTTCTGGTCTTCGTTGTCGCCAGCCAGACCTTCGATAGCCGCCAGGGTGCGAACCAGGGCAACACCACCGCCAGGTACCACACCTTCTTCAACAGCAGCGCGGGTAGCGTGCAGCGCGTCTTCAACGCGGTGCTTCTTCTCTTTCATTTCCACTTCGGTCGCAGCACCAACCTTGATTACTGCTACGCCGCCAGCCAGCTTGGCCAGACGCTCCTGCAGCTTCTCACGATCGTAATCGGAGGTAGTTTCCTCAACCTGCTTGCGGATCTGGTTAACGCGGGCTTCGATATCAGCCTTGGCGCCAGCGCCATCAACGATGGTGGAGTTGTCCTTGTTGATCTGAACGCTCTTGGCTTGACCCAGGTGCTCCAGAGTAGCGGTTTCCAGACTCAGGCCAACTTCTTCGCTGATCACGGTACCACCGGTCAGGATAGCGATATCCTGCAGCATGGCCTTGCGGCGATCGCCGAAGCCCGGTGCCTTGACCGCAGCAACCTTGACGATGCCGCGCATGTTGTTGACAACCAGAGTCGCCAGCGCTTCGCCTTCAACGTCCTCGGCAACGATCATCAGCGGACGACCAGCCTTGGCAACGGCTTCCAGAACCGGCAGCAGCTCGCGGATGTTGGAGATTTTCTTGTCGACCAGCAGGATGAACGGACTGTCCAGATCAGCGGACATAGTTTCCGGCTTGTTGACGAAGTAGGGAGACAGGTAGCCACGATCAAACTGCATGCCTTCTACAACAGACAGTTCGTTGTCCAGACCGGAACCTTCTTCAACGGTGATGACGCCTTCCTTGCCAACGCGGTCCATGGCTTCGGCAATGATGTTGCCGACGGACTCGTCAGAGTTGGCGGAGATGGTGCCTACCTGAGCGATGGCCTTGGAGTCGGCACAGGGCTTGGCCAGGTTCTTCAGCTCGGCAACGATGGCAGCAGTGGCCTTGTCGATACCACGCTTCAGATCCATCGGGTTCATACCGGCAGCAACAGCCTTCAGACCTTCGGTAACGATGGCTTGAGCCAGTACGGTGGCAGTGGTGGTACCGTCACCAGCGTCATCGTTGGCGCGGGAAGCAACGTCCTTGACCAGTTGCGCGCCCATGTTTTCGAACTTGTCTTTCAGCTCGATTTCCTTGGCAACGGAAACGCCGTCCTTGGTGATCAGCGGCGCGCCGAAGCTGCGCTCGATCAGCACGTTACGGCCCTTCGGACCCAGGGTAGCTTTAACCGCGTTGGCCAGCGTGTTTACGCCGTCCAGCATCTTGTTGCGACCGGAAATACCGAATTTAACTTCTTTTGCAGCCATGTTTGCTTTCCTTCAAATGAATTCGTTAAGGGGTGTGAGGGTGGCTGATCAGCCTTCCAGTACACCGTAGATTTCGGATTCGCTCATGATCAGCAGATCTTCACCATCGATCTTGATGGTGTTGTTGCCGGAGTAAGGACCGAAAACAACCTTGTCGCCTTCTTTGACGGCCAGCGGACGAACTTCGCCGTTGTCCTGCAGACGCCCGGTACCTACAGCAACGATAACCCCGGTATTCGGCTTCTCGGCAGCCGAGCCGGGCAGAACGATACCACCAGCGGTCTTGGTTTCTTCTTCGCTGCGACGAACGACTACGCGATCGTGTAACGGACGAATTTTCATCGTTGTGTGTCTCCCAATAATTGATCTTCAATGCCGGAAACCCGGCGCTTTCACGTTGTAATCCGGACCCGCAATGCGAATCCGAAGGACGAGCCTCACGGCTCGTCGCTGTTCGAGGCTCCGCGCTTGCGCGGAGCCTGCCAAACCGGTGTCACCTAGATGGGGCTTGGTATTGCCATTTCAAGAGGCAAGTGCACAATTTTTTTACTCGCGGTCGATGCGACGATCCGGTGAAACCTGATCTGGATCGTCCGGGCGCCATTCCCCTTCGATAATGGTGGTGCTGCCGCGCCGCCACACGTTCGGGCCGCCCGGCTCGCCCGGACCCGGCTTGCCGCGTGATACCAGTGCCAGCACCAGGCAGGGCAGCGCCAGCGCATCGGTGATCAGGCCGGGGATCATCAGCAGTACACCCGCAAGCAACCACCACATGCCGGTCTTCAACACGGCAAAGGGCGAGCGGTTTTCGGCCATGCGGATCTGCAGCTGCTGCAGCATGGACCAGCCCTGGCGCTGGATCAGCACCAGACCCAGCACACCCGAGCCAAGCACCCAAAGCAGGGTGTAGCCGACACCGATGCGCTGGCCCAGCAGGATCAGAGTGGCCAGTTCAAGCAACGGCAGCAGCAGAAGAAAGAATCGAAACAGGGGCATACGCACCTCGTATTGAGCAGGTCAGGGGTATATGGGTACGACAACAGCAGCTTTCAACCGGGATGGCGACTAACGGCAATAACATGTCGCCAGGAAGGTCAGAAAGTGACTGAAGAGCCATGCAGGGTATTCAAAATATCGGCAATCTGGTGCATGCTTGCGCACCTCAAATCTATCACCCCTTTTGCGAGGAGAGCCCGATGCAATTGCAAGACAGCGTTATCATCATCACCGGCGGCGGACAGGGCCTGGGCCGTGCCATGGGCGAGTTCCTGGCAGCCAAGGGCGCCAAACTGGCACTGGTTGACCTTAACCAGGAAGCGCTGGACGCTGCCGTTGCCGCGTGCAAGGCCGCCGGCGGCGATGCCCGCTCGTACATCTGCAACGTGGCCAACGAAGAACAGGTCAGCCACATGGTCAACCAGGTAGCGGACGACTTCGGTGCCATCCACGGCCTGATCAACAACGCCGGCATTCTGCGCGACGGTCTGCTGCTGAAAGCCAAAGACGGTCAGATTCAGAAAATGAGTCTGGCGCAGTGGCAGTCGGTTATCGACGTCAACCTGACCGGCGTGTTCCTGGGTACCCGCGAAGTGGCCGCCAAGATGATCGAACTGGGCACCAAGGGCCTGATCATCAATATCTCGTCCATCTCCCGCGCCGGCAACATTGGTCAGTCCAACTACTCGGCCGCCAAGGCCGGTGTGGCTGCCATGACCGTTACCTGGGCGAAAGAGCTGTCCCGTTACGGTATCCGCGTTGCCGGTATTGCTCCAGGCTTTATCGAAACCGAGATGACCGGCAGCATGAAGCCGGAAGCGCTGGAGAAAATGACTTCCGGCATTCCGCTCAAGCGCATGGGCAAGCCGGCGGAAATCGCTCACTCGGCGGCCTACCTGTTCGAGAACGACTACTTCACCGGTCGCATCCTCGAGCTGGACGGCGGTCTGCGCATCTAACCGTCGCCTGCGAACTGGCGGCCACGCACCGCCAGTTCATGCTTGAACCGCCCTCCTGCGCTACCAACCCACACCCAGCCCCAAGGTATAGCGGGTATCCCGATAGCCACTGTCATCGGTTGTATTGAGATAGTCCAACTCGCCCTTCAGGCTCAGTGACGCCCAGCTGGTCAGCCGATAGCGTATGCCCAGATCAGCATCCATCAGGTAACGCACCTTGGGGTCGTCCGGAACCTGCGTTTCCGCCGAATGGAACAGCTCAAACCGCTTGCCCAGCAGAAACCGCCGATAATCCCACTGCAGACCAAGAGCGTCATAGCGTGCCCGACTGCCATCGCGCTCCTTGAGCCACGCCCGGTCCAGGCGCACGGACGTTTCAAACCGCCCCAGCGCCGTGTTCCACCACTCATAACCCGGGCCCATACCGAACTGGCGCTGCCTGGCGATCTCGTTGATATGGTCGCGCTTGTACTGCACGCTGCTGGCCCAGAACCATTGATCGGTAATAAAGCGGTTGAGATCGTAGGAGGCGTCAAGGGTGTGACTGGTTTTGACGTCGTTGCTGTAATCGCGGTCGTAGTCCAGCGCCCAGTCATGACGCCAGCGTCCATGGCGCAGGCGGGAGGTGACATCAATATCGATGTCTCGTTTCTCGTTACCCGACGTATCCTTGATATCGAGCGCGGCGCTGGCATCCCCCTCCCAAACCGAATCCTGAACCAGAGGTCTTGGCACCAGCAATTGGCGAATGGCCCGGATATCGGTGGCAACGGGCCGTCGATTGGGCACCCGCAGCAATACCTCACCATCGCGCTCCGACTCGGCCAGCTGCACGGTGTGCTGAATGCCGTCGCGCAGTTTGACCAGCACCGGCTCGTCACTGTTGAAGGTAGTGATACGCGCCACATCGATCGACAGCGTGCCGGCAAAATCAGTCTCCAGCACCAGCTTGCCGCCCTCCAGAAAGGCGACCTTGCCAGTCAGACGATCACCATTGTCGAGCCACAAGGTATCGGCGACACTGCGCCAGGACAGCACGCTAAGACAGCACAACAAGACAACACGGAACAACGGCATCGATCAGCATCCGGCAGACATCAGGTTAAACGGGCAATTATCCATGAAAGACCGGCGAATAGCGCCAGCGTTCAACACGCCAGCCGACGATGGGCGCAAGGCCGCCTTTTTTCAGGTGCTGGCCAGTATTCCTCCTGGCCGCGTTACCAGCTACGGCCGGCTCGCCGAGCTGGCCGGCCTTGGCCTAGGCGCGCGCCTGGTCGGGCGCTGGCTTGGACAGCTGCCAGAAGGCACACAGCTGCCCTGGCACCGCGTTCTCAACAGTCAGGGAAAGCTGTCACTCGGACCGGACACTCCAAGCGGCCGGGAACAACGCCAACGGCTGGCTGCCGAAGGCATACTGGTACGCAATGGTCGCGTGAATCTGCGACACTACGGCTGGCCAGAGCCCCCCGCGCCATCACAAGGACAAGCATGAGTTCCAGCCCCTCCGACTCCAGTACCACTCCCCTGCCAGCCGAAGGCCTGCGCGTTTACCTCAAACCACGTGTCATCGGCATGCTGTTTCTGGGGTTTTCTGCCGGCCTTCCCCTGCTGCTGGTGGGTGGTACGTTCAGCGCCTGGCTGCGCGATATCGGCGTCGAACTGGCGTCCATTGGCTTTCTCAGCTGGGTAGGTATGGCGCACTCGATCAAGGTCCTGTGGGCGCCACTGATCGACCGATTGCCGGTCCCGATACTCACCCGACTGCTCGGACGCCGGCGCAGCTGGATGCTGCTCGCTCAACTGGTGATTGCCGGCGCATTGCTTGGCATGTCGATGAGTAATCCGCTGGAGCATCTGGAATGGGTCGCGCTCTGGGCGGTACTGGCCGCTTTTGGTTCGGCCACCCAGGATGTCGCCATCGACGCCTACCGGGTCGAAGCCGAAGCCAAGCACCGCCAGGCCGCCATGGCTGCCACCTACGTCACCGGTTACCGGGTAGCCATCCTCGCCGCCGGCGCCGGAGCCCTGCACATCGCCGCCCTGCAGGACTGGAGCCTGGCCTACGGCCTGATGGCCGGCATGATGCTGATCGGCGTAGTGACCACGCTTGTCATTGCCGAACCAAGCGTAGAAATAACCGATGCGACCCGAGCGCAGGAAGCCCGCCTGACCCAGCACCTGAGCCAGTCGGTGCACAGTGGCTGGCGACTGCAGCTGTCCGGCTGGGTCTTCAACGCCTTTATTGCCCCATTCACCGAGTTCTTTGAGCGTTACGGCCGGGTTGCCTTCATCATTCTGCTGTTTATCGCAACCTTCCGGGTCAGCGATATTTTCATGGGCACCATGGCCAATCCTTTCTATCTCGACATCGGCTTCAGCAAAGAGCAGATCGCCAATATCGCCGCCGCCTTCGGATTGGCCATGACCTTGGCCGGGGCTGCGCTGGGCGGCCTGATGGTGGCCCGTTTCGGCATTGCTCCGATCCTCATTCTGACCGCGTTCATGGCGCCAGCGACCAACCTGATCTTTGCCTGGCTGGCCTTCATCGGGCCGCAGCCCGATGGGCTGATCGTCGCCATTATTGCCGACAACGTCACCGGCGGGCTCGCCATCTCGGTGTTTATTGCCTACCTGTCGAGCCTGACCAACACCGCCTACACCGCGACCCAGTATGCCCTGTTCAGCTCTCTGATGACCTTGCCGGGCCAGTTTGCTGCCGGTTTCACCGGGGTACTGGCAGCCAATCTCGGCTGGGTGAGCTTCTTCATGGTCACCGCAATGACCGGCCTGCCCGCCATCATCTTGGCCATTGCGCTGCTGCGGTTTGCCCATCCGGACCGCCTGCGCCGCCCCGGTATCGATTGAAGGACACAAAAAACCCGGCTTGCGCCGGGTTTGATGAACTCACATAAACCTGCAGCCGTTCAGGTTGACTGCTGAACCAGATGCACCGTGCGCTGTGGAAACGGAATGCTGATACCGGCTGCATCAAACTCCAGCTTGGCCTTTTCCTGCAGTTCGAAAAACACGCCCCAGTAGTCGTCGGTCTTGGTCCAAATACGCAGTGACAGGTTCACCGAGTTGTCGCCCAGCGACACCAGCCAGACCACCGGCTCCGGATCCTTGAGCACGCGACTGTCGCCCTGCGCCAACCCCATCAGGATGTCCTTGGCCAGCTTGAGGTCATCGCTGTAATCAATCCCGATATTCAGATCGACACGGCGGGTCGCCTGACGGGAATAGTTGATGATATTGCCGTTGGACAGGCTGCCATTGGGCACGATCACGGTCTTGTTGTCGGGCGTTTTCAGCACCGTATTGAAGATCTGGATGCTATCAACCGTGCCCGAGACGCCCTGCGCCTCAATGTATTCACCGGCACGAAATGGGCGCAGAAACAGAATCAGGGCACCGCCAGCGAAATTGGCCAGACTGCCCTGCAGGGCCAGACCTACCGCCAGACCGGCTGCACCCAGCACCGCGATAAACGACGTTGTCTCGATACCCACCATGCCGGCGACGCTGATCAGCAGCAGTACCTTGAGCGCGATGGATGCCAGCGAGCCGATGAACCCGTGCAGTGTTGGCTCGACGTTGCGCTTGCTCATGACCCCGTTCATCGCCTTCATCAGACGACCAATCAGCCACCAGCCAACCAGCAGCGTCAACAGCGCCAGCGCAAGCTTGCTGCCGTATTCGATCAACAGCGGTAACCAGGCCTCCTCAAGCCCTCGCAGCGTGTTCATGACCTCATCCATTCCTGCCTCCTTTTCTCGGCGATAAATTCACGACCTCGGTCAGTCGCGGAAGTTGTTGTACTGCAGCGGCATCTCCAGTTCGGCCCCGCGCAACAGCGCCATGACATCCTGCAAATCGTCACGCTTTTTGCCTGTTACCCGGACCTGATCGCCCTGAATCGCGGCCTGCACCTTGAGCTTGGAATCCTTGATCAGGGCAACAATTTTTTTGGCAAGTTCCTTGTCGATGCCCTCTTTGAAGGTGACATCCTGCTTGACCAGCTTGCCGGACGCAAATGGCTCACCCGCATCCAGACAGCGAATATCGATCTTGCGCTTGGTCAGACTGAGCTCGAGAATGCCGATCACCTGCTCCAGCTGGAACTCGGAATCGGCACTCAGGGCGATCGTCTTCTGCTTGTCGTTGAAATCAATCTCGCACTTGCCGCGAAGATCGTAACGCCGCTCCAGCTCTTTCTTGGCGTTATCGACCGCATTGGTTACTTCATGCTTGTCCAGTTCGGACACGACATCAAAAGATGGCATTGTGCTACCTCACAGAAAAACCCAAAATTATGATGTTCATTACAAAACGACGGTATAACCTCATGGCATTATACCCAGACCGGCCCACGTCCAGCAGGGAGCACCTACATGCCGAATCCGCAACTCAGCATTCTGGTAGTCGATGACACCAAGTTCAGCAGTGCTGTCATCGGTCACACACTGAGTCAGGCCGGCTACTCCAATATTCGCTTTGCCAGCTCCGCGATGGATGCCCTGCGCATGCACGAGGAACAGCCGGCCAGCGTGATGGTCGCCGACTGGCTGATGCCGGAAATGGACGGCCTTGAGCTGACCACCCGCATTCGTCAGACAGACGAGCAATCCGATCACTACACCTATGTGGTACTGCTGACAGCACGCGAGGGCGATAATGTGCTGGGGGAGGCCTTCGATCGCGGTGTCGATGACTTCATCAGCAAATCATCCATGAACGAACAGCTGCTGCCACGCATCTACGCTGCCGATCGCACATCGCAACTGATCAACCGTTTGCTGGACGAGAACCGACTGCTGGCTACCAACAACGCCCAGCTCGAGGAACACAACCTGGTAGACCGGCTGACCGCGATTGGCAACCGCCGCTACCTGATCCAGCGCCTGGCCGAAGTATTGCGCAACGTGGATTCGCGCGGTGGCGCCTGCTGCCTGGTTCTGCTCGGTGTCCAGAACCTGCCAACCCTTACCGAGCGCTTCGGCGCTGCCGTACAACAGGAAGTGCTGCGTGGAACCGCGCGCCGCCTGCAGCAACTGGTGCGACCTACTGATGTCATTGCACGGGTTGATGAAAACGCCTTCGCCATTGTCACCATTGCCGATGAGGCCGCAGACCTCAAGCCGGCCAGTTTCCGCCGACTGCACGACGGCCTGAATCTGAAGGCGTTCAAAACCAGCGAGGGTTACCTGTCGATCCGTGCCGGCATGGTGCTATGCACGCTCACCAACCGTCAGGCGCTGCCGGACGCCGAGGCGCTGCTTGAGCAGGTGGAAAGCCATCTGGGCGAAGCCTACGAAACCAATCTGATCACCGAAGCCAAACTCGGCTGACGTACTCGATGCTGCATATCCTCGGCGCCGGAAGCCTGGGGCTGCTGTGGGCGGCCCGCCTGCAGCAGGCAGGTATCGACTGCCGCCTGATTGTGCGGAATGAAAGCCAGCTAAGACAGTGGAACAGCAACGGTAACCGGCTGGTTTTTGATGATGGCACGGCAAAACATACCCTGTCGCTTGCCACCGAGACGCCCGACACCCCGGCACCTATCGAGAATCTGATTGTGGCAACCAAGGCGCATGCCGCTTTGGCTGCAGTCGAATCGCTGCGCCCGCGCCTGCAGCCGGGTGCCGCGCTCTTTCTGCTGCAAAACGGCCTGGGCTCCCAGCAGGCAATCGCCGATGCCTTTGCGGACTGCCGAATTTACTGTGTCAGCGTCACCGATGGCGCCTGGCGACCAAGTGAGCACGAGTTGATCTGGGCCGGTCGCGGCCATAACACCGTCGGCCCGCTTCGCCCTGGAACAGCTCCCCCTGACTGGCTGAACGATCTCCCATCCAGCATCTCGACCACCTGGCAGCACGACATTTTACCGGTGCTGTGGCGCAAGCTGGCGGTGAACTGCGCCATCAATCCCTTTACCCTGATTTACGACTGCCGCAATGGCGAAGTGCCCGAGCGCGCAGGCGATTGGCTTGGGCAGTGCATCACCGAATTGCAGCAGGTGCTTGCCACTCAGGGCGTCGACGCCAACCTCGCCGAGCAGGTGCATGCGGTCATTCTGGCCACGGCCAACAACAGCTCGTCCACTCGCCAGGACCTGCACGCACGTCGACGCACGGAGCTGAGTTACTTCCTCGGTTATGCATGCCGCACCGCGCAGAGTGCCGGGCTGTCTACGCCCGCCCTCGACCGGTTGCTTCTGAGCGCACAGGACGCCCTGCGCCGGCATCAACTGCCGGCTGACTGAAACGCCGTCTGCCGCTAGACTAGGCGCCAGCTTTCAAAGGAGACAGCACCTCATGGGCTACCGCCTGAGCAAACTCTATACCCGCACTGGTGATGCCGGCGACACCGGACTTGCCAACGGTCAACGTATCCGCAAGGATCACCCACGCGTTGAGGCAATGGGTGACGTAGACGAGCTGAACAGCCAGCTTGGACTGCTGCTCTGCCAAATGGACAGCGACCGCCTCGCGCCACTGAAACAGGCCCTGAGCCCGATCCAGCATCGTCTGTTTGACCTCGGCGGGGAGCTGGCCATCCCCGGACACGACCTGATCGAAGCCGCCGACGTCACCGCGCTGGAGCAATTGATCGATCAATTCAATGCTGAGCTGGAGCCACTGAAAAATTTCATTTTGCCGGGTGGCTCGGTGCTGGTTGCCCAGGCTCACCTGACACGCAGCGTTTGCCGACGTGCCGAGCGTCACTATCTGACACTGGCCATGGAAGAAGAGGTCAACAACCAGTCGGCGATCTACCTCAATCGCCTGTCCGATCTGCTGTTTGTGGCTGCACGAACCATCGCGCTGCTTGAAGGAACCGCAGAGGTGCTTTGGGCTGCCAAACCCAAGCCGGAGGCTTGATCGGCCGCACCGGACGATTGAGCAGACGCACTGCTCAATCGTCCCGAGTCATCACACCTTGAAGGCGCTGATAATGCTCTGCAGCGACTGCACCAGGTGACCGAGGCGGCCACTGGCTTCCTCGGCTCGCTGTGCACCCTGCGCTGTCCGCTCACCCGCCTGATTGATCTGCACGATGTTCTGGTCAATATCGTGGCTGACCACTGTCTGCTGCTCGGCGGCGGCGGCGATCTGCTGGCTTTGATCGACGATCTGGGTCACCGCCTTGAGGATGCTGTCGAGCCCCTGCTGCACCTGGAGTGACGATTCCACAGTGGCAGCCGTCATGCCATGACTGCTGCCCATGGCCTTGACCGCGGCTGCAACCCCTTCCTGCAACCGGGCAATCATCTGCTCGATCTCTTCAGTGGACTGCTGGGTCCGGCGGGCCAGGGTGCGCACCTCATCGGCTACGACAGCAAAACCGCGACCCTGCTCACCGGCCCTGGCCGCCTCGATAGCCGCGTTCAGCGCCAGCAGGTTGGTCTGTTCGGCGACGCCCTTGATCACGTCGAGCACCCGGCTGATCGAGGAACTGTCGTCTGCCAGTTGATTGATGACCCGTACCGAGTTTTCTATTTCCCCTGCCAGCTTTTCAATACCGTCGACCGATGATTCGACCATGCGGCGCCCATTCAGGGTTTCCGTATTGACCTGCTCGGCATTGTTGACCGCCAGAGCGGCACTGCGCGCCACCTCCTGCGAAGTCGCCGCCATTTCATTCATGGCCGTGGCGACCTGCTCGATCTGGCTACGCTGCGATGCTACCGCCTGACTGCTTTCGCTGGCGATGTGCTCAACCTGACTGGATTGTTCCTGCACCTGACCGGAGGTATCGCTGACCTGCCGGATAAGCTCGCGCACGCGCTGCACGGTGTTGTTGAAGTCGGCAGCCAGGGCACCGAGCTCATCCTTGCTGTCGACCTCGACCTGTACTGTCATGTCGCCGCCGGCCACCTGCCCCATCTGCTGCGACAGGCGCTTGAGGGTTCGGCGGGTAGCGAAATAGAACCCGGCGTACAGGTAAATGATCAGCAACCCAACCAGCGATAGCGACACCACCAGCAACCACATTGTCTGCTGATTGCTGGCCAGACGGCCGTCAAGCTGAGTGTCCAGATAATCGAAGATAGCCTCGTCAAGCAGGTAAGTGGACTCGATCTCGCGGGTAATACGGTCAAAGAAGGCATCCCAGGTACTGTCGAGCGAGGCAGCAATGATGACATCCTCTTCAAAGATCACACCGGCACTCTCGATGCTCTTGAGACTCTGCTCTGCAGCAGTCTGCAAGGCGGCGTTGCCGGTCCCGGCAACCGCCTGCTCCAGAACCTGCGAATAATCGGCGCCGAGCTTTTGCAGCCCGGTGACCAGATCATCCATTTCCCGGCTGGCGTCCGAATCCAGAAAGCCCAGTCCCATCGAATAAGCCCCGGTCGCGCGGCCATGGCCCAACAAAGAGGTCACCTCAACGGTGGAACCGATAAGCAACTCCGTCAACTGACGGACATTGCGGTCAAAATCCTGCGGCAAGCCCGCGTAAGCGGCTGTCATGATCAGCAGGGTTGCCGTTTCATCCTTGGCACGCACCGACATCGGACCGCGCGAGATGATCGACTCGGCGGCAATCTCGTTATAGCTCTGTACCAGTTTGTCGCGCATGGCAATCAGGTCGGCGGCCGCCGGATCATCGGCCTCCAGCGGCAAACTGTTCAGTTGCTCGATCAGCCGCGCACGAGTCTGGGTCAGGCGCTCCTCAATACTGTCTGCCTGACCGCCCTGACCCAGGCGCGTATTGACCGCATCCAGGTCACGCACCAGTTCGGCGCTGCGCAGCGCATCAGAGGTCGCACGCACCAATGCAAGACTGTCCAGCGCGTGCGACGTCACCTCGACACGCTCGTAGGCCTGCTGCACCAGCATGCTGCTGACGATACCCAAGGGAACAAAAAACAGGATACTGATCAGGCAAAACTTCATGCCGTAGGTCAGCCGGTTCATTAACGCGATGGCAGGGGAAAGCAGACTGTTCACCCGAGGTCTCTCCTAATAATAAGCTGCCCGGCGGCGAGGGCTCTGCGCAGGCTGAACCTGCGCTGTTCTTGTATAACAACCACCACAACGAGGCACTGTCGCCTCACCACTGACTGTCTCACAGAAAGGCTATCGGCTCCAGCCAGCGCAACTTTAAGTCAAAACCGGCGAATCTAGCCGAGCACGGCAAGCAGAGCCAGCGCGACTGCCCAAACGACCAGTGCGCGCACCAGCAGGGTTCGGGTATCGGCCAGCACCCCCTCAGCCTCAGCCCCGGCAAGTGATCCGGAGCTGCCATTGAGGGCTGCTTCTGCCGCCCGATGAACCAGCACGTCCGATGGCAGCTCCCAGCGCAGCATCACATCGGCCAGCTCGGCACGCACATGGTCAAAATGTCCGACCAGCGCAAAGCTGGCAGCAAGCAGGCGTGCGGGAATCCATTCCAGCGCATGGGCCAGCGCCGATGCGGGCGACGCGGCAGGGCCATCCTCCTGATCGGCCAGCAACCGCAGCAGCCGATAGCCCAGAGCGCCGGCAGGACCCAGCAGGGCGAACCAGAAAACCGTCACCATGTAGCCATGCAATACCTCACGCACCAGCGCCGCCCTGACCTCGCTCAGCACGGAGTCCTGACCCTCGGCGACCACCCCAAGATCGCGCTCGGCCACTAGCGCGGCGGCGGCTCTGTCGCCCCTGTCCCAGGCCTGCTCGAAGCCGGTCGCCATCGCGCCCAACGGATCGCGCCTGCCAACACAGGCGAGCAGTACCAGGGCAAACAGCAACAGGCCGATCAAGCCAAGTCCGTTACGCTGCAACCACCATTGAAGCAATACCAGAATCAGTAAAGGCAGCAGCACCAGCAGCAGACCACCAAGCGGCTGCCGCACGGGATAACGACGCACCACGCGGGAGACCCAGGCTTTCGGCAGGTCCAGCGGCAAGCCGGTGCGCAGCGGGGTAAACCACATCAGTGCAACGACCAGCAACAAGGCGAGAAAATGCATCAATGCACTCCCTGAACACGATGAGAACAAACTAGCGCCTGCAGATAGCGGCGCCAGTCAAAGGCAGGGCCAGGATCCGTCTTGCGCCCCGGAGCAATAAACTCATGCCCGGTTATGCGGTGATTGGTAATGGCCGGATAGGCCGCCTGCAACACCCGGGTCAAGCTTACCAGAGCATCGTACTGGGCGTCCGCGTAGGGAATCTCGTCAGTCCCTTCCAGCTCGATACCAATGGAAAAGTCGTTGCAGTTTTCCCGACCGCCGTAGCACGATGCACCCGCATGCCAGGCTCGCCGGTCACAGGAGACAAACTGGGTAACGGTACCGTCACGCTCGATCAGAAAGTGCGCAGACACGCGCAAATCGGCAATCTCGGCAAAGTAGGGATGAAGGGAAGGATCAAGCTGCCCGGTAAAAAAGGGCTGGACGAAGCCGCCGCCGAAACAGGCCGGCGGCAAACTGATGTTGTGAATCACAAGCAGCGAAACGTCACACCCGGCGGGCCGCTCGTTGCAGTGCTCGGAAGGGCAACGAACTGCGCCCTCCAGCCAACCCTCGCTGATCCGCATACAGGCCCCCCCGACAGCAAAAGCCTCATGCTAGCAGGTGCCGACGCCGGCCGCATCCGCCTCAGGTGCGAGCCTGAAGCTGACGCAGGTTGCCGATGACCGATTCCAGCGCACGATCAAACAACTGATTTTCGTCCAGCAGACTGACCTGCCCACGATCAAAGCACTGCGCCAGCTCATGGCCCGACAGTTCAGCAACCTTGACGCCGTTGCGGTTTACGAAGATGTATTTACCACTGAAGCTGATAATGGCAGCCAGTTTACAACGCTGGGGCGCCTTGCCTTCCGCTACGACCAGCTGCAGCCAGCAACCGGTGCCCAGACTCTCGACCCACCGCTGCGCACCTACGCTGGGCAGGTCATCGATGGTTTCAGGCGGAGCCTCGACCGGCTCCTGTTCCAGTACCGGCTGCTCTACCCGCACCGCCTCAACCGGCGGTTCCGACACGACCTCAGATTCCGCGGATTCGACGGGCAGGTCAGCCTCAACCGGGGAACCTGCCGCCCTGACGGCCGCCAGCACAGCCCGCTGCGGAGCAACGATGGCCAGCACATGACGCTCGGTGGATGCAGCGTCCAGCCCCAGCAATTCAAGACCACCACGCACTGCCGCCTCAATCTGACGATTCTGCGCCAGTCGCTGCGGCACGCCCGCGCTATCAACTGGCTGCACACTGTGCACCACTGCCTTTGCCGTACCCAGCGCGTGCTTCCAGGCCCTGGACTCACCCCCTTCACGCAGGAAGATCATCTGCATGACCTGGCTCCAGGTATCGCGCAGCAAATCGACTACCGTCACCGGCAAGGTGCGGCCCAGCAACATTTTGTTGATTTCCTTTGCCACTTCGGCGCGCGCTGCCTTGATGCGCGCCCGACCTTCTTCAGCATCGCGGGTACGCTGCTCGACCCGCTCGGCGCGGCGCTGCTCGGTGCGCAGAAAGTCGGTCAGGCGCTGATACAGGGCGTCGAACAGCTCTGCATTCGGCTCGGTCTCGACCAGTAACTGCTCAACAATCTCCTCCAGCAAAGCGTGCAACTGATCGCGCCGGAGATCATCGTGATCGTTCCAGCCCATGGTCGCACGGGACAGTTCGTTCAATAGACGACGAGCCGGATGCGATGCCCGACTGAAGAAGCTCTTGTCGCTGATGGCCACCCGGAGTACCGGCAACTGCATACGCGCGATCAATGCCTTCACCGCCGCCGGCAATTCACGGTCTTCGAGAATGAAATCAAACAACATGGACACCAGGCTGATGACATCGTCATCAACTCGCGCCACAGTCTTGGTACCGCCACTCTGCACCCGCTGCTGATGCAACAACTGCTGGACGTGACGACGCAGACCGTTCTGCCCAGCGTCGCCGGCAAAACTCTCTGCAGTCACCTCGGACAGCACGCGCAGCAACTCACTGGTCCCCATCGGCATGCCGCCCGATGAGTTGAGACCTGCCAGCGCCACATCGCCACTGGCAACCCGCCATTTGCCAATGAGCTCACTGAACATGCCGAGGATTTCCTGCTGCTCACTGCTGTCGCCGGAGCGTCCGCCCTGCTGCCCGACGCCACGCCCCGAACCAGCACCTGGCACTGGCCTGCGCACGGAAACAGCCGAGGTCACGCGCAAGTCAGGCATAACCCCCGCGCTGACAAAAGCGTCATTCAAACTTTCATACAGCCCGTCAATGCCGTTGAACACATAGCGCTCAAAGAGCTTGAACACGATCAGACGCACCTTGATGTCGAGACTGAGCGCCCTCAGGGACTCCGCAAAGTATTCGGCTATTGCGCCTGGAGCAAAGGGGTTGTCACTCTGCTCCACCGTCTTTTTGGCAAGGCTGTTGACCCGCATGAGCAAATGGCCAAGTGCCGCTTGGTTGCGACTGACAACCCGATTGACCATACCGTCGATCGCAACGGACTCTTCCAGCTCATCGGGCTGCACCAGACTCAGGGTATCCAGCTCGAATGAGACGGCCGGCGCGCTCGAGTCGTGCTGTGCATTGATCTGCTCTGTGGCCAGAATCAGCGAATCACAGGTTTTCTTGACGATATTGTGGCGCTGCAGGCGAAGAGAGCGCATGGCTTCGAAAAACAGCGCCTGGTCGGCATTGTTGGCGGCTTTGTCAGCCATTTCGAAAAGGTTGTCATCCGCCTTGTCGAACATCTCGACCATCGCAGACTGCAGATATCCGATCGCCAGATCCCGCACGCTGACCAGAGGCGCTGGCAGCACCGAGCCTCCGGCAGCAGCGCGCGCTGCCAGATTGGGCTTGATTGAAACTACTTTGGGGTCCTGGGACATTTCTACTCTCCAGACAAGTCGCACTTGTCATCGGGTGCTGCACGCCAGCGGAGAAACTCCTGCACGCTCAAAGCCATCCATATGCCGATAAATTGGCGTCAAGGTTTTATCAACCTCAAGTATACCGGCTTGCGACGACAAAACCGCTACCCTTAACCGGATTCTTGATCAACATCACAGTTCCTTGCCACAGCATAGTCGAGACATATTCTGTAACCATGCCGGCGATCTCTGGTATAAGCTGGTTCGGTCAACATCTGCCTGACAGCAATAGTAACGATGTACTGCTAGATGCATCGAAAACACAACATCAGGAGCTGTATTCTATGGAAGCAATTATTGCCCTTATCGGGGACATCAACGGGATCGTATGGGGCCCGGCGATGCTCGCCCTGCTGGCCGGTACCGGCCTGTATCTTACACTTGGTCTCAAACTCACGCCCCAGCGCAAGCTGTTCTACGGCTTCGGCATGCTCTGGCGCGGCCGCAAGAGTAGCGAAGAAGGCGACATCAGTCCCTTCAACGCCCTCATGACCGCCCTGTCCGCCACCGTGGGCACCGGTAACATCGCCGGTGTTGCCACTGCTGTCTTCTTAGGCGGCCCGGGCGCGCTGTTCTGGATGTGGGTCATCGCGCTGGTCGGCATGGCAACCAAGTTCTGCGAAGCCGTGCTTGCCGTGCGCTACCGCGAAAAGGACGCGCTGGGCAACCACGTCGGCGGCCCGATGTACTACATCAAGAATGGCCTGGGTGAAAAGTGGAAATGGCTTGGTGTGCTGTTCGCCATCTTCGGCATGCTGGCCGGTTTCGGCATCGGCAACACCATCCAGTCCAACTCGGTCGCCGACGCCCTGAACAGCTCGTTCAACATCCCGCCGCTGGCCACCGGCATCATCATCGCCGTTCTGGTTGCCCTGGTGCTGCTTGGCGGCATCAAGCGCATCGGTGAAGTAGCCGGCAAGCTGGTCCCGATCATGGCGATCTTCTACGTTGGTGGCGGCCTGATCATCCTGATCATGCATGCCGACAAGCTGCCGGAAGCCTTCGGCCAGATCTTCTACTATGCCTTCAACCCGAGCGCCGCAGCCGGCGGTTTCGCCGGTGCAACTGTCTGGATGGCCATGCGCTTCGGTATCGCCCGTGGCGTGTTCTCCAACGAGGCGGGCCTGGGCAGCGCGCCGATTGCACACGCCGCCGCGCAAACCAACAACCCGATCCGTCAGGGCACCGTGGCGATGCTCGGCACCTTTATCGACACCATCATCATTTGCTCCATCACCGGCCTGGTGATCATGGTGACCGGCGCCTGGCAGAGTGGCGAGAACGGCGCACCGCTGTCGGCACTGGCCTTCAGTCAGGGCCTGCCGGGCGGCTGGGGTCAGTACATTGTCAGTATCGGTCTGGCGGTATTCGCGTTCACAACCATCATTGGCTGGAGCTTCTATTCCGAGAAGTGTACCCAGTTCCTGTTCGGTGAACGCTCCAACCTGCCGTTCCGCCTGCTGTGGATCATCGCCATTCCGCTGGGCACCCTGCCCGGTATCGACCTGAACAGCCTGTGGCTGGTGGCCGACACCCTGAATGCGATGATGGCGATCCCCAACCTGATCGCTCTGCTGCTGCTGAGTCCTGTGGTCTTCAAACTGACCAAGGACTACTTTGCAGATCCGGCCAACTACATGAACAAGTAAGTCGGCCCCGCACAATGCCCGCCTCCCCGGCGGGCATTTTTTTTTGCCAATCGGTATACTCCCGGCACTTGCGATCAGACGCCGGAGTCTCTATGCCCAACCTCACACTCGACAGCCTGCAGAGCACCATCGTTGATGACGTCCGCCGCGCTCTAGCAGAGGACGTGGGCGACGGCGACATCACCGCCAGTCTGATTCCGGCGGAACGTCAGGCCGATGGCCGCATCATCACCCGCGAAGCCGCCGTCTTCTGTGGCCGCGCCTGGGCGGATGAAGTTGCCCGCCAGGTCGATCCGCGCATCAGCATTGAATGGCTGGTCAATGATGGCGACACCCTGCTCGCCGATCAGACGATCTGCCGCTTCAACGGTCCGGCCCGGGGCCTGCTGACCGCCGAGCGCTCGATGCTCAATTTCATCCAGTTGCTCTCGGCCACCGCCACCCGCAGCAGGCACTTTGCCGACCTGGTTGCCGGTACCAGCGTGAAACTGCTCGATACCCGCAAGACCATTCCCGGCCTGCGCCTGGCGCAAAAGTACGCGGTGACCTGCGGCGGTTGCCACAACCACCGTATTGGCCTGTACGACGCCTTCCTGATCAAGGAGAACCACATCGCCGCCTGTGGCGGTATTGCCCAGGCCATCAGCCGGGCGCACGAGATTGCGCCGGGCAAGCCGGTTGAGGTTGAAGTGGAGAGCCTCGAAGAGCTGAAGCAGGCACTGGAAGCCGGCGCTGACATCATCATGCTGGATGAACTCAGTGACGAGGACATGCGCACCGCCGTTGCCCTGAACGCCGGTCACGCCAAGCTGGAGGCTTCCGGCGGGATTACCGAAACAACCCTGCGCAGCGTTGCTGAAACCGGCGTGGATTACATCTCGATCGGCAGCATGACCAAGGACGTCAAGGCAGTCGATCTGTCGATGCGCCTGCGCTTTCAGGCGGCAGACTGACCAACCAACCCTGCAGGCCAGTCACGGGCCCGACCTAGAGTCGGGCCAACAACGCGGCACAATCCGGCACGTGCCAATCGGCCAGTTCCGGCCAGGGATTGTCAGGCAGGATCAAACAGGTATGACTGCCCGCTGCACGCCCGGCCTCGAGGTCAAAGCGAAAGTCTCCGACCATTACCGCCTCCCGCGCCGACAGCTGCCAGCGATCCAGCAGGCGGTGAATACCATCTGGTGAGGGTTTGGGTTCAGCCTCTTCGCGCCCCAGCACATCTTCTGCGGCAAAGCAGTCGAGAATACCAAGACAGCGCAGCGTCGAACGGGCGACCGATTGCAGGTTGCGGGTCAGAATACCCAATCGACGACCCTCTTCGTGCAATTGACGCACCAGAGCGACCGCGCCGGGCGCCGCTTCAACCTGCTCGGCCAGACGCAGTTCGATGGCATCAAGCTGCGCTTTCATGGCGAGGTATTCGGCCGCCGGCAAGCCCGACATGAACGTCAGTATGTCGGCCTCTGCCGGCACCCCCAGTTCGCGTCGGATTGCCGGAAAATCGTGCTGAGCAACCGTCAGCGTCCCGTCCAGATCGAACACCCAGCCGCGCAGATGCTGCATGTCAGCGCTGCACCCTGCGCATCAACGACTCCTGCGTCACCGAGGCAACCAGCTCACCGGCCCGATTGAAGATCTGACCACGCGACAGGCCGCGGGAGCCGCTGGCCGACGGGCTGTCCATGGCGTACAACAGCCAGTCATCCATGCGCAGCGGGCGGTGATACCACAGCGAGTGGTCAAGGCTGGCTACCTGCATGTCGGGCGACCAGCTGGAGATGGCGTGCGGCTGCATCGCCGTACCCAGCAGATGAAAGTCCGAGGCATACGCCAGCAGATAGCGGTGTACCTGCGGGTCGTCCGGCAGGGTACCGTCGGCGCGATACCACATGTAGCGCACCGGCTCACCGGCCACAGGCTCGAACGGGTTGAACTCGCCAACCGGGCGGATCTCGATCGGCTTGCCGCACAACACCTTGTCGCGGACCTTTTCGTGAATCAGATGCTGATAGCGGCGGGTCCATTCGGTCTCGTTGGGCAGGTCTTCCGGGCCGGGAACCTCCGGCATCGCCGCCTGGTGTTCAAAGCCTTCAACATCGCCCTGAAACGAGCTGATCATGGTAAAAATCGGCTTACCCTTTTGAATCGCCTGAACCCGGCGGGTAGTAAAGCTGCCGCCGTCGCGCAGCGGATCAACCTGATAGACGATCGGCAGACCAGCGTCGCCCGGACGCAAAAAGTAGCCATGCACCGAATGCACATGGCGGTCAGGATCAACCGTCTGACTGGCCGCCGACAACGACTGCCCCAGAACCTGCCCACCGAACAGCTGCTTGAAACCGAGATCCTGACTGCGGCCACGGAACAGGTTTTCCTCGATTTTCTCCAGTGCCAGCAGGTCTACCAGATCATCCAGCAATTCGCTCATAGCGGGTCCTCACATATTGCCCCTCCGCTAACGGACGGGTACGTCTTGACTGTAATGGCGGCCGGTTCGCCGCGGAAATGGCCGCCAGTTTAACCCGGATTGTCTCGCAGTAGCAGACTGCAGCGCATCCTGCATCAGCCCCGAGACTTGTTGAGCACCAGCGCAATGCGGATACTCAATGCGCCATACACTGCCGCGAGGAGTCGTCGTGGATCTGCCCCTGGTCTACCATCCCGACTACAGCTTCCCTTTCCCCGCGCCCCACCGGTTCCCGATGGACAAGTTCGCGCGTCTGCACGACCATCTTCGAGCCAGTGGGTTGCTGCACGACGGCAATCTGCACAGTCCCGAACGCTGCAGCCGCGAGTTGCTGGCACTGGCCCACGACCCGGACTACGTCAACCGCTTCCATGACAACGCGCTGGATGCGACCGCTCTGCGCCGCATGGGCCTGCCGTGGAGCGAAGCACTGGTTGCGCGCACCACCCGCGCGGTCGGCGGCTCGCTACTGACGGCCGATCTGGCGCTGCGACACGGCCTGGCCTGCCATCTGGCAGGCGGCACTCACCACGCACACCGGGATTTCGCCTCCGGCTTCTGCATTTTCAATGACCTGGCGATCATCAGCCTGTCACTGCTGGCCAGCGGGCGGGTAGAGCGGGTGCTGATCATCGACTGCGATGTCCATCAGGGCGACGGCACCGCAACCATCCTTGCAGACGTTGACGCCGCGATCACGGTATCACTGCACTGCGAGAACAACTTTCCGGCGCGCAAGGCGACCAGTGATTGGGATATCCCCCTGCCACGCGGGCTGGATGACCAGGGCTACCTGCATACACTGCAGCAGACGCTGGACTATCTGCTGCCTCTCTATCAACCGGATATGGTGCTCTATGACGCCGGCGTTGACGTCCACCAGTCTGATGCACTCGGCTACCTGAAACTGACCGACCTGGGTATTGCCGCCCGCGACCGGCTGGTGATCGACAGCTGTCTTGGGCGCGACATCCCTGTCTGCGCTGTCATCGGCGGCGGTTACGACAACGACCGCGACGCCCTCGCCCGTCGCCACGGTATCCTGCACCACAGTGCCGCGCAGATTTGGCAGCAGCGCGGATTGGGCTAAACTGCGCGCCCCGCTTTCAGGATCGCACCATGACCGACACCGCCAACACCGACACCCGCTCCATAGCCATTATCGGTGGCGGCCCGGCCGGCTTGATGGCAGCGGAGGTCTTGTCAGCGGCAGGTCTGCAGGTCGACCTGTACGACGCCATGCCCTCGGTCGGGCGCAAGTTTCTGCTGGCTGGCGTTGGCGGCATGAATATCACCCACTCGGAGGCGGCGGCCCCCTTCCTGTCCCGCTACCGCGAAGCCTCACCCTGGGTCGGCGAATGGCTGGACGAGTTCGATGCGCAGGCGCTGCGCGACTGGATTCACGGCCTGGGCATCGACACCTTCGTCGGCAGCTCCGGGCGCGTTTTCCCGACCGACATGAAAGCCGCGCCCCTGCTGCGCGCCTGGCTCAAGCGCCTGCGTGAACAAGGTGTGCGCCTGCATACCCGGCACCGCTGGCTGGGCTGGGATGACAGCGCCGCTCTGCGCTTCAATACCCCGGACGGTGAAATCAGCGTAAGGGCAGCAGCGACGCTACTGGCGCTGGGTGGCGGCAGCTGGGCGCGCCTCGGTTCAGACGGCAGCTGGGCGCCCCTGCTCAGCGCACGCGGCGTTGATGTACGCTCACTGCGCCCCAGCAACTGCGGTTTTATCAGCGCATGGAGCCCGTTTCTCAGCGAACGCTTCGCGGGGCAGCCACTCAAGCAGATAATCGCCAGCACCCAAAGCCCCGAGGGCGAGACCATCAGCCGCCGCGGTGAGGCCATCCTCACCCACGACGGCCTGGAAGGCAGCCTGATCTATGCCCTGTCCGCCGCGCTGCGCGAACAACTGGAAGCCAAGGGCCACGCGCAACTAAGCCTGGATCTTGCGCCGGATCACACCCGGGCCCAGCTGCAGCAGACCCTCAGCCAGCCACGCAAGGGCCAAAGCCTGAGCAACCTGCTGCGCAAGAAAGCAGGGCTGGACAGCGTCAAGGTGGCGCTGCTGCATGAATGCCTGAGCAAAGACTCGATTGCCGACGCGGGCAAGCTCGCCGCCGGCATCAAGGCATTGCCCATTACCCTGACCGCGACCCGCCCGCTGGATGAAGCCATCAGCAGCGCCGGCGGCGTCTGCCGAAGTGCACTGAATGACCACCTGATGCTCAAGGCGCTGCCGGGGACTTTCTGCGCCGGCGAGATGCTCGACTGGGAAGCGCCCACCGGCGGCTATCTGCTGACTGCCTGCTTTGCCAGCGGGCGCCGGACGGGCAACAGCATCCTGACCTGGCTGAACAGCCAGCGTTAACGGCTGGCGAGCAGCCTATTCACGCCCGGAGACCGGCTTCACGCCAGACAGCCTCGGCACCATCCAGCGTTCGAACAACCGCGGGAAAAAGCGTGCAAACAGCCGCGCCTGCCAGTCCACATTGGACAGGATCAGCTGCCGCTTGCGTCGACAGGCGCCCTGATAGATCGCCTCGGCCACATCCGCTGGCGCGGCGACCTTGAATGGCATGGCGGTATTGGCCTGGGCGACCGAGCCGTCGCCGACCAGCGCGTTCTTGCGGATATCAGTGGCGGTGAACCCGGGTGAAACCAGCATGACGTTGACGCCCTGCTCGCGCACTTCCATGCGCAAGGTTTCAAACAGGCCATGCAGCGCATGCTTGCTGGCGTTATAGGCACTGCGGTTGAGCAACGGGGCGAAGCTGGACAGCGAGCTGAGAACGATCACCTGACCGCGGCGCTCAAGCAGGCTGGGCAGGGCATGACGGGTACAGTTGACGGCACCGAAGTAATTCACCGCCATGATCCGCTGGAACACCGACAAGTCGGTATCGGCAAAGGCGCTGCGGTGGGTGATGCCGGCATTGTTGATCAGCAGGTCAATCCCCCCGAAACGCTCGACGACCTGGGCCATCGCCTCGGCGCACGCCTGGTCGTCGGATACGTCGCAGTTGATCGCCAGCACATCGGCATTGAGTTTGTCATGCAGTTGCTGGCGGAAGGCGACCAGCGACTCGTCCTGCACATCGAGGATGGCCAGATGGGCTCCGGCCTGCGCGAAGCGCAAGGCCAGTGCCCGACCGATTCCGGCACAGCCGCCGGTAATCACTACAACCTTCTGCTGAAACGCCCCTCTGCCCATGTCGCCTCCTGCTGTCGCGGTTGTCTGTCAGCGTAAAGCCGAAGCGCGGCTGCAGCAAGCAACGGGACCGAGAATGAGCAAATCAGGGCGCCAGTCGCTCCCTCACCCAGTTGCCCTCGACCAGGCGATAGCAAAGCCGGTCATGCAGGCGGCTGGGGCGCCCCTGCCAGAACTCGATCAGGGTGGGCACCAGTCGGTAACCGCCCCAGTGCGGAGGACGCGGCGCAGCGGCATCAGCGTATTGCTCCTGCACAGCACCAAGGCGATCTTCCAGCACCTCGCGCCCCGCAATCACCTGACTCTGCGGCGACGCCCAGGCTCCCAGACGGCTGCCCTCAGGGCGACTGTGGAAGTAGGCGTCCGACTCCTCGGCGCTGGTCTGCTCGACCTGACCTTCGATGCGCACCTGACGTTCCAGATCGTGCCACCAGAAGGTCATCGCGGCAGCCGGCTGACCCGCCAGCTGCTGCCCCTTGGCGCTCTGGTAATTGGTAAAGAACACAAAGCCGCGCTCATCAAAGCCCTTGAGCAACAGGGTGCGCAGGTGCGGCTGACCTTCAGCGTCGACCGTAGCCAGCATCATGGCGTTGGCTTCGGTGCTTTCCACTTCAACCGCCTGCGCAAACCACTCAGCAAACAGGGCAAGGGGCTCGGCAGGCGCCTGGGCTTCGGTCAGTCCGTCACGGGTATAGTCGCGACGCAGATCGGCAATACTGGGTTTCATCAGATCGGTTTCCGGCAACAGTGAATGGTGACGATAGCAACGAATCCTATCCTAGCAGTCGGCCTGCGCCGCACATTGATGCAGCGCAGGCTTTGCGCAGAGGTCAGTCGATCGACTGCAGACAGCGATACACCGCCTGGCTGAGCGCAACCGCACGCGGGTCCATCAGCACATAGGGCCCCATGGTATTGGTGACATAGCCGAAGCCGACGTTGGCGTCCGGATCACAGAAGCCCAGAGAACCGCCTGCACCGGGGTGACCGAAGGCGTTCCTGCCCATGCCGAAGCTGCCGCCAGGCCCTTCGTGCTCCAGCATCACACCCAGACCAAAGCGGGTCTGACACAACAGCGTGCGGTCGTCACCGGCGCTGTGTTCCTGCTGCATCTGCTTGACCAGCTCGGCATCCAGCAGGCTGACGCCATCGAGCTGACCGTCGTGCGCCAGCAGTTGCCAGAAGCGCGCCAGCGAGCGGGCGTTGCCGGTGCCGTTCGCCGACAGAATATCGGCCTGCTGCCACTCACGGCGGTTGGTGCTGGTCATCATGCTCGACGGGTTGCCAAAGGCTTTGGCCGTCATGCTGTCGCCCTGCCCCATGGCCGCGAACAGGCGGCGCGCGCCGTCGTCACCCATCTGATTGCGCAGGCGGGATACCGAGGCGATGCGTTCCAGGTCCTGATCCGGCACGCCAATAAAGAAATCCATGCCCAGCGGCTGACAGATACTGTCGGCAATCGCCTGGCCGGGACGCTGGCCAGTCAGACGGCGCAGCGGCTCGCCCAGCAACCAGGCGTAAGTCACCGGCGCGTAACCGTGATGCTCGCCCGGCGTCCACCAGGGCTTCTGCGCTGCCAGCGCGGCGCTCATGGTGTCCCACTCGAACAGTGCTTCCGGTGGCAGAGTCTCGCTGACAGCCGACAGACCGGAGCGATGACTGAGGATCTGCCGCAGGGTGACCGACTCCTTGCCAGCCTGGGCAAACTCGGGCCAGACCACTGCCAGCGGCGCGTCCAGTTCCAGCTTGCCGGCCGCCACCTGTTGCAGCAAGGCAACGGCACCCAACGGTTTGGTGCAGGAGAACACGTTGACCAGAGTGTCCTGCTCCCAGACTGCCTGATTGTCCTTGTCGCGCACCCCCTGCCAGAGATCCAGCACGGTTTCGCCACCAACGGTGACGCACAGCGCGGCACCACGGGCCTGCTCATCCTGCTGTTGCTCGGCAAACAGTTCGCGTACCGACTCGAAACGGGGATCAAAGTAACCCTGGATAGTGCTCATCATGCGGTCCTTTTTGTCTTGCTTTCTGCCATTAAACAGAAGCTGCCGACACGTGGCAGCCATCATCAGCTGCCCTGTCGATAGCCCATCGCTCAGGCTGATGACTCAATCGATCTCGCGGCGGAACGGCGGCAGCGCATTGAGAATCGCCTTGCCGTAGCGCTGCGTGACCAGCCGACGGTCCAGCACGGTGACGGTACCGCTGTCGCTCTCGGTGCGCAGCAAGCGTCCGCAGGCCTGAATCAGACGCAGGCTGGCGTCCGGTACCGCGATTTCCATAAACGGATTGCCACCGTTCTTTTCGATCCACTCGGCCAGCGCGGCTTCCACCGGATCGTCCGGTACGGCAAAGGGAATCTTGGCAATCACCACGTGTTCGCAATACTTGCCCGGCAAATCGACCCCTTCGGCAAAGCTCGCCAACCCGAAGATCACGCTCGGCTTGCCATCATCGACCTGCTTGCGATGCTGGCGGATCAGCTCCTGCTTGGACAGATCGCCCTGCACCAGCACCCGCTGACGAAACTCGGCGGGCACCCCGGCAAACACCTCCAGCATTTGCTTGCGCGAGGAAAACAGCACAAGACTGCCGCGCTCATCGGCCAGAATCTCCGGCAGGTGCTCGATGATCGCTGCCGTGTGGGCGGCGCTGTCGCGCGGGTCGGCTCCGTAATTGGGCACACGCAGCAGCCCGGCCTCGCCATGCTTGAACGGGCTGGGTGCCAGCGCACAGACCGCGCTGCGCGGCAAACCGGCGCGGTGGCTGAAGCGGTCGAACTTGCCCAGCGCGGTCAGCGTTGCCGAGGTGGCCAGCGCCGCGAAGGCTGGATTCCAGAGATACTGACGCAGGGTGTCGGCGGCCAGAATGGGGCTTACGTGAACTTCAATGTCGCCACCTTCGGTCAGCGTCAGCCAGCGCGCGGTCGGCGGCTTGCCCTCCGGGTCCTGCAGGCAGAACTGGGTCCACAGCGTCCAATTGGCCTCGGCTCGCGCCTGCAGCGCGCCAAACAGCGGATACCACTCCTCAGCCTGGGACTCGGAGACGCCGATGGTCGTTTCGCCATCCATCGCCTCCTTGAGCATATCGACGATGCGCTGCAACTGGTCGCTCAAGCGGCCAAAGCCCGCCTTCAGCTCCATGCCCATCTCGCACAGCTCGTCAGGCACTTCACCGTTCTCGAAGCGGTATTGCGGGCGGATGTTGCCACCCAGATCCTCGGCGCTGGCAAAGTCGGCGACGCCGCCCAGTGCCTGCTGCATGAACTGCTGATGCGGTTTCAGATCACGGGCGGTGGTCGGCACCTGCTCCAGCACACGGCCCAGATCGCCGGGCAGCGGATGCTGCGCCAGCAGCTTGCTGAGGTTCTTGTCGATCTGGTCGAGCCACTCGGCGGTGGCTTGCAGTCGGGTGTGGTGGGCGAAATGACCAATCGCCTTGTCCGGCAGGTGATGCGCCTCATCGAATACATAGAGGCAGTCACGCGGGTCGGGCAGAATCGCGCCGCCACCCAGCGCCAGATCGGCCAGCACCAGGTCGTGATTGGTGACGATGACATCGACCTTCTGCACGCCCTCGCGGGCCTTGTAGAACACGCATTGCTGAAAGTGCCCGCAGCGGCGGTTACTGCACTGGATATGGTCGGTGGTCAGCCGCGACCAGTCCTGATCCTCCAGCGCCTCGGGCCAGGAGTCGCGCTCACCGTCCCATTTGTTGCCACCGAGCGCCTCGACCATGCGGGTGTAGAGTTTGAGTCCGGCCTCATCCACGTCAATACGGAAGCCATCATCAGCAAAGATCTGCTGCTGATCGGCCATCGACTGGTTTTCGCGCAGCAGGTTGTCGAGCTTGGCCAGGCAGACATAGCGGCCGCGCCCCTTGGCCAGCGAGAAGCCGAACTTGAGACCGGAGTTGCGCAGAATATCCGGCAAATCCTTGAGAACGATCTGCTCCTGCAGCGCCACCGTTGCCGTGGAAATCACCAGCGGTTTGCCGAGATGACGGGCTATCGGAATCGCCGCCAGGCAATAGGCTACGGTCTTGCCGGTACCGGTACCCGCCTCAATCACCGCGACTGCCGGATCACCATCACGATGCCCCTCCTCGTCCAGCGCAACATTGCCGAAGACCTTGGCGACCTCGGCAATCATCACGCGCTGGCCGTAGCGCGGCTTCAGCGACTTGTTTTCCAGAAAGGTGCGATAGGCCGTCTGGATCTGGCCTTTGAGTTCATCGTTCAGCATGCGGGCTCCGGATCAGCCGGCGATCATACCATTCAACGCCGCCGAGCTGGACCGCCGGTGCTTGCATCAATACCGGTCAGCCCCTACCCTGCTGCGCTGAATCCGTTCACAGTCGAGTCTTCCGATGAGCGCCACGCCAACGTCATCCCTGCTGGGCATCCTCCAGCACTATCGCCCCGCGAGCCTGCTCTGCGTCAGCCGCAGCGAGATCCCGGCCGTAAAGGCCTGGTTGCAGGAGCACCCGGATTGTCGGGTCAGCAGCACAGATGACGTCCCGCTGAGCGACGACCTGCGCAATCAACGCTACGACCTGGCCATTGTCGCCGATCAGCTCGAGCACCTCGACAAACGCACCGCCACCGAACTGCTCGCCGGCCTGCGCAACCTCTCTGCCAGCCGGATTGCGGTGCTGGTCGACATGGAACGCACCGACGACTGGCAGGAGAATGACTTCTACGCCCTCGCCCTGCAGCGTCACGCGCGTTTCAGCCAGGATGGCCAGAGCCTGACGCTCTATGCCTACGATCTGGCCGAGTACAAGAGCGTACCGGACTGGTTGAACTCCAAGTACTGGGCCAACCCGGAGATGTTCGGCAAGTACTGGTGGTAACGCGATGACTCCAACCCTCACCGCCGCTGCGCCCTGCCCCTGCGACAGCGGTCGGCAATATGGCGAATGCTGTCAGCCCCTGCATCAAGGCAACGCGGCGCCCAGCGCCGAGCGCCTGATGCGCTCGCGTTACTGCGCCTATACCCTCGGTCTGATCGATTACCTGGTCGCTACCACCATTCCCGCCCAGCAGACGCAGCTGGACGTCGATGCAATGCGCCAATGGAGCGAGCAGAGCCGCTGGCTAGGGCTGACAGTAGAAGCCGCCAGTGAGCTACCCGGCGCAACCAGCGCGCAGGTGACGTTTGTTGCCCGCTGGCAGGACCCAGACGGCAGCGCCCAGACACACCGCGAGTGCTCCGACTTCCGCCTGATTCAGGGTCGCTGGTACTTCCTCGATCCGAACTATCCGATCAAGGCAGGACGCAACGAGCCCTGCCCGTGCGGGTCCGGGCGCAAGTTCAAGCAGTGCTGCGCGCGGTAAGCCCCACAGCCCGCCGAGGCGGGCACTCCCCAGCACTTCAGGCGTCGGAACCTGGCTCCTCACAGATAGCGCACAGCGGCTTTACAAGCATTAGCGCCTGACGCTGCGCCGGCACCAGTAAACTGCCCGCCTGACTGCGATCAGCGGCCGTCGCGTTACCCGGCAAGCACGGAGAAGCACCCGTACCCTGCCCCTGCTTGCCACCCGAGTTGATCCGCACCGTCGGGCCGCTGATGGTGACGCCGCTGGGGTCGAGCTTGATAAAGCTGCCACCGGCCTTGATGGTCAGCTCCATGCCCGCTTCGATAACAATCTTGCGACCGCTGGCCAGGTGAATTTCCCGCCCGACGTCGGCCAGCAGGGATTGAGCGATACGGCAGTGTTGATTGCCGGCGATGCTGAGATGATCGCTGGATTTGAGTTCCGTCAGACGGTCGCCGTGGACGGTGCGATGCAGCTCGGCGAGGTGCTCGCTGTAATGATTGGCTGCGGTATGTTCGTGGCGCTCGTTGCCCACATGCAGCCGCTGATCATGTTCAATGCGCTGATCCCAGTCACGCTGGGCGTGGATGTAGACCTGTTCGGCCCCCTTGCGATCTTCAATGCGCAGCTCGTTGTAGCCCTCACCACCCGGTGAGCTGAGCGTTTTGAAAGCGCTGCGCGTCTTGTGCGCGGGCAGCTCGACCGGCGGTACGTGTTCGGCGTGATACAGGCAACCGGTAATCAGCGGCTGATCGGGGTCGCCCTCAAGGAAGCTGACCAGCACCTCCATGCCGATGCGCGGAATGGCGATGGCGCCGTAACGGTCGCCTGCCCAGCCGGACGCCACACGCAGCCAGCAGCTGGTGTGCTCGTCGGCCTGCGCTTCGCGGTCCCAGTGGAACTGGACCTTGACCCGGCCATGCTGATCGCAGTGAATCTCTTCACCAGCGGGGCCGGTCACCAGCGCACTCTGGCTGCCGGCAATGCGCGGCTTAAGATGCTCCAATGGCGGCCGCCAGATCGCCTGCCACGGGGTGGCCACAAACCGATTGCGATAGCCTTGAACAAATCCGTCGACGGCGCTTGTGTCACTGCAGATCGACTCTTCCAGCGCCTGCGGCTGCTTGCCATGGTGATGCACTTCCGTGAGCAACCAGAGATCGTTCCAGTCGTCGCGTAGATGCCCTGTCAGCGGCAGAAAGTGTCCGCTGCGCAGGTCGGGCCGATCGCCTTCACCGCGCGCCTCCAACTGATGGCTGCGGTGGCGCTCCAATTGAATCTGGCTGAGCTGCCTGCCGCGGCCGCGATCGCTGAAGCCACCGGGATAGTCATAATCTTCCAGCGCGGGCTGGGCTGGGGCACTCTCCAGCCGTGCACCTGCTTCCAGCAGCAGATGCGGCGTTTCAAAGTTGTAGTCCCGACGACTGACCCGGTCGGGACGAGTGGCAGCAGTCAGACTGAAGCGCTTTACCACTGGCTGGTCGGCGACCATACCGGAGCCCTGGCTGAAGCCGATCGGTTCCAGTTGAGGAAAGCTGGTCTGATCATCACCGAACACCAGCACATGACCCTGCCGACTGTGCTCAAAGTGAAAATGCAGCCCCTCTTCCTCACACAAGCGCTGAATAAAGTGCAGATCGGTTTCGTCGTACTGGGTGCAGTAGCGTCGCTCGCCGAGGTCGGCATTAAGACTGAAGCGCCAGGCATCGCTGTGGATGGCATTTTCCCGCAGCACGCAGCTGATGATCTGCTCAACTGACTGATGTTGAAAGATGCGCTGGTTGGTTCGGTATTCAAGGTAACCGAGCTGAGGACTCAGCCTCAGTTGGTAACGGGTCAGCCGGCGGCCAGACTCGCCTTGGGTAAACCAGGTGATAAAGCCGTGCAACCCACCACCGGAGCTGATTTCCAGCCAGGCCGGCAGATGCAGCAGGCTGGCGGGGTCGATATCGGCGCGCTCGCTGACCAGCGTCAGCTCGATGGCATACGGCTGATTAAGCCGCTCCACACCAGTGAACTCAAGCACGCTGAAATCATGCTCGACAGCGTCGATATGCAACGCAAAATAGGCTTCGTTTGCTGGAGAGAACATCCGTGTTCCTTGCTGTGCGATCCATGCCGCGCCGACGACTTGTGCCGACGGCGCTGATGCACAGCTTAAGGACAGAAAAGTGGCAGAACAGGTGTATAAGCCCGGGAAATCGAAGGAGTCGACATTTTGCAAACAAAACAGCGGGCCAAATGCGCCGAAGCCAGGCCGTGAGCAGACCGGCCCGGCAGAGACTCATCAGTCATCAACGAGCTTGAGATGATCCACATTGGGAACCTGCACTGCATCGTCGCGCTTGATCTCGCCCATGTCACTGCCAACCGGCGCCAGGGTCAGTGCCGACAGATCGATAGGCAGCGCCGTATGCGGGTTGTACTCGTCCTGCAGATCGGCACCCAACGGCGCGATACCGAAGTCTGGAGCCTCCACATCGCTGAACGCGGCCATGTACTCGTCTCGAGGCACGACGCGCGAGGACCGCTCCGGTTCAGCCTCAACCGGCTGCGACACAGGCTTGGCTGGCTCAGAGGACGCTGAAGATTCCGAAGCGGACGGAGCCAAGGATGTCGGCTCATCCATTGCCACGTCCATTGCCACGATACTGCACTGAGCGCCAGCACGCTCGAGCGCAATGCGGTATTTCTCGGCGGCAACCCGGTCAAGCCCCTGCTTGATGACAATGCGACGACCTGAGAACAGGGTGTCCAGCTGCGCTCCGGAGACCTGAAACAGCTTGCCTACATTGGCCCGCACCTGCTCAGGCGCGGCACCTTGCTGCACCTGACCTTGAAAAACCACCTCGAAACGCGTCATCTTGTCACTCCCTGTACGTAAAACAGGGGTAAAGTATGGTCCAGGCTGCGCGACAACTCCATACACAAAGCAGCCTGAACGGGAGAGGGGACGCGATGAGAGCGCGGTTGCTGGGGATCATGACGCTGATTGGCTGCATGCTGCTGCATGGCTGTGCCGTATTCAGCCCGTCCTACACCAAGCCAGAGGTCAGTCTGGCGAATGTCGAGATGCTCAAGTCCAATCTATGGGAGCAATCTTTTCGCCTCAAGCTGCGGGTCGACAACCCCAACGACCGGGTACTGCCGATTCGCGGCATGCACTATCAGGTCTATCTCAACAACATGAAACTGGCCACCGGGGTCAGCAACAACCGCTTTGACGTGCCGGCTTACGGCTCGTCCTATTTCGAGCTGGATGTACGCTCCAACCTGTGGCGTCATCTTGCCGACCTGATCAAGCTGGTAGATAAACAGCAACCGGTCGATTACCGTATCGATGGCAACATCCGCACTGGCATGTTGCTGGCGCCCAGCATCAATCTGCACGAGGAAGGGACGCTGGATCCCTCACAACTGAGCTTCTGACACCCATGCAAACTCACTACTGGCTGATTGCCGCCGGCATTCTCATCATTCTGGCGCTGGCGACCTACGCCTGGACCCTATGGCGCAAGGTGTGGCAGCAGGACGAAGCCCGAGCCAAGGCACTGGAAGCGCGCAATGACCGGCTAAGCGGCGACATTCGCATCATCGCCCAGAGCCTGCTTGACGGACAGGTGCCCACCATTGAAGGCGCCATTCGTATCAAGGTGCTGCTGGACAACTATCAGGGGGAGCGCCGCGAGGGGCTGGACGTAACCGTCTTTGATCTGATCTACGAGCAGACCGCACATATTCCGACCCATCAGGCCTGGAAGGATCTCAGCCGCGCCGAGCGCAAGCTGCATCTGCGCCTGATGGACACTCTGGAACGCGACCATCGCCCTGCCGTCGAAGCAGCGGCACGAGCACTGAGCAAAGGCGTCAACTAACCTGCACGGGGCCCGCCATGCGCCGTGTCAACGCGCGCGGACGCAGCATGCTGCGTCCCTACGCAAGGTCGTGGCGCCTACCCGTTCGTAGGGACGCGACATGTCGCGTCCGCACCGGTCAGCGAATACGCCTGTTCAGACGACCGAATTGCCGCCGTCGACAGCCAGTGCCTGACCGGTCACGTGACGGGACATTTCAGTCGCAAAGAACACCGCAGCGCCCTTGATGTCCTCATCACCACCGATACGACCCAGCGGCGTGCCTTCCTTGATCATCTCGCTGACCTTGTCCAGACCTTTTGCCAGCTTGGTCGGGAAGTAGCCCGGGCAGATCGCGTTGACGTTGATGTTGTAGCGGCCCCACTCGCCAGCCAGTGCGCGGGTCAGGTTGATTGCCGCCGCCTTGGAGGTGTTGTAGGCAGACGTGAATACGCCGGAGTTGGCACGGTTGCCCTTGAAGCCGGCGATGGAGGCGATGTTGATGATCTTGCCGGACTTGCGCGGGATCATGAAACGGCGCGCCACTTCCTGAGCCACCAGGAAGCAGACGTCCACGTTCAGGGTCATGACTTTCTGCCAGCCTTCGTAGCTGTGCTCTTCTGCCGGCTGACCCCAGGTGGTGCCCGCATTGTTGACCAGCACGTCAACGGTGCCGAAGGCCGCTTCACAGGCGTCTACCAGGGTCTTGACCGGGTTGCTGTCCAGTTTGCCCAGATCACAGGCGATACCGGCGGCTTCGACGCCCTGGCTTTTCAGTTCAGCAACCACCGCTTCGATCTCGGCAGCATTACGCGCGCTGATGAACACCTTGGCACCCAGTTCGCCGAAAGCTTCTGCCATCTGCAGACCCAGACCTTTGGTACCACCGGTGATCAGGGCGACCTTGCCGCTCAGATCGAACATTTGCTTGACGCTCATGTGAACTCCTCGTTGTGAATACGTAAAAGACCGCGCCATGATAATCACTGCCCCGCCCCGGACCGACCATCAGTGATGCGGGTGATATGCCGCTACACTCCGGTGTTATCATGCGCGCCCTACCGACCAGCGAGCCCCTACCATGGCAGAACACGATTTTCGCCGCACGGCACTGAATCCGTCACACACCCTGATTGAATGCCGCACCCTGAGTGCCGGGCTGTTTCAGGTCACCGGTCAGGGCGGCGGCGTGCAGCCCGGCGACCAGCTGATCTGCACGATCAAGGGTAGTCGCGATCTGCCCATGCGCCTGGTGGTCGACAAGATTCGCTATCTGATCAACCCGCCGGGCCAGTGGACTGCTTCGGCCCGCGGACCAGACCTGCGCGGTCAGAGCGTGCTGGGCTGGTCGATTACCTGTGATGAGTGCGGCCGCGAGCAACCGTTCGAGTTTCTTGTTGCCGACCGGGACGATCTGAACGCGCGCACCGCCAAGGCGGTCACGCGTATCAGTGAGCTGGGTTGGCAGCCGCGCGGCGACAACCACCTGTGCCCCAAGTGCGCCAGAGCGGCGCGCTAGAACAGCTTGAGCTGTTCTCCCAGCTGAGCGTGACTGCTGTCCAGCCGCACGCCCACGCCGATCAGCCGCACCGCACAATTGCCACGGGCAAACGCCTGAGCGCAGAGCTCGGCGTAGCCGGCCGGGGTAATCGGTGCCCCGGCCTGCTCCAGCGTGGTCTGGGTAAAGTCGTGAAACTTGAGTTTGATGAACGGCTTGCTGACCCGGTAACTGCCCTCCAGCCGGCCGATGCGCTCGGCCAGCTTGTCCAGCAGCGGCGGCAAGGCCGCCAGGCAGGCGTCCAGATCGGGCAGATCGTGCTCATAGGTATTCTCGACACTGACCGACTGACGGCGGCTTTCGACCACCACCGGGCGCTCGTCAATACCCCGCGCAAGCTCCCACAGGCGCTCGCCGAAACTGCCGAACTCGCGGGCCAGATCCTGCTTGCGCCACGGCAACAGTTCACTGCACACATCAACGCCAAGGCGCTGGAGCCGCTCGGCAGTCTTGCGCCCAACGCCATGCAGCCGCGACACCGGCAGGTCGCGCAGAAAGTCCTCGACCTGATCCGGCAGAATCACTTTCAGTCCGTCCGGCTTATTCCAGTCACTGGCGATCTTGGCGAGAAACTTGTTCGGCGCGACCCCGGCAGAAACCGTGATGCCCTGGGTATCGCGCACCCGCTGGCGAATCTCCCTGGCTATCAGCGTTGCGCTACCGCGGCAGGCTGGGCTGTCGGTCACATCCAGATAGGCCTCATCAAGCGACAGCGGCTGAATCAGCGGTGTGTAATCGGCAAAGATGGCCTGAATGGCCTGGGAGACTTCACGGTAGACCGACATCCGGCCCGGCACGATCAGCAGTTCCGGACACAGCTTCTTGGCGTAGGCCGAGGCCATCGCCGACCGCACCCCATAGGCACGCGCCTCGTAGTTGCAGGTGGCGATGACGCCGCGCTTGCCCGGATCGCCGCCGACCGCCAGCGGCCGACCGCGCAGGCGCGGGTCGTCGCGCATTTCTATCGCAGCGTAGAAGCAATCACAGTCGATATGGAGAATCTTGCGCACGGGCCACCGACACAGCGGGTAGACAGGACGCCAGTGTAACCGATCAGGCGGTCATGACCCGATTACGCCCTGCGCCCTTGCCTTCATACAGTGCCCGGTCGGCCCGACGAACGATGGATTCCAGATCGCTGTCGTCCTGCCGCACCGCTGTAACACCAAAGGTCGCGCTGACCGGCAACAGTTGCCCCCGTACCGGCACCGGCGTTTCGGCCAGCTCCTCGCGCAGCCGATTCAGCACCGCAACAGCCTGTTCAAGTCCGGTGTCGGGCAGGATAAGAACAAACTCCTCCCCGCCAAATCGACCGACCACATCAGAGTGCCGCAGAGAGCAACACAAATGCTGTGCCACATGCCTGAGCACCGCGTCGCCGGCATCATGACCATGCTGATCATTGATCCGTTTGAAGTGATCGAGGTCCATCACACACAGGGTCATCTCCTGCCCCAGTCGATTACAGCGTTGCCGCTCGCGCTGGAACAGCATTTCGTACTGGCGCCGATTGAACAGACCGGTCAACGGATCGGTTGTAGCCTGACGCTTCAGCTCCGCCTCCAGAGCCTCGCGCCGCTTGATTTCATCCTGCAGATCCCGGTTGCTGCTGATCACCTGCATCAGCAGGGCATACTGCTGCCGCTGAGCGAGCTGCCAGCGCAAGGCAGTAAAAAAGCCAACGGCAATCGGCAGCACCAGAATGAAGCCCAGACCAATCACCTTTTCGGCGCCCATTCCACGCGCAGCAACGCAAGCCATCAGACCAATGCTGAGAAAGGCGGACGCCAGCAGCGACAGATACACACGATTGGGGATGAACATGAACAGCGCCAGCAATGAAATCGCAACTACCGCGATCACCCAGCTGACCATATCGTGACGCAGGAAGTAGAGCATGAAGAACAGCACACTGCCGAAAATCTCGACGGCAGTTACGGCATAGCCATCGCTGACCAGTGACGGCTTGCGTCGCACCTGCCAGTAGAGCAGCAAGAGCACCGCGGCCGTTGCCAGGCGCCAGCCAAACAGCACCTGAAAATCGTAGCCGTGCCCCAGAACCGGATAATCCAGCAGTCCGAAAAGCACGACCAGAGCGGCCCAAACAAGCAATGCACGCCGCAGGGAACGGGACGCGTCTGCCTCACTGTGCTTGCGAAAAGCCTGCTCGGTCGCCGCGTCAACAAATTCGCCGCGCCAGTTGCTCAAGCGGTAATTGGTCGTAACAGTATGCACCCGTGAGATCCTTCTTATTATTCTGCCCGCCGCAAAAGCGCGACCAGTTCATCTCAACCAGTGATGTCATTATGACGCCATTTTTTTAACTGTCACGCTCCTTGATAGCGAACCCCTGTCCCTGGGCATCATGACACCCGCAAATCCCGAAGTGGCTGCAGAGTAAAGGGATCGATTACTCCCAACCCCACCAGCATTCCAACCAGCGCCGGCAGGCTGTCGGCCTGCATGCGCTTCATCACCCGCGAACGGTACAGATCAACCGTTTTTACGCTGACACCCAGTTGCTCGGCAATCTCGCGGTTACTGAAACCCTGCACCAACGGTAGCACTATATCCCGCTCCCGCGGGGTCAGGCGCGCCAATCGGTGTTGCACTTCCTGAGCACAGGACGCGGGGTGGACTGGCCCCTGGTTTAGCGCCCGCTGAACGCTGTCCAGCAGCAACTGCTCGTTGTAAGGCTTCTCGATAAAGTCGACAGCACCGCCGCGGAAGGCACGCACCACAATCGGCACATCGGCATGGGCGCTGACAAATATCACCGGCAGCCCTATCCCTCGCTCGCGCATGGCGTCCTGAACGGCCAGCCCACCCATTCCGGGCATACGCACATCAAGCAGGACACAGGCCGCTGCGGCGGGATCGCAGGCATCAAGAAACGTCTGACCATTGGTAAATGGCAGCGCCTTGAGCCCCATCGATTCAAACAGCCAGACGGTGGAGTCCAGCATGCCCTGATCGTCGTCTACGACATAAACCAGTTGTTGTGTGTGTTCCGGCATTGCAGCCCCTAAGTGGAAACGGCCGGTAGCAGGCATCGCAGGCACAGGCCACCGGTATCGGCGGGCAGCGCGTCGAGGCTGCCGCCAAAGCCCTCTACAATACCCTGACTCATCGACAGCCCCAAGCCCAGACCATCAACCTTGCTGGTATAGAACGGAACAAACAGCTGCTCACGGGCCTCGGCACTGACACCAGCGCCCTGATCAATCACCTCGATACACACCTGCCCCTCCCGCCCCTCGATATTCAGCTGCACCTGTGAGCCGTGCTGCGGGTGTTGCTCGCGGTTGGCATCGATCGCATTGCGCAACAGGTTCAGCAACACCTGCTGCAGGAGGATCGGGTCGACCCTCAGCAGGGGCAGGCCGGGAGCGGCTTTCTCAACGATCTGCACCTGGTGCTGCGACGCCTCCCAGGCGCAAAGCCCCACCGCTTCATGCGCCAGCACCGCAGCGTCCACCTGCTGCAACCGGCGCGAGCCCTTGCGCAGAAAACCGCGCAAGCGGCGAATCACAGCCGCCGCATGCTCGGCCTGCTCACTGATGCGTGCCAGCCCATGCTCAACGCGTTCAGCTTCTGGCTCGTCACTGCCAAGCTGACTCAGATAGCGCTGACTGGCTCCGGCATAATTTAGGATGGCGGCGAGCGGCTGGTTCAGTTCATGGGCGATGCCGGAGGCCAGCTCACCCAGCGTTGCCAGTCGTGCTGCATGGGCCAGTTCATCCTGCAGCCGGCGGTTGTGCTCCTCGCTCTGCAGGCGCTCGGTGATGTCGCGAGACACGCTGATGACTTCCACAACTTCACCGGTGTAGGTCTCGCGAATCGCGCGGCTGGCCGTTTCAAACCAGCGGTATTCCCCACTGGCATGACGAATACGGTAGCTGTAGGTCAGGTAGCCATCCTGCTCGAGCGCACTGCGAAAACGCGTTATCAGCGCTTCGCGCTCCTGCGGATGAAACAGGCTGTCGAGGCGCTCGCCACGCAACTGCTCAGGCCAAACGCCGAGCATGTTCCAGGACGCAGGGGATGCATCGATAAACCGGCCATCAGGGCGGTGGCGCGAGATCAGATCAGTGGTGTTCTCGATGATCAGGTGATACAGCCGCCGGGCGACCGTCGCCTCTTGCTGGTGCTGCAGCCAGCGTGTCGCATCACGCCCACGCACCCAAACCTGTGCGGTCTGCTCCAGCGGGATATAGCTCCAGAGCAGATGGCGATTACCGCAGCGGGTATGCACATCCTCTATCGCCCGCTGCTGCCGGGCAGCCGCCATCACCAGCTCGGCATGATTGTGCGGCAGCCAGGCAGACAGCTCCGCGTTATCGGCCTGCAGCTGCAGCAGGGCGGTATTGCGAAACATCGGCTCGCCCGCCGCGTTGACCAGCATCATCGGTAGCGGGTCAGACTGCAGCAGTTCATGCAACGTGGGAAGCAGATCAGTCATGCATCACCATATAGTAAATTCACCATAATACCTTGGTGGATATTCCATAATTCTGTAAAAACATATATAAAACGCCCTGATGAGAATACGCCGGCTACGCCCAGGCCGGCCAGATGAATATTCCGAGGTGCCCTGCTCTGCCCAGGGCACCATCGATAACTACAAGAAGGTTTTCGTCATGACGATCTATCAGGAAGGTCTGGCTCCCGCTGCCGTCAACCATATGGCTCTCTCACCGCTGTCGTTCATTGAACGCACCGCTGCGGTCTACCCTAACTATCCGGCCGTCATCCACGGCAGTCTGCGCCGTAACTGGCAGGAAACCTATCAGCGTTGCCGCCGTCTGGCTTCCGCCCTGTACGGTCGGGGTATTCGCCAAGGCGATACCGTTGCCGCCATGTTGCCGAATATTCCGGCCATGCTGGAAGCCCACTTTGGTGTACCCATGATCGGCGCGGTGCTCAACACCCTGAACGTACGTCTGGACGCCGAAGCCATCGCCTTCATGCTTGAGCATGGCGAAGCCCGTGTACTGATTACCGACCGCGAGTTCCACACGGTCATTCGTCAGGCTCTGGAACTGATCAAACGGCCGATTCTGGTGATCGACGTGGACGATCCGGAGTACGGCGAAGGCGAATCCCTGAGCGATCTCGATTACGAAGCCTTCCTCGCCGAGGGCGATCCCGAGTTCGAATGGCACTGGCCCGAGGACGAATGGCAGGCGATTACCCTGAACTACACCTCCGGCACCACCGGCAATCCGAAAGGCGTTGTGTACCATCACCGCGGCGCCTACCTGAACGCCCTGGGCAACCAGGTAACCTGGTGCATCGGCATGCACCCTGTCTATCTGTGGACCCTGCCGATGTTCCACTGCAACGGCTGGTGCTACCCCTGGACTATCACCGCAATGGCCGGCGTGCATGTATTCCTGCGTCGGGTCGATCCGCAGAAGATTCTGCATCTGATCCACGAACATCAGGTCACCCACCTGTGCGGTGCACCGATTGTCCTTAACGCCCTGGCCAGCATGCCGGATTCGGCCAAGGCGGCCATCAGCCATCCGGTCAAGGCCATGGTTGCCGGTGCAGCGCCGCCGGCCAAGGTCATCGGTGCGGTCGAGAACATGGGTATCCAGATCACCCACACCTACGGTCTGACAGAAGTCTATGGCCCGGTGACGGTCTGCGCCTGGCACAGCGAGTGGGATGAGCTGACGCTGGAAGAACGGGCAGAACTCAAGTCCCACCAGGGCGTGCGCTACACCACACTCGAAGGCGTCATGGTTGCCAACCCGGATACCCTCAAGCCGGTGCCGAAGGATGGCAAGACCATCGGTGAAATCTTCATGCGCGGCAACACCGTGATGAAGGGTTACCTGAAAAACCCGGAAGCGACTGCCGAGGCCTTTGCAGGCGGCTGGTTCCACACCGGTGATTTGGCCGTCTGCCACCCCAACGGTTACGTGCAGATCAAGGATCGTTTGAAGGACATTATCATCTCCGGTGGCGAGAACATCTCCACCATCGAAGTTGAAGACACCCTCTACAAGCACCCTGCCGTCATGGAAGCAGCCGTGGTTGCCCGGCCGGACGAGAAGTGGGGCGAAACGCCCTGCGCCTTCATCACCCGACGCCGCGATCACGATGTCAGCCACGAGGACATCATCGCCTTCTGCCGCCAGCACCTGGCCGGCTTCAAGGTGCCCAAGACGGTGATCTTCACCGAGTTGCCGAAAACCTCGACCGGCAAGATCCAGAAGTTCGTGCTGCGTGACTGGGCCAAGGCGCTCTGATCAACAGCACAACCCGGGGTTAAGCGTCTGCCCCCCAGGCCTCCGCGCTCCGTGCGCGCAGGTCTGGGCGGATAACAGGCAAGCCCCGCGAGCAACAAAGCCGTTTCACAAAAACAACAAGCAGCCCGGTTCTACCCGGCTGGCGGAGCTACTCATGCAAATCTTCAAGCGCGCCGATGGCGCTGAACAACCTTTCTGGGCCTGCGGTCCGTTCAAGATTCGACTGCCGTTTGTGCACTACCGGTGGGAAACCGCCGAGATGCTGCAGGCGTTGATCATGTTTGTGGTCAGCCTCGGCATGATTCCCCTGCTGGAAAAATACCTCGGTCTGCCCTACGACGTGGCTCTGGCCTACGTCGTGGTCTGCGGTGTCGGTTTCATGCTGCCGGCCCTGCTTGGTGTGCCCATGGTGCCGGGCTGGATTACCCCGGCCATTCCGGTCGTACTGCTGTTTCTCGGTGACTTCGAGCCGGGCCCACAGGCCATTCAGGCGTTGTTTGCCTTGCAACTGCTGGTCTGCCTGATCTTCTTCGTCCTCGGCATTACCCGTCTGGGCAGCGCCATGGTGCGCATCGTGCCCAACTCGATGAAGGGCGGCATCATCATCGGCGCCGGTATCGCTGCGCTGATGGGTGAGATTTCCGCTGGCGGGCGCCTGGCCAACACCCCGATCTCGCTGACTCTGGGTACCCTGATCTGCCTGTATCTGATGTTTTCTGCATCGTTCAAGGGTCTGACCGACCGCCTGCCGCTGATGCGCAAGATCGTCAACTACGGCATGGTGCCGGGCATGCTGATCGCCATCGTGGTCGGCATCGGCGTTGGCGAATACAAGATGCCCGACGTGCGCTGGGGCATCACCGCACCGGCCTTCGGCGAAATGTGGAACTACCTGCCGTTCACCGTCGGCATCCCCGACGCCAAGGTCTTCATGCTGGCGGTACCGACTGCCGTGATTGCCTACATCATCGCCTTCGGCGACATCATCGTCGGCCAATCGCTGATGCAGCGTGCCGATGAGCTGCGCCCCGACGAAGTGATCGAGAACAACGTCGACCGCGTGCATCTGGTAACCGCCATCCGCAACGCGCTGCACGCCTTCTTTGCCCCCTACCCCGGTCTGGCCGGCCCGATCTGGACCGCCGTCGCCGCCACCATGGCCGAGCGCTACAAGTACGGCCGCAAGGCAATGGATTCGATCTACAGCGGCGCGGGCACCTTCTGGATCACCGGCTTTATCGCCCTGTTCATGCTGCCGCTGGTGAGCTTCTTCCAGCCAGTGCTGCCGATTGCGCTGTCGCTGACGCTGGTGCTGACCGGTTACATCTGCCTGATGGTCGGCTTCGAACAGCTGAGCAACAACGCCGAGCGTGGCGTCGCCGGCACCATGGGTGTGGTACTGGCCGTCTACGGCGCGGGCTGGGGCCTGGCCACCGGCGCGGTGCTGTATCTGCTGATTGAGCGCACCCACCTCTTGAGCTTCCGCAGCGCCCATCCGGATCAGAAAACCGACGCCGAAACCGCTGACTGACCAATAAAAACAAGAGACATCAAACAATGAAAAAGACCCAAACCTTTATGCTGACCGCCCTTGCCGCCCTGATGGCGGCTCCGGCCAGTGCTGCCTTTGTCGATGACGCCCAGAGCCGCATCGAGCTGCGCAACTTCTACTTCAACCGCGACTTTCGCCAGAGCGACGCGGCCCAGAGCAAGGCCGATGAATGGGCCCAGGGCGTGCGCGCCTATTGGCAGTCCGGCTATACCGAGGGCCGTCTGGGCTTCGGTCTGGACGCCATCGGCCTGCTGGGCATCAAGCTGGACTCCAGCCCGGATCGTACCGGCACCGGTATTCTCAAGCGCGATACCAGTGAAAACCGCGCGATGGACGAATACAGCGAACTGGGGCTCACCGCCAGGCTAAAGCTGGATGAGCACGTTCTGCGCCTCGGCACCCTGATCCCGACCCTGCCGGTCGCCATGCACAACGACAGCCGCCTGCTGCCACAGAGCTTTCGCGGCGGCTGGCTGCAGGCTCAGGGCAGCGACAGTCTGCAACTGGAGCTGGGCCGCTTCGACGCGATCAACCTGCGTGACTCCTCCAATTACCAGCGCATGAGCCCGGTACAGGGCGGCGCCCGCAACGTGGTGGTCAGCGGCCGCCCCGACAGCGACGCCTTCGACTTTGCCGGCGCCACCTGGGCTATCAGCGACGCGAGCAAGCTCAGCTACCACTACGGCGAGCTGCAGTCGATCTACCGTCAGCACTACCTGGTGTTCAACCACAGCCAGCCGCTCGGCAACGGCACACTGGCGCTGAACCTGCGTCATGCCGACAGCAGCGACGCCGGCCGCAGCAACATCGACAACCGCATGAGCAGCGCCACCCTGTCGTGGCAGGCCGGCATGCACAAGTTCACCGGCAGCTATCAGCAGATGGAGGGCGAAACCGGTTTTGCCTATCTGAACGGGACCGATCCCTTCCTGACCCACCTGGTACAGATCAACGACTTTGCCAACCGCGATGAGCGCAGCTGGCAACTGCGCCACGACTACAGCTTTGCCGATCTCGGTCTGCCCGGCCTCAAGCTGATGAATCGCTATACCCACGGTAGCAATATCGAGCTGGCGAATAGTCGCGGCCGCGAGTGGGAACGCAACAGCGATCTGATGTATACCGTGCAGAGCGGTCCGCTGCAGAACCTCTCGCTGCACTGGCGCAACGCGACCTATCGCAGCACCTTCGGCAGCGACATTGACGAAAACCGCGTGATCATCGGCTACACCTTCAGCCTTTGATCCTTTTCAAAAAAGGCGGCCACTGCGCCGCCTTTTTGCATAAACACCCAACACAGGATTGATCAGCCATGCGCACAATCACGACACTGGAAGGCAACAGTCAACGCCTGGATGGCGGCGCCATGTTCGGCAACGCGCCCAAGGCCCTCTGGTCCCGCTGGGTCGAAACCGATGACCAGAATCGGATCGCGTTGAGCTGCCGGGCCATGCTGGTGCAGGAAGAGGGCCGCAACATTCTGGTCGAAACCGGCATTGGCGCCTTCTTTGCGCCCAACCTGAAATCCCGCTACGGGGTGGTTGAAGACCGCCACGTACTGCTCGACAGCCTGACCGAGATTGGCCTGACCGACGCCGATATCGACGTGGTGGTACTCACCCACCTGCACTTCGACCATGCCGGCGGCCTGCTCAGCGCCTGGCAGGAAGGTCAGCCGGCGCAGTTGCTGTTCCCCAACGCCACCTTCGTCACCGGCCAGCGCCACTGGCAACGGGCACGTCGCCCGCACCCGCGCGATCAGGCCTCATTCATTCCCGAGTTGCTGAGCCTGCTGGAGAACAGCGGCCGTCTGGAGCTGGTTGAAGACGGCAAGAAATCGAAAGCCCTAGGCCCGGACTGGCGCCTGCGCTTCAGTGACGGCCACACCCCCGGTCTGATGATCCCGATCATCGACATGCCCGACGGTCCGGTCGTATTTCCGGGCGACCTGATCCCCGGCGCCCCCTGGGTGCACCTGCCGATCACCATGGGCTACGACCGCTTCCCGGAAACCCTGATCGAGGAAAAGGAAGCACTGCTCGACAGTCTGATCGCAGTCAACGGCAGGCTGGTTTTCACCCATGATCCGGACGTCGCCATGGCCTATGTCAGCCGCGATGCCGACAACGGACGCTATACCGTCAGCAACCCGCAGCCGCGGGTGAAGGGTCTTGCAAACTGATTCGACGAAAATAAAAAATTCTTTTTCGTTCAATCGCTTGACAGCCATTCTTAAAACAGTAGAATGGCGACCTCTGACGCGGGGTGGAGCAGTCTGGTAGCTCGTCGGGCTCATAACCCGAAGGTCGTAGGTTCAAATCCTGCCCCCGCAACCAGGTTCAAAACCGCTGATTGGTTAACGCCGATCAGCGGTTTTTTTATTGCCTGACATTCATGCTTTCAGGCCATGCCTCTCGCGCATTTTTCTCCCCCGACCACTCCCCTATACTGCGACACGCCCTAACGCCGCACGCGCACGCCTGTCTGCCGTGCGACCCGCTTTTGTCGTCCCGAGGACGGCCTGATGGAGATGTTCATGTCGGAGACAGCCACCCAACTGGTATTGATCGAACGCCGCGGCCATATCGGCCAGCTCACCCTCAATCGCCCGGCCGGGCTCAATGCGCTCAACCTGGACATGGTTCGTGTGCTGCACCGCCAGCTGGAAAACTGGGAAAGCGACGCACAGATTGCGGCTGTTGTGCTGCGCGGCACCGGCGAGCGGGCTTTCTGCGCTGGTGGCGACATCCGTTATATGTACGACAACTATCTGGCCGGCCGTCACCATGAGCCGGAAACCTTCTTCACTGAAGAATATGACCTTGATGCCTACATTCATGCCTACCCCAAGCCGATCCTGGCGTTGATGGATGGCTTTGTACTGGGCGGCGGTATGGGACTGGCGCAGGGGGCGAGCATCCGCCTGCTGACTGAACGCTCACGGCTCGGCATGCCGGAAACCGCGATCGGCTACTTCCCGGATGTAGGCGGCAGTTACTTCCTCTCACACCTGCCGGGTCAGTTGGGTATCTACCTCGGCATTACCGGTAATCACGTTAACAGCAGCGACGCCCTCTATGCCGGCCTTGGCGATCTGTGCATCAACAGCGCCAGACTCGGCGAGCTGGAAGCACTGATCGACAGCTTCAACCCGGCAGACGGCAGCCTGCGTGATCAGGTCGCCGCACTGGCGAACGCCGAACTGCCCGCGTCCGAGCTGAAGGCGCTGCAACCGGCCATTGACCTGCACTTCGCGCAACCCGACATCGCCACCATCCACGCTTCACTGGCCAGCGAACAGCGCCCCGAGTACCGCGACTGGGCCCAGCGCACTATCGAAATCATCGACAACCGCTCGCCGCTGGCAATGGCCGTCACCCAGGCCATGCTGCTGCGCGGTCGCACGCTGCCGCTGGCCGACTGCTTTGTCATGGAACTGCACATCGGTCGCCAGTGGTTCGAGAAAGGCAACATCATGGAAGGCGTGCGCGCGCTGATCGTCGACAAGGACAAGCAGCCGCGCTGGCAACCACCGCATATCGACCAGCTTGATGCGGCAATGGTCGAGGCCTTCTTCGACGGTTTTCAGCGGTAATCCCGGCTGCGCACATCGAGCTTGTGCAATAGCCCGGTCTGGTCGTGCAGCTGCCGGGCGATCACATGGCGCACCCCGTCGCGCGCCTCAAACTGCCCGCGCACTTCCAGCAGTCTTGAGCCACGCAGCACCGAGCGCTGCCGCTCGGCCAGATCGCTCCAGACGATCACATTGATCATGCCGAACTCGTCTTCCAGGGTGACAAAGGTCACCCCGGTGGCGGTCTGCGGGCGCTGGCGACCGATAACCAGCCCGGCCACCCGCACCGGCTGATCCGGCGCCAGGGTCAGCAGCTCACGCGAGCTGCGGCAACCCAGTTCACGCAGCTGTTCGCGCAGCAGCCCCAGCGGATGCGGCCCCATGCTGGTGCCGAGACTGGCATAATCGGCCTCCATATTCTCGACCACCGAAGGCTGCGGAATCAGCGCAGGGCTTTCAGCCTGATCGTGCTGCGCCTGCAGCAACGGCAGCTGCGGCTCGACTCCCGCCACCGCCCAGCGCGCACGAAAACGATTGCCCGCCAGCCCGCGCAGCGCTCCGGCATCGGCCAGTAGCGCGCGGGCACGGTTGCTTATACCACCGCGCTGGACCAGATCCGCCACATCGACAAAAGCCCGTTGCGTGCGCGCCTGCAGCAATCGCTCAGCATCGTCACGATTCAGGCCTTTCACCTGCCGCAGCCCAAGGCGAATGGCCGGTTGCGCGCCCTCCCGCTCGACCGCTTCCAGCGAACAGTCCCAATCGCTGCAGCGCACATCCACCGGCCGGATTTCGATCTGGTGACGGCGTGCGTCCTGCAGCAACTGGTCCGGGCTGTAAAACCCCATCGGCCAGCTGTTGATCAAGGCGCAGGTAAAGGCCGCCGGCTCGTGGCATTTCAGCCAACTGCTGGCATAGCTCAACAACGCAAAACTGGCGGCATGGGATTCAGGAAAGCCGTAGCTGCCAAACCCCTTGATCTGCTCAAAAATACGCTCGGCAAAGGCCTGACTGTAACCGCGCGCCAGCATGCCTGCGGTCAATCGCTGGCGGTGATGCTCCAGCCCACCATGGCGCTTCCAGGCGGCCATCGAGCGACGCAGTTCATCCGCCTCGCCCGGAGTGTAGCCGGCGGCCACAATTGCCAGCGCCATTACCTGCTCCTGAAACAGCGGCACGCCGAGTGTACGTTCGAATACTTGGCGCAATTCCGGTGAGGGATAGTCGACGGCTTCCTCGCCGTTACGGCGGCGCAGAAACGGATGCACCATGTCGCCCTGAATCGGCCCGGGCCGCACAATCGACACCTGAATCACCAGATCATAGAAACAGCGCGGGCGCAGCCGCGGCAGCATCGCCATCTGCGCCCGTGACTCGATCTGAAACACACCGACAGTATCGGCACGGCTGATCATTTCGTAGGTCGGCAAATCATCCTGCGGAATAGTTGCCAGCGTCAGATCGCGGCCACGATGGCGCCGCAACAGGTCGAAGGTGCGACGCAGCGCACTGAGCATGCCCAGCGCCAGTACATCCACCTTGAGCATGCCGACCGCGTCCAGGTCATCCTTGTCCCACTGGATTACCGTGCGCTCGGCCATGCTGGCATTCTCGACCGGCACCAGAGTATCGAGCGGCGCGTCCGATATGACAAAACCGCCCGGATGCTGCGACAGGTGCCGCGGGAAGCCGATCAGCTCGCCCGCCAGCGTCAGCACCCGGTGCAGCCAGGGATTGTTCACATCAAACCCGGCCTCGGCCAGCCGCTCGGCGCTGGGCAATTGCTTGCTCCAGCGGCTGCAGCAACGCCCAAGTTGATCGACCTGCTCCTGCGCCAGACCCATTGCCCGCGCTACATCACGTACCGCGCCCGCCGACAGATAACGGGTAACCACAGCGGTCAGTGCCGCCCGCTCACGACCGTAACGGCGGAAGATGTATTGAATGACCTCTTCGCGCCGCTCGTGCTCAAAATCCACATCGATATCCGGCGGCTCATCGCGCTCGCGGGAGATAAAGCGCTCGAACAGCAGATTGCTCCGATCCGGGTCGATCTCGGTAATCCCCAGCGCAAAACACACCGCCGAATTGGCGGCCGAGCCGCGGCCCTGACAGAGAATCTGCTGCTCGCGGGCGAAGGCAACGATGTCCTGCACGGTAAGAAAGTAGCTGTCGTAGGCCTTCTCCGCGATCAGCTCCAATTCATACTCCAGCTGCGAACGCACCTTGTCGCTGACCCCGTTTGGCCAACGCCAGGCCGCACCGCGCCAGGTCAGTTCACGCAACCAGCTGGACGGGGTATGCCCCTCAGGCACCAGTTCACGAGGATACTGGTAGCGCAGCTCACCCATGTCGAACTGACAGCGTGCGGCAATACGGCGGCTTTCGGCCAGCAGCGCCGGCGGGTAGATCGCGGCCAGCGCCGATAAACTGCGCAAGTGGCGCTCGCCATTGGCAAACAGCCGACTGCCCGCCTCCATCACCGTACAGTGGTGGCGCAGCGCGGTCAGGGTATCCTGCAGCGCCCGCCGCCCGCGCACATGCATGTGTACGTCACCGCTGGCGACACAGGGCAGACCAAGCCGTGCGGCCAGCCCCTGCAGCTGATCCAGCTTGCGTGCATCATCCGGCCCGCGGTGCAGTTCGACTGCCAGCCACAGACGCCCCGGCAGCAGCGGCTGCAGCTGCCGACCGTGCTCCTCATCCTGACCGTGGCGCGGCAGCCACAGGCCCAGCAAGCCGTCCAGCGCGTCATTCAGGTCCTCAAGCCGCAAACAGTACTGACCCTTTCCGGCACGACGGCGGGCAAGGGTCAGCAGCCGGCACAGGCTCTGATAGCCGGTCAGGTTCTCGACCAGCAACACCAGCTTGGGCCCGTTTTCAAGCTGAACCTCGCTACCGACGATCAGCTTCATACCGGACTCCTGCGCTGCCTGCCAGGCACGCACTATGCCGGCCAGGCTGGCCTCGTCCGTAATCGCCAGGGCGTCGTAGCCATGCTGCCTGGCGCGGGCAAACAGCTCCTGCGCGCTTGACGCCCCGCGCTGAAAGCTGAAGTTCGACAGGCAGTGCAGCTCGGCATAACCCACATTCATGCGAACCATCCGTGCACCCAGAATGGCCCGGGGCGTCCGGCGGCATGAAAGGCCCAGGCCCGGCGTCCGTCGCGGGTTTCGATCAGGTAGTAGTCACGCCGCACGTCCTCGCCATCCCACCAGCCGGATTCGATCCGCTCCGGCCCGGCCAGCACCCGCGGAAACAGGTCATTGAGCAACTCCGGCTCGGCCAGCAGCCAGCCCGGCCGCGGCCCGGGCGGTCGCGCAGCTGCGTCGCCCCGCTCCTGCGCCAGCCAACTGCGCTCGGGCCGGTGCTCATCCACCGCGGCCAGCGGCTGAACGACCTTGTCGCCCAGGCGTGCGCGCAGCCGTTCACAGACCTGCAGCCAGCTCTGTGACTGCTGCGGCCGATTACTGAACAGCTCTGCTGCGGCCGGTACAAAGCGCGGCAGATCTTCGGCGAGCAGGGTCAACGCCTGTACCGGCGCGGCCAGTTCGATACGCTCCAGCCGCCCCCGCGCCAACTCGAACAGCCGCTCTGGGTCACGCTCGGCCCCCAGCAAGCCGACCGGCACCTCGCTAGCGGGCTGGCGGCGGTGCTCCAGAAGCAGTGCAAAGCGCTGAACCCCGCAGTCTCGCCCGGCCAGAAAGGTCGCCAGATCACTGATCAGGCGCCGCAGCGGGAACAACAGCGAGCTGTTCGACTCAACGTCAAAGTTGAATTCGATGCGCTGACGAAACCGATCCGGCGGCTGATAGCAACTGAGCGCCAGCGGATGATGCCCCTGCAACTGATCAAGATGCGCCAGCAACTGGGGCGGGAAGCGTTTGGCCAGCCCGTCACGGGGCAATTCCAGCACCTGCTGCAGGCGGCGCAGGCCCATGCGCTGCAGGCTCTCAACCAGCACGCCCGGCAGGCCGCTGCGCGCCACCGGCAGACGCTGCAGCTCGGCTTGCAGCGTCTGCTCGTCTACCGCCAGCCCGTCTGCCACGTTGGTCAGCACCCGGGCCGCCAACGGGTTGGGCGCCAGCACCAGCCGATGCTGAAAGCCCAGCGCCTGCAGCTCGGCGCGCAGACGCTGCTCAAGTTCAGGCCAGGGACCGAACAAACGCAAACTGGAGGCCACCTCCAGCAACAGGGTGCGGGGGAAATCCAGACTCACATGACCACTGAAGCCGTACGCCCAGCTGGCCAGAAACTGTTGCCAATGCTCGATCTGTGCCGGGTCGTGCTCGACCGTATCAAAGCGCTCCAGCAACATGCGCGCGTGGGTCAGACTTTGTCCTGATCGCAGCCCATGAGCACGGGCCGACTCGTTAACTGCCTGCAAGACCCGCCGCTGTGGCGGCCCGCTGAGCAAAGCCAATGGCGCGTCGGCGTCCTCCCGGCTGCGCAGTACCGCATCCAGAGCCAGCTGGGGAAAGAGAATGCAAAGCCAGCGCATGATGACCTCAGAATGCTACCGGGACTGGCCGTACCGGAGGCACGCCACCGCGGCACTTGAGAACCCGCCACTGCCGAGGCTGGTTATCCAGCAGCAGACGCAGCGCTGCCGGTGAGGGGTTATCGGCAGCACGCCGATGGCGCAACACAAAAGCCAGCGTCTGGCCGCTGTCAGCCGCTACCTGCAGCCGTCGCAACGCCCGGTCATCGGCCTGCTCCGGCCAGCACAGTACGGCACCACAACTACCCGAGCGCAGGCACTGCTCAGCCGCCCAGAGCCGCTCGGCGCCGCTGACCTGCAACAACGAGACCTGCGCCAGCACTACACCCGCCGCCTGCCAGGCCGGGGCAAAGGGAACCGCTGGGGCGCCTACGAGTACGACCCGCTCACCCGCCTGCGTCAGCCGCGCCAGCAGCGGCCACAGCAGTTGCAGTTCGCCACTGCCGGGTGACCCCAGCAAAATCTCGTTCAGCGCAGCCAGTTGCCAGCCACCACCGGGCAATAGCGCATCCAGTTGCGCGTGCCCGGTTGGCTGCTCGGCAAGCGGCTCGCCCTGCTGTCGTCCGCGCCAGACACGGCGCGTTTCCAGCAACCGATCAAGTGCGACCACTGCGCCCATGGAAACCTCAGAAATATACTGTATATGCGTACAGCATATTTATTCGCATGGCGGTGGTCAATTGCAAACACGCAGGCACGACAAACGGCGCTTGAGGCAGCGCAGAAAAGTCAGGGAAGACATTCAGAACAGACACCCTGACAATGGCGTGGAAAGCCACCGCCAGGGCACAAGAGAAGCAGAGCGCAGGGCACCCTGATGAACCCGCTCCGGGTGGAGCAAGGCGAGCACAAACAGCCGCGGAGGCAGAACCCGGCTGCTGTGCTAATCCGGGCTAATCAGCCTTCGCCACGCTCGCGAATCTTTTCAACAATGGCTGTAGTCGAACAGCTTTCAACAAAGTTGAGCACCTTTACCTCGCCGCCGTAGGCCTGCACGATCGGCGCACCAACCACCTGATCAACGCTGTAGTCTCCACCCTTGACCAGCACATCCGGCTTGACCTGCTCAAGCAGCCGCTCAGGGGTGTCTTCGCTGAAGCTGATGACCCAGTCGACCGCCCCAAGCCCCGCCAAAACAGTCATACGGCGCTCGACACTGTTGATCGGCCGGCCCGGCCCCTTGAGGCGTGTCACCGACGCATCATCATTGATCGCCACAATCAGCCGGTCGCCCAAAGCGCGCGCCTCTTCCAGATAGCCAACGTGACCGGCATGGATAATGTCGAAGCAGCCATTGGTAAAGACCACCTTCTCGCCGTGGGCACGGGCATCATCCAATGCCTGCAGCAATTGCTCGACACCCAGCACACCGCGACCGCTGCCCTGCGCCTGCTGCACGGCACGACGCAGCTCCGGCGCACTGATCGCCGCCGTGCCAAGCTTGCCGACCACAATACCCGCCGCCAGATTGGCCAGCGCAACGGCCAGGGGCAGATCCTCACCCGCCGCCAGCGCCGCCGCCAGGGTAGAGATCACGGTATCCCCTGCGCCGGTCACATCAAACACTTCGCGCGCGCGCGCGGGCAAGTGCAATGCACCCTCACCCTTGCGCAACAGCGTCATACCCTGCTCGCTGCGGGTGACCAGCAACGCACCCAGGTCCAGCTCCTCAATCAGCGCCAGGCCCTTGTCGACCAGCTCCTGCTCACTCGCGCAGTGACCGACCACCGCTTCAAACTCGGACAGGTTCGGGGTAATCAGGCTGGCGCCACGGTAGATGGAGAAATCACAGCCCTTGGGGTCAGCCAGCACCGGAATACCGCGCTCGCGGGCTGCAGCAATCAGCGCCTGATGATTGACCAGCGCGCCCTTGCCGTAGTCCGACAGGATCATCACCTTGACCTTGTCCAGCAGACCGCGAACCGAGGCCAGCAAGGCATCGGCGTCGGTGTCAAAGCGCTCTTCAAAATCAAGCCGAATCAGTTGCTGGTGGCGGCTCATGACCCGCAGCTTGGTGATGGTCGGCAGCGCCTCGTGCTGCTGAAAATCACAGTAGACGCCTGCAGCATTCAGCCGTTGCTGCAGGCTGTGCGCCGCCTCATCCTTCCCGGTAACGCCCACCAGCCAGGCCGGAGCGCCGAGCGCTGCGATATTCAGCGCGACGTTACCCGCCCCACCAGGGCGATCCTCAATCTGATCGACCTTGACCACCGGCACCGGTGCTTCCGGCGAAATACGATTGGTCGGCCCATGCCAGTAACGATCCAGCATCACGTCCCCCACCACCAGAACCGGCGCGGAATCGAATCGGGGCATGCTCAGTTTCATTGTCTCGGTTACCTGTTTCAGCACCACGCACCCATGCGCATGGTGATATTAATGTTGTACGTCGCTCTCTTCCTCGAACTGCATGCTGTGCAGTCGGGCGTAATAGCCATTGAGCGCCAGCAGCTCCGCGTGCGTGCCGCGCTCAACGATCTGGCCCTGATCCATCACCATGATCACGTCAGCCTTTTCGATGGTGGACAGGCGATGGGCAATAACCAGCGTAGTACGACCCTGCATCACCCGATCCAGCGCAGCCTGGATATGACGCTCCGACTCGGTGTCCAGCGCTGAGGTCGCCTCATCGAGAATCAGCAAAGGCGCGTCCTTGAGCAGCGCGCGGGCAATCGCCAGACGCTGACGCTGGCCACCCGACAACAGCACCCCGTTCTCGCCAACCAGGGTATCGAAACCTTGCGGCATCAGCTCGATAAACTCCTTGGCATAGGCCGCCTCAGCCGCTGCTATCACATCCTCACGCGGCGCACCCGCCAGATCACCATAGGCAATGTTGTTGGCAACCGTATCGTTAAAGAGGGTCACATTCTGGCTGACCAGCGCGACCTGACGGCGCAGACTGCGCAGCGTCAACTCCTGGATCGGCACGCCATCAAGCAGAATGTCACCTTCGCTATGGTGATAGAACCGCGGAATCAGATTCGCCAGGGTCGACTTGCCGCTGCCCGAGCGACCAACCAGCGCGACCATCTGGCCGGGTTCGACACTGAAGCTGATATCCTTGAGCACCTGCTTGTCGGTATCGGGGTAACTGAATGACAGGTTACGCACCTCAATGCGGCCCTGCGCACGGCCAATATCCTGATGCCCCGTATCCACTTCCGGCTCTTCGTCCAACTGTTCGAACACGCTCTCGGCAGCGGCAATCCCCTTCTGGATATTGGCGCTGACCTCCGATAGCTGACGGATCGGCTTTGGCAGCAGGCCAGCTGCCGTGATGTAGGCCACCAGATCACCGGCCGTTGCATCACCACGCAGGAACAGCACAAGAAACATCACCGTTGCCATAGCACTGTAGGTCACCAACTGCAGGGACGGCGTAAAGACCGCGCCAGTGCGCACCATCTTCAGCCCGCGCTGACGGTTCTCCGTACTGGCCTTGAGAAAGCGATCAGACTCATAGCGCTCGCCACCGAAACTGCGTACCACCCGGAAACCGGAAATGGTCTCGGAGGTCACATGGGTTACATCCCCCATCGCGGTCTGAATCTTTTTGCTCTGCTTGCGAAACTTCTTGCTCGCGCTGGTCACCATCAGGCCGATGACCGGCAGAATCGCAATCAGCACCAGCGTCAGCATCCAGTTCATCCACAGCAGATAGAGGAACAGGAAAATCACTGTCATACCTTCGCGAAACACCACCTTGATTGCATCGGTGGCAGCCCCCGTGACCATGGTGACATTGAAAGTAATGCGGGAAACAAGATGGCCCGAGTTGTGCTGATCAAAATAACGGTTCGGCAGGGTCAGAAGATTGTTGAACAGCGCGGTACGCAGATCGTGCACCACGCCCAGCGACACCTTGGCAATAAAGTAATTACCCAGGTAGGAGCCAACGCCCTGGTAAAACGCGATGGCAATAATAAAGGCCGGAAAGCCCCAGATCAGCGGCACACCAAGAAACATGGCATTAGCACCGCTCTGCAGCCCATCAACAAAATACTTCAGCATCCAGGCCATCGCCGGCTGGGCCGACGCGAAGATCGCGAAGCCGATGATGCTCAGGGCAAAGGCCTTCCAGTAGGGTTTTACGTAGCCGAGCAGGCGCAGATAGATGCGGGCGCTTGAACGGGCAAAGCTTTCTTTGGCAGCGTCAGTCATGTGGCCTTCAATAGGTAAAACAGGTGGGCTGCAGTCTACCACAAGCCCCGAGAAGCAAAGCTTGCAAGCTGAAAGTACGATAAACTCCAGATTTTTCAGCTGGAACAGCATGATGCAGCGATTAAGTGAAGAGCAGTTCGAGTCATGGCGCAAAGACGCGCGCGTTCTTGAAAAGGATCGCTACGGAGAAAAGGTGCTGCTACTGGCCGACGGCACTATGCTCAAGCTGTTCCGCCGTAAAAGCTGGTTCTCGAAGACGCTGTTTTTCCCACCTGCCGAACGCTTTGCAGATAACGCTGTTGCGCTGCGCAGGCTTAACGTCCCCTGCCCGCAAGTAATTTCCACCTACAAACTGCTGAACCCCTACCGCAGCGTTGTACACTACTACCCGCTAGCCGGAGCAACCCTGCGCGGCATGCTACAAACTGAGCAGTCGCTAGATCAACTGGTGCTGTTCACTCAGTTGGCCGAGTTCATAACCAGTCTGCACGAAAAAGGCGTTTACTTTCGCTCACTGCATCTAGGTAATATCGTGCTGACGCCGGATGGACAGCTCGGTCTGATCGACATCTCCGACCTGCGATGCGTCGGGCGACCGCTTTCAAAAGGCATGCGCAACCGCAACTACCGGCATCTACTGAGATATCGAGAGGACTGGGTACTGGTAGATGAGTCGGTTCGCGCGCTATTTCCCCTATTCTCCTGAAAGGAGCTAAGCTGTCGATGCCAAATACCTTTGCCGAGCTTAAAGCTTTCTGGCACTACGAGATTCTTGGTGAGGACAAACGATTCTCATGGCGCAAGCTGCGCCGACGGGTCGCGCGCAACAACTCATACTACTGCCTTTTTTGGCTGCGCCTGTCACAGTACCTGCACAGTCGCCCGGGCCGCACCACGCTATCAATGGCCAAACGCATCAACAAGGGACTGGCGCGCAAGTACGGTGTCGAGATAATGCTAGGCGCCCAGATAGACAAGGGGCTGTGGATGGGCCACCCCACAGCTATCACGGTCTACTCCGGGGTTCGCATCGGGCGTGACTGCAACTTGCGCCAGTGCACCACCATCGGCTCAGTAGAGGCCAACAACAAACCTATTGAGCTTGGGCACAACGTTGATATCGGTGCGCACTGCTGCATCATCGGCAGCGGCATTCGCATCGGCAATAACGTGCGTATCGGTGCAATGAGCTTCATCAACAAGGATGTGCCGGATGATGTCACCTATATCACCCGTAAGGAAAACCACATCTATCCCAATCGCAGCGGCAGCCAGACGGGCGCAGAATAGAGTCTAGCCGCCCCATCCAGCGCCGCTCAGTCCAGTAATTCGAGGCTCAACGCCGTGCCAAAAGCAATATCGCGACTCGCACGGCGACCTATCACCTTGTCCAGCATTTTCGGTGGCAACCCAAAACCGGGGCGCACGCTACGTACGTTCTCCGCCGAAAATAGCTCTCCAGCCTTCACGTCACGAGTAACGTACAGCGAACGCCGAAAACGTGCGTTACCCTGCTCACTGGCCTTCCGTCCATAGTCAACATGCCCCAGCGCTCGCCAGGCCGTTTTGCTGTCGCGGCACAGCGCCTGCAACTCGACCGGCTCAAGCGAGAAGCTGTCGTCAGGACCACCACCACTGCGGTCCAAAGTGAAGTGCTTTTCAATGATCGACGCGCCCAAGACTACACTGGCAATCGCTGTGGTGTTATCCAGTGTGTGATCTGACAAACCGGTGACCAGACCAAAACGCTCACGCATGTCCGCCAGCGTGCGCAGGTTGTAGTCCTCGGCGGGAGCTGGATAGCCACTGACGCAGTGGAGAATAGCCAGCTCGCGGCAACCACCCTCGCGTGCAGCCTCTACCGCCTCGGCAATCTCATCGCTATCTGCCATGCCGGTGGAAATGATCATCGGCTTGCCCGTTGCAGCAACATAACGGATCAGCGGCAAGTCGATAGCCTCGAATGAGGCGATCTTGTAAGCCGGCGCATTCAGATCCTCCAGCAAGTCCACCGCAGTAAAGTCGAAGGGAGAGCTGAAGATGGTGATGTCGTGCTTGCGTGCGTGTTCGAACAGCGGCTTGTGCCAGTCCCAAGGCATATGCGCCTGCTGGTAAAGCTCATACAGGGACTGGCCATCCCACAACCCACCACGGATCTGGAAATCCTCGGTGTCACAGTTCAGGGTAATGGTGTCAGCGGTATAGGTCTGTAGCTTGATCGCATCGGCACCGGCGTGCTTGGCTTGCTCGATAATCTGTAGAGCAGTCTCCAGACTCCCATTATGGTTGGCCGACAGCTCGGCAATGATATAGGGCTCAGAGTCGAGGCCAATGCGTCGCCCTGCGATGGAAATACTGGGTGTACCAGACATGGAAAGCCTCCTTCAGCCTCGTACCTGCCACTCGGAATCGAGCAGGCCAAAGCAAATGACATCATGAAACTGCTGCCCATCGAAATGCTGATCTCGCAGCACCCCCTCCTGACAGAAGCCCATCTTGCGATGAAAATCGATTGAACGCTGGTTGAAACCCAGCGCCTGACCACAAATCTTATGTAACTGTAAACGCTGGAAAGCGAACTCCAGCGCACGACGTCCCAACCCCGTGCCGGTGCCGCGCGGCGCCTCCGGAGCGATATAGAATCCCCAGTCAGCCACCCGTCCAGCACCTTGCACAGTGAAATGCACGAAACCTCGAGGCTGATCGTCAACGTCATAAACCAGCAGGTGCCGCAACGGATCAAGCTCGCAACGGGCGAACCAGTCTCGGTGCTCCTTCTCGCCAATCTCGTGTTGGGTATACATGTAACGCCGCACGGATTCATGGTTACGCCAGCTGCGCACCAGTTCGAGATCAGGCTCGGCCAGCAGGCGCAGGCAATCCGTCTCGTTGTCCGTCATGCCAATGCCTCCATCGCATCCAAAACGCGGCTCACCCCAGCGCCGTCAACCAGCGCCGCAGCACGCTGACTCATGTGCTGGAGCTGCCCTGGGTCGGCAATTAGCGCCCCAAGCAGCCCAGGCAGAGACTCGGCCAGACTGTTCACCGATGGCAATAAGTGCACCGCGCCAGCAGCACGCAGTCCCTCGGCGACCAGTCGCTGGTTATCCGCCAACACAGCCATCAAGGTGGGCAGGCCCAGACAGCAGCGCTCCCACGCGGTCGCGCCTGCGGCGCCAATGGCAAGGTCAGCCTGCGCCATCACATACGCCATGTCACTCGCATCCACGCGCACCGTTACGTCAAGCGTCAAGGCCTGGCTCAACTGCTGCACCTCGGCCAGCCAGGGGGCCTGTCCGCCCATGATAACCGTCACCGCCAAGGCGTCAGCGCCGGGCGTCGCGGCCAAACCAAGCAGCACCTGGGCAGTGGCATTGTCCGCATCCACACCGCCCATGGAGACCAATATCTGCTTGAGCGGATATGGCTGCGCGGCGCGCCTGGTCAATGACGCCTCACGCTGCGCGGCAAAATCCGCACGCAGCAGGGCGTTGGCACTGCCGCAAAGCAGCTGGGCAGCGGCCGGGACCAGCGAACGATAGTCCTCGGGGCGCCTGCTATAGGTCTGATCCAGCAACAGATCGCAGTCGTGCGCACGATCAGCCAGGTCATCGATCACCATGACGTGACGACAGCATGCCCGCATACGCGATTCCCACTGCGTATCCAGCGCGTAATGATCGACCACCAACCAGTCACAGCCCACCGACTGCAAGACTGCAGCCGTATCAGCCGCATCCTGCTCGGCACTCACACCGAGCCAGTGAGCATGCGAGCCGGACACCGACTCAGGCTGCTGCACAGCTGCAGGCAAGGCGGTGATTGTAAAACCGCGTCCGTGGATGACATCCAGCAGGTGGCCGCGATGGCTGCGGCAGATGAAATGACAGTCATGCCCGGCAGCGCTGAGCGCATCGGCCAAGGTCAGGCAACGCATGACGTGTCCCGTACCGATCCACAGGGCGGCATCGGCACGAAAACAGATCTGCAGGCCCATCAGTTCAGCCGCTTGAACCCACCATGGCACACCGGCCCCTTGAGTAACGCGCCGACATCGCGGCCCTGCTCACACTCGCTGATCAGGGCAAAAACCGGATCCAGCGCGTCGAAGTAGCCATCAATCACCTCCTGACTATGCTCCATGCAGACGTAGACGGCATTGCTGGCGAGGTAGCCCTTAGCCAACATTTCCTGACTGACAAGCGTCTTGTACTGCAGCACGTTAGGGCTGCGGAACGAGAAACCGGTCAGCGCCGGGAGGCCCCAGTGATCTATTTCGATTCCATGGCGATCCGCCAGTTCCTGCCAACCATCGCGGATCGACAGGCCGGTCTGAGTGATGTACTCCCAAGAGCGCTCGCGCTCCATAACTTCGAGGGTCTTCAGCGCCGCAGTCGGGCCGACACGCTCAGTCCAGAAAGTGCTGCTGATGAAGGTTGTTTGCGCCGCCTCCATGATCTCGCGCCGCCCAATGGTGGCGGTGATGGCGTAGCCGTTACCCAGCGCCTTGCCGAACATGGCCATATCCGGCTCAACGCCGTACATCTTGTGCAGACCGCCAAAGGTCTGCCGGAAGCCGGAGGTACACTCGTCAAAGATCAGCACGATGCCACGATCAGTGGCCAGCTTGCGCACTTTGTGCAGGAAGTCATTCTCAGGCCCCATGTTGCGCACCACCTCCATCTTGATCACGCCAATATCGTGGCGATTGACCAAGGCTTCCAGCTCGGCGTAGTTGTTGTAGTTGAAGGGGAACACGGTGCCCCTGAGGTTACCCGGCACACCATTGGGCTCGAGCCCCGGCAACAGATGACCAGCCAGGTTCTCGTCGTCGCCCAGGTTGGCTGACAGATACCAGTCGTGCCAACCATGGTAGCCACAGACCGCCACCTTGTCCTTGCCGGTGGCAGCCCGGGCGATACGAATGGCCAGCGCGTTGGCTTCACCGCCGGAGCGGGCAAAGCGCACCATGTCTGCCCAGGGGTGCAGCTCGATCAGCTTTTCTGCCAGCCAGACTTCCTCGGGGCAGTTGAGCGTCGACATATTGCCGTTATCTATGGTGCCGCGCACCGCATCGTCGACCTCAGGGTGACCGTAGCCAAGAATATTGGTGCCCACTCCCATGATGCACATGTCGGTGTAGGCCTTGCCGTCCATATCCCAGACGGTGCACCCCTTGGCCTTGCTGAAATACGCCGGCCACTGCTCAGGAAGGAACATCTCTGCGCGCTTGGACAGCAGCATATTGCCGCCGGGAATGACCTGTTTGGCCCGTTTCCACAACTTTTGACCGGTGCCCATAGTGGCCCCCTCGTTACGTATCAGCGTTTGGTTGTCTTTGAACAGCGCCGGGCTGTTCTCCTGCAATGCCTTGACCTGCCGCCAGCTGAAGTGAATGTCCGGCGCAAAGTGCGCAAACACGCGGCGAATCACCTCTAGGTCCGCCGGCTCATCCACTGTCCAGCGCCAGCCTGACAGGTCTTGCTCATTCTGCTCTGCACCTACGCGGAAGTGGCCTGACTCACGCAGGTAAGGTGTGACATGCTCGTGATCGAAGGCCGCGTCCGTTTGCTTGCTGGCCTGCTCCAGCGCGCGCAAGCTGAACACTTCGATATCCAGCCCGTCCGGATAGCTCGGCGGAGCGACGTTACTGAAATAATCCACACCAGCAGCGCGGTAGCCCCTGATCATTTGATCGACCAATTCGGGATCAACCAGCGGGCAATCACCCGTGATCCGCACGATAACGTCAGCCTGATGTGCTCTGGCAGCCTGCAGATAACGTGCCATGACATCTTGTTCATCGCCCTGAACACAGGCAAAACCGAGCTGGCGTACACAGTCAGCCAGCGGCTCGTTACGTGCATCCACCGACGTCGCCACCACAATCTGATCGACCTCGCGGGCACGCGCCAGGCGCGTCAGCAATACCTCAATCATGGGTACACCGCCGATGGGCTTCATTACCTTGTCAGGCAAGCGGGTCGAGCCCATGCGAGCCTGAACGATTGCAACGGTTTTCATGCTGTTTTCCACAGTGCGGGGTTAAGCAATGCCGGGTCGGTAGCGCCGAGCTCGGCGGGCACCGGCGGGCAGTCACCTGCAGCCGCCTGAAGTATCTGCTGCCACTGCTGCGCGCTATCCACACCCACCACCACACGCTCGATAAGCGGCTGGTTGAGCGCGTAACGCAGGGTGGCTTGCAGTGGCGACAGTTGGTGTTCTTCCAGCCAACTGTCCCAGCAGTCCCAGAGTGACTGCCAGTGCTCAAAATGGGCGGGACGCTGCTTGCGGCTCATTAACAGCAGCCCCTGCAGAAACACCGAACGCACATGCAGCGCGGTCCCCTGCCGTGATAAACGCTGCAACCAACCGGACTCATCAAGACGGTGATCAATAATGTTGTAGGGTGCCTGCACCAGATCCAACGCAAAACGCTGGCACAGACGCTCCAGCTCTTCGGCATCATAGACCGACGCCCCGATACGCCCCGCCAGACCCTGCTCGCGTAGCCCCGCCAGCGCAGCGTACAGAGCATCACCCTGCGACTCAAGCAACTGCGCCGGACGGTGCAGCAACACCGCATCAACGCTCTGCAGCCCGAGCCGAGCAAGCGACTCAGCCAATTGGCGCTCCACCCAGCCGGACACGTCGTCGCAGGCATTAGGGATGGCCGACAGCTTGGTCACTACCTTAAAGCCGCTCAGATCAAACTCGCCCAGTACACGTTCGCTCTCACCGTACGCGATTGCGGTATCCAGGGTATCCACCCCAGACTCACGCGCACTGCCGAGAATCCGCCCTACCTCGTCGACACCCACCTGACCCTGCTGGTTGGCGATGCCATAGGGCAGGCCAAACTGAACAGTGCCCAGCGCTAGCTTTCCAGTCACTTCACGCATGCTCATTGTGCAATTTCCCGAGCCAGAAACAGCCCATACGCCGACCGTTCAAGGTCACATGTTCACGCATGAAACCCTCAACCGTATAGCCAGCCTTGAGAAATATGCGTAGCGACGCCAGGTTATCCTCGTAGCAGCCAGCCTCAAGCCGGTGCAGCGCTAACGACTCGAAACCATAGGCCGTAATCAGGCGCACAACCTCGCTGGACAGTCCCTGCCCCCAACATGCCTTGTCACCAATAAAAAGGCTGACCTGACCGCGCCGGTAGTGGCTGTTGACGAAGCCCAACTTGACGTTGCCCACGTGTCGGTCGCCCAGTTGCAGGAAGATGCCGAACAAATGGCTGGCCGGGTCCGCATTGCAATGTTCTATAAACGCGCGACAGCTTTCAACGCTCTGCGGACTGTGCCGGGTCTCGAGGTACTGGTTGACCTGCGGATCATTCATCCAGTCCGCATAGGTCTGGGTGGCGTCTTGTGCACTCAACGGGCGCAGGTAGACACGCTCGGTGGCGAGTTTAACCATGACAGACCTCGGTCAGAGTCGCGATCACCTCATCCTGCTGCGCTTCAGTCAAGGAGTGGTACATCGGCAAACTGATGGCCTCTCGGTAATACGCCATTGATTGCGGAAAATCGTCGGCAGCAAACCCCATGGCCGCGTAATACGGCTGGGTGTGTACCGGAATGTAATGCAGATTTACCCCGATACCACGCTCGCGCAGTTGCTCGAACACCTCACGATGGCTCAAGGTAATCCTCTCTAGCTGCAGACGGATTGGGTAGAGATGCAGACCGGAGTAACTGTCGGCGTGTTGCCAGGGACAGGTGACGGGCAACGCCGCCAGCAGCTGATCATAGCGGCGGGCGAGCGCGTGGCGGCGAGCAACAAAGTCGTCCAACCGAGCCAACTGGCTGACACCCAGCGCCGCCTGCAGTTCGGTCATGCGGTAATTAAAGCCCAGTTCGATCTGCTGGTAATACCAGGGGCCGTCAGACTCACCGACCATCAGCGACGGATCACGGGTAATGCCGTGGCTGCGGTAGAGCGCCATGCGCGACGCGAGCGTTTCGTCATTGGTGACCGCCATTCCTCCTTCGGCGGTAGTGATGATCTTCACCGGATGAAAGCTAAAAATAGTGATGTCACTAAAGCGACCACTACCGACATACTCACCCTTATAGCGCCCGCCGATGGCGTGCGAGGCATCCTCGATCACGGAAAAGCCAAAGCGTTTGGCCAGCGCGCCAATGGCCTGCATGTCACAGGGCTGGCCGCACAAATGAACCGCCACCACTACCTTGGGCAGCCGCCCCTGCTTTTCGGCGTCAATCAGCTTGTGCTCAAGGGCCACCGGACACAGATTGTAGGTACGTGGATCGATGTCGACAAAATCCACTTGCGCCCCACAGTAAAGAGCGCAGTTAGCCGATGCCACAAAGGTCACCGGAGTTGTCCACAGCCAGTCACCCTGCCCCAGCTCTAGCGCCAGACAGGCGATATGCAGCGCCGAGGTCGCACTATTGACCGCCACCGCGTGAGCCGCACCGACCTTGCGGGCCAGCGACTGCTCAAATTGCGGCACCATGGGGCCTTGCGTCAGAAAGTTCGAGCGCAATACGGCGACTACCGCCTCGATATCCTGCTCGCTGATCTCCTGGCGTCCGTAGGGGATCATTTATCAGATACTCCCGATCTTTTCACGGTTGGCGTCGATCCACTCCTGCAGCTGAGCGTCAGTCATCCACTCGCTGTTGTTGTCACTGGCGTAGACAAAGCCCTCAGGCACCTTCTTGCCATCCTTGATCCGCTTGGCGCAGGTAGCCCACTCGTGGATGGTCGGGAGAATTTTGAAGTGCTCCGGGTACTCGTAGGTGTAGTAGGCATCTTCAGCGCTGATCATTTGCTCGTGCAGCTTTTCGCCTGGACGAATACCGATAACCTCCTGACGGGCATCCGGCGCAACGACCCGCGCCAGATCGGTCACTTTCATCGAGGGAATCTTCTTCACGTAGATCTCGCCCCCCTCCATGTCAGCAAAGGCATGCCACACCAGCTCAACGCCCTCCTCCAAGGAGATCATGAAGCGCGTCATGCGCTGATCGGTAATCGGCAACACCCCCTTGTCTTTGATCGACATGAAGAACGGAATGACCGAGCCGCGCGAGCCCATGACATTACCGTAGCGAACCACTGAAAAACGGGTACCGTGCTCACCCGAGTAGGAGTTGCCGGCAACAAACATCTTGTCGGACGCCAGCTTGGTCGCGCCGTACAAGTTGATCGGCGAGCTGGCCTTGTCGGTCGACAGGGCCACAACACCTTTGACGCCCTTGTCGATACAAGCGTCGATCAGGTTCATCGCGCCGTTGATGTTGGTCTTCACACACTCGAACGGGTTGTACTCGGCGGTAGGAACAATCTTGGTTGCAGCAGCATGGACCACATAGTCCACGCCGTCTAGAGCCCGGTACAGGCGGTCCTTGTCGCGCACGTCGCCAATAAAGAAGCGCAGGCGTGGATCGCCTTCGTATTTTTTGGCCATGTCCCACTGTTTCATTTCATCACGGGAGAAAATGATGATCTTCTTGGGGTTGAAGCGCTCCAGCGTCATGGGGACAAAGGTGTTGCCGAACGAGCCAGTGCCGCCGGTAATGAGAATGGTCTTGTTGGTCAGCATGGGAATCCCCTTCAGAGCAGATGCGTTTGGATGGCACGAGCGACCCGCTCGTTGGCCATGCGATCACGAGAGCCAAACACCCAGGAGAAATAACGCTCACGTTGGGCGGCATAGGCAGTCTGATCGGTCAGGGCCTTATCTAGTACAGTTGAAAAATCCGGTGTCTGATCACCGATATAAAGATTAGGTCCGCAATCATACAGGGTCAGCAACCGCGATAGGTCATCAGGGTGCATGGCTTCACGCTCGCCAATCTGACGAATGACGTCTCGCGAGCACTCGGGCGTTTCTATCATCAACTGCGGAACATCATAAAACAGCGCTTCCTCGCTGGGCGAGTTGGCATCCGAGACCACCAAATCCGAGACTGACAGCACCTCCGACAGTGCGCACTCACTCAAATCCAGAAACACATTGCCTCGCGCCTCAATCAGAGCACGCACCCGTTTGAAGCTGTCCCTATCGGCACGACGAGAGGTCAGAGACTGGCTCGGATGGGGACGCAGGATCAAATTGAAATGCGGCGCCGCTGTGTTTACCAATTGTTCCGCTGCGCGCTGCCAGGAGCCGAATCCCCGCCGACTAGAAGTGTAGAGCACAGTCTGACGCTGAGGATCAAGCCCCAGTCGCTGCAAGACCGTTGATCGCTGCTGTACCGAGCGTTCAGGATACTCGCAAAACGGCAGAAACCCAGTATCTACAATATTCAGCCGCTCCGCCTCTGGAAAGCGCTCAAGCATCCCTTTCATACGCGGCCCAATGGCACAGAGCAGGTCAAAGTGACTATTGCGCAACAACGCCTCCCTACTGAGCATCATGTAGGTGCCGTGAAAGACCGTACCCTTTTTTGCCCCGTACGGTTTAAGAAAGCTACCATATGGCGAGCCGGTAACAATCGCGTCTGCATCCTTCAATAGCCGGTTGCCGCGCACCAGAAAACCGAATCGCTTGGAATAGCGCGCAACCTCAAGCTCAGGGTACAGGCGCCGAAAAGCACGCAGAGTCGAAGTGCGGCTGGATACAAAGGTTCCAGGTAATACACGTGCGACCTGGGCCAGGTGCGGAACCGCCTGAAACATCTTTGAGAAATAGACAACGCCATCCGCAGTCATCGATCAGTGCCCGCCGTCCTTTTCCTTCATCACCAGAATATCTTCCATAATCAAAAATTGCAGATCCGACCCGTAGAACATGTTCAGCGCATCGGTCGGTGAGCAGACCATCGGCTCACCACGGCGGTTAAGCGAGGTATTGAGCACCACCCCGTTGCCAGTCATTGCTTCCAGTTCCTTCATCAGATCGTAGTAGCGCGGATTGAATTCGCGCTTGAGTACCTGGGCACGCGCGGTACCGTCCTCGTGCACAACCTCCGGTACACGCTCGGCCCAGCCTTCCTTGACGTCGAAGGTGAACGTCATGAAGGGCGACGGGTGATCAACGCTGAGCATCTGCGGGGCAACGGTATCCAGCATTGAGGGGCAGAACGGGCGCCAGCGCTCGCGGAACTTGATCTGCTCGTTGATGCGATCGGCTACGCCTGCAATACTCGGGCAACCGATAATCGAACGACCGCCCAGTGCCCGCGGGCCAAACTCCATGCGACCCTGGAACCAGGCGACCGGATTACCTTCAACCAGCACCTTGGCGATTTCCTGCGGCACATCGTCGATCTTTTGCCATTGGGGCTTGTTCGGATGACGGGCGCAGGCAGCAATGATGTCTTCGTTACTGTATGAGGGGCCCAGGTAGACGTGTTCCATCTTCTCGACCGGCACGCCGTTCTTGACCGAGACAAAGGCAGCAGCACCCACAGCGGTGCCGGCGTCACCAGAAGCCGGCTGTACGAACAGCTCCTTGACGTCCGGCCGCGCGATGATGCGCTGGTTAAGCTTGACGTTCAGTGCACAGCCACCGGCAAAGGCAAGTCGGCCGGTTTCCTTCAGAATGTCGCCGAGATAGTAGTCAATCATCTCCAGCGCCAATTTTTCGAACAGCGCCTGCATCGCGGCAGCGTAATGAATATAGGGGTCGTCGGCGATGTCGCCTTCACGCTTGGGCCCCAGCCATTCGATCAGCTTGGGCGAGAAGTAGTAGCCCTTGCCTTTTTCCTTGTAGCGGCGGAAGCCGATAACGTTGGCGTAATCGGTGTTGATGATCAGCTCGCCATTTTCGAACTTGGCCAGCCGGGAGAAGTCGTACTTGGCGGCGTCACCGTAGGGCGCCATACCCATGACCTTGAACTCGCCGTCGAGCATTTCGAAGCCGAGGTATTCGGTAATTGCGCCGTACAGACCGCCCAGCGAATCCGGATCGTAGAATTCCTTGATCTTGTGGATCCTGCCGTTTTCACCCCAGCCGAAGAAGGTGGTGGCGTACTCACCCTTGCCGTCGATGCCGAGAATCGCAGTCTTTTCGCTAAAGCCCGAACAGTGATAGGCACTGGATGCATGCGCCAGGTGATGCTCCACCGGCTCCAGACGCACCTTCTTGGCCTCAAAGCCCAGCTGTTCGAGGCACCAGAGAATCTTCTTGCGATAACGTTTGAAGCGGCGATTGCCGGTCAGCAGCGCGTCCAGTGAACGATCAGGGGCATACCAGTAACGCTTGGCGTAGTGCCAGCGCGCCTTGCTGCCAAATAGACTGATGGGCGCAAACGGAATGCAGACAACGTCCACATCGGCAGGCGTGATGCCGGCCTGCTCAAGACAGAACTTCGCCGACTCGTAGGGCATCCGGTTCTTGGCGTGCTTGTCACGCACAAATCGCTCTTCTTCGACGGCAGCAATCAGTTTGCCATCAATATAAAGGGCCGCAGAAGGGTCATGGCTCAGGGCGCCAGACAGGCCAAGTACAGTAAATCCCACGGGAATCCTCTTTTTTCGAAGTCCAAAATTAGGTTAAAAACGCGGCATGCGCTCTTCCAGCCAGCATGCAAGCGGGCTTGCAGCAGGCCAGTTACGGATAAACCGTTGTCGATCCTTCTGCCATGCACGCTGCCAGCCAGCAATACGTGTGTGCGCCTGCATCGCGTCCAGATCGATCAAAATCACCCTTCCATCCAGCCACAGCAGATTCGTTGCCTTGAAATCTCCGTGACTGATTCTGGCCTCGACCAGTTGAGCAAAAAGCTTAAGCAGTGCTGTCGCGGTAGCATCGTCTGGCAACCTCTGACCATCTTCGCCGAGATGGCGCAGCAGGTCGACCCCGTAACAGTATTCAGTTATCAGCCACGACCGCAGTCGCAGCGGGCCGAAACGCTGCTCCATCATGGCCAGCGGTGCCGGGGTGGGGATGCCGAGAAACTGCAGCCGATGCGCTGCCAGCCAGGAGTGCCAGGCGCGGCTTGGTCGCCAGAAGCGGGTCAGCCAGTGACCGAACCCCTTGATGTTATAGCGCTTGATAACCACCGACTTTCCATCAGCGACAGCGCAGCCAACCGTACTGCTTCCGCCGTCCTTGAGCAGCGTTTGGCCGGCCAACGCGTCATCTGGTGCAGCGAGCAGCGATGCCAGACGTTGATACTCGGTGCGCACGACTGCAGTAAACCGCGCCCAGCTGCGTTTGACCGAGAACTGGGTGCAATCACGCAGAGTCTTGCCGAGAAAGTCGTCGAGCCGGCGCTGACGCACGCGCTTGATCTGAGCTGCCAGCCGGTCGGGATTGAGCACCAGTGGGTTGTGCTGCAGGTAACCGATCAGCAGCAGCTCGCAGAGCTCATCCCACTCTGGATCAAGCTGGGCAAAAAAGATCGCCAGGTTGTCTTCTGCCTGTGCCGGAGTAAGCGGAGTGCCCGGGCTCAAGGCCTCTACGGCATCGCCATCAATGACGTACAGCTGCGCTTCGTGATACAGGAAGTTGCCCAGATGCAAATCGGTCTGAACCAGGCCGCGGTGGTGCATGGTGCCAATCAGGCTGAGAGCTTGACCGAGCAGATTCAGCGCGTCAGCGTCGCCCGGCTGCCGGGCGGGCAGCGCTTCCCAGCGTTGCTGCAGGGTTTCAGCACCAATCAGGTAGGCGCTGAGCAAATAGCGGCCGCCCCCTTCAATTTCGCCCTCGCCCAGCAGCTCAGGCGTGGCGACGCCCTGCGTTTGCAGCGCCCGAATACCGGACGCCTCGCGCGCGCAGTGACGCTCGGCACCTTGCGCAATAAACAGCTTGAGCAGCCGCACCGAGCCGGCAATTTCAACCTGAGCGACCAGTCGCTTGCCGGGCAACACGCGCAACCAGCGCTGTACCCTCGCTTCTCCCTCAGGCAGCGACAGGACAAGCGACAGCGGCGGTTCGCGACCAGCGCCGCACAGATCGGTTGTCAGGCTCATCGCTTCATTCCCTTTCCAGTGGTACGGCGCAGCAGGGCACGGACAAAGGCTCGTGCTTCAGCGTCAAGGCGAGGCTTGCCCAGATAGGCCAGGACAAAACGCAGGCGCTGACTTCGGCTGGGCACCAGACTGCGCCGATGCAGGGTATCCAGATCCCGAATCTGATCGCGCTGCCCGAAAATGGCCCGTCGGGTTTTCTCCAGATCGATCAGTCGTGCGCCAGCACCATCGCTGTGCAGTCGTAAAAACACATGCTTGGGATACAGGCAGTTATGAATACGATCGGCATTATGCAGTGCGCGAACCAGCGCAGCCGCAGACTGGATCAAGGTACGAATTTCGGCTGACGACAGCTGACTCCAGCGCTCGAACCACTCATCCAGCGGAGCGTAGTCGTCCAGCGCACGGGTCAACAACACCGCCTGCGCATGCCCCCTTTCGTTGCGCTGGGCGAAGAACGCCGCCTCGAGCGCCGGAATACCCTGCCTGGCATAGGTTTGAATGGCGCGGAACTCGCGGGCGAAGGTCGGCTCCCCCAGGGGGCTTTTAAGGGTACGGGTGCAGTGGTTGTCCTGTCGCTTGAGATAAAAGCGCTGCACTTGACCGTTGGCATCCTCCAGCTCCAGACGACAGACACTGCTCCAGCCACCGCGCCCCGTATTCGGCGCGTCAACGGCATCAGCCTTGAGCGTCCAAAGCGCCTCGAAGCTGTCGAGACTATGCCGGGACAACACATCCCGGGCGTTGACGGCAATGAAGGGAGTACGCGTCATTCTCGGCCCTTGAAGAAGCTCAGGATCGCGCGCAGTTGTTTGCGATCTGCACCATCGAGACGCTGTTTGCCCAGATACAGCTTGTAGAACGCCAGCCGCTGGCTACGGCTAAGGTGATGCTTGGCAACTTTGTCGAGGCAGGCCAAATCCTTGATGATCCGGTAGCGCAGCATGGGGCCCCACCAGAAACTGCCGCCAGGACAGTCAATGAAGTACACATTGCCAAGCGCACGTTTGTCTACCAGCAAGTTGCGCCACTTCAGATCGTTATGGGTAAAACCCTGATCGTGCATCATCTTGGTCGACCATGCGATTTGCCGCGACACATGGGCAACCCATTTCCGATCTCGCAGACGCACATCATCACGGTTGGCGAGCTCGGCCAGATCTCGCGTATCAGCCAGTTCTTCGGTAACCAGCGCTCCTCTGATGAACTTTCCAGCGCTTCGTTCGAGCCCGAATGCCGCCACGTTGACTGAAGGAATACCCCAGGCATGGAACATCAACAGGTTCTTCCATTCGCTCTGCACTCGGCAGCGCCCAAAGTATTGCCGAATACCTTTCCCATTGCTGGTGTAACGCTTGACGTAGTAGTGACGATCCCCGACAAATACTTTATGCACAGTGCTAATCGGGCTGAAGGTAATCAACTCACCTTCTAGCGCAAACACCTTATCCAGATCGGCGAACAGCCGACCACTCTCCCCGGTAGCGTACTCGGGGTTCAGGGTCCAGCGTTTCATTCATCGGCCCCCGGCGCATACTTGCGCTCGAAACGGGCCAGCAACTTCTGCGCCTTACGCTCGAGCAGAGCCAGCAGAGGCGCTTCGAGCCGCAGGGTCTCACGCAGCGGGGCTGCAAAATAGGCGCGCAGAAACCGCAGCTTGTCGCGTCGGGTCAGGCTGATCTCGAGTGCCGAGAAATACAGCCCGGCCAGATCCTTGTCGCGCCAGCGCCGGGGCACGGTCGGACGAATTTGCGCGCGGTGCAGATCGATGATCGACAGCTTGAAATCACTCGCATCCATCGGCCGGTCGGTATGCAGCAGGAAGTGACAGATGTAGCAATCGCGGTGATTGACGCCAGCTCGGTGCATGGCCGCAGTCATCTCGGCTACCCGGCGGATCAGCGCCCATTTGATGCCCGGAGCCGGCGGCTTATGCAGCCAGTCACGACTGTAATCTTCAAGACTGATGGTCGGCGCCAGCTCTTCGGTAATGATGAACGAGTGCTGTGCAGCAGGGTTGCTGCCCCGCTCACCAAAGGCTACCGCCGTCATGGTATTGATGCCGGCAGCGGTCAGTGCCTTTATCGCCTGCCACTCCTGCCCTGCGCCCAGCACCGGGCGCTTGAGGGTCGACCAATTCTTGAAAATCTCGGCCCACCCGACGCCACGATGAATCTTGACGAAATAACCCTTGCCATTGACTTCCGTGCGCAGCGTGCGGCGTGCTTCAAGTTCGCGAAATACCTCGCCTTGCAGCGCTTCCACCGCATCGAAGGCGTCGCGATTGGCCCACAGACTGAGGAAAGGCTCGCGCAGAATCAGGGTATTGCTCACGCGCCAGCTCCCAGGATCACATCCGCAGCACGCTCAGGCAGGCTGTAGAGATCGGCCTGATCGGCAAACCGCAGGGCATTGGCTTTCCACTCCTTGCGCAAGGCTGAGTTGTTCAGCATGTCGCTCAACATCTGGTCGAGCTGACTCTGCTTGAATGGTGACGGCACAACCAGGCCACAGTCTGCCTCGCTGATGTAATGGGCGTAACCGCACACATCCGTCACCAGCACCGGCAGACCCGCCACCAGCGCTTCAAGCAGCACAGTGCCAGTGTTTTCGTTGTAGGCGGGATGAATCAGCAAATCGGCGCCCAGCAAAAAGCGCGGTACATCGCTGCGCCCCTTCATGAAGATCACCCGGTCATCCACCGCCAGCGAGCGCGCGATGCGCTGGAAGGTGCCGGGATCATCCTGACCGATCACCATCAGCCTGGTGCGCTTGCGCAGGTCAGCTGGCAGCGCCGCGAGTGCGCGAATCGAGCGGTCCACACCCTTGGTGATAAACCCGGAGCCGATCTGCACCAGCAGCAGTTCGTCGTCCGCCAGACCGAACTCAGCGCGGAATTCGGCGCGAATCTCGGCCGCGTTGGCCGGTGCCCGACGATCCGGTGCGATGCCCGGCGGCAGCAGATGGAAGCGATCCAGCGGGGTTTTATAGTGTTTGGTAAACAGCGGCTGCTGTACCTCGGAGATCATCAGAATCTGCGTCTTGCCAGCAGGCGAGAATACCGCCCGCTCGTACTCGGCAAAGTGGCGGTAACGGCTGGAGATGCGATACAGCGGGTTGCGCAGGGTCTGCGCCTTGTCTTCGAAGCAGGGATCGGCAGCATAGTAAACATCCAGCCCCGGCATCTTGTTGAAGCCAACCACCCGGTCGACAGGGCGTTTGGCCAGGTCAGCCTGGATCCAGGCGGTGAATTTCTCGTTACGGCGATGATTACTCAGGGCCTTGACGGGGGCCACCAACACTTCAAACCCCTCGGGAGTATCACCTTCCCAGATCAGGGTATAGACGCGAATACGGTGTCCGCGCTCCTGACACACCTTGGCGATGCGCATGAAGTCACGCTGCAAACCGCCAAAGGGAAAATACTTGTAAAGCACAAAAGCCAGCTGCATCAGACGATTCTCTTGTTGGACAGCAGCGGTCGCAGGTGCTGCATGACCCTGTCGGGGTCAAGTCGAGTAAAGCACAGTGGTTGCTCGCGGGTCAGATCGAACCGGCGGGCATCCTCAGGGGTCGGCTGGTAGCTGCACTGCTTGCGCAGACAGGGTGCACAGGCAAAATCACTGGCCAGATGCTGCTGCGCGCGACCGTAGGCGCCGGTGAAGCCCGGATTGGTTGGCCCGAACAGCGACAGGGTCGGCACATCCAGCGCCGCTGCCAGATGGCCGAGCCCGGTATCGACTGCGACACAGGCGCTGGCACCGGCCAGCTGGCGGGCAACATCGCGCAGCGGCAGCCGAGGCAGTACGATAGCGCCTTCGAGCCCCTCGGCAATGCGCAGCGCACGGGCCTGCTCATCGAGGCTGCCCCACGGCAGGCGCACGTCAACACCGCTGGCAACCAGCCGCTCGGCCAGTTGCCGCCAATACAGCTCGGGCCAGTGTTTGGTCACCCAGGTGGTGCCGTGCAACAGCACCACGTAAGGGGTGCTGGCAGATTCGGCACCCAATGCCGCGCGGTCGAGACCGTAATCCCCCAGCCCTTCCTCCAGCGTGTAGCCAAGCGCCTGGGCAAACAGCTGACGTGTCCGCTCCACCGCATGCTGGCCCCACGGCACTGGCAGCCGACGTTGATAAAAGCGTGCGGCCAGCGGCTCACGGGCCGAGTCCCGATCCAGCCCTACCACCTCGGCGCTGGTATAGCGGGTCAGCCAGGCGCTCTTGAGCAGGCCTTGGGCATCGATCACCAAATCATAGTCAGTCTCGCGCAGACGGCGTTTGAAGTTGCCCCACTCACCGCTGCGCACTGCCTGAAACGGCTTCTTGCGCCAACGACGAATGGCCACCGGAATCACGGCCTCCACGGCCGGATGCCAGTACGGAATTTCGGCAAAGCCCTCTTCCACCACCCAGTCGAAACGGATGCCGGGGATAGCGCGCGCAGCATCGGTCAATGCCGGGAGGGTATGAATGACATCCCCGAGCGAGGACGTCTTGATCAGCAGCACCCGCATCAGGATCAGCTGTCCTGCGGGTCGGGCAGCAGATCGCCTACCAGCCGATCCAGCGCTGCGTCCACCTGGGCAGGTGCCAGATCACGCAGACAGTTGTAATGACCAAATCGGCAAGTCCGATCAAAGCAGGGGCTGCAATCCAGGCCCAGCCGCACCATTTCCACCTGGTCAGCCAACGGCGGCGTAAAACCGGGCGAGGTCGAGCCGTAGACCGCCACCAACGGGCGATTCAGCGCCGCAGCCACATGCATCAGCCCCGAGTCATTGCTGACCACCGCATCAGCGCACGACAGCAGGTCAATCGCCTGAGCCAGACTGGTATCGCCACACAGGTTGGTCGACTCTTCGCGCAACCCTGGAATCAGGCGAGCGCGAATTTGTTCGGCAACCGCATGGTCATTTTTCGAGCCGAACAGCCAGACCTGCCAGCCCTGCCGAATGCGCGCTTCGGCCACGGCAGCATAGTGCTCCGACGGCCAGCGCTTGGCCTCGCCAAATTCGGCCCCCGGGCACAGCGCCAGCACCGGACGATCACGCTCCAGGCCAAAATGCGCCAATGCCGCATCACGCGATGCCGGATCAATCTGCAGCGACGGACGCGGATAGGGTGTCGGCAACTCGGTGCCCGGCTCATAGGCCAGCGCCATAAAGCGCTCGATCATCAGCGGGTAGGCGTCCTTGTCCAGCTTGCGCACGTCGTTGAGCAGACCGTAGCGCATCTCGCCACGCCAACCGGTGCGCAGCGGAATATCGGCAAAGAAGGGAACCAGCGCTGACTTGAGGGAGTTGGGCAGCAGAATCGCCTGATCGTACTGACCGGCCAGACTGCGACCAATGCGCCGCCGGGTAGCAAGCTCCAGCGCGCCATGACCGAGCGGAAAGCTCAGCGCGCTGCGCACTTCCGGCATGCGCTCGAGAATCGGCCGGCTCCAGTCAGGCGCCAGCACATCGATCATGCAGTCGTCACCATGGCGTTGCTTCAGACAGGTGAACAGCGTCTGCGCCATCACCATGTCGCCAACCCAGCTGGGACCGATAATCAGGATGTTCATAAGCTTCAAGCTTCAAGCCTCAAGCAACAAACCCCGAGCGGCGCGCAAATACTTGCCGCTTGAGGCTTGCCGCTTGCAGCCATCAACCGACCAGTGTCCGCCATTCGGCGTGCTCTGCGGTCTGGCCGGTGACCAGATCGAAGTACGCCTTCTGCAGTTTTTCAGTGATCGGACCGCGACGGCCTGCACCGATCTGGCGGCAATCCAGCTCGCGAATCGGCGTAACTTCGGCGGCGGTACCCGTGAAGAAGGCCTCGTCGGCGATATACACCTCGTCGCGGGTAATACGCTTCTCGACAACCGGGATATTGAACTGCGACGCCAGCGCCAGCACAGTTGCGCGAGTAATGCCGTTCAGGCAGGCAGTCACTTCCGGGGTGTAGATGGTGCCGTTCTTGACGATGAATACGTTCTCGCCCGAGCCCTCGGCAACATAGCCTTCCGGATCCAGCAGCAGCGCCTCGTCGGCACCGGCGGAGACCGCTTCCTGCAGCGCCAGCATGGAGTTCATGTAGGCACCGCTGGCCTTGGCACGGGTCATGGTGATGTTGACGTGGTGACGGGTGAAGGAACTGGTGCGAATCTTGATGCCGCGCTCAAGTGCTTCTTCGCCCATGTAGGCACCCCAATGCCAGGCTGCGATGGCAACATGTACCTTCAGGTTGTCAGCGCGGATGCCCATGCCTTCGGACCCGTAGAACACCAGCGGGCGAATATAGGCGGTTTCCAGGTTGTTCTCGCGAACCACGGCGCGCTGCGCCTCGTTCAGCTGTTCCTTGGTAAAGGGAATCTTCATGCCCATGATGTGGGCGGAATCGAACAGGCGATCGGTGTGAGCGTCCAGACGGAAGATGGCGGTGCCATCCGGGGTCTTGTAGGCACGGACGCCTTCGAATACGCCCATGCCGTAGTGCAGCGAGTGCGTGAGCACGTGAATATTGGCTTCACGCCAGGGAATCATTTCACCATCAAACCAGATTAGACCATCACGATCGGCCATCGACATAGCAGCCAGCTCCATACGTATCTATTCAATCAGTCTTGCGTTCTTGGTTTCTGCCTGAGCGCGCCCTAGCCGATCACACCCGCGTATCGGGGATCGGCTCCTGGGGTGGCAGCACCTGCTGCCAGAGCTTGATGACCCCGTGTCGGAAATCATGAAACTGGTCGCCGCTTACTTTGCCCGGCTGATTCTGTAGAGCCAGGCGATGAGCTGCAGCCCGGTAGGCCTTGTAAGCCTCCTGCAGGCTGGTGACATCCTCACCGGCGATCAGACCGGCGTTTTGCAGCTCATCAAGAATCCTGATGTTGTCGGTGTAGCGCAGTAATTCGGGGTACCGGCACGACCAGGCAAGAACCGCATATTGCACCATAAATTCGATGTCAACGATACCACCTGCGTCCTGCTTGAGATCAAACAATTGCGCTGCGGTGAAGGCATCTGCCGTTGTACCGGCCCGCGTTGCCTTGGTACCGAGGTTGTCGCGCATCTTCTGGCGCATGTCGCTGACCTCGCGCAGCAGCGTTTGCTCATCGCGCTGGCGGCCCAACACCTGAGCCCGAAGCGCCTGAAAGCGTTCGGCAAGACGTTCACAGCCGACCAGCGCACGTGCCCGCACCAGTGCCTGATGCTCCCAGGTCCAGGCCTCATCCAGCTGATAGCGCGAGAACGACGCCAGCGAGCTGACCAGCAGCCCGGAATCGCCGGACGGCCGCAGGCGCATATCCACCTCGTACAATGCCCCGGAAACCGTCTGGGTATTGAGCATGTGGATCACCCGCTGCCCCAGCCGGGTGAAGAACTTGCTGCCCTCAATCGGTCGCTCACCATCGGTATCGGCCTGCGGATCACCGTCGTGGATAAACACCAGGTCCAGATCGGAGCCATGCCCCAGCTCAATACCGCCGACCTTGCCATAACCAACAATGATGAAATCCAGTTCGCAGCGCGATCCGTCGGCCCGCGCCGGGCGGCCGTGGCGGGCAACCATTTCGCGCCACGCCAGCATCAGCACCTGCTGCAGGATCGCTTCCGCCATCCAGGTCAGGTAATCACTTACCTTCATCAGCGGCAGGGTGCCCGCGATTTCCGAGGCAGCAATGCGCAGCACGTGCGCACGCTTGAAATAGCGCAGGGTTTCCATCTGCTGCTCAAGATCGTCCTCGGGGATGCGCAGCAACTGCTGACGCAGCTCGTCGGCCAGCTCCTCTGCGACCGGTGGCCGGTAAAGTCGTCCGGCGTTCAGCAGCTCATCCAGAACCACCGGGTAGCGGGCAATCTGCTCGGCGATCCAGGGGCTGGCCGCACACAGCACCAGCAGCTCACGCAGTGCACCCGGATTCTCGGTCAGCAGCACCAGATAGGCAGAGCGCCTCGCCACTGCCTCGACCAGGGGCAGCACGCGCTCCAGAGCCAGATCGGGATTATCCTGCTCGCAGGCCATGGCCAGCAGCCGCGGCATGAAGATATCCAGCCGCTCACGCCCCGCCCGCTGCATGGCGCGCACCCTGGCCGAACCGAGCAGATCCTGCAGGCGTTTCCAGGCCGCCGGCGCTTCGGTGTAGCCAGCCTCTGTCAGTTGCTGCAGTCCCTGCTCCGGCTCCAGGGTGCCATCCCACAACGGCACCCAGTCAACCTGACTCGACTGCAGCTCGCCCTCGTCTTCGTCCGGGTCTGCAATCACGCCGGCAAAATGCCGGGCTACACGCCAGCGCTCTGCATCCAGGTGTTCACGAAAAGTCTCCCAACCGGAGAAACCGAGCATCCAGGCAATCCGCGCCTGACCTTGCGGATCAGTCGGCAGCATCTGCGTCTGACGGTCATCAACCGCCTGCAGGGCGTGTTCGGTATCACGCAAAAAGCCATAAGCATCGGTCAGTTCCTGCACTGCTTCAGCAGGCAGGTAGTTATTCTCACCCAGGGTTTTCAGTACCCCCAGAATCGGCCGCTGCTGCAAGCTGCGGTCACGCCCTCCGTGAATCAACTGGAACGCCTGACCGATAAACTCGACCTCGCGGATGCCACCAGAGCCCAGTTTGACGTTGTCGTGCAGGCCCTTGCGCTGCACCTCGCGCTGAATCATCTGCTTGAGCGTGCGCAGCGCATCAATCGCGGCGAAATCCAGGTAACGCCGGTAGACAAACGGCCGCAGCATCGCCAGCAGCTCGGCGCCGGCCTGCTGGTCACCAGCCACCACCCGCGCCTTGATCATGGCATAGCGCTCCCAGTCGCGCCCCTGGCTCTGGTAATACTGTTCCAGCGCGTCAAAGCTGAACACCAGCGCACCGCTGTCGCCATAGGGTCGCAGGCGCATGTCAACACGGAACACAAAGCCATCGACCGTGGGCGCATCCAGCGCCTTGATCAGCTTCTGCCCCAGGCGAATGAAAAACTCCTGATTCGACAGGCTGCGACGACCACCGCGGGTCTCACCTGCCTCGGGATAGGCAAAGATCAGGTCAATATCGGACGACAGATTCAGCTCGACCGCGCCCAATTTGCCCATACCCAATACCACCATGTGCTGCGGCACACCGTCACGACTGACCGGCTCGCCGAAGCTGGTACAGCAAAGCCGGTACAGCCACTGATAGGCCTCGTCGATGCAGGCGTCGGCCATATCCGAGAGATCACGGGTGGTTTCCTTCAATGCCGCCCGGCGGGTCAGGTCGCGCCAGATGATGCGCACCTGCTGCCACTGACGAAAGCGGCGCAGACGCTGCGCCAGTTGCTCCTCACTGTCACAGCCTTCCAGCACCTGCTGCAGCAGGCCACGCAGCTCGCCCTCTTCGAGTGAGCGGGTCAAACGCCCCTGCTCCACCAGCCGCCAGGCCAGCAAAGGATCACGGCGTAACTGCTCTGCCACGAAGTCACTGGCTGCCAGCACCTGCGCCAGCTCTGTTTCAAAAACCTCACCGAGCTCCGACCGACGCTCGGCCAGCCCCGCCTGGGCGAGCGCGGCCGCCCACTGGGCAAGATGATGATCACGGGTTGCCTGCAGGGACTCCGGCAGCGGGGGCAGCGTAGATGGCATGGTCTATCCTGTTCATGAACCGAAACAGCAGCTTGCCACGATGGCTGCCGACGGGGAAGCGGCGCAACATGACCAGATAGTCTGAATGTAGTACAACTACAAATTAGACCTTTGCGGACTGGATAAAGCTGATTTTATGTAGTAAAACTACAGAACAAATTCCAACACACCCTGTCACAACACCCACAGGTGTTTGGCAAGCCCAGGTCGACACCCTCCGATCGGCAGGTTCGCGACCGCTTCCGGCACTTGCAAGGCCCACAAGGTCTGGAGACCACAATGAAGCACGATGATATTGATCCACTCGAAACCCAGGAATGGCTCGACGCGCTGGAGTCCGTCCTCGACAACGAGGGTGAAGACCGCGCGCACTACCTGATGACCCGGCTTGGCGAGTTGGCCAGCCGCAGCGGCACCCCGCTGCCCTACGCCATTACCACACCGTATCGCAACACCATTCCGGTCACCCACGAAGCCCGCATGCCAGGCGACCTGTTCATGGAGCGCCGCATTCGCTCGCTGGTCCGCTGGAACGCGCTGGCCATGGTCATGCGCACCAACCAGCAGGACCCGGATCTGGGTGGCCACATCTCCACCTTCGCCTCCAGCGCGACTCTGTACGACATCGGCTTCAACTATTTCTTCAAGGCGCCAACCGAGGAGCACGGTGGTGACCTGGTCTTCTTCCAGGGCCATGCCTCGCCCGGCATCTACGCCCGCGCGTTCATGGAAGGCCGCATCAGCGAAGAGCAGATGGAGAACTTCCGCCAGGAGGTCGACGGCAAGGGGCTGTCCTCCTACCCGCACCCGTGGCTGATGCCCGACTTCTGGCAGTTCCCGACCGTCTCCATGGGCCTGGGCCCGATTCAGGCGATCTATCAGGCGCGCTTTATGAAGTACCTCGAGCACCGCGGCTTTATCGAGCCGGGCAAGCAGAAGGTCTGGTGCTTTGTCGGCGACGGTGAAACCGACGAGCCGGAAACCCTCGGCGCCATCTCACTGGCCGGTCGCGAGAAACTGGATAACCTGATCTTCGTGATCAACTGCAACCTGCAGCGTCTGGACGGCCCGGTGCGCGGCAACGGCAAGATTATCCAGGAACTGGAAGGCAGCTTCCGCGGTGCCGACTGGAACGTCATCAAAGTCATCTGGGGCCGCATGTGGGACCCGCTGTTCGCCAAGGACGACAACGGCCTGCTGCAACAGCGTATGGAAGAAGCCGTCGACGGCGACTACCAGAATTACAAGGCCAAGGACGGTGCGTTCGTGCGCGAGCACTTCTTCGGCACCCGCCCCGAGCTCAAGGAAATGGTCAAGGACCTCTCCGACGAGGAAATCTGGAAGCTCAACCGGGGCGGCCATGATCCGTACAAGGTGTATGCCGCGTACCATGAGGCGGTCAACCACGAAGGCCAGCCGTCGGTCATTCTGGCCAAGACCATCAAGGGCTACGGCACCGGTGCCGGCCAGGGTCAGAACACCGCGCACAACACCAAGAAAGTCGATATCGACAGCCTGAAGAAATTCCGCGACCGCTTCGACATTCCGGTCAACGACGACGAACTGGAAAAGCTGCCGTTCTTCAAACCGGAGGAAGGCAGTGCCGAATACAAGTACCTGCACGCCCGCCGCGAAGCACTGGGTGGCTACATGCCCCAGCGCCGCGTCGAGAGCAAGCGCGTGCCGGTTCCGCCGCTGGACACCCTGAAAGCCATTCTGGACGGCACCGGCGACCGTGAAATCTCGACCACCATGGCTTTCGTGCGCATCCTGTCGCAACTGGTCAAGGACAAGGAACTCGGCCCGCGCATCGTCCCCATCGTGCCGGACGAAGCCCGTACCTTCGGCATGGAAGGCATGTTCCGTCAACTCGGCATCTATTCCTCGGTCGGTCAGCTGTATGAGCCGGTCGACAAGGATCAGGTGATGTTCTATCGCGAGGACAAGAAAGGTCAGATCCTCGAGGAAGGCATCAACGAAGCCGGTGCGATGTCCAGCTGGATTGCGGCCGGTACAGCCTACAGCACTCACAACCAGCCGATGCTGCCGTTCTACATCTTCTATTCGATGTTCGGCTTCCAGCGTATCGGCGATCTGGCCTGGGCCGCCGGCGACAGCCGCGCCAAGGGCTTTTTGATAGGCGGCACCGCAGGCCGCACCACCCTGAACGGTGAGGGTCTGCAGCACGAGGACGGTCACAGCCACCTGCTGGCATCGACCATCCCCAACTGTCGCAGCTACGACCCAACCTACGGCTATGAACTGGCGGTGATCATCCGCGAGGGCGCGCGCCGCATGATGGAGGAGCAGGAGAACGTCTACTACTACCTGACCGTCATGAACGAAGCCTACACCCAACCGGCCATGCCCAAGGGCAAAGGTGTGGAAGATGGCATCATGCGCGGCATGTATCTGCTCGACTCCACCGGCAAGCCGGGCGATCTGCACGTGCAGCTGATGGGCTCTGGCACCATCCTGCGCGAAGTACGCGAAGCCGCCGCCATCCTCAAGAGCGACTTTGGCGTCAGCGCCGACATCTGGAGCGTTACCAGCTTCAACGAACTGCGCCGCGACGGTCTGGCAGTCGAGCGCGACAACCGCCTGCACCCGACTCGCAAGCCCAAGACCAGCTTCGTCGAGCAGTGTCTGGACAAGCGTCAGGGCCCGGTCATCGCCGCTACCGACTACATGAAGCTGTATGCCGATCAGATTCGCCAGTGGGTGCCGGCGCCCTACAAGGTGCTCGGCACCGACGGCTTCGGCCGCAGCGACAGCCGTCGCAAGCTGCGTCACTTCTTCGAGGTGGATCGCCACTGGGTTGCCTATACCGCACTCAGCGCGCTGGTCGAGCAGGGCAAACTCAAGCCCAAGGTGCTGACCGATGCGCTCAAGGCCTTTGGCCTGGATGCTGACAAACCCAATCCGCTGGACTGCTAAGGAGCGACGCCATGAGTGAACTCATCAAGGTGCCCGACCTCGGCGGTGAAGGCGAGGTCATTGAAATTCTGATCAAGGAAGGCGATCAGGTCGAAGCTGAACAATCGCTGGCTGTTGTCGAGTCCGACAAGGCCAGCATGGAAATCCCCTCGCCCAAGGCAGGCAAGGTCACGTCGATCAAATTCAAGCTGGGCGACAGCCTGAAAGAGGGCGACCCGCTGATCGAACTGGAAGTCGAGGGCGACGCACAACCAAAGCAGGCTGACAGCAATGACAAACCTGCCGAAACCGCGTCCAAGGCTGAGCAGAAGCCCGAGCCGAAAGCCGAAGACAGCAAGCCTGCCGCCAGCGCCAGCAGCCGCAGCGAAGCCGTCAAGGTCCCGGACCTGGGTACCGACAGTGCACGCGTGATCGAAATTCTGGTCAGCAAGGGCGATCAGGTCGACGCCGACCAGTCGCTGCTGGTACTGGAGTCGGACAAGGCCAGCATGGAGCTGCCCGCGCCCTTCTCCGGCGTGATCGAGTCGATCGACATCAAGCTGGAGCAGGACGTCAAGACCGGCGACGTGATCATGCACATGCAGGTCAAGGGCGGCGACAGCTCGGCCAAGCAGGATGCTCAGCCGCAGGCCGCTCCGAGCGCAGAAGCCAAAAGCGAGGCGCCCGCTGCAAACAGCAGCAAGGCCAGCGAAGAGCCGGCCAGCCCGCCGCCCGTCGGTGGCCCCAGCCGCGAAGGCGCCAAGGTCCATGCCGGCCCGGCCGTACGCATGCTGGCCCGCGAGTTCGGTATTGATCTGACCGAGGTCAAGCCGACCGGCCCGCGCGAGCGCATCCTCAAGGAAGATGTGCAGAAGCACGTGCAGGCGGTCATGCAGCAGCGCAAGGCTGCACCTGCTGGCGCAGCTGGCGGCAGCGGCATCCCGCCGGTGCCGGAGGTCGACTTCTCCCGGTTTGGCGAGATCGAAACCGTCGACATGACCCGCCTGCAGCAGGTCGGCGCCAGCAACCTGCACCGCAGCTGGCTCAACGTGCCGCATGTCACCCAGTTCGACCTGGCCGACATCAGCGCGCTGGAAGCCTTCCGCAAGGAGCAGAAAGCGGCTGCCGACAAGGCCGGCGTCAAGCTGACCGTGCTGCCGTTCCTGCTCAAGGCCTGTGCCCATCTGCTGCGTGAGCAGCCGAACTTCAATGTCTCGCTGGCGACCAATGGCAAGCAGCTGATTCAGAAGCAGTACGTGCACATCGGCTTCGCCGTCGACACCCCGGACGGCCTTTTGGTGCCGGTGATCCGTGATGTCGACAAGAAGAGTCTGCTGCAGCTGGCAGCCGAAGCGGCCGAGCTCGCCGACAAGGCGCGCAACAAGAAGCTCGGAGCCGACGCCATGCAGGGCGCCTGCTTCACCATCTCCAGCCTGGGCCACATCGGCGGCACCTACTTCACGCCGATCGTCAACAGCCCGGAAGTGGCGATTCTTGGGGTCTCCAAGGCGACCATGCAGCCGGTCTGGGATGGCACCAGCTTCCAGCCGCAGTTGATGCTGCCACTGTCCCTCTCCTACGACCACCGCGCCATCAACGGCGCAGCGGCCGCGCAGTTCACCAGGCGTCTGGGTGAATTGCTGGGGGATATTCGGACGATGTTGCTGTAAGCGTTCGCTAGCACTAAAAAAGCCTCGGGATTTCTCGGGGCTTTTTTGCCTCTGCGACGTCGCTTTTCGCCCTGACGGCGACCAGGGGGAAATGCTTGGCCATTTCCCCCTGCACCCCCTAGGCCACCCCGACTACGCGGCCCTTCGGGTTCGCTGCGTTGCTCGGTCTGGCGGGGGCCGGCAGAACTCGGCTCTGCGAGCCTCAGACATGCTGCCGTCCTATTTCCCGCCAGCCCTGCGCTACTCGCCCGCGTAAACGGGGACCCATAGACCGTGCAATCTGGCCCCCAACTTGTAGGGCCACAGCATGCTGTGGCCGTGCTGCCACCCCAACCTACCGACACCCGAAAACCAACAAAAAACCCCGCACGGTCTCCCGTGCGGGGTTTCTCATCAATACAACATCAATCAGGCCGTAAACACAAACTCGTCGCCTTCGACCTTGGCGTGAATAGTCACGCCCGGGGCAAAGTCGCCAGCCAGGATACGCTGAGCCAGCGGGTTTTCGATCCAGCGCTGGATCGCGCGCTTGAGCGGCCGCGCGCCATACACCGGGTCATAGCCAACCGAGATCAGTTTCTCCAGAGCCTCATCGCTGAGCTGCAGATCCAGTTCGCGTTCGGCCAGACGCTGACGCAAACGGCTGAGCTGGATATCAGCGATACCGGCGATCTGATCCTTGCCGAGCGGCTCAAACACAACCACCTCGTCAACCCGGTTGATAAACTCCGGCCGGAAGTGTTGCGTCAGGGCGTCCATCACCGCCGCATGCTGCGCTTCGCGATCACCCACCAGTTCCTGAATCTGCGCAGACCCCAGGTTGGAGGTCATCACCACCACGGTGTTGCGGAAATCGACGGTGCGGCCTTGGCTGTCGGTCAGACGGCCGTCTTCCAGCACCTGCAGCAGCACGTTGAACACATCCGGATGCGCCTTCTCGACCTCATCCATCAGGATCACCGAGTACGGCTTGCGACGTACCGCCTCGGTCAGATAACCGCCTTCTTCATAGCCGACATAGCCCGGAGGCGCGCCGATCAGACGAGCCACCGAATGCTTCTCCATGAACTCGGACATGTCGATCCGCACCATGGCGTCTTCGGTATCGAACAAAAACTCGGCCAGCGCCTTGCACAGCTCGGTTTTACCGACACCGGTCGGACCAAGGAACATGAACGAGCCACTCGGGCGGTTCGGGTCGGCCAGACCGGCCCGCGAACGGCGCACCGCGTTGGAAACCGCCACCACCGCTTCGTTCTGACCGATAACCCGCTTGTGCAGGGCATCTTCCATACGCAGCAGCTTGTCACGCTCGCCTTCGAGCATCTTGGCCACCGGAATCCCGGTCCACTTGGAGACGACCTCGGCGATTTCCTCGTCGGTGACCTTGTTGCGCAGCAGCTGGTTTTCCGGCTTGGTGTGCTGCTCGGCCATCTGCTGGCTGCGCTCCAGATCCGGGATCACGCCGTACTGCAGCTCGGCCATGCGGTTCAGATCGCCCTTGCGACGGGCCTGATCCAGCTCGGCCTTGGCCTGCTCGATCTTTTCCTGAATCTGCGCCGAGCCCTGTACGTCTGCCTTTTCCGCCTTCCAGATTTCTTCCAGATCGGCGTATTCACGCTCGAGCTTGGCGATATCGTCCTTCAATTTCTCCAGTCGCTTGAGGGCGGCGTCGTCGTCTTCCTTCTTCAGCGCCTCACGCTCCACCTTGAGCTGAATCAGGCGACGCTCCAGACGGTCCAGCGCTTCGGGCTTGGAATCAATTTCCATGCGAATGCGGCTGGCCGCTTCATCGATCAGGTCGATGGCCTTGTCCGGCAACTGACGGTCGGTGATGTAGCGGTGCGACAGCTTGGCTGCGGCAATGATCGCGCCATCGGTGATGGTGATCTTGTGGTGCACTTCGTAGCGCTCTTTCAGACCACGCAGAATCGCGATGGTGTCCTCTTCAGAGGGCTCATCGACCAGCACTTTCTGGAAGCGGCGCTCCAGCGCGGCATCCTTTTCAATATACTGACGGTACTCGTCCAGCGTGGTTGCGCCAACGCAATGCAGCTCGCCGCGCGCCAGCGCCGGCTTGAGCATGTTGCCCGCATCCATGGAGCCTTCGGCCTTGCCGGCGCCGACCATGGTGTGCAGCTCGTCGATAAACAGAATGACGCGGCCTTCCTGCTTGGACAGTTCGTTCAGCACCGCCTTCAGGCGCTCTTCAAACTCGCCACGGAACTTGGCACCGGCGATCAGCGCCCCCATATCAAGTGACAGCAGGCGCTTGTCTTTCAGGCCATCCGGCACTTCACCGTTGACGATACGCTGGGCCAGGCCCTCAACAATGGCGGTCTTGCCCACGCCGGGCTCGCCGATCAGCACAGGGTTGTTCTTGGTACGACGCTGCAGCACCTGGACGGTACGGCGAATTTCGTCGTCACGGCCGATCACCGGGTCCAGCTTGCCCTCTTCGGCGCGCTTGGTCAGGTCGACGGTGTACTTGTCCAGCGCCTGGCGTGACTCTTCGGCATTCGGGTCGTTGACCGACTCGCCGCCGCGCAGGTTGTTGATGGCGTTTTCCAGCGCCTTCTTCGAGACGCCCTGCCCCAGCAGAATCTTGCCGGCGGTCGTGTGGTCGTCCATCGCCGCCAGAAGCACCAGTTCGCTGGAGATGAATTGGTCGCCCTGCTTCTGTGCCAGCCGGTCAGCCTGGTTGAGCAGACGTGCCAGCTCGGTAGACAGGCTGACGTCACCAGTTGGATTGCTGACGGTCGCCAGTTTGTCGATGGCCTCGTTCAGCGCTGCGCGCAGGGCGGCGATATCAAAGCCGACCTGCATTAGCAGCGGCTTGATCGAGCCGTGCTGCTGCTCAATCAGCGCCAGCACTAGGTGCAGCGGGTCGATCTGGGAATGGTCGCGGCCGACGGCCATGGATTGTGCGTCGGACAGGGCGACCTGAAGCTTGCTGGTCATACGGTCAATGCGCATGAATAAAAGTCCTCTAGTCTGAGCCCGGCCGAACAGTTCGTAGCGGGCGTATTCATCTGCGATGACACAGTTATGAGGTCGATTATTACGCTTTCAAGTGACCCCATGATGATTGGGGTCAATTTTTTGTCACTCAGTAAGCCAAATCAGGGACGCAAGCCGCCCCGTCTGCCCATCACGACGGTAGGAGTAGAAGCGTTCGGCATCGGAAAACGTGCATTCGCCACCACCATAAACCGACGTAACACCTGACGCTGCGAGGCGCTGGCGCGCCAGTTGATAGATATCCGCCAACCAGTGCCCTTCGCGTTCGGACGGCACAAAGGCACTTACTGCTTGTGGATCGGCAGCGATAAAGGCTTCACGCACTTCGGCACCCACTTCGAACGCCGCCGGACCAATGGCCGGACCGAGCCAGACCAGCACGTCAGCAGGCGAGCCGCCAAGTGTCGCGACCGTCTGTTCCAGCACCCCGTCGAGCAGGCCGCGCCAACCCGCGTGCGCAGCCGCAACGCGCTGCCCGTCACGGGTACAGAACAACGCCGGCAGACAGTCGGCGGTCATGATGGTACAGGCGATGCCCGGCTGATCAGTCCAACTGGCGTCCGCCTCAAGCACCTGCGTCGGGTCGGCCTTGCACACCTCAGTGCCATGCACCTGGGTCAACCAGGCGGGCTGACACCCCAGCACCCGCCCCAGCTCGGCGCGGTTGGCAGCGACATGGGCGGGGTCATCGCCCACATGGTCACCCAGGTTGAATCCCTTCCATACGCTCTGGCTGCAACCACCCTGACGCGTGGTGATACAGGTGCGTATATTGGCCGGTGCGGGCCAGTCGGCGGTCAGCCAGAGGGTGCTCATTCGCCGATCTCACCGTCCTCACGCAGCAGCGCCAGCAGATGCTGCATGTCTTCCGGCAGCGGCACCTGCCAGCTCATGTGGCGACCGTCGGTCGGATGCTCCAGCTCAAGACGGCGTGCGTGCAGCGCCTGACGCGGAAACTCGCGCAGTTCCTTGATCAGCTCAGGGCTGGCCCCCGGCGGAATACGCAGACGGCCGCCATAGACCGGATCGCCGACTAGCGGAAAATGGATGTAGCTCATGTGCACGCGAATCTGGTGCGTGCGCCCGGTTTCCAGCTTGACCTTGACGTGGGTGTGCGCGCGAAAACGATTGATCACCCGATAATGGCTGATCGCCGTCTTGCCACCGGCAACAACGGCCATCTTCTGACGCTGGGTACCGTGACGGGCAATCGGCTGGTCGACCTTGCCGCCCGCCGTCATCACGCCAATCACGACACATTCATATTCACGGCTGACAGTGCGTGCCTGCAGCTGGGCGACCAGGTCGGTCTGCGCCTCGATGGTCTTGGCCACCACCATCAAACCGGTGGTGTCCTTGTCGAGCCGGTGGACGATGCCGGCACGCGGCACCTTGGCCAGTTCAGGCGCGTGGTGCAGCAGGGCATTGAGCAGGGTGCCGTCCTGATGGCCGGCAGCCGGATGCACGACAAGGCCGGCAGGCTTGTTGATCACCAGCAGCGCGTCGTCTTCATAAATGATGTCCAGATCGATGGCTTCGGCCTGCCACTCGCCCTGAATCTCGCGCTCGGCATCCAGCTCCAGCCGCTCACCACCCAGCACAATGTCACGGGTGCGCTTGACCTCACCATCGACCAGCAGACTGCCGTCCTTGATCCAGCCCTGCAGGCGGGAACGGGAATAGTCGGGGAACAATTGCGCGGCCACCTGGTCCAGGCGTTGACCACCCGATTCCGGGCTGACCTGTGCGGACAAACGAATACGATCTGACATGGGGAACTCACTGGAAGGCGTTGTGCGCCGGAACCGGCCGCAATCCCTTTTGGAATCGACCGGACGCTGTGGTTAAATACGGCTGGTCCGGGAAGTCCGGACAAGGCTGCAAAGGCCCAAACTATAACAGGACGGCCGCACTGGAAACAGCGCACGCCAACCATTCGGGTGTCATGATATGTCGATGAAACATCTGCTGCTGGTCGGAGTACTGGCACTGCTGGCAGCGTGCTCTTCCAACGCACCGGTGATTGACGAGTCGCTCAGCGAGTCGGAGCTGTATCGCAAGGCCCAGACCGATCTGGACGCAGAAAATTACGGTTCCGCTGTTGAAACCCTGCGCGCCCTTGAGGCCCGCTACCCCTTCGGCCGCTATGCCGAGCAGGCTCAGCTTGAACTGATCTACGCCTACTACCAGAACTATGAGCCGGAAGCCGCGACCGCGTCAGCCGACCGTTTCATCCGCCTGCACCCCACCCACCAGAACGTCGACTACGCCTATTACATTCGTGGCCTGGCTTCCTTTACCCGCGACCAGGGTATTATCGAACGCTTCCTGCCGCTGGACATGACCCGTCGTGACCCGGGTGCCGCCCGCGACTCGTTCAACGATTTCGCCCAGCTGATCAACCGCTTCCCGAACAGTCAGTACGCACCGGACGCCCGCGCGCGCATGGTTTACCTGCGTAACCTGCTGGCAGCCTACGACGTACATGTCGGCCACTACTATCTCAAGCGCGGCGCCTATCTGGCCGCGGCCAACCGCGGTCGTTACGTGGTCGAGAACTTCCAGCAGACCCCTTCAGTGGGTGACGGCCTGGCACTGATGGTCGCCGGCTATAACCGCCTGGCCATGCAGGATCTGGCAGACAGCGCACTGGAGACACTGAAGCTCAACTATCCGGAACACCCGGCATTGGTCGATGGCGAGTTCAAGCATCACGTCGAGCCGGCCGTGGCCGAAATGGACTGGCTGGAATCCGCTTCCGTTGGCCTGATCGACGCTGTTACCGCCCCGCCGCCGCGCATGGCGAAAACGCAAATGGAGCGCGAAATGGAGCGCCAGTACCAGGACGCCGCTGCCTCACTGCCGCGCGAAATTCGCGTCAGCCAGAACGGCGAACCTCGCCGCAGCTTCTGGAACCGCATCACCTTCGGTCTGCTCGACTGAGCATTGCCCGACTAAAAAGCCCGCCACGGCATTCGCCATGGCGGGCTTTTTTGTGGGGCAGCGGCAAGCTACAAGCCTCAAGCTGCAAGTAAAAGCAGCGCGGTTTAGTGTTTAGCTTGTAGCTTGTAGCTTAAAGCTTGCGGCTTGAGGCTGCCGGCCAAAGGCCGGCTGGCTAGTCCTCCATCGCCCACCCTGACGTAATCGGATAACGGCGATCACGGCCGAAGCCACGCTGGGTGATACGCGCCCCGACAGCCGCCTGGCGGCGTTTGTATTCGTTGAGATCGACCAGTCGCACCACGCGCTTGACCTGATCCTCATCGAAGCCGGCAGCGATGATGGCACTGGCAGACAGGTCGTGCTCAATATACAGACGCAGAATCTCGTCCAGCACCGGATACGGCGGCAGCGAGTCTTCATCCTTCTGATCAGGTGCCAGTTCGGCAGACGGCGGACGATCGATTACCCGTTGCGGGATAACCGGGCCCAGCGTATTGCGGTATTCGGCGAGGCGGAACACCAGCGTCTTGGGCACGTCCTTGAGTACATCAAAGCCACCTGCCATATCGCCATACAGCGTGGCATAACCCACCGCCATCTCACTCTTGTTGCCGGTGGTCAGTACCAGCGAACCGGTCTTGTTCGACAGTGCCATCAGCAACGTGCCGCGACAGCGAGCCTGCAGGTTTTCTTCCGTGGAGTCGCGCGGCAGCCCTGCAAACACCGGCTCCAGCGTCTGCATGAACGCCTCGACCATCGGGGCAATCGGCAGCACGCGGTAGGTTACGTGCATGGCATGTGCCTGCGCCTCGGCATCTTCCAGACTCATGCCGGAGGTGTAGTGATACGGCATCATTACCGCCTCTACCCGCTCGGCGCCGAGCGCGTCGACGGCAACCGCCAGCGTGAGGGCCGAGTCGATACCACCGGACAGCCCAAGGACCACACCCTTGAAGCCATTCTTGTTGACGTAATCACGCACCCCGGTAACCAGCGCCTGATAAACACTGGCCTCCAGCTCCGGCATGGCCGCCAGCGCGCCCTGACGCAACCGCACCTGGCTATCGTCGAACTGCACATCAACCGGATACAGCCCTTCGCAGAAGGGGGAAACCCGGCAGGCGATCTGACCATCGCTGTCCATCGCTACGGAGCCGCCATCAAACACCAGCTCGTCCTGGCCGCCGACCTGGTTAACATAGATGATCGGCATTGACCCTTCGGCGGCACGCTCGGCCAGCATGGCTTCGCGTTCACGCTGCTTGTCCATGTGAAAGGGCGAGGCGTTGAGGTTGAGCATCAACCGGGCTCCGGCGTCACGGGCCTGCGCCATCGGCTGGGGATGCCAGATATCTTCGCAGACCGTGATCGCCACAGGCAGGCCGTCAATCTCGAGGCAGCACGGATCGGAACCCTCGGCAAAATAACGCTTCTCGTCGAATACCCGATAGTTCGGCAGGTGCTGCTTTGCGTATGACGCCAGGATGCGGCCATCGGCAATGACCGCCGCCATGTTGTAGCACAGGTCATCCTGCTGCCAGGGATAACCGACTACGACATAAATGCCCTGAACCTGCTCGCACAACTGATCCAGCGCCCGACTGATGCGCGCCTGCATGCTGGAGCGCAGCAGCAGATCCTCGGGCGGGTAGCCGCACAGCGACAATTCCGGGAATACGATGACCCGGGCACCCAGCTCGTCACGGGCATGTCTGGACGACTCGATAATTCGCTCCAGATTGCCCGGGATGTCGCCCACCCGCATGTTCAGCTGGGCCATCACGATGCGCAAGGTTGCCGTCATGTTGTTTCTCCTGAGTCAAGATGCGCCTATTGTCCGGCAAGCGCCTGTGCCCCGCAATCGCAAGATGGTTTTGGCAGGCTGTGGCCTTGGGATACACTGGAACACCCCGCACGGAACACAGCGACACCATGGGACTGATCAAACTGATAATTCTGGCCGCGCTGGTATGGGCAGCCCTGCGTTTCTGGCGCGCGATGCAGCAGCAGCGCAACACGGAAAACCCCGCCTCACAGCGGCCGCAAACCGATGCACCGGTGATGGTCCGCTGTGCGCAGTGTCAGGTGCACCTGCCCGAGTCACGCGCGTTGCGCGCCGGCGACCAATGGTACTGCTGCGCGGAACACCGAGATGAACACGACAACCGCTGAGCGGATCGACTCCCAGCGCCCTCGCATCCTGCGACTGTACAATCTGTATCGGGTCATTCTCGGCTTCGGCCTGACCCTGCTGACCAGCTCGTCGCTGCGTGAGGGCGTGCTGTCCCTGAGTAATCCCGAGGTCTACGCTCAGGCCAGCTGGATCTACCTGTTCATCAACGTGCTGATCGCGCTGTCACTGCACAAGGGCCGACGGGATATTCACCTGTTCGTGCTGGCAGTGCTGGATATCACCCTGCTCGGCATCATCTTCTACGCCGCTGGAGGCATAGGCAGCGGCTTCGGCAACCTGCTGATCATTCCGGTCGCAATCGGCAACGTGCTGCTGCATGGCCGTATCGGACTGCTGCTGCCGGCAATGTCCAGCCTGGTTCTGATCTATCTGACGTTTTTCCTCAGCCTGACCCATCCCTACATAGGCCAGAACTACCTGCAGGCCGGCGTGCTGGGCGCGATCTATTTTGCCGTCGCCCTGTTCGTCCAGCGCGTCACCCGCCGGCTGTACCTGTCGGAAATTCTGGCCCGCGAGCAGGCCGCCAGTCTGGCCAGCCTGGAACAACTCAATCAGTTGATCATCCAGCGCATGCGCACCGGGATTATGGTGGTCAGCGCCGACAATCGAATTCTGACCAGCAACGAGGCCTGTTCGCAGATGCTCAACCGCGACGTGCCCCAGGGGGAGCGGCTGGATAAGATCGCGCCAGAGCTGGAGCAGCGACTGCGTCAGTGGCAGCGCAACCCCTCGGTTCGGGCACGCTCATTCCACAGTTTCAATGGCAGTACCGAGCTGATGGCCAACTTCAAACACCTCGGCAGCCAGACCGGCGACAACATTCTGGTGTTCCTGGACGACAACACCCAGGTCGCCCAGCAGGCACAGCAACTGAAACTGGCCTCGCTGGGCCGCCTGACCGCCAGCATTGCACATGAGATCCGCAATCCGCTGGGGGCAATCAGCCACGCGGCGCAACTGCTGGCCGAGTCCGAACAGTTGTCAGTTCAGGACCAGCGGTTGACAGAGATCATCCAGCAGCACTCCCAGCGCATGAACCGGGTGATTGAAACCGTGCTCGAACTCTCCCGCCGCCGCCCCAGCGAGCCGCAACTGGTCGATCTGGCGCTGTGGGTATCCCACTTCGCCGCCGATTTTCGCAGCGCCCATCCGCCAACCGATGCGCTTGAGTGCGACATCGAGAAAGAGGGGATTCTGACCCGAATCGACCCCAACCAGATGACCCAGGTTCTCAACAACCTGTGCAATAACGCACTGCGTTACAGTGGCGAAGCGGGGCAAGCCCGCGCCATCCTGCTCAAGCTGTATGTACGACCGGACACCGAACTGCCGGTGCTGGAGGTCATTGATCATGGCCCGGGGATCTCCGAAGAACACCTGGGTCACATTTTCGAGCCCTTCTATACCACCGAAGCCACCGGTACCGGCCTGGGCCTGTATATCTCCCGCGAACTGTGCGAAAGCAACCAGGCACGACTCGAGTGCGACCGGGTGCAGCCCCACGGCTGCTGCATGCGCATCACCTTCGCGCACCCGAAACGACTGGTATGATGCCCGGTAATCAACTGACAGGAGTCAAGCAGCAAGCCATGATGCAACCCACCGTGCTGATCATCGACGACGAGCCGGACATTCTCGAATTGCTGGAGCTGACCCTCGGGCGCATGTCGCTGCAAACCCGCAGCGCCAAAACCATGAGCGAAGCCTTGAACCTGCTGCAGTCTCACCACTTTGATCTGTGCCTGACGGATATGCGACTGCCTGACGGCGATGGCCTGAGCATCGTACGCCATATCCAGCAGCACTTTACCAGCACCCCGGTGGCGATGATCACCGCCTATGGCAGTCTGGATACGGCGATCAGCGCACTTAAGGCCGGCGCATTTGACTTTCTGACCAAACCGGTCGACCTCGCCCGCCTGCGCGAGCTGGTCTCGACCGCACTGCGCCTGCGAGATTCGCAGACCGAACCCGGGCCGCAGGCACAGGACCCGATCCTCGGCATCTCGCCACCAATCGAGCGACTGCGCAACCAGATCAGCAAACTGGCGCGCAGTCAGGCGCCACTGTATATCAGCGGCGAGTCCGGCAGCGGCAAGGAACTGGTCGCCCGTCGCATTCACGCACTCAGCCCCAGAGCCGAACAGCCCTTTGTACCGGTCAACTGCGGCGCCATACCGTCCGAGTTGATGGAAAGCGAATTTTTCGGCCACCGCAAAGGCAGCTTTTCCGGTGCAGTTGCCGACAAGCCGGGCCTGTTCCAGGCCGCCAATCACGGTACTCTGTTTCTCGACGAAGTCGCCGACCTGCCGATGGCCATGCAGGTCAAGCTGCTGCGGGCAATCCAGGAGAAGGCGGTTCGCGCAGTCGGCAGCCAGCACGAGGAAGCGGTTGACGTACGTCTGCTGTGCGCCACCCACAAGGATCTCGCCAACGAGGTAGCCCAGGGGCGCTTCCGCCAGGACCTGTTCTACCGCATCAACGTTATCGAACTGCAGGTGCCGCCGCTGCGGGCGCGCCGCGAGGACCTGCCGCTGCTGGTCCGCAGCATCCTCGGCCGCCTGGCCGAGCGCGCCAAACGTCCCGCGCCCGCGGTCACCGAGGCAGGCATGGAGCGGCTGCTCAATTACCGCTTCCCGGGCAACGTACGCGAGCTGGAAAATGCGCTGGAACGGGCCTTCACCCTGTGCGAAGGCCAGCAGATCGACGCCAATGACCTGTGGCTCAGCGCCTGCCCGAGTGCTGCCCAGGATGACACTCCCGATTTCAGTCAGATCGACCATCTGGAGGATTATCTGGACAACATCGAGCGCCAGGCGATCACCCAGGCGCTGGAAGAGACCCGCTGGAACAAGACCGCCGCCGCCAAGCGCCTGGGTCTCACCTTTCGCTCCCTGCGCTACCGCCTGAAGAAGCTGGGCCTGGACGACTGAGCCATCAGCGGCCCGTCAGTTCAGGCGCGTATCCGGCAGATAGGGTGTCGGATCAATCTCCGGGCTGCGCTGCAACAGCAAATCGGCGAGCAGCCGACAGGATGCCGGGGCCAGTACCAGCCCATTGCGGAAATGCCCGGTGTTCAGCCACAAGCCAGGCAGCGAAGACACCGGTCCGATATAGGGCACACCATCCGGCGATCCCGGGCGCAAGCCCGCCCATTGGGCAACGGGCGACTGCTGCGCCAGATCAGGCAGCAACGCCTGCGCACTGGCCCGCAGCGATGCGAGCGCCTCGTCAGTGGTGCGCTTGTCGTAACCTTCATACTCCAGCGTGCTGCCGATCAGAATATGACCGTCACGACGGGGAATCGCATAGCGCCCCCTGGCCATGACAATCGACGGCAGCCAGCCCGGCGCCATCCTGTACAGCAGCATCTGGCCCTTGACCGGCTCAACCGGCAGCGTGAGCCCCGCCTGCTGCAACCAGTCGCCGCTCCAGGCGCCGGCGCACAGCACAACAGCGTCCGCCTCAATCCGCCCAACCGGGCACTGCACTCCAACCACCGCGTCGCCATCACGCAGCAACGATTCCACCGCGCAGTGCTCGCGCAGGGTGAAGGCGTCAAACTGCAGCAAACGGGCACGAAGCGCCTGCATCAGGCGCGGATTACGAACGTTCGCCAGATCAGCCTGCCAGAGCGCACCAGCAAATCCCGGGGCGAGCTGCGGCACCTGCCGGTAGACGAAGTCGGCATCCACTGCACGCAGCGGCTTGCCGTGGGCCACCGCCCAGTCCAGCGCCTGACCCTGTTCATCGTGATCAAGCCACAACAGGCCGCAGGTGTGCACTTGCGGATCCCGCTCGGTCTGCTCCAGCAGCGAGGTTGCCAGCTGCGGGTAGTATCCCTGCGACCACTCGGCCAACGCACTGACCGCATCGCAGTAGCGCCAGGGGTACAGCGGCGACACGATACCGCCGCCTGCCCAGGACGCTTCACGTCCCAACTCGCCGCGCTCCAGCAGCGTCACACGACATCCCGCCTGCAACAACTCGAGCGCACTCAGGCACCCCATTACTCCGCCACCGACCAGCACTACCTCACGCATTCACTTCCCCCTGACCCGCCTTGCCGCACTCAGCTACCGCTATTGATCGTCTACCGCGAACACCGCCATCGCGGCGCCGGGAAGACTAACGCAGAATCGACCTGTTTTAGACCAAAGTCGGCCAAAAAAGCCGTTATAAAGGCGGCATAAGCCGAATCATGTGCCTGTCCCCGCCTGACAGAAACCGGTATGATACGCCTTCTCTGAACTACTCCAATGGCCGATCACCGTCAGACCATTGAGCCCCGGCAGGCAATTCCACACGAAGCGCCGCCGCTTTCCATCAGCCAACCACTGATACCCACGTACCGGGGCGTTCGGAGCAGACAGCACACACTGCTTGCCGCGCTCTCGACACAGCCAAAAGCGACCGTCGGGATCAAGCCCGTTTGCTAGCCGCCCCGACATTGGCCAGTATGATCACTGGAGAGCTCAAGAGGCTCCTTGATTTTTACCAAAGAGGCGACATGTAAATGACAGCAACGAACGTAGATGTATTGCTGGTCGGTGGTGGTGTCATGAGCGCTACGCTGGGAATGTTGCTCAAACAGTTGGATCCCGCCATGACCATTACCCTGGTCGAGCGTCTGGACCATGTGGCTCACGAAAGCACCGACGGCTGGAACAATGCCGGCACCGGCCACGCCGGCTACTGTGAGCTGAACTACACTCCCGAAGACCAGAATGGCAATGTCGCAATCGAACGCGCCCTGGCCATCAATGCATCCTTCGAAGTAACCCTGCAATTCTGGAGCTACCTGGTAGAACAGGGCATCATTCAGAACCCCTCGGACTTCATCAACGCCACCGCCCACCAGAGTTTTGTCTGGGGTGAAAAAGACGTTGCCTTCCTGCGCAAGCGCCATGAACTGCTGAGCCAGCATCACCTGTTCGCCGAGATGCAGTACAGCGACTCTCCCGAGCAGCTGCGCGAATGGATGCCGCTGATCATGTCCAGCCGCGACACCAGCCAGCCGATTGCCGCCACCCGCGTTGATCATGGTTCGGATGTCGATTTCGGATCGCTGACTCGCCGGATGATTGCGCACCTTGAGCAACAGGACGGATTCGAACTGCGTCTGAGCCACTCGGTAAAGAGCCTGCGCAAGAGCAAGCGCGGTTACTGGCGCGTGGTTGTCGAAGATGAAAAGTCTGGCAAGGACATCGAATTCAACGCCAATTTCGTATTCCTCGGTGCCGGTGGCGGTTCACTGCCGCTGCTGCAAAAGTCGAATATCGACGAAAGCCAGGGCTACGGCGGCTTCCCGGTCAGCGGCCAATGGCTGGTCTGCCAGGATCAGGACGTGGTCAAGCGCCACAGCTCCAAGGTCTACGGCAAGGCTCCGGTCGGCGCCCCGCCGATGTCGGTCCCCCATCTGGACACCCGTATCATCAACGGCCAACCTGCCCTGCTGTTCGGCCCGTTCGCCGGCTTCACCACCAAGTTCCTGAAGAAAGGTTCGATTTTCGACCTGTTCTCCTCGGTCAAGCCGTACAACGTGGCGCCCATGATGGCGGTTGGCCTGGACAACATGGACCTGACCAAGTATCTGATCGCGGAGTCTTTCCAGTCGCACAAGGATCGCGTTGCCTCACTGCGCAACTTCTTCCCTGACGCACAGGAGAAGAACTGGAAACTGCAAAACGCAGGCATGCGCGTGCAGATCATCAAGAAGGACGCCAAAGGCCACGGCAAGCTCGAGTTCGGTACCGAGATCGTCGCTGCCAAGGACGGCTCCCTGGCAGCGCTGCTGGGCGCCTCCCCTGGAGCATCGACTGCCGTCCAGGCGATGATCGATGTCATCGAGCGCTGCTTCAAGAACCGTATCGCCAGCCCAGAGTGGCAGGCGCGCATGAAAACCCTGGTGCCATCCTATGGCCAGTCCCTGGTCAAGGATGCAGACCTGCTCAAGCAGGTCCGTCAGCGTACCCTGAGCACACTCAAGCTGGTCTAGTATCCGGTTTGAAAGCGCTCGATACGCTCTGGCGTAGATGGATGGGTTGAGAGAAAGCCGCTCAGCTCATCCAGTTCGCCCTCCTCCCCGGAGGGCGGATCCAGACGCAACATGATATCGGCAAAGCGCTGTGGCGATATCTGCTGATCCTGCAGAAACGCCAAGGCAAACTCGTCGGCTTCCTCTTCCATGCCCCTCTGATAGCTGAGCGTCGCCAACAGCGCAGGCACCCCGGTGACCAGATCCGAGGCGGCCGACACATCGCCAGTCAGCGACACCATGACAAAGACCAGCAACGAGCCCTGCACCAGGTTACGCATGCTGTGCCGGTGCACCGCGTGCCCAGCCTCATGCGCCAGCACCGCGATCAATTCCTCGTCATGCTGCGCCAGCTCGATCATATCGTCGGTGAATACCAGATTGCCGCCCGGCAGCGCAAAGGCATTGGCGCCCAGCGCCTCGCTGGCGCGAAAGTGCACTTTCAAGCGATGATCCGGATGACGCTGCTGCAGGGCCAGAAGCGCAGGTTGCATTACCTGCAATAGCGCCTGCTGCCGCTCCTCGCTCAGCGTGCTGGGCGATGTCCAGAGTCTATCCATGGCATCCAGCCCCTCCTGGCCGGCTCGCTGCTCCAGCGCCACCGGCAGCTGGTACGCCAGCTCCCTGGATAACCAGGGCACACCCCATACGACGCCGCCCACCAGCATGGCCAGCACGACCACCAGGGACACCAGAACCAGCGGAATATTCAGTTCCAGCCGTCGCAGCCAGACTGTACCGCCATCAGCCGCCTTCAATCCCTCAGCGATAGCCTGCAGTCCGGCCACATCGGCCGACTCCAGCGCAGCGCGCTCGCCCAGGTGCAGATAGCTTTTGGCGCTGCCCACCTGCATGCCGAGCCTGACCTGCGCGGCAGCGAAGTGCTCCACCCGGCCATCGTCCAGTTCCAGCCGCAGCTGGTTCCCCTGCAGACGGGCAATCGCGGCGCAGGCGCCGCTCGACTCGCCATCGAAAAAGTGCCCGCTGACCCCGGCATTAACCGAAGGAGAAACCGACATCGAAGGCGTCCCCCAACTCCATACCAACGGCACCTGCGCGTTGGGCTTCACCTGCAACAAAGCCATTCAGATCGCCGGCAATGTCCATCTGCGTGCAGCTGGCCCGGTAGCGCGCCATACGCACCTTGGCCCAGGCAGTGTAAAACCCCATGGTCAGGGCAATCAGCAAAGAGTTGGTAACAAAGATCCAGACCATGCGGCGCTTGCCCAGCGTAGAAACGAATCCGTGCTCACCGAGTCGGGTCGCATTGGTCACCAGATTGGTCACACCGGCCATCATGTAACCGAACAGCGCAAGGTACGCCAGCACAACCCCAATAATGCCCAGCGCGGAGTGAGCCATCGAAGCCAGCCCACCGAGCAGGGCGAAACCAATAAACACCAGAACCATGCGCAGGAAGAACAGATAGGTTTCACCCACCGTCAACGACAACTGGAACGGGCTGCTGCCAAACCGGGTATTGTCCACCAGGAAGCGATACCAGCGCTGGGCCGACAACGGCAACAGCAGGCCCAGGCTCAGAATACCCACCAGCGGCCACAGGTAGATCACCTGCACGGCTTGCCAGTAGGAGCCGGCAAAGTCGAATCGGATATTGCGGTAGGCGCTGTTAATCGCATGGAACTTGAGTGATCGGGTGATAATCCAGGGAATAAGCGGCAGAAACAGCAATAGCAAGCCAACGGCCACGATGGGGAAGAAATTCGAGGCCACCGTCCAAAGGATTACCGCAACCAGCGCGACCAGACGCCCGCGAAAAATCACCCAGGGGTCAGCCAGATACTGAAAGCTGCTCCCCTCCAATACAGTGTGACCGTAAAAATACTGCAGGTTGCGAACCTTCGCCCAGGGCGCGTAGAAGCCGAGCGTCACTATCAGCAGGAGGATATTGACGATCCAGACACCGAAGTACTCACCACCGCTGCCGGTAAATTGCAGCTGCGACAGCCGTTTTGCCGGCGATGCCGGCGCCACTGGCGGTGGCAGTGGCGTGTCACCAATCACCGGCTCGCGGCGTGCATCCGCACCCGGGGACGCACTCGATGCGGCTCCATTGGGCACAACTGGCGATCCGGCGCCCTCCTCGGCAACGATTTCGGTGATCAGCCCAGCGTCGTGCAAACGCTGGCGGTAGCGCTCGGCCAGAGATGCCGTCAGGCCGGACTTGATGGTTACCGTGCGCCCCGCCAGCAGCATGTCGACTTGCTGCCTGCCGAACCCCAGGCGCAGAAGGTTCTGCTCCAGTTCGGGCGTTTCGACCTCGCCGGTCAGCCGGCCCCTGAACACAACCTTGAACAATTCGTGCATATCGGCCCTTCCCTGTCTGAAAATTCCCTAACTTACTGCCGGCATCTGCCCGACGTTGCCGGGTGCCGACGCCATTCAAACAACTACCGACAACCTGCGCAAGTGGCAAGCTGTCAACCTAGCGCCGGGTCACATCCATCACAACGCCTTCTGCAACCAGCGATTCAAACGCCCGGTCCAGTTCACGGACAACCGCCATGGCATCCGGCCTGCTGCGCGACACAAACAGCCGCATGGGGGGCTCATCCACAAGGATATGGGGAAGCGGCTGCATACCCAGTTCGGCCATGGCCGATACCGCCTGCCCCCGGTAATCGAGCAAATAATCTCCCCGACCACGCAATAACATCCGTATGGCACCCACATGAGAGCTGCTGGAACGCTGATCGATTTGCCAGCGCGGGTCCTGCAACACCCGCAAGATCGGCAAACTGTAGTTGTAGTTGGTAATCAGGATAAGCGCCTTGCCCTGCAGACTGTCAGGCCAGTGCGGCACCGGCTCGTCGGCGCGGTAGTAAAGATGAATCGGCAATGCTCCGAAGCTGGACTCGCTCTGCACGACATAGGCCTCAAGACCGACCTGATTATTGACCCCAAGCCAGACATCAACCTCGCCCGACACCAGCCCCCGGCGGACCCTTGCAATGGGCAGCAGATTAATCTGGTAGGCGTATCCGGCCCGCTTGAACAGCTGCTCCAGCACATCAGCGGTAGGGCCTACCACCCGGCCGTGCTGGTCGTAGTCGGAATAGCCCGGATAGGGTAGCAGTACCACCTTCAGCGGCCGCTCCAACGGAGCCGCATACCCGCCTTGCGCAGACAGCGCCAGCAACCCGAAACAGCAATACGCCGCCAGCATTCTTATAATTTTTTTCACGCCATCCTCTGCTGCCCGAGTCATCTTGCCGGACACCAACTGCCAGTTGAGTCAGGCATCAGAATGCCATGATCTGCAGACAAAAAAAAACCCGCGCCGATTGGCGCGGGTTTTCATGTCACTGCTCGAACTCAGGCGCCATAAACCGGCAAGCGGGCACATACGGCCTTGACCTGCTCGCGAACCCGATCAATCACGGACTCATCACCCATGTTGTCGAGAATGTCGCAGATCCAGCCAGCCAGCGCTTCGCAATCAGCCTCAACGAAGCCGCGGGTAGTGACCGCCGGCGTACCGATGCGCAGGCCGGAGGTTACGAACGGCGAACGCGGATCGTTCGGCACGCTGTTCTTGTTGACGGTGATGTACGCGCGGCCCAATGCGGCATCTGCGTCCTTACCGGTAATGTCCTGCTTGATCAGCGACAACAGGAACAGATGGTTTTGAGTACCACCGGATACGACGTCGAAGCCGCGCTCAATGAACACCTTGGCCATCGCCTGGGCATTCTTTACGACCTGCTGCTGGTAAGCCTTGAATTCAGGCTGCAGCGCTTCCTTGAAGCAAATCGCCTTGGCCGCAATAACGTGCTCCAACGGACCACCCTGCGCACCCGGGAATACCGCGGAGTTCAGTTTCTTTTCGATTTCTTCGTTGGCACGGGCCAGAATCAGACCACCACGCGGACCACGCAGGGTCTTGTGGGTAGTGGTGGTGACCACATCCGCGAACGGAACCGGGTTCGGGTAGACGCCTGCAGCAACCAGACCGGCAACGTGGGCCATGTCAACAAACAGGTAAGCCCCGACCTTGTCAGCGATCGCACGGAAGCGGGCAAAATCCAGCACCTGGGAATAGGCGCTGAAACCGGCCACGATCATCTTCGGCTTGTGCTCAACGGCCAGACGCTCGACTTCGTCGTAGTCGATCAGACCCTGGTCATTGATGCCGTACTGAACGGCATTGTAGAGCTTGCCGGAGGAGGAGACCGAAGCACCGTGGGTCAGGTGACCGCCGTGCGCCAGGCTCATGCCGAGGATGGTGTCACCAGCCTGCAGCAGCGCCAGGTAAACCGCCGCGTTGGCCTGGGAACCGGCGTGCGGCTGAACGTTGGCGTAATCCGCACCGAACAGCTCCTTGGCACGGTCAATGGCCAGCTGCTCAACGACATCGACATACTCGCAGCCACCGTAGTAGCGCTTGCCCGGGTAGCCTTCGGCGTACTTGTTGGTCAGGACGGACCCCTGCGCCTGCATGACCGCCGGACTGGTGTAGTTCTCCGAGGCAATCAGCTCGATGTGCTCTTCCTGACGTACCGCTTCCTGCTCCATGGCAGCCCAGAGATCGGCATCGAATGTGGCAATATCGTTGGAACGGCTAAACATGTAACGGCCCCCTGCTAGGTCGTTCTGATGAAAAAAGAAGCCGCATTTTAGCGCAAGCGTCACCGGCTGGCACTTGAAAAGCGTTCAGGCACCGACAAAAAGCATTCATGCTCCCGACTGCAGCCAGCGCCGCTCGAACTCCTGCGCCGCCACAGGCCGCCCCAGATGGTAGCCCTGCACCTCGTCACAACCGAAGCTGCTGACCAGTTGATACTGCTCCTCGGTCTCAATCCCTTCGGCGATGACCCGCAGCTGCAGACTGCGGCCCATGGCAACAATCGCCTGGACCAGCAGGGCGTCACGGCTGCCGGGGTGCATTGTCTGTATGAAGCCCCGGTCAATCTTCAGCGTATCAATCGGAAAGTCGCGCAGGTAATTGAGCGCCGAGTACCCGGTACCGAAGTCATCAATGGCGATCTGCATGCCACGCTGCTTGAACTCCTCAAGCGTACGCATGGTTTCATCGATGTTGCGCAGCAGGATACTCTCGGTCAGCTCCAGCTCCAGCGCCTCAGGCGCCAGATTGTAGTGCTCCAGCACGCTGGCGATCTGAACGGACAGCGCACCGTCATCAAACTGCATGGCCGACAGGTTGACGGCCAGACGCGGCAGATGCAGGCCCCGGTCCCGCCAGTCGGCAACCTGGCGACAGGCTTCATTGAGCACCCATTCACCAAGCGTACGGATCAGCCCCAACTCCTCGGCAATAGGGATGAACTCTGCAGGCGACACCACACCACGCTCGGGATGGCGCCAGCGCAGCAAAGCCTCGGCACCGGTCAGCTGTCCGCTGTGACAACTGAACTGCGGCTGATAGTCCAACTCGAACGCCTGGTCCTGCACCGCACGGCGCAGGTCATTTTCCAGCGCCAACCGCTCCAGCGCCTTGGCATTCATGCCGCTCTGATAGAACTGGAACGTTGCCTTGCCTGCTCCCTTGGCGTGATACATGGCAGTGTCAGCGTTTTTCAGCAACACACTGCTTTCCGCTCCGTCCTGCGGGTACAGTGCGATACCGATACTGGCAGACACAAAGAAGTCACGCCCCTGCAGCACCACTGCACCCGCCAGCGCATGAAGCACCTTCTCCGCCACATGCATCGCCGTCGACAGCGCCACATCACGATCCGCCAGACCCGACAACAGCATGGTGAACTCATCGCCACCCATCCGGGCCACGGTGTCGCTCTCGCGAACGCAGGCACAAAGTCGCTGCGCCACCTCCTTGAGGACATGGTCACCAGCGGCGTGGCCGAGACTGTCGTTGATCGGCTTGAAGCGGTCAAGATCCAGAAACAGCACCGCAACCCATTCGTCCCTGCGGGCAGCCAATTGCAAGGCCGCCTTGAGACGATCCTGGAACAGCGTTCGATTGGCCAGCCCGGTCAGCACGTCGTAGTAGGCCAGGCTTTGGATCCGCTCCTCCGATGCCTTGCGCTCGCTGATATCAACAAAAAAGCAGACATAACTGACCAGATCACCGTCGTTATCATGCACCGCGGTTATTCCGGCCCAGCTGGGATAGACCTCGCCGGAACGACGACGCAGCCAGACTTCTCCCTCCCAGTGCCCCTGCTGGTGAACTGCGTCAACGATCGCCCGGTAAAACGCCGGTTCATGCGCCTGGGAGGTCAGAATCGCCGGCAACTGGTCGATCACCTCGTCGGCATCGAATCCGGTAATACGGGAGAAGTTTTCGTTGACCTGAACGATATAGCCCGCAGGGTCGGTGACCACGATACCGCCGGTGGTGTTCTCGAATACCGTGGCAGCCATCCGCAAGCGGTTTTCGGTACGACGCTGTTCGCTCACATCCCGCGCCAGCCCCAGCAGACCGAGGAACCGCCCCTGGGCTGACCACATCAGGGTAATACGTACTTCAAGCGGACACTTGCGGCCGTCCGCCTTGATACCGTCAAACGTGATCTGACGCTGATACCCCTGCTCGCGCAATGCGGCGGCGCGCTCGGGTACGTGCACCTGATCCCGCAGCTCGGCGCGAATCTGCTCCAGGAACTCGACAAAGCGCTGGTCCGCAAGGCTCTCGACGTAGGATTTGCTGAGCATGAATTTCGGGCTGTACCCGAGCAACCGCTTGACCGACGGGCTGATGTAGTCGGTGCGAAAATCGCTGTTGGTCGACCATACAATGTCACTGATGCTCTCGGTCAGCTGCCGATAGCGCGCCTCGGAGCGCTGAACCTGCTCACTGGCCAGCGTCTGTTCGTGAATATCGCGGACAAACCCGATGATCTGCACCACCCTCCCGTCAGGGCCGCGCTTGAACACCTTCGAACGGATACTGAACCAGCGCCAGCCAGCGTCACGGTGGCGCCAGCGCACCCGCCATTCAAGTATCTGCTCGTCACCCAATGCCAGCTGCAGGCGACGGTTGATCTGCATGTATTCAAGATCATCAGGGTGCAGCAGCCGATTACGGTAATCGGCTCCCATCGACGCCTCTTCCTCAGCGCTGTAGCCCAGCATCTCGGCCAATGTCCGATTACTGAACAGAAAATCGCCGGCGCCCATCCACTTGGTATCGCGGATATAAATCAGGTCAGGCACGGAACGCACAACCTCGGCCCAGAACTCGCGGCTTTGGCGCAGGGCCAGCTCCGTGGCTCGACGCTGACTCAGATCGGTGACGCTCATGGGAACGGCATGCAGCGCTTCGGCACTCTCCGGCAGACGCATCACCACCCATACATACAAGGTGCTGCCGTCGGGCAGACGCAGCGGCGTCTCTACCTCGAAACGCTCGTCACCGTTGATCAATGCCAGTAACAGCCGGTAGCGCCCTCCGCCCGGGCGCAGGTGGCGTTCCCCCCGGAACAACCGCTCGATCGCAGCCACATTGGGTAGCCCCAGCAGCGCCAGCGCAACCTGGTTGGCTTCAAGAAAGTGAATACGTTCCAGCAGCTCCCCGTGCCGCTCGGGGTTTTCCAGCAACCAGCGATCGAGCTGCTCGGCGTTGAAGATACCTTCACGCAACAGCGCCTGTTTGATATCCACCAGGTCGACCAGGCACAAAGCCATGTCAACGCCCTGAAAAATATCGCGATAGCGTCGTTCGGTGTCCAGCAGACTGCGGATGGAGCGATCCTGGTCAGCCTGCATGCGTCGATTGGCATGAGCCTGGCGCCCCATGAACCAGAGCGCCGCCACCAGAACCAACAGGCAACCGCTGAACAGCAACGCCTTGCCCAGCAACAGCGGCGCCAGCTGCTGAGCGTAATAATGCGGCTCGACCAGTCCGCGGACCTGCCAGAGTGTGCCTGGCACCGGGGCACTGACCACAACACGCGCGCGCTCTTCAGCCGTCATGGACGTGCCACCGAGAAACGCCAGCCGGTCCTGCTGCTGTCTGGCCAGTACCTGCCCCTGACCGGTATCTTCTAGCAGCCAGCGATAGCCCTGCCCGCTGCGCGCCGACACCAGCGACGAGAGCACGCGCTCGTCCAGCCGCAATACCCAGTAACGATTATCCTGCCTGCTGTTCAGCGTCCAGAACAGCAGGTTGTGCGCCGCATCCGATACCAACGCGAAGGGTTCGCCGCCTATCTGCAGCTGACGTACACTCTGCGCCCAGGGCTCACGGCTGTCTTCCGGGCCGGCATCGGTGTCAATGCGCTGCACACCGTACACCCCGGGCAGCAACACCTGCGCCGCCACAGCAACATCCCCGAGCGGCTTGCCGTCGAGGCTATCGAGCAGCGCGATCAGGGCGTGCGAGGTTTTAGCGAGGTTGAGCTCCATCTGGTCGGCGGTCAGCCAGACCGCCTCTTCCACCATCGTCTGGTGCTGACGCTTGAGCACTTTAAAGTCGACGTAGGACTGCCAGCCAAGCAGCGCCATAAGGAGGCCACTGGCGACCGCAAACATCGCGATACCCAGACGGTTGGCTGCGGGCTGGGTGCCAACCCGACTTTGAGCCTGAGCGCGCGGCTCGGCTGACCACGTTTTCTTATTTTTATTCAAGGCATATCACTTGTCGGTTCGCGGTCCGAAAAAAAGGGGCTGACACCACCGGCTGCGGGCATCGGATCCGCTGCAAACGGTTTGCCCTTGCAGGCCAGTTGGGCTAGCCTTGCCACCACATTTCGCCGCCCTGGCGAAGACCTTTCCGTACACTCCCATTCAACAGGTTCTGCCAACATGGCTCAATTCGGTTAAGAGAGCCATTGGGGTTTTGTAAAGAACGAAAATCGTACTTAAAACCCCTCAAATCATGATCAAATCGCCTGTTAAATAATAATTTCAACAAATTTTTTAGCTAAACAACACAGAATCTGTAAAGAAAAGCTGATTTTCGCATTTTTTCGCCCTTCAAACTTTACAAATTAATCCCAGGG
>NZ_NBYK01000006.1:0-19240 GCF_002197985.1 Halopseudomonas aestusnigri
GGTTTTAGAAACAGCCTCAAGCTACAAGCTGCAATAAACACCCAGACCAGCACGTGCCTGGGGTTTGCCTTTGCTTGTAGCTTGCGGCTTGAAGCTTGCAGCTACCGCCAGGCCAGCAACGCTGGCCTAGCGGTCGGCACTGACCTGAAACGTATCCGACAGCTGGTGCAGCCGCGACGCGGTTTCCTTGACCTGCCCCGAGCTGGCGCGCAGTGCGGTAATGACCTGACTCATTGAGCGCGTCGCCTCAGCCACGTGGCCGGCCTGACGACCGTGTTCCTTGCTGTTGGTATCCATCACCGAGATCACCTCGAACAGCTCCTCGACGGTCTGGTACAGCAAGTCATTGTCATCCGACGCGCTGGCCGCCTGTTGCAGCTGCAGGTCTACATCAGCGACACCGCGCTCCATCACCACCACGGTTTCCCGGGTTGCATCGCGGATGCTGGTAATCCCCTGGCTGATCTCGTCGGCGGCCTTGGCGGTTCGAGCTGCCAGCGCCCTGACCTCGTCCGCCACCACCGCAAAACCACGCCCATGCTCGCCCGCACGGGCGGCCTCAATAGCGGCGTTGAGCGCCAGCAGATTGGTCTGGCTGGTAATGTCGGTAATCAGCGAGACCATGCCGACGATATCGCCGGTGCGATTGTCCAGCACCTGCACACTGGCCGCCGAGCTCTCGACGATATCGCGAATCTTGCGGGTGCCGCTGGTCACCGTATCCAGCCGGGCGCGCGCAGCCTCGACCACGGAGGCCATATTGACCTTCATCTGCGCTGCGGTTTCCGAGGCCGCGTTGACTGTCTGCAATTGCGCCTCGATCATGCCGAGCATCTGCTGGATGTTGCAGGTCACTTCCTCTGCGGTATCGCTGGCCTGCTGATTGCGCCCGAGCATCTGCTCACTGTTCTGCAGCGCATGGCGGCTGGCCTGCTTGACCCGACCAACAATAGTGTCGAGGTTGTCGATAAAGCTGTTGATCCAGCGGCCCAGCTCGCCGGTCTCATCCGGCACCAGGCGGCTGGTATCCATGCGTTGACTGAGGTTGCCCTCGCCTTCGGCAATATTGCGGATGATTTCAGTCATGCGGCCCAGCCGACGCGCCAGCTTGTTCGTGGCACTGTGCCAGAACCACAGGCCCGCCAGACCCAGCACGCCAACGTGAGCGGCCAGCGCTGGCCAGCCATCCAGACCGATCAGATCGAAACCCAGCTGGGCAACAAAGACCAGTGCGGCAAGAATCCAGAAATCCTTCATCAGGTTGTAGCTGAGTGAGCGGTACCGGTAGACCTCTTCCAGGTCTGCTTCGCACATCATGCCCCAGCGGTCGGGCGAGCCCGGCAGACTGAAGGTCACACCCTTGCCTATTACCGGAATGTGACGATAGTCGGAGTAACCGGGGTATTTGACGTAGGTGTTCTCGCCCTTGCGAATAGTCTCTCGCACGCCGGGATGCAGCTGGCCGGTAGCCGGATCGGTAAAACGAACCTCGAACTCGGTGTGCTCGCGCACGCTGACCGTGCCCCAGGCGGTCTTGATCCCGCTTTTGAGGTTATCGCCGTGGCTGAAGGTGTTGTCTTCAAAGCGCGAGCGAGACAACGCACGGCCCGGCTCAATCGAGGGATTGAAGCGTGACTCGACCATGAAGATGTAGTTGTCACCCGACTCCTGATAGATATGTCCGGCCTCACGCTGGATCAGATCACCCAGCACATCGTTGGGTATCCGTGCACAGAGGCAACCAAGCGACTCGCCGTTCGGGCCGTGCAATGGCAAATAGAACATCAGGGTGACGGCATCGTGGAAGCTGGAAGTAGAGGGCCCCAACTTGAGGGTTCGCTGATCGGCGTACGGCCCGTGCAAAAAACGATGCTGCAGCCCCGCCCGCACCGCCTGGGCATCAAGCTGCAAGTCGCTGAGCTGACCGGCGCTGCTGGCCAGCGCGGTACCGTCCGCACCAAGCAGCAGCAGCTCGGAGGCATCCGGCAGCTTGCTGCGCAGTTTACGCAACTGTGCCTCGCTCGCCTCGGCACCGCCGTCGCTCAGCTGCTGACCAATGCCCTGCAGCCCTGCCCACTGGTTGTCGCACCATTGCTGCAACAACCGCACCCTTGTTGCGGCAAGACTGTCGAAAATGGACTCAAGCTGGCCGTAACGGTTGCGGTTGACCCGGCAGGCCCAGCCCATGGCGAGTTTACCGGCTGGCCCGAACCACGGGAGCCACCGCCGCTCCGACACTGACAGGTTCATTTGGTCGCTTTTCAGGCTCATGGTGGCAATCTCCAGCTTCAGTCGAACCAGGCCCGAAGCAATATTCACACCATAAAGCATGGCACCACGTCATCATGCAGCTCGCGTATGGGCACGATGACTGCACCGCCATCAGGCACGCACCACGATAAAGCAGCATTCGCCCCTTAATTGCGCGCACGCACCAATAGCGATCACTACCTGTCCGAATGGTCGGGTTTTCGCGAGATTGCCCGGCCTTCTCCGCGTGCTATGAGCACTAGACCAGTGCAACCGGCGATACCGGTGACCCCACAGCGCCAGGCAATCGCAACGGCGGCGCGGTCAGCAGAAAGCGATTGCGCCCACTGGCACGAAGGTGACTGACCAACTCGGTCAAATACCACAATTCCCCCAGATGTACGCCCAGCTTGAACAGACAATGCTCATGCAGCGGCAAAGCAGCACAGCAGCCCTGCCCCTCACGCGCCGGGTAGGCTTCAACCGCGTAGTTGTCGGCAATCAGCACGCTCAGGCCGCTATCGGTAATCCACTGCAGCAGCGCCGGATCACGGCCGTCGAGCACCGCGCAGCTGGATGCCAGTCGCGCCGCGTCGGGTTGGCGGTCCATCTCCAGAATCACGTCGGCGAACCCGGTATACAGACAAACCATGTCCCCCGGTTCCACCACCACGCCGTCCGCCTGCATGATCTGCTGCAGCCGTGCATAGTCGACCAGCACCCGCTCCCGACCGCAGTGCCGCTCCAGGTCAATCAGCACAGCGCGACCACTCACCGCCGTCTCGGCCATCTTCTCGATGCCCAGCCGCGTGGCGTTTACGCCCTCCAGCGCGTCCTCGTGACCGGAAGGCCCGCAAATATGCTCGCCCGCCTTCCAGCCGTTGTAATACAGCGGCTCGGCCACCCCGTCACCGTCGGCGTCAAAAAGCCCGCCCACGTGCGAGAGCGCATCCCACTGGGTTGAATACTGGGTAAACAGCAATACCGCATCGTCGCTGACCACGTCGGTAAAACTCGGATTCAGGCGCTGCAGCTCGAAGTTGTAGTTGAGCTTGTCGGCACGCCCGGCGGTAAAGCGTCTGGGCGGGTGACGCAGGCGGTTGAGGGCATTACCGCCGGGATAGTCCAGCGGCAGGCTGAGGCAGAAGCTGCGCCCCTCGCGCACTTCTGCAACGCCCTGCAGCACCTTCTCGGGGGTCAGCAGATTGAGACGGCCAAGTTCGTCGTCCGGACCAAAATCGCCCCAGTTGGAGCCCTCGGGTCGATGTTGCCAACGCATGTGATTCTCCTTGTTGTAATGCGTCATCCGACAATGACATGACAACCGCGCGGTGAACCATTGTCTGCCACACGAATCATTACCGGTGTTGGCAGCGCATAATCGCAACGAGGGTCGCGCCAGCACCGTCCGGCGTGCTTTACTTGCGCCTTTTCAACTAGCGGAGCACGGGCTGACGATGGAGTGGCTGCAGGTTTTCATTCTGGCAATTGTTCAGGGCATCACCGAATTTCTGCCGGTATCAAGCTCGGCCCACCTGATTCTGGTGCCGGTGCTGACCGACTGGCCCGATCAGGGGCTGGCCTTTGACGTTGCCCTGCATCTGGGCAGCCTGTCCGCCGTGCTGATCTACTTCCGCCGCGACATCCTCGGCATGACTGTCAGCTGGGGCCGCTCACTGACCACCCGCCAGCTGGATGACGACGCAAGACTGGCCTGGGCGGTGATCCTCGGTACCATTCCCGTAGGGCTGGCAGGGCTGCTGCTCAAAGACACGATCGAGACCGTGCTGCGCTCGCCCATCTATCTGTCGATCGGCCTGATTGCCTTCGGCCTGCTGCTGGGCTGGGCCGACTGGCGCCACCGCGGCAGCCGCAGCGAGCACCAGATGACCTGGAAGGATGTGCTGTTCATCGGCTGCGCGCAGGCGCTGGCGCTGTTTCCCGGCACTTCGCGCTCCGGCATCACCATGACCGCCGCGCTGATGCTGGGCCTGAGCCGCGAAGCCTCGGCGCGCTTCTCGTTCCTGCTGTCGATTCCGGTGATCGTACTGGCCTGCGGGCTGGAAACCATCGAGCTGATCGAAAGCAAGGTTGCCGTCGACTGGCTGCACATGGCCGCCGGTGTGCTGCTGTCCGGTATCAGCGCCTACCTGTGCATCCACTACTTCCTGGCGTTCATCAAGCGGATCGGCATGCAGCCCTTTGTGATCTACCGCATTGTGCTGGGCGTGCTACTGCTCTGGGTCTTCCTGTAACCCGCGCAACGCACCGAACTTGAGCAACAGCCGGCTTGGTTCGGCGGCGCGCAGCCCCAGCTCGCCCAGGCGGGTATCTCGCAACCAGCTGAACGCGCGGTGAGTCTGCCCCGCCTCGGCGAGGCAACCGCTGACCACCAGCAGCTCACCCGCCGGGTCTCCCTGCCAGCGCAGCTCCGCCCCGGCCCGGCAATCCAGCAGCCAGGTCCGCTCGCAGCCGTGCTGGTGCAGCAAGCTGCCGCTGACACTGGAACAAAAGATCACCGAGTTCGCGCTGTCAGCGGTCAGACGCACGGTTGCCTGATCGTCCCCGGCGAACTGATTGAGCTTGACGAAAATCAGGCAGCCCGGCTGCGAAAAAGGCGCATGCTCTGACCCCGCCGGGCTACGCAGATAGCTGCCGACAGGATAATCACCCGACTGATCGCTGAACACGCCGTCCAGCACCAGAATCTCTTCTCCGGCCGGATGCCGATGAACCGGGAAACGTGCACCCGGCAGATACTCCACCAGACTGGTTACCTGTCCGCTCTCCGGTGCCTCACGCTCCAGCTGCCAGCGCCTGATCGGCGCTTGCGGCGCCGCCTGCCAGTGCTGATCCTGCGGGCCGACGCGACAGGGCAGTCGACGGTCCATGCGCAGCGGCTGAAATTCAGTCATGGGCAGGCTCTCCCAACAGCTTCTCGATTTCGTCGGCCGGTAACGGACGGTTGAACAGGTACCCCTGTCCCATATCGCAACCAAGGCCGCGCAACAGGGCTTCCTGCTCCTCGGTTTCCACACCCTCGGCAATCACTTTCAGCTGCAGGCTCTTGCCGAGCGCGATGATGGCGCGCGCCATCGCGCTGTCACTGTCACTGCCCGGCAGGTCGGAGACAAAGCCGCGATCAATTTTCAACTTGTTGACCGGCATGCGCTTGAGCCGCAGCAACGACGAGTAGCCGGTGCCAAAATCATCGATTGCCAGGCCGACTCCCAACTCCGACAGTCGATCCAGCAGCTGGACGCCCGCTGCATTGAAGTGCATGACCTCGTCTTCGGTTACCTCCAGCTCAAGACACTCCGCAGGCAGTCCATAGCGTCTGAGCACCGTAGACACACTACCAAACACATCACCGCGCTCCATCCAGTAGCCGGACATGTTGACCGCAACGGTCTTCAGCGGATAGCCAGCATCCATCCAGGACCGCAACTGTCGGCAGGCCTCATTGAGTACGTACTCATCAATATCGCTCATCAGACCGGCGTTGCGCGCGACCGGCAGAAACTCGTTGGGAGCTACCAGCCCCTGGGTTGGATGTTGCCAGCGTACCAGCGCTTCGAGGCTGACAAAGCAGTCACTGCGCAAGTCCTTCTGCAGTTGGTAATACACACGCAGCTGGTTGTATCTGATCGCTTCGTGCAGGTCGGTTTCCAGACTCAGGCGGCGACGCGCCAATTCGGTCAGCTCCTGGGTGTAGAAGGCATAACCGTTGCGCCCCCGCTGCTTGGCCAGCGACATGGCAGAGTCGGCATTTTTCAGCAGTTCGGCCCCATCCCGGCCATCCTGCGGAAACAGCGCCAGACCGATACTGGCGCTCATGTGCAGCACCTGGCCCGACAGCTCAAACGGCTTCTGCAGCAGGCGCAGGATGCGCTCGGCCAGCTTGCCCATCTGGCTTGCCGATACATCGCGCTCAAGCAGCAGGGCAAACTCGTCGCTGCTGAGCCGGGCCAGCGTGTCGCTCTCCTCGCATACCTGCAGCACCCGCTGGGCGACCAGCTGCAGCAGTTGGTCACCAGCGCTGTGTCCGAGGCTATCGTTGACACCCTTGAAGCGATCCAGATCGATAAACAGCAGCCCAAGCCCTCCTTCCTGTCGACGGGAGCGGGCAATGGCGGTGCTCAGACGTTCGTTCAGCAGCAGCCGGTTGGGCAGCTTGGTCAGCGGATCGTGGTGCGCCAAATAATCGATTTCCTGCTGATTGCGCTTGATCACGCTCATATCCGCAAACACCGCCACATAATGACTCAACTCGCCACGGTGGTCCTTCACGCTGATGATGTTCTGCCATTGCGGATAGATTTCGCCGTTCTTGCGCCGATTCCAGACTTCCCCGGACCAGCGCCCGGTGGCATGCAATTGCTGCCAGAGCTGACGATAGAAGGTGCGATCATGACGGCCGGAGGCAAGCATACGCGGCTGCCGGCCAATCACCTCGGAGGGTTCGTAACCGGTGATCTTGCAGAAGGCATTGTTGACATCCAGGATGGTCTGATCGACGTCACAGATCAGCATCCCCTCACTGGTGCAGTCGAACATCACACCGGCCTGGCGCAGGCGCTGTTCGCGGTCAATCTGCTCGGTGACATCACGCAGCATGCCCACCAGCCGCACGGCGCGGCCGCTTTCGTCGCGCACCGCCTTGCCGCCGACCTGAATCCAGCGATTGCCATCCTGCCGGCTAATCCGATAGCTGACATCCAGGCGCTCGGAGTCCCCACGCAGATGGCGCACCAGCTCCCGGCGGGCCAGCTCGCGGTCCTCGGGATACAGCAACTCCAGCCAGTCCGGGAGCAAGGCGCCCTGCTGGGCAAGTCCGAGAATTTCCCGACCGCGCAACGAGACATACATTTCGCCACTGGCGATATCCCAGTCCCAGAGACCATCGTTGCCCCCTATCAGGGCAAGATTGAAGCGCTCCTGACTGCGCCTGAGCGCCTCTTCATGCTGGCGCCGACGACGCAGGTGGTAACGCACGAGAAAATACAGCCCAGTGCCGGTCACCAGCACAAAGGCCGTGCCCTTGATGCTCTGCAACCGCGCCTGCAGCGCGGGATCAAGCAACTGCAGCAGGCTATCGCTGAACAGGATCCAGGCCGTGGCCATGACGACATAGGACAGGGCCACCGTCAGGGCGCCAGCGCTGGATCTCATACCGGTTTTCCGGAGCAGTTCATCAACATTCGGAAACTATAGCAGGTGGTGCGGAGCGACCCGCGGTCATGTTCATCACACATCGGTTGGTCCATAATCACCGGGAAACGGGCTTTTGCCCGCGTATTCTAACGAGGTAAAGCAGATTTATGTGGTACAACGGCATTCTCAACTGGTCGGCGTGGCAGCTGCTGGCGGCCACTCTGGTCCTGACCCACATCACCATCGTCAGCGTCACAGTCTACCTGCATCGCTATTCCGCGCACCGCTCGCTGGAACTGCACCCGGCGCTCAAGCATTTTTTCCGTTTCTGGTTGTGGCTGACAACCAGCATGAACACCCGCGAATGGACCGCCATTCACCGCAAGCACCACGCCAAGTGCGAAACCCCTGACGACCCGCACAGCCCGGTGCACAAGGGGCTTTTGACCGTGCTGCGCAAGGGCGCCGAGCTGTACATGGAAGAGGCAAAAAACGAAGAGACGCTGCGCATCTACGGCAAAAACTGCCCGGATGACTGGATCGAACGCAACCTCTACCAGCGCTTCCCGCTGGCCGGCGTCACCCTGATGGCGCTGATCGACATCGCTCTGTTCGGGGTGCTCGGCATTACCGTCTGGGCAGTGCAGATGCTCTGGATTCCGGTGCTGGCCGCCGGCGTGATCAATGGCCTGGGCCATGCCGTCGGCTATCGCAACTTCGAATGCCGCGACGCTGCCACCAACCTGCTGCCCTGGGGCATTCTGATTGGCGGCGAGGAGCTGCACAACAACCACCATACCTATCCCAACTCGGCCAAGCTGTCGGTCAAAAAGTGGGAATTCGACATGGGCTGGATGTGGATTCGCCTGTTCAGCCTGCTGGGTCTGGCTGAAGTGCGCCGTACCGCGCCGATCGCCCACAAGATTCGCGGCAAGCAGACGCTGGACATGGACACCGCCATGGCGATTCTCAACAACCGCTTCCAGATCATGGCGCAGTACCGCAAGCATGTGATCAAGCCGCTGGTGCGCAGCGAGATAGCCCGTCTCGACGCCTCGATGCACCATCTGTTCCGCCGCGCCAAACGCCTGCTCAGTCGCGAAACCAGCCTGCTGGACGACAGGCATCAGGCACGCATCCAGGCCATGCTGGATCACAGCCAGGCGCTCAAGGTGATCTACGAGAAGCGCCTTGCGCTGCAGCAGATCTGGGGACGTACCAGCGCCAACAGCCACGAAATGCTGCAGGCACTGAAAGACTGGTGTCATCAGGCAGAGGAAAGTGGCATCAAGGCACTGCAGGATTTTGCCTGGCACCTGCGCAGCTACTCGCTGCGACCGAATATGGCCTGAATAGAGCCGTCCTTGTGCGGCTCGCCATGATCCGCACAAGGCGCTAGACTCAGCCTCTGCCAGCACGAACAAGACAGGTAGCAGCGGATGCGAGCCTTACTGCCATTGACCCTGCTGCTGGCCAGCCCTCTGCTGCTGGCCGGCAATATCTACAAATACACCGACGCCAACGGTGTCACGACCTATACCGACCGGAAAGTCGAAGGTGCCGAGGTCATCGTTTTCCGTGACGCCATGGTCGAGAACGTCGATCGAGAGGTCTACGTCACCAAGCAGCGCCACGCCGGCGGTGAAACCCTGATTGTTCACAATGACCTGTTCGCCCCGGTCGAAGTTCGCCTGAGCATCAGCAACGCGCGCAACGTGACTGGCGTGCCCGCCGCCCCGATCAACTGGGTGTTACCACCACGCCAGCAAATCCGCCTCGTGACCCTGCAACCCACCGACAACGGCGAGCCGCACTATGACTACCGGCTGGAACACGCCCTTGGCGACCCGCGCGCGCAGCAGTCACTGAGCCACTATCCTCTGCCCTGGCGCGGCGGCCCGTTCCGCATGACCCAGGGCCCGGGCGGCCGCTATAGCCATACCGGCCCCAAGGGCCGCTATGCCTTCGACATTGCCATGCCGGTTGGCACCCCCATTGTGGCGGCCCGCGCCGGCCAGGTGGTGAAGATCGAAAACAACCAGACCGGCCGCGGCACCAACCCCTCGGGCAACTTTGTGCGCCTGCTGCACGATGACGGCACCATGGGTGTGTACCTGCACCTCAAGCGCGGCTCAGTTCAGGTCAGCGAGGGACAGCGAGTCCATCCCGGTCAGTTGCTGGCGCTATCGGGCAACACCGGCAACAGCACCGGCCCGCACCTGCACTTTGTAGTGCAGAAGAATGTCGGCCTGCAGACGGTGTCCATCCCCTTCGAGTTTGCCCAGCCGGTCGACAGCCTGCCGAATTTTGCTATCGGCGGCGAACCCTGAGCTTGAGGTCTGTTGACACCTCGCTCGCCGGACCCTGAATCACAGACAACAAAAAACCCGCTCAAGGCGGGTTTTTTGACAGCAAGCGAAGATCTTATTTGATCTTGGCTTCCTTGTAGGTCACGTGCTTACGCGCGACCGGATCGAATTTCTTGATTTCGATCTTGTCGGGAGTGGTGCGCTTGTTCTTGTCGGTAGTGTAGAAGTGACCAGTACCGGCAGAGGACACCAAACGAATCAATTCACGCATGATGATGCTCCTTAGACTTTTTCGCCGCGGGCGCGGATTTCGGCCAGAACCGCGTCAATACCGCGCTTGTCGATGATGCGCATGCCCTTGGCAGTAGTGCGCAGACGGACGAAACGCTTTTCCGACTCAACCCAGAAACGATGGTACTGCAGGTTAGGCAGAAAACGACGCTTGGTTTTGTTGTTAGCGTGGGAAACGTTGTTCCCAGTAACCGGACCCTTACCGGTCACCTGACATACTCGAGACATGGTTAACCCTCTCCAACCACTTGCCCAACCCGAACTGGTTGGAAGCCATAAAAGAATCTGTTGTCCAGCCGGGGCGAGTGGATTTAACCTGCCTGAAACACGCTAAACAGGCGCAGCCCCGAGAAGAGCGGAGCTTTATACCAAAATGCGTGCCTGCAAGCAACGCTTTTTCATTCTGCGCGCAATTATTACCAGCCTTACAACAGCCCCCGCTCGGCCATGGAAACCGGCTCGCCATCACCGATAACCAGATGGTCGAGTACGCGGATATCCAGCAACGCCAGACTGTCGCGCAGGCGCCGGGTCAGCTGCAGGTCCGCCTGACTGGGCTCTGCCACGCCCGACGGATGGTTGTGGGTCAGAATCAGCGCCGCAGCATTGAGCGCCAGCGCCCGTTTGAGCACCTCGCGCGGATAAACACTGGCACTGTCGATAGTGCCGCGAAACAACTCCTCGAACGCAATCACCCGATGCTGACTGTCCAGGAACAGGCAGGCAAAGACCTCGTGCGGCAGCGCTGCCAGACGACTGCGCAAAAACTGTCGTACCGTGCCCGGCGACGTCAGCGCATCGCCCCGCTTCAGATCCTCGAACAGGTGGCGTCGGCCCATTTCCAGTACCGCCTGCAAGTGCGCATACTTGGCCGGCCCGAGCCCGGCGTGGGCCGAGAACGTGGACAGATCCGCCTGCAGCAACGCGCGCAGGCTGCCGAAGCCGGCCAGCAGCCGCCGAGCCAAGTCCACAGCGCTGCAGCCGGGCAGGCCGGTACGCAGAAAAATCGCCAGCAGCTCGGCGTCCGATAACGCCCCGGCACCCTGCGCCAACAGTTTTTCCCGGGGCCGCTCAGCCTCGGGCCAATCGGTTATCGCCATACTCCCTCTCCGCACCCTCGGACCGTCCCTGAACACCTGCGACCCCCTCGCTCGCAGGCGCGCGGCATCCACCGCTGTGCTATCGTAGCGGGCATTTCGCAGGGCCCGCACAGCCCCGCCCGCAGCATGAGGGGAAGTTCACAATGCAGTCGCTATTTAACAAGCAGGTGGTGCTTGGTGTCAGTGGTGGCATCGCTGCCTATAAAAGTGCAGAGCTGATCAGACGCCTGCGCGACGCCGGCGCCGAGGTACGTGTTGTCATGACCAACGCGGCCCGCGAGTTCATTACCCCTCTGACCCTGCAGGCGCTGTCCGGGCACCCGGTACACGGCGACCTGCTGGACCCCGCCGCCGAGGCCGCGATGGGCCACATTGAGCTGGCGCGCTGGGCCGACCTGGTGCTTATTGCTCCGGCAACCGCCGACATGATGGCCCGCCTGGCCCAGGGCCGTGGTGACGATCTGCTGACCACGCTGGTCCTGGCTACCGATGCGCCTGTTGCCATTGCCCCGGCGATGAATCAGGCAATGTGGCGCGACCGGGCAACCCAGCACAACCTGGCGCTGCTGCTGGAGCGCGGCGTAAAGGTGTTTGGTCCCGGTGACGGTGGTCAGGCCTGCGGCGACGTTGGTCCCGGTCGCATGCTGGAACCGACCGACATCGCGGCGCGGGCCGCCGAATGTTTCGAGCGCGGCCTGCTTGCCGGCCGCCACATCCTGATCAACGCCGGCCCGACCCGGGAAGCGATCGACCCTGTGCGCTATATCTCCAATCACAGCTCCGGCAAGATGGGCTTCGCCCTTGCCGAAGCAGCCGCCGAAGCGGGCGCTCGGGTCACCCTGGTGGCTGGCCCGGTCAATCTGCCGACACCGGCACGGGTTCAGCGAGTCGACGTCGTCAGTGCACAACAGATGCTTGATGCGTGCCTGGCCGCCCTGCCGGCAGATCTGTTCATTGCCTCGGCAGCCGTTGCCGACTATCGACCAGATGCCTGCGCCGAGCAGAAACTGAAAAAGACACCGGGCAGCGACGACGGCATGACCCTGACGCTAGTGCGCAACCCCGACATTCTCGCCACCCTGGCCAGCCACAGCGAGCGCCCGGGCTTTTGCGTCGGCTTTGCTGCAGAAACACAGGATGTACTCGGTTACGCCCGCGACAAGCTGCAGCGCAAGAATCTCGACCTGATCATCGCCAATGATGTCAGCCAGAGCGGGATCGGTTTTAATAGTGATGACAACGCGGTCACCCTGATTGATCGGGATCTGACCAGCACCCACCTGCCGCAGGCCAGCAAACAGAAACTGGCCCGTGACCTGATCAGCCGTCTGGCCACCCGCCTGGACCGCCACTGAGGAGCCCTGATGCACGCGCTGCAAGCCAAAGTACTGGACCCCCGCCTCGGCACCGAGTGGCCGCTGCCCGCCTACGCCACCGACGGCTCCGCCGGACTGGACCTGCGCGCCATGCTGGATGCTCCATTGACCCTTGCGCCGGGCCAGACCGAGCTGCTGCCAAGCGGGCTGGCGATTCATATTGCCGACCCGGGGCTGGCGGCAATGATCCTGCCCCGCTCAGGTATGGGCCACAAGCACGGAATAGTGCTGGGCAATCTGGTGGGCCTGATCGACTCCGACTACCAGGGCCAACTGATGGTGTCCTGCTGGAACCGCAGCAGCAGTGCCTTTACCATCAACCCCGGCGAGCGCATCGCACAGCTGGTGCTGGTCCCGGTATTGCAGGCACAACTGCAGATTGTCGACAGTTTTGATGATAGCCAGCGCGGTGCTGGCGGATTCGGTCACACAGGAAGCCACTGATCGCGCAATCGGCGTGTCGGTGCAGGGAGGCTCAGAAATAACAATGAAACTGACCCGAAAAACCAGCAGCAAACCGGGCTTGCCCAGCGTCGGACTGCCGATTGCACTGAGCCTTACCGGAATCGCGGCGGCGGCAGCCGTACTCTGGCTGGCGGTAACCGACTATGCCGCGCAGCGTACTGACGAACTGGTATCCAGCTACGCGCAGCAGCAGGTAAGCGCGCTCAACCAGAGCATGGCCCAGCTGGACCGGGACCTCACCCGTCTGGCCGCCAATCCGCAACTGCAAGTGTCGCTGAGCAGCCCGCTGGAACGCCTGCTGCGCTATCACGGTGCGGACACGCTGGCGATCTACACCAACGCCAACGGCCGTGCAGAACGCATCGAGGACAACCAGGCGCCGTTGAATTTTGCTGCGCTGGACATGATTCGCCGTGCCGAGCAAGGGCTGAGCGTACCAGTGGAAGCGCACAAGGTCGGCGACCAGTGGCTGATCTACGGCGTCGAGCCGCTGCGCGCCTCCGACAATGCTCCGATCGGCGGCACCCTGACCACGGTGATGAAGCTGTCCCGAATCACCGCAACCCTGCCGGAGCTGCCTCCTGAAACGGGTCAGGTTCGCCTTGTACAACAGTTCCCCAACGCCCCGGAACAGGTTCTGCTGCAACGCGGCGAGGGTGGCGGCAACGCGCTTACCCTGAAAACCGATAACCCCGCCTGGCGCCTGGAATTCCGCCCGGGACCGGCCGTCTCGGCCAGCACGCCAAATCGGCTGATGCTGACCACAGCCGGTCTGGTTGCGCTGCTAGGCAGCCTGCTGGGGCTGCTGTTGCTGCAACGCAGCTGGAGCAGTGCCCTGCGCGCCGACGCCAGCACCCTGACCCAGCTGACCCTTGGCCACAAGGCACACAGCATTAAGCTGGGGCCGCTGGAGCCACTGCCGAACAACATTCAGCAGTTGCTCAAGCGCGCGCCCGAAAGCGGCAGCACACCCGAAGGCAACCCGGACAGCCCGCCGGCGAAGCCAGCCACGTCGCCACTGCCGGACGGCGACGTGCTTGATATCGACATCCTGGAAGACGACCCCTTCAACATGCAGATACCCGACGCCGATAGCGGCACACAACACGCCAGCATCCCCGAGCTGCCGGCTGAAATCTTCCGCGCCTACGACATTCGCGGTGTTGTGGGCAAAAGCCTGACCGAAGACGGTGTCTATTGGCTGGGTCGCGCCATCGGCAGCGCCTCGCTCGACGCCGGCGAGCCACGGGTTGTGGTTGGCCGCGACGGTCGCCTGTCCGGCCCGGCGCTGAGCGAGCGGCTGATTCAGGGCCTGGTCGACAGCGGCTGTCAGGTCGCCGACCTTGGCATGGTGCCGACGCCGGTTGTCTACTTCGCGACCAACACCACCGACGCCAGCTCCGGCGTGATGATCACCGGCAGCCACAACCCGCCGGCTTACAACGGCCTGAAGATCGTCATCGCCGGGCAAACCCTGTCCGGTGAGCAGATCACCGCGCTGCACCGTCGCCTGCAGCAGAACCAGCTGCTGAGCGGCAGCGGCAGCCGCAGCAGCCTCGAGATACTCGATCACTACCTGAACCACATCGTTGAAGACGTCCTGATCGCAAGACCGCTCAAGGTGGTGGTCGACTGCGGCAACGGCGTCGGCGGCGTGATTGCCGAACGCTTGCTGGAAGGGATCGGCTGCGAGGTGGTTCCTCTGTACTGCGACGTCGACGGCCTGTTCCCAAACCACCACCCGGATCCGGGCAAACCGGAGAACCTGACCGCGCTGATCGAGACCGTGCAGCGCGAAGGCGCCGATCTCGGCGTTGCCTTTGACGGCGATGCCGACCGCCTCGGCTTTGTCACCAACAGCGGCGAGATGATCTACCCGGATCGACTGATGATGCTGTTTGCCGAGGACATCGTCACCCGCAACCCCGGCGCCGATATCGTCTTTGACGTCAAATGCTCACGCCAGCTGCCGCAGGTCATCAGCCGCGCCGGCGGCCGCCCGATCATGTGGAAATCCGGACACTCACTGGTCAAGGCCAAGATGAAAGAGACCGGCGCCCTGCTCGGCGGCGAGATGAGCGGCCACCTGTTCTTCAAGGAACGCTGGTTCGGCTTTGACGATGGTCTCTACAGCGCCTGCCGCCTGCTGGAGCTGCTGTCGCTGCAGCCCGACAGCGCCGATCAGGTGATGGCCCGTTATCCGGCCAGCATCAGCACCCCGGAAATCAACCTTACGGTCGGCGAGGAACGCAAGTTCCAGATCATCGAGGCGCTGACAGCAAAGGGTAACTGGGGCGACGGCGAGGTCACCAGCATCGACGGCATCCGTGTAGACTTCGCCAACAGCTGGGGCCTGATTCGCGCCTCCAACACCACGCCGGTGCTGGTCCTGCGCTTCGAGGCCGACAGCGAAGACGAACTGATCCGCGTGCAGGACCTGTTCCGCTCCCAGCTGTTAAGCATTGCCCCTGACCTGCAACCTACGTTCTGAATTACCACAGGAGACACCAGACCACCATGTTGAGTCGCGACGCCGCCGCCCAGGTTTCACGCGTTCTTACCGAAGCTCTGCCCTACATTCAGCGCTTCACCGGCAAAACCATCGTCATCAAGTACGGCGGAAACGCCATGGAGAACGATGAGCTGAAAAACAGCTTTGCCCGCGACATCGTGCTGATGAAGACGGTCGGCATCAATCCGGTGGTGGTGCATGGTGGCGGCCCGCAGATCGGTGATCTGCTCAAGCGACTGAACATCGAAAGCCAGTTCATCGAAGGCATGCGGGTGACCGACAGCCAGACCATGGATGTGGTCGAGATGGTCCTTGGCGGCCAAGTCAACAAGGACATCGTCAACCTGATCAACCAGCATGGCGGCAGCGCCATCGGCCTGACCGGCAAGGATGCCGGTCTGATCAAGGCCCGCAAGCTGAAAGTCAGCCGTCACACCCCCGGCATGGACAAGCCCGAGATCATCGACATCGGGCATGTGGGCGAGGTCTCCAGCGTCAACGCCAACCTGATCAACCGGCTGGTCTCCGATGACTACATCCCGGTAATCGCGCCGATCGGAGTCGGCACCGATGGCGCCTCCTACAACATCAACGCCGACCTGGTGGCCGGCAAGGTCGCCGAAGCGCTGGGCGCCGAAAAGCTGATGCTGCTGACCAACATCGCCGGACTGATGGACAAGGAAGGCAAGGTGCTGACCGGCCTGAGCACCGCCCAGGTTGATGCGCTGATCGCCGATGGCACTATCTATGGCGGGATGCTGCCGAAGATTCGCTGCGCGCTGGATGCGGTTCAGGGTGGTGTCGGCAGTGCCATCATCGTCGACGGCCGAGTACCCAACGCAGTGCTGCTGGAACTGTTCACAGACACCGGCGTAGGCACCCTGATCACCAATCAGGCACGGAGCGAGTAATGGACAAGGCCGACTTCCGCTTCAGCACGCCGCTGCGCGTGCGCTGGTCTGAAGCGGACCCTCAGGGCATCGTCTTCAACGGCCACTACCTGAACTTTGCCGACGTTGGCGTCACCGAGTACTACCGGGCATTGCGCGCCGCCGCGGGCGTGAAGCCTGGCGAAGGGCTGGATGGCAGCGAGTTTTTTGCCGCCAGAACGCTACTCGACTACAAGGCACCAGCGCTGTTCGATGATCTGCTGGATATTCATCTGCGGGTCTCGCGCTTCGGCAATTCCAGCATGTCCTTTCTGGTGGGAATCTATCGGGAGGACAGCCTGCTGGTCAGCGGCGAGATTGTCTATGTGCATGCCGATCAGCAGACACGTCGGCCAACGCCCATTCCGGAAGCATTCAAGGCGGCAGTGCGCGCCTTCGAACATTGCCTTCCGGCGGAGTCCGGCGCGGCCATTCAGGGCTGAACACAGCCAGGGGCCAGCTGCTACCGGGCAGCCGGCTCCACACCGAGCAGAACAGCCAGACGTGCTCGCTGGCTGGCGTAGTCTGCCTTGACCGCCTCGATATCAGCCTGAGTGCGCTCAATTCGCTGCTGCTGCCGACGGGTTTCGGCATCCACTGTCGCCAACTGGTCAATAATCCCCTGCTCCACCTTGCGTCCGGCCCGCTCAAGATCAGCGGCCTGCGAGCGCAACGTTTCGCGCTCCACCTGAAGCTCGGCAATATTGGCCCGGGCGACGGCAATCTGGTTGTCCAGTTGCTGCAACTGGCGCGCCTGAGCCCGATCCAGGTCGGCGACACTGCTGTAAAGTCGCAGCAGGGTAGCGTCTTCGGCATCCTGTTTCCTGCGGGCTTCCTGCTCTCGTCGCTGCGCCTGACGCTCTTCGGCGGTCGGCGCCGGCGGAATCACCTGCTTGACTCGGCCATTGCTGTCCAGCACCTCGTAACCGTTGGCAATGAAACGGGGCGGCACCTGACGGTCGAGCACCACCACACCGTTATCGTCGGTATAGCGGTACAGCTCTTCGGCAACCCCCGACAAAGGGAGTACCGTCAAGGTCAGTGCAACACAGCTCAAGATCCGTTTCATCGCAGGCGGCTCCTCGTCCGTTCCAGCGTTCCTTGCGAACATCAATGCCGGCCAGATGGCCAATTGGCAGTATATCGACCGCAGACGCCAAACCGTTAATCCATCCTCCGCGCGCAGGCGAGACTGTGATCAGATTCCGTATTCGGCGCGATAGGCCTGTACGGCCGGTAAATACTGCTGCAACTCCGGATCATCCTGGATGAAGGCCATCACCTGATTCAGGCTGACAATGCTGATCACCGGAATGCCAAAGTCACGCTCAACCTCCTGAATGGCGGACAGTTCGCCCTGGCCGCGCTCCTGGCGATCCAGTGCGATCATGACCGCTGCCGGAGTGGCTCCAGCCTGGCGAATGATCTGCATGACCTCACGTACCGCCGTACCGGCAGTGATCACGTCATCGATAATCAGCACGCGGCCTTCCAGCGGCGCGCCCACCAGCGAGCCGCCCTCGCCGTGATCCTTGGCTTCCTTGCGATTGAAGCAGTAGGGCAGATTGCGGTCAAAGCTGTCGGCCAGTGCGACAGCGGTCACCGCCGCCAGCGGGATACCTTTATAGGCGGGCCCGAAAATGACGTCGACATCCGGCAGGCTGCTGTGCACCAGGGCCTGGGCATAGAAGCGGCCCAGTCGACTCAGTGAGGCGCCATCATTGAACAGGCCCGCATTGAAAAAGTACGGACTCTTGCGCCCTGACTTGAGAGTGAACTCGCCAAATCGCAAGACATTGCGATCCAGCGCAAACCGAATGAACTCCCGCTGATATTCGTGCATCTACACCCTCATCATTAACAAAAGGACCGGGGGCTGCTGACGCCGGGGTCATCCGGCGACACTCGTCGCCTGTCCGGAATGACCAAACCAGACGTCTCGTTTCCTGCCCGGCAGCTTTACCGGCTGCACCCAGCGGGTTAACGAAACTACAACAGACCCTCAAGCTCGGGTATCATACACGCTGGTTTTTTGGGGGACCATGCATGCGAATCATCAGTCTCAACGTCAACGGAGTAAAGGCCGCCGCCGAGCGTGGCCTGTTTGACTGGCTGCGCACCCAGGATGCCGATGTCATCTGTCTGCAGGACATCCGCGTCACCGCCCCCGAGCTGGAGCAGGACCCGTACTGGCTGGATGGCTACTGGCAGTACTGCTTCGAAGCCGAAACCCCGTCCCAGGGTGGCGTTGCGATCTACACCCGCACGGCGCCCAAGGCAATCATCATGGGTCTGGGCTTTGAATCTGCCGACCGTTACGGCCGCTTCATGCAGGCCGACTTCGACAAGCTCAGCATCGGCTCGCTGCTGCTGCCATCCGGCCGCGACGGCGATGCGGACCTGAACCAGAAGTTCAAGTTCATGGAAGACTTCGCCAACTACCTGAACAAGCAGCGTCGCAAGCGCCGCGAATTCATCTACTGCGGCTCGCTATACGTTGCCCATCTCAAGCTGGACGTGAAGAACTGGCGTGACTGTCAGAACGAGCCCGGTTTCATGGCGCCCGAACGCGCCTGGATGGACGAGATCTTCGGCAACATGGGCTACGTCGATGCGCTGCGCGAAGTCACCCGCGAATCCGAGCTGTACAGCTGGTGGCCGAACAGCGAGCAGGCGGAAAACCTCAATCTTGGTCTGCGTTTCGACTACCAGTTCCTGACCCCGGGGCTGCGCCGCTTCGTCAAACAGGCCAAGATTCCGCGCAATGTGCGCTTCTCGCAGCACGCACCGGTGATTATCGACTACGACTGGACTCTCAGCATCTGAGGCGCAGCAGATGCAAGGCGGGTGGCCG
>NZ_NBYK01000006.1:19617-102577 GCF_002197985.1 Halopseudomonas aestusnigri
GATGATCCAGGGCCAGCACCCCTGGTGCAACAGAATCAATCGAGTTAGCCGCATAAACGAAAAACACCCCCGCAGCCATCGGCTCCGGGGGTGTTTTTTTGCTTCGGCTATTTAATCAACCGCCAGCAGAACGGATAGCGGTAGGCCTGACCCTCATTGGCCTTGATCGCGGCAATGATGGTCAGCACCAGCGCACCCACGCCTACGACCCACATCAGCAGCAGGCCGATAACCACCAGCGCCAGCAGCAGACAGACCAGCATCAGCAAGGCGACCGTGATCTGAAAATTCAGCGCTTCCTTGCCCTGATCATCCACGAAGGGATCCATGTCCTTTTTCAGTTGCCAGATGATCAAGGGACCAACCAGATTACCGAACGGAATAATGAATCCGAGCAGGGCTGACAGGTGCACGAACAACGCCCACTGACGCGCTTCCGGACCAGGGGCACCGGGCGGCGGTGGCGGCGTGTTGTCAACTTGGGTTACGGGATCAGTCATCGCAGGCACTCCTTGGCGTCAAAACAGATTCAGGCGAGTTTTAGCAGAGTTTACACACCCTGCCTATGGTGCTACCCGCGCCAGCGTGCATGCCACACAAAAAAAGGCCGCTCAGTGGCGGCCCTCATCGATATAACTACAGACCCGCAATCAGTCTTCCAGCGCAGCGCGCTGCAGCGCGAACAACTCGTCAGTCCCCTTGCGCGCCAGCGTTAGCATGGCGTTCAGATCCTCGGCACTGAAAGGTGCCGCTTCGGCGGTGCCCTGCACTTCGATAAAACCGCCCTTGTCGGTCATCACCACATTCAGGTCGGTATCGGCAGCCGAGTCTTCCGGATAGTCCAGATCCAGCACCGGCACACCCTGATAGATGCCGACCGAGATCGCGGCAATCATCTGCACCTCGGGCACCTTCTTGATCGCACCGCGCTGCTTCATGGCCCGCAGTGCATCGACCAGCGCCACGCAGGCACCGGTGATCGACGCGGTACGGGTACCGCCGTCGGCCTGAATAACATCGCAGTCGATGTACAGGGTGTTTTCACCCAGCGTCTTCAAATCAACCGCAGCGCGCAGCGAACGACCGATCAGGCGCTGAATTTCCAGTGTGCGACCACCCTGCTTGCCTTTGCTCGACTCACGCTGCATGCGCGAGCCGGTAGAGCGCGGCAGCATGCCGTATTCGGCGGTGATCCAGCCCTGACCGCTGCCACGCAGGAAGCGCGGCACCCCGGCCTCGACACTGACGGTACAGATGACCTTGGTGTCGCCAAACTCGACCAGCACGGAGCCTTCGGCATGCTTGGTGTAGTGACGGGTCAGGGTAACCTGGCGCATCTGGTCGGCGGCGCGTTCGCTGGGGCGTTTCATCATCTGGAATCCTTGTACTGCAGGTGGGAAGACCGCGGAGTATAGCACCCCGACGATACCCCCGGACCGCAGCAAGGCGCTACAATGCCCATCCGCCAACCAACCAGACAGAGGATCAGCATGGTTTACAGCATGACCGCCTTCGCCCGCAGCGAACTCAGCACCGATCAGGGCAACCTGGCCTGGGAACTGCGGTCGGTGAACCACCGCTATCTGGAAGTCACCCTGCGCCTGCCCGAAGCCTTCCGCGAGCTGGAAGGCCCCTTGCGCGAGCTGCTGCGCAAGCAAGTGGCCCGCGGCAAGGTCGAGTGCACCCTGCGCTTCAATCCGGCCGAGCAGCAGTCCAGCGAGCTCAGCCTGAACCAGCCACTGCTCGATCAGCTGATCCGCACCACCGAGCAGCTCAGCGCCCGCCTGCAGAACGCCGGCCCGGTCAACCCACTCGAGCTGCTGGCCTGGCCGGGCGTGGTGATTGGCGAGAAGACGGATCAGGGTGACCTGGTCAAGCAGGCACGCCAGCTGTTCGATCAGGCCCTCAAGGAACTGAAGGAACACCGCGCGCGCGAAGGCGCCGAGCTGAAGCAACTGATCGAGGACCGCCTGAGCAGCATCAGCGAGCGCACTGCAGTGATCCGCGAAATGATGCCGACCCTGCTGACCACCCACCGGCAGAAGCTGATCGACCGCCTCAACGACGCCAAACTCGAGCTGGACAGCACCCGCGTCGAGCAGGAAATCGTACTGCTGGCGCAGAAGATCGACGTGGCAGAAGAACTCGACCGCCTCGATACCCACGTCGCCGAAACCCGCCGGGTGCTCGACAGCAAGGACGCCATCGGCCGCCGCCTGGACTTCCTGATGCAGGAGTTCAACCGCGAAGCCAACACCCTCGGCTCCAAGGCCATCGACACCCGCAGCACCCAGGCGGCGGTGGATCTGAAGGTGTTTATCGAGCAGATGCGCGAGCAGATCCAGAATATCGAGTAAGCCCATACCGCTCCGTTGCGGAGCGGTATCAAACTCAGCGCAGGATCATTCCAGCGTCACCCGGATGTTGATCGGCTGCTCGTCACAGTTGTGCCCGGCCCCCCCGCGATCGACCACCAGAAACTCCCCTTCACGCTCCAGCACCGACTGGATGGCATGCCAGGTGCCAATGCGGTAGTTGACGCCCTGACGACCGTCAGTAATGAAAGCGCGTACCTCGGCCGGATCAATCACATCACCCGGCGGCGCCACCACAATCAGAAACTGCTCCTCGTGCAGCGGCATGAAGGCCTGACTGCCGAGCGGATGGCGCTCCAGAAAAGTCAGCTCCAGCGGCACGGTGACCGGCTGGCTGACAAAGATGCTGATCAGCACCCGTGGTGATTCACCGGCCACCTCGACCTTGGCCAGATCATGATGGCGACGGGTACGACCCGAGTTGATCAAGAAGTGCTCGGAGCTGCGTGAGTCGATCACCTCACCGAAGGCCGCGAAGGCCTCCGATGTCAGGGGCTGGGCAGTCAGTTGCAATGCGTCAGCGCTCATCCCCTGCTCCTCAACGGCCGAAGGTCGGCAGTTTCATGTGGCGGTTGACGTCTTTGTACAGCAGGTAGCGGAACGGGCCCGGGCCACCGGCATAGCAAGCCTGCGGGCAGAAGGCGCGGAGCCACATGTAGTCGCCGGCTTCGACTTCAACCCAATCCTTGTTCAGCAGGTACACCGCCTTGCCTTCCAGCACGTAGAGGCCGTGCTCCATGACGTGGGTCTCGGCAAAGGGGATTGCGCCACCCGGCTGGAAGTTGACGATATTCACGTGCATGTCGTGGCGCATATCGCTCATGTCGACGAAGCGGGTGGTGCTCCAGGCGCCGTTGGTGCCGGGCATTTCCAGCGGGGTAATGTCGTTTTCGTTGGTGACGAAGGCTTCCGGCACGTCAACGCCCTCGACTTTCTCGTAGGCCTTGCGTACCCAGTGGAAACGCACCACCGCGCCGCTGTTGTTACGCACCTGCCAGTCACTGTTCGGGGGGATAAAGGCGTAGCCGCCGACGCCCATCTGGTGGGCCGTGCCGTTCAGGGTCAGCGTCAGGCCGCCTTCGACAATAAACAGCACACCTTCGGCACTCGGGTCGGTCTCCGGCTTGTCGCTGCCGCCGCCCGGTTGCACTTCCATGATGTACTGCGAGAAGGTCTCGGCAAAGCCGCTGAGCGGACGCGACAGCACCCACAGACGGGTACCGGTCCAGCAGGGCAGGTGGCTGGTAACGATATCGCGCATCACGCCCTTGGGAATCACCGCGTAGGCCTCGGTGAAGACCGCGCGGTCGGTGGTCAACTGCGTCTGCGGCGGGTGCCCGCCGGTTGGTGCGTAGTAGCTGCGGGGTTCGGATTGCTTACTCATGCTGACTCCTGGTTCTGTGCGGGATGATGCTCGGCCCAGTGACGGGCGATATCGACACGGCGGGTAACCCAGACCCGATCATGGGATTCGATGTAATCAAGAAAACGCTGCAGCGCGCGGAAGCGGCCGGGGCGGCCGATCAGCCGACAGTGCAGACCGATCGACAGCATCTTCGGCAGCTCTTCACCCTCAGCGTAGAGCACGTCGAAAGCGTCTTTCAGATACTGGAAGAAGTGGTCGCCCGTATTGAAGCCCTGGGGTGAGGCAAAGCGCATGTCGTTGGTATCCAGCGTGTAGGGCACGATCAGGTGATTATGCAGCGCGCCGGCGCTGTCCGCCTCACGGGTCCAGAATGGCAGATCATCACCGTAATAGTCGCTGTCATACAGAAAGCCGCCCTGATCCAGCAACAGACGCCGGGTGTTGGGGCTGTCCCGCCCGGTGTACCAACCCTCCGGCTGGGCGCCGTAGAGGCGCTGGAAGATGTCCAGTGCACGCTGCAGATGCTCGCGCTCAACCGCTTCGGGGATGTTCTGGTAGTGAATCCAGCGCCAGCCGTGGCAGGCGATCTCGTGGCCCAGCTCATGGAACGCCTGCGCTACTTCCGGATGCCGCTCCAGTGCCATCGCCACGCCAAACACGGTCAGCGGCAGGCCGCGCCGCTCAAATTCGTTGAGCAGGCGCCAGACACCGACCCGCGAGCCGTACTCATAGATCGACTCCATACTCATGTGGCGATCATCGAACGCCGCCGCACCAATGATTTCCGACAGAAACTGCTCGGAGTGACTGTCGCCGTGCAGCACACAGTTCTCACCGCCCTCTTCGTAGTTGAGCACAAATTGAACGGCGATCCGCGCACGGCCGGGCCAACGGGCTTCCGGCGGGGTGCGACCGTAGCCGATCAGATCGCGTGGATACACAGCGCTATCGCTCATTAAGACACCTCTTTCGCTGAAGAAAGCCCGCAATTCGACCACGCAGCGTTTATTACGCGCGATAACTGCAGGGCATTTTGATTTTTTGACTCGAGTGATTGTATACAATTAGTCTATTGTTTTGTGTACATACATTGGCAGGCCAGATTCATGCATATTCGCGTCATCAACCCGAACACCACCCACGCCATGACCGAGACCATCGGCGCGGCGGCCAAAGCCGTTGCCGCACCCGGCACGCGGATCACCGCCAGCCAGCCAGACAGCGGCCCGGTGTCGATCGAGAGCCATTTTGACGAGGCGGTCAGTGCTCTGGGCGTTATCGAGGAAGTACGTGCGGGTGAGCGCGAAGGCACCGATGCCTACATCATCGCCTGCTTTGGCGATCCCGGCCTGTATGCCGCCCGCGAGCTGACCCGCGCCCCGGTGATCGGCATCGCCGAAGCCGCCTTCCATGTCGCCAGTCTGATCAGCACCCGCTTCTCGGTGGTTACCACCCTGCCGCGCACCCTGATCATCGCCGAGCACCTGCTCGACAATTACGGCTTCCGCCACAGCTGCCGACGCCTGCGCGCGGCCGACATTCCGGTGCTGGATCTGGAAGAGAACCCGGATATCGCGCTTGAGCGCATCATCGACGAGTGCCTGAAGGCCAAGCGCGAAGACAACATCGGTGCCATCGTGCTGGGTTGCGGCGGCATGGCCGACCTCACCCCGCAGATCAGCGATGCGGTCGGTCTGCCCGTGGTGGAGGGCGTCACCGCGGCAGTGAAGCTGGCCGAAGCCGTGGTTGGGCTGGGGCTGGGTACCAGCAAATTTGGCGATCTGGCGTTTCCGGGCAGCAAACGCTTCACCGGACGCTTTGCCGAGTACTCTGATCTGGCCCACGGCTGATCAGGTGACAGCACGCCCCGCGGGGCACACAAGAAACCGCAGGATCGGATGATCCGGGGAGACAACAATGCATAACACAGCCCACGGGGGAGTCTCATGAACACTGACGCCAGCACGCTCACCACCGGCAGCCAGCCGAGCAACGAAACCAAGGCCGCCGGCGAGGAGTCTCTTGCGCCCCAGAAAGTCCGCATCATGGGGCGCCTGTCCTATCTGCTGGCCTGGTTTGGCGGTTGCGTTTCCATCGGCACCTTTACCATGGGCTCCAGCGTGGTCGGCAGCCTCAACCTGATTCAGGCCACCATCGCCATCGCCATCGGCTGTTTCGTTATTGGTATTGCGCTGGTGCTCAACGGCGCCGCCGGTTACAAGTACGGCATCCCGTTCATGGTGCAGGCGCGCAGCGCCTTCGGCTTTGCCGGCACCCGACTGCCCGGTCTGGTACGCGCGGTTCCCGCGATCGTCTGGTACGGCTTCCAGAGCTGGATTGGCGCCGGCGCCCTGAACATGGTGTCCGCTACCCTGTTCGGCTTCGATAATCTGGTGTTCTTCTTTATCACCTTCCAGTTCCTGCAGATCGGCCTGTCGGTCATGGGCTTTCAGGGCATCAAGTGGCTGGAGAATGTCGGCAGCGCCTTTATCCTCGCCTCGCTGGTCTACATGTTCTACAGCACCGTGCAGCGTTACGGCGACGAACTCTCGAGCAGCCTGCTGACCATGCAGGGCTCATGGGGCCTGCCGTTCTGGAGCGCGACCATGCTGTTCCTCGGCATCTACAGCACCATGATCCTCAACGTCAGTGACTACGCCCGCGAGCACAAACACGGCACCGGCCCGGGTCTGCTGACCACCATCTACTCGATGTCGATTCTGCCCTGCACCCTGTTCATGGGCCTGATCGGCTACATGGTCTCCGAAGCCACCGGCGTCGCCGACCCGATCCAGGTGTTTGCCAACGCGGTCGACAACACCCCACTGCTGATGACCACCCTGCTGTTCATCGCCTTTGCCCAGGTCACCACCAACGTACTGAACAACGTGGTGCCGCCGACCTACGTGCTGATGGATGTATTCAAGCTGAAGTTCCGCCCGGCCACCGTCATCGTCGGCCTGCTGGCCTTTGCCACCTTTCCGTGGAAACTGGTCAGCGAGGATTCGGCCGCCGGCCTGCAGGTGTTCGTGCAGACCTACTCGGCGTTCCTGGGCCCGATCTTCGCGATTCTGGTGGTGGACTATTACCTGATCCGCAAGCGCACGCTGAATCTGGAGCACCTGTACGACGCCAACGGCCCGTATCAGGGCGTCAACTACGCCGCGCTGATAGCGACCGCCATTGGTGCCGCAGTCGCGCTGAACGTATCCAGTGTGTCGTGGTATGCCAGCCTGATTCCGGCCGGGCTCAGCTACTATCTGCTGATGCAATACTGGGGTCCCTGCCAGCGCTTCCTCCGCTGAGCCCCGAGGCTGCCGACGGTGCCTGCACCGTCGGCGTCATCAGCCGCGATAGGCGGCAAAGATATCCTGCAGATCCGGCGTGGTTTGCGGCGAGTCGGCAATCGCCAGCGAGCCCTCAATGGCATCCAGATGCTGCGCCATAAAGGCGGCAGCCGCCTCACCATCCCGACCTTCCAGCAGAGTGATCAGGCGGTTGTGATCGGTGCAATCGCAGCCCAGATTCCCGGCGTTGCCGTACACCGCCAGAATCAACGATGAACGCGAACACAGCTGGACGACAAAACTCGCCAGCGTCTGATTGCCGGCCAGCACCGCCAGCTGACTGTGAAACTCCGCCGAGCACTTGATCGCCGCACTCTGATCGCGCGCCGCCAATGCCTGCTGCTCCTGCTCGGCCAGCGCGCGCAAGGCCGCCAGTGCCGCCTCATCAATCTGCCGTGCCAATTGCCGCATCAGGCCACATTCCACCATCCGCCGCGCATCAAAGACTTCCCGCGCCTCCTCGGCGGAGGGCCGGGTGACACTGGCGCCCTTGCCGGGGGTCAGGGTAATCAGCTGATCCATGGCGAGGCGCTGCAGCACCTTGCGAATACCGGTCCTGCTGACCCCAAACACCTCGGCCAACGCATCCTCGCGCAAGCGCGCGCCCGGCTGCAGGCGGTGCTCGATGATGGCGTCGCTGATGGCCTGATAGATTCGATCCTGACGCAGAGCGCCAGCACCGGAGGCTGGCGTTCTGGAAACAGCTCTTTTGTCAGCAGCGCGCAACGCTGATGCAACCCGACGTGCGGTCATCAGGGGGGGTCCTCGACAGGATGAAAGGGCAAGGCGCCCTATTGTAGCGGGTTCAGGGCAACGGGTGCTGCCAGTTGATCCGCGCCCGATGATCAGGCGCGGCCAGCGGGAGAATCAGGCAACAACCTGACTGATGGTGACAACCGGCGTGATGTCCGTGTAATTGGCCATGTCCTGATTCAGCGCCTTGCCGCCGGCGGCGAAAGCGGCCTGAAACTGCGCCATATCGGCAAAGAACAGATGCGCGCAGGCCACAAACTGCGGCGCCTGCCCCGCGCCATCGGCCAGGCACTGGTCCACTTCGAGCTTGAGCAAGCCGTGTGCATCCAGCTGCTCATGGATCAATCTGGCGTGCTGCTGCTGGTAATAGCTGTGGTCAAAACGCGCATTGTCCTGCGCGGGGTAGGCAACGGTGATTCGAATCATGCTGCAGAACTCCACTATTTGTTTGAACGGTCTGGCGGGGTCGGTCCACGATAACACCCGTAACGGCGATATTGCCGTTACCCCGAGATGCCGAATGCGGCGCTATAACTGGCGCCGCAGAACGTCCTGGCCGGCTTCCAGCCGCTCGACCTCCGCGCCCAACCGCTCGCGGTCGACAGCCAGCGGCATAACCTGATCAGCCAGCGATCGGGCCTCGTGCGCCAGCCGCCGGGCGGGCGCAACGAATCGCTCATCCCGAGCGGCGAGCGCCTGCAGCGACTTGAGCAAGCGCAGCTGAACGTCAATCCGCGCCGCGCCATCACGGGCGATGGGGCCAAACAGGTCATCAAACAGATCGTCCAGCGCCAGCGTCACCAGCCAGACCTGCGGATAGCGCACCTCATCCGGTTGCGGCTCGCAATGATCCACCCAGGCCGACAACAGACGCACGCCACGGCCGAGAATGTCGATGGCCGTGCCAGGATCATTGACCGCCGGCGACAGCGCGCGTGAAGCGATCTCCGACAGAACCGACAACCCGAAGCGGGGATCCTGATCAAAGGAGCGCATGTCGCCCAGGGTAAAGGCGTCCAGCAGCTGCGACTGCACGGTTTCGTCGGCATCGCCTTCAAACCACAACACGGGCGCCGCCGGATGCACAAAGCAGCCGGGCTGCACAACCACGTACAAACGCAGGCTGTGCTCCTGCGCGCAATCGGCCAGCGCGCCGACATCCAGATGCTGCAGATAGAGGGCATCACAGGGATACAGCGGCCTGGCGCTGGACGGAAGCCGTTGCGGATCCAGCAGACGGGCACCAAGGCAGGCATTGGCTATGCGATCCGCCAGCGCCATGCGGGTGACCGCCTCGACCCGGGCGGTGGTATCGCCCACCCGCCCGAAGCGCGACAGGTGCTCAATCCAGCGCAGGATGGTGACCACGATCAGCACAATCACCAGCAGCGTTACGGCAAACAGCACAACGCGTCCGCTCTCGTCGTATGCCTCCGTGCTTAACGCAATCAACCCCACCAGGCTGAACAGAAACGCCCCGATAAAGGTTCCCAGTACATTCTGCGTGGTGGTGTCCTGCATCAGCAGCCGAGTTGCCCGCGGCGTCGCATTGGCAGTCGCTGCACTGTATGCCGCCACCATGACACTCAGCGAGAAGGTGGTCACCGCCAGCATGCTGGAGGCCAGAATGTCGAGAATGCGCTCGACCGCATCAGCCCCGATGGTGACCGGCAACGGGCCAGGCAGCAGCCGCTGGACCAGAATCGACAGCAGCGCCGCAACCACCGCCAGCAGGGCATACAGGGAAGCACGCACCCAGAGCGTGCGGGTCAACTGCGCCAGCAGCCATTGCCATTTTGAAATCATCCCTGCTCCTTCCTCCGGTTTCGACCTCAATCAACAGCTTAGCGGAAGCGACGACCAGCCATGACGCCACCGCACGAAATCCCTATAATTGCGCGCTTACCCATTACACACCGCAGGAACCCTGTCCGATGACCCATGCCACCGGCACGCTGTACATCATTTCCGCCCCGTCCGGAGCAGGCAAAACCAGCCTGGTCAAGGCACTGATCGAACAGACACCCAACCTGCACGTCTCGGTTTCGCACACCACCCGCCCGATGCGCCCGGGCGAGGCTGATGGTGTTAACTACCACTTCACCGACCGTGACAACTTCCTCAAACTGGTGGAAGCCGGTGATTTCCTTGAGCACGCCGAAGTGTTCGGCAACCTCTACGGCACTTCGCAAACCGCCGTAGAACAGGCCCTGGCCCGTGGGCATGACATCATTCTGGAAATTGACTGGCAGGGCGCCGAACAGGTTCGCCGCAAGCTTCCGCAGGCACACTCGATTTTCATCCTGCCGCCGTCACTCGAAGCGCTGCGCTACCGCCTTGATTCCCGTGGCCAGGATGATAACGACGTGATTGATCGCCGCATGGCCGAAGCCGTTGCCGAGATGAGCCATTACGTCGAGTTCGACAGTCTGGTCATCAACGACACCTTCGAGCACGCCCTCGACGACCTCAAGGCCATCGTACGCAGCTACCGACTAAAGACTACTGCCCAGAGCGCGCGTCACGCCTCCCTGCTACAGGCGCTCTTGTCAGACTGAAGCCTCAGCCAGTAAACTGTCAGGTCCTGCGTCCGGCCCCGTGCCGGGCGCGTCGATTTGTTCACTTGTTACCTTTCCGGAGTACCCCATGGCCCGCGTCACCGTTGAAGACTGCCTGGAAAATGTAGATAACCGTTTTGAACTGGTCATGCTGGCCTCCAAGCGCGCCCGTCAGCTGGCCACCGGCGGCAAGGAGCCCAAGGTAGCATGGGAAAATGACAAGCCGACCGTCGTTGCCCTGCGTGAAGTCGCCGAAGGCCTGGTTTCCAATGAAATCCTCGCCGAAGAAGCCCTGCAGGATCAGCAGGAGCCGCTGTACTCGCTGGAAACTACCGAACTGGCCGAGTAAACGGATTGCGCAGGCCGGGCATTCCTGAGGTCATCACCCGTTACCACGGGTGCGGGAGAGCTGCATGTCTGCGATAGAAGTTTTTGCCGACACCCTTGGCAATTACCTTGAGCCGGATCAGGTCAACCTGGTCCGGCGCGCCTATTTCTACGCCGAGCAAGCCCACGACGGCCAGACCCGACGCAGCGGCGAGCCTTACGTTACCCATCCCCTTGCCGTAGCCAATATCCTGGCCGACATGCACATGGACCATCAGAGCCTGATGGCGGCCATGCTGCACGACGTAATCGAAGACACCGGCATTCCAAAGGATGCTCTGGTCGAGCAGTTTGGCGACACCGTTGCCGAGCTGGTGGACGGGGTCAGCAAGCTGACCCAGATGACCTTCGAGAGCAAGGCCGAAGCCCAGGCCGAGAACTTCCAGAAGATGGCCCTGGCCATGGCCCGCGATATCCGGGTGATTCTGGTCAAGCTCGCCGACCGCCTGCACAACATGCGAACCCTGGGTGCGCTGGCACCGGAGAAGCGCCGCCGTATCGCCAAGGAAACCCTTGAGATCTACGCGCCGATTGCCAACCGTCTGGGTATGCACAGTCTGAGCACCGAGTTCGAAGACCTGGGCTTCAAGGCCATGTATCCGATGCGCTCGATGCTGATTGACCGCGCCGTGCGCAACGCCCGCGGCAACCGCAAGGAGCTGCTGAACCGGATTCTCGAGTCGCTGCAGGCCTGCCTGGAACGCGAGGGTCTTCAGGGCAAGGTGATGGGGCGCGAGAAGCACCTGTACGGCATCTACCAGAAGATGCGCGGCAAGAAGAAGTCGTTCAATGAAATCATGGACGTCTACGCCTTCCGCATCATCGTCGACAAGCCGGACACCTGCTACCGCGTGCTCGGCGCCGTCCACAGCCTGTACAAGCCATTCCCCGGCCGCTTCAAGGACTACATCGCCATCCCCAAGGCCAACGGCTACCAGTCCCTGCATACCACGCTGTTCGGCATGCACGGGGTACCGATCGAAATCCAGATCCGTACCGACGAGATGGAAGAGCTGGCCAACAACGGCATTGCAGCGCACTGGGTCTACAAGTCCAAGGACGAGGTCATCAACGGCAACCACGCCCGTACCCGTCAGTGGCTGAAAAGCGTACTGGAGCTGCAGCAGAACGCCGGCAACTCGCTGGAGTTCATCGAAAACGTCAAGATCGACCTGTTCCCGGACGAGGTCTACATCTTTACCCCCAAGGGCCGCATCATGGAGCTGCCCAAGGGGTCGACCCCGGTCGACTTTGCCTACGCGGTGCATACCGACATCGGCAACAGCTGCATCGCCTGTCGCGTCAACCGACGACTGGCGCCGCTGTCCGAGCCGCTGGAAAGCGGCGAAACCGTCGAGATTATTACCGCCCCGGGCGCCCGCCCGAACCCGGCCTGGCTCAGCTTCGTGATTACCGGCAAGGCCCGCAGCAACATCCGCCACTTCCTCAAGCACCAGCGCCATTCAGAGTCCATCGCCCTCGGCGAACGCCTGCTCGACAAGGTACTGGCGAGCTTCGGCACCCAGCTCAGCGACATTCCGGAAGCGCGCATTCAGGCCGTGCTGACCGATTGCCAGATGGAACTGATGGAAGATCTGCTGGCGGATATCGGCCTCGGCAACCGCATGGCATACGTGGTCGCCCGGCGCCTGCTGGCCGCCGAAGGCGCCAGCGAAGAGGAAGACACCCAGAAAATCAGCCCCGACAGCAACACCGACAACAGCGAGAAGCCGCTGGCGATCCGCGGCACCGAAGGGCTGGTGGTCAGCTTCGCCCGCTGCTGCAACCCGATCCCGGGCGACCCGATCGTCGGTTATCTGTCCTCCGGCAAGGGCATGGTCATCCACCAGGAAAATTGCCGAAATCTGGCGGATAACCGCCATAACAGCGAGAAGACCCTGCACCTGACGTGGGATAAGGACGTCAGTGGCGAATTTACCGTCGAGCTGCGCGTCGAACTGGAACACCAGCGCGGCATCATTGCCCAGCTCGCGACCGGCATCACCGTCGCCGACGCCAGCATCGACAAGATCAGCGTCGACGAACGCGACGGGCGCGTCAGCGTCGTGCAGCTGGTCGTTCGGGTACGCGACCGCCTGCATCTGTCGCAACTGATCAAGCGCATCCGCAACCTCAAGGGCGTGATGCGCATTACCCGTCTCAAAAACTGAATTCCGTCGGAGAACACATGAACAAGCAAGTCATTACCAGCGAACACGCCCCCTCTGCCATTGGGCCTTACTCCCAGGCAATCAAGGTCGGCAACACCGTATACCTGTCCGGCCAGATCCCGCTGGACCCGGCCACCATGGAAGTGGTCGAAGGCTTTGAAGCGCAGGTCTGCCGCGTATTCGACAACCTCAGCGCCGTTGCTGAAGCCGCTGGCGGCAAGCTGCAGGACATCGTCAAGCTGAACATTTTCCTGACCGATCTGGGCAACTTCGCCAAGGTCAACGAAATCATGGAACGCTACTTCGAGAAGCCCTACCCGGCCCGCGCCGCCATCGGCGTAGCCGCGCTGCCCAAGGGCGTGCCGGTCGAGATGGACGGGATTATGGTGGTGGGCTAACGCCCCCCCCCTGAGCGGCAAGCTACAAGCCGCAAGCTAAAAGACAAAACCGCGCGGTTTCGACCTGCGCGGTTTTTTTTCGGCCCCACTACCACAAACCGGCTTTTTGCTTTTGCTTTTGCTTGAAGCTTGTAGCTTGTAGCTTGTAGCTTGTGGCGGCTTGTGGCGGCTTGTGGCGGCTTGTGGCTAGCTAGTGATTAAGCAGCGTCGCATATCCCTCTCGATAGGTCGGATACTGCGGTGCCCAGCCGCTTTCGCGCGCCAGTTCGTTGCTGCAGCGCTTGCTGCCCATTCGAGTACTGGCCGGGCCATCGGCCCGAGCCTCTGCTCCGACCTGCTCGCGCAGCCACTGGACGACCTCGTGCAGCGGTGCCGGCTCATCGTCCACGCCAAGGTAACAAGGCGCCAGCAGCTCGCGTGCTTCAGCCTGCAGCAGCAGGTGCTCAAGCAAGCCGACGGCATCATCACGATGAATCCGGTTGGTGTATTGCGGCGGCTCGGCCGGAACCGTCATGCCGGCACGCGCCTGCTCGATCAGCCGGTTTCTACCTGGCCCGTAAATGCCCGCCAGCCGCACTACCGACGCCGGCACACCGCTGCGCAGGGCAACATCTTCCGCGGCCAGCAGGGCCCTGCCGGTCTCGCTGTCGGCCTCGGCACGGCTGTTCTCGGTGACCCACTCACCATCCTGCTGGGCATAGACACCGGTGCTGGAAACCTGCAGCAGATGGCGCAGCCCACGCTTGCCCTGCCCCAGCCAATCGATCACATGCGCCAGCCCCTGCACGTACAGACGCTGGTACAGCTCGGCATCGCGCTTGCCTGCTGCCGGACAAAACACCAGATAATCGACCTTCTCCGGCCAGTCCGCAGGGCACTCGGCAGCGCACAGGTCCGCCGCAATCGGCAGTACGCCGTCCGGCAACCTGGTGACATCACGACGCACACCGTAAACCTGCCAGCCACGCGCCAGCAGCCGCACCGCCAGCGCCGACCCCACATCCCCACATCCGGCAATGACCACGCGCCGCATCGGTTTCTCCCATTCTGTGTCCGCAAAGCGCCACTGTACCAGCCGGAGGCCGACGGCCACACCGCCAGCAAGGGCACTTCGATTGTTTTACTCTATCAACCAACCGGCTATGCTACAGCCCATTGTTTGACCCTCTTCCGTAGCCAGACAGACTGCAGCCAATGACCCTGACCGAACTCCGCTACATCGTCACCCTTGCCCAGGAACAGCACTTCGGCCACGCCGCCGAACGCTGCCATGTGTCCCAGCCGACCCTCAGCGTGGGAGTCAAGAAGCTGGAGGAAGAACTGGGCGTGATGATCTTCGAACGCAGCAAAAGCGCCGTTCGCGTCACCCCCATCGGTGAGCGCATTGTTACCCAGGCGCAAAAGGTGCTGGAGGAGGCGCTGGCTATTCGCGAACTGGCGACCGCCGGCAAGAACCAGCTGGCCGCGCCACTCAAGGTCGGCGCCATCTATACCATCGGGCCGTATCTGTTCCCGCACCTGGTACCGCAGCTGCACCGGGTCGCACCGGAAATGCCGCTGTACATCGAAGAAAACTTCACCCACGTACTGCGCGACAAGCTGCGCAATGGCGAGCTTGATGCGATCATCATCGCGCTGCCGTTCCAGGAGCCCGACGTGCTGACCAAGCCGCTCTATGACGAGCCGTTCAGCCTGCTGATGCCGGCCAGCCACCCCTGGGCGGCACGGGACAGCGTGACCCTGGACGAACTGGACGACAACAAGCTGCTGCTGCTCGGTGAAGGGCACTGTTTCCGCGACCAGGTGCTCGAAGCCTGCCCGACCCTGCGCAAGGGCGACGACCAGCACAAGCACACCACCGTCGAATCCAGCTCACTGGAGACCATCCGCCACATGGTCGCCTCGGGGATCGGCATGACCGTCTTGCCGATGTCTGCTGCCGACGACCGCTATTACAGCTCCGACCTGCTGGTTACCAAGCCGTTCAAGGCACCAGCGCCGTATCGCACCGTCGCCATTGCCTGGCGTGCCAGCTTTCCGCGCCCGAAAGCCATTGAGCTGCTCAGCGACTCGATTCGTCTGTGCTCGGTCAATCAACCGTCAAGCTGATGCGGAGCCAGAGACAGCGTGGGTGAACAGACACCGCTGACCGTGCTCAAGGGGATTGGTCCAGCCCTCGCGGACAAACTGGATCGGCTCGGCCTGTCATCGGTACAGGATCTGCTGTTTCACCTGCCGATGCGCTATCAGGATCGCACCCGTGTCACGCCGATTGGCGCGTTGCGCCCCGGGCTCGACGCGGTCATCGAAGGCACGGTGCTTGGCGCTGAGGTGGTCATGGGCCGGCGCCGCAGCCTGCTGTGCCGCATTCAGGACGGCAGCGGTACCCTCAGCCTACGCTTTTACTATTTTTCCGCCGCGCTCAAGGCCAACCTCAGTCGCGGCAGCCACTGGCGCTGCTATGGCGAAGTGCGGCCGGGCGCCTCCGGACTGGAAATCTATCATCCCGAGCTGCACAACCTCGACGGCGCCGAGGCGTTGCCGGTCAGCGATACCCTGACACCGATTTACCCCGCCACCGAAGGGCTGTCGCAACAGCGTCTGCGCAGTCTCAGTGACGCGGCGCTGGCCTGGCTCGCCAAAGGCAATCACCTGACCGAATGGCTGCCGCCGGAGCTGGCCGAGGCCTATCAGCTGCCGCCGCTGCGCGAAGCAGTGCAGTTGCTGCACCGCCCGCCGCCGGACATCGACCTCGAGGCCCTGCAGGACGGCCGCCACTGGGCCCAGCACCGACTGGCGTTCGAGGAGTTGATGGCCCATCAACTGGCCATGCTGCGACTGCGTGCCCAGATGCGGGCGCACAAGGCGCCGCCGATGCGCGCAGCCGGTGAGCTGGCCGAGCGTTTTGTCGCGCAGCTGGGCTTCCCGCTGACCGGCGCCCAGCGCCGGGTGGCTGACGAGATTCTGCTTGATCTGGCGCAACCACGGCCCATGCTGCGTCTGGTGCAGGGTGATGTCGGTGCCGGCAAGACCGTCGTTGCCGCGCTCGCCGCGCTGCAGGCCATCGAAGCCGGCTGGCAGGTGGCGCTGATGGCACCGACCGAGATTCTGGCCGAGCAGCACTTCAACAACTTCCAGCGCTGGTTTGCCGCACTCGGCCTGTCAGTGGCCTGGATCGCCGGCAAACTGAAGGGCAAGGCGCGCAGCAACCAGCTGCAACTGATCGCCAGCGGCGAAGCGGTAATGGTTGTCGGCACCCACGCGCTGTTCCAGGACGACGTGCAGTTCCGCAATCTGGGCCTGGCGATCATCGACGAACAGCATCGCTTTGGCGTCCAGCAGCGCCTGGCACTGCGCGACAAGGGTGCCGCCGGCGGTGTCTCGCCGCATCAGCTGATCATGACCGCCACACCGATCCCGCGCACCCTGGCCATGAGCGCCTACGCCGACCTGGACACCTCGATCCTCGACGAGCTGCCGCCCGGACGCACCCCGGTCAATACCGTACTGATTTCCGATAGCCGCCGCGCGGAGGTCATCGAGCGGGTTCGCGCCGGCTGCGCCGAGGGTCGACAGGCCTACTGGGTCTGCACCCTGATCGAAGAATCCGAACAACTGCAGGCGCAGGCTGCAGAGGCAACCTGGGAGTCGCTCTGCGAAGCCCTGCCGGAACTCTCCATCGGCCTGATTCACGGGCGCATGAAGCCGGCTGAAAAGGCCGAGATCATGGCCGCCTTCAAGGAAGGCGACCTGCATCTGCTGGTCGCCACTACGGTGATCGAGGTTGGCGTGGATGTGCCCAACGCCAGCCTGATGATTATCGAAAATCCGGAACGTCTGGGCCTGGCCCAGCTGCACCAGCTGCGCGGCCGGGTCGGACGCGGCAGCGCAGCCAGCCACTGCGTGCTGCTCTACCATGCGCCGCTGTCGGCCCTTGGGCGCGAGCGCCTGGGCATCATGCGCGAAAGCACCGACGGTTTCGTCATCGCCGAAAAGGATCTGGCCCTGCGCGGCCCCGGCGAGGTACTGGGGACCAGGCAGACCGGCCTGGTGCAGTTCCGTATTGCCGATCTGGTGCGTGATGCCGACCTGCTGCCGGACGTCCAGCAGGCAGCGCAGCAACTCGCGCGCAGCCACCCGGAGCGGGTACAACCGCTGCTGGATCGCTGGATAGCCGACGGCCAGCATTTTGCCCAGGTCTGAGTGCAGCTATGCTGCAATCAGACGAGCCGCTAGAATCAAGCAAGCATCCTGCAACACCGGGGCACCAGCACCGCCTGACTCAGCAAGGAACAGATAATGAATAATACCGCCGCTTCCGAGCCACTTGGCGCCAGCCTGCCCGATCTGATTGAAAAGCTGCTGCAGCAGCAGGGGATCGCCTATCAGCTGCGCCCCGCCAACGGCAGTTGGCCTGCCTCGCAGCGTATTCAGGCGAGCCTGCTATGCGACAGCGTTGGCACCGTCCTGACCCTGATCCCGAAAGATCATCTGCTCGACCTCAAGGCCCTCGGCGCGCTGCTCGGACGCCAGCTGGAGCCGGTGCGCAACCGCGAACTGCAGCGCATCCTCAGCAAGCATCAGCTGAACCAGCTGCCGGGCCTGCCAATCCTGTTCAACTCGCCCTGTGTCTGTGAGCGCAGCTTGCTGGATCACAGCGAGCTGATTCTCGACAGCGGGCTGGATGGCTGGAGTCTGGTACTTAATCAGGCCGATGCCCGCACGCTGCTGGCCAAGGTCAGTCTGGCCCAGTTTGCCGTCCCGCTGGCCAGCCTGGATACCCGGGCAATCAGCGCCGCGCAGGATGACGAGGACCTCAGCAACGCCGTGCAGAACTTCACTGCCCTGCGCATGAAGCAGCGCCTGGAAGAAACCATCGAGATCCCGCCCCTGCCGGAAACCGCGCAGAAGGTGATGAAGCTGCGGGTCAACCCGGATGCCGGTGTAGATGATCTGGCCGACGTGGTCGAAACCGATCCGAGCCTGGCGGCGCAGGTCGTCAGCTGGGCCGCATCGCCCTACTACGCCGCTCCGGGCAAGATTCGTTCGGTCGAGGACGCCATTGGCCGGGTGCTGGGCTTTGATCTGGTAATCAATCTGGCGGTTGGTCTGGCGCTGGGCAAGACCTTCAAGCTGCCCAACGATGCGCCTGACCGCGCTACCCCTTACTGGGAGCAGGCGATCTACACGGCCGCAGTGATCGAAGGACTGGCCAAGGCCATGCCGCGGGAACGGCGCCCGGAAATGGGCCTGAACTACCTGTGCGGCCTGCTGCACAACTTCGGCTACCTGGTGCTGGCGTATATCTTTCCGCCCTACTTCCAGCTGATCTGCCGCCACATCGAGGCCAATCCGCATGTCCAGCCTCACCAGATCGAGCAGCACCTGATCGGCGTTACCCGCGACCAGATCGGCAGCTGGCTGATGCGCTACTGGGACATGCCAGACGAGGTCTGCACCGCCCTGCGCCAGCAGCACAACGCCCATTACGCAGGCGACGATTGCGTGTACGCCAACCTGATCTACCTGTCACTGGCGCTGCTCAGCGAACACGATATCGGCAGCGGTCCGCGACTACACATTACGGATGCACTGCTGCAACGCCTCGGGCTGGAACGGGAAAGTGCAGACAAGGTAGTACACAAGGTGCTGGATGCGCGCGATGCGCTGCGCTCACTGGTTAGCCGCTATCAGGGCAATGCCCGGGACTGAGGTGAGCCGGGTGGCAGGGGCCCGACTGGGCCCCTGGCGCGGAAATCAGACTCAGTTGACCGCGTCGCGCAGGCTTTTGCCCGGCTTGAAGGAAACGGTATTGCTGGCCTTGATCTTGACCGGTGCACCGGTCTGGGGATTTTTGCCGGTGCGTGCGCCACGATGACGCTGCAGGAAAGTACCGAAACCGACAAGTGTTACGGAGTCCTTGTTGCTCAGCGCCTGGGTAATTTCGTCCAGCACGGCGTTGAGTACTCGATTAGCCTGATCCTTGCTCAGGTCCGCCTTTTCGGCAATCGCCGCTGCGAGATCTGGTTTGCGCATATAAAGCCTCATTGTCTGTTGTTTTTGTTGTGACCGCCGCGTCCTCGGGGCGGGCCTGCCAGACGCTCCCGAGCCCGGTCGGGCGGTCTGTAAAGGCTCGCTCAGCATGGCACGACTGAATTCGTTTCGCCAGTCGTCGCAGGCCTGAAGCCGGGCAAAATCACGGATTTTCCCGACAAAAGGCCAAACTGTCCCACATTGTCGGTGAGATCAGTCCAGCCAGGCGGGCAATTCGCGGGTCAACTGCAGCTTCTCCGCAACAGCGACACCGGTCAGCGCAAAGCCATGCAGCTGACCATTGGCGTCGACAAAACGCGCGCGTACGTCACGCCCCTCGACGTCGCACTGCCAGCTTCCGGCAACGCCACTCAACGGCGGCGTTACCACCAGAGGACAGGCCGGTGTCTTGACCATGATCGGCATCGCCGGATAGCCCACTTCGGTCGGCGTGCCGCTGAGGGTTTTTGCCAGCGCCCGCGCCGAGGTCATCAGCGGCATCACGTACATCAGGTTGAGGCCTGCCACCTCGGCGCAATCGCCCAGCGCATAGACATGCGGATCACTGGTGCGCAGCTGCCTGTCCACCTGCACGCCGCGCCCTGCCGCCAGCCCGGCGGCTTCAGCCAGTTCCGAGCGCGGCACCAGGCCAATCGCCGACAGCCCCTGATCAGCGACCAGCTCAACGCCGGAGTCGAGTCGCACCCGAAGGCCGTCGCCCTCCAGCGCCATATTCTCGATCGCACAACCGAGATGGAATTCAACACCAAGCTCTTCCAGCCCGGCCTGCACTGCAGCCGCAGCCTGCTCCGGCAACAGTTGCGGCATCAACCAGGGATCGGACGCCACCACAGTCACCTCGAAACCGCCGAGGCGCAGATCATTGGCGAACTCGCAACCGATCAGGCCGGCACCTACGATCAGCACACTCCGACGCCCGTTCAGCGCCGCACGGAACCGGCCATAATCGGCCAGGTCATTGATCGACAGAAGACGTTCGGCCAGCGCCTCCCGCCAGGGCAGTGTGCGCACCTGCGCCCCGGTGGCGAGCACCAGATCACTGTAGGGCAGGCTGCGCTCACCCAGGCGAACCAGGCGCTCACGGGTATCGATGGCAGTCACCTCCTGCCCGGTCAACACCTGGGCACCCAGCTGTTCGGCCATGGCCTCGCCATCCTGCATGGCCAGCTCGTCAGCCTCCTTGCCCTTGGCAAAGCCGGTCGACAACAGCGGTTTTGAATAGAACCGGCCGTCATCGGCACTGATCAGCATTAACGGGCGCTCGGCATCGAGCTTGCGAAATTCCTTGGCCAGGTTATACCCGGCCAGACCTGTGCCAATAATGACCAGGGGGGCGTTGTCAGACACGTGGCATCTCCTGCGGTGACATGAGTTGGATCAAAGGCAGGCTTAGCCGATCTCGATCATTTCGAAATCTTCCTTGCCGACGCCGCAGTCCGGACACATCCAGTCCGCAGGTACATCTTCCCAGCGGGTGCCAGGGGCAATACCGTCATCCGGCCAGCCTTCGGCCTCGTCATAGATGAACCCACACACGATACACTGCCACTTCTTCATGCTTGTTTCCCACGGTGTTCAGAATTAAGGTTTCGCGACACTACCGCAATTACCTTGCAAGTCCAAGGCCAGCCGGACCGTGCCCGCTGCAGAGGGCTTTCGTGGTACCCTTTACCCACTATTTCCACGCTGCCTGCGCGTCACCCATGCCCGATATGCTGCCTGACTGGTATCCCGCCAAGCGCCACCCCGCGCCTCCGGATGCTCCCCTGTTCGACTGGCTTTGCCACGAAGGATCGCTCACCCTCAGGTTGACCGAGGCCGGCGACCGGGACTTTCGTGTCGAACTGCTGAAGCAGGCACCCGAGCCCGCCCATGATGACGAAGCTGCGGCCCTCGGGCTGCCTCCCGGCACCCTGGTATGGACCAGAGAGGTATTGCTGCATACGGCCGGAGCGCCCCGGGTCTACGCCCGCTCGGTTGCACCGACCAGCGCGCTGGGCAATGCAGCGGTGGAGCTCGACAGTCTGGGCACAACCAGCCTGGGTCACCTGCTGTTCCGTAACCCGCAGATCCGCCGGGGGCCGATCGAGATCAGCCGCTACCCCGCCGACCGGCTGCCGGACAGCTGGCGCAGCGAGGGCCTGTGGGCACGCCGCTCGCACTTCTCGGATGGCAAGTTGCAGCTGCTGGTATGTGAAGTATTCTTGCAGGGCTGGCCGCTGGCCAGCACCTGAGTGTCTGTCTTCTCACGGGAGAACCGCTTTTGCTTGGCCTGCTGATCAAACCCATTGCGCGCATCAACCCCAAGGTCAATGACTACATTCAGCTGATGCGACTGGACCGCCCGATCGGCACCTACCTGCTGCTCTGGCCAACACTCTGGGCACTCTGGCTGGCCGCCGAGGGGGTTCCGGATATCAGCACGCTGATCATTTTTGTCGTCGGCGTCATCCTGATGCGCGCCGCAGGCTGCGTCATCAACGACTACGCAGACCGCCACTTCGACGGCCACGTCCAACGCACCCGCGAGCGCCCGCTGGCCACAGGGCGTATCAGCGAACGCCAGGCCCTGATCACCTTCGCCATTCTGGTCGGACTGAGCGGCCTGCTGGTGCTGCTTACCAACGCACTGACCATCAAGCTGGCCTTCGTTGGCGTAGCCCTGGCCGCCCTCTATCCCTTCTGCAAGCGCTTCACCTTTTATCCGCAGGTGATTCTTGGCGCGGCCTTCTCCTGGGCGATTCCGATGGCCTTTGCGGCCCAGGCCGAGGCACTGCCTTTGCCCCTGTGGCTGGTGTTCCTTGCCAATCTGCTCTGGACCGTGGCCTACGACACCGAATACGCCATGTGCGACCGCGAAGATGACTTGCGCATCGGCATCAAGTCGACCGCCATCCTGTTCGGCGAGGCCGACAAGCTGATCATCGGCCTGCTGCAAGGGCTGACTCTCATCTGCCTGCTGCTGACCGGGCTGCGTTTTGAGCTGGGGCTATACTACTACCTCGGCCTGCTGGGCATGACGCTGGGCTTTGCCTGGCAGCACTGGCTGATCCGGGACCGGGACCGTAATGCCTGCCTCAGCGCCTTTCTGGCCAACCACTGGGCCGGGATGCTGGTTTTCATCGGGATTGCACTGAACTATTGGCTTGCCTGATCCAGAGCGGCCACAGCAATGTCGGCCGGTCGTTGCAACGTCATACAACTGCAACAAAAGTGTTATCTAATCGGCGCATGACTCACAGCGGCAACAAGACGGTGAACCATGTCTGGCAAAAGCATTTTGATCGTTGATGACGAAGCTCCGATCCGCGAAATGATCGCGGTGGCCCTGGAGATGGCGGGCTACACCTGCCTCGAAGCTGAAAATACACAACAGGCCCACGCCTGTATCGTCGACAGCAAGCCCGATCTGATCCTGCTCGACTGGATGCTGCCCGGCACCACCGGTATCGAGCTGGCCAGACGCCTCAAGCGCGACGAGCTGACTGCCGACGTGCCGATTATCATGCTCACAGCCAAGGGTGAGGAAGATAACAAGATCCAGGGCCTGGAGGTTGGTGCCGACGATTACATCACCAAACCGTTCTCTCCCCGAGAGCTGGTAGCACGCCTCAAGGCAGTGCTGCGTCGCGCCGGCCCGGTCGACAGCGAGGCACCCATCGAGGTGGCCGGACTGATGCTGGACCCGGTCAGCCACCGGGTAACCATCGACAATGCCGCCGCCGAAATGGGCCCGACGGAATACCGCCTGCTGCAATTCTTCATGACCCACCAGGAACGTGCCTACACCCGCGGCCAGTTGCTGGACCAGGTTTGGGGTGGCAATGTTTATGTGGAAGAGCGTACCGTGGACGTGCACATCCGCCGCCTGCGCAAGGCGCTGGGTGAAAAATACGAACATCTGGTCCAGACCGTGCGCGGCACCGGCTACCGGTTTTCCACCAAAGCCTGACAGCCAGGCCGCGACACAGGCCGTTACCCTGATCGGGATGCCGTTGTTTTGAAGAGGATCTTCAGTGGCCAAGAATAGCTTCAGTCGTGTGCTCGGCCAGGTCCTGCTGCTGGTAATGATCTGTCTGCTGCTGGGCTGGATTGTCGGCCAGCCTGCCTGGGCGCTGGTAGTCGGCCTGGGTGGCTATCTGGTCTGGACCCTTCGCCAGATGGCCCGTTTCTCCGACTGGCTCAGTGCACACCCCAACGATCCACCGCCGGAAGCCCGTGGCGTATGGGGCGAGATTTTCGACAGCATCTACCACCTGCAGCGCCGCGACAACAAGATGCGCTCGCGGCTGCAGGCGGTGATCGACCGCATCCAGAGCTCTACCTCCGCCCTGCGTGATGCCGTGGTCATGATCGACAGCGAAGGGCACCTGGAATGGTGGAACCACGCCGCCGAACGCCTGCTGGGGCTGCGCACCCCGGACGACAGCGGCCAGCACGTCGGCAACCTGATCCGCGATCCGCGCTTCATCGAATACTTCGAGCGCGGCGAATTCCGTGATCCACTGGAGATTCCGGCGCCAACCAACCTTAACGTTCAGCTGCAGTACGCCATCACCCGCTACGGACCCGGTGATCGGCTCATGGTCGTGCGCGACGTCACCCGACTGCACAATCTGGAGCAGATGCGAAAGGACTTTGTCGCCAACGTCTCCCATGAGCTGCGAACACCGCTGACGGTGGTAGTTGGCTACCTGGAAACCTTGCTGGATATGGAAGACGAGCTCAATCCGCGCTGGAAACGACCCCTTCAGCAAATGCAGCAACAGGCCAACCGCATGCAGGCGCTGCTGCACGACTTGCTGCTGCTGGCCCGACTGGAAACGTCGGACAACCCCGGCGAGCAGGAGCGGGTTGATGTGCGCCCGCTACTGGAGCATATCCGCAAGGATGCCGAGGCGCTGTCCGGCGAACGCGGTCACCGCATCGCCCTGCAAATTGAGGGCAATACCCGAATGCACGGCATCGAAGGCGAACTGCGCAGCGCGTTTTCCAATCTGGCGTTCAATGCCGTGAAATACACCCCGGACCACGGCGAAATTACGCTGCGCTGGTGGAGTGACGAGCAGGGCCAGCATCTGAGCGTCAGCGACAATGGTGTCGGTATCGCACCGCAACATATCAACCGGCTGACCGAGCGTTTCTACCGGGTCGATACCAGCCGCAACAGTACCACTGGGGGCACCGGTCTGGGTCTGGCCATCGTCAAGCATGTGCTGCTGCGTCATCAGGGCCGACTGGAGATCACCAGCGTGCCGGAGCAGGGCAGCATCTTCAGCTGCCACTTCCCGCCAGGCCGGGCTGCCTAGGCGCTGGGCGAATAATGTGACTGGGCAGTGCCGGACGCGATCAGGCGAGACAGGTAATCCAGCTTCTCCGGGTCCTGATCGACGAACTTGATCGTCACCTTGACCCACTCGCAGTCCATCTTCGCTTCCAGCGCTGCCACCGCGTGCACATAGCCATTGATACGCGCAACCGAACGATCCGAATCCTGCTCCAGATCCAGCACTCCGCTTTCAAACACCTGCGGCAGCCGGTCGCCACGACGTACCACAACCAGGGCATCACGCAGGCTGAGGGTCTTGATTACACAGGCGAATTGCTCGCCGGCAAGACGCAGCTGGCCCTGCCCGCGTACCGACTGGGTACTGGTGGCTGGCGCGGCCTTTTCCGGCGCACGATTACTGTTCAGCAACGGCGAGCTGACCGGTGCTGCCGCCGGAGCGGAAGGCGCCTCGGCAGGGCGACCGGCGGTCAGGTTTGCGACCGATCCCGCGGCGATTCCCGTGCTTGGCCGTGGCGCTCCACCGACCTGAAACTGCGCCAGCTTGCCGGCACGATGCAGCGCCTTTTTAACCTTGGTAATCAACTGCTCATTGCTGAATGGTTTGCCGACATAGTCGCTGACACCCGCCTGAATAGCCTCAACAACATTGGCCTTGTCACCACGACTGGTCACCATAACAAACGGCACACCCGCGCCGTCGGGCTGTGCACGAAACCATTGCAGCAGTTCCAGCCCGCTCATCTCCGGCATTTCCCAGTCGCACAGAATCAGATCGAACTGCGCTCGCGCCAGCATCTGCTGAGCCTTGCGGCCGTTGGTCGCTTCCTCGATCTGCAGGCCCGGGAAGTAACTGCGCAGTGCTTTCTTGACCAGGTCGCGGATAAAAGGCGCATCATCGACGACCAGGACCGATACTTTCGACATAGTGAATTTTCCTGAAGTGCTGCGTCTAGCTTAACGCAGACTGGAGAAAAAACCGCACTTCGTATTGCGTTTGCAGCCGGCGCCTTATGTGCCGCATCAGCGCCGCTGATAGTTGCCAAGATCGTTTTGCCCATGAACACACGACATAAAAAAACCGGGCAAACGCCCGGCTTTCTCGGTACGGCGCAATTACAGCTCGCCGCGCAACGCCTTGAGGAAGATCGCCTGATACTGCTCGGCGTTGTAACGCTGCGGGTTGGTGCTGCCGGCAACATCCTTGGCAGACATCGCGCCAATGGTTTCTGCCTGGGCATCGTCGATGTTGATCTCGGCCAGGGTATGCGGAATACCCAGGTCGGCACGCAGATCCAGCACCCAGTCCAGCATGCCATCGAAGTTCTGCTTCTGCAGACCCAGATAGCGAGCGGCGCGCGCCATTTCCTCTTCGATCACCGGGCGGTTGGCCTGCAGCATATAGGGCATGACAATCGCGTTCAGCAACCCGTGGTGGGCGTCATAGACAGCGCCGAGGCTGTGGGAAACAGCATGAATACCACCCAGACCACGCTGGAAGGCAACCGCACCCATGCTCGAGGCAACCTGCATCTGCAGGCGGGCCTGGATGTCATCGCCCTGCTTGGTCGCGCGCGGCAGGAAGTCCTTGACCAGACGCATGCCTTCCAGCGCGATGCCTTCCGCCATCGGGTGGTAGACCGGCGCACAGAAGGCTTCCAGGTTGTGCGCCAGCGCATCCATACCGGTAGCGGCGGTCAGCTTGGCCGGCAGGCCAACGGTCAGCTCGGGATCCAGCAGCACGATACCCGGGACCATTTTCTGGTGGAAGATGACCCGCTTGACGTGGTTTTCGTCGTCGGTGATCACCACCGCCTGACCCACTTCGGAACCGGTACCTGCGGTAGTTGGCACGGCGACCACCGGCAGCATCTTGCTGGCATCAACCGAACCGGGGCCCGCTTCCCACAGCGTGCAATCCTGATGGGCAACCAGCGCAATGGCTTTGGCCGCGTCAATGGCGGAACCGCCACCAAAGGCGATGACACCGTCGTGGCTGCCGGCCTTGAGAGCGGTTACGCCATCGGCCACGTTGCCACCGGTAGGGTTACCCTTGATAGCGCTGAACAGCCCGACCTGCAGGCCGGCGTCACGGCACAGCTGCAGCGCAGCCTCAACCATCGGCAGGGCCGCCAGGCCCGGGTCCGTCACCAGCAACGGAGAGGTCATGCCCAACTGGCGGCAGGCTTTCGGCAGCTCACTGATGCGCCCTGCACCCACGCGCACGGCGGTGGGGTAATGCCAGTTCATGCTGTAAGACTTGATCTCCATGGTATCTCCGAATTATCAGGTTTTTATGGGTGCAGACGTCCGCCACTGGCGCCCGCCTGTTTTTTTATTGGTCTTCGGGTGCGGGCAAACGCAAGATACAAAATGCAATTATGTCCCGCAACATACTCAAATCTGCCTCTTTCGTCCATGCTTGCTGCGACAAAAGAGCACTTGTCAAAGCAACGCGCAGCGTCCATGTTAGGGACTCGTACCGCTACGATTACACAAGCAGGCCAACCTGCACATAACAGCCCGTGAGGAACACCTGATGAAACACCTGATGATCTCTGCCCTGGGCGCAGCAGCACTGCTGGCGTCAGGCTCGCTGTTCGCAACCGATGGCGAAACCCTCTACAAGACCAAGGCTTGCGTCGCCTGCCATCAGATCGACACCAAGGTCGTAGGACCATCCTACAAGGACGTCGCCGCCAAGTATGCCGGGCAGGACGGTGCGGTGGAAACCGTGGCCGGCCACATCAAGAACGGCATTTCCGGCCTTTGGGGGCCGATTCCGATGCCGGCCAACCAGGTGACCGACGAGGAAGCCCGTATTCTGGCCGAGTGGGTGCTCAGCCAGTAATAACAAAACTCCAACAAAAAACCCGCCACCAGGCGGGTTTTTTGTTGGCTCGGATACCGACTCACTCGTCAGCACCGTCCTTTTTTACTTCGGCTTCCATGCGCTTGAGGCCGATGTGACGGACATCGGTACCCTTGACCAGATAGATGACGTGTTCGGCAATGTTCCGCGCGTGGTCACCGACCCGCTCCAGCGAGCGCAGTACCCAAAGGATGTTCAGAACCCGGCCAATGGAACGCGGATCTTCCATCATGAAGGTCACCATCTCGCGCATCGCGGTCTTGTATTCCTGATCAACCGCCTTGTCCTCACGGGCAACGGCAAACGCCTGTTCGGTGTCCATGCGGGCGAAGGCATCCAGCGCTTCCTGCACCATGCGGCGCACGTGGTGACCGATATGGCGACACTCGACGTAGCCACGCGGTGCCTGCCCCTCCTCCACCAGATCAAGCGCACGCTTGGCGATCTTCGACGACTCGTCGCCGATGCGTTCCAGATCAACGATAATCTTGCTGATGCTCACGACCAGACGCAGGTCGCTGGCAGCGGGCTGGCGACGCGCCAGGATGCGCAGGCAGTCCTGATCGATATCCAGCTCCATCTGGTTGATCGCATCGTCCTTTTCACGGACTTGCTGAGCCAGCCTGGCGTCGCCTTCAACCAGTGCAACGATGGCATCGTTGATCTGCTTCTCGACCAGGCCACCCATTTCCAGCAGGTGGGTACGGATTTCCTCCAGCTCGTCGTTGAACTGCTGGGAAATATGCTGAGTAAACGCTTCTTTATCTGACGGCATGATGCATGTCTCCCTCGGTTAGCCGTACCGACCGGTGATGTAGTCTTCCGTCTGTTTCTTCGACGGATTGGTGAACAGCGTGTTGGTGTCACCAAACTCGATCAGTTCGCCCATGTACATGAAGGCAGTGTAGTCAGACACCCGCGCCGCCTGCTGCATGTTATGGGTCACGATCACAATGGTGAACTTGGACTTCAGCTCGTTGATCAGCTCTTCGATCTTCAGGGTGGAGATCGGGTCGAGCGCCGAGGCCGGCTCGTCGAGCAGCAGTACTTCCGGCTCAACCGCAATGGTGCGGGCGATACACAGACGCTGCTGCTGACCGCCCGACATACCGAGGGCCGACTCGTTCAGACGATCCTTGACCTCATCCCACAGCGCCGCACCCTTGAGTGCCCACTCGACTACCTCATCCAGCGTACGCTTGTTGTTTACACCCTGAATGCGCAGGCCGTAGGCGACGTTCTCGTAGATCGACTTGGGGAACGGATTGGGCTTCTGGAACACCATGCCGACACGGCGGCGCAGTTCGGTGACGTTCACGTCCTTGCCGTAGATGTTCTTGCCGTCGAGCAGGATTTCACCGTCTACGCGGCAACTGTCGACCAGGTCATTCATACGGTTGAAGCAGCGCAGCAGGGTCGACTTGCCGCAGCCGCTCGGGCCGATGAACGCGGTTACCCGGTTGCGCGGAATCCTCATGCTGACGTTGTGCAGGGCCTGCTTGGTGTCATAAAACAGGGACAGGTCCGGCACTTCCAGCGCAATGGACTCCTTGTCCATGTTCAGTTCCTGCTGGGAGCGCCCCAGGGCGCTCATATCCATGGCATGGGTTTTGGTGGTGTTAGACATAATTGTGCGTCCGCCTAGAAAGAGTGATCAGTTTTCCAGCGCCTTGTACTTTTCGCGCAGGTGGTTGCGAATCGAAACCGCAGCAAAGTTGAGCGCGGCAATGACGCCCACCAGCAGCAGCGCAGTGGCATATACCAGCGGCCGCGCTGCCTCGACGTTGGGGCTCTGGAAGCCGACGTCATAAATATGGAAGCCCAGGTGCATGAACTTCTGATCCAGGTGCAGATAGGGATAGTTGCCATTGAGCGGCAGGGTCGGTGCCAGCTTGACCACACCGACCAGCATCAGCGGTGCCACCTCGCCGGCGGCGCGGGCAACGGCGAGAATCAGACCGGTCATCATCGCCGGGCTGGACATCGGCAGAATCACCTTCCACAGGGTTTCCGACTTGGTTGCACCGAGGGCCAGCGAGCCCTCTCGCAGCGACCGTGGAATCCGGGTCAGGCCCTCTTCAGTCGCCACAATCACCACCGGCACGGTCAGCAGCGCCAGGGTCAGTGAGGCCCACAACAGACCGCCGGTGCCCAGGGTCGGCGCCGGCAGCGACTCGGGGAAAAACAGCTGGTCGATATTGCCACCGAGCAGGTAGATGAAGAAGCCGAGACCAAATACGCCGTAAACGATCGAGGGAACACCGGCGAGGTTGTTCACCGCGATGCGGATGGTGCGTGTCACCGCACCCTGCTTGGCATATTCGCGCAGGTAGACCGCAGCCAGCACACCGAACGGCGTAACGATGATCGACATCAGCAGCACCATCATCACGGTACCGAAAATCGCCGGGAACACCCCACCCTCGGTGTTGGCCTCACGGGGCTCATCGCTGACGAACTCCCACAGCTTGCTGAAATAGTGACCAACCTTCGCAGTCGGGCCCATGGCGTTGGGCTGGAATACGCGCACTACCGCACTCAGGTTGATGTCCTTTTCGCGGCCGTCCATCGCTCGCACGCGGATGCTGTCGCGATTGAACTCCCGATAGAGGTCGATCAGGTTGGCTTCCAGCTCCGCATACAGATCATTCTGAACCTTGCGCTCGGCTTCCAGCTGCGCCTTGCGGTCATCGGTCAGCGCATTGTCCAGTTCGTAGCCACGCTCGCGAAGACGAATGCGCTCCAGCTCGGCGTTGATCTTGCCGATAGCGCCGGTCTCCAGCGCATGGATCTCATCGTAAATACCCAGTGCCCGGTCAACCGCCGGCTGCAGTGCTGTCCAGGCCTGATCGCCTTCGGCGATGAGCTGACCGGCCTGCTTGACCTGCAGCAGATAGCCATAGAAGTTGCCCCACTCGCGACGCTCGATAACAACGATATCCTCGGGCGTGCGCTCGTTTTCCAGCCAGTCGGCGACGATCCAGCGGAAATCCGCGCCGTACAGGTCACGATTGCCGACTTTCAGCAGCTCGCGATCCATAAACTCGGTTTTTTCCGGATCCACCGGCAGGCCGGCACCATGCAGACGCTCGGTCGGCACCTGTTCGCGGGTAGTGACCTCACCGATCAGGGTAATGGTCGGCTGACCGGGTATGGTGTATTCCGCCTCGATGACGTCAGCCGGCCAGAAGTGGCTCAGGCCGCGCACAGCGATCAGCAGCAGCAGACCCAGGGTCATGATCACCGCGATGGCGACCGCGCCTGCATTCATCCAGACCCAGGGGCTGCCCGATTTGAACCAGGTTGTGAAGTTGCCTTGTTTCACTGTCTAGAGTCCTGTGGTCAGAGAGAGGCGTATTTCTTGCGCAGGCGCTGACGAATCAGCTCCGCCGCCGTGTTCATCAGGAAGGTAAAACTGAGCAGCACCAGCGCTGCCAGGAACAGCACCCGGTAATGGGTACTGCCCACTTCCGATTCCGGCATTTCGACCGCGATATTGGCCGACAGAGTGCGCATGCCTTCGAAGATGTTCCAGTCCATGATCGGCGTGTTGCCGGTGGCCATCAGCACGATCATGGTTTCACCTACCGCACGGCCCATGCCGATCATCACCGCGGAGAAGATACCCGGGCTGGCGGTCAGAATGACCACGCGACTGAGCGTCTGCCACGGGGTGGCGCCCAGCGCCAGCGAGCCTTGAGTCAGGTGGCGGGGCACACTGAATACCGCGTCTTCGGCAATCGAGAAGATGGTCGGGATCACCGCAAAGCCCATGGCCAGACCCACCACCAGTGAGTTGCGCTGATCGAAGTTGATGCCCATGTCGCGGGTCAGGAACACCCGCATGTCGCCACCAAAGAACCAGGCCTCGATATAGACGCTCATGGCAAAACAGGCCCAGCCCAGCAGCATCACCACCGGGATCAACAGCACCGCTTCCCAGCCCTCGGGTACCCGCAGCCGGATACGTGCCGGCAGACGGCTCCAGCCGTAGGCAAAGGCGATAAACACGATCGGCGTCAGGATCAGCAGAGAGACGATACCCGGCAGATTGTCTTCCAGCAGAGGCGCCAGCCAGAGACCGGCGAGGAAGCCGAGAATCACCGTCGGCAGCGCCTCCATCAGCTCGATAATCGGCTTGACCTTGCGGCGCAGCGCCGGCGCCATGAAGTAGGCGGTGTAGACCGCGGCGGCGATCGCCAGCGGCGTTGCCAGCAGCATGGCGTAGAAGGCCGCCTTGAGGGTACCGAAGGTCAGCGGCGCCAGGCTCAGCTTGGGTTCAAACTCGGAGGTGGCCGAGGTCGACTGCCAGACGTAATCCGGCTCCGGATAGCTTTCGTACCAGACCTTGCCCCACAGCGAGCTCCAGGAAATCTCCGGGTGCTCGTTATGCACGTCCCAGTAGCTCAACTCGCCGTTACCGTGCTCCACCAGCAGATGATCGGCACGCGGACCGATGGCTACGGCGCTCACCGTACCCTCGCCCAGCGGCTCGACCAGCAGATTATTGTGCGCGGTTGAGTTGTAGATGCCCAGCTGACCAGCCGTATCGACAGCAAGGAACACCTTGCGACGCTCTTCAGGCTGGATCAGCGCAATCGACTCGCCCTGCTGCTGATCGAAATCACGTACTTCGGTCAGCAGCGGGTGGCCGTTGCCACGCACCATAAACCATTGTTTCAGCTCGCCGCTGCTGTCACCGACAATCAGCGAAATACCGCCGAGCATCAGATTGACCGAAGTAATCGAGGTGCCCATGCCCTCAACCACCTTGTAGCGACCATTGAGCTCGCCCTTTTTGCGCAGCGCCAGCACATCGATGTGCTGCTCACCGTTGACCACATACATCCACTGACGCAGCGGATCGATCAGGATGCGAGTGACCTCGCCTTGAGCGGGGTCGAGTGCCAACCGGGATTCGCTGCGAGTTTCGGCACCGGTCATCATGTTGCGCTTGATGCTGACACTGGTCGCCACCAGATCGCTGCCGATGCTGCCGGCCAGGGTCAGACCGTTACTGTCGCTGCTCATGGCGACCTGATCCAGTGCACGCCCCTGCTCGTCCAGGGTGATCGCTTCCTGACCGTAGGGGAAGTTAAGGCTGGGCGTAATCAGCCGCACATCGTCCGGATAGGTCACCTTGTAGTCATGCTGGGCAATCAGCACCTGGCCATTGCTCAGCCCCACCACAAAGCGACGGGAATTGGGGGTTTCCACACTAAAGCTGGTCACCTGCGCACCGGCCGGAATCGGCAGCTGCTGTTGCAGCACCGCCTTGCCGTCACGGGCATTGAAAAAGCTCACCTGGCCGCTCCGGGCCACGCGAATCGCCACCTCGCCCTGCTCTTCCATCGCCAGCATCAGCGGCGGATCGTCGGCCTGCACCCAGCTTGCACTGTAACGCTCGCGTTCCTCGATCTCGGCCCCACCGAACAGCGGCAGCACCTCATACAGCAGATAGAGGAAAATCAGCAGGACAGCGACAATAACGCCAAGACCACCGACCGCAACGTACCAACGGGTAAAATGGTCCTTGAAATGACGCATGGCCCGATGGCGCTGCATCGCCGGAGTATTGAAGTCGACGCTGGACGTCTTGGATGGGGATTGGGTAGTCATGGCGCACACCCTACAGGGTCAATGTGACGAATTGATTACAGCCTGGTGACGGCAAAAAAGGGGCGTGTCAGTGACACCCCCCTTTTTTGCCCGGCATCCGTGCCCGACAGCTGCGAACTTAGAAACCCAGTTGCTCGTGGACGTTGTCCACAGCGCGCTTGGGCATCGGCACGTAACCGTCCTTGAAGACCACTTCCTGACCCTGCTTGGACAGCATCATCTTGACGAACTCGCGCTCCAGCGGAGCCAGCTCGCCGTTCGGGGCCTTGTTCACGTAAACGTAGAGGAAGCGCGACAGCGGGTAAGTACCGGCGATAGCGTTCTCTTCGTTGGCTTCGATGAACGGCTGACCTTCTTCTGCCGCCAGCGGGATGGCGCGAACGCTGGAGGTACGGTAGCCCAGACCGGAGTAGCCGACCGCGTTCAGCGACTGGCTGACCGACTGAACAACAGAAGCAGAGCCCGGCTGTTCGTTCACGCCGCTGCGGAAGTCACCCTTGCACAGCGCATTTTCCTTGAAGTAACCGTAGGTACCGGAAACCGAGTTGCGGCCGTAGAGCTGGATGTCACGATCAGCCCAGGCACCGGTCAGACCCAGCTTGCCCCAGGTATCCAGATCTTCACCACCGCACAGGCGGGTAGCAGAGAAGATACCGTCAACCTGAGCCATGGTCAGGCCTTCGATCGGGTTGTCCTTGTGAGCGAAGACAGCCAGGGCGTCGATAGCAACCGGAACAGCGGTCGGCTTGTAGCCATAACGCTCTTCAAATGCCTGGATCTCGCTGTCTTTCATCATGCGGCTCATCGGAGCCAGGTTGGAGGTACCCTCGGTCAGAGCCGGCGGCGCAGTGGACGAACCTGCGGCCTGGATCTGAATGTTGACGTTGGGGTACAGGCGCTTAAACTCTTCGGCCCACAGGGTCATCATGTTGGCCAGAGTATCGGAGCCGACGCTGGACAGGTTGCCGGATACACCGCCGACACGCTGGTAGTCTTCCAGGGCCGGATCAACGGCGGCAAAGCTGGAGCTGGCGGCGACGCCGGCGGCAGCGAAGGTCACAGCAGCGAACAAGCGCTTGAGTTTCATGTCATTCTCCTGTTGAGGTAGTGTTTGCAACACGCGACTCAGTATTGGGATGCGATGTGACAACTCTATTCAGGAATTATGACAATTGTGTGAAGGGCGCAAACTCCGCGAGATAGCGGGCACAACGCGCTCACACAACGATTGAGAGCCTGCCCCCAATCCCTTACCATAGGCGGCTTGCCGCGCGATCGGCGTTCCGCCGAAGCTTGGCACAACAATTACAATAGACCACTGTCGAGTCTACCAATGCACGAATTAGATACCGATCCCGTGCCACAGGGCGAACTGGCGCTGAAAATTACGGCCCTGCCGCGGGACTGCAACAGCTTTGGCGACATTTATGGTGGCTGGCTGGTAGCCCAGATGGATACCGCCGGCACCAGTATCGCGGCCCGCATAGCACGCGGCCGCGTTGCCACCGTTGCGATTGACCGCATGGGGTTCATGGTGCCGGTTCCGGTTGGCGCCCAGCTCGCGTTCCATGGCGAAGTACTGGATATCGGCCGCAGCTCGATCAAGATCCTGGTCGAAGTCTGGAGCGAAGATCTGGCCCACGACGAAAGCCGCAAGGTAACCGAAGCCACCTTCGTCTTCGTAGCCATCGACGATCGCGGCCGCACCCGGGTCATCCCGTCCTGATCTAGACGGCTGCCCGGCGGCCCTGACGGACTGCTGTCACATGTTCCAACGCCTTACCGCTGCGGGCCTCTCACTGGCCTGCCTCATCGACCGTGCCACCAGCCTGCTGGGGCGTAGCGTTGCCTGGCTGACACTGCTCATGGTACTGCTCACCTGCGCCGTGGTGGTGCTGCGTTACGGCTTCGATATCGGCGCCACCGCCACCCAGGAACTCATTCTCTACGCGCACTCGCTGGTGTTTCTCGGCGCCGCAGCCTGGGCTCTGCAGCGCGATGCCCATGTACGCGTCGACATTTTCTTCCGCCGCCTGCAGCAGCGCGGCAAGGCGCTGGTCGACCTGACCGGCAGCCTGCTGTTTCTGCTGCCCATGTGCCTGTTTCTGGCGTACAACTGCTGGGATTACGTCGGCATGTCGTGGCAACGACAGGAGCGCTCGGCCGATGCCGGCGGTCTGCCCTGGGTCTATCTGCACAAGAGTTTCATCCTGCTGCTGGTCGCCAGCCTGCTGCTGCAGGCCGTGGCACAGATCCTCAAAACGCTGGCGGTACTGAGTGGCGTCCGGCCAGGACACCTGCCAGCCAGTCATGAGGAGCACCTGTAATGGGCGGGGAATTCATGGCGATTGCGCTGTTCGTCTGTCTCTGTCTGGCGTTGATGGCCGGCTACCCGGTGGCTTTCACCCTGGGCGGCATCTCGCTGCTGTTCGCCGGTATCGGCATCGTCTTTGACCTGTTTGAGCCGAGCTTTCTGGGCGCCCTGCCGAGCCGACTGTATGGCACCATGACCAATCAGACACTGATGGCGGTGCCGCTGTTCGTGTTCATGGGTGTCATGCTGGAGAAATCACGCATCGCCGAGGATCTGCTCGACGCCATGGCGCGACTGTTCGGTGGTTTGCGTGGCGGACTGGCCTTCTCGGTCTGCATTGTCGGGGCGTTGCTCGCCGCCAGCACCGGCATTGTCGGCGCCACCGTGGTCACCCTCGGCCTGCTGGCGCTGCCGACCATGCTGCGCCGCGGCTACGACCCGGCGCTGGCTACCGGCACGCTGGCGGCAACCGGCACCCTCGGGCAGATTATTCCGCCGTCGATCATTCTGGTGCTGCTCGGTGACGTGCTGTCCAACGCCTATCAGCAGGCGCAGCAACGGCTCGGCATTTTTTCACCCAAGACCGTCACCGTCAGCGACCTGTTCGTCGGCGCGCTGCTGCCGGGATTGCTGCTGGTAGTGCTGTATCTGCTGTATCTGGCCTTTGTCGCCTGGCGCCAGCCGGAAAAACTGCCAGCGCCGACGCCGCAAGAGCGCAGCGCCGTCTCAATCGCCCAATTGCTGCGCAGCCTGCTGCCACCGTTGCTGCTGATCGTGGCGGTGCTCGGCTCCATTCTGGGTGGTGTCGCCACACCGACCGAGGCCGCCGCTGTCGGCGCGTTGGGGGCAGGTCTGCTGGCGCTGGGCAAGGGGCAGCTGAGTATCGTCAAGCTGCGCGAGGTGGCCCAGGCCACCGCCGAAATCAGCGCCATGGTATTCATGATTCTGCTCGGCGCGTCGATCTTTTCGCTGGTATTCCGCGGGTTCGGTGGCGACGAGCTGATCCACGAGCTGTTCCACTCGCTGCCGGGCGGCGCCTTTACCGCCACACTGGTGGTGATGCTGGTGATCTTTCTGCTCGGTTTTATTCTCGACTTTATCGAGATCACCTTCGTGGTCGTGCCGATTGTCGGCCCGGTACTGTTGAGCATGGGCATCGACCCAGTCTGGCTCGGAGTGATGATCGCGCTGAACCTGCAAACCTCGTTCCTCACCCCGCCGTTCGGCCTGTCGCTGTTCTATCTGCGCGGCGTCACGCCTGCCAGCGTCCCTACCTCGGCCATCTACCGCGGGGTATTGCCGTTTATCGTCATACAGTTGCTGATGCTGGTGATCGCCGCCTGCTGGCCAGGGCTGGTGACCTGGTTGCCCACACTGCTGGCGCAATAACACCGGCCCAACCGGGCACCCGCCCGGTCGGGCCGCCTGCAGCGCTTCAGCCATCCTTGCCGGCAGCCACCTCAACACCCACTCTATCCTCCAGCAGCGCACTGGTCGCGGTCTGCACATAGGCCTTGAGCTGCTCCTGCAGATCGTCCGGCACCTGTGCCTGCTCGGTGACAGTGGCCTGCGGACCGAGCTGGTAGCGGTAGGCACGGGGCTGCTCACCACGCGGCTGCACCACCAGTTCATCACCGCGCAACAGCCCCACCGTCTGACCGCCGCCTGACGGCTTGATCACGCCAAAGCCCTTGTCACCGGCAGGCAGCGCCAGCAGATCACGCCCCCAGCACTGCTGCTGCACCGCGCCGCCGAGGCGCCCCATGATGGTCGGCACTACGTCAACCTGGGTGCCGACAATGTCATTGCGCTGGCCAAAGCGCTCGGTGATACCGGGCGCGATCAGCAGCAGGGGCACGTTGAAGCGCAGCAGATCGAGATCGGTCAGCTGGCGCGGCGTGCCGAATCCATGATCGCCGATCACCACAAACAGCGTGTCCTTGTACCAGGGCTCATTGCGGACCTGATCGAAGAACCGGCCCAGCGCCCAGTCGGAATAGCGCATGGCGGTCAGGTGCTCGTCGTTAACACCCTGCCCGCTCACGGCACCCACCGGCAGCGGGTCTGGCAACGCGTAAGGCGTATGGTTGGACAGGGTCTGCAGCAGCGCGTAGAACGGGCGCGTATGATCCAGCGCATTCAGTTCGGTGACAGCGCGGTCAAACATGTCCTGATCGGATACGCCCCAGGTCGGGTCGGAAAAGACCGGATTGACGTAGTCATTGCGGCCGATGAAGTGGCGCATGCCCTGCTTGCCGAAAAAGCCCTTCTGATTGTCCCAGGCAAAGTCGCCGTTATAGACATACAGGTCGTCAAAACCGCGCTGGCTCAGCAGCTGCGGCAACCCGGAAAACGCATGGCCACCCTCCGGCTCCTGCATCAGGTACTCGAAGCCCGGCAGGTTGGGGAAGCAGGCCATGGTCGCGAACATGCCCTGATGGGTGTGGGTGCCGTTGGAGAAGTAGCGGGTAAACAGCAACCCCTCCCTGCTCAGCCTGTCGAACTCGGGGGTAATGCCCAGCGGCGAGCCCAGCGCACCGGTGTAGTAGCCGGCAAAGCTCTCCATCAGTACCACCACCACATTGCGCACCGGCAATACGCTATCGACAGCGGGTTCAGATACGCGACGCACCGGCGCCAGCTCAGCGTCAATCAGCCGGTCATGTTCGGTCAACAGCAGGCTTCGGGTAATCCCGGTCGCCTGGTCATCGTCCATCAAACCAAGCCAGGCGTTATTGCGATGATCAGAGAACTGCGCCTTGGCGGCCGAATACAGGGTCAGCGCCGGCGTCAGGCCGAGTTGATTGGCAAAGGTCGAATCGGTGGTGAAAGCGTCCCCCCAGCGCAGCGGCGGGCCCTGACGCAGGGTGCCACGAGCCAGAACCGTTGAACTGACCAGCAACAGCAGCAGCACCGAGATGCGAGCTGTCAGCGCACCCAGACGGCTGTGCCTACGGTTCGCTGCGGTCGCGGGCAGCCTGGTACTGCGGTCCAGCCAGCGAAAACCGCGATACATCAGCCAACTGACCAGCGCCATACCCAGCAGCAAGCGCACCACCGGAAAGCCATACCAGAGCATGCTCAGTACAGTCGCCGGATCTTCCTGCAGATACTGGAACACCAGCGTGTTCAGGCGCTGGTGAAACTCACGGTAGAAGCTCAGCTCGACAGTGCCAAGCAGGCAAAGCAGCACGGTTGCCAGCGTCAGCCACAGGCACTGCAGCGTGCGCATGGCCATCAGCCGCGCGCTGAGGACGGTCAGCATCAGCGGCGCACCGACGATAACGACGACCCGCAGGTCGAAACGCAGGCCGTTGAAGAAGGCTTCCAGCAAATCGCCACGGGTTACCTCGGCGGCCAGCTCCCAGTTCCAGGCCAGCAGCGCGCCGCGCAGCAGGGTCAGCATGAGCGTCAGCGCCGCCAGCGCACCGACGATAAATATCAGTTGACCGCGCAGGCCAACCACCGGCCGGCTGGCCGGAGCAGTAGAAAGGGTCATCAAACAGGTTCCACAGACAGGCCCGCTCAGGCGGGCGAGAACAGAATCAGGCTCCAGACGCTGGTGATCAGCAGCAACGCCAGCATTTGTGCGGCGCTGCCCAGATCCTTGGCGCGCTTGGACAGCGGGTGCAGCTCAAGCGAAATACGATCCACTACCGCCTCTATGGCCGAATTGATCAGCTCAACGATCAGTGCCAGCAGCACCACCCCGACCATCAGTGCGCGCTCTACGCCGCTGACCGGCAACCAGAACGCCAGCGGGATCAGCACTACGGCCAAAAACAGCAACTGGCGGAAGGCGGCCTCAAAGGTCAAGGCTGCCCGCAGGCCGGCGAGCGAGTAACCCGCCGCCTTGATGATCCTGACCACACCTCCGCGACTTTTCAGTTTCAGCGCATCGTCAGCGCCGGACAGGGGCTCAGGCCGCATGACGGCTGTCCCCGTTACCGCCGGTCAGGCTCTGATAGCAGGCCAGAAAATACTGCCAATCCTCGTCAGGCATCCCTTCGCGGTGGCGGCGCAGCTGGTCCAGGTCATGCCGCACCGCTCGACTGCGCAGCAGGCGACGACGGCTCTTCTCCAAATCCAGCAGTGCGACCTCGGCCCGGTCGCCGTTAACCCGGACATAGATATGCTTGGCGTACAGACAACCGTGCTGACGGCGCCCCCCGTGCAGCCGCCGCAGCACCACAGCCAACTGCTGCAGTACGGCACGTCGCCGGGTTACTGTCTCATCGCTGGCGTACCACTGGCCCAGACTGACAAAACCAGTCAGCTCTTCGGTCACCAGCAACCCTTGCCACTGTCCTTGATGCTCACGGGCAGCACAAAAAACCAGTTTGGGTACCGGCACACCAAGTTGCTCGCAGGCACGCAGCGCCAGCTCCTCCCTCAGCACCGTGGGCCGGCCAAGAGGGTGCAACCAGGTACGATAGACATGCCCAACCTGACGCTTGCTGTACAAGCGGGGCAAGCCGCGACTCTGGGGCGGCAGCAACTTGACCCCGCTCTGGCCACCGCGGCGCTGATTCGGCTCCTCTACCCACTTGCCGTCCATTTCCCACCAACGCTCGAAGCGTGCCTGACCAAAGGATGGCAATCGGCCCCGAGCCGAGATCACGGCGCTCATGCGTCCGCCTTGCGCAGCACGTAGACCCGCCACATGGCGTAGCCGGGCAGGAAATCGTGGTGGCTGATTTCGCTGAAGCCCGCCTCGCGAAACTCGGCTTCAATGACCTCGCGGGCCACAACAAAGCGGTTCTGATTCTGGCCGGCACGTCCTCGCTTTGCCCGGCGCGCTTCCAGACGACTGCGCTTCCAGGACTTGTAATTGCCATCGACCCAGAGCGAGATGATCAGGGTATCGCGGGTGACACGGGCGCATTCACGCAGCAGGGCAAGACGGTGCTCATGGTCGGCAACGTGGTGAATCAGCCGCATGCAGAAGATGCTGTCGACCGCGTTATCGCCCAGATCGATATCAAAGGCAGAGGTCTGGAACGCCTTGACCCGCCTTACCACCTCCGTCGGCTGGCCGGCCAGTGCGGTCTGGATCATGTCCGCCGAATTGTCGGCAGCCAGAATGACCCGATTCGGCGCCTCGGCCAGCAACGGCCAGAAGCGGCCAGCGCCGCAGGGCAGGTCCAGCACCAGATTGGGATCACCGGCGTCTTTCAGCGCGCGGCGGGCCAACTGCATGTCACGCCAGTTGGACAAACGACGCGACAAACCGGCCTGATGCTTGTCGAAATACTGTTGTGAGTGATCGCGGTCGTACTTGTCGGAGAACGCGAGCTCGATCGGTTTGCTTTCGGACATGACAATAACCCTGGTGGGAGTAGGTGCTGCCAGACTAGGCGCCCACGGATCAAGGTCGTGTCAAAGCGATGTCAAAATTTCGTGAAAAGCCAGAGGCCGAGCGATATCGGCCCGCGCGCTCGGCGGTGCAGCGGGCAATCAACCCAGCCGCACATCGAAACAGCTGCCGCCGGCGGCCAGCGAATGCATGCTGACTGACCAGCCCTGATGGGCGCAGATACGCTTGACCAGCGACAGCCCCAGCCCCAGCCCTTCACCACGGGCCTGGTTGCCACGGACAAAGGGTTCGAAGATGTCGCTTTGCTGGTCGGTTGGCACCCCGGGCCCGGTATCTTCCACGCGGAAGCAGCCCGCCCCCAGCAGCAATCGAACCTGCCCCTGTTCGGTGTAGTGCAGCGCATTGCGCAGCAGATTGGACATGACCGTGCCGAGCAATCCCGGATGATACTGGCCGCTATCCTCCGCCTCGACGATCAGCTCAAAACCCAGGCCCTTGTCGGCAAAGGCGCCCTGCCAGCGCTCGACCTGCTCCTGCGCAACCGAGAGCAAGGACGCATTGCCGGTCATCCTGACCGGCTGGCCCTTGGCTCGCGCCAGCAGCAGGAAGGTACCAACCAGCTCGCGCATCTCCTCGGCAGCTCGGGCGATGCGCTCGACCTGCCGTTGCTCGCGCTCGCTCAACTCGGCCGCTTCCAGCAGCTCGGTCGAGGTGGCGATAATCATCAACGGCGTGCGCAGTTCGTGACTGACATCGCCGGTAAACAGCCGTTCGCGCTCCAGCGACAGACGCAGGCGGCTGAGGGTGGAATCGAAGGCCTCGGCCAGGTGGCCAACCTCGTCGTCCGGGTATTCCGGCGCCAGTGGCGGTGCCAGCGGCAGCAATTGATCCCGGTGTCGCACCTGACCGGCCAGCCGGATGATCGGCGCCAGAATCTTTTGTGCCATCAGCAAACCCAGCAGACAGCCCAGCAGCACACTCAGCAGGAAGCCGGCAAATACTACGGCAAACAGCACCCGCTCGCGGGCCTCGAACTCAGCCTGCTCCTGAACCAGAATAAAACGCTGCGCGCCAATCTCGCGAACGTAGACATAGGCAGCCTGATCGTCGCCCACCAGTTCGCTGAAGCCCCCGTCGAGCGAGCGCAGCGACTCCGGTATCTCATAGCCCGGCATGTGAGAGGCATACAGCCGGGTCTTGCTGTCGAGCCGGGGCGGCTGACCGCGGGCCAGGTCCTGCTCCAGTACGGTAGTCAGTTCCTCGCTCATCTCCTGGGAGACCAGATGCTCCTCGACAAAATGCACAATGCCGACAATCCCCAGCGAAAACACCCCGCTGACCGCCAGCGTCATCAAGGTGAAGGCAATTACGATACGCCGGCGCAGCGGCTGTTTGCGAATCATTGCGCCGGCTCCGAAAGGCTGTAACCAACCCCGTGCACGGTGTGAATCAGCGGCGTTTCAAAGGGTTTGTCGACGATCTGACGCAACTGGTGAATATGGCTGCGCAGGCTGTCACTGTCGGGTAGCTCGTCGCCCCAGAGCGCCTCTTCCAGCACAGTACGGCGAATCACCGCCGGGCTCTTGCGCATCAGCACTTCCAGCAGCTTGAGCCCGACCGGGTTGAGCTTGAGCGCCTTGCCGGCACGGCTGACCTGAAGGGTATCAAGGTCATAGCTCAGATCGCCGACCTCCAGTCGATGACGACCGCCACCGCTGCTGCGGCGCAGGATGGCTTCAATACGGGCTACCAGTTCGGATAGCGCAAAGGGTTTGAGCAGGTAATCATCGGCGCCAACCTTCAGGCCCTTGAGCCGATCGTCCAGCGCATCACGCGCGGTCAGCATGATGATCGGCGTGTCACGACCGGCGTCCTCGCGCAGCCGCTGACACAGCTGATAGCCGTCCATGCCCGGCAGCATGATATCCAGCACAATCAGATCGTAGTGCTCGCTGACCGCCAGATGCAGCCCCGAAACCCCATCCTGGGCGCAGTCCACCGTGTAGCCCTTGAGCTGCAGGTAGTCCATCACGTTGGCGAGGATATCGCGGTTATCCTCAATGACCAGAATACGCATGCAGGAGCTCTCCAGAAAACCACACGGCTTGACGAAATTTTCACAGCGCGTTGACGCAGCGCCGACAGCAAGATCACCACACTGCGACGGTCGATTTCAACTATGGACTGTCACATGCCCCTGCTCAAATCCGCCCAGGCCCGTTTCCTTGGCTTGCTCGCAGCCCTCTGGCTCGGTGTTTTCGTTGTCACCCGTTCGATCCTGTTGCTGACCCACCTGGGCGAAGCGCAGCTCAGCGCCAGCGGTGTGCTGCGGCTGTATGGCGAAGGAATGATCTATGACCTGACCTTCCTGCTCTACGCCTTCGCGCCACTGGCGCTCTACCTGCTGCTGTGCCCTGCCAGGGTCTGGCGCAAGCGCTGGCATCTGCGTCTGCTGCAGGCAGCCATGACCTTCGGCGTCTTCCTGATGCTGTTCACTGCGGTCGCCGAATGGCTGTTCTGGGACGAGTTCGGGGTGCGCTTCAACTTCATCGCGGTCGACTATCTGGTCTACTCCGACGAGGTGATCAACAACATCCTCGAGTCCTACCCGGTCTATCCGCTACTGGCAGCGCTGACCGTCATCGCCGTGATCACCACCGCGCTGCTGCAACCACGAGTTCGCCGCATCGCCGCAGCCCCCTTGCTGAGCTGGCCCGAACGCGGCATCAGCCTGGCAGGCGCAGTTACAGCCGTCGCCCTGAGCATTCTGGTGGTTGGGCAGGGCTTTCCGCGCAGCAGCGGCGGCAACGCCTATCAGCACGAGCTGGCCAGCAACGGGCCGTACCAGTTCTTTGCCGCCTTCCGTAACAACGAACTGGACTACACCCAGTTCTACCCGCAACTGCCCGAGGCAACCGCTGCGAGCGCCCTGCGTGAGGAAGTCAGCGAAGCAAATGCCCGCTTTGTCGACACCGACCCGATGGGCGTTCGCCGGCAGATCGACAACCCCGGCCAGCCGCGCAAGCTGAACCTGATTCTGGTCACCATCGAAAGCCTCAGCGCCAAGTACATGGGCAGCGAAGGCGATGCCCGCAACCTGACCCCAAACCTCGATGCGCTGCGCAAGCAGAGCCTCTACTTCAGCCAGTTCTACGCCACCGGCACCCGCACCACCCGCGGCCTGGAAGCCATCACCCTGTCGATCCCGCCGACCCCCGGCCGCTCGATCGTCAAGCGCATCGGCCGCGAAACCGGGTTTGCCAGCCTCGGCCAGCAACTCGGCGCGCAGGGCTACGACAGCGTGTTTGTCTACGGCGGTCGTGGCTACTTCGACAACATGAACGCCTTCTTCGCCGGCAACGGCTACCGGGTAGTCGATCAGGCCAGCGTACCTGACGAGGAAGTGACCTTCACCAACGCCTGGGGTATGAGCGACGAAGACCTCTACAACCAGACCCTGAAGCTGGCCGACGCCGATGCCGCTGCAGGCAAGCCGTTCCTGCTGCAGCTGATGACTACCTCCAACCACCGCCCCTACAGCTATCCGGAAGGTCGCATCGACATCCCCTCCGGCACCGGCCGCGAAGGCGCGGTGAAATACACCGACTATGCCATCGGCCAGTTCCTCGCGCAGGCGCGTGAGAAACCCTGGTTCAAGGACACTGTCTTCGTGTTCGTTGCCGACCACACCGCCGGCAGCGCCGGCAGGGAAGACCTGCCGGTGCACAACTACCACATCCCGCTGTTCGTCTACGCCCCAGGCCTGATCGGCGCCCGCGAGGACAGCCGCGTGGCCAGCCAGATCGATCTGGCGCCGACGCTGATGGGCCTGCTGAACATGGATTACACCTCGACCTTCTTCGGCCACAACCTGCTGCGCCCGGATACCGGCCCGGGGCGGGCGCTGATCGGTAACTATCAACATCTGGGCCTGTTTGACGGTCAGGATCTGGCGATCCTCAGCCCACGCGGCCTGATCCGTCGGCACGACGACGCCATGGGCCTGAGCGTAGAAAAGGCGGCGCAGGCCACTGATCCGCTGGTCCGTCGCGCCATCGCCTACTACGAGGGCGCCAGCTACGACTACGGCCACCAGCTATTGGCGTGGCAACCTTCCAGCAGCCACCCTGTCCGTCAGGTAAGCCAGCGATGAGCCGCAGCGCGCGCCCAACCAGCCCCTTTCCGGTCGGACGCTGGCTGCTGATTCCGGCTGCGGTCATGGCGCTGATGCTGGTGTTTGACACCAGCACGCTGGACTTCTGGTTCTCCGACCTGTTCTACGTACCGGGCGACGGCTTCGTCGGCCGCCACAGTTTCTTCCTCGAAGATATCCTGCACGACCGGGTCAAGCAGGCGGTGATCGTGATCGGCGTGCTGGCGATTATCGGGTTTGTGCTGAGCCTGCTGCCGACCCGGCTGCGGCGCTGGCGGCCGGAACTGGGCTATCTGGTGCTGTCGCTGGCACTGGCTACCAGCCTGGTCACCCCGCTCAAGCAACTGACCAACGTGCCCTGCCCCTGGAGTCTGGTGCAATACGGCGGCACGGAGATTCACACACCGCTGCTGTCGGCCCGCCCGGACACTAACAAGGCCGGGCGCTGCTGGCCCGGCGGTCATGCCTCCTCCGGGTTCTCCCTGCTGGCCTTGTTCTTTGCCCTGCGTGACCGCTTTCCCCGGGCCGCCCGCGGCGCCCTGATCGGCGCACTGGCTCTGGGCACCGTGCTGTCACTCGGGCGCACCATGCAGGGCGCGCATTTCCTCTCGCACAACGTCTGGACCCTGTTGTTCGACTGGTGCATCTGTCTGCTCTGCTACCGGCTGCTGCTGTATCGGCCAGCCGTCGCAGCCCGTAACGTCAGCCAGGCTGGGGAGCTCCGCCATGAAGCCGCGTAACATATTGCTTGCAACCGGCCTGCCGTTGGCGCTGCTGAGCATCATCGCTCTGGCCCGGCCCGACGTCTTGCGCAGCGACCACGTCGACATGCCGGCCCCCACCCTCAGCGCCGGGCAGGCACGTCCAGCCAACTGGGCCACCCCGATTGATCCGCAGCTGCGTCTGTATCGCATGGGCCCCAACCTGTATCGCAGCGCCCTGCCGGACAGCGGAGACCTGTCGACGCTGCATGCGCAAGGTATCCATACCGTGATCAATTTCTACCAGCGCAACGACGACTGGCTCGACGGCAGCGAGCTGACCGCCATCCACGAACCACTGCACGCCGACCGGGTAACCGACACCGACGTGATCCGCGTGCTGCGCGCGATCCGCGCCAGTCAGCAGCAGGGTGGTGTGCTGATCCACTGCAAGCACGGGCAAAACCGCACCGGGCTGATGGCCGCCATGTACCGCATGGTGTTCGACGGCTGGAGCCGCGAACAGGCGCTGGCCGAGATGCTCGAAGGCGGCTTCGGCGACGGAGAGCTGATGACCGATGCGGTCGGCTACCTGAATCGGGTCGACGTGGCGGCCGTGCGCGCCGCAATAGACGGCGGCAGCTGCAGCACCAGCGTGCTGGCGCTGTGTCACGTCAGCGACTGGTGGCGCCACCAGAGCAGTGAGATCGATCAGCAGGTCGCGCAGCTGGAAGACTGAGCCATCAGGGTGCCGGGTGGTCCGGCTTGCTGATCAGCCAGACCATCTGGCCAACCACCCGCTCGGCAGCGACCGATCCCCAGTAACGGCTGTCGTTTGAGTTATCGCGGTTGTCACCGAGGAAGAAGTAATGCCCCTCCGGCACCCTGAAGGTCTGAATCGACTGCTGAGCCGCACTGTCCAGCTGCTGCACCCGATAGGATTGCCCGCCCAGTTGCTCGCGGTAGATTCGCACCCCATTGGCGTCTGACAGCAGCTCGCGCGGCAGGCGCTCACCATTGATCACAACCCCATCCCGCGTCAGGGCAATCACGTCACCGGGCAGCGCGATCAGCCGTTTGACGTAGAGCATGTCGTGGTCAGGCGGATAGAACACATAGACCTTTCCGCGCTGCAGGCGGGCCGCATCCAGGCGGTCGCTACCGGGCAGGGTGAAGCCAAACAGGCTGCGATGGGCAAAACCCCACTTCTGCGCCACAAACAGATTGCCCTCAACCAGCGTCGGGTGCATTGAGGCCGACGGCACCTGATAAGGCTCGTAAAGGAAGGTCCGCGCACCCAGAATCGCGAACATCACCGCCAGATAAAGCCCCACTGCCACGCTGGCACGATTGAACCAGCGGCGCGGCGTCGATGCATCGTGGCGGCGCGCGATCAGCACCGCGTGCAGCGGACAGATCAGGCTGAACGCCAGTGTCAGGGCCAGCTCGAAGTACCAGTCGATCCCGGCGACCACCAGCGTCACCGGAAGATAACCCCAGAACAGACGCGGGCGATTGACGTAGAGAAACACGAACGGCTGCAGCACGATACCCAGCAGCACAGTCAGCCAGAGGCGGGGTTTCCAGGGTGACGGCACAACAGCTCCTTGCATACAGGGCCAACGCGGCCCATCAGAGCGTTATGACCACAATCAGGCGGCCGTGTTGCAACCGGCTTCAAGGCGGATGATCAACACACACAGCAACAGCGCAGGCAGCGTGGTCGTTACCGGGTTGAATGCACCGACCAACAGCGCCGGGGTAACCCGGGCAACGCCGGCAAGCAGGCCGAGTAACCCGAGTGCGGCGGCGACCACGGGCCAGCGGCCAAACCAGCCGAACAGAATTACTAGCCCGAGCAGTACCTCGGCCACCCCGGCCAGTGATGAAATCACCTGTGCATCAAGCCCCAGACCGGCCGCCTCGATCATCTGCATTTCGACCGGACTGGGAAACAGCAGCTTGGGTATCAGACCGTGATAAATGAAAACAAATGCCAGCATCCAGCGGCACCAGCGGGCCATCTTCAGCAGGTCCGGGTTACTCATCGACAAAGCGCCCCGCGTGATCGGCCGAGGGCAGCCGGCACAGGTCATAGCGGCCAAACAGCCGGTAGCGATTCAGCGCAATACGGTCGTACAGCCAGTCGCGCAGCGGGCGCGGGATCAGCTGAAACACGCACAGAGCGCGCCATGGCCAGCCAAGCTGATGCATGACAACAAAGAACGCCGCGCTCTTCTCGAAGCGGCGCTCGCCATCCACCACCAGCATGGTTTCAAAGGTATCGGTCGGATAGTTGTGCTCCGCGAGCAGCCGCTGCCCCGCCGCCGACTGCACGCTGCACAGCCGGAACCGGCGCGCGGCATCGTGCTCGATAATAAAGTTGGCCCAGGCGCTGCAGAGCTTGCAGACACCGTCGAACAGAATGATGGGGGCGGGCACGATCTATCCTTTGCAGTTGCAGCCGGGAACACTCCCAAAGCATAACAGCCGCCAGCGGCAGATGTCAGATCACCTGCTGGTACAGTCCGGCCCGGTACTGGCAGTAAGTATCAAGGAACTCCCAGACCTCACAGATCTTTGCGTCGCAGCAGCGAAAGCGCAGCAGATACTGGTTCAGATAGGGCTCACCGCTGCAGGTCTGCGCCGTCAGCTCGAAATGCACGACGACATTGTCGCCTTCCCATATCAGCGCATGGCGACGGATCTGCAGGGTAGCAAAATCCAGCCAGCCGGCCCCCTTGGCCATCATCCCGAGAACACCGTCAATGCCGGAAAAAACGCTGCCGAAAGGGTGCGCCGGCGGCAGGTGCCAGCGAATATCCGCAGCCAGATAGTCGGTAATCGGTGCCGCACTGCGCCCCTCTACCGAATCGAAATAACGCTCAACCAGTTCCTTGCTGTTCATGTTCAGCCTCACAATGAATTCAGCAAAGCCTGCCCGAGCCTCTCGGGAAACAAATCGTTCAGATGGAGGAGACGTGCCGGCGTCAACCCGCCCCAAGCAACTTGCTGAAATGCAGAAACTGCCGGTCACGCTCCCAGCCACTGGCTTCGTACAATCGCTGCGCCGAAGTGTTGTCGGTCGCGGTTGCCAGCTCTATGCGCACCGCGCCCTGCGCACGCGCCTGATCTTCGGCAGCCGCCAGCAGGGCTCCGGCAACGCCCTGACGACGATGGCCGGAGCCGACATACAGGTCATACAAGATGCTGATTGGCGCCATGTCGACCGAACAGAACGTCGGATACAGCTGACAGAATCCGGCCAGCTCGCCTTCGCCGACCATCGCCATCAGCACCACTGAGTCGCCACGCTGCAGACGCAGGCGCAGATAGTCGATCGCGCCCGCCCGATCGGCCGGCTGCTGATAAAACTGGCGATACAGATCAAACAACTCGCCCACCCGCTCGGCATCCGCCGCACTGGCGCGCTTGATATGGATACTGGGCATTGTGCTTCCTCCGCAGCGGACGCTGTTGAGACCCCGCGAGGCCTGACCGGCGCACTCGCGGGACCGGGAAGGGGCTGAATCAGCTACGCAGATCGTACATGGCCTTTTCGCTGATCGCGTGCCAGGCCTGGATCTTCTCGCGGAAGGCCTGCATGGAATCCCACACCTCACGGTTCAGCGGATCCATCGCGGCGGTCTCTTCCAGCACATCAGCACTGATGTCGCGCAGGCGCTCCAGCACCGCATCAGGCAGCCGACGCAGCTGGACGTTATGCTCGTCGACCAGGGTATGCAGCGCCTCGGCATTGCGCCGGCCATACTCATCCAGCATGGCCTGGTTGGTCGAGCGGGCCGCATCGATGACAATACTGCGCAGGTCGTCCGGCAGCTCGGCCAGCTTCTGCTTGTTGATGGTCAGCTCCAGCACCGCGCAGGGTTCCTGCCAGCCCGGGTAATAGTAGAACTGCGCCGCCTTGTGCAGACCAAAGGCCAGATCGTTATAGGGGCTGACCCAATCGGTCGCATCGATGACGCCGGTCTGCAGCGAGGTGAAGATCTCGCTGCCCGGCAGGTTGACCGTAGTGGCACCGGCACGCGACAGCACCTCGCCGCCAAAGCCCGGCATACGGATTTTCAGGCCCTGCAGGTCGTCCAGACTGTTGATCTCCTTGTTGAACCAGCCGGCCATCTGCACGCCGGTGTTGCCGCACGGCAGCGGCACCACGCCGAGCGGGTCATAGGCCTTCTGCCACAACTCCAGCCCGCCGCCCTCGTACAGCCAGGCATTCATCTCCTGGGCGTTCATGCCGAACGGCACGGCGGTAAAGAACGGCGCCGCCGCGCTCTTGCCCTTCCAGTAATAGGCCGCGCTGTGGCCCAGCTCAGCGGTGCCGCCAGAAACAGCGTCAAAGACTTCAAGCGCCGGAACCAGAGCACCGGCGGCAAACACCTGAATGCTCAGCCGGCCATTGGACAGCCGCTCAACCGTGTCCGCAAAGTGCTGGGCGGTGGTGCCCAGACCAGGAAAGTTCTCCGGCCAGGACGTCACCATCTTCCAGCGAAAGCGCTGTTCGGCTGCCGCCGGCGCACTGCCGGCAGGCGCGCTGTCGTCCTTGCAGCCAACCAGTGCCGCCGCGCCCAGACCCAGACCCGCGGCCGTCAACAATTCACGTCTATCCATTCTTTTAGCTCCAAGCTGTTAGCGGCAAGCTGCAAGCTGTCCGCGTCTGATTTTGGACTGATGCTCAAGCGCCGACAGCCGCTCCAACACTCTCACTTCGCACAATGCTTCCCGCACGCACAACCCACTTGCAGCTTGCGGCTTGAAGCTTGCCGCTCCAGGCTGCAGGCGCTACAGCGCCTGCAGCTTGGCATACGCCACCATCAGCCACTTGCTGCCTTCCGAATCAAAGTTGACCTGTATCCGTGCCTGCGCGCCGTGGCCTTCATAATTGAGCACCACACCTTCACCGAACAGCGCATGTTCGACGCGCTGGCCAAGGGCAAAGCCGGTGCTTTCGGTCGCTTCGCTGGCGAACAGATTGCCCTTGGCCGGGCCAAAGGGTCGGCTGACCTGGCTGCCCAGGCGCACTTCGCGAATCAGTTCAGGTGGAATCTCACGGACAAAGCGCGACACCTTGTTGAAGGTTTCACTGCCGTACAAGCGGCGGGTTTCGGCCCAGGTAATCACCAACTGCTGCATCGCCCGGGTAATGCCCACGTAAGCCAGCCGGCGCTCTTCCTCCAGCCGGCCCGGATCTTCCAGGCTCATCTTGTGCGGGAACAGCCCTTCCTCTACCCCGGCCATAAATACCAGCGGAAACTCCAGGCCCTTGGCGCTGTGCAGGGTCATCAGCTGTACGCTGTCTTCAAAGCGGTCAGCCTGGGTTTCACCCGCTTCCAGCGAAGCATGCGCGAGGAAGGCCAGCAGCACGTCGCCTTCCTCCTCCTCGTCGGCCATGTCGTTCTCGAAACCACGGGCGGCGGAGACCAGTTCTTCCAGGTTTTCGACCCGCGCCTGCGCCTTGTCACCCTTTTCCTGCTCATGAAAGCGCAGCAGGCCGCTTTGCTCAATGGCAATCTGGGTCTGGCTGTAGAGCGGCAGCCCTTCGGCGCGCTCGGCCATTTCCTCGATCAGCACCAGAAAGCCCTGCACCGCGTTGGCGGCGCGGCCCGGCAGGCCCTTGTTGTCGATCAGATCGCAGGCCGCCTGCCACATGGAGACATCGCGCTCACGCGCCTGCTGACGCAGCAACTCGACCGTCTTGTCGCCGATACCGCGGGTCGGCAGATTGATGATGCGCTCCAGCGCGCCGTCATCACCCCGGTTGGACATCAACCGCAGGTAGGCCATGGCGTTCTTAATCTCGGCGCGCTCGAAGAAGCGCTGACCGCCGTAGATGCGATAGGGAATGCCGCTGCGCAGCAGGGCCTCTTCCAGCACCCGCGACTGGGCGTTGGAGCGGTAGAGAATCGCCATCTCGCTGCGCGCCAGCCCGTCGCGAATGCCCTGCTCGATCCGTTCGACGATAAAACGCGCTTCATCCTGCTCGTTGAAGCCGGCGTACAGGGCAATCGGCTCGCCTTCGTTGCCGTCGGTCCACAGCTCCTTGCCGAGCCGCCCCGAGTTGTTGCCGATCAGCGCATTGGCGGCCTTGAGAATGGTTGCGGTGGAGCGGTAGTTCTGCTCCAGACGGATCATTTCGGCATTCGGATAGTCGGTCTGGAACTGCTGGATATTTTCGATCCGCGCGCCGCGCCAGCCATAGATTGACTGGTCATCGTCACCGACCACCATCAGGCTGGGTGTCTTGCCCGCGAGATGGCGCAGCCAGGCGTACTGCACCGCGTTGGTGTCCTGGAACTCGTCGACCAGAATGTGCTTGAAGCGCGCCCGATACTGCTCGCGCAGCGCCGGATTATCGCGCCACAGTTCCAGCGAACGCAGCAGCAACTCGGCAAAGTCGACGGCCCCGGCACGATTGCAGGCCTGCTCATAGGCTTCGTAGATGCGCACCATGGTACTCAGGTACAGATCACCGGCCGGCTGAATATTCTGCGGGCGCAGGCCTTCGTCCTTCTGGGCGTTGATCCACCACTGGGCCTGCTTGGGCGCCCACTGGTTCTCGTCCAGCCCAAGTTCACGGATAACCCGCTTGACCAGCCGCTGCTGGTCGTCGCTGTCGAGAATCTGGAACTGTTCTGCCAGCCCGGCCTCGCGCCAGTGCGCGCGCAGCAGTCGATGTGCCAGGCCGTGGAAGGTGCCGACCCACATGCCCTGCGGCGCGATGCCGAGCAGTTGCTCGATCCGCGCGCGCATTTCGTAGGCGGCCTTGTTGGTAAAGGTGACGGAAAGAATGCTCCAGGGTGAGGCCTGTTCGACCTGCACCAGCCAGGCGATACGGTGAACCAGGACCCGGGTCTTGCCGGAGCCGGCGCCGGCCAGCACCAGCTGTTGGCCGACCGCGGCAGTCACGGCCTGACGTTGAGCATCATTGAGCGAATTAAGCAGGTGGGAGATATCCATCGCGGCATTCTAGCAGCCCGCCGTCCCGCGCCGGAAGCCGCACGGCTAAACCGCATGGCAGACGCTTCGGATGTCATATTTTGCGACCGAGGGACTGTGCCGAACGACAGGGCTGGTGTAAGGTGATGAGCCTGATCCGACAGTAACACCCGACGTAGCACGCATGATAACAATAACAATCACGGGCCAACGGAGCGCAAAACAGCCATGACTGGCAGCCGAGCCACGTTCAGCCCCATCTCGCACAGTGATCTGCGCCTGCCGCAGATGAACCAGCTGTATGCCCAGTCACGGCTACCGCAGTGGCTGTTGCTGTGCACTGCGCTGATGGTCACGCCCCTTGTCTGGAACCAGGCATCCGCGCTGAATCTGTTCAGTTGGCTGGGAGCCCTGGTGTTGCTGGCGTTGTTGCGCCAAATGCTGGTTCGCCGCTACTGGCAGACCCCCTCCCAGGACCGCCTGCGCCGTCGCTGGAGCTTTTTCTTTCATCTCGGCAATCTGGCTTCGGGCCTTTGCCTGAGCTGGGTCTACATTGCGCTGACACCGCTCGACGACTTCGCCCGGCAGACGCTGATGTACAGCATCGCCGGCGGCGTCAGCCTGTGTGTCGGTGTGCTCTACGCCACCCGTTTCAGTGCCTTTGCCTCGTTTCTGCTGCCGGCCTGGCTGCCGCCGCTGGCCTGGCTGGTGTACGACGGCAGCGCAAGCAGCCAGAACTGGGCGATAATGTCGGGTCTGATGCTGGTGTTCATCGTTCTGACCGCCGCGTTGATCCATCGCACCATGCGTCAGGCGATGATCACCAACCTGCGCAATGAAACCCTGCTGGCCAATCTGGGCAGCGCGCACCAGCGAACCGAAGAGCTGAACCAGCAACTGACCCGCGAGATTGCCCAGCGCCGGCAGGCCGAGCAGTCGCTGCGCGACAGCCACATGGAGCTGGAGGAACGGGTCAGGCAGCGTACCGCGGAGCTGGAAGCGGCCACCCATAACCTGCGCGCCAGCGAGGCACAGCTGAGCCTGGCCATGGAAGCCAGTCAACTGGGGCTGTGGGACTGGGACCTGACCACCGACAAGGTCTATCACTCGCGCCTCAAGCCGCTGTTCGGCATGCCCGAGGATGCCGTGCCCAGCATGCTGGAGGACCTGCGTCCGCTGGTTCACCCGGCCGACGCGACCATGGTACGCAAGACCCTCGCCCAGCACATGAAGAACAAGACCCAGGCCTACCGCATGGAATACCGGGTGCGCCACGCCGATGGTCACTGGCTCTGGGTCGAGGACAGCGGCCGCGCGGTAGAGCGCGACGCCGACGGCCGGGTTCTGCGGATGATCGGTACCCGCCGCGACATCAGCGCCCGCAAGTTGCAGGATGAGCAGGCCCAGCTCTCGGCGACGGTATTCGAAGCCTCCAGCGAAGGGATCTTCATTCTCAGCCCGGCGCTGGACATCCTGGCAGTAAACCAGGCCTACAGCGTGATTACCGGCCTGCAGCAGCAGGATGCCGTGGGCCGCAACATACTCGAGCTCAGCGGATCGGATGAGCTGCGCCAGCAGTTTTTGCACCTGCAGAGCATGCTCAACAGCAAGGACCGCTGGCAGGGAGAAATGACCGCCCGTCGCCGCAGCGGTGAGTCCTTTCCAATCTGGCTGCAGATGACCGTGGTACGCAACGCCGCGGCGCAGATTACCCACTATGTCGGGTTCTTCGCCGATCTGACCACCCACCGGCAGACCGAGGAGCAGCTGCAGTACCTGACCAACTACGACCCGCTCACCCAGCTGGCCAACCGTCGCCGCTTCAGCGAGAACCTGCAGGAAGCCACTGCCCGCGCCCGGCAGAACGACAGCCAGCTGGCCCTGCTGCACATCGATCTGGACCGTTTCAAGCACATCAACGTGACACTGGGCCATGCCGTAGCCGATGCCCTGCTGCAGGAAGTTGCCCACCGGCTGAGCGCACTGCTGGGCGACACCCACGGCCTGGCGCGGCTGTCCGCCGACGAGTTTGTCGTCATCGTTGAGCAGGCCGACTGCAGCGATGCCCTCGGAGCGCTGGCCGACCAGATCCTTGAGCGCCTGAGCCAGCCCATGCTGATAGCCGAGCACGAGCTGGTGGTCACCGCGTCCATTGGCATCAGCCTGTTCCCGGCAACCGCACGCGACAGCCTGCAGCTGATTACCCAGGCCAACCAGGCAATGCAACACGCCAAGCACCTGGGCGGCAACCGCTGGCAGTTCTACACGCGCCAGCTGCGCGCTTACAGCCTTGACCGCCTGCAGCTGGAAAACCAGCTGCGCAAGGCCATCGACGAACAGCAGTTGATGGTGCATTTCCAGCCGAAACTGCACCTGGCCAGCGATCGCATCCGCAGCGCCGAAGCCCTGGTGCGCTGGCAGCATCCGATACGCGGAATAATGATGCCGGGCGACTTCATCAGTATCGCCGAGGAGACCGGTCTGATCGTCGCCCTGGGCGAGCAGGTGCTGAATGCAGCCTGCGCACAGGCCAGCCGCTGGTGCCATCAGGGTCCGGCGTCTGTTGTCGTATCGGTCAACCTGTCGGTTCAGCAGCTGCGTCAGGAGGGTTTTGCCAGCCGCGTCCGACAGGCGCTGGAACGCCATAACCTCCCGGCCCGTCTGCTGGAGCTGGAGTTGACCGAAAGCATGCTGGCCGAGCACAGCGAGGCGATCGTCGACAATATCAACGCACTGCAGGCGCTGGGTGTCAGCCTGTCGGTCGATGACTTCGGCACCGGCTATTCGTCATTGGCCTACCTCAAGCGTTTCCCGATCAGCACCCTGAAGATCGACCGGGCCTTCATCGCAGCGCTTAACGACGCGCCCGGCGACGATGCCATTGTTCGCGCCGTAATTGCCATGGCCCACAGCCTGTCGCTGCAGGTCGTGGCAGAGGGCGTGGAGACCGAGGCCCAGCTGCAGTTCCTCAAGGAAAACGGCTGCGATGATGTCCAGGGCTACCTGATCAGCCGGCCGATCGACGCCGAGACCTTTACCACCCTGCTGGAGCAGAGCCAGCCTGCCCGCGACCTGCTCGATACGCTCGGACGCTGACGCTCGCCTAGCGCTGGTCCAGCCAGCGGTGACCGCGCCGCTCGAGCAGGCTGTCGGCCGCTTCCGGGCCCCAGCTGCCGGCAGGGTAACGCTTGGGTGACCGATAGCAGTCACGCCAGCCGTCGATGATCGGATCAACCCAGCGCCACGCGGCACCGATTTCGTCCCGCCGCATGAACAGGGTCGCGTCCCCTTCGATGACATCCAGCAGCAGCCGCTCGTAGGCGTCCCAGCGGCGACGGGTAAAGGCCTCGTCGAAATTCAGGTCCAGCTCCACTTCCTGCAATCCCATCCCGCGGCCGGGCGACTTGGCCATCAGCGACAGACGAATGCCCTCATCCGGCTGCAGGCTGATGGTCAGCCGGTTGTTTTCCGGACTGTCACCATGCTGCGGGAACAACTTGTGCGGCACCGGTTTGAACTGGATGACAATTTCGGACTTGCGCTGTGCCATGCACTTGCCCGTGCGCAGGTAAAACGGCACACCGGCCCAGCGCCAGTTGTCGATCTCGACCTGCAGAGCAACAAAGGTCTCGGTGTTGCTGTCGTGGTCGACACTTTTCTCGAAGTAGTAGGCCGGCAGCCGCTCGCCGGCATGCTCACCGGCAGCATACTGGCCACGTACGGTGCGGTCCTGAACGTCCATACCGGTAATCGGCCGCAGCGCCTCGAGAATCTTCAGCTTCTCGTTGCGCACCGCCTCCGGCTCGAAATGCACCGGCGCTTCCATGGCCACCAGGCAGAGCAGTTGCAAGAGGTGGTTCTGCACCATGTCACGCATCGCCCCGGCGCGGTCGTAATAGTCACCACGATTTTCCACGCCGACACTTTCCAGCACGCTGATCTGCACATGGTCGATATGCGCATTGCGCCACAACGGCTCGAACAGGGCGTTGCCAAAACGCAACGCCAGCAGATTCTGTACCGCTTCCTTGCCGAGGTAGTGGTCGATCCGGAACACCCGCGACTCATCAAACACCTGGCCTATCTGCTCGTTGATCATGTTCGCCGTCTGCAGGCTCTCGCCCAGCGGCTTTTCCAGCACCACGCGGGCATGCTCGTCGACCAGGCCAACCGAGGCCAGGTGCTGAACTGTGGGCGCAAACAGATTCGGCAGGGTCGCCAGATAAAACACCCGAACCCGACCGGTGCCGGGCTTGAGAACCTTGGTCAGCCGCGGAAAGGCCACCCGCTGGCTGACATCCAGCGACAGGTAGTCCAGGCGCTCGGCGAACACCTCCCAGACGCTTTGGTCAAAATCGCGGCGTGAGACATGCTGGCCAACATGGCGCTTGACCAGCTTGCGATAGCTTTCAAGGCTGTGCTCGGCGCGGGCCAGCGCCAGAATCCGCGTCTCCGGGTGCAGATGACCGTCGCGATGCAGGTAATAGAGCGCTGGCAGCAACTTGCGCATGGCCAGATCGCCGGTGCCGCCGAACACCACCATGTCACACCTGATTCCCGCCCGAGCCACGTCAAATCCTCCTGCCCGCCACACCCCAGCCGTTTTTGTAGTATAACTACAAGCATTACTACACCACGGGTGATCGAACTATCCCAGATACGGCAGCCAAGCTGCCCCTCATTCGCTGCCAGACATCATGCCATCATGAACATGCTCCAGCACATCGCTGCCCACCGTGACCAGCTCAGAAAGTCCGAGCTGAAGGTCGCCGATTTTGTCATCGCGCAGGCCGCGCAGGTGATGCACTCATCGATGGCCGACCTGTCGCAGCAGGTCGGCGTCAGCGAGCCCACCATCGTACGCTTCTGCCGGGCAATTGGCTGCAGCGGATTTCAGGATCTCAAGCTGAAACTGGCCCAGAGCCTCGCCGCCGGGGCCAGTTTCGGACAGTTCTCGATCAGCGAGGACGACAGCGTCGACACCCTGTCGCACAAGATCTTTGACACCACCCTAGCCACCCTGATGGATGTGCGCGAACGCCTTGATCCCGCCGCCATCGAACAGGCCATCAGCGCCCTAACCCACGCCCGCCGCGTAGAGTTTTACGGCTTTGGAGCCTCCGGCGCCGTGGCCAGCGATGCCCAGCACAAGTTCTTCCGCCTGCTGGTCTCCACCGCCGCCTATTCCGACCCGCACATGCAGGCCATGTCTGCCGTGACCCTGGGCCCGGAAGATGTGGCGGTCGCGATCTCGCAGACCGGACGCACCAAGGACCTGCTGCACTCGGCCAGTCTGGTGGTGGAAACCGGCGCGACCCTGATCAGCCTGTGCCCGAGCCGCACACCGCTGGCCGAACTCGGTCAGGTGCACATTCCGATCGACGTGCCCGAAGACACCGACATCTACACGCCGCTGTCCTCACGCATCGCCCATCTGGTGGTCATTGATGTGCTGGCGATGGGCATGGCCATGCGCCGCGGCCCGGAGTTGGTCAACCACCTCAAGAGCGTCAAGCGCAGCCTGCGCGGCCTGCGCCTGTCGAACAAGGCTAGTCGCAGCGAGCTGGGCGAGTAGCGCCGGCCGGCAGCGCCAGCGAGATCAGACCGGCTGCCAGTACCAGCGCCGCCGACAGCCAGAGGCAGGCCACCAGCCCGTACTGCTGATACACCCAACCGGAGAGCAACGTGCCCAGCAGGCGCCCAGCCGCATTGGACATGTAGTAGAAGCCGACATCCAGCGACACCGCATCGCGCGCAGCCCAGGATACGATCAGGTAACTGTGCAGCGCCGAATTGAGCGCGAACACCACGCCAAACACCAGCAAGCCGCCGAGCAGCGCCCAGCGCGATTGCCCATCCAGCATCAACCCAAGCGCAATCAGCGCCGGCACCACGGCCAGCGCCAGCGCCCAACCAGCCGCTGCGCGTCCGCCCGGCTGGTGACTACTGCGTCGCCCGGTCACGGCTGGTGCGCGGGCCTGCACCACGCCGTAACCAATTACCCAGAGCGCCATAAAGGCACCCACCGACCAGACATCCCAGCCAAATACCGCCGACAGATAGACCGGCAGGGCGACCACAAACCAGACGTCACGCGAGGCAAACAGGCATAGCCGAGCGGCCGACAGCAGGTTGATCGCCCGGCTCTTGGACAGCAGGTCACGAAACTTGAGTTTGCCCTTGGTGCGGCCCAGATCACGGCGCAGCAGGCGCAAGCTCAGAAGCCAGACCAGCGCCAGCGCGATGGCCATCGCCAGCACCGCACCACGGAATCCGAGCAGCGCCAGCAGCCCCGCGCCGAGGAAGAAACCAACGCCCTTGAGCGCGTTTTTCGAGCCGGTCAGCAGCGCCACCCAACGGTACAGCGCACCCTGCTGTTCGTCCGGCAGCAGCAGTTTGACCGCGCTCTTGGCACTCATCTTGTTCAGGTCCTTGGCGATGCCCGACAGCGCCTGCGCCGCCATCACCCAGCCCACCGTGAGCCAGCCGGTCGGCACCGCCAGCATGCCGAGCGCCAGCACCTGCAACGCCAGGCCGATATTCATGGTGCGGTTCAACCCGATCCGCGCGCCCAGCCAGCCACCCAGCAGGTTGGTCACCACACCGAAGAATTCGTAGAACAGGAACAATCCGGCGATCTGTAGCGGGCTGTAGCCGAGCTGGTGGAAGTGCAACACCACCAGCATGCGCAGCGCCCCGTCGGTGAGAGTGAAGCTCCAGTAGTTGCCGGTGACCACCAGATACTGCCGAACCTCCGCCGGCAACTGCATCAGTCGCCGCATCAATTGCCCGCCTGCCCCACCTTGCGCGCCAGCTCGACCAGGCGGTTGCTGTAGCCCCACTCGTTGTCGTACCAGCTGTAAATCTTCACCTGGGTGCCGTTGACCACCATGGTGCTGAGCGCGTCGATGATCGAGGAGCGCGGATCGGTACGATAATCGATCGACACCAGCGGCCGTTCCTCGTAACCGAGAATCCCCGCCAGCGGGCCCGCAGCGGCGGCCTTGAACAGCGCGTTGACCTCATCCACCGTGGTCGCACGTTCGACCTCGAACACACAATCAGTCAGCGAAGCGTTGGCCAGCGGCACCCGTACCGCGTGGCCGTTCAGCTTGCCGCGCAGCTCGGGGAAGATTTCAGCAATCGCGGTTGCCGAGCCGGTGCTGGTCGGGATCAGGCTCATGCCGCAGGCGCGGGCGCGGCGCAGATCCTTGTGCGGCTGATCAAGAATGCTCTGGGTGTTGGTCAGGTCGTGAATGGTGGTGATCGAGCCGTGACGAATGCCCAGCGCCTCGTGGATCACCTTGACCACCGGGGCCAGGCAGTTGGTGGTGCAGGAGGCGGCGGTCACAATCGGGTGCGCGGCCGGGTCGAACAGCTGGTCGTTTACACCCAGCACCACGTTAAGCACCCCCGGCTCCTTGACCGGCGCACTGACTACCACCCGGCGTACGCCCTGATCCAGATAGGGTTGCAGCGCAGTGCTGGTCTTGTTGACGCCGCTGGCCTCGATCACCAGATCGCAACCAGACCAGTCGGTATCGGCAATCGCCCGGTTGCGTGTCAGCGGCAGCCGGCGGCCCTCAATGACAATCGCATCACCATCGGCCTGTGCCTCGTGCTGCCAGCGCCCGTGTACCGAGTCGAAGTTGAGCAGATGGGCGTGGGTTGCAGCGTCACCGCCCGGGTCGTTGATCTGCACAAACTCCAGCTCCGGCCAGTCCCAGGCGGCGCGCAGGGCCAGCTTGCCGATGCGGCCGAAGCCGTTGATGCCAATCTTGATGCTCATGTTGCGTCCCTCCGATTGACCCGCACCGATTGCGCCGGGCCCTTGTTCTCAGAATAGTCCCTGGCGCGGCTCAGCGACGCGCAGGAGGCTCACAGCAGGTGGCCGCAGCGCCCGCCAAACGGGCCCGCTGAGCCTCCAGCCAGCACGGCTGGCTGTGCGCGGCCTGCCTGATCACCTCACCCGCCCAAGCCGGCAAATCCGGGTGCAGCCGGTAATAGACCCACTGCCCGCGCCGCTCATCCATCAGCACATTCAGCTTGCGCAGCAGCGCCAGATGTCTGGATATCTTCGGCTGCGACAGGGCCAGCGCGCCGGTCAGCTCGCAGACGCAGAGTTCCGGGCTGTCGACCAGCAGCGCGCAGATGCGGGCACGGGTGTCATCGGCCAGCGCCTTGAACAGCGCTGGCGGCGTCAAAGGGTCATTCAACATAAAATTCACTTGTACAATCAGCCTGCGGGCAATATATATGAAATACCGTATATACGGGAAAGTGAATATTTTGTGACACCAGACAAGGTCCGCCCATGCACAGCAGCATTGAATCCACCCGCCAACCCTCACCCATGGGCCGTTTTGAACGCTACCTGACGCTCTGGGTAGCCCTCTGCATTGCCCTCGGCACCCTGCTCGGCGTGCTGCTGCCGGCCCCCATGCAGGCACTGGGCTCGCTCAGCGTGGCCAACGTCAACCTGCCGGTCGGTCTGCTGATCTGGGTGATGATCATCCCGATGCTGATGAAGGTCGACTTTGCCTCGCTCGGCGAAGTGCGGCAGCAGACCCGCGGCATTGCCATCACCCTGCTGGTGAACTGGGCGATCAAGCCTTTTTCGATGGCGCTGTTTGCCTGGCTGTTCATTCGCCAGCTGTTTGCCGGCTGGCTGCCGGCCGAGCAACTGGACCACTACGTCGCAGGTCTGATCCTGCTGGGTGCTGCGCCCTGCACGGCAATGGTGTTTGTCTGGAGCAACCTGTGCCGCGGCAACCCGCAGTTCACCCTGAGTCAGGTGGCGCTGAACGATGCGGTGATGGTGATCGCCTTTGCGCCGATTGTCGCGCTGCTGCTCGGGGTCAGCGATATCGTCGTGCCCTGGGATACCCTGCTGCTGTCGGTCGGCCTGTATATCGTGCTGCCGCTGGCGATTGCCCAGACTGCACGCTATCTGCTGCTGCGCCGCGGCAAGGCCGCGCTGGAGCAGGCACTAAGCGCCATTGCCCCCTTGTCGATGGGGGCGCTGCTGGCGACGCTGGTACTGCTGTTTTCGTTTCAGGGCGAGGCGCTGGTGCAACAACCGCTGGTGATTGCCCTGCTGGCCATCCCGATTCTGCTGCAGACGCTGTTTATCGCCGCGCTCGGCTACGGCCTGAACCGGCGGTTTGGGGTACGCCATGACGTGGCGGCACCCTCGACCCTGATTGGCGCCTCCAATTTCTTTGAGCTGGCCGTCGCGGTAGCCATCGCCCTGTACGGTTTCAACTCCGGCGCCGCACTGGCAACGGTCGTTGGCGTGCTGATTGAAGTACCATTGATGCTCTGGCTGGTCGGTATCATCAACCGCAGCCGCCCCTGGTACGAATCCCGCTGAACCGAGAGGACCCCCGTCATGCCCGTCGCCATGGCCCGCCATATTCTGGTCAAGACCGAAGCCGAAGCGGCCGCGCTGAAGAAACGCATCGCCGCCGGCGAAGCCTTCGATGTGCTGGCAAAGAAGTATTCAACCTGCCCGTCGAAAAAGCGCGGCGGCGATCTGGGTGAGGTACGTCCGGGTCAGATGGTTCGCGCCATCGACCAGATCATCTTCAAGAAGCCGCTGAAAATGGTGCACGGTCCGGTCAAGAGCCAGTTCGGCTACCACCTGGTGCAGGTGTTCTACCGCGACTGAGGCGGGTAGTAGATCAGGTCATGGAATACCGCAGGCTGGGTGCCCGCGTTGCGATAGCCATGCGGCTGATCCGCGGCGAAGCGCACCGCCTCACCTTCTTTCAGTTGCTGCCAGACGCCCCGCACCAGCAGCTCCATGACCCCGCGCACCACGATTACATGCTCAACGACGCCTTCACTGTGCGGCTCTGACAGCCGCTCATAACCCGGCAACAGGGTCAGCTCGAACAGCTCAAAGCCGTAGCGCGCATCAAACGGAAACAGCGGTGCAATCAGCATGGCATCGGCGGCCGGGCGCTGGCGCAGGGTGTCGGCGCTGCGCAGGGTAACGCCACGTTGCTCGGCCGGCGGTGGCTCGATAAAGCTCGACAGCGACGTACCAAAGCCCGAGGCAATCTTCCACAGTGTCGCCACCGTCGGACTGGATTCGCCGCGCTCTATCTGGCCGAGCATCGCCTTGCTGACGCCACATTCGGTCGCCGCACGATCCAGACTCCAGCCACGGTCAGTGCGCAGCTGCCTGAGGGTATCGGCGAGGTACTGGCTGATTTCCTGCATCACAGGTCCGCTAAGTTGAGGGCCGCACAGCATAGCAACACCCCTTTGTGCGTTATAGCGCACGGTGCTAGGATCGGCCAACCGGGCGCTATAACGCACAAACCGCCGATTGAGGATCGTCACATGCTGAAGGCCTGGTTCAACCCGTCCCACATTGCCGCCGGTTTTATCGCCGTGCTGGTGGGGTACACCAGCTCGGCGGTGATCATCTTTCAGGCCGCCGCGGCCGCCGGCGCCTCACCGGACCAGATCAGCTCATGGTTGTGGGCATTGGGCATCGGCATGGCGGTTACCAGCATCGGCCTCTCGCTGCGCTTTCGCGCCCCGGTGCTGATCGCCTGGAGCACCCCGGGCGGTGCACTACTGGCAACCGGGCTGCCCGGATTCAGCCTGAACGAGGCCATTGGGGTGTTTCTGTTCAATGCCGCACTGATCACTCTGTGCGGTCTGCTCGGCTGGTTCGATCGCATCATGCGACTGATTCCCGCGCCGCTGGCCGGCGCCATGCTGGCCGGCGTACTGCTGCCGTTCGGCCTCAACCTGTTCGGCGCGCTGCAGCAGCAAACCCTGCTGGTCGGACTGATGCTGGCCTGTTATCTGGCCGGTCGGCTGCTGTTCCCGCGGTACGTGATACCGGTCACCCTGCTGGTTGGGATACTGGTTGCCGCACTGGCTGGGCAATTGCACCTGGAACAGCTGGAGTGGTCGCTGGCTGAACCTGTCTGGACGACCCCGGCGCTGTCGGTTCCGGCATTGCTTGGGGTCGGCATCCCGCTGTTTATCGTCACCATGGCCTCGCAGAACGTGCCGGGCATGGCAGTACTGCGCGCCAACGGCTATCAGCTGCCCGCCTCGCCGCTGATGACCACCACCGGCATCACCGGCCTGCTGCTGGCGCCCTTTGGCGGCTACACCTTCAACCTGGCCGCGATCAGCGCGGCGATCTGTGCCGGCAAGGATGCCGATGCCGACCCGAGCCAGCGCTTTCGCGCCAGTGCCTGGGGTGGCTTTTTCTATCTGCTGACCGGATTGTTTGGCGCCACGGTCGCGAGCCTGTTCGCCGCCTTCCCGCAGGCACTGGTGATGGCGATTGCCGGTCTGGCGTTGCTGGGCACCATCGGCAACGCGCTGGCTACCGCGCTGCACGATGATCAGCAACGCGAGGCAGCCTTTCTGACCTTTCTGGTGACCGCATCAGGGCTGGCGCTATGGGGCATCGGCAGTGCCTTCTGGGGGTTGCTGCTGGGCCTGCTGGTGCTGCGGCTGCCACGCCGTCAAGGTTGAGCAGGACGCTGGCAAACCCCGCGGTGAATCTCGCTGGTCAGAGTTTCGATACGCTGACTCAGCTGATGAACGGTCTCGGTCAGGCGGGTGTTTTGCTCGAGTAACAGCAGCAGTTGCTCGGTCTGCTCGGCGGCGTGGGCGGCGCGCTGCTCACTGGCCTCGGCAAGCGCCTCACGGTGCAGTGCATCAGCCTGCGCCGATGCCTTGTCACGGTCTGCCTGACGGGTCTGCGCCAGCAGGATCAGGGGCGCCGCGTAGGCCGCCTGCAAACTGAACGCCAGGTTCAGCAGAATAAACGGGTAGCGGTCAAAACTGACCAGATCGGAAACGTTGATGGTGATCCACAGCGCGACGATCAGGGTCTGCGCGATCAGAAACACCGGAGTACCGAAAAAGCGGGCAAAGGCTTCGGCACGCAGGGCAAACCAGCCATCACCGAATACCGAGTCCAGATGCATGTTCGGTCGGTGAAAGCGAAAGTGATGTGTGCCGGGCACTGCGCCTGCCGCGGCGGATTCGGTTTTGCCTTGCTTGGGCGTGGTCATCGGCTGACTCCTTGGCCAACGGGATACAAGCACTATAGTGCGCAGAGGATGATCTGTTCAGGGTCAATCCACAGGGTTATCGATTCGCCAAGCCCCGGCACAGACGGATCATCAACCAGTGAGGCCACGAGCAGTACACCACCGGGCAGCTCTGCCTCCAGCGCCAGCTGATCGCCAACCTGCACCCGTCCCACTACCGTAGCGGTCAGTCGGTTACCAGACATCACGTCGCTCGCCAGCTTTACCCAGGGCGCCTTGATCAGTGCAAATACCTCCGCACCCTCGCACAATCCAAGCCGTTCACCGCTGTTACGCGTGATCACCGCAGTTAGCGCATGGCCACCATCGAGGGTCAACTCCACCCGCGTGCTCAATCCGTCCGGGCGCAGCGCGGCAACCCGGGCAAACAGCTGATTGCGCGCGCTGGTACGCAGGCGCAGCCGGTTCATCACCTGCAGGTAGGGATCGAGGCTGTCGTCTTCGCTGAGCCGTTGCAGGAAAGCCGCGTGCTCCTGCTGATAGCGCCGAAACGCCGCGACCAACTGTTCGCCAGCCCCGGTCAGCCGCGTGCCACCGCCGCCACGTCCGCCAACCGAGCGCTCTACCAGCGGGCTGCCAGACGCCTTGTTCATCGCATCGACCGCGTCCCACGCCGTCTTGTAGCTCATGCCCGCCGCGCTGGCCGCCTTGCTGATAGAGCCGGTTTCGCTGATGCAGACCAACAGCTCGATGCGATCCTGCCCCGCCAGCGGGCGACCCTGATGGGAAAACCAGACCTGTCCTTCAAGTTTCATGACCTGCGACCCGTTGCCAAACGCTATATAACGAATAATATAACGGTCAGTCGCCGTCCACTGCCAAGGAGATTCCATGCGTCTGCCGCTGCTCATCACCGCCATCGCCTGCCTGAGCGTCAACCCGCTGGCGCTGGCCGACGAGGTGCAGGTCGCGGTCGCCGCCAACTTTACCGCGCCGATGCAGGAGATTGCCCAGGCATTCGAGCAGGACACCGGACACCGCGTCGTCGCCGCCTTCGGCTCAACCGGCCAACTGTACGCCCAGATCAGCCACGGCGCGCCGTTCGAGGTTTTCCTGGCTGCCGATGCTACGACGCCGGCGCGTATCGAGCAGGACGGCCTCGCGGTCACCGGTACGCGCTTCACCTACGCCACCGGCGCGCTGGTGCTGTGGTCGGCTGACGCCAGCCTGATCAGCGATGGCGAGCAACTGCTGCGCAGCGGTAGCTTCCAGCATCTGGCCATCGCCAACCCGAAAACCGCCCCGTATGGGCTGGCCGCCACGCAGGTCATGCAGCGGCTGGGGCTGAGCGCGGCGCTGGCAGACACACTGGTCGAGGGCCAGAGCATCGGCCAGACCTATCAATTTGTCGCCAGCGGCAACGCCGAGCTCGGCTTCGTCGCGCTCTCGCAGGTCTACCGCAACGGCGAGATCACAACTGGCTCAGCGTGGCAGCTACCGGCAGATCTTTATGAGCCGATCCATCAGGACGCCGTGCTGCTCGACAAGGGCGCCGACAACCCGGCGGCGGCAGCACTGCTGAGCTATCTCAAGAGCGAGCGCGCCGCAGCGATCATCCGCGGCTACGGCTACGGTCACTGAGCGTGAGCCTGCCGCTTGACGCCGCCGACCTCGCCGCCATCTGGCTGACGCTCAAGCTGGCGGCACTGACCACCGTGCTGTTACTGCTGGTCGGCACGCCGCTGGCCTGGTGGCTGGCGCATACCCGCTCACGACTCAAGGGGCCGATCGGCGCGCTGGTTGCCCTGCCGCTGGTGCTGCCGCCGACGGTGATCGGCTTTTATCTGCTGGTCGCCATGGGGCCGAACGGTCCACTTGGCGCACTGACCCGACAACTGGGCCTCGGCACCCTCGCCTTCAGCTTCAGCGGACTGGTGATCGGCTCGGTGTGCTACTCCATGCCCTTTGTGGTGCAACCGATTCAGAACGCCTTTGAAGCCATCGGCAAGCGCCCGCTCGAAGTGGCAGCAACCCTGGGTGCCAGCCCGCTGGACCGTTTTTTCACCGTCGCCCTGCCGCTGGCCCGCCCCGGCATCATCACCGCAAGCGTGCTCGGCTTTGCCCACACCCTTGGCGAGTTCGGCGTAGTGCTGATGATTGGCGGCAACATCCCCGAGCGCACCCGGGTGGTCTCGGTACAGATCTTCAATCACGTCGAGGCGATGGACTATGCCAGTGCCCACTGGCTGGCCGGCGGGGTACTGGTGTGCTCGTTTCTGATTCTGCTGCTGCTCAACCGGCGCGGCCGTCCGAGCGTCATGCCGGGGACCCGCGCATGATTCGTCTGCAGCTGAAACAGCGGCTGGCCGACTTCACCCTCGATCTGGACCTGACGCTGCCCGGTCGCGGCGTCACCGCCATCGTCGGCCCCTCCGGCTCCGGCAAGACCACGCTGCTGCGCTGCATCGCCGGTCTGGAGCGGGCGGCCGAGGCGCGAATCGAGGTCAACGGCAACTGCTGGCAGGACAGCGAGCGCGCTGTCTGGCTGCCACCCCACCAGCGCGCACTCGGCTACGTCTTTCAGGAGGCCAGCCTGTTTCCACACCTCGATGTACAGGGCAACCTCGACTACGGTCGACGCCGCAGCCGCTCCCCGGCCAGCGATAGTCAGACAGCGCAGATCATCAAACTGCTGGGTATCGGCCACTTGCTCAAACGCGGCACCGCCAGCCTGTCCGGTGGCGAGCGCCAGCGCGTCGGTATTGCCCGGGCCCTGCTTGGCAGCCCTGGGCTGCTGCTGATGGACGAGCCGCTGACCGCCCTCGACCCGCAGCGCAAGGCCGAGATCCTGCCGTACCTGGAGCGCTTGCACGCCGAGCTGGACATTCCGCTGCTGTATGTCAGTCACGCGCCGGACGAAGTCGCCAGACTGGCCGACCATCTGGTGCTGCTGAACAACGGTCGGATGCAGGCCAGCGGCCCGCTGCAGGCGCTGCTGCCCCGTCTGGATCTGCCATTGGCACACAGCGACGACGCTCGCGTCGTGCTTGAAGGCGTGGTCAGCGGCTACCGCTCAGCCTATCAGCTGCTCAGCCTGCGGCTGGCGGGGGATGAGCACTTGCATGTTATCCATGGCGAACTGCCGCCGGGGACGCGGGTGCGGGTAGCGGTGCAGGCTCGGGACGTCAGTCTGGTGCTGGAGCAACCGCAGCACAGCAGCATGCTTAACCGCTTGCCGGCAACGGTTTGCGCCGTCGAAACCATTGCCGATGCTGCCCAGGTACTCGTCAGGCTGGATGTTCAGGGTCAGCCCCTGCTGGCCAGGGTAACGCGCTTCTCCGCTGACCAGCTGGAGTTGCACCCGGGCCAGACGCTGTGGGCTCAAATCAAGGCGGTCGCGCTGCTCAGTCAGGCTGCCGGCCCGCCGTCGTCTCGCTTTGCGACAACCATTGCAGCATCAGCCCCCGATCAATAAGACGAATGCCGCGTCGCCGTGCAGCGGCGCGCGCGGGCGTACCGATTCGTCCGCCACAGACCAGGATCACAGCCTCGGCATCCACCCGGTCGGCGCGGTCGACGGCTCGCTCCAGTTGCCCGGGCTCCAGCACGGGATCGCGCCAATGCTCGGTGACCAATAGCACTTTCTGCTCCTGTCGCTGCAGCAGCAGATCGCTACCCGAGATGGAACCAATCACCGGCTCATATCCCTCGGTCTCCAGGGTCAGTTCAATCAGATCACGCATTTCCTGCCAGCTGAGCTGCTCCAGCAGCGAGTCAGCCGCCCGTTCCTGTCGCAGCCGATCCAGCCGCCGCCGCCAGGACACCCGGTTGAACAGGTCAGCGACGCCGGCACACAGCAATGCCAGCGGCAGCAACACCTGACCGACCAGCGCAAAGCTGTGCAGCAAGGTAGCCGAGCCATCACCGATACGGCTGGAAGGAAGCGCCCACTGGGCGATGGCCCGCAGCCCGAGCCAGCAAAATGCGGCCAGCAGCAGGTAGAGCCACCACGGCACGAGGTGACGGACCAGCACGGCCTGTTCGAGGGGAGTACTACTTTGACGACGAGGCATCCCTGACTCCTGAAAGATGGCTCCATGCCACCAGACCATAACGATAGCCGCTGCCGGCGACCCGGTAAAGAATCAGCTGCGCTGGGCGAGAATTGCGTCCAGCAGACCGGGGAAGCGCGCGTCCAGATCGGACCGGCGCAGCGAATTCATGTGAGTCGTGCCGACACTCTTGGTCATGACCAGCCCGGCATCGCGCAACACACGAAAATGATGCGACATGCTCGACTTCGGTCGACCGCCATCAAGCTCGCCACAGCTGGCTTCACTGACTTCGGCCAGACGCTGGACAATTTCCAGTCGCACCGGATCGCTCAGGGCGTAGAGCACACGCTCGAGAATCAGATCGCTGGCAGGGGGGTGTTTGAACGGTCGCATGGACAAAGATCATACACAGAGGTTTACTTCCGATCCATAGTTCCAATATTATCGAACTATTGAATCAAGCCGTATTCCAATCCTGCTGCCGGAGGTTATCCATGTCAGCCCTGTTTCAACCCTTCACTCTCAAGGACGTATCCCTGCGCAACCGCATCGCGGTCCCGCCAATGTGTCAGTACTCGGCCAACGACGGCCTGATCAATGAGTGGCATGTCGCCAACTACACCAGTCAGGCCCGTGGCGGCGCCGGTCTGGTGATCGTCGAGGCCACCGCCGTCTCACCGGAAGGCCGCATCACCCCCGGCTGCGCCGGTATCTGGAACGACCAGCTGGCCGAAGCGTTCGTCCCGGTGGTGCGCGGCATCAAGGCCAATGGCGCGGTGCCGGGCATCCAGATTGCCCACGCCGGGCGCAAGGCCAGCGCCAACCGCCCCTGGGAAGGTGACGACCATATCCCCAATGACGCGGCCAACGGCTGGCAGACCATCGCCCCCTCGGCCATCCCCTTCGGCGCGCACCTGCCGAAAGTTCCCGAAGCAATGACCCTGCAGGACATCGAGCGGGTCAAGGCCGATTTCGTTGCGGCCGCACGCCGCGCCCTGGCAGTCGGCTTCGAGTGGCTGGAGTTGCACTTCGCCCACGGCTATCTGGCCCAGAGCTTCTTTTCACCGCACGCCAACCAGCGCACCGACGCCTACGGCGGCAGCGCCGATAACCGTGGCCGCTTCCTGCTGGAGACCCTGGCCGCCGTGCGTGAGGTCTGGCCGGAGCATCTGCCGCTGACCATCCGCTTTGGGGTCATCGAGTTCGACGGCAATGACGAGCAGACCATGACCGAGTCGATCGACCTCACCCGTCGCTTCAAGGCCGCCGGCATGGACATGATGAGCGTCAGCATGGGCTTTAATATCCCGACCGCCAAAATCCCCTGGGCTCCGGCGTTCATGGGTCCGATTGCCAAGCGCGTGCGTGATGAAGCCGGCGTGCCGGTCTCCTCAGCCTGGGGCTTTGGCGAGCCGCATATCGCCGAGAAGGCGGTAGAGGATGGCCAACTGGATCTGGTCATGGTCGGCAAGGCTCATCTGGCCAACCCGCACTGGTCCTACCACGCCGCCCGCGAGCTGAAAGTGGAGCGCCCATCCTGGGTCATGCCGGCGCCGTACGCCCACTGGCTGGAACGCTACCAGGCAAACGCTGATTAATTCCCCCTCACCCCTTGCGCGCGCCGCTCCGGCGCGCTGCAATGGCAGCCAACCAATCAGATCATCGGCTGAGGGCAACATGCAGGAAGACAGCTATTACTACGAACCCGCAAAGGGCCACGGCCTGGCACACGACCCGTTCAACGCCATCGTTGGCCCCCGCCCGATCGGCTGGATCAGCAGCCGCAGCAGCGACGGTATCCTGAACCTCGCTCCCTACAGTTTTTTCAATGCGTTCAATTACATACCGCCGATCATCGGCTTTGCCAGCATCGGCCATAAGGACAGCCTGAGCAATATCGAGCAGACCGGCGAGTTTGTCTGGAATCTGGCCACCCTGCCGCTGGCCGAGGCGATGAATCAAAGCTGCGCCGCGGTGGCGCCCGAGGTCGACGAATTTGCCCTGGCGGGCCTGACCGCGGTGCCGTCACGCCAGATCGACGTGCCAAGGGTGGGCGAAAGCCCGGTCTCCTTCGAATGCCGCAAGACCCAGATCATCCAGCTGCAAAGCGCGGCGGGCGATGCACTCAATACCTGGCTGGTGCTCGGCGAGGTGATTGGCGTCCACATCGACCGCCGCCTGCTGGTCGACGGTGTCTACCAGACCGCTGCCGCCGAGCCGATTCTGCGCGGCGGTGGCCCGGCCGATTACTTCCGCGTCGAGGCGGGCGCGCTGTTTCGCATGCACCGCCCCGGCTGAACTCACCCCAGCATGAACACTGGCGCCAGCAGCACGCCCAGCAGTGGCAAGCCCAGCGCCAACCTTGGCGCATAGGGCAACAGCAGTAACAGAACCAGGCCGCACAGCGACAGCATGCCCAGCCAGCCGACCAGCGCCATGCTGGCTGGCCAGATCTGCAGACTCAGCAGCAGCGCCAGCAACAGCAGCAACACGCCCAGCGGGCGGCACCACGCTCGCAAACTCAGCGGCGCCGCTGCAGCCAGTTGCTTCCAGTGCCGCTCCGTGCCCAGACACAGCGCCAGCATGCCGGCATAGCTGGAGCTCAGCGCCAGACACAACAGGCTGGCGTTCATGACTGCACCTCCGCCATCGCCGCAGGCGCTCGTCGCGCAGCCCGAACCGTTGCCGTCGGCCGCGTTGACACTTTCCACGCCGCCAGCGCCAGCAAGGCTCCGAGCCCAAGCCCGGTCAGATCAACCCCCAGTCGAATGCGGTCAGGAACGGCAAGCGCGGTTAGCAGATCCAGCAGTGGCAAGCCCAGCAGCAGCACCGCACTCGCTGCCAGTTGTTCCAGCCAGCCACGCAACGGCGCGCGCAGCCGTGCATGCAGCAGTGCTGCCAACCAGGCGCCGAAGAATACCCGCAACTCCCAGCCCTCACGCTCGGCCAGATCCGCCGGCAACAGGCGGTTGGCCCACAGCAGCGCCACGCAGGCCAGCATCAGTCCACCCACGCAGGCCAGATTGAGCCACTCCACCTGACGCAGCCAGACGCCCTGTGCCGCAGACTGCCGTCGCCGCTTGACGGTATACAGCACCAGCCCACTAGCGATCATGGCGCTGCTGACCAGACCACAGATGAAATACAGCCAGCGCATGGGGTAACCGCCAAACTGGGCAAAATGCAGCCCCGCCATCACCTTTTGCACCAGCAGGCTGGTGCGGGTCGGCGGCGGCGCGCGCAGCAGCTCGCCGGTGATCGCATTGAAGGCCAGCGCCTCGCCCTTGGTCAGCTCCAGACGACTGCCAAGCAGCGGCCGCACTTCGACCCGCGCATTGACACGGCCCGGCTGAGCGACCGACAGCGAAGACAGCATGCCGGCACCGTAATGGGCTTCGCCCAGGGTGATGAAGTGGTCAAGCGGCAGCATGGCTGCGCTCGCCGTCTGCACCTCACGCGATGGCCGACCTCCCTCACCCCTGCGCGCGCCCTGTTGCTGCTGGGCGTCCGGGCGCAGTTCACGCAACAACGCATCGCGGTCACCGCCGTACAGCGCATCGGTTGCGGCCGGCATGTAGATCAGGAAGAAGATCACCAGACCGGTGTAGGTAATCATCAGATGGAACGGCAACAGCAGAACGGCGCTGGCGTTGTGGCCATCCAGCCAGCTGCGCTGGCCCTTGACCGGGCGGAAGGTAAAGAAGTCCTTAAAGATTTTCTTATGGATGATGATACCGCTGATAATCGCCACAAGCATCGCCATCGCAGCAAACCCGACTACCCAGATACCGAGAAAGCGCGGCATATGCAGGGTGTAATGGAAACGGAAAAAGAAACTGCCTCCTGCGGTCTCTCGCGGCGTTATCTGCTCGCCGCTCTCGGCGTCGATCAGCGTGCGCTGGCCACGCCGCTGTTCACCCGCCGAGACGCTCAGCGAGGGATCGCGCGCCGTCGGCAGGCCGATATTCCAGGCACTCGCATCGCGCTGGTTGGCTGCCAGCCAGCGCTGGGCCACCTGTACGGCGCTGGCCTGGTCGACCTGCCGGTCCTGCAGCTCCGGCTGCATCCACCAGGTCAGCTCCCGATCAAACACCGCCAGGGTGCCGGTCAGAAAGATCGCAAACAGCAGCCAGCCGAGCACCAGGCCGGCCCAGGTGTGCAACGCAGACATCGACTGGGTCAATGAGGGTTGGCGACTCATCCCTGCACTCCTCCCAACCACTGCGGGCCAAAGCCGATCAGCAGCAATAACAGCGTCACCGGCAGCGCCCACAACGCATTGCGCAGCGGACGCGCGAAGACCCAGAGTACAAAGCCGCTGTAGACCGCAAACGACAGCAAGGTCGCGCCGATCAGTGCATCGACCCGCTCCAGCGGCAGCAACCGTGCCAGCGCCGCAGTAAAGCCATAGGTGAACAGATATCCACCGGCAACGGCCAGCACTATACGGCCAAGGGTGCTCGGCCAGACCACCGAGGTCTTGGAAACCGGATTACTCATCCAACACGCTCCAGCGGGCGCATGCCCGCAAATAAAACGCAGCCCACCGGCTGACCAGGTTCAGCGAGCGGGCTGCCAAAACCACTGACTGTCAGATCAGAAGTCGACCGTCATGCCCACCGTCAACCGGCGGCCATCGAGCACCACACCGTAGCTGTCGTTGGTCACTTCCTTGTTGGCGACGTTGTAGAGGCCGGCCTTGACGTTGACGTTGTCGGTCAGGCGATAGCCCGCGCCGATATCGACAAAACCGGACCCGGGCGTGCCGTCCGACATGCTGGTGCGGCCCATGTAATCGGAGGTTTTGCTGCGATAGTTACCCTGCAGCCATGCGTTCAGGCGCGCATTGACGTCCCATTCCAGCAGGCCGTTGAGCATATGGCGCGGCTGCCGGTTCAGCGGCTCGCCCTTGAACTCGCCGGACTTCTGCTCGGAACGGGTAAATGTGTAGCTGCTGGAGAGGTTCCAGTTCGGCTGGAAGCGGTAGTCGAGCGTCAGCTCGACGCCCTGCATAACGGCCTCGGAGATGTTCTTGCGGGTGCTGAGGAAGTAGTAATTGTTACCGCCAAACCCGCAGGTCCAGGTCGCCGGATCACCGCGATCACCGTTCGGGCTTTCGCAAAACCGATCCTCGGCAATCTTGTCCTTGTACTGGGTATGGAACAGCATGGCGCTGGTATTGAGCCCCAGCGCAGCGTTGTCGTAGACGTAACCGATCTCGTAGTTGGTGCTGGTTTCCGGCTTCAGGTCCGGATTGCCGATGATCAGTGCACGGGGATGCGGGGCCGGCGAGCCGCCACCGCCGGTACCACGACCGAAGCCCTCGGTGGCATCGGACAGAGTCGGCTGACGGTAACCGGTAGACACCCCCCCCTTGATCACCCACTCCGGGTTCAGCCGGTAGACGCCGTAGAGCCGTGGCGACAGCTCGCCGCCGAACAACTCGTCGTCGTTGTAGCGCAGTCCGGTGGTAACAGACAGATCGTCGGTGAGCGCCCAGTCCACCTCAGTGTAAAGCGCCGCAATCCAGCGATCGACGCTTTTTACCGCTCCCGGAATGTTGGAGGTCAGCAGGCCGTTGGTTTCATCAACAAACTCCTCCTGCTTGTATTGCCCGCCGAAGGTCACCACGTGATCACCCCAAAAGTAGCTTGCCTGGGTATTGAGCAGGCTGACCTCCTCCTGCTTGGTGCTGCCGGTACCCGGCTTGTCGGACACATCGTGCTGCAGGAAGCTGTTGATGATCAGGTCGCCATAATTGCCATCATGGCTGAAGACATAGACGTCCTTTTCATAGCGATAGGTCGACGGATCAGCGTCCGCAGCGATGCTCTTGCCCGGCGTGTGGGTATATTTCAGCTCGGATGCGGTGTAGCCGAGGCTGAAGCGATTCTGCTCGTTGGGCGTCAGGTAGAACTCGGCGCCACCCTGTTTGCGGGTACTCTCCGGCATGCTGGCGGCGGAATCGCCGCCACCGATGTAATCGCTCTCGTCGGTGCCGACATAGGTGCCGGTGAACTGCGCACCGAGCAGGCCCTGAATGATCGGGCCGGCCAGATAGAAATCAGCCTGCTGCGAGTCGCTGCTGATATCGTTCATGGCGCCGGTGTACTCGGTCGAGATGCTGCCGGCCCATTCGTCACCGCCGCGGCGGGTGATGATATTGATCACCCCGCCCATGGCTTCGGAGCCGTAGAGCGAGGACATCGGCCCGCGGATCACCTCGATCCGCTCGATCATCGAGATCGGCGGCAGGCCGATCTGCTTGCCGCCATCGGCCCCGTTGGTGTTGACCATGCGGCCGGCGGAAATCGGCCTGCCATCGACCAGATACAGCGTGTAGGAGTCATCCATGCCGCGAATGCTGATGTCCTGCATATTGCCGCCGCCGGTGACAAACACGCCGGGAATGTTGCGCACCGCATCGGTGACGTCGGAGTAGGACTGCTTTTCCAGTTGCTCGCGGGTAATGACCGAGATGCTGGCAGGCGCATCGGCGATGTTCTGCTCGTAGCCTGCGGCGGTCACCACGGTAATGGGCTGCAGCTCGACCATTTCGTCGCTTGTCGTATCCTCGGCTATCGCATTGACCGGCAGGCCCAACGCAGCGGTCGCCACCGCCAGAGCCAGTTGCTGGCGCTTGAACATTCCCATGCACTTCACTCCCCTATGACAGAATTCAGCAGACAGTCACCGAGCTATTCCCTGCGCTGCGACCCCGCGAGAGAGGACGGCAGAGCTCGATTCGCGACAAATGCTAATCATTCCTATTTGAGAGTAAAGCGCATTTACAAACTATACAGCTTGCAGCTGAATGCACACACGCAGGCCGGGCTCACCATTCTCAGCCCAGATATGTCCCTGCTGCAGGTTGATCTGACGCTGCGCGATGGCAAGCCCAAGACCAAAACCGTCGCCATCCGGCCGGGCCTTGTTCAGTCGGGCAAAGGGTCGAAAGATAACCTGTAAATCCGCCTCGGCCACGCCAGGCCCCTGATCGGCAAGGCACAGGGTCCAGCAGCCTTCGGCCTGCTCGGCACTGAAACAGACCCGCCCCTGCGGCGGTGAGTGGCGAATGGCATTGCGCAACACGTTTTCCAGCGCCTGCGCCAGCGCGTTCAGATTACCCAGCACATGGCAGCCCTGCGGCAAGGCGGTCACGATTCCCTCCGGCTGCCAGCCCGACTCGAACAGGGCGTCCTCGCGCAATACATCCCACAGCGCATTGACATCAACCGCCTCGCAATCCAGCCGCCCGGGCACGCTGTCGAGCCAGGCCAGCTCCAGCGTGCTGTCGACCAGCTCGCGCATGTTGCCGACTTCGCGCTCCAGTCTGTTACGCAGTTCGGGCAACGGCAGCTCGGTTTCGGCTGCCACACCCAGCCGACTCAGAGGGGTGCGCAACTCATGGGAAAGGTCCCGCATCAGTTGGCGCTGCTGGGCGACAGACTGGCGCAGGCGCAGGGTCAGAAACTCCAGCGAGCGCCCCAGCTCACCGAGTTCGTCGCGACGCCTTGCCAGCGATGCCGGCAGCAGACTTTGCAAGGGATCGGCACGCATCGCGTTGGCCTGTCGACGCAAGCGCTCGAGCGGCGAGATAAGCAGCCAGTAAAGCAACACGCAGAACAATACCGCGAGCAACCCGGGCACCACGTACAGCAGCATCAGATTGAGCAGCGCGCGCTGCCCCCAGGGCGCCAGTGCCTCAGGCAAACGCAGAACCAGGTAATGAGACTGATCCGGCAGCGGCACCCGGATAGTCGGCCGACCATCGCCGCGGCGGCTCATAAGCCCATCATAGTCACGGACAAAGCCGAGCATGCGCCGCTGCCGCTCGGTCAGTGCCTGCCCTGCCAGCGGTCGTCGATCCTCGTCCACCAGCGCCAGCAACTCCGGCGACACCTCAGTGCGTTGCCTGCGCCAGCGCTCCAGCGCGTCAGGGCCCTCGGCCAGCGCCTGCGCGGCCTCGGCGGCATAGCCCTGCAGGGTACTGAGCGCCCGGTCCGGCAGAAAGGACAGATAACGATCAATACGTGCGCTCAGGTAATGGGTCGCGCTGATCAGACTCAGACAGAATCCGGCCACCAGAATCACCAGCGGCCAGAACAGAGACCACCGTCCGGGCGTCAAGAGACCTGCCAGCTGAGCAGGTAACCCCGCCCCCAGACCGACTCCAGCCGCAGGTTGTGGATCCCGGCCCGGGCCAGCTTGCGACGCAGGTTGCTGATGTGCATGTCCAATACCCGGTCATGTCGGGCGTAGCCGCGGCGCAGCACTTGCTGGTACAGGAAGGCCTTGGTCAGCACCTCATCCATCTGTTCGTACAATACCTGCAGCAATCGAAACTCGGTCGGTGTGACACTCAACCAGCAATCCCCGCAACGCACGCGCATGGCAGGCTCATCAAACGCCACCAGATCGTCGTTGGCTGCCGGCGGCACAACGCAGTCGCGCTCCCGCTCGTAGGCCACCCGACGCAGGATGGCAGCGATCCGCACCTGCAACTCGCGGGTACTGAACGGCTTGGGCAGATAGTCATCGGCACCACCGTCAAACCCGGCAATACGGTGCCCTTCATCACCCTGGGCAGACATCATCAGTACCGGTGTGACGCGCTGGCACCGCAGACGCCTGAGCAGTTCCATACCGTCAATGCCGGGCAGCATCACATCCAGCAGGATCAGGTCGTAGGCTACTCGCTGCGCCAGGATCAGGCCGCTGTCGCCATCGGCAGCAACGGTGATGACGAAACCCGCGCGCTCAAGCGACGTTTTCAGATGGAGACCCAGAACCGGGTCGTCCTCGATAGCCAGAATGTGGGGTTGAAATGCTTGCACGGCGCGCCTCGTTACAAACGATAATTGTTTGCACCTGTAAAAATACTGCATCAGGGCACTGCAAAGCAAACGACCTTCGGTCGGCGCGGCCCTGTCGCCGCGTCGACGCAACCGCTACAATGCGCGGCTTTGCGCCGCCCCTCGCGGCTGCCCTTTCAGTCCGCTTCTTTGCTCAGCCAGGATTCTCCCGTGATCGCCACCGCCAACATCACCATGCAGTTTGGTCCCAAGCCGCTGTTCGAAAACGTTTCCGTCAAGTTCGGCAACGGCAACCGCTACGGCCTGATCGGTGCCAACGGCTGCGGCAAGTCGACCTTCATGAAGATCCTTGGCGGCGAGCTGGAACCCTCCGGCGGCCAGGTCATGCTCGAACAGAACGTGCGTCTGGGTAAGCTGCGCCAGAACCAGTTTGCCTATGAAGAGTTCAGCGTGATCGACACCGTGATCATGGGTCACGAGGAGCTGTGGAAGGTCAAGGCCGAGCGCGACCGCATCTACTCGCTGCCGGAAATGAGCGAAGAAGACGGGATGAAAGTCGGCGAACTGGAGGGCGAGTTCGCGGAAATGGACGGCTACACCGCCGAATCCCGGGCCGGTGAACTGCTGCTCGGTCTCGGCATTCCGCTGGAACAGCACTTCGGCCCGATGAGCGAAGTCGCCCCCGGCTGGAAGCTGCGTGTGCTGCTGGCCCAGGCGCTGTTCTCCGATCCGGATGTGCTGCTGCTGGACGAACCGACCAACCACCTGGATATCAACACCATCCGCTGGCTGGAAGACGTACTCAAGGCGCGTACCAGCACCATGATCATCATTTCCCACGACCGTCACTTCCTGAACTCGGTCTGCACCCATATGGCCGACCTGGATTACGGCGAACTGCGCCTGTTCCCCGGCAACTACGACGAGTACATGACCGCCGCCACCCAGGCGCGCGAGCGTCTGCTGTCGGACAACGCCAAGAAGAAAGCGCAGATCGCCGAGTTGCAGACCTTTGTCAGCCGCTTCTCGGCCAACGCCTCCAAGGCCAAGCAGGCCACCAGCCGCGCCAAGCAGATCGACAAGATCCAGCTGGAAGAGGTCAAACCCTCCAGCCGCGTCAGCCCGTTTATCCGCTTCGAGCAGTTCAAGAAGCTGCACCGCCAGGCGGTCACCCTGCAGAACGTCAGCCAGGGCTACGACGGCGAAGTGCTGTTCAAGGGTCTGAACCTGCAGATCGAAGCGGGCGAGCGGGTGGCCATCATCGGCCCGAACGGGATCGGCAAGACCACCCTGCTGCGCACCCTGGTCGGCGAGATGGCACCCATGGCCGGTGAAGTGAAATGGGCCGAAAGCGCCGACATCGGCTACTTCGCGCAGGATCACGCCGACGACTTCAAGGACGACTGCACCCTGTTCGAATGGATGGCACAGTGGACCCAGGGTGGCGAGCAGCTGGTCCGCGGCACCCTCGGCCGCATGCTGTTCTCCAACGACGAGATAGGCAAATCGGTCAAGGTGATTTCCGGGGGCGAACAGGGCCGCATGCTGTTCGGCAAGCTGATCCTCGGCAAGGCCAACGTCATGCTGATGGACGAGCCGACCAACCACCTCGACATGGAATCGATCGAAGCGCTCAACCTGGCGCTGGAGAACTACCCGGGCACGCTAATCTTCGTCAGCCACGACCGTGAGTTCGTCAGCTCGCTGGCCACCCGCATCATCGAGCTGTCGGAAAATGGCGTGACCGACTTCTCCGGCAGCTACGACGACTACCTGCGCAGTCAGGGCGTGCTGGTCTGATCTGACGGTTCGCCGTCAGGGCGATACAAAGGGCAATAGCGCCAAAAGGCTGCCGTCGAACACCAGCCAGTCGAGCCAGACCAGCTGGTGCAGGGCAACAATCAGCCAGAACAGAACCTGAAAGGACGCCTTGCGGGTCTTGTGGCGAAACAGCTGCTGGGCCACGAGCGCGCCTGGCCAGCCGCCCAGCAGCGCAGAGAGATGCAGAGTCTTTTCCGGCGTGCGCCAGCGCCCCGTCTCGGCACTGCGTTTATCGAGCCAATACTGAACAAAGCTGATAACGCTGATCACCCCATACGCCAGCAGCCACCAGGGCTGCCCCTGCTCCAGCCAGCATTGCAGAGTGCCGACCAGTGGCAGTACGCAGAGCAGCGCCAGCACCACCAGCTTGGCACCCCGATTATGTACCCGGTGCCGGTGTCGCCCGGCACGGCGCGCGGCCCCGCGGGCCGGAGTCGGCGTCGGCGTGCTGCGCTCGCGCGGCTTGCGGCGAATGGCCGGACGGTCCAGCGCCAGCCCCTCACCACGCATGTGCTCGGCCCGTCGTCGCCCCTGTTCGTCGGCGACCGCCACAAAGCGCACCGCCATACCGGTCACCGGCCTGGCGTCACCGCGCATGACCGAAATATGGGCAAACACCCGCTCACTGCCGTCATCGGGCTGAATGAAACCGAAGCCCTTGGCGTCGTTCCAGTTGACCAGCTTGCCGCCCTGCTCCATCCACATGCCTCCCGCGTCTCTGCGCCGGAGTATAGCCCGCCCTCAGACGCGCCGGGCAGCCATGCCGGCAATCTGCCACAACCGCGCCAGATCAGCGGCCCGCTCACTCAGCTGCGGGCCCGCCTCTGCCATGGCCTGCTCAAGACTGAGCGGTCCCGGTGCCAGACTGAAGGCCGCGCCGATGCCTTCGGCATAGAGGCGCTGATAGCCTTCACCGAGGCTGCCAGCCAGGGCAATGACCGGCACACCGGCAGCCCTGGCCAGACGCGCCACGCCAACAGGTGTCTTGCCGTGCAGGCTCTGGCCATCAAGCCGACCCTCACCGGTAATCACCAGATCGGCACCCTGCAGGGCCTCGGCCAGCCCGGCCAGCTCCGCCACCAGTTCAATACCGGGGCGAAAGCCCGCCTTGAGTACCGTGCGGGCTGCAAAACCGAGCCCGCCAGCAGCTCCAACGCCGGGCAGGTTGCGCAGATCCTCACCCAGAGTCGACGCCATAACATCGGCATAATGGCCCAGCGCGGCGTCCAGTTGGTCCACCTGCGCCGGACTCGCGCCCTTCTGCGGGCCAAATACCGCCGAGGCGCCACGTGGCCCACAGAGCGGATTGTCGACATCGGCGGCAACCAGCACTTCAACCTGCGCCAGCCGGGTATCCAGTCCGGTCAGGTCGATATGGCGCAGCCGCGCCAGCGCCGCGCCGCCCGGGGGCAGATCCCCACCATCGGCATCCAGCAGGCGCAGCCCAAGCGCGCACAGCAAACCGGCACCGCCATCGTTGGTTGCGCTGCCGCCGAGGCCCAGCACGATGCGCCGCACCCCGGCATCAAGCGCCGCGCGGATCAGCTCGCCGGTGCCGAAGCTGCTCGCCCTCAGCACATCGCGCCGCGCCGGCTCGACCAGATGCAGTCCGCTGGCCTCGGCCATTTCGATCACAGCCCGACGCCCCGGCAACAATCCCCAGTTGGCGGTTACCGGGTCACCCAGCGGGCCGCTGACCTCGGTCTGCTGGCGCTCGCCCCCGGTAGCGGCCAATACCGCATCTACCGTGCCCTCGCCGCCATCAGCCATCGGGCAGAGCAGCAGTTCAGCATCGGGACAAACCCGCGCCCAGCCCGCTGCTATGGCTTCAGCAACAGCGCGGGCACTCAGGCTTTCCTTGAAGGAATCAGGGGCGATAACCAGTTTCATCAGAGCAGTACCAGACTCAGCAACCAGACGGTAATGATCCCGGCGATGCCCTGCATCAGGGTGCCGAGGGTTTGCGCACGGTAGGCGGTGCCGACACTCATGCGGCTGAACTGGGTCACGACCCAGAAGAAGCTGTCGTTGGCGTGGGACACGGTCATCGCGCCGGCACCAATGGCCATGACGCAGAGCACCCGGCCCATCTCGCTATCCAGCCCCAGCTCCGGCAGCAGCGGTGCAACCAGCGCCGAGGTAGTCACCAGCGCCACGGTAGTTGAACCCTGCGCTGACTTCAGCGCGGCAGACACCACAAACGGCATGAACAGACCGATACCCAGCGCCGACAGGGTCGCCCCCAGATAGTCGCCTAGCGGCGTCACCTTGAGCATGGCGCCGAAGGCACCGCCGGCACCGGTGATCAGCAGGATCGGCGCCGACGCCTGAATGCCTTCAACGACGCGATCATGAAACTCCTGCCGTTTGTTGTCCGCGCGCAACAGGGTGCAGGCCAGCGCCAGGCCAACCGCGAGAGCGACCACCGGCTGACCGAGAAATGCCAGCAGCGTGTAGACGAAGCCCTCGCCCACCGGCTTGGCCGGCAGATTCGCCAGCGTACCCAGACAGATCAGGCCGATCGGCAGAAAGATCGGCGCAAAGGCCTTGCTCGCGCTCGGCAACACACCGTACTTGGCGCGGATCTGCGCGTAGTCTTCAGCGTCCATCACGTGGGTGCCGTTGTCTTCCAGCGGAATGTCCTTGCCGATGAACCGATTGGCCCACCACATCCCGGCAAAGGCAGTCACCAGCGACACCACCAGACCGACCAGAATCACCAGACCGAGATTGTTCTCCAGCCCGAGATTACCGGCTGCGGCTATCGGGCCGGGAGTCGGCGGCACAAAGGTGTGGGACGCGTAGAGGCCGGTTGCCAACGCCACACTCATGGCGATCACCGAGACCTTCATGCGCGCGGCCAGCGCATTCTTCAGCGAGTTAAGGATGACGTAGCCCGAATCACAGAACACCGGGATCGACACCAGATAGCCGATGATCGACATGGTCAGCGTCGGAAAACGCTCCCCCAGCAGCTTGATCACCGTCTCCGCCATGGTGATCGCCGCGCCGCTGCGCTCAAGGATCACACCGATAATGGTCCCCAGCACAATGACAATGCCGATATAGCCAAGAATGCCGCCAAAACCACCGGTGATCGTCTTGACGATCTCCATGGTCGGTACCTGATAGGCGAAACCGGCCAGCAGCGCCGCCGCCAGCAAGGCAAGAAAGGGGTGTAACTTGAGGCGCGATGTCGCCAGAACGATAAAGGCAATCAGGGCGACCAGAATCAGTACCAGACCCATGCTGAACTCCTTTTTATTGTGTTTGCCGCGATGGGCGGCGATGACTACCGCCATTGTCACCCAGCCCGCGGGACAAAAGCCTTATGCCCACGCACAACAATAGACGGGAATTGGCAACGCATTCTTGTTCGCTCGCCCAATAGCAATGAACCTGAAACTGGGTAGATCCGCTCTGGTTAGGGGCCCTAGAGCGTAAGGCGAGCATCCAGAGCAAACAGGACGCAGAGCGTCCTGACAAGCGCTCCCACGCGGGAGCGTAGGAGCGATCAGTACTTGGATGGTGAAGTGTGCACCCGGGGTTCGTCCCGTTTACGCGGTCGAGTAGCGCAGGTTTATCGGGAAAAAGAGTCATAAGC
>NZ_NBYK01000006.1:103124-112233 GCF_002197985.1 Halopseudomonas aestusnigri
GGGGGGATTCAGGGAAACGCTAACCCACTCCACATGCCCTCTGGCGTTCAGGCCGGTCCGCAATCAAGGCGTGGTTTCGAAGGCATGTCGGGACCTGTCGAGAAATCACAACGCAGAGTGCGGACCGGCCTGAGCGCCCCGCAGGGCTAGCGCTCAAGCATGCATCTGACTGCGTTGCGCTGCTTGCCAATAGAACCACTATTGGCTGCACATCGCGCCTTGCATCTACATGCTTGAGCGCTAGCAGAGTGCGTGTGGAGTGGGTTAGCGCTTCCCCTGGGGGGGCCGGGCAAGCGGCCCCCCTTGGCTCGCCGTAAAAGGCGAAAAGCGAGTTATCAGGCAAAAACCCAGCAAGAAAGACAACACCAAACCGGACGCAGAGCGTCCATGCAGGCGTTCCTACGCAGGAGCGAGGGAACGATCATCAACGGAGCAGCAGCAGCCCAGCTACTCCGGAAACAACGCCAACCCGATACTCAACAGCATCCGATCCGTCATCCGATCCAGATCCAGCCCGGTAATCTCGGCAATCCGGTCCAGCCGGTAGCGCAGGGTATTGCGATGCACCTGCAGCTGCTCGGCGCAGGCCTGAGTATGGCCATTGTGCTGCAACCAGCTGCGCAGGGTGGCGACCAGTTGACCATTGCCATCGGCCCGGCGCAGCGGCTGAATCGGCGCCAGCAGTTGCTGCACTGTCCAGCTGCCCTGCTGTTGATGGAGCAGCACTGCCAGCCGATTGTCGGCCAGACTGACCATACGCTCGGATACCCGCATCTCCTGAACATAATCGCGCAGACTGATCAGAGCCTCGGTCGCCTCGCGCAGATCCGCCAGCGACGTGACCGCCTCGGCCAGCAGCACTCGACCCACCGGCCAGCCCCGCTGATCGGCCTGCTCCAGCCAGCTGCGGCGCGGAGGTTGCGGCTTGCCACTGCGTAACCAAAGGACCTCGTGCAGCCCGAGCGGAAGAATGATGTCGTGCGGGTGACGGGCACGCATCAGCGTTACCAGTTGCCCTTGGGAATGCTGATGATCGCTTTCTGTAGCCAGGCACAGCAGACAGCACTGCAGCGGCCATTTCCAGCGCATGCGCAGGCGTTCCGCATCCTCCTCCAGACTGGCTACCGGGTAGCCGCGCTCCAGCAGATTGACCAGCCAGGCCTCCTGCTGCTGACCGCGCCAGTGCTGCTCTGCCTGCAACACGCGCTGTTCGACCAGCATCTCGGCGGTCATGCGCAGCAGCTCGGCAAACGGCCTGACCTGCTCCGGATCACCGGTAATACCCAGCACGCCAACCAGCCTTCCACCGTGCAGCAACGGCAGGTTGATACCGGGTTTGACGCCCTGCAGACAGGCTGCCGCCTGCTCGTCCAGCGCCACTACCCGCTGGTTGGCGAGTACCAGTTGGGCGCCCTCGTGCCGGCTGTCGATGCGCTCGGCATCGCCGCTGCCGATGATCACTCCCTGACGATCCATCACATTGACGTTGTACGGCAGGATAGCCATCGCTCGATTGACGATGTCCTGGGCCAGATGACGGTCCAGTTCAAACATGCTCGTGCTCCTCAGCGGCTGTCATCACCGCGTCATGCTCTGAGGCCATGCTGACTCCGTGAAGCCAGAACACCACTGACTCGGGAGATGCCAACATGGCCTTTGATCCGGAATTTGCAGGTGACTTCAACTCCGCAGCGGACCAGCGCCGCGAACGCCGTCGCAACGAAGACAAGAAGCGCATGGCCTATCGCCGCGCGATCGAGGCCTATCGAGAAAGCCAGGCCCTGCAGGCCTCCTTCAGCGACTTCCCCGAACTGCTCGGCCAGACCGATTTTCATCGTTCGCAGCGCCTCTACTGAGTCGCAGGCGACGGTTCGAAGGGTTCTGCCAACTGCCGGATCAGCGCCTTCTCCTCGCGCAAAAAGGCGAGGAAGGCCTCTGCCACCGGGCTCAGGCGCTTGCCCCGGGCATGCACCGCACACCAGCTGCGCTTGAGCGGCAATTCGCTGATATTGAGACAGACCAGTTCCCCCTGTCGTATCCAGGCCGCCGCTGCATGCCCCGGCACCAGCGCCACCCCCAGCCCGGCAATTGCGCCCTGCACCAGGGCCTCGGTCGACCCGAGCTGCATGGTCTGGCCCAGATGTACCCGCTTGAGCTGAAGAAATTCGTCACAGGCCTTGCGGATGCCCGAGCCGCTCTCGCGCTGCAGGACCATTTCCTCTTCCAGTCTAGCCAGTGGAATCTGACTCTGCCGCGCGAGCGGGTGATCCGGCCGCACCACCGCCACGATCGGGTTGTTCAGAAATGGAAAGAACTCCAACGCGCGATCCGCCGGCACCAGTCCCATAATCACCAGATCATCGCGGTTGTCGGCCAGACGCTGAATGATCTGTGCCCGGCTGGTGACGTCCAGTCGAAAGGTGACCTGCGGATAGCGCTGACGAAACGCCGCCAGCAGATGTGGCAGCACGTACTGCACACTGCTCGCCGCCGCCAGGCGCAACTCGCCACGCAGGCTGCCTTCCAGCGTCGACAGGTTCATATCCAGGCTTTCCAGCCGATCAAAGATGTCAGCAGAGGTCTCCAGCAGCGACTCCGCAGCCTCGGTCAGGTACAGCTTGCGGCCGACATATTCGAACAACGGCAGACCGACCTGTTCTTCAAGCTGGCGAATCTGCAGGCTGACCGCCGGCTGGGTCAGTGCCATGGTTTCGGCCGCACGGCTGTAGGAGCGGTGTTCGCACACCGCGCGGAACACCTGCAACTGGCGCAGGGTCATTCGCAGCAAAGATTTGCGCATGATGGTCTAGCCTTGATGAACGGAGCAGCTTTGCATGGCCACAGTATATATAAGCAATGACTTATATATAAGCCAAGTATTATTCATTTCACAGAATAGAGGCGTCCGCTTAGGGTAGCCGGGAAACATTTTGCAATGTGTCGCACCGGAACCACGCATTCCGGTCGCGGTACGCAACCTGTTCACCGCATCCACTCGATCACCCACACGAGGAACGCGTACGTGATCAAGAAAATTCTGATTGCCAACCGGGGCGAGATTGCCGTTCGCATCGTCCGCGCTTGCGCGGAGATGGGCATCACCTCGGTTGCGGTCTACACCGATCCCGACCGCTATGCCCTGCACGTCAAACGCGCCGACGAGTCCTACAACGTCGGCAGCGACCCGCTGGCCGGTTATCTGAACCCGCGCCAGCTGGTTAACCTGGCGGTAGAAACCGGCTGTGACGCCCTGCACCCAGGCTACGGCTTCCTGTCCGAGAACGCTGAACTGGCAAAGATCTGTGCCGAGCGCGGCATCAAGTTTATCGGCCCGGCCGCCGATGTGATTACCCGCATGGGCGACAAGACCGAGGCGCGCCGCAGCATGATTGCCGCCGGCGTACCGGTCACCCCCGGCACCGAAGGCAATCTGGCAGATCTTGACGAGGCGCTGCGCGAAGCCGAGCGCGTCGGTTACCCGGTGATGCTCAAGGCAACGTCCGGTGGTGGTGGTCGCGGTATTCGTCGTTGCAACAATCGCGAAGAGCTGGAATCGGCCTACCCGCGGGTCATCTCCGAGGCCACCAAGGCCTTCGGCAGCGCAGAAGTCTTCCTCGAGAAGTGCATCGTCAACCCGAAACACATCGAAGCGCAGATTCTCGCCGACAGCTTCGGCAACACCGTGCACCTGTTCGAGCGCGACTGCTCGATCCAGCGCCGCAACCAGAAGCTGATCGAGATCGCGCCCAGCCCGCAGCTGACCCCGGAACAGCGCGCCTACATCGGTGATCTGGCGGTCAAGGCCGCGCAGGCAGTTGGTTACGAGAACGCCGGCACCGTCGAATTCCTGCTGGCCGACGACGAAGTGTATTTCATGGAAATGAATACCCGGGTTCAGGTCGAGCACACCATTACCGAGCAGATCACCGGCGTCGACATCGTCCGCGAGCAGATCCGCATCGCCTCAGGCCTGCCGCTGTCGATCAAGCAGGAAGACATCCAGCACCAGGGCTTTGCGATCCAGTTCCGGATCAACGCCGAGGACCCGAAGAACAACTTCTTCCCCTCCTTCGGCAAGGTTACCCGCTACTACGCACCGGGCGGTCCGGGCGTGCGGGTCGATACCGCGATCTACACCGGTTACACCATTCCGCCGAACTTCGACTCCATGTGTCTCAAGCTCATCGTCTGGGCCATGACCTGGGAAGAGGCGCTCGACCGCGGCCTGCGTGCGCTGGATGACATGCGCCTGCAGGGGGTCAAGACCACGACCCCGTACTACCAGGAAATCCTGCGTAATGCCGAGTTCCGCTCCGGCGTGTTCAACACCAGCTTCGTGGAAGCCCACCCCGAGCTGCTGAACTACTCGATCAAACGCAAACCCGAGGAACTGGCGCTCGCCATCGCAGCCGCGATTGCCGCCCACGCCGGACTATGACACTAGCGGCAAGCTTCAAGCCGCAAGCGACAAGACACACCGCTTGCAGCTTGGCGCTTGAAGCTTGCAGCTGATGAGGAACAGAAAATGAGCAACACACGCAAAATCACCGTTACCGATACCATCCTGCGCGACGCCCACCAGTCCCTGCTGGCCACCCGTCTGCGTACCGAAGACATGCTGCCGATCTGCGACAAGCTGGATCAGGTCGGCTACTGGTCGCTGGAAGTCTGGGGCGGCGCGACCTTTGACGCCTGCGTCCGCTTTCTGAAAGAAGATCCGTGGGAACGTCTGCGCACCCTGCGCAAGGCGCTGCCGAACACCCGCCTGCAAATGCTGCTGCGTGGCCAGAACCTGCTTGGCTACCGTCACTACAGCGACGACGTGGTTCGCGCCTTCGTCGCCAAGGCAGCCGAGAACGGTATCGACGTATTCCGCATCTTTGATGCCATGAACGACGTACGCAACCTCAAGGTCGCCATCGAAGCGGTCAAGGCGGCCGGCAAGCACGCCCAGGGCACCATCGCCTATACCACCAGCCCGGTGCATACGGTTGAAACCTTCGTGCAGCAGGCCAAGGACATGGCAGCGATGGGCATCGATTCCATCGCCATCAAGGACATGGCCGGTCTACTGACCCCGTTCGCCACCGGCGATCTGGTCAAGGCGCTGAAAGCCGAGCTCGATCTGCCGGTGTTCATTCACTCGCACGACACCGCCGGCCTGGCCGCCATGTGCCAGCTCAAGGCGATCGAGAACGGTGCCGACCACATCGACACCGCTATCTCGTCCATGGCCTGGGGCACCAGTCACCCGGGCACCGAGTCGATGGTTGCCGCGCTGAAAGGCACCCCGTACGACACCGGTCTGGATCTGGAGCTGCTGCAGGAAATCGGCATGTACTTCCACGCCGTGCGCAAGAAGTACCACCAGTTCGAGAGCGACTTCACCGGCGTGGATACCCGCGTGCAGGTCAACCAGGTCCCGGGCGGCATGATGTCCAACCTGGCCAACCAGCTGAAGGAACAAGGCGCACTGGATCGCATCCAGGACGTATTCGCGGAAATCCCGCGCGTGCGTGAGGACCTCGGCTTCCCGCCGCTGGTGACCCCGACCTCGCAGATCGTCGGCACCCAGGCGGTATTCAACGTGCTGGCTGGCGAACGCTACAAGACCATCACCAACGAGGTGAAGCTCTACCTGCAGGGCCGCTACGGTCAGGCACCGGGTACCGTCAACGAGAAGCTGCGTCGTCAGGCCATTGGCGGCGAAGAAGTCATCGACGTCCGCCCGGCCGATCTGATCAAGCCGGAAATGGACCGCCTGCGCAGCGAAGTCGGCGCGCTGGCCAAGTCGGAAGAGGATGTGCTGACCTTCGCCATGTTCCCGGACATTGGCCGCAAGTTCCTCGAAGAACGTGAAGCCGGCACCCTGAAGCCCGAGCAACTGCTGCCGGCGCCCGGCCAGGGCGCTCCGGCTGCCGCCAGCGAAGGCGTACCGACCGAGTTCATCATTGATGTTCACGGCGAGTCCTACCGCGTCGATATCACCGGCGTCGGCGTCAAGGGCGACGGCAAGCGTCACTTCTACCTGAGCCTCGACGGCATGCCGGAAGAAGTGGTGTTCGAGCCGCTGAACGCCTTCGTTGGCGAGGGTAGCAGCAAGCGCAAGCAGGCCAGCGAACCGGGCCACGTGACTACCAGCATGCCGGGCAACGTGGTTGACGTGCTGGTCAAGGTCGGCGACAGCGTCAAGGCCGGCCAGGCCGTACTGGTCAGCGAAGCCATGAAGATGGAAAGCGAAATCCAGGCGGCCATCGCCGGGACCGTCAGGGCGGTCAACGTCGCCAAGGGTGATCGCGTCAATCCGGGCGAGATCCTGATCGAGATTGAGGCCTGACACCACACGGGTACCGTTGCGGCGCTGCGAGCAGCGCTGCAACGGCGTCGGTGTCGTGACCGGGAAACTGATCGTCTACCGTTCAGCCCAACCAAGGATTGAGACTGCGACATGAATAAAGATTCCAGACGCAACGAAAGCGCCGAAGAAGCCCTCAAGCAGATCGTCGACGGCTTCAACCGCTTTCGTAACGAGGTCTACCCGGAACAGCAGGAGCTGTTCAAGAAGCTGGCGCACGAGCAGGTGCCGCGTGCCATGTTCATTACCTGCGCCGATTCGCGCGTGGCGCCGGAGCTGATCACCCAGAGTGCGCCGGGCGACCTGTTCGTCTCCCGTAACGTCGGCAATGTGGTACCACCCTACGGCCAGATGATGGGCGGCGTGTCGACCGCCATAGAGTTCGCGGTACTCGCGCTCAACGTGCAGCACATCATTATCTGCGGCCACTCCGACTGCGGTGCGATGAAGGCGGTACTGAATCCGGAAACTCTCGACTCGCTGCCGACCGTCAAGGCCTGGCTGCGTCACGCCGAGGTTGCCAAAATCGTGGTCGAAGACAACTGCGACTGCTGCGACAACAAGCTGGCCATGATGACCGAAGAGAACGTAATCGCCCAGCTGCAGCACCTGGCCACCCACCCCTCGGTGGCTTCGCGACTGGCCCGCGGCGAACTGTTCATTCACGGCTGGGTGTACGACATCGAGACCGCGCACATTCGCGCCTACGACTCGGAAACCAACGAGTTTCGCCAGATCGGCGAAGGCCCGCTGCCGATGGCCACACCGCGCGCGCGCTACCCCGGCCGCAACGCCAGCTAACCGACAGGCGCATTACTGCATTTGCCCAATTACGGGTATACTGCGCCGTCTGTTTAGCGGCAGACCCCACGGGGTCTGCACTCTCCAAGCAAGCCACGCCAGTCCGCTGCCGTGGCTTGTTGGTTTCTGCCGCCGAGGCGGCCCTGATGAGCGAGGCACTACAGATGACCGCACTGGTTGGCGTGATCATGGGCTCCAAGTCCGACTGGTCCACCCTGAGCCATACGGCCGACATGCTTGAACAGTTGGGCATTCCCTACGAAGTGAAGGTGGTTTCCGCCCACCGCACCCCTGATCTGCTGTTCCAATACGCTGAAGAAGCGGCCGATCGCGGCATCGAAGTGATCATCGCCGGCGCCGGCGGCGCAGCCCACCTGCCGGGCATGTGCGCGGCCAAGACTCACCTGCCGGTGCTCGGCGTGCCGGTGCAGTCCTCCATGCTCTCCGGTGTCGATTCGCTGCTGTCCATCGTGCAGATGCCGGCCGGCGTTCCGGTCGCCACTCTGGCCATCGGCAAGGCCGGTGCGGTCAACGCAGCGCTGCTGTCGGCCAGCATTCTCGGTGGCAAGCACCCGCAGTTCAGCAAGGCGCTGCAGGAATTCCGCACCCAGCAGACCGACAACGTGTTGAACAACCCAGACCCGCGTCAGGCTTGAGGAATCGGATATGAAGATCGGCGTCATCGGTGGTGGACAACTGGGTCGCATGCTGGCACTGGCCGGCACCCCGCTCGGCCAGCAGTTCGCGTTTCTCGACCCGGCCCCGGATGCCTGCGCCCAGGCCCTCGGTGAGCACATCCGCGCCGACTACAGCGATACCGATCACCTGCGCCAGCTGGCCGAAGAAGTCGACGTGGTGACCTTCGAGTTCGAAAGCGTCCCGGCCGAAACCGTCGCCTTCCTCTCGCAGTTCGTCCCGGTCTACCCGAACGCCGAATCGCTGCGTATCGCTCGCGACCGCTGGTTTGAAAAGTCGATGTTTCAGGACCTCTGCATCCCGACCCCCGAGTTTGCCGACATCCAGTCGCAGGACAACCTCGATGCTGCGGTCAAGCGCATCGGCCTGCCGGCGGTGATGAAAACCCGCACTCTGGGGTATGACGGCAAGGGCCAGAAAGTCCTGCGCCACCCCGAAGACGTGGTTGGCGCCTTCGCCGAACTGGGCAGCGTGCCCTGCATTCTGGAAGGTTTTGTGCCCTTCACCGGCGAGGTGTCGCTGGTTGCCGTACGTGCCCGCAACGGGGAAACCCGCTTCTACCCGCTGGTGCACAACACCCACGAAAACGGCATCCTCAAGCTGTCGATCGCCAGTACCGATCATCCGTTGCAGGCACTGGCCGAAGACTACGTTGGCCGCGTGCTCGACAAGCTGGACTACGTCGGCGTGCTGGCATTCGAATTCTTCGAGGTCGACGGCGGCCTGAAAGCCAACGAGATCGCCCCGCGCGTACACAACTCCGGCCACTGGACAATCGAAGGCGCCGAGTGCAGCCAGTTCGAAAACCACCTGCGCGCCATCGCCGGCCTGCCGCTGGGCTCGACCGCCAAGGTCGGTGAAAGCGCGATGCTGAACTTTATCGGCGAAGTCCCCGCCGTCGACGCCGTTGCTGCCATTGAGCACTGCCATCTGCACCACTACGGCAAGGCCTTCAAGGCCGGTCGCAAAGTCGGCCACGCGACGCTGCGCTGCGCGGATATGGCGACGCTGAAAGCGCGTATTGCCGAAGTTGAGACGCTGATCGGCAAATAAGTTTGCTGGCGGGATAAACGAGAAAGGCGCAGCACTGGGTGTTGCGCTTTTTTTGCTTGCAGCAAAGTTTGCCGATGGCTCCTGTACCGGCGGCAAGGACACGCCCCTCGTGTAGGGCCACGGCACGCCGTGGCCGTGCGACCAACACCACCGCACCGTTGGCTCGCTCACTACGCCGCTTTCTTGCTCGCCTTTCGCCTTTTA
>NZ_NBYK01000006.1:113105-183553 GCF_002197985.1 Halopseudomonas aestusnigri
ATTTATCGGGGAGTCATAAAACTCGGGGGCTCCGCCCCCTCAGACAACCTATGACTCTTTTCCCGATAAATCTGCGCTACTCGCCCGCGTAAACGGGACTAGGGTCCGTGCGGCGGCCACCTTCGTTGATCTTGCCTTCAAACCCAAAAACCCCGCAGCACCATGCGGCGCTGCGGGGCTGCTCACCGCTCATTGCATTACTGAAAACGCTTGAGCTCCGCCTTGGCGATCGCGTTGCGGTGCACTTCATCCGGACCATCGGCGGTGCGCAGGTGCCGGGCGTAGACATACAGCTGTGCCAGCGGGAAGTCGGAGGAAAAACCACCGGCGCCGTGGGCCTGAATCGCCCAGTCGATCACCTGACAAGCCATGTTCGGCGCTGCCACCTTGATCATCGCAATCTGCTTGGCGGCGACCTTATTGCCAACGGTATCCATCAGGTACGCCGCGTTCATCACCAGGAAGCGCGCCTGGTCGATCATGATCCGCGACTCGGCTATGCGCTCACGCCACACGCCCTGCTCGGCCAGCGTCTTGCCGAACGCAACGCGCTTGCTCAGACGTTCACACATCAGCGCCAGCGCCCGTTCGGCCTGACCGATCACCCGCATGCAGTGGTGAATACGACCCGGGCCAAGGCGGCCCTGAGCAATCTCGAAGCCCCGGCCTTCGCCCAGCAGCATGTTGCTGGCCGGCACGCGCACGTTCTCGAAGATGATTTCCGGGTGACCATAGGGCGGGTCCATATAGCCGTAGCAGCCCATATCACGCAGCACGGTGACGCCAGGGGTGTTCATCGGCACCAGAATCATCGACTGCTGCTGGTGGCGGTTGGGGTTCTCCGGGTCGCTCTTGCCCATCACCACCATGATCTCGCAGCGCTCGTTGGCGGCGCCGGAGATATACCACTTGCGGCCGTTGATCACGTACTCGTCGCCGTCACGCTCGATGCGGGTTTCCACATTAGTGGCATCGGAGGACGCCACCAGTGGCTCGGTCATGGCAAAGGCAGAGCGGATTTCGCCGTTCAGCAGCGGGGTCAGCCAGCGTTCCTGCTGCTCTTTGGTGCCGTAGCGGGCCAGCACTTCCATGTTGCCGGTATCCGGCGCGCCGCAGTTGAACACCTCGGACGCCCACATGCCCGGCACCCGTCCCATCAGCTCGGCCAGCGGGGCGTACTCCATGTTGCTCAGGCCCGGGCCGTGCTCGGCTTCCGGCAGAAACAGGTTCCACAGACCTTCGGCGCGGGCCTTGGCCTTGAGCTCTTCCATCAGTTTGACGGTGGTGTAGGCATTACCGGCCTTCTCGTTGGCGCGGATTTCTTCTTCGTAACGCTGTTCGTTGGGGAAAATGTGCGCGTCCATAAAATCGGAAACGCGCTTTTGCAGATCCAGTGAGCGTTCGGTCTGGTGGTACATGGCGAACTCCTGAGGTGTCGATCATGCGGTTGCGATGGCAGCCGTCCTGGACACAAAATCTCAATACACATGTGTATTGTCAATTGTGTATGGAAATAGATATGACGCAGGCTTCGTCCGACTTATAATGCTCGTCCGAGACATTCACCGGAGTCATCACATGCCGACTGCCAGCAAACCCGGGCGCCGCGGTCGCCCAACCGGCCGCGCCGTGCTGACCCCACAGGACTGGTTCAACGCCGCCACCGAGGCCATCCTTGAGGGCGGCTTCGATCAATTGCGGGTACTGCCTCTGGCCAAGCGCCTGAAGGTGACCCGTGGCAGTTTCTACTGGCACTTCGAGGACCTGCCGCAGTTCATTCAGCTGTTTCTTGATCAGTGGCAAGCCCAGCGCATGAAGGGCCTGCGCTACTGGCAACCGGGGCTGGATCCGCAGTTGAGCCCCGAGCAGGAAGTTGAACGGGTACTGCTGTTGATGTTCGAGGGGCCGGCGGTCGAGTTCAAACGTATGAAGGTCGAGTTCGCCATCCGCGACTTTGCCCAGCGCGACCTTTACGCCCGCGATATTGTTGCCGCCGTGGACGAGGCCAGGGTCGAGCAGACCGCCCGCCTGCTTGCGCCGCTGGTGCCCGCTGGTACTGCCCGTGGCATGGCAATGATTCAGTACGCGACGATCCTCGGCAGCGTGCTGTTGTTCCGCGGCCAACTGGGCGGGGAACGCGCCCTGCAGACCATACGTCAGCAGTGGCAGGCGTTACTGCAGCCCGCTCAAGCCGCGGGCTTGCCCGCCGATAACCCGAATGCTGAGTGCTGATCCGGTGCGGGCTGGGCAGCCAGCACCGACGACGCTATGATAACCCTGTGCTGTCACACGCCGGATGCGGGATGACCGCGCGCTTCCTTGCGCCCCTGGGCGCACCAGGCCTGTAAGGAGCGAGCCGTGTTGACCCATTCCTGGTTCTATCAGGCAGATCTGCACCAAGGCCAGCTGCTGCATGGCCACCACCATTACGTTCTTTTGCTGGTTTCGGTGCTTGTCGCCATCGCTGCCTCATGGCTCGGCTTGCAGGTAGCCGGCCTCGCGCGGCGAGCAACCACCACCCCCACCCGCCAGGGCGCGCTGATCAGCGGAGCCATGGTACTGGGCGGCGGCATCTGGGCCATGCACTTTATCGGCATGTTGTCGTTTACCCTGCCGTTGCCTGTCCGATACGACCAGGCGACTACGCTGCTGTCGATGCTGCCGGCAATGGCTGCGTCGCTGCTGGCCCTGCATCTGCTCGCACGACCGAATCTCAACTGGCGAATCATGCTAAGTGGTGGTGTTCTGATTGGTGCCGGAATCGGCATGATGCATTACTACGGCATGACAGCCATGCGCATGGACGCCCTGTTACGGTTCGACCCGCTGTGGTTTTTCGCATCGCTGATCATCGCCGTGGCCATGGCGGTTCTGGCGCTCTGGGTACGCTTTGGTCTGGGTCATGAGAGCCGCACCCATCTGCTGATTGCCGCCATCGTCATGGGGCTGGCAATTTCATCCATGCATTATGCCGGTATGGCGGCAGCCCGCTTTGTCGGTACTGCCCAGCCGGATTTCGTGCCGCAGCTCAACGACCAGGAAAACAACGGACTGCTGATCGCCTTCGCCGTTGTCGTGTTCGGCGGTCTGGTTGGCGTAATCAACGCGATGGTGCGCTTCAGTCAGCTGTACCAGCGGGTCCAGGCCAATACCGAACGCATCCGCAGCATCGCCGATACCGCCATTGATGCCATCATTACCTGGGATACCAGCGGCATCATCGAGGAAGCCAACCATGCCGCAGAAAGCCTGTTTTGCTGGCCGCGCGATGAACTGGTCGGACAACATATCGATATCCTGCTGCCCAAGGATTCGGCGGCACAGACACACGCCTTCCTGCAGGATTTCAGCAATGCCGGACATCCCCCCCGCACCGGGATGAATCTGGAAACCTGGTGTCGCCGGCGCAATGGCACACTGTTTCCGGTCAGGGTTGCCCTGGGCCAGGCGACGCTCAAGGGTCGGAATCATTTCGTTGGATTTATCAGCGACATAACCGAGCGTCACCTGCTGGAGAAGTCGCTGCGTGAGCGCGAGGAGCAATACCGCAGCCTCATTGCCAACATCCCCGGGGTTACCTTTCGCTGCCTGCCCAGGGAAGACTGGCGCATGCTGTTCATCAGCGACGCTGTTGAACAGATGACCGGCTGGCCGGCCGAGCGTTTCCTCAGTGGAGAGCTGAGCTTCGCAGACCTGATTCATCCGGACGACAGCGACTTCACCGTCGAGCACGTCATGGGCGCTATCAGCCGACGCGAGAAACACACGCTCGAGTACCGTATTTTCCATCGCGACGGCCAACTGCGCTGGGTATGCGAATATGCCAGCGCGATTTTCGACGAACAGGGAAATGCCGAGTGGATCGACGGCGTGATCATCGATATCACCGATGCCAAACTGCGCAATGCCGAGTTCAAGGGTATCGTTCGGGCCATCAGTCAGGCTCAGGGCATGGCGGATATCGACCTCGACGGCCGGATCATCTTCTCCAACCGCCGCTTTATCGATCTGTCCGGTTACCCGGCAGAGCAGCTGGAGGGTCGGCATCTGCAGCAACTGCTGGTAAGCGGACAATTTGATCCGCAGCAGTGGCAGAAGGTACGCGAAGGCGAGTATCTGGCAGGCGAATACACCCTGAGTCATGCCAACGGCAGCAGCATCCACACCCAGATCTACTTCAACCCCATCATCGACGCCTATGGTCGCCCGGCCAAGGTGGTCATGCTGGTGACCGATCTCAGCGAGCGTCACCGCATGGAATTGGCGCTGCTCGCCGCCAAGGAGCGCGCGGAACTGGCCGCCGAGTCCAAGGGCGCCTTCCTTGCCAATATGAGCCACGAAATTCGCACCCCGATGAACGCCATTATCGGCTTCAGCGAAGTGCTGTTGAATGAGTCGCTGAGCAGCACCCAGCGCAAGTATCTGAAAACCGTAAACCAGTCTGCACGCTCACTGCTCGGGCTGCTTAACGACATTCTTGATACTGCCAAGCTGGAGAAGGGAGCGGTCCAGCTTGAAGAAAACGCCTTCTCGCTGCGCGACCTGTGCCGACAGCTGATCAATGTATTTTCGCTGGAAGCCGGTCAGAAGGGCCTGGCGCTTGAGTTCGACTATCACGCGCAACAGGAGCATTACCGTGGTGACCCCATGCGGGTGCGGCAGGTGTTGACCAATCTGCTGGGTAACGCCATCAAGTTTACCCGTCAGGGCAGCGTGCGCCTGCAGGTCGACGCTGACAGCGATGGAGTATGCCTGCGTATCAGCGATACCGGCATCGGCATTGAGCCCGAGCGTATTCAGCAAATCTTCGAACCGTTCGCGCAGGCAGACGCCTCAATGAGCCGGCGTTTCGGCGGCACCGGCCTGGGTACCACCATTGCGCGCCAGCTGGTTGAGCTGATGGGCGGCGAGATCCGGGTCAGCAGCGTGCCGGAACAGGGCTCCACGTTTGCGGTCAGGCTGCCACTGGAGCCGCTGGACGACCTCACCGCGCAGCTGGCAAATAAAACTGCCGGCAATATCGAACTGCCGCCGCTGCGCATTCTGGTCGCCGATGACGTCGCCGAAAACGTGCAACTGATGGAAGTGATGCTGCGTGCCGAGGGCCACCGGGTGTACAGCGCCGATAATGGCCTGAGTGCCTTCGAGCGCGTTGTCGACGACCGCTTTGACCTGATCCTGATGGATATGCAGATGCCCGAGGTGGATGGCCTGGAAGCTACCCGGATCATCCGCCGCTACGAGGCCAACATGGGCTATCCGCCCACCCCCATCATCGCCCTGACAGCCAGCGTGCTGGACCGGGACCGCGAGGCGGCCCGTGCCGCCGGCATGGAAGGGTTCGCCTCCAAGCCGGTTGATCGCGAGGCACTCAAGCGCGAGATTGCCCGGGTCTTGGGTCTGCAACTTGCTGATGAGGTGTCGTTGAAGCCCGCTACCGCCAGGGGGCCGCAGCTGGTTGACTGGTACGCTGGCGAGCAGCGCTGGGGCGATCGTCAGGCGCTGATTGAGGCGATCCAGCGCTTCCTGGCCGATCTGCCGGCGCGGCTCGCAGAGCTCGAACAGGCGCTGCAGCAACCGTCAGCCGAACAGGCCCGCAGCCTGGTTCATCGCATCAACGGGAGCGCCGGCAACCTGTCGCTGCAGCAGCTGCAGCAGGCCGCCGCCGAGCTCGAGAAACGTCTCACACAAACACCGACGCCTGCGCTGGCAGACGCCCTGCACGCCCTGCTGACCGCCGCGGAGCAGACCCGGGCCGCCATGCCAGAGCCTGGCCAACGCCGGCATCACAATAGCCACAGCAATCTGTCGAGAGAGCAGCGCCAGCACTTGGTCGATAATCTGATCACGGTTCTCAACCGCGGCGAGGTCAACGAACAGGCGCTGCAGCAACTGGCCGACACGCTGGAGCAGGACAAGCGCCAGGCTCTGGAGCAGGCGCTGGACAACTTTGATTTTGCGACTGCGATCTCGCTGCTGGAAGCCGAGCGCAGCCTTGCCGCTACCGAGACCGAGGGCTGAATCCGCCAATGCCATTCAAGGACAAACGCCCGGCGCTGCTGCTGGTCGACGACGAACCCGCGAACCTGCACGTGCTGAAACACATTCTGCAGGATGACTACCGACTGCTGTTTGCCCGTGACGGCCAGCGAGCACTGGAGCTGGCCGCCGCCGAACGGCCACAGCTGATTCTGCTGGATGTCATGATGCCAGGCATGACCGGCCATGAGGTCTGCGCGCAGCTGAAAAGTGATCCACACACCAGCGATATCCCGGTGATCTTCGTCACCGCCCTGTCCAGCGTAGAGGACGAGATACGCGGCTTTGAGCTGGGCGCGGTCGATTACATCAGCAAACCGGTCAGCGCCCCGATCGTCAAGGCACGGGTACGCACCCATCTGTCTCTGGTGCGCGCCGAAGTGCTGCGCCAGACCCGTCTGAATATCGTTCAGGCGCTGGGCATGGCGGCCGAATACAAGGATAACGAGACCGGCCTGCACGTCATCCGAATGAGCCACTTCTCGCGCATCATCGCGCTGGAGGCCGGCTTCAGCCCGGACGAAGCCGAAGAACTGCTGCACGCTGCGCCCATGCACGATGTCGGCAAGATCGGCATCCCGGACGCCATTTTGCAAAAGCCGGGCAAGCTCGACGAAAACGAATGGCTGATCATGCAGAAGCACCCGGAAATCGGCGCACAGATCATCGGCGAGCACAACGCCAGCATGCTGCAGATGGCTCGGCGTATTGCTCTCGGGCATCACGAAAAATGGGACGGCAGCGGCTATCCGGCCGGACTCGCCGGCGATGACATCCCCATTGAGGCGCGCATTGTTGCCATCGCCGACGTATTTGACGCACTCACCAGCGTACGCCCCTACAAAAAGGCCTGGACAGTCGAGGATGCCGTTGCGCTGATTCGCGAACAGAGCGGCAGACACTTCGATCCGCAACTGGTCGAGTGCTTTATACGGCGTCTGGACGAAATAAATCAGATCCGCGAGCGCTGGGCCGAGTAGCCGGCGACCAGCGACTGTGGAACACTGCGCACCAACGCCGGTCTGATACCGGTCCCGCTCCTGTAATGGAAATCCCAATGCTGCTGCGCTACGCCCTTTTGACGCTTGCTATTGCCCTGCCAGTCCATGCCGCGCAACCGTTGACGGTCGACTGGCTCGACCTGCTGCCCGCCGAGGACTACCAGGCGATGCTCGACATGCCCGATATCGAACACGGCTTCGGACCCGATGCCGATGGCAACTTCGACACCAGTCTGCGACAACGCGAGGGGCTCCCCGAGGTGATGTACTCGACCCGCGTTGTCGGCGAGTACGATGGCAAGGAGCTGCGCATCGGCGGCTATCCGGTCCCGCTGGAAACCGACGATCAGGGACGCTACACCAGCCTCTTTCTGGTGCCGTATGCCGGCGCCTGCATCCATGTGCCGCCACCACCGCCCAACCAGATCATCCTGGTCGAGTATCCGGATGGCGTGGTGATCGACGACATCTACCAACCCTACTGGGTACAGGGTACCCTGCGCGTCGAGCAGACCAGCAACGCGCTGGCGGATGCAAGCTATCAGCTGCAGGCCAGTCGGGTATGGCTCTACGACGGCGAGTAGATCAGCCCGCAATCGCCCACCCGGGTGGCATCACGCCATTATCAACTGCGCTAAGCTCGTATTTTTGAAACCCGCTTTCAGGAGAAAGCCCCATGCAACTGCTGATAGGTCTGATCGGCCTGTTCGTTCTGATCGCGTTCAGCCTGCGTCGCTGGCTGCTGCGCCGCGAGTCACCGCAGGTGCAGGCAGTCGATTTCGACGGTGAACTGTATCGAATCGGACAGGCCTGCGTGGCCCGCCGCGGCCCGCAGGATGCCGAACAGACCGTTCTGGTGATGCCCGGGTTTGTGGAGAATTTTCTCTACTTCACCGAGCACTATGAGAATCCATCCCTGCAATTGATCCTGCTCACCAGTGCCGACTACCATGTGCCGGTCAACCGGCCCCGCTTCAGCGAGGCCGACTGGATCAGCCAGCCGAAGGCCCGCGCCGGCACCATTGCCTACGACGCAGAGGTACTCAACCAGGCCCTGCAGCACCTGGCGACCGGCAAACAGATACGCGTGCATGGCCACTCACGCGGCGGCGCTGTAGTACTGGAGTCGGCGCGCCAGCGCCCCGACCTGTTCACGCGGGTTGAGGTCATACTGGAGGCGCCGGTACTGCCCCAGGGCAAGCCCTATCGCGATGTACCGCGATTCTTCCGCTGGTTTCTGCCCTTCTATCTGTTTGCCTGGCAACAGCAGCCCATCTCGGCCGCCAACCGCAGCCTGTTCGGCCCACTCGACGATCCGCGCAAGCGCGAGCTGATCATGGCGCTGCCATTCAACCCGAAACGCGGCAGCACCTTCGTCCACAACATTCTGGATCTGGCCAGCTGGATGCCGACCAATACCCCGGACATCTATCAGCACGTCTGCCGCGGGGCGATTCTGGTTCCCAGCGCGGATCGTATTCTGGAGCCCCGTGCGATGCTGCACAGCGCCCGCCAGGCAGAACGCCTGCAAATCATCGAAATCGAGGGCTGCAGCCACCTGATCACCGCCGATCGCCCGGACTGCATTCCCCCGCTGACGACCTTGACCCCATGAGCTGGCAGTTTGACCCGGTAGGTATCATCCACTCCTGCTTTGCAGAAAAGTTCGCCATTCCGCGCCAGCCCCTGCTGGCGCCCGCCGCAACCGCAAGCCTGGAGTTGTTGCCGCCCTACAACCAGCCGGAAGCACTCGAAGGGCTGGAGGGCGTCAGCCATCTGTGGCTGATCTTTGTCTTTCATGCGGCCGCCAGCGGCCCGCAGCACCTGCGCGTGCGGCCGCCCAGGCTGGGCGGCAATCAGCGTATCGGCGTATTTGCCAGCCGCGCTACCCATCGTCCCAACCCGATTGGCCAATCGGTGGTAAGGCTGGAAGGCATCGAGCAAAACCGCCTGCTGCTGTCCGGCGTGGATCTGCTGGACGGCACCCCGGTGCTGGATATAAAGCCCTACGTGCCCTACGCTGACTGCATTGAAGATGCCGTCAACCCGCTTGCACCAATACCGCCGCATGCCCTGCCCGTGAGCTGGAGCGATGCAGCACTGGCACAGGCACAGGCACATCAGACACGGCTGGGGCAGCCGCTGGTCGCGCTGATCGAGCAATGCCTGAGTCAGGACCCGAAGCCGGCCTACCAGCAACCCGGGCCGGAGCGCGAGTATGGCGTGACTCTCTGGGATGTGAATGTTCGCTGGCATTATCCGCAGCCCGACAGGATTCGGGTGCTTGAGGTCAGTCAGCCGCAGCGCCCCTAGGCCGAAGACCCTCGCTCATCAGTCGTCCGACGCGGCGATCCGCCTGGCATCCTGGCGACATGACGATATACTCAGCCAACGCATAAACAGGGGACGTTCGTTTCGCCATGACCCAGCTGTACTTTTCTCCAATCCTGCTGGGTATCCTCCTGTTGGTCGCCATCGCGCTCTGCGCAACCGCGCTGTACCGCATGGCGCCCGGGGAGCCTGGCCCGGGCTTCTGGATGGCCGGTAGCTGGACCCTGATCGGTGGTGTAGCGCTGTTCATCGGCTTTATCGTGACCCGCAGCCCGCTGCTTAATGTCCTTGGCAACGCTGCCCAGCTAGCCGGCGAAGCCCTGTTCCTGATTGGCATCTTCAGGTTCATGGGCCGACCTCTGCCCTGGTGGACACTACCGGTCAGCGTGGGCGCCATGGTTATTGCCAATACCCATTACTGGCTGGTGCACGGCAACTCCGACCTGCTGATGGGCATCTACTCCAGCATCGCCGGATTGCTGCCAGTGCAGGCCATCTGGCTGCTGTTCAGAGAGCGCAGCGACCCCGATACCCGACCTGCACGGCTACTGGTAGGGGCAAGCCTGTTGGTTTATTCGATCACTACGCTGCTGCGCGGCACACTCTCCTATCTCGATTGGTGGCACGACGCGCCCTATGTTCAACCCTATGCGTCCTTTACTTACCTGCTGTCGTACAACTTCGCCATTCCGGCGCTGGTGCTGGGCTTCGTCGGCTGCAGCCTGATGACCACGCAACGGGTACTCGCACGCAGCCGGCAGATGGCAGCCCAATTGAAGGAGCAGGCTACCCGTGATCCGCTGACCGGCACCCTGAACCGGCGAGCTTTCCATCAGGAACTCGTTGACGAGGTCGGTCGCAGCCAGCGGTATGGCCGCCCGCTCTGCCTGGCCATGTTTGATCTGGACCATTTCAAGCAACTGAACGACCAACTGGGCCACCTGGCTGGTGACCAGGCGTTGCAGAATTTCTGCCGCCTGTGCGAACAACAGGCACGCCGCACGGATATCTTCGCGCGTTTCGGTGGCGAGGAGTTTGTGCTGCTGATGCCCGAAACCGACGCAAAACAGGCACAGCTGCTGCTGGAACGCATTCGCCAGACCCTCGCCGAGCAGCAGTTCCATTATCTGGACCAACGCTACCAGCTGCAGGTCAGTATCGGTGTGGCCGATCTGGACACCAGCGGCAGCCCGGACCAGTTGCTGCGTCAGGCAGACCTGGCGCTATATCAGGCCAAGGCATCGGGTCGCAACCGGGTGCAGCTGTGGTCGCCACCCGCTTCCATGGCATACTGACCGGCACCACTGCCACTCGAGCCTGTCCACGTGTTTACCCTTGCTCACGCTACCCTGCTGATTGCCGGCACCTTTCTCGCCTGGTGGCTTTGGCAGGTGCTGGGCCAGCGCGATCACGCCCTTGCCCTGGTTCGCCGCCACTGCGAGCGCAACGCACTGCAACTACTCGATGACAGCGTCGCGCTCAGCGGCGTGCGGCTGTCCCGCCTGCATCGAGGCCGGTACGGGCTGGTCCGGCGTTACGCTTTCGAATTTACCGTTACCGGCGAGCACCGCTACAGTGGCTATATCGATCTGCATGGGACCCGTCAGTTGCACATCGAGCTGGCACCTCACCCGTTCCCGCATGGCAAGGACGATGAGCCAGTAACAGAAACCGCGCGCGAAAGCGCTAAAATACACAAAATCTATTAAATATAAGACGTTAAATAGTTTTTATATTTTGTTCCACGTGGAACCGGCCTTACCATGCTAAGCCAGATACCCACTCATCTGATCGCAGGTCCGCTGGGGGCTGGCAAGACCAGTCTTCTGCGGGCATTGCTGGCGCAACGTCCCGCTCAAGAGCGCTGGGCGATCCTGATCAATGAGTTTGGCCAGATCGGACTGGACCAGGCGCTGTTGAGCGCCAATGCTGATGACGGTGTCAGCCTGAGCGAAATACCCGGAGGCTGCCTGTGCTGCGTTAACGGCGTGCCGTTCCAGGTCGGACTGACGCGCCTGCTGCGCAAGGCCAGGCCTGACCGGTTATGGATTGAGTGTTCGGGCCTGGGACATCCCGTCAGCTTGCTGCAACAGCTCGCTGATGCACCCTGGCGGGGAGTGCTCGACCTGCAACCGCTGATCATGGTGTGTGAAGCATCCCAGCTGCTGGACCTGGATAGCCTGCCGCCAGTGCAGCGACAGGCACTGCCACTGACCGGGCTACTGATCGCCAACAAGATCGATGAGCTGGGTGCACAACAACAGCAGATACTCCGGACCCAATGGCCCGATGCCATGCCCTGCAGCCACGGCAAAATCGAACGCCAGCTGTTGCTCGGTGCCACAACGCCGGGGCAGCAGCCGGTACTGGCAGCGCTGCCGGCTGCTGCCGACGCGGGTATCAGCGGTCGACTCTGGCACGCGGATGATCCCTGGCAGTGCGAGAGCCAGCTCAACCAGGCACCGTACAGCGTTGGCTGGCGCATCGCGCCGCAGCAGCAATTCGAACAAGCCGCACTCAGGCGCTGGCTGGCCGAACAGAGGGTATTGCGCGCCAAGGGAGTTATCCATACCGACGCAGGGTGGTGCTCGTTCAATCAGCTTGGGCAACCTGATACAAACTGGCAGCCAAGCCCATGGCGTCGTGACAATCGGCTGGAACTGCTGTTTGCCCACAAACCTGACAACAGAGCACTGGAGCAGGGCTTGCGGGCCTGCCAGCGTAGCCAGTAAGGTGTTGGTTTTACCCGGAACCGTCATGCGCCGCGTCATCACACTGCTGCTTTGCCTGGTCAGCCCACCCTTGCTGGCCAGTGCCTGCCTGATCGAGTCGACAGACGACCAGTTGCCGGTGCGCATGTGCCAACAAAACGGGACCATTCCGCCGGCCCTGTTCGAGCAACAGTTCTGCCAACCCCGGATTCCCGGTCGCGAGTTCCGTATTCAGATGCAGGACAGTTGCCCCGGGGACGCCTACGGCGTCTGCCGTGGCGCACACACCGAGGGCGTGGCTTATCAACAGGATATCCACTATTACACTGCCCCCGATGACGCGCCGGTTTTAAAGGCCTACTGCGAGCAAATCAGCGGGGGACGCTGGGACCAGCCGTGATTCAGTTGAGCGGCGGTTCAGCAGGCAGCATCGACAGATCAAGGTTATCCCCAACCTTCAAGCCCAGGGTATCCACACTGCCGGCCGGCAGCTCGAGTACCCAGCGCAGCGGAGCCTCTGCCTGATAGATCGCACAGGGCAGATCGGCACAGGGCGGCACCCTCTCGAACAAATGCGCTATCCGGCCATCGGCAGCCACAAACACCAGATCCAGGCTGATCTGCATATTACGCATCCAGATCGCCGGACGCGTCCCGTCGGGAAAGTCGAACAGCATGCCGGTACCGGAGGGCAGGTTTTCTCGGCCCATCAGTCCCTGACGCCGGCTGTCCGGGTCGGCCACAACCTCCATCACGAAATCGGTCTCGGCCAGCCGCACCGTCAGGGCGGAACCGAGGGCTGCAAGGGGAGCCATCAGCAGGGTGCTGAAGGCCAGAGCGCAGGCAATGGGTTTCATAGGGTATCTTTCAACAGATTCTGGTAGACCATGTTGGTCAGATAGAGACGGTCCTGTTCACTGATATCGGTGAACTCGATACCGGTTGCAATCAGGCCGTCGAGCGACTCGTCAGTGCTGACCGCCCTTACCCGCGCATTCAGGGTCATATACACATCCAGCCCCGCAGGATTGATACGGAAGGACACCTTGACCGTCTCATCCTTGTTGGCCACTGCACGGGGCGAGACCAGGCGCGCACCGCCCACACTGATATCGGTCATGCGTGCCGAACCCTGGGCACCCTGCTCACGGTTGATGGCAGTCACCAGATCGACCGACACCCGGGCGGAACTGCGAATACGCATCGACTGCACGCTGTCAGGATAGGCCAGATGCAGATACGGGAAAGGAGACAGGTTCGACTTCAGCACCCGGGTCTTGTAAGCCACGGCATCCTTGCCGACAAAGCCGCGCACCAGAAGCTGCTGGCCTTCCTTGACGAACACCAGCTTGCCCTGACTGGTGGGCGCAGTAACCAGCAAGCTGACCGGTGCATGGAAGCCGATCATGCGAACCTGATAGCGCTCTGCGTTGGTAGCACTCATCGTCTGCAGCTGGACCAGATCACCCGGGGCGAGCTGAATCTGCTCCAGCCTGGATACCACCTTCTCCGGCGCAGGCCCGGCACTGTTGTCACTGTTCTGCTGTGCGTTACGGAACAGCCCGAGCTTGAGCAGTTGCTGAAGCAGCGGTTTGTTATCGACTACCTTCGAGTGCGGAAACAGCACCTTGCCATAGGAGTCGACAATGTTCCACGGCAGGGGCTTGCCAAGGGGTATTTCTTCTTCCGTCAATGGAATCAGCGACACGCACATACTCCGTAAACGCAAATCAAACGTGCCGAACAATGTAGCAGCCCCGACGTGTGGCCGCTATCTCTGACTGTCTCCAGCACCCCGACCCTGCAAATAAATGTCGTCACGCGTCAGCGGCAGGTGATGACCGCCACCAGGCAGCGGCTTGACCGCCAGAATCTGGTGAATGTTCATCCAGTTGCGTGAAAATCCGTAGGCACAGCCAGCCAGGTAAACACGCCAGATGCGCAACGCGCGCTCATCCACCAGCGCCGCTGCCGCGTCCCTGTTTGCCTCGAGATTCCGGCTCCAGTGCTCCAAGGTAAGCGCATAATGCATGCGCAGGCTCTCAACATCGACCACCTCAAGCCCCTGATCACTCATCGCTTTAACAGCGGTGGCAAGGTGCGGCAGTTCACCATGGGGAAACACATAGCGGGCTATAAAGGCACCCGCACCATGGCCAACCGGCCGGCCATCGGTATGCCGCGCGGTGATGCCGTGGTTCATGACCAGGCCACCCGGTTTGACCTGTTGGTGCAGTATCTGAAAGTACGCCGGCAGATTGGCATGCCCCACATGCTCGAACATGCCGACACTGACGACCTTGTCGTAGTTCTCCTTGCCCGTCAGATCGCGATAGTCGCGCAGCTCCAATTGAATACGGTCGCCCAGCCCCTGGGCTGCTACCCGCTCGCGGGCGAGTTTCAGTTGCTGCCTGCTGAGGGTAATGCCGTGTACCTGAACCCCGTATTCTTTCGCCGCGTGACGGGCCAGCCCTCCCCAACCGCAGCCAACATCCAGCAGCCGTTGGCCGCTGCGCAGGCGGAGCTTGCGACAGAGATGGTCCAGCTTCTGCACCTGAGCCTTGGCCAGGGTATCGTCCGGATGGCGAAAGTAGCCGCAGGAATAGACCATCTCGGGGTCCAGCCAGAGCGCGTAAAAGTCATTCGACAGGTCGTAGTGATAGGCGATAGCCTCGGCATCGGTCTGCCGGTCGTGGGGATCGTGCGGCGGTGGGCCCTCATCCTCATCCCGCACCAGCGCCTGGCTCAGCCTGTCAGCAACACCGATGGCATCCAGAACGCTGCCACGAATATCCATGCGCTGCTGAATGAAGGCTTCACCGAGTCGGTCCAGACTCGGTGTCTGCAACTCTTCCAGCAAGGCGGGATCGTGAATCTGCAGTTCGACCCGGGGCGAGGGCCCCAGATCCACACTGCCGCCGCCGGGCAGGGTGAGGCGCAGCGGAAGCTTGAGTGCACCCAACGATGCGGCCAGTTGCGCGAGCATACGGACATCTCCCGAGGTAAAGCAAAACTCCCTTCACTATAGAACACCGGAGGAAGCATGCTTCGCGCTGCGGATAACCGCCCGAAAGCAATTGCCAACCGCGTCTCACTGTTTTGACGGTCGCTTCCAGCCTTCGATGTTGCGCTGACGTGCACGACTGACGCCCAGACTGTCGGCCGGAACATCCGCAGTAATGGTTGACCCTGCAGCGGTGGTTGCCCGAGCGCCGACGGTGACCGGGGCAACCAGCGCCGTATTGGTACCGATAAAGGCGCCCTCTTCAATCGTGGTCAGATGCTTGTTGACGCCATCGTAATTGCAGGTGATGGTGCCAGCGCCGATGTTCACTCCAGGGCCGACCTCCGCATCGCCGATATACGACAGGTGATTGACCTTGGAGCCTGCACCGATGTTGGCTTTCTTGGTTTCCACAAAGTTGCCGATCCTGGCGCCGCGCTGCAGGTTGGTGCCGGGACGCAGCCGAGCGTACGGGCCCACATCACAGTCTGCCGCCAGCACAGCGTCTTCGATATGGCTGAACGCCTTGATATGGCTTCCTGCGCCAATCCGGCAGTTGCGCAGCACGCAGTTGGCGTCAATGATGACGTCGTCCTCAATGACAACGGTCCCTTCCAATACCACATTGACGTCGATGCTGATGTCTCGGCCAACGGTTACCTCACCCCGCACATCGATGCGCAACGGATCGGCCAGCGTTACGCCTTCTGTCATCAGTCGCTCAGCCTGGCGGCGGCGGTACTCGGCTTCCAGCACCGCCAACTGCACGCGGTTGTTGGCGCCCAGCACTTCCGGTTCATCTTCCGGTTGGGCCACTTCAACCTGCACCTGCTCTGCCACCGCCATGGCGACAACGTCAGTCAGGTAGTACTCGCCCTGTGCATTCTGGTTGGACAGGCTGTTTAGCCAGCGGGCCGCCTGGCTGCCGGGTAGCGCCATGATGCCGGTGTTGCCTTCGGTGATCAGCAACTGCTCGGCCGAGGCGTCCTTCTGCTCGACGATGGCCTGCACCTGACCCGATGCATCACGGACGATACGACCATACCCCGTTGGATCGACCATATTGACCGTCAGCATGCCCAGCGCCTGTGTACCCGCCTGTTTGCTCAGCTTCTGCAGCGTCTCGGCGCGCAGCAACGGCACATCTCCATACAGCACCAGAATCTGGTCTGCATCTACAATGGCCGGCAGCGCCTGGGCAACGGCGTGGCCGGTACCCAACTGCTCGGACTGCAGCACCCAGTTCAGGTCATCAGCATCCAGGCGTTCACGCACCAGTTCGGCACCGTGCCCGATAACAACATGAATCTTCGTCGGCTTCAGGGTTCTCGCGCAGTCAATCACATGCCCCAGCATGGGTTTTCCGGCGACCGGATGCAGCACCTTCGGCAGTTTGGAACGCATGCGGGTGCCCTGACCGGCGGCGAGAATAACGACGTGAAGATTCATCTGGGAAACATCCTGTGAAAAATGGCAGTGCGCGCATTCTAGCAAAGCCGAGCGGCGCAAGCCGCACGCTGCAAAGGGTCATCGCGCCAGCCTGCAACTAATCCCCTGATAGCCGTTGCAGCTGTCGAGACGCAAAAAAAAACCGCCCGGCTTGGCGCCGTGCGGTCTTTTCTGCAGCTTGCGGCTTGAAGCTTGCCGCCAGCCTTACCGGTTGTTGAGCGCCGGTCCGCCGTACTTCTTGCGAAGTTCCTGCACTGTCCGCAATTGGGCCGCGGCCTCGGCAAGACGGGCAGAAGCCGAACCGTAGTCGAATTCTGCGCCTTTCTCGCTGAGGGCGAGTTCTGCGGCTTTCTTTGCTTCCAGAGCGGCTGCCTCGTCGATGTCACCAGCACGGATTGCCGTGTCAGCGAGCACCTTGACCACTTTCGGCTGAACTTCCAGGAAACCACCGGAGATGTAAAACACCTCTTCTGTGCCATCCTGCTTGATCACCCGAATGGGGCCCGGCTTGAGGTCGGTCAGCAGCGGTGCGTGGCCGGGCATGATGCCCAGGTCACCCAGGTTACCGTGTGCAATGACACTCTCTACCAGGCCCGAGAACAGCTCTTCTTCCGCGCTTACGATATCGCAGTGCACTGTCATAGCCATTGTATCGCCTCGGTCTTGCGCCCCCTTTCGGGGGCACACCCATTACAGTTTCTTCGCTTTCTCGATCGCTTCGTCGATGGTACCAACCATGTAGAAGGCCTGCTCGGGCAGGTGATCGAATTCGCCTTTGAGGATGCCACCGAATGCACGGATCGTCTCTTTCAGCGGAACGTACTTGCCGGGCGCACCGGTAAATACTTCAGCAACGAAGAACGGCTGGGACAGGAAGCGCTGGATCTTACGAGCGCGCGCTACCAGTTGCTTGTCTTCTTCAGACAGCTCGTCCATGCCGAGAATCGCGATGATGTCCTTCAGCTCCTTGTAGCGCTGCAGAACATACTGAACGCCACGAGCAACGTCGTAGTGTTCCTGACCGATTACCAGCGGATCCAGCTGACGGGAGGTGGAATCCAGCGGGTCAACGGCCGGGTAGATACCCAGAGACGCGATGTCACGGGACAGTACGACGGTCGCGTCAAGGTGCGCGAAGGTCGTTGCCGGAGACGGGTCAGTCAGGTCGTCCGCGGGAACGTATACGGCCTGAATGGAGGTAATGGAACCGGTCTTGGTGGAGGTAATACGCTCCTGCAGAACGCCCATCTCTTCAGCCAGAGTCGGCTGGTAACCTACCGCGGACGGCATACGACCCAGCAGAGCGGATACTTCGGTACCGGCCAGGGTGTAACGGTAGATGTTGTCGATGAACAGCAGAACGTCACGACCCTCATCACGGAACTTCTCGGCCATGGTCAGACCGGTCAGTGCAACGCGCAGACGGTTACCCGGCGGCTCGTTCATCTGGCCGTATACCAGGGCTACCTTGTCCAGTACGTTGGAGTCCTTCATCTCGTGATAGAAGTCGTTACCTTCACGAGTACGCTCACCCACACCGGCGAATACAGAGTAACCGCTGTGCTCGATCGCGATGTTACGGATCAGCTCCATCATGTTTACGGTCTTGCCGACACCGGCGCCACCGAACAGACCAACCTTACCGCCCTTGGCAAACGGGCAAACCAGGTCGATAACCTTGATGCCGGTTTCCAGCAGCTCGTTGGAGCCAGCTTGCTCGTCGTAGCTGGGAGCAGCGCGGTGAATACCCCAACGCTCTTCTTCACCGATCGGACCAGCTTCGTCGATCGGGTTGCCCAGTACGTCCATGATGCGGCCCAGGGTCTTGACCCCGACCGGTACGGAGATGTTGGCACCGGTGTTGGCAACGGTCAGACCGCGCTTGACACCTTCAGTGGTACCCATGGCGATGGTACGTACAATGCCATCACCCAGCTGCTGCTGAACTTCAAGGGTCAGGCCCTTGTCGGTTACTTGCAGCGCGTCATACACCTTCGGCACGTCTTCGCGCGGGAATTCCACGTCGATGACGGCGCCGATGATTTGAACGATACGTCCGCTACTCATTTGTTGGTTCCTCTAAATGGTTGAAACCGTTACCGTTAAACCGCGGCGGCGCCGCCGACGATTTCCGAAATTTCCTGAGTGATCGCTGCCTGACGAGCCTTGTTGTAGATAAGCTGCAGGTTGCTGATAAGGTCACCAGCGTTGTCAGTCGCGTTCTTCATCGCGATCATCCGTGCAGCCTGCTCACAGGCATTGTTCTCGACCACCGCCTGATAGACCTGGGACTCGATGTAACGAACCAGCAGTCCATCCAGCAGCTGCCGTGCGTCGGGCTCGTACAGGTAGTCCCAGCTGCCTTTCTGCGCGCCTTCCTCTTCGGAAGCGACCAGCGGGATCATCTGATCCACCTTGGGCTGCTGAACCATCGTGTTGACGAAGCCGTTGCTGACCAGGTACAGACGGTCGATGCGACCTTCGTTGTAGCCATCCAGCATCACCTTGACGCTACCGATCAGATCGTTCAACGCAGGCTGTTCGCCCAGGTTGCTGATCGCTGCGACAACGTTTCCGCCGTAGCTGCGAAAGAAGGAAGCGCCCTTGCTACCGATCACACAGAGCTCGGTTTCAACGTTGCGGTCACGCCACTCTTTCATGCTGTTGACCAGGGCCTTGAACAGGTTAGTGTTCAGACCACCGCAGAGACCACGATCCGAGCTGACCACGATGTAACCCACCCGCTTGACTTCACGCTCTTGCATGAACGGATGGCGATACTCGGGGTTGGCGTTGGCCAGATGACCAATCACCTGCTGGATACGCTCAGCGTAGGGACGGCTTGCAGCCATGCGCTGTTGTGCTCTGCGCATCTTGCTGACCGCCACCTTTTCCATGGCGCTGGTGATCTTCTGCGTACTTTTAATACTCGCGATCTTACCGCGAATCTCTTTTGCGCCTGCCATGTCACACCCTTTCAGGTTTGCCCTTGGCCGGGTCGCACGATGCGGGGCTCAGCTCATGCTGCGCCCCGCTGTCGGCTTACCAGCTCTGGGTTGCCTTGAACTTCTCGATGCCGGCCTTGATGGCAGCTTCGATCTCGTCGTTGTAATCGCCCTTCTCGTTGATCTTGGCAAGCAGGTCTGCGTGCTCGGACTTGAAGTAGGCGATCATGGCTTTCTCGAAAGCACCGACCTTGTTCTGCTCGACATCGGTCAGGAAGCCTTTCTCGGCAGCAAACAGGCTGACACCCATCTCGGCGACGGACATCGGAGCATACTGGTCCTGCTTCATCAGCTCGGTAACGCGCTGACCATGCTCCAGCTGCTTGCGGGTGGCTTCGTCCAGGTCAGATGCAAACTGGGCGAATGCTGCCAGTTCACGATACTGAGCCAGAGCGGTACGGATACCACCAGAGAGTTTCTTGATGATCTTGGTCTGAGCCGCGCCACCTACACGGGATACCGATACACCGGCGTTAACGGCCGGACGGATACCCGAGTTGAACAGGTTGGATTCCAGGAAGATCTGACCGTCGGTGATGGAGATCACGTTGGTCGGTACGAACGCAGAAACGTCACCAGCCTGGGTTTCGATGATCGGCAGAGCGGTCAGCGAGCCAGTCTTGCCAGTTACGGCACCGTTGGTGAACTTCTCGACGTACTCTTCGGAAACACGGGAAGCGCGCTCCAGCAGACGGCTGTGGAGATAGAACACGTCGCCAGGATAGGCTTCACGTCCCGGAGGACGACGCAGCAGCAGGGAGATCTGACGGTAGGCAACAGCTTGCTTGGACAGGTCATCATAGATGATCAGAGCGTCTTCGCCGCGGTCGCGGAAGTATTCACCCATGGTGCAGCCGGCGTAGGGCGCCAGGAACTGCAGGGCAGCCGGGTCGGAAGCGGAAGCGGCGACGATGACGGTGTGAGCCATTGCATCGTGCTCTTCCAGCTTGCGTACCACGTTGGCGATGGTCGACTGCTTCTGACCTACTGCCACGTAGATACACTTAACGCCAGAACCTTTCTGGTTGATGATCGCATCGATCGCCATAGCGGTCTTACCGGTCTGACGGTCACCGATGATCAGCTCACGCTGACCGCGACCTACCGGAACCATCGCGTCGACGGCCTTGTAGCCAGTCTGGATGGGCTGGTCGACCGACTTACGCCAGATAACGCCAGGAGCAACCTTTTCAACCGCGTCGGTGTGCTTGGCGTTGATGTCGCCCTTGCCATCGATCGGGTGGCCCAGTGCGTTGACTACGCGACCCAGCAGTTCCGGACCAACCGGTACTTCCAGGATGCGGCCGGTGCACTTGACGGTCATGCCTTCGGCCAGACCCAGGTAGTCACCCAGAATTACAGCACCAACGGAGTCCTGCTCCAGGTTGAGTGCCATACCAAATACGCCTTCGGGAAACTCGAGCATTTCCCCGTACATTACATCGGCGAGACCGTGAATCCGCACAATACCGTCAGATACGGAAAGAATCGTACCTTCGTTACGTGCCTGAGAAGCGATATCGAGCTGCTCGATCCGCTTCTTGATGATGTCACTGATCTCTGATGGATTCAGTTGTTGCATGCCTTTATCCTCAAAACCTTATGCTGAAATCAGGAGCCCAACGACTCGGCCAGTTTGGTCAGTTTTCCGCGCACGGAGGCGTCGATGACCAAGTCGCCGGTGCGAACAACCAGTCCACCAATCAGTGACTTGTCCACAGCCGCTTCGATCTGCACATTGCGATCGAGCTTGCGGGACAGCGCCTCGGACAGCTTCTGCTGCTGCTCTGCAGTCAGCTCGAAAGCCGAGCAGACATTGATGTCGATGGTACGCTCAAGATCAGCTCGGAAGCTGTTAAATAGCGTCGCGATCTCGGGAAGCAGGGCAAGCCTGCGATTATCGGCGAGGATCGTCAGAAAGTTGCGTTGCTCTTCGCTCACCGATTTCCCGGTGCAGTCGAGGATGACGTCGGCTTTCTTCTGTTCCGCCAGACCCGGATCGGTCAGCAGCTGGCGAGTTGCCTCGTCTGCGGCCACCTGGCCAGCAGCGTTCAGCATCTCGGCCCATTCGGCCAGGGCCTGTTGGGCTTTTGCCCGCTCAAATGCCGCTTTGGCGTAGGGGCGGGCCAGCGTAATCAGTTCTGCCATGATGACCTCGCTTAGAGTTCGGCTACCAGCTTGTTCAGCATGTCACCGTGCTTGTCAGCGTCGACAGAAGTTTCCAGAATCTTCTCGGCGCCGGCGACTGCGATGGCAGCAATCTCGGCACGCAGAGCGTCTCTGGCCTTGATGCGCTGCTGTTCGATTTCCGCCTGGGCCTGAGCCAGGATCTTCTCACCTTCCTTGCGAGCATCCTCTTTGGAGGCTTCAACAATCTGGTTGGCGCGCTTGTTAGCTTGCTCAATCAGAGCTGCTGCCTGCTCTTTGGCCTGACGCAGTTCCTGGGCCGACTTTTCTTGAGTCAGTTCCAGGTCCTTGGCGGCGCGATCAGAGGCTGCAAGGCCGTCTGCGATCTTCTTCTGGCGCTCCTGCAGAGCAGCAATGACCGGAGGCCATACATACTTCATGCAGAACACCACGAAGATGAAGAACGCGATCGCTTGACCGGCTATCGTCAAATTGATGTTCACGTCTTCACCTCTTGCCTGTCGTATTCATTACCTTCAAGTTGAAGTCGCCGTTGCCGGCGACTGCATTACGCAACTTGGGCAAGGAAGGGGTTGGCAAAGGTGAAGAACAGAGCGATACCAACACCGATCATGGTTACGGCGTCGAGCAGACCGGCGACGATGAACATTTTAACCTGCAGAGCGGGGATCATTTCCGGCTGACGCGCAGCGCCTTCCAGGAATTTGCCACCCAGGATACCAAAGCCGATAGCGGTACCCAGTGCGCCCAGGCCAATCAGCAGTGCTACGGCAATCGCGGTCATTCCAACTACAGTTTCCATTTAAAGCTCCCAGTTTTCAGTTAATTGCAAGTTATGGGTTTTCGGGTAGAACTAAATCGTTATCGCCTGAATCAGTGACTGTCTTCGTGCGCCATGCTGAGGTACACGATGGTCAGCATCATGAAGATGAATGCCTGCAGCGTGATGATCAGAATGTGGAAGATAGCCCACGGCACGGACAGAGCCCACTGAGCCCAGAAGGGCAGCAGAGCGATCAGGATGAAGATCAGCTCGCCGGCGTACAGGTTACCGAACAGACGCAGGGCGAGAGAGACCGGCTTGGCCAGCAGGCTGACGCCTTCGAGCAGCAGGTTGACCGGAATCAGCAGGATCTTCAGGAAGATGTTGCTGGAGGAGAAGGGATGCAGGGTCAGCTCACCGAGGAAGCCACCAACACCCTTGACCTTGACACTGTAGAAGATGATCAGCGCGAATACCGACAGGGACATGCCCAGGGTAGCGTTGACGTCGGTGGTCGGGACGACCTTCATGTATTCGACGCCGGCCATGTGGAACAGTTGCGGCAGGAAGTCGACGGGGATCAGGTCCATGAAGTTCATCAGGAAGACCCAGCAGAAGATGGTCAGCGCCAGCGGTGCAATGACCTTGTTGCGGCCGTGGAAGGTTTCCTTGACGCTCTGATCAACGAACTCGACCATCAGCTCAACGAAGTTCTGCAGGCCACCGGGGACGCCGGACGTGGCCTTCTTGGCCGCCATGCGGAACAGGAACAGGAACAGCGCACCGAGGAAAATGGACCAGCCCATGGTATCAACGTGAATAGCCATGAAGCCCATGTCGGACGCTTCCTGAGCGCCATGAGCCATGGTCCAGGTGTCCTGGGTCAGAACGGTACCATCGGTACGTTCGTAACCGGCCGGGAGTTTCCCGTAGGTCAGGTTCTGAAGGTGGTGCTTGATGTAATCTGATGCGGTAGCGCCTGCCATAACGTTCTCTCAGGTCCTTTAGCTATGCTGCGTTTTTCCACCCATTACTGCAGGTGTTAGCCAGTTCGTGACCAGCATGATCGCAAATGTAAGAAACAGTGCCGATTCGTCTATCGGCTTAATACTTTTGAACGCTATCGCAAAGAGGACAGCGCAAAGGATGAGCTTGCCGGCCTCACCCTTGTAAAAAGAACCCATGATCTGCTTCGCAGCCCGCGCACCGGTGTAACGGAACGCCTTGATCGCGAAATACACATTGGGCAGGAGGAAGATGAAGCCTCCTGCCAGGGCGGAATACGCCGCCACAGGGCTTTTAATCCAGAAAAGCGCCCCCATCAAAAACACGACGACAGCCTGGAACGCGAACCACTTGATCAGCGGGGGACGACGAATGGCATTGGTCTTCACAGTCGTCATCAGTACTCGGTACCCCTGCGGGTGGTGCATGCGTGAATAAATTGCCGGGCTGCCCTCAAAGCGCCGTGATTATATGTGTTCGACCCCGCAGAGGCAACCAAACCGGTCCCGTACTACACGCCGCTAAGGCGCATGCTGCCTGATCTGCGCGGCACTGCCGGCGCGTTTGGTTATGCGCCGGAGCCAGGCACTACATGTTGTGGTTTGAATCGATTCAGCGACGCGCTGCAGTCATCTTTTGTAATAATTGACGACCGCCGCAACGCCAGCAATGACGCTGGCTTTGCGCTCAAAAGAGCTTAGCGGATGTGTTCGAGAATGCCATCGAGCTCGTCAAGCGAGCTGTAGCTGATCACCAGACGTCCCTTGCCACGGGCACCATGCTGCAGCTTCACATCTGCCCCCAAGCGCTCGCCGAGGTCCTGCTGCAGACGCTCGATATCCGGGTTGGTGCGCTGTTGTGTCGCATCCCGGCGCGGGCTGAGCCACTGGCGAACCAGCGCTTCGGTCTGACGAACGGTCAACCCCTTGGCCACCACCTGACGGGCAGCCACCGTTTGCTGCTCGGCCGGCAGACCAAGCAAGGCACGGGCATGGCCCATTTCCAGGTCGCCGCGCTCAAGCATCAGCTTGACGTCTTCGGGCAGGCTCATCAGGCGCAACAGGTTGGTAATACTCACCCGCGATTTGCCAACCGCGTCAGCGACCTGCTGCTGGGTCAGTTCGAATTCCTGCTGCAGGCGCTGCAGGGCGATGGCTTCCTCGATCGGGTTGAGGTCTTCGCGCTGGATGTTCTCGATCAGCGCCATGGCGATGGCGGCTTCATCCGGTACTTCGCGGATCACCGCCGGGATGCTGTCCAGGCCGGCCAGTTGACTCGCGCGCCAGCGACGTTCGCCGGCGATGATCTCGTACCGCCCCTCGCCGATAGGCCGAACGACAATCGGCTGCATCACGCCCTGGGCGCGAATGGATCCGGCAAGCTCTTCGAGTGCCTGCGGGTCCATGTCACGGCGTGGCTGATACTTGCCACGCTGCACCAGGTCGACCGGCAGCTCCTTGAGAATCTGATCCTGGCTTTCGCCGTCCGCTGTCGGCGCAACACTGGCACCCAGCAATGCGTCCAGTCCCCGTCCCAAGCCGCGTTTCTTGCCCGCCATGCCTGATGTCCTTGTAGTCAATCGTTCAAATCGGTAACGGCAGCCGCCTTGGCTGCCTGCTTGCTGCGGCGTACCACCTCGCCGGCCAGTGCCAGATAGGCGACGGCGCCACGGGACTGCTTGTCGTAGGCCAGTGCCGGCATGCCGAAACTGGGCGCTTCGGCCAGTCGCACGTTACGCGGAATCACAGTCTGATACAGCTTGTCGCCAAAATGCGCACTGAGCTGGGCCGACACATCCAGCGTCAGGCTGTTGCGCGGATCGTACATGGTCCGCAACAGGCCCTCGATCTGCAGGTTCGGGTTAAGCACCGAGCTGATCCGGCTGATGGTATTGACCAGCGCCGACAATCCTTCCAGCGCGTAGTATTCGCACTGCATCGGAATGACCACGCCATCGGCGGCAACCAGTCCGTTGACGGTCAGCATGTTCAGCGATGGCGGGCAGTCGATCAGGATGAAGTCGTAGTGATCGCGGGCGTTGACCAGCGCATAACGCAGCCGGCTTTCCTTCATCTTGGTGTTGATCAGCTCGACTTCGGCAGCAGTCAGGTCGCCGTTGGCCGGCAGCAGGTCATAGCCACCGTGCTCCGAACGACAAACCGCATCGGCAAACTCGCATTGACCGGTCAGCAATTCGTAGACCGAGTTATCCAGATTGGCCTTGTCGACACCGCTGCCCATGGTCGCATTGCCCTGAGGATCAAGATCGATCAGCAGCACCTTGCGTTTGGTCGCAGCCAGCGAGGCGGCGAGATTGATCGTGGTGGTGGTCTTTCCCACACCGCCCTTCTGGTTGGCAATTGCCAGCACCTTGCCCACGTTCAGCCCCCTTGATATCAGCCCTGATCCATCCGTCGCAGTATCAACAGATGGCGGCTGCCAACGCAACCGGGAACCTGTAATTGTGCACTGCTCTCAAGCTTAAAGTCGACCGGCAACGCAGCCAGCTCTTCGTCGGGGTAAACGCCCTTCATCGCCAGCCAGCGGGTTTGTTCAGTACCCAGGTGACGGGTCAGCTGGGTAAAGTCGGCCAGCGAGGCAAACGCGCGCGAGGTAATACCATCAAACGGCTGGCCTGGCTCGAACGCCTCGACCCGGCTGTTGACCACCTGCAGGTTGCCTAGCCCCAGCTCGTTTTTTACCTGAGTGAGAAACCGGGTCTTCTTGCCATTGCTGTCGAGCAGGGTGAACTCACGCTCGGGAAACATGATGGCCAGCATCACCCCGGGCATACCGCCACCACTGCCAACATCCAGCCAGCGCTGACCCTCGATGAACGGCACGATGCTCAGGCTGTCGAGCAAATGGCGGCTGACCATTTCGTTCGGATCACGCACGGCGGTCAGGTTGTACGCCTTGTTCCACTTGTTCAGCAGGGCCATGTAGCCCAGCAGGCTTTGCTGTTGCTGCTCGCTCAGGGCGACACCCAACTGCCTGGCGCCCTGCGCCAGTTCTACTGCATGTTGACTCATTGCGCTTACGCCTCCCGGGCCAGCGAGCTATCGCCGAGGGCGTTGCGTTTTTTCAGATGGATCAGCAGCAGACTGACCGCGGCCGGCGTTACGCCGGGGATACGTGAGGCCTGCCCCAGGGTCTGCGGGCGCACATCGGCCAGCTTGGCGCGAATTTCATTCGACAGCCCGTTCAGGCTGGCGTAATCCAGGTCTTGCGGCAGGCGAGTCTGCTCATGCTGACGCAGGCGCTCGATTTCTTCCTGCTGACGCTCGATATACCCGGCGTACTTGGCCTGAATCTCGACCTGCTCGGCGGCATCGACCGGAATATCAGTGGCACCGGTCAGTTCGACCAGTGCGGTGTAATCCACTTCCGGGCGGCGCAGCAGATCCAGCAGGCTGTATTCGTGGGTCAGCGGCGTACCGTACTGCGCACTATAGGCCTTGCCCTGCTCGCTGTTCGGCTGCATCCAGGTGCTGCGCAGACGCTGGGTTTCCTGTTCGATGGCTTCACGCTTGGCGTTGAAGACCGCCCAGCGCTCATCATCGACCAGACCCAGCTCGCGGCCCTTTTCGGTCAGGCGCAGGTCGGCGTTATCTTCACGCAGTACCAGACGGTACTCGGCACGGGAAGTAAACATGCGGTACGGCTCGCGGGTGCCCATGGTGATCAGGTCATCGACCAGCACGCCGATGTAAGCCTCGTCACGGCGCGGGCACCAGGCGTCGCGCTCCTGTGCACGCAGTGCGGCGTTGAGACCTGCCAGCAAACCCTGAGCACCGGCTTCTTCGTAACCGGTGGTGCCGTTGATCTGACCGGCGAAGAACAGACCGTCGATGACCTTGGTTTCCAGCGAGTACTTCAGGTCCTGCGGATTGAAGTAATCGTACTCGATGGCGTAACCGGGGCGCAGGATGTGCGCGTTCTCCATACCCTTGATCGAACGGACAATCTGCAGCTGCACATCAAACGGCAACGAGGTCGAGATGCCGTTCGGATACAGCTCGTGGGTAGTCAGGCCTTCCGGCTCGATGAATACCTGGTGCTGATCCTTGTCGGCAAAGCGATGGATCTTGTCTTCGATCGACGGGCAGTAACGCGGGCCAATGCCTTCGATGACCCCGGTGTACATCGGCGAGCGATCCAGGTTCTCGCGGATGATGTCGTGGGTGCGCTCGTTGGTATGGGTAATCCAGCAGTTGACCTGCTCCGGATGCATTGCTGCATTGCCCATGAACGACATGACCGGAATCGGCGTATCACCTGGCTGTGGCGTCATCTGGCTGAAATCGACACTGCGACCGTCGATGCGCGGCGGGGTGCCGGTTTTCAGCCGATCCACCCGCAGCGGCAGTTCACGCAGGCGCTGCGCGAGTGCGATGGCGGGCGGATCGCCCGCGCGACCGCCGGAGTAGTTGTCCAGACCGATGTGAATCAGGCCACCGAGGAAGGTGCCGGTGGTCAGCACCACGTTGTCAGCCAGAAAACGCAGACCCATCTGGGTAACCACGCCACGAACCTGCTGGTTTTCGACAATAAGGTCATCGCAGGCCTGCTGGAAGATCCACAGGTTTTCCTGATTCTCCAGGGTATGACGGATGGCTGCCTTGTACAGCACTCGGTCAGCCTGGGCACGGGTGGCACGCACGGCTGGGCCTTTGCGGCTGTTCAGAACACGAAACTGGATACCGGCCTTGTCGGTAGCCAGTGCCATCGCACCACCCAGCGCATCGATCTCCTTGACCAGATGGCTCTTGCCGATCCCGCCAATCGCCGGGTTGCAGCTCATCTGACCGAGGGTTTCGACGTTATGGCTGAGCAGCAGGGTTTTCACCCCCATACGGGCAGCAGCGAGTGCAGCTTCGGTACCGGCATGGCCACCGCCTACCACTATGACGTCAAAACGGCTGGGGAAATCCACCTGTCACCTCGATTGTCAGGCCTGTGCCTGACGCGGAAAAAAGGGGCTGATTATAGGCCCAAGGGGAAAAAATTGCAGCTTTGGCTGAACACTTTTTGTACAACGGGCCGAGTGTGGAAAAACGTCCAGATAGATATAGATAAGAAAAGAAAGATTTATATAAACCTTGAATTAGTTAATGTATATACGTAGCCACTTTTCTGTGAATAACTCATATAAATCCTTATAGATCAGAATCTTGCACAACTCAAAAGGTTGTGTGAAAGCGGTCGTTGGATGGGGGTGCAAGCGGTGCGTTGCCTGTGGGTAACTGAGGTGTTTATCCACAGGGGGATTTCACCTCAGGCTGTCCCCAGGGTTATCGACCGGGTTGGGGCCGGGTTTTCCACAGACCTTATACGCCGTTTTTTCACTTTTACCGCGCTGTTCGGGTGCATGCTTATCGCTATGCTGTGCAGATTGCACATGCATTTGCGCATCGATGCTCGCTCTTCACCGGGAAATCCATGGACTGGCACAGCGGTTGCTAAATCACCGGTGATGTACGTCTGCATGCACGCAGACGTCCTTTTTCAGCAAAGCGGAGATACCAGGATGAACCAGTCAGAGCGCACCACGGACCCCGATTACCCGTTGAGTCCGGTACCGGAAACCGCCCGCAAGAGCATGTGGTCGATGAGTTTTGTGCTGCTGGGCTTTACCTTCTTCAGTGCCACCATGTGGGCAGGTGGCAGTGTTGGCGCTGCCTTTGATTTTTCTACGACTCTGTGGGTTCTGTTAATTGGCAACCTGCTGCTCGGCGCCTATGCAGCCATTCTGGGCTATATTGCCGCGCGCTCGGGGCTGAATACGGCGTTGATGAGCCGCTACGCCTTCGGTGAGATCGGCAGCAAGCTGTCCGACTTCATTCTCGGCTTTACCCAGATCGGCTGGTACGCCTGGGGTACGGCAACCATGGCGCTGTTGTTGGTGAAAATGACCGGCCTGCCCGATAGCCTGACGCTGCCGCTGATGGTGGTGTTCGGGTTCGGTTTTTGTATCAGTGCCTTCGTTGGCTACCGAGGTCTGGATCTGCTGTCACGCTTTGCCGTACCTGCGATGCTGATTCTGATCGCGGTGAGCCTCGGGATCGCCACCAAAGACGCCGGTGGCCTGTCCGGTCTGAGCGCCATCGCACCCAGTGCGGAGCTCAGTGTGGCTGCAGCCATCACCATGGTGTTCGGGACCTTTGTCAGTGGCGGTACCCAGGCCACCAACTGGACCCGTTTTGCCAAGTCCGGCAAGGCAGCCGTCATCGCGACCCTGGCGGCGTTCTTTATCGGTAACGGGCTGATGACGCTGGTGGGCGCCTTCGGCGCGCTGGTCTATCAACAGGCCGACATCGTCGACATTCTGGTGGCACAAGGGCTGGCGACGCTGGGCGTGCTGATGCTGTTCCTCAATCTCTGGACCACCCAGGACAACACCGTCTACAACTTTGCCGTGGCCGGCTGCAACCTGCTGCGCACCGAGCGTCGCCGGACCATCACCGTGATCGGCGCGGCAATTGGCACGCTGCTGGCGGTACTGGGTATGTATGAGTGGCTGATCCCGTTCCTGATTCTGCTCGGCACCTTTATCCCGCCGGTCGGTGGCGTGATCATGGCCAACTATTTTGTGACCTGGCGCGGCCGCTACGCTGATCTGGGTTCCACTGCCCTGCCCGCGTTCAATGTGATCGGTCTGATAGCCTACGCACTGGGTTCGCTGGTGGCCTATACCTCCAACTGGATTGCGCCGGTGGTTGGCGTACTGGTCGCTGCCGCGTCCTACGCCTTGTTGGCCCTGCTGGTCAGTGCGGTCAAGGAGCGCCGCGCGGCGCTGATGAGCAACCTGTGAGTCCATTGCTGCGCACCGAGGATGTCCCGTTGTTACCCGGGCTTGGGGCTATTCGTCTGCGTGCCGGTCACGCCGGTGCGCAGCGTGTTGTCCGCTGGCCGTATGTCGCGGAAAACCGTTCCTTTACGCCGTGGATCAAGGGTGGAGAGCTGGTGTTCATCACCGGCATTGGTCGCCACCACAGCGTCGATAACCTGTTTGAGCTGCTTTACGAGGGGGTGGCGGCCAAGGTTGCCGGCCTGGTGATTCTGACCGGTGATGCCTACATCGGTCGCTTGCCTGCGGCCCTTCTGAAGTTGGCAGATCAGCAGCAGTTGCCATTGCTTGAGCAGCCGTATTCGCTGCCGATGGTGACGGTGACCGAGGTCATCGGACGGGCCATTGTGCAACGTGAACAGCTGGCCTGGCGGGATGCTGAAAGCCGAGCGGGCAGTTTGCTGGAGAAGCTGCAGCTACGCATTGGCGATGCGGGCGCGCGCGCCGACTTCGTCGCCCCCTGGTTTGCCGAACATCAGACCTTGCTACAGCACCTGGCGCCGACTATCGATGCCTGGCTGCGACATGGCGGCAATATCAGCGCGGCGGCCGCTGCACTGGGCAGCCATCGCAACTCGGTGCGCAACCGCCTCGATCGTCTGTTCCGTGAGACCGGGCTGGACCCGGCCAAGCCGACAGACATCTACAACCTGATTCTGGCTCATCTGCTGATGCACGAGCCCACTATGACACCCGAATGTGGAGATACCCCATGACCCAGACCCTGTCTGCCATCGTTAATGCTCGCCTGCCTGGTGAAACCGGCCTGTATCGGGTCGAGATCAGCGCAGGGCGGTTCAGCCGGATCGAGCCCCAGAGCGCGGATGTGGTCGCTGCCGCCGATGAACTCGATGCCGGCGGCAACCTGCTGCTGCCGCCCTTTGTCGAGCCGCACATTCACCTGGATGCTGCGCTCACCGCCGGCCAGCCGCGCTGGAACCAGAGCGGTACCCTGTTCGAAGGTATCGAGTGCTGGGGCGAGCGCAAGGCGATGCTCAGCCGCGACGACGTCATCAGCCGTGCCGAGCAGACGCTGAAGCTGTTTGCCGCCCACGGCATTCAGTACGTGCGTACCCACGTTGATGTCACCGATCCGCAGCTGACCGCGCTGCGGGCGATGGTTGAAGTACGTGACCGAGTGCGGGAACTTGTTGATCTGCAGATTGTTGCCTTCCCGCAGGAGGGCATTCTGTCCTTCCCGGGCGGTAAGGAGCTAATGAGTGACGCGGTGACGGTGGGTGCCGATGTGATTGGCGGTATCCCGCATTTTGAGTTCACTCGCGATTACGGCGTGGAGTCGGTCAAGCTGCTGATGGATCTGGCCGAAGCCAATGATTGCCTGGTGGACGTGCACTGCGACGAGATTGACGATCCGCAGTCGCGCTTCCTCGAAGTGCTCGCCGCCGAGGCCCTGAGTCGCGATTACGGCAGCCGGGTTACCGCCAGCCACACCTGTGCCATGCACTCCTACGAAGACGCCTACTGCAGCCGGCTGTTCCGCCTGCTCGGCAAGTCGGGCCTGCGCTTTGTCGCGCTGCCGACCGAGAACCTGCACCTGCAGGGCCGATTTGATGGGTATCCAAAACGCCGTGGCATCACCCGGGTGCCCGAATTGCTGGATGCCGGTCTCAAGGTCTGTTTTGGTCAGGATTCGATCCGTGACCCCTGGTATCCGATGGGCAACGGTAATCTGCTGCGCACGCTGGATGTCGGCCTGCATGCCTGCCACATGCTGGGTATGGAGCGGATAGAAACCGCGCTGGAAATCGTTACCGATAACGGCGCTGCGGCGCTCAATCTTGCCGAGTACGGCATCGCGGTCGGCAACCCCGCACGCTGCATGGTGCTCAACGGCACAACGCCGTATGAGGTACTGCTGAATCAGAGCCCGGTTCTTGCATCGGTGCGCGATGGTCGCTGCCTGGTGCAGCGTGCCGCTCCGGTCCACGAGGTGGCTGGCTGGAGCTGATAACGCACGCCTCTATGCTAAGGTGACCGGCTGGTTCTGCTCTATCGAGGCGAGTTGTGTCACCTGCCAGCAACGACGGATTACCCATGCCCGCACGACTCGGCGCGATCATTGCGATTGCGCTGGGCGTGACCATGGCCGTGCTGGACGGCATGATTGCCAATGTCGCATTGCCCACCATCGCCAATGATCTGGGCACCAGTGCGGCCAACTCGATCTGGGTGGTCAACGCCTACCAGCTGGTGATAGCGGTCAGCTTGCTGCCTCTGGCTTCGCTTGGCGACCTGTGGAGCTACCGGCGTATCTATCTGATCGGGCTGGCGGTGTTTTCTGCCATGTCGATAGTCTGCGCCCTGAGTGATTCATTGTTGCAGCTGACCCTTGCGCGCATGCTGCAGGGGCTGGGCGCTGCAGCGGTGATGAGCGTCAACGGCGCCCTGACCCGACTGATTTATCCCCGCGCACGCCTGGCCCGCGGTGTGGCGCTCAATACCCTGATCGTCTCGGTGGCCGCCGCTGCCGGCCCCAGCGTGGCAGCAGTCATTTTGTCGCTCGCCAGTTGGCCCTGGCTGTTTGCGGTCAGCGCCCCCGTCGGCCTGCTGGCCCTGCTGATGGGCTGGAAGTTTCTGCCCGCCAATGAAGGTGTACCTAGCCTGCGCTTTGATCTGCCAAGCGCAGTGCTTAATGTACTTACGCTGGGTTGCTTCTTTATGGCTGTCACCGGTGTAGCCCAGGGCCACGCCGGCTGGTGGCTGCTCGGGCCATTGTTGATTGGCGGCCCGCTGGGTTGGCTGTTCGTGCGCCGACAGCTGAGCCGTAGCATGCCGTTGCTGCCGGTGGATCTGCTGCGCATTCCCATTTTTGCCCTGTCGATCGGCAGTTCGATCACCGCGTTCGCCGGGCAGATGCTGGCGATGGTCTCCATCCCCTTCTACTTCCAGCAGCAGCTTGGACTCAATGCCATGCAAACCGGTTTGCTGATGACGCCCTGGCCGCTGGCGACCATGGTTAGCGCGCCCCTGGCCGGGCGGCTGCTGGAGCGCTTTCACGCGGGCTTGCTGGGTGGTATTGGCATGCTGCTGTTCGCCGGAGGTCTTTGGGGCTTGGCAGCATTGCCGGACAAGCCGGGAACTGGCGCAATACTCGGCTGGATGGTGCTGTGCGGCGCCGGGTTCGGGCTGTTCCAGTCGCCCAACAATCACACCATCATTACCGCTGCCCCCTTGCACCGCAGTGGCGGCGCCAGTGGCATGCTGAGCACCGCCAGGCTGGTTGGCCAGACCAGCGGTGCGGCGCTGGTGGCGTTGATGTTCAACCTGTTCGTCGACAATGGCACCCATGCCGCGTTGATCGCCGCCGGTTGCTTTGCCTGCCTTGCAGCGGCTGTCAGTACCTTGCGGCTAAGCCAGCCGCGCTCGGGATAAAGGTTACTTGCCGATGCAGAAGCTGGAGAAAATCCGCCCCAGCAGATCATCGGCGGAGAACTCGCCGGTGATCTTGCCGAGCGCCTGCTGCGCCATGCGCAGGTCTTCGGCCAGCAATTCGCCGGCCCCCATCAGGGTCAGTTGATCAAAGCCGTGCTGAAGATACGTGGCGGCTTCTTCCAGCGCCTCCAGGTGACGGCGGCGGGCACTGAACAGGCTCTCGCCGGTCTGCTCAAAGCCCATGCAGGCCTTCAGGTGCTCGCGTAGCAGGTCGATACCATCACCCTGACGGGCCGACAGGTGCAAGACCACCGAGCCATCATCCGCCGTTTCGACTGCTACCGCATCGCCGGTGACGTCTACCTTGTTGTAAATCAGCGTGACCTTGGCCGGATCAGGGTGTTGTTCGAGAAACTCGGGCCACAGCAACTCCGGGTTCTTCGCTTCCGGCTGACTGGCATCGACCATCAGCAGAATCCGGTCAGCGTCGCTGATTGCTGCCATCGCTCTTTGCACGCCGATGCGCTCAACCTGATCCTCTGTGTCGCGCAGGCCGGCGGTGTCGATGATGTGCAACGGCATGCCATCGATGTGGATATGTTCGCGCAGGATATCCCGCGTGGTGCCGGCAATATCGGTGACGATGGCGCTCTCGCGCCCGGCCAGAGCATTGAGCAGACTGGACTTGCCGGCGTTGGGTCGACCGGCGATCACCACCGTCATGCCGTCGCGCAGCAGTGCGCCCTGCCCGGCCTGACGCTGGACCTGCTGCAGGTCTGCCTGCACCTGCTGCAGCTGATTGAGCACGTGACCGTCGGCGAGAAAGTCGATCTCTTCCTCGGGAAAATCGATGGCCGCTTCGACATAGATACGCAACGCAATCAGCGACTCGGTCAGGCTGTGCACGCGCTGGGAGAATGCGCCCTGCAGCGAATTCAGCGCGTTGCGCGCGGCCTGCTCGGAGCTGGCCTCAATCAGGTCGGCAATGGCCTCGGCCTGGGCCAGATCCAGTTTGTCGTTGAGGAAGGCGCGTTCGCTGAATTCACCGGGACGCGCCTGACGAGCACCAGCGGCCAGACAGGCCTTGAGCAGCAGATCCATCACCACCGGGCCGCCGTGGCCCTGCAGCTCCAGCACGTCTTCACCGGTAAAGGAATGCGGGCCGGGGAAGAACAGCGCGATACCTTCGTCCAGTGTCTGCTCACCTGACCAGAACGGGCCATAGTGGGCATAGCGCGGTTGCAGCTCGCGGCGGGCGATGCGCTGGGCAATGTCTCGGGCTCCGGGACCGGAGACCCGGATGATACCGACGCCGCCTTGGCCGGGGGCAGTCGCCAGCGCGGCAATGGTATCGGCGTGATAAGGCTTGCTCATGGCGGCTCCGGTGTTTTCAGTGGATAGCAAAACGCCCCGAAAACGGGGCGTTTGACTGGCGGTGTGCCGAACCTTAGTCCTTGCTCGCAGCGCCCTTTTCGATCTGGCGGGTAATGTACCACTGTTGTGCGATCGACAGACAGTTGTTGACTACCCAGTACAGCACCAGACCTGCCGGGAACCACAGGAAGAAGAAGGTGAAGACAATCGGCAGCATCTTCATTACCTTGGCCTGCATCGGATCCGGCGGCGTCGGGTTCAGCTGCTGTTGCAGGAACATGGTCGCGCCCATGATGATCGGCAGGATGAAGTATGGGTCTTTCAGCGACAGGTCGGTGATCCAGCCCAGCCATTCGGCCTGACGGATCTCGACGCTTTCCATCAGTACCCAGTACAGGGCGATGAAGACCGGCATCTGCACCAGAATCGGCAGACAGCCACCCAGCGGGTTGATCTTCTCCTTCTTGTACAGCTCCATCATACCCTGGGACATTTTCTGACGGTCATCGCCATACTGCTCACGCAGCGCCTGCAGCTTGGGTGCAACGCGGCGCATGTTGGCCATGGAGCGATAGCTGGTTGCAGACAGCGGGAAGAAGATCAGCTTGATCAGGCAGGTCAGCAGGATGATGCTCCAGCCCCAGTTGCCGACGAAGCCGTGGATCAGGCTCAGAACCCAGAACAGCGGCTGGGCGATCCACCAGAGGAAGCCGTAGTCGACCGTCAATTCCAGACCGGGAGAAATGGCTTTCAGGTCGTCCTGAATTTTCGGGCCGGCGTAGAAGCTGGCAGAAATGGTCTGCTGTTCACCAGCTGCAACCTGAACCGACGGGCTGGTGAAGCCGACGATGTAGTTGCCACCGCGGTCCTTCAGGGTGCGGTAGGTGTGCTTGGTTTCGGCATTCGGAACCCAGGCGCTGACAAAGTAGTGTTGCAGCCAGGCAACCCAGCCACCGGACACGCTCTCGCTCAGCTGCTTGTCGTCCAGGTCGGACAGACTCAACTTGGTGTAGGAGTTATCGGCACTCCAGTAGGCGGCACCGAGGAAGGTGGCCATACCGGTTGCGGTAGAGCTGGACGGATCACCACTGCCATCGCGCTTGATCTGACCAAACAGGCTGCCGCTCCAGGGCTGCGCGCTCTGGTTGTCGATCAGGTAGCTGACGTCGACCAGATAGCTGCCACGGGTGAAGGTGAAGCGCTTGGTGAAATCCACGCCGTCGCTGCTGGATTTCAGGTCAACAACCAGCTGCTCCTGGCCGTCTGCCAGGGTGTAGCTGTTCTGCTCGACACTGTAGCGTGCACGGCCGGTGGACTTGTCCGGGCCCTGTTGCCCTGTCAGACCACTTTGAGCAATGTAGGTACGGTTACCCGATTGTTCCAGCAGCTGGAACGGCAGATCCGGACGATCCTTGCGGGTCGGATACTGAGGCAGGGTGAGTGAAACGATGTCACCACCAACCGGGTTGATGCTCAGTTCCAGGGTGTCGGTTTTCACCTGAACCAGCTGACCGTCAGCGGAAGGAGTCGTCACCTGGGCCGGCGTCAGTGCCTCACCGTCGGCACTGATCGCCGCGGGAACGTCGCTGTTCAGCGGATCGGCAACGGCGCCAGGATCGCCGGGCAGGTCACTGCTGTCCTGGGGGGTTACTTGCGTCTGGGCTGCGGGCGCAAGATCCTGCTGGACAAAATCCTTGTTCCACTGCACCACCATCAGATAGGTGATAACCAGCAGTGCACCAATGAGGATATTTCGTTGGAGGTTCATGGTTTGTTGGCCATTCGGTTCGGTCGGTTGGCAGAAGCTGGGGGTACCGGATCATACCCACCGGGATTCCATGGGTGGCAACGTCCGAGGCGGCGCGCACTGAGCAAGCCTCCCTTGAGAAGACCATGCTGTTCGATGGCTTCCTGGGCGTAGCAGGAACAGGAGGGATAGAAACGGCAGTGACTGGCCATCAGGGGACTGATAGCGTAGCGGTAAACCTTGATCAGCCCTAACGCGATGCTACGCATTGGATGACGAGGGTCCAGGGTCACGTGAGCGGTTTTTGGCAGCAGATTTGATCAGCCTGCGCCACATGCCCTGATACAGAGCATGTAACGCAGCATTGTCCAGGTCGCCTACTCCCTTGCGGGCGAGTACGACAATGTCCAGATTGCCCAGTTCAGCGCGATGCTGTCTGAACGATTCACGAGCAATGCGTTTGACCTTGTTGCGGTCTACCGCATGCCGGACATTTTTCTTGGCAATGACCAGACCCAGTCGCGCGTGGCTCAGAGAGTTTTCTCTGGCCAGCAGCAGCAGACTGGGTCCTGAGGCCTTGCAGGTGGCTCCATCGAATACGGTTTTGAACTGGCCAGGTTTTAGTAACCTGTATTCAGGGCCGAATCCGAGATCCACCTGGAAACCGGGTCTTAGGCTGACAGGCGTGCACGGCCTTTGGCACGACGGCGAGCCAGAACAGCGCGGCCGTTCTTGGTAGCCATACGAGCACGGAAACCGTGGTTGCGCTTGCGCTTCAGTACGCTGGGTTGGAACGTTCTTTTCATCTTCAGATACCTGAGTAAGTTACATCAGAGCAAAGTGCCCCTCCGAGGGACCGGTGATTCTAGAGAAAAAGTGTGCCGTGGTCAATTTCCTTTCAACGTCCCGTGAATAGATAAAAATATAAGAAATGAGATTGTTTAAGAGATTAAAGATATAGCTATGTATAGGCGACCACATTTCTGTGGGTAACCTGAATTTTCCCATATAGCTCAATGGGTTGCCGTAAGCATAAGGCTGTTGACATCCGGTTGCCCGGACTATCTGACTCCTGTGCTCCACCTGTGGATAACCGGGCGGGATATCCACAGGTGGAGTTATCCCCATTGATCGTGCTCTGTTGCCAACAATGTTGAGGCTGCCTTGTCCACAGCTTCTACGGCGCCCTGATTTCGCGGGTGTTACCGTTTTTTCATCGTTTCTGCTGCACGTCGAGGGTCGGCGTTGGCGATACTTTTTTAGCCCGGCTTCGGTCACGCGTGTGGATAAGTAGGGGGGGAGCAGATAGAATAGAGCGCTCTGTCAGTACCGCTTTTCAGTGCGGTCTGAAGTCTCTTTTTTGTACTCAATAACAGCCGCTGGCATCAGTGGTCCCGGGGGAATTCAGTGTCTGTTGCACTTTGGCAGCAATGCATCGATTTTTTGCGTGATGAGCTACCATCCCAACAGTTCAATACCTGGATTCGCCCGTTGCAGGTCGATGGCGACCAGGCGGAGATCCGTCTGTATGCACCCAACCGGTTCGTGCTGGACTGGGTCAATGACAAGTACCTCAATCGCATCCAGGAGTTGATGGACGATTTGTCTCAGGGGCAGGCGCCGATGGTGTCGCTGCTGATTGGCAGTCGTCGTACTGCTGCCGCGCCGGTCTCCGCGCCTGCGCCGCGACCGCTGCAGTCAGCGACAGCTGCCCCTGCACCGATTCCGGTAGCTGCTCCGGTTACGCCGGTGGTGGTCGAGTCTCAGCCGCAACCGCTGGTTGATCACAGCGGTACTGCCGAGGCAGCCGCTGAACTGGCCGGTAATTCTGCAGATCAGCCGCAGGCGCCGCCGACCTTGATCAAGCACACCAGTCTGCTTAACCGCAGTTTTACCTTCGAGAACTTCGTCGAGGGCAAGTCTAACCAGCTTGCCCGCGCTGCAGCCTGGCAGGTTGCGGACAATCCCAAGCATGGCTATAACCCGCTGTTCCTTTATGGGGGCGTTGGCCTGGGCAAGACCCACTTGATGCACGCGGTTGGTAACCATCTGCTGAAGAAGAATCCGGCTGCCCGGATCGTGTATCTGCATTCCGAGCGTTTCGTCGCCGATATGGTCAAGGCGCTGCAAATGAACGCCATCAACGACTTCAAGCGTTATTACCGTTCGGTCGATGCGCTGTTGATTGACGATATTCAGTTCTTTGCCAAGAAAGAGCGCTCGCAGGAAGAGTTCTTCCACACCTTCAACGCGCTGCTTGAAGGCGGGCAGCAGGTCATTCTCACCAGTGACCGGTACCCCAAGGAAATTGACGGCTTGGAAGAGCGGCTCAAGTCTCGTTTTGGTTGGGGCCTGACCGTCGCTGTCGAGCCGCCCGAGCTGGAAACCCGCGTTGCCATTCTGATGAAGAAGGCCGAGCAGTCCCGGGTTGATCTGCCTCACGATGCGGCTTTCTTTATTGCCCAGCGTATTCGCTCCAACGTCCGCGAACTGGAAGGTGCACTCAAGCGGGTCATCGCCAGTGCGCATTTTATGGGACGCGACATCACCATTGAGCTGATTCGTGAGTCGCTCAAGGACCTGCTCGCCTTGCAGGACAAGTTGGTGAGTATCGATAATATTCAGCGCACCGTCGCCGAGTACTACAAGATCAAGGTAGCCGACGTCCTGTCCAAACGTCGCTCCCGCTCCGTTGCACGGCCCCGTCAGGTTGCCATGGCCCTGGCCAAGGAGTTGACCAACCACAGCCTTCCCGAGATTGGCGATGCGTTTGGTGGACGGGATCACACAACGGTATTGCATGCCACGCGCAAGATTGCCGAGTTGCGCGAGACTGATGCGGATATCCGCGAGGACTACAAGAATCTGTTGAGGACGCTGACGACCTGAGCCCGTCAGCCCACATCACTGCCAACCAGCACGAGGTCGAAGGAAGACAATGCAATTCACCATTCAGCGAGAAGCTCTGTTGAAGCCCCTGCAACTGGTTGCCGGCGTTGTGGAACGTCGCCAGACCCTGCCGGTTCTGTCCAACGTCCTGCTCGTGGTCGACGGCAACACCCTGTCACTGACCGGTACCGACCTGGAAGTCGAGCTGGTTGGCCGTATCGCGTTGGATGAAGCCTGCGAGGACGGCGAGATAACCGTTCCTGCCCGCAAGCTGATGGATATCTGTAAATCGTTGCCGGACGATGCCACGCTGAACTTCAAGGTCGAAGACGGCAAGGCACTGATCAAGGCCGGGCGCAGTCGGTTTACCCTGGCGACCCTGCCGGCAAACGATTTCCCCAATGTTGAAGACGGCCCGGGTGCGATGAGTTTCGCCGTCAGTCAGGGTAAGCTGCGTCGCCTGATTGAGCGCACCAGCTTTGCCATGGCGCAGCAGGACGTACGCTATTATCTGAACGGTCTGCTGCTGGAGATCAATCAGGGTCAGCTGCGGGCGGTCGCGACCGACGGCCACCGCATGGCGATGTGCACCGTTGATGCGAACATCGATTACCAGGAACGCTACCAGTTGATTGTGCCGCGCAAGGGCGTTCTTGAATTGGCGCGTCTGCTTGGCGAGGCCGATGACCTGGTTAACGTCGTACTGGGTACGCACCACATTCGCGCTACCACCGGTGACTTTACCTTTACCTCCAAACTGGTGGATGGCAAGTTCCCGGACTACGAGCGCGTGTTGCCGCGCGGCGGCGACAAGATTGTTGTGGCTGATCGCCATAGCCTGCGTGACGCGTTTAGCCGGACGGCGATTCTGTCCAATGAAAAGTATCGCGGTATCCGTCTGACACTGGAATCGGGTCAACTGAAGATTCAGGCCAACAACCCCGAGCAGGAAGAAGCCGAAGAAGAAGTCGTGGTGGATTACAGCGGTGCACCGCTTGAGATCGGCTTCAACGTCAGCTACCTGCTGGATGTGATGAACGTACTGGGTCACGAGCAGGCCAAGCTGGTGTTGTCTGATGCCAACAGCAGTGCACTGATCCAGGAAGCCGAATCTGACGAAAGCCTTTACGTCGTCATGCCGATGCGTCTCTGACGCGCAATGCCGCTATCTCGTTTGACGGTCACCGCGGTGCGTAATCTGAACCCGGTGACCCTTCTCCCCTCTCCTCGTATCAACCTCGTTTCCGGTCCGAACGGCAGTGGCAAGACCAGCTTGCTTGAGGCCATTCATATTCTTGGCCTCGCCCGATCCTTCCGCAGTACCCGATTGCAGCCCGTTATTCAGTACCAGCAGGATAGCTGTACTGTCTTTGGCGAGGTTTTTTTGTCGGGTGGCAACTCCAGCAAGATTGGTATTACTCGCAGTCGGCAGGCCGACTACGACATTCGTATCAATGGCCAGAACGCACGTAGTACCGCCGAGCTCGCCGAAGTCCTGCCATTGCAGTTGATCAACCCGGACAGTTTTCGCTTGCTTGAGGGCGCTCCCAAACAACGTCGGCAGTATCTGGATTGGGGTGTGTTCCACGTGGAACATCGTTTTCTCCCGGCGTGGCAACGACTGCAAAAGAGCCTCAAACAACGGAATTCGCTGCTGCGACGTGGTAGAATCGAACGTTCGCTGCTAGCCCCCTGGGAGGCCGAGCTGGTCGCTTCTGGCGAGCAGATTGACGGCTTCCGACAGGCGTATCTGCAACAGCTGAAGCCGGTGTTCGAAGGCGTACTCGCGGAGCTGCTGCAGATAGATGGGCTAACGCTAAGCTATTTTCGCGGTTGGGATCGCGAGCGCGGTCTGGCTGAGGTGCTGGAGTCGCAGTTCGATCGTGATATAGCACTCGGGCATACCCAGGCTGGCCCACAGCGCGCTGACCTGCGACTGCGGGTCAACGGGATGAACGCCGCCGAAGTGTTGTCCAGAGGTCAGCAAAAGCTGGTCGTCTGTGCGATGAAGATCGCGCAAGGGCGGCTGCTAGGTCTGATGGAAAGGCAGCGAGATTGTGTATTCCTGGTCGACGACCTCCCCTCTGAGCTGGATCGTCACCATCGGCAAGCGCTGTGCCGCTTGCTCGAGTCGCTCGATTGTCAGGTGTTTATCAGCTGCGTCGATGCGGATTCGTTGAGTGAATGCTGGCAAGCAGACACACCCTTATCCATGTTCCACGTGGAACATGGGCACATTGTGCAGACCGAATGAAGTCTGGAGTGACTTAAGATGACCGATAACAAAGCCTATGATTCATCGAGTATTAAGGTTCTGAAGGGCCTTGATGCGGTGCGTAAGCGTCCCGGTATGTACATCGGTGACACCGATGACGGCACCGGCCTTCACCACATGGTCTTTGAAGTCGTCGATAACTCGATCGATGAAGCCCTGGCTGGCTACTGCAGTGATATCGACATCACCATCCATACCGACGAGTCGATCAGTGTCCGTGACAACGGCCGCGGTATCCCGGTCGATGCACACGAGGAAGGGGTGTCCGCTGCAGAGGTCATCATGACTGTTCTGCACGCCGGCGGTAAGTTCGACGATAACAGCTACAAGGTCTCCGGCGGTCTGCACGGTGTGGGTGTATCGGTGGTAAACGCCCTCTCGGAGAAGCTGGTGTTGACCATTCGCCGCGAAGGCAAGGTCTGGGAGCAGACCTACGTCCATGGTGTGCCGCAAGCCCCTCTGGCGGCAGTTGGTGACACCGATAGCACGGGTACCCAGATTCATTTCAAACCCTCGGCCGAGACCTTCAGCAGCATCTCATTCAGCTGGGATATCCTCGCCAAACGCCTGCGCGAACTGTCTTTCCTGAACTCCGGGGTGGGTATCAACCTGCGAGACGAGCGCACTGGCAAGCACGAACTGTTCCGCTACGAAGGCGGCCTGCGCGCATTCGTCGAGTACCTGAACCAGAACAAGAGCACCATCAACTCGGTGTTCCACTTCAATCTTCAGCGTGAAGACGGCATCGGCGTTGAAGTGGCGATGCAGTGGAATGACAGCTTTAACGAGAGCATTCTCTGCTTCACCAACAACATTCCCCAGCGCGATGGCGGTACGCACCTCGCCGGCTTCCGCAGCGCTCTCACCCGCAGCCTGAACAGCTATATCGAACAGGAAGGCTTGCTGAAAAAGCTTAAGGTCAATACCTCTGGTGACGATGCCCGTGAAGGTTTGACGGCCATCATTTCGGTCAAGGTGCCGGATCCCAAGTTCTCGTCCCAGACCAAGGACAAGCTGGTGTCATCCGAAGTGAAGACCGCCGTCGAGCAGGAAATGAACAAATTCTTTGCCGACTACCTGCTGGAGAAGCCCGGTGAGGCCAAGGCCGTAGTGGGCAAGATGATTGATGCCGCCCGGGCACGCGAAGCCGCCCGCAAGGCCCGTGAAATGACCCGCCGCAAAGGCGCACTGGATATCGCCGGCCTGCCGGGCAAACTGGCAGATTGCCAGGAGAAGGATCCGGCACTGTCTGAACTCTACATTGTGGAAGGTGACTCCGCGGGCGGCTCTGCCAAGCAGGGCCGTAACCGCCGGACCCAGGCCATCCTGCCGCTGAAGGGTAAGATCCTCAACGTCGAGAAGGCACGCTTTGACAAGATGCTCTCCTCTGCCGAGGTGGGCACGCTGATTACCGCATTGGGTTGTGGTATTGGCCGCGAAGAGTTCAACATCCAAAAGCTGCGTTACCACAACATCATCATCATGACCGATGCTGACGTCGACGGCTCGCACATTCGTACTCTGCTGCTGACGTTCTTCTTCCGTCAAATGCCAGAGCTGATCGAAAACGGCTACATCTACATTGCCCAGCCGCCGCTCTACAAGATCAAGAAGGGCAAGCAGGAACAGTACCTGAAGGACGATGAGGCACTCGAAGAGTACCTGACACAGTCAGCCCTTGAAGATTCCTATCTGTACGTTACCGAAGGCGCGCTGGGGATCACCGGTCAGGCACTGGAGCGTCTGGTACAGGAATTCCGCAGCGTGATGAAAACGCTCAAGCGCCTGGCTCGCCTGTATCCGCAGGAGTTGATGGAGCACTTCATCTATCTGCCCCGCCTGAGTGTGGAGAACCTGGCCGATAAGGCCTTTATGGAGACCTGGATTAAAGGGTTTGCAGAGCGCGTCGCACCCACGGAGCGATCCGGTCAGGAGTTCCGTGTCAGCCTTCGGGAAGACCCGGAACGGCATCTCTGGCTACCGGAGGTCGAGTCCATTACCCACGGTTTGTCGAACTATGTCACCTTCAACCGTGACCTGTTCGCCAGCAATGACTATCGCACCATGGCCGAGCTGGGTGAGAAGCTGCAGACCCTGCTGGAGCCCGGCGCCTATATGCAGCGCGGCGAGCGCAAGAAGCCGATCAGCAACTTCAAGGAAGCCCTTGAATGGATGATGAACGAAACCGCACGCCGTCATACTATCCAGCGTTACAAGGGGCTGGGCGAGATGAATCCGGAGCAGCTGTGGGAAACCACCATGGATCCGGAAAGTCGCCGTATGCTGCGGGTGAATATTGAAGACGCTATCGCTGCGGACCAGATCTTCAACACGCTGATGGGTGACCACGTGGAACCGCGCCGCGAATTTATCGAGTCCAATGCTCTGGCGGTGTCCAACCTGGACGTCTGATCAGGCGATAAAAAACCCCTTTGATCGTAGGGTCAAAGGGGTTTTTAGTGTCTGGCGATCAACGAAAGTCGTCGGTCAGATCGGAATCGGAAAACTCGTTACCCGGCGTTGCCGGCTTGAATGAAAGTTCCGGTTCTGGTTCAGGTTGCTGTGGCATGCCCAATGGCGATTCGCTGCGGGTATCGCTGAACTTGGACTTCAGCTTCAGATCCGTTGGCGAGTCAGCGTAGCGCAGCGCCATCTCCATGGTGATCTTGCCGTCGGTCAGCAGGTCGTACAGGTGCTGATCAAAGCTTTGCAGGCCGGGCTCCTGGCCGCGGTTCATCGAGTCCTTGATCTCGGACAGTTCGTCGCGGGCAATCAGGTTACGGATGTAGGGCGTGCGCAGCAGTACCTCGACGGCGGCCACGCGCTTCTGATGCACCGCAGGTACCAGCCGCTGGGCAATAATGCCTGCCAGATTCATCGAGATATCACTGAGCGTCTGTTTGCGCTCGCCTTCCGGGAACAGGTTGACCATGCGCTCGATGGCCTGGACGCTGTTGGTGGCGTGCAGGGTGGCAACCACCAGGTGACCGGTCTCGCTGTAGTGCAGCGCGTGCTGCATGGTCGCCTTGTCGCGTATCTCGCCGATCATGATGACGTCAGGCGATTCGCGCAGAACATTGCGCAGCGCATGTTCGAAGCTCTGGGTATCCAGGCCGACTTCCCGCTGATCGATGATCGATTTCTTGTGCCTGTGCAGAAACTCGATCGGGTCTTCAATGCAGACAATGTGTCCCGCCCGATTGGTATTGCGGTAATCCAGCATGGAGGCGAGGGTTGTCGACTTGCCTGAACCGGTGGCGCCGACCACCAGCACCAGGCCGCGATCCTTGAGTGCCAGTCGTTCCAGCTGCTGCGGCAGGCCAAGGTCAGCGAAGGGAGGAATCTTGTTGCTGATATGGCGCACGACCATACCTACTTCACTGCGCTGGTAGAACACGTTGATGCGGAAGCGGCCCAGGTTGGGTAGGCCAACCGCCAGGTTCATCTCCTGCTCGCGTTCGAACTCCTCAATCTGCTTTTCGTTCATCACCTGCCAGGCCAGTTCCCTGACGGCACCGGCTGCCAGCGGCTGATTGCCGAAGGCGAAGAAGTCACCCTCACGCTTGAGGGTCACGGGCGCACCGACACTGAAAAACAGGTCGGAGCCGCCCTTTTCGGCCAGGGCGCGGAGGTAGCGGTTAATATCCATATCAAGACACCGGTCGAGCAGTTGATGAAATCGCGGTACGCCGCGTCAGAACACCCATTATGGACCAGTCGGGCTTAGGCGTCTTTCAGGCCCTGCAACTGCTGGTTGATCCAGCTTTCAGCCTGTTTGTTGGCGGCGACGATCGAGCGCGGATCGGCACCGGCCGGATAGATCGCGGGGCCGATCATCACCTTGACGGTGCCGGGCTTCTTGGCCCAGCCCTGACGCGGCCAGAACTCCCCGGCATTGTGCGCAACGGGAATAATGGGGGCGTTATTGGCACAGGCTAGCGCAGCGCCACCACGGGAGAATTTGACCGTCTCTCCGGGGGCGATGCGGGTACCTTCCGGGAAGACCAGGATCCACATGCCGTCCTTCAGGCGTTCACCGCCAGTGCGTGTCAGCTGCTGCAGCGAGTCGCGCGCCTTGCTGCGGTCAATCGCAATCGGTTTGGCCAGCGCAAAGGCCCAGCCAAAGAAGGGGACATACAGCAGCTCGCGCTTGATCAACTGGGTTTGCGGACGGAATACACGTGGCAGAAAGAAGGTTTCCCAGGTGCTCTGGTGGTTGGCGAGGATCACCCCTGGCTGATCCGGAATGTTCTCCAGACCGGATATCTCGTAGCGGATGCCGACGATGTTCTTCGCCAGCCACACAGCGATAGCGGACCACCACTCGATGATGACCTTGATCCGCCAGCGAACGCTCAGAAACAGCGCGAGCGGGGTGACCAGAATGCACCAGACGGCAGCGCTGGCCGACAGCAACAGGTAGAACAAAACGACGCGAAGGCGCATCAGCAGAGACATGGTTCAAGCTTCCAGGAGGTGGTCGACAACAGCTGCCAGATCATCGAATACCCGCGTACCGGCGGGCAGTGTCTTGTGCTCGGCATTCGCACCCTTGCCGGTACGTACCAGATAGGGCGTACAACCGACGGCGCAGCCGGCCTCGAGGTCACGCAGGCTATCGCCCACGGTGGGAACGCCATCGAGCGGCTGGCCAAGGTCATCGGCAATCTGCCTGAACAGCCCTGGCAGCGGCTTGCGGCAATCGCAACCGGCATCAGGAGCGTGCGGACAGTAACGTATCAGATCCACCTTGCCGCCCTGCTCTGCTACCAGCTGGCGCAGCCGGTCATGCATGGCCTGCAGCGTGGCCTCGTCATAGTAGCCCCGGCCAATACCAGATTGGTTGGTGGCCACTGCGACAGTCCAGCCGGCCTTGCTCAGGCGCGCAATGGCGTCGATGGAGCCGGGTAAGGGAATCCACTCGTCGAGGGATTTGATATAGGCGTCGGAGTCCTGATTGATGACCCCGTCGCGGTCGAGAATGATTAACTTCATAGCGACAAGCTCCAAGCGGCAAGCTACAAGTCAGCACGGGCGGCTTGCCGCTTGCAGCTTGTAGCTTGCAGCGGCGTCAGCCGAGCAGCGAAATATCCGCAACGCCGAGGAACAGGCCGCGCAGACGTGCCAGCAACGCGTAGCGGTTGGTCTTGACGGCGTCATCCTCGGCGTTGACCAGTACCTGTTCGAAGAAGGCGTCCACCGGCGCGCGCAGGGCGGCCAGTTGCTCCAGCGTCGCGTTGTACTGCCGTTGGGATGCCAGCGGCGCTACCGCCTGCTCTGCAGCGGCGATGGCGTTCGCCAGTGCCTGCTCGGCGGCTTCCTGCAGCAGCGCAGTATTGATCTGCTCGCTGACGCTGCCGTCAGCCTTGGACAGGATGTTGGACACCCGCTTGTTGGCAGCAGCCAGGGCCTCGGCCTCGGGCAGTCGGCGGAAGGCCTGGACGGCCTGTACACGCTGATCGAAGTCCAGCGGCGAGGTGGGGCTGACGGCGCGTACCGACTGGTACACCGCAACGTCGATACCTTCATCCTCGTAGCGGGCGCGCAGGCGATCGAAGATGAAGTCCTGCACCTGGGCAACCAGCGCCTCACCTTTCAGTCCGGCGGTAGTCGCCTGGGCAAAGCCCAGTTCCTGGTTGGTCTCCACGGCGTGTTCCAGCGCAGTGGCCAGATCCAGGTCCAGCTGCTTCTCGATCAGGATACGCAGGACGCCGAGGGCGGCACGGCGCAGGGCATACGGGTCCTTGGAGCCGGTCGGCAGCATGCCGATACCGAAGATGCAGACCAGGGTGTCGATCTTGTCTGCCAGCGCCACTGCAGCGCCGGTGAGGGTGCTTGGCAGTTCGGCCCCGGCACCGCGCGGCATGTACTGCTCGTTCAGTGCCAGCGCCACGTCGTCGGCTTCGCCGTCGTGCTTGGCGTAGTAGTAGCCGGCAATACCCTGCAGTTCCGGAAACTCGCCGACCATCTCGGTTGCAAGGTCGCACTTGGACAGCAGGCCCGCACGGGCAGCACGGCCGGCGTCGCCGCCGATGTGCTCGGCAATAAAGCCGGCCAGCTCGGACACGCGTTTGGCCTTGTCGAATACGCTGCCCAGCTCGGCCTGGAATACCACGTTCGCCAGACGCTGGTTGCGGGTTTCCAGCGGCTGTTTCTGGTCCTGCTTGAAGAAGAACTCGGCGTCGGTCAGGCGCGGGCGCACTACCTTCTCGTTACCGGCGATGATCTGTGCCGGGTCCTTGCTCTCCAGGTTGGAGATGGTGATAAAGCGCGGCAGCAGCTTGCCGTTGGCATCCAGCAGGCAGAAGTACTTCTGGTTATCCTGCATGGTGGAAATCAGCGCTTCCTGCGGCACCTCAAGGAAGCGCTCCTCGAAGCTGCAGACCAGCGGTACCGGCCATTCGACCAGCGCGGTGACTTCGTCGAGCAGATCGGCCGGCACGATGGCCGTGCCCTGCTGCTCGGCGGCCAGGGTGTCGACGCGGCTCTTGATGATCTCGCGGCGTTCGGCGAAATCGGCGATCACGTGGGCGCTGCGCAGGGTCTCGGCGTAGGCAGCCGGACTGGCGATGGTGACCTGATCCGGGTGGTGGAAGCGGTGGCCGCGGGACAGGTTACCGGCACGCTGTGAGAGAATCTCGCAGGGCACGACCTGATCACCCAGCAGCATGACCAGCCACTGGGTCGGGCGAACGAATTCGGTCTTGCGGGCACCCCAGCGCATGCGCTTGGGAATCGGCAGCGCTGCCAGTGCGGCGTCAACGATGCCGGGCAGCAGATCGGTGGCCGGCTGGCCCGGGATGTTCTGCACGAAGCGCAGCTTCGGGCCCCTCTGGTCGATCTCAGCCAGATTGACGCCACACTTGCGGGCAAAGCCCTCGGCGGCCTTGGTCGGGTTGCCGTCGGCGTCGAATGCAGCCTGCAACGGCGGGCCATCAAGCTGGGTGGTGCGGTCTGGCTGCTGGGTTGCCAGCGCCTCGACCAGCACGGCCAGGCGGCGCGGCGCGGCGTAGTAGCGGGCCTTGGCGTAGCCCAGACCGGTGTCCTTCAGGCCGCCTTCAACCCCGGCCAGAAAGGCTTCGGCCAGCTTCTTCAGGGCCTTGGGAGGCAGCTCTTCGGTGCCCAGTTCAACGAGAAAATCCTGCGCCTGCATTATTCGGCCTCCTTCAGCTTGGCCAGTACTTCGTCACGCAATTCGGGGGTGGCCATCGGGAAGCCGAGGCGGGCGCGGGCCAGCAGGTAGCTCTGGGCAATCGCGCGGGACAGGGTGCGAACACGGAGAATGTAGCGCTGACGCTCGGTTACCGAGATGGCGCGACGGGCGTCCAGCAGGTTGAAGGTGTGCGATGCCTTGATGACCATCTCGTAGGCCGGCAGCGGCAGCTCCAGTTCCATCAAGCGGTTGGCTTCACTTTCATAGAAATCGAACAGCCCGAACAGCTTGTCGACGTTGGCGTGCTCGAAGTTGTAGGTCGACTGCTCCACTTCGTTCTGGTGGAACACGTCGCCGTAGCTGACCTTGCCGAACGGGCCGTCGGAGTAGACCAGGTCGTAGACCGAGTCGACGCCCTGCAGGTACATCGCCAGACGCTCCAGACCGTAGGTGATCTCACCGGTGACCGGATAGCACTCGACGCCGCCGACCTGCTGGAAGTAGGTGAACTGGGTCACTTCCATGCCGTTCAGCCAGACTTCCCAGCCCAGACCCCAGGCGCCGAGGGTCGGCGATTCCCAGTTGTCTTCAACGAAGCGGATGTCGTGTACCAGCGGGTCGACGCCGATATGACGCAGCGAATCCAGGTACAGCTCCTGGATGTTGTCCGGGTTCGGCTTGAGCACCACCTGGAACTGGTAGTAATGCTGCAGGCGGTTCGGGTTTTCACCGTAGCGGCCGTCAGCCGGGCGGCGGCTGGGCTGCACGTAGGCGGCGTTCCAGGTTTCCGGGCCGATGGCGCGCAGGAAGGTGGCTGTATGGAAGGTGCCGGCACCCATTTCCATGTCGTAGGGCTGCAGTACCACACAACCCCGCTCTGCCCAGTAGCTTTGCAGGGCAAGGATCAGTCCTTGAAAGGTGTGGACGGCTGGATTGGTCTGAGTCACGTGTTTCACCAGGTCGGGCTGTGAAATTGAGAAAGGCCGAAGTATACATTCAGAACGCCTCCGACATACAGGAAAGCGGCGTATTTACTGGTCTGCGCGATCTTAGTCTGCGTGCTCTGCCAATCCCTTTGGGCGCTCACGGTGTTGCTGCCGCCGAGCGCTCGATCACCTGCCCCAGGCGGTCGAAATCGATGTTGGCACCGGAGTTGATGGCGATCAGGGTCTGCTCGCGGATACCTTCGCGTCGCACGTATTCGCGCAAGCCAGCCACTGCCAGCGCGCCAGAGGGCTCGGTGATCGAGCGGGTGTCGTCATAGATCCTGCGCACGGCGCTGCAGATGGCGTCGTTACTGACGGTGATGACCTCATCCACGTAGCGTCGGCAGAAGGCGAAATTGAGTTTGCCGATCTGCGCGACCGCGACGCCATCGGCAAAGCGCCCGACCGCTGGCAAGACCACACGGGCATCGGCCGCCAGTGCTGCCTGCAGGCAGGCGGATTCCTCCGACTCGACGCCGATCACCCGCACCTCGGGGCGCAGATACTTGATATACGCCGCTACCCCGGCGATCAGCCCGCCGCCACCGACCGGTACAAATACCGCGTGGAGTGCACCCTGGTGCTGACGCAGCAGCTCCACCGCGACGGTTCCCTGGCCGGCGATCACATCCGGGTCGTCAAACGGCGGGATGAAGATGTAGCCGTACTTGTCTGCCAGCTGCAGTGCGTGTGCCAGTGCTTCCGGGAAGCCGTCGCCGTGCAGCAGCGCAGTGGCGCCCCGGGCACAGACCCCCTCGACCTTCAGTCGCGGTGTGGTAGTGGGCATGACGATCAGCGCGCGCACGCCGAGTCGCTGGGCAGCAAGTGCCAGTCCCTGGGCATGGTTACCGGCTGACGCGGTGATGACGCCGCGTGCCCGCTCGCTTGGGCTCAGTCGAGCGACGCGGGTGTAGGCACCGCGGATCTTGAACGAGAACACCGGTTGCAGGTCCTCGCGCTTGAGCAGAACCTGATTGCCCAGGTCCGAGGACAGGCGCGGGGCGAATTGCAGCGGGGTCTCGGTCGCGACGTCATAGACCGGTGCCGACAGGATGCTGCCGACCAGAGTGCGTAATTGTGCCGGGGCGTCGTCGTCGCCGGGGTCGGTTTCGGTGTCGGTTGAAGAAAGGGATAGAGCAGTTGTCATACGGTCTCCTGATGCTTGTTTGCCCCGGAGACAGAATGAAAAAACCCGCCTCAGAGGCGGGTTTGGGTGCGCACGATGCTAGCCCGCCGTTATGGGAATGGCGGTAATAATCATTCGGCTGGTCAGTGCGCGTGTGCAGGTCATGGCTCGAATCTAGCGGCTGTGCCGGTTATGGTCAACCGCTTATTCCTTTGGCGCCCCGGGGTCGAGCAGATCTTCACTGCCGCGGCTACGCTGGTCGGCAGCGATCTGCTCCTCGAGATCGGCCTGCACGCGGGTATCCACCGCAGCGAGTGTCCGGGTTTGCGCCGATGTTGCCGATGGCGTGGCGCCCGGGCTGGAGGCTGCCCCGCGCTCGCTCAGCTGTACCCGGTAGATCGGCTCTGGCATATCCATCCCGGCGGCTTCCAGTGCCAGCTTGACCAGGCGAATACCCTCGCTCTTTACGCTGGCAAAATCATGGCTGCGCTGGTCTACCCAGGCCTGATAGCGGATCTGGACGTTGGAGTCGCCCAGCGCGGTGATATAGGTGCGAGGCGGGGGCGCGTCCATCACACCCTCCAGCGTGCTCAGCACGTCAATGCCAATCTGCTGGGCGCGCACCAGATCCTCGTTGACACCAATGCCGACATCAAAGCCAAAGCGACGACTGGGGTTGCGGGTGTAGTTGAGCATCACACTGCTGAATACCAGGGCGTTGGGCAGGCGCAGGTGATTGCCGTCCAGCGTCATGAGGATGGTCGCCCGTGAGGTCAGGGCAACCACAATGCCTTCGTTGCCATCAATGACGACATGATCCTTCGGTGAAAACGGCTGCCGCAGACTCATGAGGATGCCGGCAAGGTAGTTTTCCATGGTGCTCTTGAAGGCGAAGCCGAGCGCCACCCCCATGACCCCGGCGGTACCCAGCACGGCGCCGACCAGGGCGGTGGCGTCCATGATCTCCAGTGCAATCAGCACGCCGATCAGGCTGATGACCCAGCGCACGGTGGTGCGGGTCAGTTCGCGCAGGAACGGGTTGCGCCGGGCAACCCGGTCCAGCATCTGTCGGCGTGCCAGCCAGCTTCCCAGCAGCCAGAATACGGCGACCACAATCAGCGCAAGCAGGAACAGCGGCAGTGCTGCCAGCAGGCTGTAGCACTCCTCCAGCAGGCGTTGCAGGACGGCGTCCATGTTGAATGTCAGGGTCTCTGCCATACTCGCTTCCTGTGTCGTGCCATGCCGCGGGTGGTTCGGCGAGGCGGTGGTCAGTCGTCGCGGGTGAGCACTTCCAGCAGCTCGATCTCGAACCGCAGGTTGCTGCCTGGTTTGATATGCTCGCCAACGCTGCGCTCGCCGTAGGCCAGTTCGGCAGGTACGAACAGCTGACGGCGACCACCGACCCGCATGCCCATCAGGCCCTGGTCCCAGCCCTTGATGACCCGACCGGTGCCAATGACGCACTGGAAGGGCCGACCGCGCTGGTGGGACGAATCGAATACGGTGCCGTCCTCGAGGGTGCCGGTGTAGTGGGTGGTGATCAGCGCGCCCTTGACGCACTCCTTGCCCTCGCCCAGGGTCAGGTCGATGATTTGCAACTGGTCGCTCATGTGGTTCTCCGTGGGCGAATACAAGATGGGTTTTGGCGAGTATAACCCCCGAATTGGAGCAAGGCATGAACCCGACGGACCCGGTACGCTGTGGATGGTGCAGCGATGACCCTGTGTATCAGCGTTATCACGACGAAGAATGGGGCGTGCCCTGCCGGGATGCCGGCAGCCTGTTTGAGATGCTCATGCTGGAGGGGTTTCAGGCCGGGTTGTCGTGGATCACGGTGCTGCGCAAGCGTGAGCACTATCGGCAGGTCTATCGCGACTTCGATATCGCCTTTATGGCCAACCAGAGCGATGACGAGCTGCATGCATTGCTGCAGGATCCTGGGATCATTCGCAACCGGCTCAAGGTGTACGGTGCCCGGCGCAACGCCCGTGCCTGGCAGCGGTTGTGCGCCGACCATGATCCGGTCGACTGGCTCTGGCAGTTCGTCGGCGGCCAGCCGCTGATCCGTCATGCGGCTACCCTGAGCGAGATTCCAGCACAGACCGCCGAGGCGAAGGCGATGAGCAAGGCGTTGCAGAAGGCCGACTTTACCTTCGTCGGGCCGACCATCTGCTATGCCTTTATGCAGGCGACCGGGATGGTCATGGATCACACTGCCGATTGCCACTGCTACCCGGCCCTGGCTGCAGGCTGACCCGGGTTCTCGCCCTGCCCGCCCGTGCGGCTTACAATGGCCGCTGATTCATTGTTCGGAGCATTGCCGTGGAGCGGTTGAAAGGCGCCCTCATCGTTGGATTTCTCAGGCTGTTTGCCCGGTTGCCCTTTGGCGTCGCGCAGCGTCTTGGCGCGTTCGCGGGCTGGCTGATGTGGAAGCTGCCGAACCGCTCGCGTGACGTCACCCGGATCAACCTCAGTCACTGCATGCCGGAATTGGGCGAGGCCGAGCTGAATGATCTGGTCCGCCGAACGCTGCTTGATACCGGCCGCAGTTTTGCCGAGAGTGCTTGCGCCTGGATGTGGTCACCGCACAAGACGGTCGGGCTGATCAGGGAAGTCGAAGGGGAGCATTTGCTCACCGAAGCACTGGCAGCCGGCAAGGGCGTGGTCGCGATTACCAGCCACCTGGGTAACTGGGAAGTGCTCAACCACTGGTACTGCCTGCGCGCCAAGCCCATCATCTTCTACCGCCCGCCCAAGCAGAAGGCGGTTGATGACCTGCTCAAGCGCCAGCGCACCCAGCTGGGCAACAAGGTCGCTGCCTCGACCCGTGAGGGCATCATCAGTGTCATGCGCGAAGTGCGTCGCGGTGGCGCGGTGGGTATTCCGGCCGATCCGGAGCCGGCGCTCAAGAGCGGTGTGTTTGTTCCGTTCTTTGCAACCCAGGCACTGACCAGCAAGTTTGTCCCCAACCTGCTCAAGGGAAGCGAAGCGCAGGCGCTGTTTTTCCATTGTGTACGGCTGCCCGACAACAGCGGTTTCAAGGTGATTCTGGAGGCGGCGCCAGAGGCGCTTTACAGTCAGGACGAGTACGAGGCCGTGGCCTGCATGAGCGCCGTGATTGAGCGCTATGTGCGCAGTTGGCCCAGCCAGTACATGTGGAGTATGAAGCGGTTCAAAAAACGGCCTGCCGGGGAAAAACGCTGGTATTAAAGTGATCACCAGCCTGTGCTAGGGTGCACAGGTTGCTGCGTTACAGGCCTGGCCTGGTGCAGATGGGTGCAATATGACTGATGTGGGGGAAGGGATGGCCAACCAACGACAACACCCGCGAACACAGATGAAGGCGCAGATCCGTATCTGGCACCAGTCCTTTGGCGATATTCTGGCGTACACCCGTGACCTGTCCGACGGCGGTGTCTTCGTCGAACACCCGCTGATGGGAGAGCTGAGCAACGGCGACGAGGTCACCGGGCAGGTTCAGGGTATGCCCTTTGAGGCACCTGTTCTGCGCATGCAGGTGCAGCGAGCGGTGCCCGGTGAAGGTGCCGGCATGGCCTTTCTCGGCGAGGCTGACGAGGTCAGCGACGCCAGAACATCGGCGACAGCAGCACCAGCAGAGTGAAGACCTCCAGGCGGCCCAGCAGCATGGCGAAACTCAGTACCCATTTCACCCCGCTTTCCAGGTTGCCGTAGTGCACCGCCACCTCGCCCAGCCCCGGGCCGAGGTTGTTGATGCACGCCGTCAGCGCCGAGAACGCGGTGACAAAGTCCAGACCGGTCCCGAGCAGGATCAGGAACAGCATCGCGAAGGCAAAGACGTACACCGCACAGAACCCCCACACTGCTTCCACTACCCGGTCAGGTACCGGGCTGTCGCCCAGCTTGACTGGGAATACTCCGTGCGGGTGCAGCAGTCGCTTGATTTCCCGCGATCCCTGCTTGTACAGCAGCAGCACACGAATCACCTTCATACCGCCACCGGTCGAGCCGGCACAGGCGCCGATAAAGCTGGCGTACAGCAGCAGGTAGGGCAACAGGGTCGGCCAGCTTGAGAAGTCGGTTACACCGAAGCCGGTGGTGGTAGCAATCGAAACGGTTTCGAATGCGGCAAAGCGTACCGAGGTCCAGACATCATGGTGCTGGTAATGCACCAGCACGGCGAAACAGATGATGAACAGTGCCAGCAGGATCAGCACGTAGGCGCGGCACTCCGGGTCCTGCCAGTAGTTCTTCAGCGAGCGGTAGCGCCAGGCGAGAAAGTGCAGGGCGAAGTTGATGCCGGAAATCAGCATGAACAGGATGCAGATCGACTCGATCAGTGGGCTGTTGTAGTAGCCGATGCTGGCGTCGTGGGTCGAGAACCCGCCGATGGCGACGGTGGAGAAGCTGTGACCGATGGCGTTGAACAGGTCCATGCCGGCGGCCCAGTAGGCCAGTGCACAGGCGACGGTCAGGCCGGCATAGATAAACCAGAGCACCTTGGCCGTCTCGGCGATGCGTGGGGTCAGCTTGTTTTCCTTCAGCGGCCCCGGCATCTCGGCGCGGTACAGCTGCATTCCACCAACACCCAGCATCGGCAGGATCGCCACCGCCAGCACGATGATCCCCATACCGCCAAACCATTGCAGCTGCTGGCGGTAATACAGCAGCGCCCGTGGCAGGGTATCGAGCCCGGTGATCACGGTGGCGCCGGTGGTAGTCAGGCCGGAGAAGGACTCGAACACCGCATCGGCCACGGTCAGGTCAGGTGTTTCCAGCAACCACAGTGGCACCGCACCGAACAGGCCGAGAACCAGCCAGAACAGAACGGTAATCAGGTAGCCATCGCGGGTGCGCAGCTCGTTGCGTCGGCCACGCACTGGCAACCAGATCAGGGTGCCGGCAATCAGGGTAATGACGAAGCCGCTGAGGAAGGCGTTCATCGCCTCCTCGTGGTAGTACCAGCCAACCCCTGCCGCCGGCAGCATGCTGGTGGAAAAGAGCATCAGCAAAATGCCGATGATGCGCTGTATCTGTGGATACTGCATGCTGCGAGGCGCCTCAGAAGAAGGTCAGGCCGACCTGGAACAGACGCTCCACATCGCGGATATATTTCTTGTCGATCACGAACAGGATGACATGGTCATCGGATTCGATCACGGTCGAGTCGTGGGCAATCAGCACCTCGTCGTCGCGGACGATGGCGCCGATAGTGGTACCCGGCGGCAGATCAATCTGACCGATCGACTTGCCGACCACCTTGGAAGAGCGTGCGTCGCCGTGGGCAACTGCCTCGATGGCTTCTGCCGCGCCGCGGCGCAGCGAGTAGACGTTGACGATGTCACCCCGGCGCACGTGCGTCAGCAGGGTGCCGATGGTTGCCTGCGAGGGTGAGATGGCAATATCGATCTCGCCGCCCTGCACCAGGTCGACGTAGGCCGGGTTGTTGATCAGCGTCATGACCTTGCGTGCGCCGAGACGCTTGGCCAGCATCGACGACATGATGTTGGCTTCGTCGTCGTTGGTAATGGCGCAGAAGATGTCGACGTCTTCGATATTCTCTTCGATCAGCAGCTCGCGGTCCGACGCGCTGCCGTGCAGTACCACGGTGCGGTCCAGGGTCTGTGACAGATAGTCTGCTCGGGTCTTGCTGGCTTCGATGATCTTCACCTGATAGCGGCTCTCGATGGCCTCGGCCAGCCGCTCGCCGATATTGCCGCCACCGGCAATGACCACGCGTTTGTGGGTCTTCTCGACCCGTCGCAGCTCGCTCATCACCGCCCGGATATCGCGGGTGGCAGCGATGAAGAACACCTCGTCGTCGGCCTCGATGATGGTATCGCCCTTGGGAATGATCGGGCGGTCCTTGCGGAAAATCGCCGCTACCCGCGTATCGACACCGGGCATGTGCTGGCGCAGAAAGCGCAGTTCCTGACCCACCAGCGGGCCGCCGTAGTAGGCGCGCACGGCGACCAGCTGAGCCTTGCCCTCGGCAAAATCGAGCACCTGCAGCGCACCGGGGGTCTCGATCAGCCGTTTGACGTAATTGGTAACCACCTGCTCCGGGCTGATCAACACGTCGATCGGCACCGCCTCGTTATGGAACAGACCGCCGCGGGTCAGGTAGGCGGATTCCCGTACGCGGGCGATCTTGGTCGGAGTCCGGAACAGGGTGTAGGCCACCTGGCAGGCGATCATGTTGGTCTCGTCACTGCTGGTAACCGCAATCAGCATGTCGGCATCATCGGCGCCGGCCTGACGCAGCACGGTCGGGAAGGAGCCCTTGCCCTGTACCGTGCGGATATCCAGCCGGTCACCCAGCTCGCGCAGGCGCGCGGTGTCGGTGTCGATCACGGTGATGTCGTTGGCTTCGCTGGCCAGCTGCGCTGCCAGGCTGCCGCCGACCTGGCCGGCACCGAGAATGATGATCTTCATGCCGCAGACTCCCTGTTCTTCTGTTGCGGGCTGGCGCTGAGTTTGATCAGGCGGGCCAGATAAAATCCGTCGTGGCCATCGGCCTGCGGCAGCAGCTGGCGGCCGCACGGCTGGGCAACCCCGTAGTCACCGCCGATATCCAGCAGCCGTGCCCCGGGCTCGCGGGCGAGGAAGGCCTCGATCACGCGGGTATTCTCGTCCGGCAGTACCGAGCAGGTGGCATAGACTAGAATGCCGCCCACCTCCAGCGTAGGCCAGAGCGCGTCCAGCAGCTCACCCTGCAGCGCAGCCAGCGGGGCAATATCGGCCGAGGTGCGGGTCAGCTTGATATCCGGGTGGCGCCGGATCACCCCGGTGGCCGAACACGGGGCGTCCAGCAGGATACGCTGGAAGGGCGTGCCATCCCACCATTGTTCGACAGCGCGGCCGTCGGCGGCGATCAGTGTGGCGTTCAGGCGCAAGCGGTCGAGGTTCTCCTCTACCCGCTTCAGTCGCGCCGGCTCCAGGTCCAGCGCGACTACTTCGCTCAGGTCTGGCTGTTGTTCGAGAATCTGGCAGGTCTTGCCGCCAGGGGCGCAGCAGGCATCCAGCACCCGCAGCCCCGGCTTGAGGTCCAGCAATGGTGCCGCCAGCTGAGCGGCCTCGTCCTGCACGCTGACCAGCCCGTCGGCAAAGCCCGGCAGCAGGTTGACGTCGCAGGGTGTTGCGAGCTGAATGCCGACGGCGCTGAACGGGCAGGCGCTGGCGCCAATACCGGCGTCAGCCAATTGCTGCAGATAGGCGTCGCGGCTCAGGCGGCGTTGATTGACCCGCAGGGTCATCGGCGGATGCAGGTTGTTGGCGCTGGTGATGGCATCGAGCTGATCCGGCCAGGCGCGTTGCAGGCGCTTGTACAGCCAGCCCGGATGCGCACAACGCTGGGAGGGTGACGTGTCGACCGCCGCCAGAAGCGCTTCGCCCTCACGCTGAACCCGGCGCAGCACTGCGTTGAGCAGGCCCTTGGCCCAGGGCTTGTCGAGGCTGACCGCTGCGTTGACGGTTTCGGCGATGGCCGCATGGGCCGGAATGCGCAGATACAGCAGTTGATACAGGCCAACCAGCAGCAGCGCGTGCAGGTCCTGATCGGTCGGCTTCATCGGCTTGTTCAGCAGTTCGCGGGCCAGCCCTTCCAGGCGGTTGTACCAGCGCGCCGTGCCGAAGGCCAGCTCCTGAACCAGACCCTGATCGCGCGGCGCGACGGCCTTGAGTTGCGCCGGCAGACTGCCGCCGAGCGAAGCCTTTCCGGCCAGCACGGCGGCCAAGGCGCGGGCGGCTGCCGCGCGGGCATTCACTGACCGTTACCCAGCAAAAGCCCGGGCGCAAACTGATCGCGGCGGGCGTTATACAGATCGGCAAAGGCCAGCGGCTTGCCGCCGGGCAGCTGCAGCCGGGTCAGGCGCAGCGCGCCCTCGCCGCAGGCTACCAGCAGCCCTCGCTTCTCGCAGGCCAGCACCTGACCGGGCGTGCCCTGCCCGTCGGCCAGCTCGGCGGTCCAGACCTTGAGCGGCTTGCCGTCAAACTGGGCGTGGGCCAGCGGCCAAGGATTGAAGGCGCGGATCAGGCAGTCCAGTTCGCTGGCCGGGCGTTGCCAGTCAATCGCCGAGACCTGTTTGTTCAGCTTGTGGGCGTAGGTAGCCAGGGCGTCGTCCTGCACCTCGCCGTGCAAGGTGCCCGCCGCCAGCCCTTCGATGGCCTTAAGCACTGCGGGCGGACCCAGTTCGGCCAGTCGGTCATGCAGGCTGCCACCGGTGTCCGTGGCGCTGATCGGCGTGGTGACCTTGAGCAGCATCGGTCCGGTATCCAGCCCGGCTTCCATCTGCATCACGGTTACGCCGGTTTCGCTGTCACCCGCTTCGATCGCGCGCTGTATCGGCGCCGCGCCGCGCCAGCGCGGCAGCAGCGAGGCATGGCTGTTGATGCAGCCCAGGCGCGGAATATCGAGCACCGCCTGCGGCAGGATCAGACCGTAGGCCACCACCACCAGCAGATCGGGCCTGAGGTCGGCCAGCGCCTGCTGGTCTGCCGGGTCACGCAGCCGTTCAGGTTGCATTACCGGCAGGCCATGCTCGAGCGCGAGCGTCTTGACCGCACTCATCGCCAGTTTCTGGCCGCGGCCGGCGGGCCGGTCGGGCTGCGTGTAGACGGCCACGATATTCAGCCCGGCATCAATCAGCGCCTGCAGATGGGCGGCGGCAAAGTCCGGTGTTCCGGCAAAAACGATACGTAGGTCGGTCGGCTTCATGGGAGTCCGTAAAGAAAAGGCTTGCCGAAGCAAGCCTTGTTAATTCGCTGGCAAATCAGGCCTGAGCCTGGCTGCGATGGATTTTCTCCAGTTTCTTGCGAATGCGGTCACGCTTGAGGTTGGACAGGTAATCCACAAACAGCTTACCGTTCAGGTGGTCGCACTCGTGCTGGATACAGACGGCAAGCAGACCCTCATAGACCTCGTCGAACGGGTTGCCGTCACGATCAAGTGCCTTGACCCTGACCCGCTCCGGGCGTTCTACGTTTTCGTAGAAACCTGGCACCGACAGACAGCCTTCCTGCATCTGCTCGAGGTCGTCGGTCAGTGGCTCCAGCTCGGGATTGATGAATACGCGTGGCTCGGACCTGTCCTCGGACAGATCAATGACGACGACCCGCTCGTGTACATTGACCTGCGTTGCAGCAAGGCCGATACCGGGCGCGTCGTACATGGTCTCGAACATATCGTCGACGAGCTGCTGGATTCTGGCGTCCACGGCGGTGACCGGCTTGGCTATGGTGCGTAGCCGCGGGTCGGGAAACTCCAGTATGTTGAGAATAGCCATAGGGGTTTGTACCGCTTTGTCTGGAACAAATCTAAATTGTGCTGCTAAGATTATGAGCAGCTTGGAATTTAAGCGGGTCTGGCGTGTGGGAGCACGATTCGACCTGGATGCTGGCCTCTATAATAAAGGGATTCGTGTCATGAGGAAAACACTACTCGGCCTCGTGTTGCTCGCGGCGAGCGTATGGGTGCAGGCGCAAGAGTCTGTTCTCAGGGAGGATCACCCGGACAGCTACACCGTGGTCAAGGGCGACACGCTATGGGATATCTCCGGGCGCTTTCTCAGCCTGCCCTGGAAATGGCCGGAAATCTGGCATGCAAACCCGCAGATTGCCAACCCCCACCTGATCTATCCGGGCGATATCATTTCGCTGGTGTACATTGATGGCCAGCCGCGGCTGATGCTCAACCGTGGTAACGGCGGCACCATCAAGCTGTCGCCGCAGGCGCGGGTCAAACCGATCGCCGAGGCGATCCCGTCCATCCCGCTGGATGCCATCAACGCGTTCCTGCGTGCAGGCCGGGTAGTCGAAGATGAAGCCGCCATCGAGATGGCGCCCTACATCATCGGCGGTGAGGCGGAAAGCGTGGTGCTGGGTGCGGGCAGCAAGGTCTACGCCCGTGGCGACTTTTCCGACAATGTGCCGGCATACGAGATCTATCGCCGTGGCAAGACTTATGTCAATCCCGAAACTGGCGAGCTGCTGGGCATTCACCTGCAGGAAATCGGCAATGGAACCGTATCGGCCGTCGAAGATGATATTGCGACTGTCAACGTGACCCGTAGCCGTCAGGAAGTGCTGGTCAATGACCGTCTGCTGGAGTCCGAAGAGCGCGCGGTAGCGTCGACCTTCTTCCCCAGCGAGCCGAGCCAGGAAATCAACGGCCTGATCATGGATGTGCCCAACGGCGTGACCCAGATCGGTCAGTATGACGTGGTGCTGCTCGACAAGGGCGAGCGTGACGGTCTGGAGATTGGCAACGTGCTGGCCATCTACAAGCGCGGCGAGATTGTGCGCGACCGCGTGCGCAACGAGCGAGTGCAGCTGCCCGCCGAGCGTGCCGGCCTGCTGATGGTGTTCCGTGTCTACAACAAGATGAGCTACGGCATCGTGTTGCAGGCCAGCCGCCAGATGGCGATTCTCGACGAGATTCGTAACCCCTGACGGGGAATGCACTGCCAAGGCCGCCTTCGGGCGGCCTTGTTGTTTCAACTGTTGACCCTTTCTGATCAAGGATGATCCATGCTTACCGACCTGTCCGCCGAGCGGCAGGCCTGGTTGGAGCTGATGCTGCTCGACGGCGTTGGCCCCCGCTTTTTCCAGCGCTTGCGCTCGCATGCCGTCTCCCCGTCCGATTTCATGGCCGCCGATCTGTCCGCATTGGCCGATCTTGGTGTCCCACCGGCTGTGCTGGCCAGCCTGCGATGCTGGCGCGCGGGTGATTCTGTGCTGCGCGAGCGGCTCGCCCTGGCGCTTGACTGGCAGCAGCAGGATGGCTGCCATCTGCTGTTTCTGGATGATGCGGACTACCCGCCGCTGCTGGCGTCGATCAGCGACCCGCCGCCGCTGCTGTTTGTACGCGGCCGGATCGAGGTGCTGCATGACCCGCAGATTGCCATGGTCGGCACCCGCCATCCGAGCCCGCTGGGTGCGGAAACCGCCCGGCAGTTTGCCCGCGAGTTTTGCCGCGCCGGGCTGACGGTCACCAGCGGCATGGCGCTGGGTGTGGATGGCGCCTGCCATCAGGGCGTACTGGATGCCGGCGGTCAGACGGTTGCGGTCTGGGGTACGGGTCTTGAGCGCTGCTATCCGCGCCGGCACCGCAAGTTAGCCGAGGCCATTGTCGACGCTGGCGGAGCGCTGGTCTCCGAGCTGTGGCCTGACAGCGAACCGCATCCAGCCCAGTTTCCGCGGCGTAATCGCATCATCAGCGGTTTGAGTCTGGGTACGCTGGTGGTCGAGGCCAGCCTCAACAGTGGCTCATTGATCACCGCGCGCATGGCGCTGGAGCAGAACCGCGAAGTATTTGCCATGCCCGGCTCGATTCACAATGTGCAGGCCCGTGGTTGCCACCGCTTGCTGCGTGAAGGGGCCTGCCTGGTTGAGCAGGTTCAGGATGTGCTGGATGCCCTGAAAATACCGCTTGCCACAGCGCTTGAGGCGGCTGAAAAGCCGGTTACAGACGCGCCCGACTCACCGCTATGGCGCTGGCTGGGGTTTGATCCGGTCAGCCCCGACTGGCTGGCCCAGCACTCCGGGCTGGGTATGTCCGAGGTGCTGCAGCAACTGCTGGAGCTGGAACTGGCTGGGCAGGTGCTGGTGGCCGCCGGTGGCTATTGTCGCCGCCAGCCTTGAGTGCCGGGCCGGGCTCGGCTACTGTCGCAGCAATCAACTTAGGTGGAGTTCACATGCTGGCAAACTGGCGCATTACCCGTCTGAATCGCTTGCTGCAGGCCGGCGGCGTGATTGCCTATCCGACCGAGGGCGTCTGGGGGTTGGGCTGCAACCCCTGGAACGGCGCGGCGGTGGAGCAGCTGCTCAACCTCAAGCAGCGCCCTGTGCACAAGGGCCTGATTCTGATTGCCGGTGAAATTGAGCAGTTCGACTTCCTGCTCTGGGATTTGCCGGACGCTCAGTTGGCCAAGCTGCGGCTGTCCTGGCCGGGGCCGAACACCTGGCTGGTGCCGCATCAGGGCCGTCTGCCCGCATGGATCACCGGTGCCCACGATACCGTCGCCCTGCGGGTAACCACCCACCCCGTCGTGCGCCAGTTGTGCGCTGTCGCCGGGCCGCTGGTGTCGACCTCGGCGAATCCGGCTGGCCGCCCTTCGGCGCGTTCGCGGTTGCGGGTTGAGCAGTATTTTCATGGTGAACTGGATGCCATTGTCCCCGGTGCGTTGGGTGGCGCGCGTAATCCCAGTATCATTCGCGATCTGCAAACCGACCAAGTCATACGCGGCGCCTGAGCCGCCCGGAGAGATTCCACGTGAAACAGGACCAACCCAGCGCCGCCGATGTTGCCGCGGTAAAAGCCTATCTGATGGATCTGCAGGACCGTATCTGCAATGCCCTGGCGGCGGCAGACGGACGCGAGCAGTTCATCGAGGACGCCTGGGAGCGGCCCGGTGGCGGCGGTGGCCGCTCGCGGATCATTACCGACGGCGCGCTGCTGGAGAAGGGCGGTGTCGGCTTTTCCCATGTTTTTGGTGACGGCATGCCGCCCTCGGCTACCGCGCACCGCCCCGAGCTGGCGGGTCGTCACTTCCAGGCCATGGGCGTGTCGCTGGTGATGCACCCGGAAAACCCCTTCGTGCCGACCTCGCATGCCAATGTGCGGTTCTTTATCGCGGAGAAAGACGGCGCCGATCCGGTCTGGTGGTTTGGTGGCGGCTTCGATCTGACGCCCTACTACGCCAATGAAGAAGACTGCGTGCACTGGCACCGGGTGGCCCGTGACGCCTGCGCACCCTTCGGTGATGATGTGTATCCGCGCTTCAAAAAGTGGTGCGACGAGTATTTCTACCTCAAGCACCGTGGCGAGGCCCGGGGCATCGGCGGCCTGTTCTTTGATGACCTGAACGAGTGGGGCTTCGAGCGCAGTTTTGCCTTCCTGCGCGCCATCGGCGACGCCTACCTTGAAGCCTATCTGCCGATTCTCGAGCGCCGTCGCAACAGCGCCTGGACGCCCGAGCAGAAGCAGTTCCAGGAATTCCGCCGTGGCCGCTATGTCGAGTTCAACCTGGTCTACGACCGCGGCACCCTGTTCGGTCTGCAGACCGGCGGTCGCACCGAGTCGATCCTGATGTCGCTGCCGCCGACCGTACGCTGGGGCTACAACTGGCAGCCCGAGCCGGGCAGCCCGGAAGCCGAGCTGACCGAGCGCTACCTCACCCCGCGTGACTGGCTGGCAGGAGACGCCTGATGGACCGTTACGCCGTTGTCGGCAACCCGATCGAGCACAGCAAGTCGCCGCTGATCCACGCCATGTTCGCCGAGCAGACCGGCCAGCAGCTGGAATACGGCAAGCTGCTGGCGCCGCTCGACAACTTCATCGGCAGCGTGCGCGACTTTCTGCGCGAAGGCCGTGGCGTCAATGTGACCGTGCCGTTCAAGGAGCAGGCCTGGGCGCTGGTCGATGAACACACCCCGGCGGCCGAGCGCGCCGGCGCGGTCAACACCATCCTGCGGCGTGAGGACGGCAGCCTGCTCGGTGACAACACCGACGGCAAGGGGCTGGTGCGCGATATCGAGGTCAACGCCGGGCTGTCGCTGAAGGGCTTGAATGTGCTGCTGGTGGGTGCCGGTGGCGCCGCCCGCGGCGTGATTCAGCCGCTGCTGGCGGCCGGGCCCGCGCATCTGTGCGTGATCAATCGCACGGTCAGCAAGGCGGAAGAGCTGGCGGCGCTGTTTGTCGATCAGGGGCCGATTGCCGCTGCCGGTTTGCAATGGCTGGTCGAGCCGGTCGATCTGATCATCAATGCGACCTCGGCGAGTCTGGCCGGTGAATTGCCGCCGATTCCCGACAGCCTGATCAAGCCCGGTCATACCTGGTGCTACGACATGATGTACGGGGCCGAAGAGACCCCGTTCAACCGCTGGGCCCGCGAGCGCGGCGCTGCGCGCTGCATCGACGGCCTCGGCATGCTGGTTGAGCAGGCCGCCGAGGCCTTTGCCCTGTGGCGCGGCGTCCGCCCGGACACCGCCCCTGTGCTGGCAGCCCTGCGTCAGGCCTGACGCGGCATTGCAGCGGCCAGCTCGGCAGTCAGCCCGAGCGCCGCTGCCACCCCACCCTGCTGCAGTGCCTCGATCAGCGCTGAACCCACCACCACACCATCGGCGACCTGCGCCAGCGGCGCCGCCTGTTCGGCCCGGCGTACGCCAAAGCCGACGCAGATCGGCACACTGCTCTGCGCGCGAATGCCTTCCAGCGCCTGCGCCACCGCGGTGTGATCCGCTGCGCCCACCCCGGTGACGCCGTTGTGCGACACGTAGTAGAGAAAGCCGCTGGCGTGCTCCAGCACCTTGGGCAGACGCTGGGCGTCAGTGGTTGGCGTTGCCAGACGGATCATTTGCAGACCGGCATCACGGGCCATCGGGCCCAGTTCGTTGTCGTGCTCGGGCGGCAGGTCGACCACCAGCAGGGCGTCGACACCGGCCGCTGCGGCGTCACGAATAAAGTCCGCACCACCGTAGCGATGAATCGGGTTGTAGTAACCCATCAGCACCAGCGGCGTGCTCTGGTTCTGTTCGCGGAAACGGCGCACCAGCTCCAGCGTGCGCTGCTGATTCTGCCCACCCTGCAGGGCGCGCAGGGCGGCGGCCTGAATGGTCGGGCCGTCGGCGGTCGGGTCGCTGAACGGCATGCCCAGTTCGATGATGTCGGCACCGGCAGCAGGCAGCCCCTGCAGCAGTTCCAGACTGGTATCGAAGTCCGGATCACCGGCGCAGATGTAGGTCACCAGGGCCGCGCGGTTGTCGCGGGCGCAGTCGGCAAAGCGGGTTTCCAGACGGCTCATTTTCCTTCCTCCATCAGGCCCAGAATGGTCGGCATGTCCTTGTCGCCGCGGCCGGACAGACAGACCACCATCAGGTGATCTTTTGGCAGCGTCGGCGCGCGGCGCGCCACTTCGGCCAGCGCGTGCGAGGTTTCCAGCGCCGGGATGATGCCTTCGGTACGGCAGCAGTTGTGGAAGGCGTCCAGCGCCTGCTGATCGGTTACCGCGACATATTCGATACGGCCCTGCTCGTGCAACCAGGCGTGTTCGGGGCCAATGCCGGGGTAGTCCAGACCGGCGGAGATCGAGTGGGCGTCGGCAATCTGGCCGTCGCCGTCCTGCAGCAGGTAGGTGCGGTTGCCGTGCAGCACGCCGGGCGTGCCGCCCTTCAGGCTGGCGGCGTGCTTGCCGGTGTCGATGCCGTGACCGGCCGCTTCCACGCCGACCATCTGCACCTCGGGGTAATCGAGGAACGGATGGAACAGGCCCATGGCGTTCGAGCCACCGCCGATGCAGGCGACCAGGCTGTCGGGCAGGCGGCCTTCGCGTTCGAGCATCTGCTGGTGTGCCTCGCGGCCGATGATCGCCTGAAAGTCGCGTACCAGCGTCGGGTAGGGGTGCGGGCCGGCCACGGTGCCGATCATGTAGAAGGTGTTGTCGACGTTGGTCACCCAGTCGCGCAGCGCCTCGTTCATGGCGTCCTTGAGGGTGCCGGTGCCGGAGGTCACGGGGACGATCTCGGCGCCCAGCAGGCGCATGCGGGCGACGTTGTCGCGCTGACGGTGAATGTCGGTTGCGCCCATGTAGACCACGCACTGCAGGCCGAAGCGCGCACACACGGTGGCGGTTGCCACGCCGTGCATGCCGGCGCCGGTTTCGGCGATGATCCGCGGCTTGCCCATGCGGCGGGCCAGCAGGGCCTGGCCGATGCAGTTGTTGATCTTGTGCGCGCCGGTGTGATTCAACTCCTCGCGCTTGAAGAAGATCTTTGCGCCACCGTACTGCTCGGTCAGCCGTTCGGCGAAATACAGCGGGCTGGGGCGGCCGATGAACTCGGCGTTGAAGCGGTCCAGCTCGGCGATAAACGCGGGCTCGGCGCGGGCCTCGTTGTAGGCCTGCTCCAGCTGCAGCACCAGCGGCATCAGCGACTCGGCTACAAAGCGGCCGCCAAACTGGCCGAACTGGCCGAGGGCGTCGGCTTCACGGCGATAATTATGATTGGGCATGGATAGAACCTCCTGAACGATGGACGCAGATTAGGGCAGGCAGGCCGCAGAAAAAATCGATAAGATGGCCGCAACCTGTGAGAAAAAGTGACAAGTCCCATGGCCAGAGATCTTCCCTCACTAAACGCTCTGCGCGCCTTCGAAGCCGCTGCCCGGCTCGAAAGCGTGAGTCAGGCGGCAAGCGAGCTGCACGTCACCCACGGCGCGGTCAGTCGCCAGATTCGTCAGCTTGAAGACGAGCTCGGCATCGCGCTGTTCAGCAAGGCCGGGCGCGGCATCAGCCTGACGCCGGCCGGTCGCCAGCTGCGCGATGCTTGCCACGACGCCTTCGACGGGCTGCGCGAGGCGTGCACGGCGCTGCGTCAGGACCAGCAACAGGCGCCCTTCCTGCTGGCCTGTCCGGGCAGCCTGCTGGCGCGCTGGTTTATCCCGCGGCTGGACCGCCTGAACGCCGAACTGCCCGACCTGAACCTGCACCTGTCGGCCTCCGAGGGTGAACTCGACCCGCGCCGCCCCGGCGTCAGTGCCACCCTGCTCTACGCCGAGCCGCCGTGGCCGGCCGACATGCAGGTGTATCCGCTGCGGCAGGAGCGCATCGGCCCAGTGCTCAGTCCGCGCTACGCGGGTGCTGCGCGCCTGCTCGATCAACCGGCCGAGGTGCTGCTCGGCGAAGCGCTGCTGCACACCCGTTCACGGCCCGGTGCCTGGCGCGACTGGGCCGAACGGCAGGGACTGGATGCGGCTCAATTGCGCAACGGTCAGGGCTTCGAGCACCTGTATTACCTGCTGGAAGCGGCGCTCTCGGGCCTTGGCGTGGCAATCGCGCCGCAGCTGCTGGTTGCTGACGACATCGCCGCCGGCCGCCTGCTCGCGCCCTGGGGCTTTGTCGAGACCCGTCACCAGCTCGGCCTCTGGGTGTCGGAGCGCCAGCCCCAGGGCCCGGCGCAGCAACTGGCAGACTGGCTCGGCAAGGCGCTGCAGCAGGCCGACGCATGAAGCGCCTCGCGACCCTTGGCCTCGGCGCCTGCCTGCTCTGGCTGTCCGGCTGCAGCTCGGTTGGCTATCTGTATCAGAGCTGGCAGGGCCAGCGCGCGCTGATGGCCCGTGCCGAGCCCATTGAGCCGCTGATTGCCGACCCGCAGACCGACCCGCAACTGGCCGAGCGCCTGCGCACCGCCAGCCAGATTCGCCGTTACGCGGCCGAGGCGCTGGCCCTGCCGGACAACACCACCTACACCCGCTATGCCGCGCTGCCGGGCCCCTACCCGCTGTGGAATCTGTTTGTCACCGATGAACTGTCGCTGGCGCCGGTGCTGCACTGCTACCCCTTCTTCGGCTGTATCGCCTACAAGGGCTATTTCGATCAGGCCCGCGCCGAGCAGGCCGCCGCCGACTGGCGTGCGCGTGGCAAGGACGTCTATGTCGCCGGCATTCCGGCCTATTCGACCCTCGGCTGGTACGACGACCCGCTGTTCAGCTCCATGCTGCACTGGAGCGACGACTATCTCGCCGAGATGCTGTTTCACGAACTGGCGCACCAGCGCTTTTACGTGAAGGACGACACCGCCTTCAACGAGTCCTATTCCAGCTTCGTCGGTCAGCAGGGTCTGCGCGATTGGCTCAGGGTGCAAGGGCGAGCTGCGCACGACTCGACAGGCCGCGAACGCGAACGGGCGTTTATTCAATTGGTGCTGGCCGCACGCAGCGAACTGGAAGCCTTGTATCAGAGCACCCAGCCAGACGACACCAAGCGCAGCGGCAAGGCCGCGATCCTCGCCCGGCTGCGCAGCGATTACGCCAGCCTGCGCGACAGCGAATGGGAGGGCGACCAGCGCTTCGACCACTGGTTTGCCGCTGACCTGAACAACGCTCGCCTGCTACCCTTTGGGCTTTACGATCAATGGGTGCCCGCCTTTGCCGCGCTGTATGCGCAGAGCAGCGGCTGGGCCGACTTTCACCAGCGGGTCGAACGCCTCGGCAGACTCGATCCGCAAGCGCGCCTTGCCGCGCTGCGTGGCCTTTGCCCGCAGTGCGCCGCCGCAGTACAGGAGCCTCAACCATGAAAGCAATTGGATACTTTGAAGCTGGCGCGCTGGACCATGCCGACGCCCTGATCGACCTCGACGTACCCATGCCCGCCCCCGGCCCGCAGGACCTGCTGGTCAAGGTCGCCGCCATCTCGGTCAATCCGGTCGACACCAAGATCCGCAGTCGTCGCGGCGCGACCGGCGACACGCCCGAAGTGCTCGGCTGGGACGCCTTGGGTGAAGTGGTCAGCTGCGGCAGCGCCGTTTCCGGCTTCGCGGCGGGTGACCGGGTCTACTACGCCGGCGCGCTGGAGCGGCCCGGCAGCAACGCCGAATACCAACTGGTCGACGCCCGCATCGCCGCCCACGCGCCGCTGTCGCTGTCTGCCGCCGAAGCCGCCGCCCTGCCGCTGACCGCGATCACCGCCTGGGAGCTGCTGTTCGACCGGCTGGGAGTGCGTGAAGGCGGCGGTGAAGGCCAGACCCTGCTGGTGGTCGGCGCCGCCGGTGGTGTGGGCTCGATTCTCGTCCAGCTCGCTCGCCAGTTGACCAAGCTCACCGTGGTCGCCACCGCCGCCCGCGCCGAGAGCGTGAAATGGGTCAAGGGCCTGGGTGCGCATCACGTCATCGACCATAGCCAGCCGCTGCTGCCGCAACTGCAGGCGCTGGGTATCAGGGACGTCGAACTGATCGCCTCGCTGACCCACACCGATCAGCACTACCCGCAATACGGCGACTGCATCGCCCCGCAGGGTCGCCTCGGCGTAATCGACGACTTCGGCCCGCTCGACATGAGCGTGCTCAAGCGCAAGTGTGCGTCCTTCCACTGGGAGTTCATGTTCACCCGCAGCCTGTTTGAAACCGCCGACATGGCCGAGCAGGGCAAGCTGCTGCAACGGGTCGCCGACCTGGTCGATGCCGGCACCCTGCGCAGCACCCTGGGTGAGCATTACGGCGCGATCAACGCGGCCAACCTCAAGCGCGCGCATGCGTTGCTGGAGAGTGGCAAGGCGCGGGGGAAATTGGTGTTGGAGGGGTTCTGAGCGACGTTGCCTTGCAGGTTGGCCTTCTGGCTTATGCACTAGGTATCACTCCCCACACGTCATCCTCGCGCAGGCGAGGAACCATGGGGCTCGTCGGTCATGCGGGCCACTTCAGCGCCGTCTGGTAACCCGCCTTTCGCCTTC
>NZ_NBYK01000006.1:184172-185514 GCF_002197985.1 Halopseudomonas aestusnigri
ATTTGGTCCGTGCATGCTTCGCGTTCGGCTGCTCGCATCCCCACTGTAGGGCCACGGCATGCCGTGGCCGTGACATTCTGCTACGCCCATCCGATGCCGCAACCTTCCCGTCTTGCCCATGCACCAACACGGTGCTAGTCTCTCCAAGTCGTCAAACGACGACCTTTCGTTTTTACCTGTCCAGAGTGACCGCATGTCCACTGCCCAGACCACCGCTGTTGTAAACCGCCCCGCGCTTGCCGGTGTGGTTGCGCGCGTGCAGGCTGCAGTGGCCTGCCTGCCGGTCACCCCTCCCGGCGTAGCCATCGTGGCTGCCGTGGCTTCACCGCCACCGGCGCACTGATCTCACTACACTTTTCTGATTTCTGTTCTCTCTGACTGGCGTAATGCCGCAGGGCGAACCTGTGTCCTGACAGGTGACATATGTTTATTCAACGTTTGAACTGGGCCGCCATTGGCCCGACTGCGCTGTTCGTGCTGCTCTGGAGCGCGGGCGCGATCTTCTCCAAATGGGGGCTGGAACATGCCTCCGCCTTTGCCTTTCTGCTGCTGCGCTTTGTACTGGCCTGCGCTGCCCTCGGGCTGCTGGCGCTCACCCGGCGGCGCTGGCTGCCGGCGCGCGGTTCCCGCAGGCAGGTAGCCTTGGTCGGGGTGCTGCTGACCGGTGGCTACACCATCTTCTACCTGCTCTCGCTGGACGCCGGGCTAACGCCGGGCGTGCTGGCAACGGTGCTGGGTGTGCAGCCGATCCTCACCCTGATGCTGGTCGAACGCCGCGCCAACCTGCTGCGGGTATTGGGCTTGCTGCTGGCGCTCGGTGGTCTGACGCTGGTCGTGCTCGACAGCCTGCTGGCGGCGCGCTTCTCGTTGCTGGGCATCGGCCTGTCGCTGGCAGCGCTGCTGTGCATCACCCTGGGCTCGATCTTCCAGAAGGGTATTCAGCAATCACCCATGGACGTGCTGCCGCTGCAATACGCCATCGGCCTGCTGATGTGCGCGGTGGTGGCGCCCTTTCAGCCGTTTGACGTGGAATGGAGCGTCGGCTTTATCGTGCCGCTGCTGTACATGGGCGTGCTGATTTCGGTGGGTGCGACCCTGCTGCTGTATCGGCTGATTCGGATGGGCAATCTGGTGAATGTGACCAGTCTGTTTTATCTGATGCCTGGCTGCACCGCGTTGCTGGATTTCCTGTTTTTGGGGAATCGCATGGCGGCGTTGAGTTTGGTGGGGATGGGGGCGATTGTGGTGGGGTTGGTGTTGGTGTTTAGGCCGCGTGGTTAATCTAGCGCCCGTGCTCGGATAGCCCCGGCGTGCTGACCCTATCACCACGTCATCCTCGCGT
>NZ_NBYK01000007.1:0-76655 GCF_002197985.1 Halopseudomonas aestusnigri
CCACGGCGATTTCGCAGAAGGGGTTCATCGACATCTTGACGTTGGCCAGGTCAACACCGGAGTTATCGGCCTTGACGCGAACCTTGACGTTGTAATCGACCACGCGCTTAACGGCAACGAGGATTTTCATGGACGTTAGTCCTCCACAAGTCTTGAGACGCCCGCGGGCGCATGACATTAAAAGGGCTGCATAGGATACCGGGCAGAGTGAGCGCCCGAAAGTACAAATTGTCGCTTTGCTGGACAAAAATGCCGGGCTGGCGACCGATTGACGCCAGCCCGGCTGTCCGGAAGGAACTTACGCGACGCTCAGCTGAGCAGCATAGGCTTCCAGGTGGTGGTCGTCATCACCGAACTGGTGGCTGATCATGACCAGACGCTTGGCGTAGTGAGCACCGTTGTACTCCCAGGTCATGGCGATGCCGCCATGCAGCTGGATGCACTGTTCGGCAACATAGCGGCCAGCGCGGTTGATGACGAACTTGGCGGCGGCCAGCTTGGCGCTGCGCTCGGCGCTGTCTTCGTCGTCAGCCAGACAGGCTGCCAGGATTGCCATGGAGGTGGCGCGTTCCAGTTCGCTGATCATGTCGACCATGCGGTGCTGCAGAACCTGGAACTTGCCGATCGGCACGCCGAACTGCTTGCGGGTCTTCAGGTAGTCCAGGGTCAGGTCGCAGGCGGTGCGCATGGCGCCGACCGCTTCGGCACACAGGGCGGCGATGGCGCGGCCGCTCTGGTAGCGAATGGCGTCATAGGCATTGCCGGCTTCGCCCAGCAGCTCGCCCTTGACGTTATCGAGGAACAGCTCGCATGCCTTGCGGCCATCAACGGTCGCGTAGACACGGCGGCTAACACCGGCTGCACTCGGGTCGATCACGAACAGGCTGATGCCCTGTTCGTCGCGGTTGTTACCTGCGGTACGGGCAGAAACCAGGATCTTGCCGGCAGTCTGACCGCCGATCACCACGCCCTTGCGGCCGTTCAGGACCCACGCGCCGCCCTGCTCGGAAGCCGTGGTGGTGACGTTGGCCAGATCGTAGTGACTGTTCAGCTCGTCCAGCGCAACCGCAGCCTGCAGTTCGCCGGTGGCGATGCCGCCCAGCAGCTCTTCTTTCTGGGCGTCGCTGCCCAGCTGGCCGATCAGGCCACCGGCCAGAATGACCGATTCCATGTAGGGTTCCAGGCAGATGCCCTTGCCCAGCTGTTCCATGATCAGCATGGTCTCAACGCCGGTGCCGCCGAAACCGCCCAGCTCCTCGGAGAAGGGAATGGCGGTCAGGCCCAGCTCACCCAGCTGTTGCCAGAATGCAGTGCTGAAGCCGGCTTCGCTCTCGCTGAATGCCTTGCGGCTTTCAAAGTCGTAAACGTCGCGAACCAGGCGTTCTGCGGTTTCCTGCAGCATCTGCTGCTCTTCAGTCAGTTTGAAATCCACGGTCAGCCTCCTCAGAGCTCAAGAATCATTTTCGAGACGATGTTCTTCTGGATCTCGTTGGATCCGCCGAAGATCGACAGTTTGCGCATATTGAAGTACTGCGACGCCGGGGAGGCAGCGTAGTCGTCGACCAGCATCTCGCCATCGAAGTCCAGGTCCAGCTCTTCCGGCAGGAAGGGCAGCGCGTACGGGCCCAGTGCCTTGCGCATCAGGTGCGTGATGGCCTGGCGGATTTCGGTGCCCTGTACTTTCAGGATGGAGCTTTCCGAGCCCGGTACGCCACCTTCGGAGGCGGCTGCGACGATGCGCAGGGTGCTCATTTCAGCGGCCATCAGTGACATTTCCACTTCTGCGATCTGGCTGCGGAACAGGGCGTCTTCGATCAGCGGCTTGCCGTTCTTCTGCTGCTTGGAGGCGATGCGCTTGAGGTTGGTCAGCGCGGCCTTGGATGCGCCGATACCTGCCAGGCCGGTACGCTCGTGGGTCAGCAGGTACTTGGCGCAGGTCCAGCCCTTGTTCTCTTCGCCGACCAGGTTCTCAACCGGAACCTTGACGTCGTCAAAGAAGACTTCGTTGACTTCGTGATCGCCGTCCAGGGTGATGATCGGACGAACGGTGATACCCGGGGTGGCCATGTCGATCAGCAGGAAGGAGATACCGCGCTGCTGCTGGGCTTCCGGATCGGTGCGCACCAGGCAGAAGATCCAGTTGGCGTGCTGGCCCAGAGTGGTCCAGGTCTTCTGACCGTTGACGATGTAGTAGTCGCCATCGCGCACGGCGCGGGTCTTCAGCGATGCCAGGTCGGAACCGGCGCCCGGCTCGGAGTAACCCTGACACCACCAGTCGGTGCCGTCGAGGATACGCGGCAGGTACTTGGCTTTCTGCTCTTCGGTACCGAACTTGATGATTACCGGGGCAACCATGTTGACGCCGAACGGCACCAGACGCGGTGCGCCGAAGGCGGCGGACTCTTCGTCAAAGATGTGCTTCTCGATCGGGCCCCAGGTGGTGCCGCCGTGCTCGACCGGCCAGCCCGGCGCGTACCAGCCACGCTTGGACAGAATTTTCTGCCAGCGCTCGTGGTCGGCCTTGTGCAGGTGCTTGCCCAGTTTGACCTTGGCAGCGATGTCGGCAGGCAGTTCCTGCTTGAGGAATTCACGCACTTCGTCGCGGAAGGCGAGCTGTTCGGGGGAGTAATGGATTTCCATTTTGTGTCCTCGTTGTAATACGGGTATCTGGCGACCGGTGTCGTCACCGGTCGCGCTGATTCATCACAGATCGGCGAACTTGCGCCCTTCCTTGGCCAGTTTTTCCAGCAGGGCGGCCGGTTTCCACCAGGCGCCGTGTTGCTCGTGAAACTCGCAGATGCGGGCGTATACGCGATCCAGACCGATCGAGTCAGCATAGAACATCGGGCCACCCTGGTGGGCCGGGAAGCCGTAGCCGTTCAGGTAGATGACGTCGATGTCGCTGGCGCGCTGGGCAATGCCTTCTTCCAGGATCTTGGCACCTTCGTTGATCAGCGCATAGATGGTGCGCTCGATGATGTACTCATCGCTCAGTTCGCGGCGCTCAATGCCCTGTTCTTTCGAGGCGGCTTCCATGATGGCCGGCAGCTCGGGGTTCGGCAGCGGAGTACGCGAGCCCTTCTCGTAGACGTAGAAGCCCTTGCCGGTTTTCTGACCCAGCAGGCCGGCTTCGGCCATCTTGTCGAGTACCGTCGGCAGCTTGAATTCGGCCGGCAGGGTTTGACGCTGACGGTTGCGAATGGCCAGACCGATGTCCAGACCGGACAGATCGCGCATGGCGAACGGGCCCATGGCCAGACCGAACTTGCGCAGGGCGCCGTCGATCTGCTCCGGCGTGCCGCCTTCCTCCAGCAGGAACTCGGACTCGCGACCGTACTGGAACACCATGCGGTTACCGACGAAGCCGTCGCAAACCCCAACCGGGACAGAGACTTTCTTCAGTTTCTTGCCGATTGCCATGGCCGTAGCCAGTACTTCGAAGCTGGTCTTCTCGCCGCGTACCACTTCCAGCAGGCGCATGACGTTGGCCGGGCTGAAGAAGTGCAGGCCAACCACGTCTTGCGGGCGCTTGGTGAACTGGGCGATCTGGTTCAGATCCAGCGAGCTGGTGTTGGAAGCCAGAATGGCGCCCGGCTTGCAGTTGGCGTCCAGTGCTTCGAAGACTTTCTGCTTGACGCCCATGTCTTCAAAGACGGCTTCGACAACCACGTCGACGTCCGACAGGTCAGCGTAATCGGTTACACCGCTGATCAGGCTCATGCGCTTTTCCAGCGCGTCCTGAGTCAGGCTGCCGCGCTTGACGCTCATGCCGTAGGTGTCGCGGGCGCGCTCCAGTGCCTTGTCGCGTGCTTCGCTGCTGATTTCCAGGATCTTGACCGGGATGCCGGCGTTGGCAAAGCAGATGGCGATGCCGACACCCATGGTGCCGCCGCCAATGACCGCGGCGGACTTGATGTCGCGCACCGGTGTGTCTTTCGGCAGGTCGTTGATCTTAGAGGCCTGACGCTCGGAGAAGAAGGCGTGAACCAGGGCGGCGCGCTGCGGCGACACCAGACACTCGGCAAACAGTTCGCGCTCGCGCTTCAGACCTTCGGCCAGCGGCAGGGCGAAGGCAGCTTCAACGGCAGAGACGCAGCGCTGGGGCGAGAACAGGCCGGGCATCTTCTTCTCGATTTCGGCGCGCTTGGCAGCGACTGCTGCGGCGTTGTCGACGCCTTCCAGTTTGTCGGTACGCTCGCCGGTGCGGCGCGGGCCCTTGCCTTCGGCCAGCAACTTCTCGGCGAAAGCGATACCGGCAGCGGTAAGATCGCCTTCAACCAGTTCGTCGATCACGCCCAGGTCGTGCGCTTCCGCGGCACCGATCGGGTTGCCGCTGACGATCATGTCCAGTGCCTTGGCTACGCCAACCAGACGCGGCAGACGCTGGGTACCGCCGGCACCCGGCAGCAGGCCGAGTTTGACTTCCGGCAGACCGACCTTGGCGCTCTTGACGGCGATGCGGTAATGGCAGCTGACGGCGACTTCCAGACCGCCGCCCAGCGCGGTGCCGTGGATGACCGCAACGCTCGGCTTGCTGCCCGCTTCGATACCGTTGACGACTTCAGGCAGGCTCGGCTCCTTCGGCGGCTTGCCGAATTCCTTGATGTCCGCGCCGGCCATGAAGGTCATGCCTTCACAGACCAGTACGATTGCCTTTACGTCCGGATCGGCTTCGGCGGCGTTGAAGCTCTGCTGCAGACCTTCGCGCACGGCAATACCCAGCGCATTGACCGGTGGGTTGTTCACGGTGATGACCGCGATGGCGCCTTTGCGCTCCAGAGTGACCACGTCCGACATGCTTGACCTCCGTCAGGATTGGGGATGGCGTTTCACTAGGCGAAATAGTGAAACCGCGTTTCGCTAGGCAAAATACAAAAAATAAAACCGCTTGTCGATGCCCCCGGTGGGGGAAATGGCGGTTTATTAGTTAAGGTGATGAATCCAGCGGTCGCTAGCGACCGCTGGATTCATCACAGCTGCAAGCTGCAAGCTGCAAGCTGCAAACTGCAAACTGCAAACTGCAAACTGCAAACTGCAAACTGCAAACTGCAAGCGAAAAGCTTCAAGCGAACCCCGAACCGGGAAAACGTTGTTTCAGGTGGGCACAAAAAACCCGGCTAACACAGGGCCGGGTTTTCTTGCAGCTTGAAGCTTGCGGCTTGCCGCTGGGGTTAAACCCCAAGCCGCTCGATATCCCGCGCCAGCATGGCGAGTTGGTGGGCGAGCTGGTTTTTGACCCGCTCTTCGGACACCAGGTAGGAGGGTGCGCCGCAGGTCAGGACCATCAGGCTGCCGTCCTGCAGGTGCAGGGGGACGCCGGCGGCGTTGACGTTGCGGTCCCAGTCGCCGAGCGACAGACAGAAGCCGTGCTGCTGATACTCGTCAAAGCTGCGTTGCAGGGAGGCCTGCAGTTCGGGCCAGGTATCCGGGTTGCGCGCCTGGATGGCATCGAGCAGGTGGCTGCGCTCGTCTTCCTTCATGGCTGCAAGGTAGGCCCGGCCGGCGGCGGTGGTGGCCAGCGGCAGGCGTTCACCCACATCCATGCGCAGCGAGGTGGATTCCGACGGGCGGCAGTTTTCGACGTAGATCATCGACAGACGATCTCGGCAGGTCAGGCCGACCGAGGTATTGGTGTTGCGGGCGAATTCGTCGAGATAGGGCTTGGCGAGCTGGCGTACCCGCAGGTTGGACACATAGGCATATCCCAGTGCCAGCACCCCGGAGTCGAGCTGGTATTTTTCCAGCTGGGTTGAGTAGCTCAAATAGCCGAGCTTGGTCAGGGTATAGGTCATGCGCGACACGGTCGGCTTGGGCAGCCCGGTGATGCGGGCGATGTCCTGATTGCCCATGACCACCGAGCCCTGACTGAAGGCGCGTAACACGTCCAACCCACGAGAGAGTGCTTCGACGAACTTGCGATCCTTGGCAGGGGATTCCTTTACTGTTGCTTCCAACTCATCTTTCATTGGGTTGTATACCTTGTGGCCCATCGGAGGGTGCGGCCGAATGTGATTTGATGCTTTCTTTTATTGTTATGGTCAGAGCGCGGAACGATATCACGATCAATGGTTCTGCACAGTGACACACTGACACTCTGTTGCTGTTTTGTTACCGGGGGCAATGCCGACTGTCTCGATCATTGCACAGCCTGCCTCGAATAGAATAGCATCTTTTTGGTATTTCATTTCGCAGTGCAAAACAATAGTTCAAAAACAAGAGGCTGAGATGTCTACTCCTGAGCATTACGCCGTCAGCGCACAACTGGCAGAGCTGGGTCACACCACGATCTTCGATATTCTTGACCAATCCTGCCGTCGTTATGGCGACCAGCCTGCGTTCTCCTGCGGTGCCGACACTCTGACCTTTAACCAGCTTCGTGGCAGGGCCGATGCCTTTGCTCGCTACCTGCGTCAGCATGCCGGCCTGCAGCCGGGTGATCGACTGGCCATTCAGTTGCCCAACCTGCTGCAATACACCATTGCTATCTTCGGCGCGCTGCGCGCCGGCCTGGTGATCGTCAACACCAACCCCCAGTACACCCCCTACGAAACCCGCCACCAGTTCGCCGACTCCGGCGCCCGTGCGGTGGTAGTACTCGACAAGTTGATCCCGCTGGTGCGCAAGATCCAGGACGAGACCGAGATCGAAACGCTGATCGTCACCAGTATGGATGACTTCAGCAACCCGCAGTACGACGCGAGTGCCGCCGATGAAGTGCGCTTTATGCAGGCGCTGCGTCTGGGTGACGAGCTGGCCCCGGTGACCATCGATCGTGAACTGGACGACCTGGCGCTGCTGCAGTACACCGGCGGTACTACCGGTGTCTCCAAGGGCGCAATGCTGACCCACCGCAATATTCTCTGTAACGTGCTGCAGGCAGTCAGCATCTTGAAGGAAGGCGACGTGACTTATGGCGGTGAGGTGCGGGTCTCGCCGTTGCCGCTGTACCATATCTTTGCCTTCACCGCGAACTGCATCGCCTCGGTCTTTACCGGTTTCCATACCATCCTGATCACCAATCCGCGTGATCTCGATGGCATGATCGCCGACCTGAAACGCCATCCGTTCACCCTGCTGACCGGCATCAACTCGCTGTTTGTATCGCTGATGAATCACCCGGACTTCGACAGTGTCGACTTCAGCCGGCTGAAGTGGGTCAACTCCGGAGGTGCGCCGCTGAACACCGAGATCGCCCGCCGCTGGCAGGAGCGCACCGGCAGTGTGGTGCGGGAAGGTTACGGCCTGACCGAAACCTCTCCTGTGGTGGTCGCTTCGACCTCGAAGACCCCTTACAAGGAAGGCTTTATCGGTCAGCCGGTAATCGATACCTGGGTCAAGACTGTAGATGACGACGGTAAGGAAACACCGCGTGGTGAGCCGGGCGAAGTGCTGATCAAGGGGCCGCAGGTGATGCAGGGCTACTGGCACCGTCCGGATGAGACGGCCGCAACCTTTACCGAAGACGGCTGGCTGAAGACCGGCGACGTTGGCCTGCTGGACGAGGAGGGCTTCCTGAAGCTGGTGGACCGCAAGAAGGACATGATCCTGGTCTCCGGCTTCAACGTCTATCCCAACGATGTTGAAGACGCGGTCATGCGTCATGCCGGCATTCGCGAGTGTGTTGCCGTTGGCGTGCCGGACGAACGGACCGGCGAGGCGATCAAGATATTTGTCAGCCTCAACGATGCGACTCTGGATGAAGCGGCCATCATCGCCCACTGCCGCGAGAATCTGACCGGCTACAAGATTCCCAAGCACGTCGAGATTCGCGACGACCTGCCCAAGTCGACTGTCGGCAAGCTGCTGCGTCGGGTGCTGCGCGACGAAGCGCGCGGTGAGGCCAAGGCGTGAGCGCGCCGCTGCAGTTGACCATTGCAGATGGCATTGCCGAAATCCGGTTGGACGACGGCAAGGTCAACGCGCTGTCGGAAAGCATGCTGGAACAGTTGCTCGCGGCCATTGCCAAGGCGGCGGAGGCGGACGCCGCGCTGTTGATCAGCGGCCGTCCCGGCGTGTTCAGCGGCGGTTATGACCGCAAGCTGATCGATGCCGGTGGGCCGGCCTGTGATGCCATGCGCGCAGCCGGTGACCGGCTAACGCTGGCGCTGCTCGACTATCCCGCGCCAGTGGTGATTGCTGCCACCGGTCATGCCATGGCCAAGGCGGCGTTTATGCTGCTGCTGGCTGATTACCGACTGGGCACTGAAGGCGATTACCGCGTCTCGCTGAATGAAGTGGCCATCGGCATGACCATGCCCGATGGCGCCATGTTGCAGGCGCGGGCACGGCTGTCGCCTCAGTGGCTCAACCGCTGTGTGTTGCAGGCCGAGGTGTTTGCCTCGGCCGGCGCGCTGGAAGTCGGTTTCTTTGATGAGCTGCAGCCGGCGGAGCAACTGCTTCAGCGTGCCCGTGCCAAGACCCGACAGCTGGCCGGGCTGAATCGCCGCGCCTACCGGGAGACCCGTGCGCTTCTGCATGCGCCGCTGCGTGAGGCGTTTGTCGGTCTGCAGGGGTAACGGGAGGGCCGAGTTTCAACTCGGCCATAGCGGTGCTCGAAGCCTTGCAGGTCGAGCGGGAGCTCGACCTTTCCATTCTGTTTATTCCTTGAAATACGCAACCTGGGTGGTGGTCAGCAGCAGCTGGCCGTCATCACTCCACAGGTGGGCGATCTGATCCGAATAATTGTTGTGCATGCGTGTCGCCCGGGCCTGGCCCAGCAGGTGGCGGTCGCCGGCGCGTGCCAGTTGATCGGTATCGGCGTGGAAGTAGTGGGTCAGCGACACTGTGCCGGCGGGAGTAAAGCGCTGACGGCGGTGGAAAATCCGTGGCGCAAATACGTCGCCCAGCGCGGTCAGTGACGCGAAATCCAGTGGCCGGGGAGGGTTGTCGCGGGTCCACAACAGGGTTTCGCTGTGGGCGTCCTCGGGGTTGCCGTCGCCACGGCCAGGGTCAAACAAGCCTGAAACGTAGCGAAAATCATAGTTGCGAAACCAGTTGCGCTCGCCACGTTCCACCCGCGGCAGGCTGTCAGCGGCCGGTGCTGCAGGCATGTTGTGCTGCTGCTCTGACCAGGTCTCGCGGCGGGTGGCGAAGAACGCGGTACCGCTGGTGACAACTTCGCCGTTCTGTTTCTGCAGCAGCAGCCAGTGCTGGGTCGAGCGGTTAGTGCGCAGGGGGATGGTTTCCAGCTCGAAGTCGCCGAGTTGGACCGGGCCGGCAAAGTTGACGGTCAGCGAGATCGGCTCGCCGATACGTTCCGGGTGCTGTAAGGCGCCGTTGAGCAGGATGGCTGCGGTCACGCCGCCGAATGGCCCGACCATGTTCTGAAAACTGTCGTCGACGTTGCCCTTGAACAGGTTGGGGCCAGCCGCGGTCAGCGCAATGGCACGGTCAAAGGCATGGTTGTGGGGGGGGGCTTCGGTCATTTGCGGGATTCCGTTACGGCGGGAGCGATTCAATATGACGGTCATAATAGGCTGCTGTTGAATGCGTAGACCAGCAAGCTTGATGCTGTGAATCCGGCGCTATCGACTGGGGAGAAGCGGGGCGGGAGCTGATTCGGTGCGGCTGTCTGCCAGCGTTGCGGCACCCGTTGCAGGTGCCGCAACAGGGGAGTTAGCCGCGTTGATAGGTGCCAATCAGCCGGTTCATGGCCTTGGCGTGTGGCTCGATCTTCTCGAGCAGTTGCCACAGCGACAGTCCGGCTGGCAGATTCAGCTCGGCGTCCAGCGCGATAACCCAGAAATAGTACTTGTGCTGGCCATGACCTTCCGGCGGCAGCGGACCGTTGTAGCCGCTGTTGCCAAAGTTGTTCACGCCCTGGGTGTAGTCGGCGCAGCCTTCGGCGAGTTCGCTGACGCTCGCCGGAATGTTGTACAGCACCCAGTGCACAAAGCCGTAGGTGCCGTTGGCGGAAATCAGCGGGGCATCCGGATCGTGACAGATGACGGCAAAGGATTTGGTACCCGCTGGTGCGTTCTTCCAGCTTAGGGCGGGAGACACGTCAACGTCGTCGCCGGTGTGCCTGGCAGTGATGGCGCCGTTGTTGGCAAAGGCGCTGCTGGTCAGTTCCAGTTCATTGGAAAATGCGAATCCCATGGTGTTCTCCTCAGATTTTTTAGCCGAAAACTACCGAAATACTACTATGCACCGGTCTGCCGACAAGCGCGTGTCAATTGATCAGGGCGCTCAATAGCCAGAGCCCGAGCAGGACCCAGATGATCCCCAGTACGATCTTGCGGCGGATAAAGGCCCGCACGCCGGTGTAGATCAAAAACAGGCCAAGAATCACCGCGGCGATGCTCAACAGGTTGCTGTTGACGCCCAGGGCGCGGGAAAAGCCGTTGATGAAATCGGAGCTGGCATTGCTCAGCATGGTAAACAGCCAGATCAGGCTGTCGATAACAACGCGGACGACGCTGCCGATGGCGGAACCGAGCCATTCAAAGGGGCTGCTGGAGTTGAGCTGCATGCAAGGGGTCGCTGACAGGGAATGAGGGGTAGAAGCTATCAGCTTCAAGCCGCAAGCTTCAAGCCGCAAGCTAAAACCCAAACCAGGACGAGGCAGGGGTTCTCAGCTTGTAGCTTGTAGCTTGTAGCTTGTAGCTTGTAGCTTGTAGCTCCGCGAGCGCGTTAAACGCGCTCGATCACCGCCGCCACACCCTGGCCCAGGCCGATACACAGGCTGACCAGTGCGTAACGCTTGCCGGTGCGCTCCAGTTGGCGCAGGGCGGTCAGGGTCAGGCGCGCGCCGGAGGCGCCGAGCGGGTGGCCGACTGCGATGGCGCCGCCGTTCGGGTTCAGGCGCGGGTCATCGAAGGCGATACCCAGCTGCTTGGCACAGCCGAGGACCTGGGAGGCGAAGGCCTCGTTGATCTCGATCACGTCCATGTCATCCAGTGTCAGGCCCGCGCGGCTCAGTGCCTTCTTGCAGGCTTCGACCGGGCCCAGGCCCATGACGCGCGGAGCGACACCGGACACGGCGCCGGCCAGGATGCGGGCGCGCGGCTTGACGCCGTACTTCTGACCAATGGCTTCGCTGCCGATGATCAGCGCAGCAGCGCCGTCGTTGACGCCAGACGCGTTGCCTGCGGTAACCACGCCGCCTTCAAACAGCGGGCGCAGACCGGACAGGGCAGCCAGATCGCTGCTCGGGCGCGGATGTTCGTCCTGATCAATCACCTTCGCCGGCTTCTTGCGGCCCTGGGAAACTTCGACCGGGTGTATCTCTTCGGCGAAGAAACCGTCAGCGCGAGCCTTCTCGTACAGCGCCTGGCTGCGAGCGGCGTAGGTATCGGCTTCCTCACGGCTGATGCCCAGATCGGCAGCGACGTTGTCGGCGGTCTGCGGCATGGTGTCATCGCCGTACTGCTTCTCGACCTTGGGGTTCGGGAAGCGCGCGCCGATGGTGCTGTCGAAGGCGCGGAAGTCGCGGCTGTAGGCGCTTTCGCTCTTGGCGATAACGAATGGCGCGCGGCTCATGCTTTCAACACCACCGGCTACGAACAGCTCACCTTCACCGGACTTGACCGCACGGGCGGCGTCGAGAATGGCCGCGAGGCCGGAACCGCACAGGCGGTTGACGGTGACGCCGGCGACTTCCTGTGGCAGACCGGCCAGCAGACCGGCATGGCGGGCGACGTTGCGCGCGTCTTCACCGGCCTGGTTGGTATTGCCCATGACCACGTCTTCGTAGTCCTGACCCTCGAAGGGGTTGCGGGTGACTACGGCACGAATGACTTCGGCCAGCAGGTCATCGGGACGCACGCTGGCCAGGGCGCCGGCGTGGCGGCCGAAAGGCGAACGGAGGCCATCATAGATATAGGCAGTCATGCTCTTACTCCTGGAAATCGGGTGTGGTCAAAGGCAGTTCCAGCTGTACGCGACGACGCAGCCAGGGGCTGGGGCGGTAGCGCGGCTCGCCATAGTTGGTCTGCAGGTTGTTGAGGACGGCAAGAATGTTGGCTGCGCCGTAATGCTCACCGAAGGCCAGCGGGCCCTTGGGATAGCCCAGCGCCAGTTGAATGGCGCGGTCCAGCGTTTGCGGGGTGGTAATGCCCTTCTGCACGATTTCGCAGCCCAGATTGACCACGCTGGCGATCAGGCGCTGGATGACAAAGCCGGGAGAGTCGTTGATCACCTCGACGGGTACACCATCGGCGCTGAGGGCCTGGCGCGCCTGGGCGACAACATCGGCACTGGCGGCGGGCTGGCGCATCAGCGTGCGGCGTTTTTCCCAGTTGGCAAAGCTGTCGAGTGCCAGCGTGCGTTCAGCCGGCAGACCCAGTTGGGTCAGCGCGGTGCTGCAGTCATCGCCCAGCGGGGTGACCAGGCAGATGGCGTCGTCCGACGGCTTACTGCCGGTTTCCAGGGTGGCGCCTGCCTTGGTCAATACGTCTGCGACCTGATTGCGCAGCGCGTCATCATCGGTTTCCAGCCAGAAAGGACGAGTGATCAGCACGGTCTCGGGCTGCGGCTCGGACGGCTCGATCTTCTGGCCGTCTTCGTAACGGTAGAAGCCCTGACCGGTCTTGCGACCCAGCAGGCCGGCGGCAACACGCTGGGCTGCAATAAAGGATGGGGTGTAACGCGGGTCGTGATAGAACTGCTCGTAGACCGATTCCATCACCGCGTGGGAAACGTCCAGACCGGTCAGATCAAACAGCTCGAACGGCCCCATGCGAAAGCCCGGGCCGTCACGCAGGATGCGGTCAATCTGCTGCACGCTGGCAACGCCTTCGCTGAGCATGCGCAGGGCCTCGGTACCGAAGGCACGGCCGGCGTGGTTGACCAGGAAGCCGGGGGTGTCCGGGGTGATCGCCGGGAAGTGACCGGCCTGTTCGGCCAGCGCTACCAGAGACTGAATGTGACGCTCGTCGGTGCGCTCGCCGCGCACGACCTCGACGATCTTCATCAGCGGCACCGGATTGAAGAAGTGGAAGCCGGCTACCCTCTCAGGATGCTTGGCCGTGCTGGCGATGCGGGTGACCGACAGCGAGGAGGTGTTGGTTGCCAGCACGCAGTCTGTGCTGACAATGGCTTCCAGGTCAGCGAACAGCTTCTGTTTGACTTCCAGCAGCTCGACAATGGCCTCGATTACCAGGTCGCAGTCGGCCAGATCGGTCAGCTTGGCAGCCGGCTGCATGCGCGCGACGGTCGCTTCCAGCTCGGCTTCGGTCATCTTGCCCTTGGCCTGGGCGCGCTGCAGCAGGTTGCGGTTGAAGGCCAGTGCATCGTCGATGGCCTCTGCACGGGTATCGAACAGCAGAACCTGCTGACCACTGCTGGCGAACAGCTGGGCGATACCACGCCCCATGGCTCCGGCGCCGATGACGCCAATCCGCTTGAACATGCTTTGCCTCCTGAAGTACGCTCTGTTTCGCATGGCGAAACGGTATTTCGTTTAAAGTGCTGCGAGATTAAATCCTGCGCTGTAGGAGTGCAAGTTTGGCGACAGTCTGGCGGCGCTTGTGCGTGGCATACTTGCGCTCTTCAAACTGGCCGTCATTGCGTGCCGGGCAGGCTCGCCCGTCGCGCTCTCCCGCTGGCCAGCCAGATCGAGTGTAGTGAATAAAAGGTGTCGCACCCGTGAATCAAGATGAACGTCAGGCCATTGCCCGTACCGTTACCGGCTTCTTTCAGGAGCTTGGTGCCCAGCTGGAAGAGTACTCGGAGGGGCGCGCTGTTGTCGGCCTGACCCTGACCGAAAAGCACATGAACAACGCCAGCTCGTTGCACGGTGGGGTGACCGCCAGTCTGCTTGATATCGCCATGGGGCTGTGCGGCACCTGGGCGGCATCGCCGCAGGAGCGTCGGGTTGCCATTACCCTGTCGCTCAATACCAACTTCACTTCAACCGCTCCGGTCGGCACCCATGTGCGTGCCGTTGCCACCTGTCGCAACGCGGGGCACAAGATTTTCATGGCCAGCTGTGACCTGCTGGACCAGAACGACAGGCTGATCGGCTTTGGCGAAGGTGTATTCAAGAAGGGCGCTTACCGCAAGGATCTGCCGTGAGTGCGGCGCTGCTGCCGCTTGGCGTTGCTCTTGAGCTGGCGGGGCTGCTCAGTCACCAGCACTGGTTGAGCTGGCTTGCTGCTGGCGCCTTTGCTGTCTATTTCCTGCGCTTTTTCACCCGCCTGAACCCCTATCCGCGCTGGCTCGGGATCGGCACGCTGGCAGTGCTGGTGGCGGCCATCGTGCTGGCACGTCCAGGTGCCGAGCTCTGGCCAAAGCTGGCCAGTTCGGTGGCTTACTACACCAGCTTTCTGGGTGCGCTGGGGTTGATGCAGTTGCTGGCGCAGCGTCTGCCGCAGTTGCGCGAGCTGCACAAGGCGCTGCTGTCCGGCTCCAAGGTCGTGCTGTATCCGCGCTACGTGCTGGCTGCCGGCAGCATTGGCTCGATTCTCAATTTCGGCATGATGAATCTGCTCTGTGGCACCCTGAGTGAGCATCTCAAGCGTTATTCGCTGAGCGAGGAGCAGCGCCGTGCCGGTCTGCGCAGCGTCATGGTGACGACGTTGCGAGGGTTTGCTCTGGTGCCGCTGCTGGCGCCAACCAGCGTGACCATCGCCATCATCTCGCGGGAAATGCCCGAGCAGTCCTGGAGCACCATGGTGCCTTACGGCGCGGTTGCTGCGCTGATGATGATCGTGGTCGGCTGGCGCAGGGAAACCCGCGGACTGCTGGCGCTGCGCGACAATATTGGCGACAGCAGCAAGGCTGATGGCATGCCGCAGTTGTTGGTTGGCAGTCTGCTGGGGCTTGGTGCCATCGGCCTGCTGGCTTCCGTGACAACACTCAGCGCGTCGCAGGCGGCGATGGTGCTGGTGCCGGCTGGTGTCATCAGCTACCTGCTGTGGCGCGAACGCAAGCCTGCGCAGGTGCTGCAGGAAGTGACCGACAATATGGTCAGCATGCACAACGAGATGTTCATCTTTGGCTGCGCCGCGTTGCTGGGCGGAGTGCTGGGCGCGGTAGCACCGCTTGAGCAGATTGCGGCGTGGCTTGCGCAGGAACCCAAGTACAACGTGCTGCTGGCGATCGGCAGCCTGTTCAGTACCATCATTTTGGCAGTGCTGGGGCTAGCGCCCATTGTGTCGCTGTCGCTGACGGCGGGCCTGCTGGCGCAGCTGTCGCTGCTGGGCGTGCCGATCATGACGCCGGCTGTGGGTCTGATGTGTGGCTTCTCTCTGGCGATGATCTTCTCGCCCTTCGGTCCCTCGACCCTGATTCTGTCGCGCTACAGTGGCGAGTCACCCTACCGGGTCGCCTTTGGCTGGAATGGGCGCTTTGTCGCCAGTGTTCTGCCGTTGCTGTTGTTGCTGATTTTCGTTACCTACTGGTTGCAGAGCTGACATGCCTGAATTACCTGAAGTTGAAACAACCCGTCGCGGGATTGCACCTCACCTGGAAGGGCGCAGGGTGACGCGTCTTGTCGTGCGTGACCGCCGTCTGCGCTGGCCGATTCCGGAGGATCTGGCGATCCAGATCGAAGGGCAGTTGTTCGAATGTATAGATCGTCGCGCCAAGTACCTGCTGATGCGGATTGGTGGCGGCACCCTGATCGGCCATTTGGGTATGTCGGGCAGCCTGCGCCTGGTGCCGGCGGGTACGCCGGCGGGCAAGCATGATCATGTCGATATCGAGCTGGATTCAGGCATGGTGCTGCGCTACACCGATCCGCGTCGTTTCGGCGCACTGCTCTGGGCCCGAGCGGACGAGCCGCATGCACTGCTCGGCAAGCTGGGGCCGGAGCCGCTGTCTGACGCCTTTGATGGTGAGCGCCTGTATCAGTTGTCACGGGGCAAGAGTATGGCCATCAAGCCGTTTATCATGGATAACGCGGTGGTAGTCGGGGTCGGCAATATCTATGCGACCGAAGCGTTGTTTGCTGCCGGTATCGATCCGCGTCGCGAAGCCGGACGTGTCAGTCGTCAGCGTTACCAGCAACTGGCCGAGGAAATAAAGCGCATTCTCGCCAAAGCCATCGAGCAGGGTGGAACGACCCTGCGTGACTTCGTAGGTGGTGATGGCCAGCCGGGCTATTTCAAGCAGGAGCTGTTTGCCTATGGCCGCCGCGGCGAGCTGTGCAAGCAGTGCGGTACTACGTTGTCGGAATGTCGCCTTGGCCAGCGCAGTACGGTGTTCTGCCGACACTGCCAGCGATAGCGCTGTCCGGCGTGGCGGCCTGGTTCGCAAATTTTGTCTGGCACGTTCCGTAATGCCGGGATTGTGCCTACAATGAGGGCGATGCCGTGAGTCCGCAGGAGTTCGGGCCGGCCACCAGATCAATGCCTTTCGGGCCACAACCAGGGATTAATTATGCGCCTGTTACGTCATTCCACCGCACTTGTTGCCGGTCTGCTTATGAGCGCCAGCGTCATGGCGGCCGATTCCTACAACGATTACCAGCAGGACAAGCCTGGCTACTTCGCCATGATGGGTGACCTGATCATTGCCCGTCCGCTGCTGCTGGGCGTGACGGTCGTCGGGGCCGGCGCCTTTCTGGTCAGCTTGCCGTTCAGTGCCATGGGTGGAAATGTTTCGGAAGCCGGTCATGAACTGGTTATCCGCCCGGCGGAAGAAACCTTTGTTCGCTGCCTGGGCTGCACCCGTGCCGGCTACGGTCGCCAGCAGCAGGAAGAGATTCGCTGAAATTGATTGACGCGCCAGGAGTATCGACGTTGGCGCTGATATCCCCCTGTCGGGGAGCTGCTGATGGCTGATGCGCTCAATGCCGGTCGGCTGCTTCGCTCGCGATTGGCGACGCTGCGCCCGCTTGGCATGGCCTTCGGGCTGGTGCTGGTTGTCCTGCTGTTTCTCAAGCAGCAGTCGATGGCCCAGCTCTTCGCCGGTGTTGCCCTGTTTCTGCTCGGCATGCGCTATCTGGAAGACGGCTTCAGGGCCTTTACCGGCGGCGCTCTGGAGCGCTGGCTGGCTGCCAGTACCGATCGTCTCTGGAAAAGTCTCGCTTTTGGTACGGTCAGTACCGCGCTGGTGCAGTCCAGTTCGCTTATTACCCTGCTTTGCATTGCCTTTCTCAGCGCCGGGCTGATCAGTCTGACGGCGGGGATTGGTATCGTCTTCGGTGCCAATCTGGGGACCACTACGGGTGCGTGGCTGATTGCCCTGGTAGGTTTGAAAGTCGATCTGGCCCAGGTTGGCATGCCGCTGCTGGTACTCGGCGTGCTGTTCGAGCGCAATAGTGCGGCGCGCTGGCGCGGCACCGGCCAGGTGCTGTTGGGTATTGGTCTGCTGTTTCTCGGTATCGATCTGATGAAGGCCGGATTCGACGGGATGCAGCAGCTGTTCGATCTCTCCGCGTATCGTGTCCAGGGCTGGCAGGGGGTGCTGCTGTATGCGCTGCTGGGGGTTTTGGCGACGGTGCTGATGCAGTCCAGTCACGCGACCCTGATGATTACCCTGGCGGCACTGGCCAGCGGTCAGCTGGATTACAGCAATGCCCTGGCGATGGCTGTTGGTGCGAATCTGGGGACTACGGTAACCGCGCTGATTGCCGCTGTTGGCGCCAATAACGCCGGACGTCAGCTGGCGGCGGCGCATATCCTGTTCAATCTGCTGACCGCCGCGGTAGCGCTGTCCATTCTGCCGCTGCTGGCCCAGCTGGTGGACACGCTGTCGGCCTGGCTGGGTATCATGGAGACGGCCTTTACCCTCAAGCTGGCGCTATTCCATACCCTGTTCAATTTGCTGGGGCTGGTGCTGATGCTGCCCTGGGTGCCGCTGCTGGTGCGCGTGCTGGTCCGCTTGCTGCCGCCGCCAGCTGAGCCGGTCAACGACGAGCTTGCGGAGCGTCCGCGTTCCCGCGCGCTGTATCTGGACGGCGCTGCCCGACTGCATGCCGATACTGCGGTCAGGGTGTTGCAGCAGGAGCTTGGGCACCTGGCCGCGACCAGCCGGCAGGTCATTGCGTCGGCGCTGTATCTGCCGAGCGAGTTTCGCCAGGACATGACCCGCGAACCGGCGCTGGGTGAGGTGCTTTCGGTGCCGCCACTGGCCGAGCGAGAGGACGCCGATGCGCTCTATCATCAGCACATCAAGGGTATTTACGCTGATATTGTCGACTTTATCGGGCATCTGGATTGCGAATTGCTGCCTGAGCAGCAACAGGCGTTGATGGATGTGAATCTGGCAGCACGGGATCTGGTTGATGCGGTGAAGGCGGCCAAGCACCTGCAAACCAATCTGCGCAAGCATGTTGAGAGTCCGCGGCCGGCTCTGCGTGAGGGCTACCGGTTGCTGCGGGAGCAGGGGCGATTACTGCTTGGCAGTCAGGCACGGCAAGAGTCGGACTCGCTGTCGGGGGCTGCCGACCAGCAGCAGTCGGCGGACTACCTGGATCAGGAGCAGTTGTTCCGCAGTCAGTTTGAGCAGCGTCTCCAGCAGCAGTTGCGCTCTGGCGAGCTGGACGGCTGGCAGGCGACCAGTCTGATCAACGACCTGCATTACCTGCTGGAGATCAGCAGCAATCTGCGCGCCGCGCACGACATGATCTACACCCGTGCGGCATTGACCGCCGCTGCCTGAGCTGCAGCGCCGGACGTTCGGCGGCCGTTTTCAGTGGCTACATTCCAGGCATGGCAGGCATAAAAAAACGCCTGATGCACTGCATCAGGCGTTTTTTGTTACTACCGAGTAACGCGAGCCTTAGTTCTTGGCTGCGCGCTTCTCTTTTTCCTTCGCGATCACGGCTTCGGCAACGTTGGCCGGGCACGGTGAGTAGTGCGAGAACTCCATGGAGAACTGGCCGCGACCGGAGGTCATGGTACGCAGGGTGCTGATGTAGCCGAACATTTCTGCCAGCGGTACATCAGCCTTGATGCGGACGCCAGTTACACCGGCTTCCTGGCCTGCGATCATGCCGCGACGACGGTTCAGGTCGCCGATAACGTCACCAACGTGGTCTTCAGGAGTGAACACGTCAACCTTCATGATCGGCTCCAGCATCTGCGGGCCGGCCTTCGGCATGGACTGACGGAACGCACCCTTGGCCGCGATTTCGAACGCGATGGCCGAGGAGTCAACGGCGTGGTAGCCACCGTCGGTCAGTTCGAAGGCAACGTCCAGAACCGGGAAGCCAGCCAGCGGGCCAGTGCCCATCAGAGAGGCGAAGCCCTTCTCGATGGCCGGGAAGTATTCCTTCGGAACGTTACCGCCAACAACGCTGGACTTGAAGGTGAAGCCGGAGTTCGGCTCGCCGGGACGGATGACGTAGTCGATCTTACCGTACTGACCGGAACCACCAGACTGCTTCTTGTGGGTGTAGCTGTCGGCGATTTCGCGAGTGATGGTTTCGCGGTAGGCAACCTGCGGCTGACCAACAACCAGTTCAACGCCGTAGGTACGCTTGAGGATGTCGACCTTGATGTCCAGGTGCAGCTCGCCCATGCCCTTGAGGATGGTTTCGCCGGAATCCGGATCGGTTTCAACGCGGAAGGTCGGATCTTCTGCAACCATCTTGCCGATCGCGATACCCATTTTCTCGGTGGAGCCCTTGTCTTTCGGCTCAACGGAGATGGAAATTACCGGCTCGGGGAAGACCATCGCTTCCAGGGTGCACTCGTTGTTCGGGTCGCACAGGGTGTGACCGGTCTGAACGTTCTTCATGCCGACGATGGCGATGATGTCACCGGCCTGGGCGCTGGTCAGTTCGTTACGCTCGTTAGCCTGCATTTCTACCATGCGGCCGACGCGCTCGGTCTTGCCGGTGAAGGAGTTCAGGATGGTGTCACCCTTGGCCAGCTTACCGGAGTAGATGCGGCAGAAGGTCAGGGCGCCGAAACGGTCGTCCATGATCTTGAACGCCAGTGCGCGGAAGGGCTCGTCCGGAGACACGATGGCGAACTTGCCGGTCGGGTTGCCTTCTTCGTCGGTCAGCGGCTGCGGGTTGACCTCAGTCGGGGACGGCAGGTAATCAACAACGGCGTCGAGAACCAGCTGCATGCCCTTGTTCTTGAACGCGGAGCCGCAGTAGGTCGGGAAGAACGCCAGATCGCGGGTACCCAGGCGGATGCAGCGCTTGATGTCGTCGATGGCCGGCTCTTCGCCTTCCATGTAGGCCATCATCAGGTCGTCGTCCATTTCCACGGCAGTTTCGATCAGTTGCTCGCGGTACATTTCGACGTCGTCGACCATGTCGGCCGGGACTTCCTGGATGCTGTAGTTTTCCGGAATGCCGGTGTCGTCCCAGACGTAAGCCTGGCGGGTCAGCAGGTCAACCACGCCAGTGAAGGTGTCTTCGCGGCCGATCGGCAGGGTCATGATCAGCGGCTTGGCGCCCAGTACGTTCTTGACCTGCTCGGTTACGCGCAGGAAGTCGGCACCGATACGGTCCAGCTTGTTGACGAAGATCAGACGGGATACTTTGGAGTCGTTCGCGTAGCGCCAGTTGGTTTCGGACTGGGGCTCAACGCCGCCGGAACCACAGAATACGCCGATACCGCCGTCGAGAACCTTCAGCGAGCGATACACTTCTACGGTGAAGTCAACGTGGCCGGGGGTGTCGATGACGTTGAAGCGGTGGCCTTTCCAGAAGCAGCTGACAGCAGCGGACTGAATGGTAATCCCGCGCTCGGCTTCCTGTTCCATGAAGTCGGTGGTGGACTCGCCCTCGTGTACTTCACCCAGCTTGTGGATACGGCCGGTGAGTTTGAGGATACGTTCGGTAGTGGTGGTCTTACCGGCATCAACGTGGGCGAAGATACCAATATTGCGGTAAAGGGATAGATCAGTCATGGCACTCTCTGATAGCCGGGTTTGAAAATAGGGCGACACTATACAGGATTCTTGGGCGATACGCTCTGCTTTTGCGATGAAAAGCACAGCGAGCCCCGGCAGCGCTCTGCAACGCACCGTGGAAGGTCTCGCCAGAGCCGGTCGGACGCGCAAGGGAGCTGCGCAGGTGTGACAGGTAACCTCTGACGGGGTGGAGCAGTGAGACCCGCGTGCAGCTTAGCAGTATCAACGCTGGCCGTAATGTCTTTTCGTCGTCCGCTAATCAGCCTCTTAGGGGGCAACAGGCTGCGCAGGGGTAGCCGGTCGGACTTCGGCGCTGCCAATACCGCGCGGATCGCTGGCGGCGCTGACGCTGTTGTCAGCCTTGTTCCATGACACCGCATGCATGTTGCCGTAGTCCCGGCCAACCGGCTCGATGCGGTGGCCCATGGCTTCGAGCGCCTTGCGCTGCTGCGCATTGAAGGCGCTGTCTTCGACCTGAATGTGGTCAGGCAGATATTGATGGTGGAAGCGCGGACGGCTGACCCAGCGCTCGACCGGCTCGCCGTGCATTGCTTCCAGTGCGCCAAGCGCCACCATGGTAATGATGCGGCTGCCGCCCGGGGTGCCGAGCAGTGCCAGTTGGCGGTCGTTCTCCAGCATGGTCGGGGTCATGCTCGACAGCGGGCGCTTGCCCGGAGCGATGGCGTTGGCCTCGCTGCCGGCCAGCCCGTAGGCGTTGCTGCCGCTGGGGTCGGCGGCAAAATCGTCCATCTCGTTGTTAAGCAGCACGCCGGTGCCGGGCGGGGTAAAGGCCGCGCCAAACGGCAGGTTGATGCTCAGGGTGGCCGATACCGCATTGCCATCGGCGTCCATCAGCGAGAAATGGGTAGTGTTGGTGCCTTCATGGAAGTCACGCAGCGGGCCCAGGGCGCTACTCGGTGTGGCGCGCTCGGGGTCGATATCCCGGGCCATGGCCACGGCGTAGGCCTTGGAGGTCAGTTCGGCAACCGGGACCGGGACGAAGTCGTTGTCGCCGAGCAGCATGGCGCGGTCGCGGTAGGTGCGGCGCATCAGCTCGACCAACTGGTGGGTCTGCTGGATCGAGCCATTGGCGCTGGCCGGCAGGGCGGGCAATGCCTGCAGAATGCCCGCCAGGGCAATGCCGCCGGCCGACGGCAGCGGCGCGCTGATGACCTGATAGCCGCCGCTGACAAAGCGGATCGGACTGCGCTCAATGACGCGGTAGTTATCCAGATCCTGCTGCTGCCAGACGCCGCCGGCGGCCTGCACGCCGCTCAGCAGTCGTTCGGCAACCGGGCCGCGGTAGAAGCCGTCGCGGCCGTTGCTGGCAATCGCCCGCAGAGTGGCGGCCAGTTCCGGCTGGGTGATCAGGGTGCCGACCTCGGGCGCCTGGTTGTTGCGCAGAAACAGTCGTGCGGTCTCGGTGTCGCGCTGCATGGCGTCCAGTCGATACCCGACCAGGGTGCGGTAATGCTCGCTGCTGGTGAAACCCTGTTCGGCGGCGTCGATGGCCGGGGCAAGCGACTGGGCCAGCGGCAACCGACCATAGTGGCTGGCCAGGTGCACCAGCGCGGCCGGGATGCCCGGAATGCCGGCGGCGAGCGGGCCGTTGATGGCCGGGTCGCGCTGAACTTCGCCGTTGGCGTCGCGGTAAAGGTCGCGACCCGCCTTGCCCGGTGCGGTCTCGCGGGCGTCGATGAAGCGGTAGGGCTGGTCGGGGTTGCCGGGTTGGCGCAGCAGGAAGAAGCCGCCGCCACCGATACCGGAGCTGTAGGGCTCGACCACCGCCAGCGTGGCGGCGACGGCGACGGCCGCATCAAAGGCGTTGCCGCCGTCGGCCATGATTTGCAGGCCCGCCTCGGTGGCGATCGGGTGGGCGCTGGCAACGGCGTTGCGGCCGGGGCCGTCGGCGGCCAGCAGCGGCGCAGCGAGCGCCAGCAGGGCGGTCAGGCCGAGCAGGCGGGGGAGTTGTCGCACGCTGAGACCGAGCATGGTCAGGCCTTGCCGGTGAGGATCCGGTATTTTTCCATCAGTTCCTCCTGGCTCTCGACGTTGTCCGGGTCGAGCGGGATGCAGTCGACCGGGCAGACCTGCTGGCACTGGGGCTCGTCGAAGTGGCCGACGCACTCGGTGCACAGGTTGGGGTCAATGACGTAAATCTCTTCGCCCTGGGAGATGGCGCCGTTGGGGCATTCGGGCTCGCAGACGTCACAGTTGATGCAGTCATCGGTGATGATCAGGGACATGGGCCTACTCTCCGCAGCTTCAGGCGTGATAGCGCTGAATCAGCGCCTCATTGACAACCGGATGAACGAACTTGGTGACGTCGCCACCCAGCGCGGCGATTTCGCGCACCAGGGTAGAGGAAATATAGGAGTATTTTTCCGACGGCGTGAGGAACAGACTTTCAACGTCCGGCGCCAAGACCCGGTTCATGTTGGCCAGCTGAAATTCGTATTCGAAGTCGGATACCGCGCGCAGGCCGCGCAGCAGGACGTTGGCGTCGACCTCTTTGACGAAGTGCGCGAGCAGTGAGGAAAAGCCCACCACTTCGACGTTGGGCAAATGGCCCAGTACGGTTTGTGCCAGTTCAACCCGCTGCTCGAGCGGGAATGCCGGGTTCTTCTTCGGGCTGGCGGCGACGGCGACGACGACCCGATCAAACAGCCGTGATGCCCGCTCGACCAGATCGGTATGACCTTTGGTGATGGGATCGAAGGTGCCGGGGTAGAGTACGGTGTTCATGCGTGATCGGGTCCTGCGGCTGGGTTGATGAGAGGTTGTCGAGAGGCAGATGGTAGCTCAACAACCAGCGAAAACCCAGATGCAGAGCGGCGGCACCCATCAGGCACCGCCGCTTTGCCGGTTAGCCCAGGTCGCTTGCCAGCTGGCTGGCCAGGCGGGCTGCAAGGCCGTAGACCGACAGCTGCGGGTTGGCGCCGATACTGGTCGGGAACAGTGAACCGTCGATGATCGACAGGTTTTCCAGCTGATGATGGCGGCCCTGGCTGTTGACCACCGCCCGCGTCGGGTCCTCGCCCATGGCGCAGCCACCCATGACGTGGGCGCTGGCCAGGCGCACGTCGTGCAGGCGGTAGCTCAGGCCGGCAACTTGCTCCTGATAGTCCGCCCAACTGGTGCTCAGCCGGCCGTGGGCGTGGCTCGGCATCACCGCCCTGGCGCCCGCGGCAAACTGGATTTCGCCCATGCTGAGGAAGGCGCGGCGAACGCCATCCCAGAGGTAGTCGGTAACGGGGTAGTCGAGCAGCGGATCGCCATTGTCGCGCAGTGCCACGCTGCCGCCCTGGCTCTGCTCGTGGAAACCGTCACGCAGCAGTGCCAGCAGGATATTGCTCTGCGGCAATGAGGCCATGTGGTGCAGATGCTGCAAGCCGAAACCGCCCATCAGGGTCGAGGTCATGCTGGGCTGCATGGGAGGCACTTCGAGCTTGTAGCCGACCGGGCCGGTGGTGCCCTGATCCCACTGGAAATGATCCGAGTAGATTGACTGTGGCGCGCCGTAATAGCCGTGGATATCGCGGTCGTACTGGGCCAGCGTCAGGTTGACCGGGTGCAGGAAGGTGCGTTTGCCGACCCGCTGGTGCGGGTCCGGCGCTTTCGAGCGCAGCAGCAGCGCCGGGTTGTTGATGCCGCCACCGGACAGCACGATATGATGGCCACGCAGGCGCAGGCGTTGCCCGCTCGGTTGGCTCAGGGTGGCGTCCATCGCCCGGCACTCCACTTCGCTGACACGATCACCCTCGAAGACCAGGCGCTCGGCACGGGCGCTGTGTACCAGCACCGCGCCCTTCTCCAGCGCTGCGGGCAGGGTGGTGACCAGCATCGACTGCTTGGCATTGGTTGGGCAGCCGGTGCCACAGTAGCCAAGGTTCCAGCAACCGCGCACGTTGCGCGGAATCACTTTCCAGTGGTAGCCGAGTTTCTCGCAACCCAGGCGAATCACATCGTTGTTGGCATTCGGTGGCACTGCCCAGGGGGCAATGCCGAGGCGTTCTTCCATGCGGGCAAACCAGGGCGCCATGCTGGCGCTGTCGAGGCCCTTGACGTCGTGCGCCTCAGCCCAGTGGGCCAGCGTCTGGTCCGGAGTGCGGAAGCTGCTGGTCCAGTTCACCGTGGTGGTGCCGCCTACGGTGCGGCCCTGCAGAATACCGATCCCGGCATCGGCGGTGGCCCGGGCGGCGCCTTCCTGATACAGCTCGGCGTAGGCCTTGGCTTCGTCATTTTTGAAGTCGCTGGAGGTTTTCAGCGAGCCTTCCTCCACCAGCAGCACACGCAGGCCGGCGTTGGCCAGAATTTCCGCGCTGGTGCCGCCGCCGGCGCCGGTGCCGATGATCACGACGTCGGCTTCAAGGGTGGTTTCCTGGGCGAGGGCGCTGGCGTCGATGACCTGCCAGCCGCGCTCAATTCCCTGCAAAAACAGATCGGGTACGGGCATGGTAATTCCCTGCAGTCGAAGTCAGATAATGGGCGGGCCGGGGTAGCCAACGGCAGCCCAGGACTGGGGTGTGGCGTACCAGGCCATGTGCAGCAGTTGCAGCAGGCTTTTGTGCCCCTTGCGCAGCAGCTCGAAGCGGCTGTCACGCCAGCGCAGCAGGAAGGCCTCGAGCTGGTCCGGGCTGGCCGTGGCCAGGTCGCCCCAGATGCCGGTCAGCGGGCCACGGGTCAGCGGCATCGAGAGCATGCCCAGCAGGTTCAGCACCTCGCTCTGAACAAACGGCGAGCTGTAGTGCAGGGAGCGGTCAAGCTGGGCGATGGCCAGTTGGATGGCATTGCTGTTTTCGCTAAAGGCCGGGTGCGGGCCGACTGCGGCGGGAAACAGCGCTGCCAGCAGGGGCAGGTCGGATTCGCGCAGCACCGCCATGCTGCCGGCAGGGCCGGAGGAACTGCAGCCGCTCAGGGTGGCGGTCAGGCCTGCGGTGCCAAGCATCAGGCTGGCGCCGAGACCGAGCTTGAGCAGGCTGCGCCGGTCGAGATTGGGAGAGGTCGTGTCTGACATGTTCTGTCTTCTTGTTGTTGCCGGCAGGGCGGGCCTGCCGGATTTCATCGGCGCCGTGTCAGCGCAGGAACAGTTTGTACACCAGTTTCAGCAGTGCGCCACCGTAGGGAGGATAGATGGGTTTGGCGCCGTTGTAGCGCTGCTTGATGTACACGCCCTTGGCCTTGCTCATGGTGAGAAAACCCTCGTGGCCATGGTAGTGGCCCATGCCGGAAGCGCCAATGCCGCCGAACGGCATGTCATCCTGGGCAACGTGCAGCAGCGCATCGTTGATGCACATGCCGCCGGCGTGGGTCTGCTCCATCAGCCGTCGCTGCTCGGCCTTGTCGTAGCCGAAGTAGTAGAGCGCCAGCGGGCGCGGGCGCTCGGCGATATAGTCGAGCGCGGCGTCCAGGCTGTCGTACGGCAGGATCGGCAGCAGCGGCCCGAAAATCTCGTCCTGCATGACCTTCATGTCGTCGCTGACGTCGAGCAGCAGGGTGGGGGCGATGATGCGGGTGTCGCCGAGGTCTTCGTTGGCCGGGTTGACCGGCAGGATACGTGCACCTTTCTCGGCCGCATCGCTCAGGTAGCCCTGCAGGCGCTGATACTGGCGCGGGTTGATGATCTGGGTGAAGTCGGCGTTATCGCGCAGGCTCGGGTACATCTGCGCAAACTGCCTGAACAGCGCCTGGGTAAACTCCTCCACCCGGTTGCGCGGGCAAAGAACATAGTCCGGCGCGACGCAGGTCTGACCGGCATTGACGCCCTTGCCAAAGGCGATGCGCTCGGCCGCGTCGTTCAGCGGTACGTCGGCGGAGATGATCGCCGGCGATTTGCCGCCCAGTTCCAGGGTGACCGGTGTCAGGTTATCGGCGGCCGCGCGCATCACGTGGCGCCCGATGCTGGTGGCACCGGTGAACAGCAGATGATCGAACGGCAGTTTCGAGAAGGCAACGCCAACATCGGCTTCGCCCGTGACGACGGCGACCTGCTCTTCGGGGAATATCTCGCTGAGCAATTGCTCCAGCACCTCTGCAGTGCGGGGGCTGGATTCGCTCATCTTGATCATCGCCCGGTTGCCGGCCGACAGGGCGGTGACCAGCGGGCCGATGGCCAGAAACAGCGGATAGTTCCACGGCACAATGATGCCAACCACGCCAACCGGCTGGTATACCACCTCGGCTTTGGCCGGCTGAAAGGCCAGGCCGACCTTGCGCCGGGAGGGCTTCATCCAGCGCTTCACATGCTTGCAGGCGTAGTGGATGCCTTCCAGCGAGGGCATGATCTCGGCCAGGCGGGTTTCGTCTGCCGAGCGGCGACCGAAGTCTTCGCTGATGGCGGTGATGAGCGTTTGCTGATGTTTCAGGATGGCCTGTTTGAGTGCTTTCAGGTGCCGGATACGGTCGTCGGCCGAGGGCATGGGCGCCTTGCGGAAGGCCGCGCGCTGTGACTCGAATAATGCCTGCATGCGGCTGATGGACTGCTGTTGCTCTTGCAGATAAGCAATATCGGCTACCATGGGGCCTCCCGTGGGCTGACCTGTGGTTTTCACCACTGTTGTTGTTTTTCGGCTGCCGGTTGAACTCTAGTGCCCGCCAGCCAGGGGTATGGGATGCAAGTTTTAGAGTAATTGCTCTAAAGTGTCAAATATTCAGCAAGCGAAGCCGATCTACTGCCATGAAAACCCGCGACCGTATTCTTGAAGCCAGTCTGCAGCTGTTCAACGAGCAGGGCGAGCGCGCTGTCACCACCAACCACATCGCCGCTCATCTGGGGATGTCGCCGGGCAATCTCTATTACCACTTCCGCAACAAGCAGCAGATCATCGCCGAGCTGTTTGATCACTACGAGCGCGAGCTGGAAGACAGTCTGGCGCTGCCGACCGACCGCGGGCTGGATCTGGATGACAAGGCACGTTACGTCGAGAGTCTGAGTGAGTCGCTGTGGCGCTACCGTTTCCTGCAGCGCGACCTTGAGCACCTGCTGGCCAGCGATGCGCAGGTGGCCGAGCGTTACCGCCTGTTCTCGCGGCGGGCACTGCAGGCGGTTGAGGGGATATTTCAGGGCACCATCGACGCCGGCATTCTCGACGCCCGCTACGCCAACGCCGAGGTGCTGGCACTCAACAGCTGGCTGCTGATGAACAGCTGGACCAACTTTCTCTGCACTACCGTTTTGACTGATCCACAGGCTCAGTTGACCCCGCAGATGCAGCGCCGTGCGGTCTATCAGGTGCTGGCGCAGGAACTTGGGTTGTTGAGTGACGCGGCGCGGCCGCGGGTTGAGGCGATGCTGCGCGAGTATTACGCCGAGCTGCCTGAGGCCTGAAGCTGCAGCGCCAGCCAGCCGGGAATGCGCCGCTCAAGGTAGTAGCGTGGGCGCCACGGCAAGCCTTCGATAAAGCCGACGTGACCGCCGCCCTGATGCAGCTCGAACTCGGTGCGAGGCCCCAGCTCGCTCAGCTGCGGCAGGCTGCGTGGGTAGACAAAGGGGTCGTTGGCGGCCTGAATCAGCAGGCAAGGCACCTGGATCGAGCCGAGAAAATAGCGGCTGCTGCAGCGCCGGTAGTAGTCCTCGGCACTGGCAAAGCCATGCAGCGGGGCGGTCACCCGGCCGTCGAAATCCCAGAAGGTATCCATCCCGTCGAGTGAACCCAGCGCATCCAGCCGTGCGTGCTCGCTGTGCCAGCCCTGGTGGCTGAACAGCCGCTTCTTATTGCTGACGTAGGCCAGCATGTCGCGCATGAAGCGGCTCTGGTAGACGCGGGAAAAGCCGACGCTGATGCGGTCGGCGCATTCATCCAGACGAAACGGCACCGACACCGCGACCGCAGCCTGCAGCGGGCATTCATGCGCGCACTCACCCAGATACTTCAGCAGCACGTTGCCACCGAGGGAGAAGCCGGCGGCAGCGAGTGTGCGGCCGGGGTAGCGCAACAACACATGATTGACGACTTCGGCCAGGTCGTCGCTGGCGCCTGAGTGGTAGGCGCGGGCGCTGTGGTTGGGCTCACCCGAGCAGCCGCGCCAGTTGACCGCGACGCTGCGCCAGCCGAGTTTGGCCAGCTGCTGTTGCTGGCCGAGGATGTACAGCGAGCTGGAGCTGCCGGTCAGCCCGTGCAGCAGAATCACGCAGGGTTGCCCGGCGTGATCCGGGCCGAACCAGTCCAGATCGAGAAAATCGCCGTCCGCCAGCGTCAGCCGTTCGCGCTTACGCTCGAGCCTCGGCGGGCGTCGCAGCAACGGGCCAAACAGGGTCTGCAGATGACCGCCGGGCAGCCAGCGCGACGGTCGGAAGCTGCTCAAGCCTGCCGATGCCACAGGCTGTACCAGACCTGGCCGGCGCGCTTTTCGCGGTGCAGCTGCCAGTTGCCCGGCAGCGCCAGCTGACTTGGTGGCTGTTCGCTTTCGATGTAGATCTGCGCGTCGTCGGCCAGCCACTGGTTGGCTTCCAGTGCCGCGCAGGCCGGCTCCAGCAGTTCCTGACGGAACGGCGGGTCGAGAAACACCAGATCAAAGCGCCTTGGTGGCGTGCCGGCCAGCAGTGACAGGCCGTCCTGCTGGATTACCTCGGCACGGTCGCAGTTCAGCGTTTGCAGATGGCCGCGCAGGGTGTGTACCACGTCGCGGCTGAGGTCGCCGGCCAGTGCGCTGGCGGCGCCGCGCGACAGAGCCTCCAGGGTCAGCGCGCCGCTGCCGGTGAATGGATCAAGGCAATGGGCGCCGGGTACGTCGCTGCTCAGCCAGTTGAACAGTGTTTCGCGCACCCGGTCCGGGGTCGGACGCAGGCCCGGCTGTTCGGTAAAGGTGAAGCGGCGGCTGCGCCACTCGCCAGCGATGATGCGCAGCTGGCTGACTCTGGCCTTGGCCTGGTTGGACTTCATGCACTGGGCTCCTGCTCTGCCGCCGCGCTCGGCTGGTCGGCATTGTCTTCGGGTTCTGCGGGTGGTTGCGGCGGCCCTACGGTGATCACTACGCGCTCGCTGGCGGGCAGATGCCGGGCAAAGGCCTCACGAATGTCCGTTGCGGTCAGCGCCTGAACACGGTCGAGGAACAGCTGCATGTGGTTGAGTGGCAGGTCGTAGAAGCCGATGGCTGCCAGTTGCGCGACGATCGCCGAATTGCTCGCGGTGCTGAGCGGGAACTCGCCGAGCAGTTGCTGCTTGGCGCGGTTCACTTCGGCATCGGTCGGACCTTCGCTGATAAAGCGGTCAAGGGTCTGGTTGACCACCTCCAGCGCCTGTTCGGCCTGATCGCTGCGGGTCTGCAGCGAGATCACGAACGGGCCGGGGGCCTGCATCGCGCTGAAGTTACTGCCGACGCTGTAGGACAGCCCGCGTTTTTCGCGCACTTCCTCGACCAGTCGCGAGCCAAAGCCGCTGCCACCGAGGATCTGGTTGCCGAGGTACAGCGCGGCGTAGTCCGGATCGGTTCTGCTCATGCCCTGCTGGGCCACCAGCACATGGGTCTGGCTGCTGGCAAAGTCGATGTGCTGGCTGCTGGCTGCGATTTTTTCCGCTGGTGGCGTTGGCTCGGCAGCAGGTCCTTGCGGCATGGCATCGGCCAGGTGCTGAGCCAGTTGCTCGGCCCGGGCGCGGTCGATATCGCCGACCAATGCGATCACCGCGTTGCCGGCGCTGTAGTAGGTCTGCTGGAAGCGCTGCAGATCGTACCGACTGATGGCCTTTAGGCTGTCTTCGGTTCCATCTGGCGGGATGCCGTAGGGGTGATCCGGGTACAGCGTGCTCCACAGCGCCTCGCTGGCCTGGCTGCCGGGGCGCTGGCGAGCGTAGCGCAGGCCGGCCAGCAGTTGCTCGCGGATGCGCTCCAGCGATGCCTCGGGGAAACTGGGTTTGGACAGGATCTGCGCAAACAGGGTCAGTGCCGGATCCAGCTTGTCGGCGGCGGTCAGGGTGCGCAGGCTGATCAGGCCCATGTCGCGGTGCGAGCTGTTGCCGAACTGCGCACCGAGGCGCTCGAAGCCGGCAGCAATATCACCGGCATCCAGGCTGCCGGTACCCTCGTTGAGCATGGCGTTGGTGAACATGGCCAGCCCGGGCAGCTCACCGTCGCGGCTGGCGCCAGCGGCGTAGAGCAGTTGAATGTCGAGCATCGGCAGCTCGCCGGCGTGCATGAAGTACACCGGCGTTCCCTGACGGGTTTGCCAGTGCTGCAGGTCCAGCCCGCGGCGGGCGGGCGGGGTGTCCAGATCGAGCTCTTCCAGCGAACTCAGCGCCGGCAGTGGCGAGCCGAAGACCTCGGTGGCGGTATCGGCCGGGCCGTCGTCAGGTGCCTGGGCAACGGCGGGGGTATCAGGTGCAGGCTGGCTGTCAGGCGCACGCTCCATCAGCAGAAACAGCATGCCACCCAGGGCGACCAGGGCGATCAGCCAGCGCAGCACGGAAAAGGGTTTGCTCTGGCTCATGGCTGCTGCTCCTCACGGGCGTTCGGCAGGTTGTAGCTGCGGGTCAGACGTTCGCGGACCAGATAACGGCGGGCGACCTCGCTGACCTGCTCGGGGGTAACCGCTTGCAACGCTTCGATATCGTTGTCGACCAGCTGCCACGGCAGGCCGACGGTGACCAGTTCGCCGATGCGGTTGGCCTGCTGCATGATGTTGTCCTGGGCGTAGACCAGTCCGGCCACCACCTGGGCCTGCACACGGGCCAGCTCCTCGGCGCTCGGCGGGGCTTGCTTGATTGCGTCAATCTCTTTCCAGATGGCGGCTTCCAGCGTGGGCAGGTCGATGTCGCGCGCCTCGTTGGGAATGCCGCTGAAAACGAACAGGCTGTCGCCGCGGGTAAAGGCGTCGTAGCCGGTGCCAACCGAGGTGGCGATGGCGTCGCCGCGCTCCAGGTGGCTTGGCAGGCGGGCGCTGTAGCCGCCGTCCAGCACGGCGTCGAGCAGACGCAGAGCGTGGGCTTCCCATGGCTCGCTGACGGTATTGAGCGAGGGCACATTGAAACCGAGCAGCAGGCTCGGCAGCTGCAGATCCAGATGCTGGGTCAGGCTGCGCTCGCCAATGACCGGCAGCTCCAGCGGCTTGCGTACCACCGGCAGCGGGCCGGCCGGCACCGCGCCGAAGTAGCGCTCGACCAGCGGCTTGACGGTTTCCGGGTAGACGTCGCCAACAATCACCAATGTGGCGTTGCCCGGCACGTAGTGGCTCTTGTACCAGGCGCGCAGGTCTTCGATCTGCATGCGGTCGAGGTCGTGCATCCAGCCGATCACTGGCTGGGCATAGGGGCTGGCGGTGTAGGCCTGGGCGAGGAAGCGCTCGTAGGCGACGCCGTTCGGGTTGTCGTCTACCCGCATGCGACGTTCTTCCTTGATGACCTCGATCTCCTTCAGGAACTCGTCTTCCGGCAGGGTCAGCAGGTGCATGCGCTCGGCCTCCATCTCCAGTGCCACCGGCAGCTGATCGCGGCTGAGCATCTGGTAATAGGCGGTGTAGTCGCGGTTGGTCATGGCATTTTCGCTGGCACCAAGACTGCTCAGCAGGCGCGAGGCCTGGCCGGGTTCAAGGTGTTCGCTGCCCTTGAACATCATGTGTTCCAGCGCATGGGACAGGCCGGTCTGCCCCGGTGGCTCGTCAACCCCGCCGACCTTGTACCAGACCTGCGAGACCACCACCGGCGCACGGTGATCCTCGCGGATGATGACGTTCAGCCCATTGTCGAGTGTGTAGCTATGGGTCGGTTGCCGGCTGTCGGCCATGGCCGTCGGCGTCAGCAGTGGAAGCAGCAGCAGGAGAGTACGCAAGCGCAACATGCAGGTGTCCTGTTATACAGCGCGGTAATCGTGAGACCCTGCGCGCAGACCGGCGTACCGCCTGCCGCTGGGTCATACCGCCGTTGGCGGAAGTGGGGTAGGATAACCCAACCTTCAATATGGCGAAGCATTCGCCGTCGAACTCAGATAGTGACTCTTCATGTTTGGTTCCAAAGACAAACCGCAAAACCCCGATGCCAAGACCTCCGCCAAGCCTGAAAAGAAAGGGCTGTTTGGCTGGGCACGCCGCCGGGAAGAGCCGGCGCCCGCTGAGCCGCAGGCCGATGCACCAGCCCCGCTCACTGGCGACCTGAATACCGTTGAGGGCCGCGAAGCCGCGGCCCGTGAGGCGGCTGCCTCGCTGTTTTCCGAGCTGGGCCAGAAGGCGCCGGTCGAGCAAACCCCGGAACCGGTCGCCGAGCCGGAGGCCAAGGGCTTCTTCGCACGCATGCGTCAGGGCCTGTCCAAGACCAGCGTCAACCTCGGCGAAGGCATGGCCAACCTGTTCCTCGGCGAAAAGGAAATAGACGACGAACTGCTCGAAGACATGGAAACCCGGCTGCTGATGGCTGACGTCGGCATTGAAGCCACCACTATGATCATGGAAACCCTGCAGCAGCGCGTGACCCGCCGTCAGGTGTCCAGTCGCAAGGCGCTTTACCGTGCCCTGCAGGATGAGTTGGAAGCGCTGCTGGCGCATGTCGCCAAGCCGCTGGAAATCGACAGCAGCAAGAAGCCCTACGTGATTCTGGTGGTCGGTGTGAACGGCGTCGGCAAGACCACCACCATCGGCAAGCTGGCCAAGCGGCTGCAGGGCGAAGGCAAGCAGGTCATGCTGGCCGCAGGCGACACCTTCCGTGCCGCAGCGGTCGAGCAGCTGCAGGTCTGGGGTGAGCGCAACCAGATTGGCGTGATTGCCCAGCACACCGGTGCGGATTCTGCCTCGGTGATCTTTGACGGCCTGCAGGCCGCCAAGGCCCGTGGCGCTGACGTGCTGATCGCCGACACCGCTGGCCGCCTGCACAACAAGGACCACCTGATGGACGAGCTGGCCAAGGTCAAGCGCGTCATGGCCAAGCTGGACCCCGACGCGCCCCATGAAGTGATGCTGGTGCTCGACGCCGGTACCGGCCAGAACGCCATTTCCCAGACCAAGCTGTTCGACCAGGCGGTTGGCCTGACCGGTCTGACCCTGACCAAGCTGGACGGTACCGCCAAGGGCGGGGTGATCTTCGCGCTGGCCAAGCAGTTCGGTCTGCCGATCCGCTTTATCGGTGTGGGCGAGCAGATCGACGACCTCCGCCCCTTCACCGCGCCGGATTTTGTTGCCGCGTTGTTTGGACAGAAGCCATAAATGATTCGCTTCGAGCAGGTCAGCAAGCGCTATCCCAACGGGCATCAGGGGCTGGATAACCTCAGCTTCCATATCCGGACCGGCGAGATGGTGTTTATTACCGGCCACTCCGGCGCGGGCAAGAGCACCCTGCTCAAGCTGATCATGTGCATGGAGCGCCCCAGCAGCGGCGCCGTGCACGTTGGCGGTCAGAACCTGCGTGACCTCGGCAGTGACGACATTCCCTATCTGCGTCGGCAGATCGGCGTGGTGTTTCAGAATCACCAGTTGCTGTTCGACCGCACCGTATTCGACAACGTCGCCCTGCCGCTGATTATCAACGGCACCCCGGCTGACGAAGTAGGGCGCCGGGTGCGCGCCGCGCTCGACAAGGTCGGCCTGCTGAGCAAGGAAAACAGCTACCCGATCGCGCTGTCTGGCGGCGAGCAGCAGCGGGTCGGTATCGCCCGTGCGGTGGTGCACAAGCCGGCGTTGCTGCTGGCGGACGAGCCGACTGGTAACCTCGATCCCGAGCTGTCGGCGGAAATCATGGCGCTGTTTGAAGACTTCAACCGGGTTGGCGTGACCGTGATCATCGCCAGCCACGACCTGCCGCTGATTGCTCGCCTGCATCACCGCACCCTGACGCTGGATCAAGGCCGTCTGCTGGCCGATGGAGAGTCCTGATGAGCGCCAAGCAACCCCAGCCAGGCCGCCGCAAGACACCCAGCGGGGCGGCGCGCTCCCAGCGCGACTGGCGTCACCCGCTGCGCAGCTGGTTCGGCAGCCACCGTGACAGTGCCCGTCAGGCGCTGGTGCGGGTGCGTCACTATCCGTTCAGCAGCGCCATGACGGTGCTGGTAATGACCATCGCCCTGGCGCTGCCGATGGGCCTGTCGGTACTGATCGGCCAGGTCAAGCAACTGGGGGTGAACTGGCAGGAGGCGGCGCAGATCTCCGTGTATCTGGCCGATGACGTCAGCGCCGAGAAACAGCAGAGCCTGACCGAGCAGATACGCCAGCTGGCGGGTGTGGCGCAGGCGCAGCTGCTCGACAAGGATCTGGCGCTGGCCGAGTTCCAGCAGCACGCCGGCATGGGTGATGCCCTGCTGCAGCTCGACTACAATCCGCTGCCGAGCGTGATTGTGGTCACGCCACTGAGTATCGATGGCGGCGCTTCGGCGCTGGAGCCACTGCGTGATCGCCTGGTCGCCATTGACGGCGTTGAACAGGTGCAGATTGATCTGCTCTGGGTTGAGCGGCTGGCGGCGATTCTGGCGATGTTCGAACGTTTTGCCGGCGGCCTTGGCGTCTTGCTGATCATCGCCCTGCTGCTGGTTATGGCCAACACCATCCGGCTGGCCATCGAAAGCCGCCGTGAAGAGATTCTGGTGATCAAGCTGGTGGGCGGCACCGATGCCTTCGTCCGTCGCCCATTCCTCTATATCGGTGTGCTTTATGGCCTGCTCGCCGGGGTGCTGGCCTGGGTGCTGCTGGCGCTGGGTCTGGCCTGGCTGAATGTCACCGTCGAGCGGGTTGCCGCGTTGTACCAAAGCGAGTTCGCCCTGTTCGGCATGCCCTTTACCGATGGGCTGGCGCTGGTGTTCGGTTCCATGGTGCTCGGGCTGGCCGGTGCCTGGCTGGCGGTTGGGCAGCACGTGCGGGCGATTGAGCCGCAATAAGGCAGCCGCAAGCGACAAGCCGCAAGCTTCAAGCGCAACCCGCGAGGCGTCTAGTGGCGCGTTTACCCGTCGAGTGCGGCGCGGCAGTAAACGCCGGGATAAGCCGTTCACCGGCCGCCCGCCGGAAACATCCTGGTTGGGCTTGCCGCTTGCCGCCACGCTGAACTTTAGGTTACGTTCACAGTCCTATTTTGCGGTGATACACTCAGTCGTCTTTATTTGGGGAGTTCGAACATGAGCACTGCATTGCAGCCTGTTCATACCTTGGCTCCGGGAGCCAATCTCGAAGCCTACATTCAAAGCGTCAGCGCCATTCCGATTCTCAGTGCGGAAGAGGAGCGGGTGCTGGCTGATCGCCTGTACTACCACGAAGACCTGGAAGCTGCGCGTCAGCTGGTCATGTCTCACCTGCGTTTTGTCGTGCACATCGCCCGCAGCTATTCCGGTTACGGTCTGGCGCAGGCCGATCTGGTGCAGGAAGGCAACGTTGGCCTGATGAAGGCGGTCAAGCGTTTCAATCCGGAGATGGGCGTGCGCCTGGTCTCCTTCGCGGTGCACTGGATTCGCGCCGAGATTCACGAGTTCATCCTGCGCAACTGGCGGATCGTCAAGGTCGCAACCACCAAGGCCCAGCGCAAGCTGTTCTTCAACCTGCGCAGCGCCAAGAAGAAGCTGGCTTGGCTGTCGCAGAACGAAGTCGAGGCGGTTGCTGCCGACCTGGGTGTTGCCGAGCGTGAAGTCCGCGAGATGGAAAGCCGTCTGTACGGTCAGGACCTTGGCTTCGACGGCGCGCAGGACGATGACGACGATGCGGCCTACGCACCGGTGCATTATCTGGAAGACAAGCGCTATGACCCGGCTACCCAGCTGGAGTCGGCCGACTGGTCCGACAGTGCCAGCGCCAGCCTGCTGACCGGTCTGGAGGCGCTGGACGAGCGCAGCCGCGACATTCTCTACCAGCGCTGGCTGGCCGAAGAGAAGGCCACGCTGCACGAGCTGGCAGCCAAGTATCAGGTCTCTGCCGAGCGTATTCGTCAGCTCGAAAAGAACGCCATGAACAAGCTGAAGAAGAACCTCGAAGCCGAGGTTGAAGTCTGACGCTTGCAGCACTGATCGCAAAGGGGCATCCGCAGGATGCCCTTTTTGTTGGTGTCGCAGGTACCCCGGTTTAGGTTTCTCGTGCTGTACCGAGCCGTAGGGCCACGGCATGCCGTGGCCGCTGACACCGCCAGCGGCGAGAAAAGCACATTTTTTCCGTTTCCATAACAAGATCAAGGAGTATTGCATGACGCGCCGTCAGGGTGTGCGATTGGCCACACTGTTCACCGTGGTGATTCTCGCCTTCTATGCCTTCGGTTACTGGCAGTCGCGGCCGGCCGCGCCGGAGCCGATGGCGTGGTACGGACAATATCAGGACACCCTGCTCAAGCCCCTGCAGGCCCAGCGCCTGACCCTGGCAGACGCCGGCGCGGCGCTGGGCCACGGCACTCTGTGGATGATCAGCGCTGAAGGCAAGCCGCTGCTGGTCAGCCGCCATACCATGGAGAGTGACGATCTGAGCTGGCGCGTGCAGGCGGTCATCGGTCTGACGCCGGAGCAGACCGAGAGTCTGGTGCAGGCACAGGCCTGGCAGCCGGAGTTGCCCGATCAGCCGATCAGTTCGGCGGTGGGTGATGCCCTGAAAGACCGTCAGGTCGTGCGCCTGAGCCTGATCCCCAACGAGCCGATGTCACTGGCGCAGGTGCAGGGCACCTTCGGCAATCCGGATCTGCGTCTGCCGGTCAGCGAGGGCGAAGCCTGGGTGTATCCGAAGGAGGGGGCGGTGGTTGCCGTTGGTGAAGAGCAGGCGCATTCGATCATGTTTGGGTTGCGCGACGCGTTGCCGGCGGAGCAGTAAGCCGCCGGGCTCAGATATCCAGTCGATTGCGCCAATACCGCACTGTCAGCCAGTCCGGCAACGGCTTGCCTGCTTCCATTCGATCCAGATAGTGGCGCCCGCCCAACTGTCTGCTCTGGCGCTGAATCCAGTTGGCGCGGCGCAGGGCGTGGGGTGGCGGGCTGGCCGCGTCCCAGTTGAGCGGGCTGGGCAGCACCGCGGCCAGTTGCGCAGCCTGCTGGCTGGACAGATAGCTGGCGCCGATTCCAAAGTGGTGGCGTGACGCGGCCTCGACGCCGTAGACGCCCTTGTCCCACTCGGCGATGTTCAGGTACATCTCCAGAATCCGCTGCTTCGGCCAGAGCAGCTCGATACCGGCGGTAAACCAGACCTCCAGCCCCTTGCGCAGATAGCTGCGGCCCGACCAGAGGAACAGGTTCTTCGCTACCTGCTGGCTGATGGTGCTGGCGCCGCGCAGATTGCCGCCCTGCATGTTATGTTCGACGGCGGCGCGAATGGCCTTGAGGTCAAAGCCGTAGTGGTCGGCAAAATGCTGATCTTCGGCAGCGATTACCGCCATTTTCATGCTGTCGGGGATCTGCGCGTAGGGCCGCCACTGGTACTGGCGGCGGTAGTCGGCGTCGTCACGCTGGCTGATCCAGCGCTCGACCATCAGCATCGAGCCGGGCGCAGGCGCCCAGCGCAGCACCAGTACGGGCAGCAGGCTGAGCAGGGCGACAATCAGGAGCCACTTGGCGGTCTTGCGCAATATGAGTTTGAACATGGGAATCCGGCCAGTGAGTTGGTCCGGAGTATAAACCGAGGGGGCAAAGCATGGCCAAATGGCTGCTGTTACTGGCATCACTGAGTGGTTTCACCGGCGTAGCACTGGGCGCATTTGCTGCCCACGGGCTGCGCGGCAAACTGTCCGAGAACATGCTGAATGTATTTCAGACCGGCGTGAGCTATCAGCTGTGGCACACCATGGCGCTGATCGGGGTGGCGCTGCTGCTGCTGCGCAGCCCGGACAGCACTTTGCTCAAAGCCACCGGTGTGCTCTTTGCGCTGGGTATCGTGCTGTTTTCCGGCAGCCTCTATCTGCTGACGCTCAGCGGCATCGGCAAGCTCGGCATGATTACTCCGCTCGGCGGCGTGCTCTGGCTGGTGGCCTGGCTGTGTCTGGGGCTCGCCGTCTGGCGCACGCTCTGATCCGCCGTGGTCAGCGGGTGGCAAAGGGCGTTATCATAGCGCCCTTGTCGCCGGTCAACATTGACCGCGCTGAGCTGCCCTATTATCTCCATCCGTCGTTGCCGAGCCGCCCATGCAGATTCATTTGAACGGTGAGCCCTATCACCTCGACCAGCCGCTGACCCTGACTGAGCTGATCGCCCGCCTGGGGCTGACCGGCAAGCGTCTGGCGGTTGAGCTGAACCTCGATATCGTGCCGCGCAGTCAGCACGCCGAAACCCGTCTGGCCGAAGGGGATCGGGTGGAGATCGTGCATGCCATCGGTGGCGGCTAACCCAATCCCTTCGCTGGAGAACCTGATGACTGATATGACCCAGGACGCGCTGGAAATCGCCGGCGTTCGCTACCGTTCCCGTCTGCTGGTCGGCACCGGCAAGTACAAGGATCTGGACGAGACCGGCCGCGCCATCGAAGCCTCGGGCGCCGAGATCGTGACCGTTGCCATTCGCCGTACCAATATCGGCCAGAACCCGGACGAGCCCAACCTGCTGGACGTGGTGCCGCCGGATCGCTACACCATCCTGCCGAACACCGCCGGTTGCTACACCGCAGAAGAAGCCGTGCGTACCTGCCGTCTGGCCCGTGAACTGCTGGACGGGCACAAGCTGGTCAAGCTGGAAGTACTGGCCGACCAGAAGACCCTGTTCCCGAACGTGGTGGAAACCCTCAAGGCGGCCGAGGTGCTGATCAAGGACGGCTTCGACGTCATGGTCTACACCAGCGATGATCCGATCATCGCCCGCGAGCTGGCGGCCATGGGTTGCGTTGCGGTGATGCCGCTGGCCGGTCTGATCGGCTCCGGCATGGGCATCTGCAACCCCTGGAACCTGCGCATCATTCTGGAAGAAGCCACCGTGCCGGTGCTGGTGGATGCCGGGGTTGGTACCGCCTCCGACGCGACCATCGCGATGGAGCTGGGCTGCGCCGGTGTGCTGATGAACAGTGCCATTGCCCATGCCGATCACCCGGTGCTGATGGCCCAGGCGATGCACCACGCCGTTGTGGCTGGTCGCGCTGCCTATCTGGCTGGCCGCATGCCGCGCAAGTTGTACGCCTCGGCCTCGTCGCCGCTGGACGGCACCCTGCGCTGAGCAGGCTATCCTTTTGTCAGGCGCCCTGCGGGGCGCTGTCTCATCCGAATCATTACCGAGTTGCCCATGTCTGATACTCCCGAACTGCCCGAAAGCGCAGACACCCCGAACCCCGAGAGCCCACCGCGCCGCGCCATTCGCAGTTTCGTCATGCGTGCCGGCCGCATGACCGAAGGTCAGCAGAAGGGGATTGATCAGGGCTGGCCGCGTTTCGGCCTGAGCCTGGATCAGGGCATGCTCGATCTGGACGCCCTGTTTGGTCGCAGTGCGCCGCGTACGCTGGAGATCGGCTTCGGCATGGGCCACTCGCTGCTGGAGATGGCAGCGGCTGCGCCCCAGCAGGATTTTATCGGCATTGAAGTACACCGCCCGGGTGTGGGGGCGCTGCTCAATGGTCTGCTGACCAGCGGCCTGAGCAACGTACGGGTATTTGACTGCGATGCGATCGAAGTGCTCAACCGCTGCATTCCGGACGGCAGCCTGGATCGGCTGCTGCTGTTCTTCCCGGACCCGTGGCACAAGAAGAAGCATAACAAGCGCCGCATTGTGCAGCCGGCCTTTGCCGAGCAGGTGCGCCGCAAGCTGAAAGTTGGTGGCGTGTTCCACATGGCCACCGACTGGGAGCACTACGCCGAGCACATGCTTGAGGTGATGAGCGCCGCGCCGGGGTATCGCAACCAGGCAGGTGACGCCGGTTACGTGCCGCGCCCGCAAGAGCGCCCGGTGACCAAGTTCGAGCGCCGTGGCGAGCGCCTGGGGCACGGCGTCTGGGATCTCAAGTTCGAGCGGGTCGAGTGAGCCGCTCAGGCTGATTGCCGCAGGTACCGCTGCTCAAACTCCAGTCTTTCCACCGGTTTGCCATGCAGATAACCCTGGGCGATGTCGCAGCCCTCTGCGGCAAGCCAGCGGTGCTGCTCCTCCGTTTCCACGCCCTCGGCAATGATCTCCAGGTGCAGGGCCTTGGCCAGGGCGATGATGGCCCGCAAAATGGCATTGCCCGGGCACTCTGTGGGCTGAATGCTGCGAATAAAGCTCTGATCGATCTTGACGATATCCAGGGGCAGGTGTTGCAGGTAGCTCAGGGAAGAATGGCCGGTACCGAAGTCGTCCAGTGCAATGCTGACGCCGGCTGCCCGTAATTGCAGAATTTCGGCCATCGCCTCGCTGGACCCTTCAAGGTCGACCGACTCAGTCACCTCGACTTCCATCAATTGCGCGGGTATGTCGTATTTGCCGAGCAATGCAAGAATCTCCTTTGCCAGGCCTGTGACGCGCAGGCTGAGCACGGACAGGTTGATCGAGAGTTTCAGATTGAAGCCCGCCCGGACCCAGGCGGCCTGCTGGATCGCGGCCTGTTCCATTACAAAGCGGTCGAGCAGCCCTGACAGACCGGCCTGTTCGGCCAGCGGAACAAATTCCGCCGGACTGATGTCGCCAAACTGCGGTTGCCGCCAGCGCAGCAACACTTCTGCCCCGGTCAGGTGTCGGTCAACCAGTGAAAACTGGGGCTGAAACACCAGTCGCAGGTCGCGTTTGCTTTCCAGTGCCAGCCGCAGTGCCTGGGTCAGGCCGGTCTGGCGCTCCAGTTCAGTGCGCATGTTGTCGTCAAAGCAGGTGACCTGATTGCGTCCGCGGTACTTGGATCGATACATGGCGATTTCGGCGTTTTGCAGCAGCAGGCGGGACTCGGCCCCGTTCTGTGGTGACCAGACCACGCCAATGCTGGCGGTCAGCAGCAACACGTAGTGCTCGATCTGCAGCGGCGCCGCTGCCGTGCTGAGCAGCTGTCTGGCGTGCTGAATAATCTCGTTTGCCGACGCCGAGGGCATCATGACGACAAATTGGTCGCCCGCCACACGCACGAGCATATCCTGCGGGGTCAGTGAGTCAGACAGACGCCGTGCGATGGCCACCAGCACTGCGTCGCCGATTTTGTGTCCCAGCGTATCGTTGATGTGGCGGAAGTTGTCGAGATCCAGTGAAATCAGGGCAAAGGAGCCGCCTTGCTGTTTAATTTCCTGCAGCTTGCGTTCAATGGTTTCGGTCAGTTGCAGTCGATTTCCCAGGCCGGTCAGATCGTCGGTCAGTGCCCTCCTGCGCCAGCGCTCGGCACGTACGACGCTCTGGTTGATACCCAGTTCCATCCAGCCTGCCAGCAGTGCGCCAATCATGTTCAGTACCAGCAAGGGCAAGACGGCATCCCTCAGAGCCAGGGTGCGCTGTGGTTCCGGGAATAGCATGATAGTCCCCAGTGACAGCTGCAGCAGGGCACCGAACACCAGAAAGCGCCAGGACGGCCCCCAGCTCAGGCGCGCCTCGAACTGCCGCCAGGCCAGACCGATCAGCGGCGCCATGAGCAGCGTCAGACAGCCGATATAGGCGCCTGCTCCGCCAATCAGCAGACGTGCTGGCAGGGTGATCATGAGGGCCGCCAGCGCTCCGCGCCAGCCTGCCAGCAGGGCGGCAAAGCCCATCAGCAACACCCGTGCATCGAGCAGCACACCGTCGCCCACATCGACCGCCGAGAGCATGACAAACAGGCTGCCCAGCCCCATCAAGGCGCCCAGAGCCCACTGTTCGTGACGCGGGCTGCGCAGGCGCTTCCACAGGTAGTGATGGTAGAACAGCACAATCGCGGCAAAGGTGAGCAGGCCAAATAAAACGACCAGGAAAAAATCCAGCATGGGGCATCCTGCATTCAGTAATCACCATCAGTATCGGACACTCTGCACGATCCTGCAGGTGCTACTGCCCCTTTGCTGGCGAAGAGTGCCGGTCTGGCCAGAGCAGACAGGTGTAATCGGCTTGTTGGCGGGGCCTGGACGTGGGTAAAGTGTGCGCCTTCCAGCGTTGGCAAGGCACTGCCGATGGCCGGATCAACGGAGGTTTCCAGCTGGACGAATGATTATGGGATTACTGCTTACCCTGCGCCCGCCGTTTCTGTTGCTGGCACTGGTCACCGTGGCCCTGGGCGCGGCGCTGACCCCGCCGGCGTTGCTGCTCGAGAGTGACTGGCTGCTGGTGTTGCTGGGCGCGCTGGCGGCACATGGCGCAGTCAATGTGCTGAACGAGTACGCCGACTTTCGCAGCGGCCTGGATCTGCACACCGAGCGCACGCCCTTCAGTGGCGGCAGTGGCTACCTGCCGGCGCACCCGCACGCTGCGTCGGCCGCCCTTGCGCTGGGCCTGACGCTGTTGCTGCTGACCGGGCTGATCGGCCTGTGGCTGAGCTGGCGTACCGGCCCCGGCCTGTTGCCGGTCGGCATCGCCGGCGTGCTGCTGGTGGCCGGTTATAGCCCGTGGATTACCCGCAATCGCTGGCTCAGTCTGCTGGCGCCGGGTACCGGCTTCGGTCTGCTGATGCTGCTCGGCAGCCAGCGCGTACTGGCCGGTGAATACACGGCCGCCGGGCTGGCGGCCGGCGTGGTCTTGTGGGCGCTGATCAATAACCTGTTACTGCTCAACCAGCTTCCCGATTGCGACGCCGACCGCCGCGTCGGCCGCGACAATCTGGCGCTGCGGTACGGGCCGGCGCTGGCCCGCCGGGTCTATGCGGCCAACTGGTTGCTGGCCTTGCTGGTGCTGCTGCTGGCCGTGCTGGCGGGCTGGTTGCCGGTTGCCAGTCTGCTGGCCTTGCCGGCTTTCGCGCTGGGTCTGCATAGCCTGTGGCTCGGTCGTCCGGATGGCGACCTGTTGCTGGCTCTGCGCAGCAATGTGCTGCAAAGCCTGCTGGTACCGGGGCTGATGGCGCTGGGTATTTGCCTGGCGCGCTGAGTTGACGGCGGCTCTCTGCCGCTTTATTACCGTCGCACCCACACCTCAACCCGCCCATTACGACGCGCGCCACTTTCCCCGCCGGCTGAACCGACCGGCATGTAGTGTCCGTAACCGACATACCCCTGTACCCGAGTGCCCATTTCCCGCAGCGCCTTGGCGGCAGATAGCGCGCGCAGCTCGGAGATCATCTGCGCCCGCAGTTCGTGACTCTGCTGGTCGGCAAAACCGATCAGCATCAGGTCGCGACCGGTCTTGCCGGTGCCCTCCAGATACTGCTGTACGCGTTGCAGGTCACGCCGGGCCTTGTTATCCAGCTGGGTGCGTCCCTCGGCAAAGCGGAAGTTGACCGACAGGCGCTGGTAATTTTCGGTCAGGCGCCTGAAGGTATCGGGCACGCTGGCATCCGGCGGCAGGTCGACGGCAAAGGGGGTCTGCGAAAAGAAGCCTGATTCGGCCACAATCGCCTGTCCCGTCGGGCTCTGAACGTACTCGATAAACTGCCTTGCCAGTGGCTCGCCGGTGTCTCCTGCCGTGTACAGATACAGCCGGCGGGCCAGTGGATAATCTTCGGTGGCGACCGACAGCGCGCTGGGTCTCAGCGCCGGGGCGTTGCCGTCGGCAATCGCCAGCAGCTTGCTGTTGCCCGCCGAGGCGAAGCCGGCAAAGCCGATACCGGACGGGTCGTTGCTCACGTCGTTCGACAGCTGGTCGTTCGACTCGTAACGCTGCGCGCTCGGCGTCAGGTTGTAGCGTCCGGCCAGCACCAGCTCCTTGAAGGTATCCCAGGTGCCGGATTGCTCGTCACGGGCATAGATCCGAATTGGTCGATCCGGGCCGCCAACCTCGGACCAGTTGCTGATTTCGCCAGCGAAGACGCGCGCCAGCGTATCGATATTGAGCTGCTCGACCGGGTTGGAGGGGTGTACCAGAATCGCCAGGCCATCAATTGCAATTACATGCTCGCTGTCCGGGCTGGTCATGTCGGCTCGCGAGGTCATGGCCTCGCGCTCGCTGCCCTTGACTCGACGTGATGCGGCCCAGATATCGGCGTGATCCGCCGCCAGTGCGCTGAAGCCAGTGCTCGTGCCATGCGCCGCGACCAGCACTGTCATCGGCTTGCCGTTGTAGCTGGTGGCAAGCACCGTTTCGTTGGCTGTCCCGGTCGGTCTGGCCGTCACCGGGTTACCGGTCAGTTGCTGCAGAAAACCGGTCATCAGCATCGGCGCAAGCGTAGCGCCGATGGTATTGGAGCCGTGGATCTCCAGTACATGGGCGCTGGCCAGGCCGGGTAGCAGGGCGAACGAAAGCCACAGGTGGCGCAGATAGCGGCGAACTGAATGCATGAGGGTCCTCGTTTCAACGGGCAGCGTGTGAGTCGGCTGCCAGAGTGCGACAAGGAAATAACATTCAGGTTACAGCCGGATGACGGTTGGCTGTCGGGTTGCCAGGGTGCAGAGCCGATCACACTGTAGCGATGCCGCGTTACGGCTGAACGCTGCGCTGGCAGGCTAAAAAGTGGCAATCCGCCACTCTTTCCGTGCCCTTACCCCATCCATGGAACATAATAAGAAGGAACCCGATGACGACGTGCAATCGATGGATGTAACACCCGTATACGATCCCGGTACCCTGATCATGCTGACCAGCTTGCTGATGGCTGTGATGGGTATCGTTCTGCTGCTGATGGGTCGCGCCAGCACTCCTGCTATTGCGGGGTATCGTCACTGGGCGGCCGGCTCGCTGCTGGCCATGTTCTCCGGGCTGCTGATCAGTTTGCGTGGTGAGGCCCTCGACTGGCTTACCTATACGATCCCGAATACCGCCGCCATGCTGGCCTATACCCTGTACTGGATCGGCAGCGCCCGCTACTTCGGTCAGCAGCCGAGACTCAAGGGTTGGGTGGTGCTGTTTGTTGTTGCCTGGATCGGCCAGGCCTACTTTACCCACGTCGAGGACAGCCTGCGTGGGCGTTACCTGAGTCTGACCGGCTATGTGTTTGCCGCCAGCCTGATGCATGCCATCGTGTTTGCAATGGCGATCTTCCAGCGCCGCAGCGATCACCGGCAGTATCTGCTGGGTGTCACGTTCACCGGTTTCTGGGTCTGCTTCTCCACCCTGGTATTTGGTGCGCGCTGGGTACATGCGGTGTTCCAGCCGCAGGACGGCCAGGGCATGCTGGATACCTCCTGGATGCAGGCGCTGTATCTCGGTACCTTCACCTTCGGACTGGTGATCGTCAATATCGGTTTTTTGCTACTCGTGTCCGAGCGTATCCGCAGCAATTTTGAAGACCTTGCCATGGTCGATACGTTGACTGGCGTGCGCAGCCGCCGCGCAGTGGCCAATGCCGCCAGTGACCTGTTCCGGCGCAGCAGGCGGAGCGGAGAGCCTTTTTCAGTCCTTTCGCTCGATCTGGACCACTTCAAGGCGATTAACGACCAGTTCGGTCATCAGGCCGGTGATCGCGTCTTACAGGTCTTCTGTCGGCATGTGGAAGATGCCCTGCGCCAGTCTGATGTGTTCGGCAGGGTAGGGGGCGAGGAGTTCATCGTTCTGCTGCCGGCAACAACCATGGCTCAGGCCGGTGAGCTGTCCGAACGGCTGCGCCTGGCCGCCCTGATCAGCGAGCCGGGCTTACCCGGTGTGACCGTCAGCATTGGCTATACCGACTGGCGCCCGACAGATGCCGGCGTTGATGACACCTTCAAGCGTGCTGATCGCGCTCTGTATGCGGCGAAGGATGCGGGGCGCAATCGGGCGATGCACTGCTAGAACCTGCGTGCAGGGCCCCGGGGCTGAACTCTGAGTTCGCCTTTGTCCGGGAGTTGGCGGTATGTCCGGTTGTTGTTTGGACAATCCGCATGATCGTGAGGATAACTATTGCTTTGTTTGCCAGCCGCAAGTTATCCGCACGCGCGTGAGGTTTGCTGCTCCCTGCCATCCATACCGCCAATACCCTCACATACGCCACGGTAACTCAACTGGTTACCGTGACTGGCCGGTTCTACACTGGGCGGCATTTGACCAAACAGGAAGAGCCCCAATGACTTACGAGACCCTCGATTACCAGGTGGAGGACGGTGTCCTCACGTTGACGCTGAACCGTCCTGACCGCATGAACGCTTTCAACGGCCTGATGCGTCGTGAGCTGATTGCGGCCTTTGATGCGGCGGATGCCGATGATGCGGTGCGTGTGGTGATCATGACTGGCGCCGGCCGTGCGTTCTGTGCCGGTGCGGATCTGGAGAAGGGCGGTGATACCTTCAACCGTCACAAGCGTCAGGATCAGCCCGAGGGTGATGACCTGCGTGATGGCGGCGGTACTGTCTCGCTGCGTATCTACGAGTGCATCAAGCCGGTCATCGTTGCCTTCAACGGCGCGGCTGTCGGCGTCGGTGTCACCATGAGCCTGCCTGCTGACATTCGCATGGCCTCGACCAATGCCAAGTTCGGTTTCGTGTTTGCCCGTCGCGGCATCACCATGGAAGCCTGCTCCAGCTGGTTCCTGCCGCGCCTCGTTGGCCCGATGCAGGCCGCCGAGTGGGTCTATACCGGCCGTGTCTTCAGCGCCGAAGAAGCGCTCAAGGGCGGTCTGCTGCGCAGCGTCCACGAGCCGGACGAGCTGCTGCCGGCGGCGCGTGAGCTGGCCCGTGAGATTGCCGACAACACCTCGGCCATGTCCGCCGCGCTGAACCGTCAGCTGCTGTGGCGCATGATGGCGGCGGATCATCCGATGGAAGCGCATATCATCGACTCGCGCGCGATTGCCTTTATGGGTGAGTCCGAGGACGCGAAAGAGGGCGTCAGCTCCTTCCTGGAGAAGCGCGCGCCGGAGTTCAAGCTGCGTCCGAGCACGGACAAGCCAGCGTTCTTCCCGTGGTGGGAAGAGCGCAAGTTCCGCTGAGAAGCTGGCTGCGTTGGCATTACTGCGTTAAAACCGCTCGAAGCCTGCTCATTTACTGTTCGTAAACTGCGCACCTTCTCCCGGTTTTGCCTTGTACTGCCGGCCTCGCCGACGCTTCTCACCATTTGTGAAAGCAGAAGCGTCGGTTGGCGTAATGCTGACCGGATACGACGCCCGCGCACGTTCTGTGTGCGGGCCTTTCAGTGTTAGGCTTTGGCTTTTTCTACCCAATGGGAGCTGTTGCCATGAGTCGTCACTTTGAATCTGCCCCGGGCCTGTGCGAGAACCGCGATCCGGCTACCGAGGGCTTTGTCTTCAACCAGACCATGCTGCGCATCAAGGACCCGAAAGCGACGCTGGATTTCTATACCCGCGTGATGGGCATGACGCTGGTGAAGAAGTTGGATTTTCCGGCCGGCAAGTTCAGCCTGTATTTCCTGGCCGCCGTCGACAGTAACGCCTTGGACAGCTGGTCTGACGATCCGGTCGAGCGCACCCACCAGACCTTCGGCCGTCCGGCCATGCTGGAGCTGACCCACAACTGGGGCACCGAAGATGATCCGGAGTTCAGCTATCACAACGGTAACGAAGACCCGCGCGGCTTCGGCCATATCGGTTTTGCGGTGCCGGACCTGGAAGCGGCCTGCGCGCGCTTTGAGGAACTGGGTGTGTCCTTCGTGAAGCGTCCGCAGGACGGCAAGATGCACAACATCGCCTTTATCCGTGATCCGGATGGGTATTGGATTGAGATCTTTGCGCCGGGTGGGATGGCGTAATAGAGCGGTTCACGCCTGACGCTGGTCGAGCGGGAGCTCGACCTTCCCGGGAGGCCGGCTTCCAAGCCGGCCTGCGGTGCCGGGGTACGGCGTGTTGGCAAAGCCCCGGCTCGATCTATCCGTGTTGCCGAGTGGACAAGCCTGCGAGTGTCAGGGGAAGTGCGCGCCTTCCAGCGTCCCCTGCTGGGTGCGCTTGTCGTATTCGCGGTCGTCGACGGCGAGCTGTTCCAGCAGGCGGCGGCCGGCCGCGTTGGCGGCCTGCTGCAGTTGCTCGCAGGTGGCTGCGGGCGGCAGGTTTAGAATCGCCTGCTCGATCTGTCTGGCAGCGTTCATTGCCAACTCCACATGGCCATCCTGATGCAGCTGCAGGGCAAGCAGGTAGCTGTCCCATTGCTGCTGCACGCTTGTGGCGCGCTGCGGGTCGGGCTGCAGCCGCGGTAGGTAGGCCGTCACTGTGACGTCTGTGGTCGCTTCGGTGATGCGGCACTGACCGGGCGTGGACTCCCAGCGGAAGTTCCAATTGACCCGGTTGGCGCTGTGCTGGCGGTTGCGGTTCAGGCTGGCGCGAATGGTGTCGACCGTGGCGCCACTGACATCAAAACTCTCCACCCGGCTCTGCAGTCGGGGCTCGGCACTGCTCGGGCCTGCTGATATCAGCAATGGGCCGAGCAGCAGCGGTAACAGCCACCTGCGGCGCATCAGATCGGGTCCATCAGCCGCTCAAGGGCGGCGCGGCAGCGGTTGGGGATCGGGAAGGCGGTATTGCTGGCGCGGTCGACGAATACGTGGACGAAGCGACCCGCCGCGCAGGCTTCTTCACGGTCCTGCTTGAATACGGCCAGTTCGTAATGCACCGAGCTGCTGCCCAGACGCGCGACCTTGACGCCAATCTCGATGGCGTCAGGAAAGGCGATGGGCGCGAAGTAATCGCAGTTGGAGCTGACCACAAAGGCGACCTGATCACCGTTGTGGATGTCCAGCCCGCCTTCGGCGATCAGCCAGCTGTTCACCGCGCTGTCGAAGTAGCTGTAGTAGGTCACGTTGTTGATGTGACCGTAGATGTCGTTGTCGTGCCAGCGGGTGGTGATGGCGTGCAGGTAGGGGTAATCGCTGCGCGTGGGCTTGCTCGTACTCATGAATGCTCCGCTTGGCTCAGTAAGCCTGGTTGTAGATGGCCAGCGCGTCCGCTTCGGTGACCTCGCGTGGGTTGTTGACCAGCAGACGCTGCTGCAGCATGGCGTCCCTGGCCAGCATTTCCAGTGCGTCCTTCGGTACGCCAGCGTCGCGCAGGCGGCTCGGCAGGCCACAGCGCGGGCTTAGCTCAGCCAACGCGCTGATCATCTGCGAGGTCAGGCTGTCGGCGTCACCGGCAACCAGGCCGGGGCCGACGATCAGCGGTGCCAGTTCGGCATACAGCGGCGCGGCAGCCGGGGCGTTGAATTCGACCACCGTTGGCAGTACCAGCGCGTTCGACAGGCCGTGGGGAATGTGGAAGTGACCGCCGAGCGGGTAGGCCAGCGCGTGGACCGCGGCAACCGGCGCGTTGGCGAAGGCCTGGCCGGCGAGCAGGGCGCCGAGCAGCATGGCCTGGCGGGCTTCGCGGTTGCCGCCGTCCTGCACCACCGCATCCAGATTGGCGGCCAGCAGGCGCAGGGCCTCGCGGGCGAGCATGTCGGACAGCGGGTTCTTCTTCAGCTTGCTGGTGTAGGCCTCGATGGCGTGCACCATGGCGTCGATGCCGGTAGCGGCGGTGACGTGGGCGGGCAGCCCCAGGGTCAGGTCGGCGTCCAGCAGGGCCAGATCCGGCAACAGAATCGGTGACACCACGCCCATCTTGGTGGTGGCGCCGGTGGTGATGATCGCAATCTGGGTGACTTCCGAGCCGGTGCCGGCGGTGGTCGGCACCTGAATTAGCGGCAGGCGCTGGCCGCGGGCATTGCCGACGCCGTAGATGTCCTGCAGGGTCTGCGTGCAGCCCGGGTGCGCGAGCAGGGCAACCAGTTTGGCCACATCCATCGAGCTGCCGCCGCCAAAGCCGATGATCAGCTCGGCCTGCATGGCCTTGGCTTGCTCGACGGCTGCCAGTACCACGGACTCCGGCGGGTCTGCCTCGACCTGATCGAATACCTCAACGGCAATGCCGGCGCTGCTCAGATTAGGCAGTACGCCGTCCAGCAGACCAATCTTGGTAATGCCGGGGTCGGTGACAATCACTACGCGGTGGGCGTCGCGGACCTTGCACAGCTCGCCGAGCTGGCTGGCGGAACCGGATTCGCAGAGGATCTGCGCAGTGGTGGCAAAGCTGAAGGGATTCATCGGGCCTCCGGGTTGGGTGCGGGTTCGATCTGCTGCGTGCCCGTGGGCCGCGGTTGATGTGTGGTCGTCGCCGGCTGTTTGCCGACTGGCGAGATCGAAATCAGTTTCCAGACTGAGTCAATTCTGCTGACTGTACGTTCATGCGGCAAGGGCTATTGATGTTAGCGATGGTAATTCACAGCGCGGCGAGGTGGGAGGGTCGAGCTTCTGCTCGACCATGGAGATTGCTGCGTGCGCGTGGCCGAGTTGGAACTCGGCCTTCCCGGCGAGCACGCAGGGATGGTTGTGGGGTTCGGGAGGGTCGAGCTCCCGCTCGACCAGCGAAGGTGCTGCATGCGCGTGGCGGCGTTGGAACTCGGCCTTCCTAGGCAGCCTAGAGGAACATTTCCAGCAGGTCGTTGAGGAACAGCCGGCCGCGTTCGGTCGGGCGTAGCTGCTGGTGCCAGGGCTCGAGCAGGCCCTTGGCCTCGGCTTGATTGAGCGTATCGGCGATCTGCTCCAGTGACTGGCCGGTGCGCTCGGCGTACCAGGCGCTGGGCACGCCATCGACCAGCCGCAGGGCGTTCATCAGAAAGTCGAACGGCAGCTCGTCTGCGTCCAGCGTCTTGCTGCCGGCCAGATAGGCTTTGTCCGGATTCAGGTAGTCCTTGGGCAGGCGGGTCTTCCAGTAGCGCTGCACCTTGCCATTGGCGTCGGTCAGCTTGCCATGCGCGCCGGCGCCCAGGCCGAGAAAGTCGCCGTACTGCCAGTAGTTCAGGTTATGGCGGGCACGGCGGCCATTTCTGGCATAGGCGGAAATCTCGTACTGGGCGTAGCCACCGGCGGCCAGACGCTGCAGCCCGGCCTCCTGAATCGACCAGAGAATGTCTTCCTCGGGCAGCGTGGGCGGGCGCGAGTAAAACACCGTGTTGGGTTCCAGCGTCAGCTGATACCAGGACAGGTGCTCCGGTGCGAGCGCCATCGCCTGATCCAGATCGGCCATCGCCTGGGCGTGCTCCTGATTCGGCAGGCCATGCATCAGGTCTAGGTTCAGGTTGTCGAAGCCGGCGCGACGCGCCATGTCGACGGCGCCGAGGGCTTCACGGTCATCATGGATGCGGCCCAGCGCCTTCAGATGTTCGGCGTTGAAACTCTGGATGCCGATCGACAGCCGGTTGATGCCGGCCAGCCGGTAGTCTCTGAACTTGGCTTGCTCGAAGGTGCCGGGGTTGGCTTCGAGGGTGATTTCTATATCGTCTGCGAACGGCACGCGCTGATTCAGCGCCTGCAGGAAGCGATCCAGCGCGGCGGCCGAGAACAGACTCGGCGTACCGCCACCGAAGAAGATCGAGGTCAGCGGGCGAGCGGGCAGGCCTTCGAGCGCGCGCAGATCCTGCTCCAGATCCTCGATCAGGGCATCGACGTACTCATTCTCGGGCAGGGCATCGTGAGTGGTGTGCGAATTGAAGTCGCAGTAGGGGCACTTCCTTACGCACCAGGGGATGTGGACATATGCCGCCAGGGGCGGCGGCTGCAAGCCACAAGACGGGGGCGTTGCTCCCTCAAGCTGCAAGCGGTCCGTGCCGGCGTTTGGGTTTGCTTGCCGCTTGCCGCTTGCCGCTTGTGGCTTCACAGGCCCAGCCTGGCTTTCAGCAAGGCCATTGCCCGGGCGCGGTGGCTGAGCTGGTTCTTCTCTTGCGGACTGAGTTCGGCGCTGGAGCAGTCGCGCTCCGGCACCCAGAACAGCGGATCGTAGCCAAAACCGTGCTCGCCGCTGGGCGCATGCAGGATGCGGCCTTGCCAGGCGCCTTCACAGATGACGGGAATAGGGTCTTCGGCGTGGCGCAGCAGGGCCAGCGCGCAGATGAACTGGGCGCCGCGCTCGGCGTCCGGTACGTCCTTCAATGCGTCAAGCAGCTTGGCGTTGTTGGCGGCATCACCGCCACCGCCTGCGTAGCGGGCAGAGTAGATGCCGGGTGCGCCGCCAAGGGCGTCGACTGCGAGTCCGGAGTCGTCGGCCAGCGCCGGCAGGCCCGAGATGCGGGCGGCGTGACGCGCCTTGATCAGGGCGTTTTCGACGAAGGTCAGGCCGGTTTCCTCGGCTTCGATATCGGTGAAGTCGCTTTGCGGGCGGACGGTGATGCTGTCACCCAGCATGGCCTGGAGTTCAGCGAGCTTGCCCTTGTTGTTGCTGGCGAGCACCAACTCACTGAAGGGCAGGGCTGTTTTATTGGTCATCGGGGAAGAATTCCTGCTGGAAGCTCAGGCTGTGCACCATGGCGCCTGCTTCGGCCTGGATATCGACCTTGAACAGCAAAATGCCGCGCTGGGTAGAGGTGTAGTTGGCGACAAAGTAGATGGCGTCGCCTTCCTGAATGCGGTTGAAGTCGAGCGCGACAGGCTGGCCGATCAGGCTGCGCACTTCGCCCTTGAGGATAGCGTCGACCGCGCTGCCGTCCGGCCGCTGCACGGCGACGTTGATCACGCCGTGGGTCGGGCCGCGCTTGAGGCCGGCGTTGGCGGCGATATCGGGCTGCAACAGGGTGCTGTTGAATACGTTGTGGTAGACCACCAGATCACCGAAGCGAGTGGGCTCGGGGCCGGCGAACACGTTGAGGCTGAGCATCATCAGGCTCAGCAGGCAGAGACGACGAAACATGGCAGTTCTCCTCGAAATTGGACTAGCGACTGACCCGGTAGATCGCGACTTCACCCAGCATGTTGGGCCACAGGCCGCTCAACCAGCTGCTCTGGTGGGTCTGGTCGACTACCAGGCGGTTCAGCACCTTGATGTTGCGCTCCCGGCACAGCTGCTCGAAGTCCTTGAAAGTGCAGAAGTGGATGTTCGGGGTGTTGTACCAAGTGTAGGGCATGAACTCGGATACCGGCATGCGGCCCTTGGTGCCCAGATACCAGCGGCAGCGCCAATGGGCAAAATTGGGGAAGGTCAGGATGCCTTCGTGACCGATGCGCAGCATGTCTTCCAGTACCCGGTCGGGGTAGTGCATGGCCTGCAGCGACTGGGTCATGACCACGGTGTCGAAGCTGTTGTCCTCGAAGTTGTCGAGGCTTTCGTCGAGGTTCTGCTCCATCACGTTGACGCCGTGACGGATACAGCTGCTGATCTTGTCAGGGTCGATTTCCAGTCCGTAGCCCTGCACCTGCTTGTGATCGCGCAGGTGGCGCAGCAACTGGCCTTCGCCGCAGCCCAGGTCGAGTACCCGGCTGCCCGGGCGAATCCATTGCTGGATGATCTCCAGATCGGCGCGCAGGCTCATTGGTTCACCTCGATGCGGTTCATGTAGCCACTCAGGGCCTCGATATAGCGGGGAATCGGCAGCAGGAAGGCGTCGTGGCCCTGCGCGGCTTCGATCTCCAGATAGCTGACGTCCTTGCGGGCGGCGAGCAGGCCGTCGACCAGCTCGCGCGAGCGTGCCGGCGAGAAGCGCCAGTCGGTAGTGAACGACATCACCAGGCAGCGAGCCTGGACCACCGCCAGTGTTCGCGCCAGATCACCGCCGTTGGCCGCGGCCGGGTCAAAGTAGTCCAGCGCCTTGGTCATCAGCAGGTAGGTATTGGCGTCGAAGCGGCCGGAGAACTCCTGACCCTGATAGCGCAGGTAGCTTTCCACCTCGAACTCGACGCTGGTGAGGTCGTAGTTGAGCTGATCGGAGCGCAGATCGCGGCCGAACTTGGCGCCCATCGAGTCGTCCGACAGGTAGGTAATGTGGCCGACCATGCGCGCCAGCATCAGGCCGCGCTTGGGGATTACGCCAAAGGCGGCGTAGTCGCCGTTGTGGAAGTCCGGATCGGTAATGATCGCCTGCCGGGCCACCTCGTTGAAGGCGATGTTCTGTGCCGACAGCTTGGGCGCGGTGGCAATGGCCACGCAGTGACGCACGCGCTCCGGGTAGCTGATCGCCCACTGCAGCGCCTGCATGCCGCCAAGGCTGCCGCCCACCACCGCAGCCCACTGCTGAATGCCCAGCACGTCCGCCAGCCGCGCCTGACTGTGGACCCAGTCTTCAACGGTCAGTACCGGGAAGCTGGCGCCGTAGCTCTTGCCGGTTTCCGGGTTGATGCTGGACGGGCCGGTGGAGCCGTGGCAGCCGCCGAGGTTGTTCAGGCTGACGACGAAGAAGCGCTTGGTGTCGATGGCCTTGCCGGGGCCGATGCAGTTATCCCACCAGCCCGGTTTGCGATCGTCGGCGCTGTGGTAGCCGGCGGCGTGGTGATGGCCGGACAGGGCGTGGCAAACCAGCACCGCATTGCTGGCGCTGGCGTTAAGTTCACCGTAGGTCTCGTAGACCAGCTCGTAGCTGTTCAGCGGCGTGCCGCAGGCCAGGGGTAGAGGCTCGGTGAAGGTCTGGCGCTGGGGGGTGACCAGGCCGACGGAGTCAGCAGGTAGTCTGGACATCGGTAACCTGTTCCTGTGTCGCTTGGCCGGACTTCGCAAGGAGGCTTGCTCCGGGGTGCTGCAGGCAGGCGAAGGGCCAATAATAGAGGCGCCAGTCTAAAGAGGGCGTTGGTCCGGTGCAACATTCAGCAGCGGCTGATACCCAGATCCTCGGGCAGCTGCAGCGGTTGTTTGATCAGCAGGCGTTTTTGCCGGCTGGTCTGGCCGCTGAGCAGGCTGACCTGCTGGCGGCTGACCGCAAAGGCGTCGGCCAGAAAGCGCATCAGCGCGTCGTTGGCCTTGCCGTCAACGGGCGGTGCGCTGATGCGGATTTTCAGCCGTTCGCCATGCTGGCCGGCAAACTCGGCGCGCTTGGCGCCGGGCTGCAGATGGCAGTCGAGGATCAGATCCTTGCCTTGCCAGTGGTAGAACGGCACTGGCGTCAGAGTGCCAGCGTCAGGCCGCGGGGCATGCTGGCCGCGGCCGCCAGGTTCGCGATGACCAGCATGTCGAACAGCCGAATGGCGATAAAGGCAAAGATCGGTGACAGGTCCAGCCCGCCCAGTGCCGGCAGGATCTTGCGGATCGGTGCCAGCAGCGGCTCACACAACTGGTTGATCAGCGTTACCGCCGGGTTGTAGCTGCCCTGGGCGACCCACGACAGGATTACACTGATGATCAGCGCGAAGAAGAAGATCTTGGCGAACAGCGCGAGGATGCCAATGGCTGACCAGGCGACCAGCAGGATAATGTTCGGCAGCGCGTAGCCCATCAACTTGATGATCAGCACCATCAGCACCAGCTGGATTGCCAGCGCCAGGACCAGCGAGGCGAAGTCCAGCCCGCCGTAACCGGGAATAATCCGGCGCAGCGGCATCAGCAGCGGCTTGGTGGCACGGACGATGAACTGCGAGATCGGGTTATAGAAGTGGGCGCGGACCAGCTGCAGCAGAAAGCGCAGCAGTACTACCAGCAGGTAGAGATTGCCGAGGGTTTGCAGCAGGTAAATGGCGGCCGTATTCAGGCTGTTCATGGGCAATCAATCCTCAGGCAAGCTCGCGGGACATTTCGGCTGCGCGGTCGGCACAGGCCTGCATGGCGTCGTCGACCATCTTCGGCAACCCCTGGCTGCGGAAGGTTTCGATGGCGCGTTCGGTGGTGCCGTTGGGTGAGCAGACGCGACGGCGCAGCTCGGCAACGTCGACGTCGCTGTGCACCGCCATGTCGGCGGCACCCAGGCCGGTGAACAGGGCCAGACGTTCGGCGGTGTCGCGCGGCAGGCCAAGTTTTTCGCCGGCGTCGATCATCGCTTCCATCAGGTAGAAGAAGTAGGCCGGGCCACTGCCGGAGACCGCGGTGACGGCGTCGATCAGCTTTTCCTCATCCAGCCAGACACTGATGCCGACCGCGTTGAGGATGCCTTCGGCCTGCTCACGCTGCTCGTCGCTGACGGCGGCGTTGGCATACAGGCCGCTGACGCCCTGGCCGCGCAGCGACGGCGTATTGGGCATGCAGCGCACGATGGCGGTACCGGCGCCGAGCCAGTTTTCCAGACTCTGGCAGGTGATGCCTGCAGCGATGGAAATGATCAGCTGGCCGGGCTTGCGGCTGCGCGGCAGAGCGCGGCAGACGTCCTGCATGACCTGCGGCTTGACCGCCAGCAGCAGGATGTCGCACTCGGCGGCCAGAATGGCGTTGTCGGTCGCGGTGCGGATATGAAACTGGCGCTCCAGGGCGGCGCATTGCTCGGCCTTGGTGTCGCTGGCAATCAGATTGGCCGGCTTGACGTTTTTCTGCAGCATGCCGCCGATCAGGCTGGTGGCCATGTTGCCGGCGCCGATGAATCCTATTACGGGTGCAGTCATGTGGGAAACCTCGTTCTGCATGCGTTAGGTGTTGGGGTACTGGCGCTGCCCGAACAGGGCGGTGCCGATACGCACTATGGTGGCGCCTTCCTGGACCGCTTCGGTCAGGTCATCGCTCATGCCCATCGACAGGGTGTCCAGGTCCAGCGGCAGGCTTTGTGCAGCCTGGCGCAGCGCAGCCAGTGGCGCGCGGCGGGCTTCGCTGGTCTCGGCCGGGGCCGGAATGGCCATCAGCCCACGCAGCCGAATGCGCGGCAGCGCCGCGACCGCAGCAGCCAGCTCAGGCAGTTCGGCCAGCGATACGCCGGATTTGCTGTCTTCGGCGCTGATATTTACCTGCAGGCAGACATTCAGCGGCGGCAGATGTTCCGGGCGCTGGTCAGAGAGGCGCTGGGCGATTTTCAGGCGATCGACGCTGTGTACCCAGTCGAAGTGCTCGGCGATGGGACGCGTCTTGTTCGATTGAATGGGGCCGATGAAGTGCCAGCGCAAGGGCAGATCACTCAGCTCGGCCATCTTGTCGAGGGCTTCCTGCAGGTAGTTTTCGCCGATATCCTGCAGCCCGGCGGCCCAGGCGTCGCGAATGGCGCTGGCGGGTCGGGTCTTGCTGACGGCCAGCAGGGTGATCGCTTCCGGAGGCCGTCCGGCCGCCTCTGCAGCCCGCCGGATGCGCTCACGAACGTTTGCAATATTCTCTGCTATCGTGGACATTACGGACGTTAATACCTTGCCAATGGAATAGACACTGCGGGCATTCTACATGCATGCAGGTTGTTATGGGGAACCCTATGGATATTACCGAGCTGTTAGCCTTCAGCGCTAAACAGGGCGCGTCGGACTTGCACCTGTCGGCAGGATTGCCGCCCATGATCCGTGTTGATGGCGACGTGCGCCGGATCAACGTACCGGCGATGGAGCACAAGCAGGTTCATGCGCTGATCTACGACATCATGAACGACAAGCAGCGCAAGGACTACGAGGAGTTCCTGGAGACCGACTTCTCCTTCGAGGTTCCCGGCGTAGCCCGGTTCCGGGTTAACGCGTTCAACCAGAATCGTGGCGCAGGCGCGGTGTTCCGGACCATTCCTTCCAAGGTGCTGACCATGGAAGACCTGGGCATGGGCGATGTGTTCAAGAAGATTTCCGATGTGCCGCGCGGGTTGGTGCTGGTGACCGGGCCAACCGGCTCGGGCAAGTCCACCAGTCTGGCGGCCATGCTCGACTACATCAATTGCAACAAATACCAGCACATCCTGACCATTGAGGACCCGATCGAATTCGTTCACGAGTCGAAGAAGTGTCTGGTCAACCAGCGTGAAGTGCACCGTGACACGCTTGGCTTTGCCGAAGCATTGCGCTCGGCACTGCGGGAAGACCCGGATATCATTCTGGTCGGCGAGATGCGCGACCTGGAAACCATTCGCCTGGCGCTGACTGCGGCAGAAACCGGTCACCTGGTGTTCGGCACCCTGCATACCACCTCGGCGGCCAAGACCATCGACCGTATCGTCGACGTGTTCCCCGGTGAGGAAAAGGCCATGGTGCGCTCGATGCTGTCCGAGTCACTGCAGGCTGTAATCTCCCAGACGCTGCTGAAGAAGATCGGCGGCGGCCGGGTCGCCGCGCACGAAATCATGATCGGCACACCGGCGATCCGGAACCTGATCCGTGAAGACAAGATTGCGCAGATGTACTCGGCGATCCAGACCGGCGGTAACCTCGGCATGCAGACCCTGGACATGTGTCTGAAGTCGCTGGTCGCCAAGGGCCTGGTCAGCAAGGAAAGCGCTCGTGAGAAAGCCAAGGTCGCCGACGGATTCTGAGTTCAACAAATAGTGCCGGCGGCGGTGTGCCTGCCGCCCTGAAGGAAAGTAGAGGCAACGCATGGAGTTCGAGAAGCTGTTGCGGTTGATGGTCGAGAAGGGTGCGTCCGACCTGTTCATTACCGCCGGTGTACCACCGAGCATGAAGGTGAATGGCAAGATCCTGCCGGTTACCAAAACCCCGCTGTCGCCGGAGCAAACCCGCGAAACCGTGCTGGGCGTTATGACCGAAGCGCAGCGTCGCGAGTTCGCCGAGAAGCGCGAATGCAACTTCGCCATCAGTGCGCGCGGCATTGGCCGGTTCCGGGTCAGCTCGTTCTATCAGCGTAATCTGGTGGGCATGGTGTTGCGCCGTATCGAGGTCAACATCCCGACCATGGAAGAGCTGCGGCTGCCGGACGTGCTGAAACAGCTGGCCATGACCAAGCGCGGGTTGGTGATGTTCGTGGGTGCCACCGGTACCGGCAAGTCGACCTCGCTGGCCTCAATGATCGGCTACCGCAACAAGCACTCCAGCGGGCACATCATCTCCATCGAAGATCCGATCGAATTCATTCACCAGCATCAGAACTGCATTGTTACCCAGCGCGAGGTCGGTATTGATACCGACTCGTTCGAGGTGGCGCTGAAGAACACCTTGCGTCAGGCGCCGGACGTGATTCTGATCGGTGAGGTGCGGACCAAGGAAACCATGGACCACGCGGTGGCCTTTGCCGAAACCGGGCACCTGTGTCTGGCTACCCTGCACGCCAACAACGCCAACCAGGCGCTGGACCGCATCATTCACTTCTTCCCGACCGAGATGCATCAGCAGGTCTGGATGGACCTGTCACTGAATCTCAAGGCGATTGTTGCCCAGCAGCTGATTCCCACGCCCGATGGCAAGGGGCGCCGGGCAGCCATTGAAGTGCTGCTTAATACGCCGCTGGTCGCCGACTTGATTCGCAAGGGTGAGGTGCACGAGCTCAAGCCGTTAATGGCGCGTTCCAATGAGTTGGGCATGCAGACCTTCGATCAGGCGCTCTACAAACTCTACAGTGCCGGCGAAATCACCTACGAAGATGCCCTTTTGCACGCCGATTCGGCCAACGACCTGCGCCTGATGATCAAACTGGGCTCTGAAACCGACGGTCAACATTTGATGCACGACCAGCAGAGCCACGGCCTGTCGCTGGAAGAAGAGGAAGAAGTCGCCTCGCGCACGCGGCGGTTCTGAGTTGCTGACGGTCGGCTGACTAGCCGGCCGTCGCGGTATGCAGCTGGTTGCGCCCGCCGCGCTTGGCCTCCAGCAAGGCGTGATCGGCCTGGCTGATGGTGTCGGAATAGCTGTTATTCGGGCTGTGCTGCGCGATACCGATACTGACTGTCATGCCAACCGACTCGTCCTGCACCCGGATGGTCAGGCGCTCGACAGCGGACCTTACCCGCTCCATCACCAGGGTCGCCTCGGCGGTACCGGTTTCCGGCAGCAGAATCAGGAACTCTTCTCCCCCCCAGCGACCGCACAGGTCGCTGTCCCGAATTTCGGCATCCAGCACCCGCGCCAGCTCAATCAGAGCGCCGTCGCCAACTTCGTGGCCATAACGATCATTGATGTTCTTGAAGTGGTCGACATCCAGCATGGCAATGCTGAACGGGCGCTGATAGCGGATGAAGCGCTCGGCTTCCTTCTTCAGGCGGTCTACCAGCAGGCGGCGATTACCCAGGCCGGTCAGTGCGTCGTGGGTGGAGGCTTCGCGCAGCGCCTCGTTCAGGTCGCGCATCATGTTCTGATAGCGGTCCGAGATGCGGGCCACCTTCTCCAGCTGACGCAATTGCTTGTTAAGGCGCTCGGTCAGCGACTGCTCGCGCTGCCGGGCCATGCTCTGGAATCCGTCGGAGATGTGACTGATGCGGTCGATTCGACGGGCCAGATCCTGATGGGCCGACCACAGCTCGTTCAGCGGCGCATACAGAGGACTCTGCTGGAGCTCGGTTTGCTCCAGTAGCCGTGGAATCTGCGCTTCGAGGTCCTCTTTGTTTCCTTTCATGGCGTGCTCAGGGGTGACTGATGATGTTGAAGTTGAAGGTACAGTCTTCCTTGAATTCTTCTGCCAGCTCGGCGACGCGCTCGTTCTGAGGGTCGTAGTACCAGTTGACCGCAACTTGCTTGCCGTCCTGATGGGCGGCTTCCAGCAGGTCGAAAACGTCCATCATGGCCTTCACGCTGCTGGTGTTCAGGTACAGCAGACGCAGCTCAAGGCTCAGTGGAGCGCCTGCCTGATCGAGATAGGACTCGATCCAGTCGAACACCTGCTGAAACAGGTCAAAGGAATTTTCCGGATAGGAGTCGCCGGCCATATGCAGTTGGCCGGCGTTCCAGTCGCTGCGTACTTCCGGTGTAGATTGCGAGCTGGGGATGCTGAAATCGTTCATAGGTGCTTGGCTCTTGGTTCGGTCAGATCACGGCGCGCAGGCTGAAAAAGCTGCGACCGTTGGCGACGGGCTGCAGCGAGGCCTGCAGCGGGGCACTGGATTTGCGGGCAATGTCAATCAGGCCCAGGCCCGCGCCGGAGGGGCGCTCGGCGTCGCGTGGGCGACGCAGCTGCTCCTTGTAGGCTGCCTTCAGGCCGGCCTTGTCCAGCTCTGCCAGCCGGGCAATCGAACTGACCAGATTTTCCCCGTCGGCGCTTTCGATCAGGTTGCCTGCCGACACGATATACCGTCCGCCCTCATCCCGTGATACGACCACGGTGGCGCCAGCCTCCTGCTCGTTCCAGCCCTTGGCCCGGGTGTAATGGCTGATATTCTGGGTCATTTCGATGTAGACGGCAAAAACATCCATGGCAGCGGAAGTCGGTGCGCTATCGGCGGCCAGATAGTTACGCAATGCGTTGCCGATCTCTTCGATCAGGCTGCGCGAGATGGGGCCGTTGAAGCACAGCAGGATCTGCTGGCTGTTGAATTGTTCGCGCATCGCGAACAGGTCGATATGGTCCATTACAACTCCTGTGCGGTCGGGCGTTTGCTCAGTCAAATCGGAAGCACAGCATGGTGATGTCATCGCGCTGCGGATAGTCGCCCTGATAGGCGGCCAGTGTATCGCTGAAGGCGGCACTTTGCTCGTTCAGTGGCAGACTGGCATGGCGGCGCAGCATATCGGCGAATCGGCTGTTGCCGAAACCGAACCCGCGCTCGCCGCCGGCCTGGTCAAGGAAGCCATCGGTGCACAGATAAAAGGTGCGCCCGGGCTGCAATGCAATCTGCTGGTTATGGTAGTCGCCCTGTCGCTTGTCGCCGAGCGCACGGCGCGCTCCCGGCAAGTGAGAAACCGTACCACCGTCACAGTGATACAGCGCTATCTTCGCACCGGCGAAGGTGACCTGGCGTTGCTCCAGATCAACATAGGCAAGGCCGACGTCCATATTGGTGGCAACCGACTTGGTCTCCGGCGAGTCGCTGAGCATGTGCCGGACGATCTGATCGGTACGGCGCAGGATCGCTGCCGGGTCGTGCATGCCGCAATCGTTGATGGCCTGGTCCAGCGCTGCGTGCGCCAGCATGGTCATCAGTGCGCCGGGTACGCCGTGACCGGCGCAGTCGACGACACCGAACAGGCAGTGACTTTGCTCATTGCGGAAGATGTAGAAGTCGCCGCCGACCACGTCCCGCGGGCGCCAGAGCACGGCGTGATGTTCACCGAGCGCATTGACCAGTTCGCGGTTGGGCAGGATCGAGCGCTGGATCAGGCTGGCGTAATCGATCGAGTCCTCGATCTTCTTGCGTGCCGCATGCATCTGCTGGTTGACCTGCTCCAGATCACAGGTGCGCTCCTGAACCCGTTGTTCCAGTTCCTGGGTGTGACTGCGGACCTTGGCCGCCATGATGCCGAAAGCGTCGCTCAATTCGCCGATCTCGTCGTCGCGGCCGGCCGGCATGGCAACGTCGTAGTTGCCTGCAGCCATCGCCTGCGCGCCTCGCTTGAGCTGGCGCAGCGGGCCGAGCAGCAGGCGCTCGATAGCGACCGCAAAAATCAGCACCAGCAGGATCAGCAGGGCGGCCAGCCCGATCAGCAGCGGTGTCAGCCAGGCGCTGTCGATGACTTCGGCGGTAGTCAGGTCGATGGCGTTGACTACGTACCAGTTCAGCTCAGGGATATAGGTCAGGGCCAGCAGCTCGGTGGTGCCCTGCAGCTGTACCGGCAGGGTGCGGACTCCGCCCGGGTCGGTGGCGAGCTCGGCAATGGCCGCGGCAACCGCTGCACGGTCACGTTCGCTGACCAGACTGAGCAGATTGGCGCCGCTGCCCTTGTTGGCGTCGGCACCCGAGTTGAGGGCGATCAGGCTGCGATCGCTGTGCGCCTGGATGGCACCGTCGGCGTCGATGATCATCGGGGTGACGCCCGGATCATCGCTGGTGATGAAGTCGCGAATGAAGGTGGACAGATCCAGCCCGGATCCCGCCAGCGCCAGCACGCTGCCGTCGTCATCCTTGACCACCATGTTGAGCCAGACCTTGGTGGTGTCCAGCTCGGGGTTGGTGTCGACGTTGATGTTGTAGTTATCCGTGTTGCGCAGGGTGCTGAAGAACCAGCTGTCGGCGTCGGATTCGGGATTGAGGATATAGCGTGGCTCGGTACTGGGGGGCTGGTCGCCGCCGTTGAAGTAGTAACCGAGGTTATCCAGACGGCCGATAAAGTAGGCATGGTCGCGGAAGTCGGCTCGGTACAGCTCCGCTTCACGGAAGAACAGATCAGCCTTGGCCGGATCATCCGGATCAAGCAGCCACTGACGGGTCACCGCAGAATTGGCGAAGCGCAACGACAGCGCCAGCTCGCGGCTGATCGGCGCGCTGATCTTTTCCCGGCTCAGCAGCGTCGCATTGCGCGCATAGGCCTCGCCGAAGTGTTCATGAATGCCGTTGAGTACCGACCAGCCGATCAGGCCGGCAGGTACCAGTGCCAGCAGGCAGGCCAGCACCAGGGCCAGCAGTGATTTGCCACGCAAGCCGAATGCGGCCATGCCAGGGCTCCTTCCAATCGCTTAGTGTTGTGTCATGCGCGGCGTTCGACCGGCTTTCGGGTCAATGGGTCTGATATACCAGCTTTCCGCCGTACAGTGTGTGGGTGACGGCCACCGGCGCACCTTTGCCGATGAACGGGCAGTTGGCCCCGCGGGACAGCCAGTTGCGGCCGATTTCGCAGGCCTGAGCCGGGTCGAACAGGGTGATGTCGGCAGCGCCACCCAGCGACAGCTGGCCGGCTGACAGTCCGAGCGCAGCGGCCGGTCCGGTGGTGACCCGGGACAGCGCTGCCGGCATTTCCAGCAGGCCGTCGGCCACCAGCGTCATGGTCAGCGGCAGAAGGATCTCGACGCTGCTGATGCCCGGTGCCGAGGCGGCAAAGGGCACCCGCTTGGCTTCGGCTTCGTGCGGCTGATGATGCGATGCGATGGCCTGCACCACGCCGCTCTGCACGGCTTGGCGCAGAGCACGCCGGTCGTCGGCGGAGCGCAGCGGAGGCATGACGTGCAGCTGGCTGGAGAAGCCGGTCAGGTCCTCGTCGCAGAGCAGCAGTTGGTAAGCGGCAACATCGGCGGTCACCGGCAGGCCGCGGGCCTGGGCGTCGGCCAGCATATCCATCGCCCGGGCGCTGGTCAGGCCGCTGAAGTGGGCGCGTACACCAGTCTGTTCGATCAGCAGCAGGTCACGGGCCAGGGCAACGGTTTCAGCGCTTTCCGGAATGCCCACCAAACCCAGCCGTGAGGCCGTCGGACCCTCATGGGCCATGCCGCCTTCGGCCAGGTCGGCATCCTGCGGGGTGAAAATGATGGTCAGGCCGAAGGTCGCCGCATATTCGAGCGCGCGGCGCAGAATACGGTTGCTCCCCATCGGGCGCAGCCCTTGGGTAAAGGCGACACAGCCGGCGTCGCGCAGGGCGACCAGTTCACTCAGTTGCTCGCCCTCCAGTCCCTTGGTCAGGGCGCCGATGGGCAGGACGCGGGCGTTGCCGGCAGCCTGGCTGCGATCCAGAATCAGCTCGGCCACGGCCGGGGTGTCCAGTACCGGGCGGCTGTCCGGCGGGCAGCACAGGGTGGTCACGCCACCGGCCGCGGCGGCACGGGTCTCGCTGGCGATACTGCCCTTGCGACTGTAGCCGGGCTCGCGCAGGGAAACGTTGAGGTCCACCAGGCCCGGGCAGGCAATCAGGCCGCGGGCATCAATGCGCTGGTTGGGGCTGAAGCCCTCGGGGGCGGCGCCGAGGGCCAGAATGTGGCCGGCGGCGATATGCAGATCGGTAATTTCATCAAACTGGCTGGCGGGGTCAATCACCCGGGCGCCTTCAATCGTCAGTCGCATGGTTCAGTTCGCTTCCTGGTTGAGCTGGCGCTGGGTGGTCTGTCCGGTCATGGCCATCGACATGACGGCCATGCGCACGGCGATGCCGTAGGTCACCTGCTTGAGAATCACCGATTGCGGGCCGTCGGCGACTTCCGATTCGATTTCGACGCCGCGGTTGATCGGGCCCGGGTGCATGACCAGCGCATCGGGCTTGGCCAGCGCGAGAGTCTCGCGGGTCAGGCCGTAGAGTTTGTAGAACTCGCTCTCGCTGGGCAGCAGGCCGCTCTGCATGCGCTCCTTCTGCAGGCGCAGCATGATCACCACGTCGACGTCGCGCAGCCCGACGCGCAGATCGTTGAAGACCCGTACGCCGTACTGGTCGATGCCTTCGGGCAGCAGGGTACGTGGGGCGATCACGCGGATATCCGGGCAGCCAAGGGTTTTCAGGGCGAGCATATTGGAGCGCGCGACCCGCGAATGCAGGATGTCGCCGACGATGGCGACCGAAAGGTTCTCGAAGTCGCCGCGGTGCCGACGGATGGTCAGCATGTCGAGCATCGCCTGGGTCGGGTGCGCGTGGTTGCCGTCGCCGGCGTTGATCACGGCGACGTCCGGGCAGACCCGCTCAGCGATAAAGTGCGCCGCGCCGGAATCGCCGTGACGCACCACGAACATGTCGGCCGCCATCGCCTCCAGATTCTGCAGGGTGTCGTAGAGGGTTTCGCCCTTGCTGGTCGACGAGGTCGAGATATTCAGGTTGAGTACGTCGGCCGACAGCCGCTTGGCCGCCAGCTCGAAGGTGGTGCGGGTCCGGGTCGAGTTCTCGAAGAACACGTTGCAGACCGTCTTGCCGCGCAGCAGCGGGACCTTTTTGACCGCACGTTCACCGACTTCGAGGAAGGAGTCGGCGGTATCGAGCAGTTCGGTCAGGAGCTCGCGCGACAGCCCTTCAATGGTCAGGAAGTGGCGCAGCTGGCCCTGTTGGTTGAGTTGCAGATGATGCGGCGTCAGGCTCATGGCGATCTCAATTGGTGGCGGCGTCAGTCAGGGTCAGGTGCAGCGGGGCGGGTCCGGTCAATTTTACCCGCTGGCCTTCTGTCAGGGCCAGACTGGCGCCAAGGATGTCGGCGCGGATCGGCAGCTGGCGGGCATCGACGTCGATCAGGGTGACCAGGGTTACCGAGGCCGGGCGGCCGTAATCGAACAGCTCGTTGAGCGCGGCGCGGATGGTGCGTCCGGTCATCAGCACGTCGTCGACCAGAATGATGTGACGGTCGTCGACACCGAACGGCAGTTCCGACGGGCGTACCCGTTGCGGCAGGCCGTGCTGCTCGAAGTCATCGCGGTAGAAGGCGATATCCAGCGTGCCCATCGGCGCCTCGGGTGCGACGGCAGCATGCAGGGCATCGGCAACCCAGACGCCGCCGGTATGAATGCCGACAAAGGCCGGGTCGCTGATCTGCCGCGCGTCGAGATGGGCGCGCAACTGGTCGGCCATGCTGCTCAGCAGGCTGTCGACCGCGGGAAGTGTACTCATGGTGTCTCCTTGCTCTGGCCGCTCAGCCAGGTCTGCAGCAGCAGGGCGGCGGCGAGGCTGTCGACCGGGTCATCCCGGTAGCTGCTCGGTGTGCGTCCCTGCGACTTGAGGTGTTGTTTGGCTTCAAAGGTACTAAGGCGCTCGTCGACGGTCTCGACCGGCAGTTGAAAACGGCCGTTCAGGCGGCGGGCGAAGCGGGCGGCACGTTCGCTCATATCGCTGGCGCTGCCGTCCATGTTCAGCGGCAGGCCGACGACCAGGACGTTCGGCTCCCACTCGCGAATCAGTCGGGCGATCTGCTCCCAGTCCGGCACGCCGTCACGGGCGCGCAGGTTGGTCAGTGGCTCGGCGCTGCCGGTCAGGGTCTGGCCGACGGCAACGCCGATCTGCCGGGTGCCGTAGTCGAATGCCATGGCGCGGCGATGGGCGGTCGGCATCAGGCGTGGCCCGCCTGGCTGGTCAGCAGGCTCCAGTCCACCCCGAGCGAGCGTGCGGCGGCGGTCAGGCGCTGCTCCCAGGGCAAATTGAACAGGATGCCGTGATCGGCCGGGCAGCTCAGCCAGACGTTTTCGGCCAGCTCCTGCTCCAGCTGGCCGGCACCCCAGCCGGCGTAGCCAAGGGTAATCAGCACTCGATCTGGGCCATCGCCCCGCGCCATGGCGCTGAGAATGTCGCGCGATGTGGTCAGCTTCAGCGGGCCGAGATCCACGCTGGACTCCCAGTTGTGCTCACCGTCGTGCAGCACGAAACCGCGCTCGGTTTCCACCGGGCCGCCATTGAGTACGGTGACGTCGATCCCCGCGGTGACATCTGGCGCCAGCTGGTCGAGCAGATCACTGAGGTTGAGTTCGCTTGGCTGGTTGATGACCAGGCCCATGGCGCCTTCCGGGCTGTGCTCGCAGAGGTAGATGAGGCTGTGATCGAAACGCGGATCAGCCATATGCGGCATGGCAATCAGGAAATGATGGGTGAGGTTGCTCGGTGTCGTCTGCATAATGCCCATAGTATTGGGTCGAAGGCCGGGCAGGGCAAGGGCCGAATTACCGGTCTGGCCGCTGGTTTTCCGGTCAGAAGCTGGATACCCGGTCGCCCGGCTCGAAGCGCCAGGTGCGAATGATCTCCAGCACGTCTATATCCATCAGGTCGCCGGTAAAGGGCATGAAGGGTGCGGCCAGGCGCACGATGCGCATGGCGGCCTGATCCAGCACCTGCTCGCCGGATGATTCGAGGATCTGCACGTCGCGCAGGGTACCGTCGCGGTTGATCTGTACCAGCAGGCGCAGGCTGCCGTAGATGCGGTTGGCACGGGCTTGCGCCGGATAGTTGAGGTTGCCGACCTGCTCTACCTTGCGCCGCCAGGCATCCTTGTAGAACGCCCCCTTGTCCTGCATGGTCGATGCGGCATTAAGGCGCAGGATGCGCGGCCGCCTGGCGTAGGCCTGTCGCTCCTCGGCGAGCTGGGCTTCCAGGCTGGCGATTTCGCGTGACAGATCATTCATGTCGAAGCGCAGTTGCGCTGCGGGTGCCGGCAGCGGTTTCGGGCTGGGCGGTGCGGTGGTTACCCGCTGCTGACTCGGCGCGGTAGTCGTCACCGTCTTCTGCTGTACCGGCGCGGGCGGCGGCGCGCTGACCTGGGGTGGCGGGCTTATCCGGTTGATTTCGCTGTCCTGGAAAGGGGCTTCCTCGGTGGTGCTGGGGGCAGCTTTTTCTTCCAGTGTACCGCTGCCCTGCTGGTTCATCTGGGCGAGGTAGTCGGCGTCCTCGGGGGGCGCTTCGCTTTGCTGGGTGGCCAGGGTGATTTCGAGGCTTTTCGACAGCTCGCTGGGGGTCGGGATATCGAAAGTAATGCCAAGGATGACCAAAGCGTGCAGGACCGCAGCCAGAAACAGGGTGAAGCCGAGACGGTCACGGGGGGTGACGGTCGGCGGGCTGTTGCTGGCAAGGGGCGGTGCTGCGTTGTTCATGCGATCCATGTGCTGGGTGCTGTCACTGTCCGGTGAAGTCTGCCCGCGGTGGCCGCAAAAGTCCATGTGCTGCGTCACGCCGCCGAATCTTGCTGTTCGGCGGCGTGAGGGCGGTCAGCGGGCCTGCAGCAGTTCCTCGATGGCATCCATCAGACGGCCGCCGATATCGGTATCGTAGGCGGCGTCGATCTCTCGGATGCAGGTCGGGCTGGTCACGTTGATCTCGGTGAGATAATCGCCGATGACATCCAGGCCGACAAACAACAGCCCGCGTTCGCGCAGCGCAGGGCCGACCTGCTCGGCGATCCAGCGGTCGCGCTCGGTCAGCGGACGCGCCTCGCCACGGCCGCCGGCGGCCAGGTTGCCACGGGTTTCGCCCTGCTGGGGGATGCGTGCGAGGCAGTAGGGTACCGGCTCGCCCTTGATCATCAGGATACGCTTGTCGCCATCCTTGATCTCCGGCAGGTAGCGCTGGGCCATGATCTGCTGGGTGCCATGCACGGTCAGGGTCTCAATGATGACGCTAAGGTTGGGGTCGCCCTCCCTTATGCGGAAAATCATGGAGCCGCCCATTCCGTCGAGCGGTTTGAGAATAACGTCACGGTGCCGGGTGGCGAATTCGCGGAGAATGTCCGCGCGTCGGGTCACGATGTGATCCGGCGCACACTGCGGGAACTGGGTGGCAAACAGTTTCTCGTTGCAGTCGCGCAGACTGGCTGGACGATTGACGACCAGTACGCCGTCGCGCTCCGCCGCTTCCAGGATATGTGTGGCGTAAAGGAATTCGTTGTCGAATGGCGGATCCTTGCGCATCAGGATCACGTCAAGGGAGTCCAGCGGGGCCTGTTGCTGTTCGCCCAGGTCGTACCAGTGATCCGGGTTGGCGTGTACCTGGAGCGGACGAAGGCAGCCCATGGCCTTGCCGTTGGCGAGGTAGAGGTCCTGAGGCTCCATGTAGAGGAGTTCCCAGTCGCGGGCGGCGGCGGCCAGCAGCATGGCCAGAGAACTGTCCTTTTTGTATTGGATCGCGCTGATGGGATCCATGACGATACCGAGGCGAATGCGCATAGAATGTGTGCTGTCCTGGCTGTTTCGGAAGGGAATCGAGTGTAGCGCCAGACGGTCTGCGCAGCCAGTGCGGACAGGAGTGCAATGTTGTCTCGGTGGCGCTTCTGCTTTATAGATTGACCGCCGAATCTATGCTAAAAGTACGCGGAAAGGGATTTGGCTGGTCGAGGGGTGCCGCGCAGCAGCCTTCTGAATCGACCCTCCATCAATAACAAAGGCTGGTCTTATGGAAGAAAATTTCGAAAGCCTCAAAGTCATGGTGATTGATGACAGCAAGACGATCAGACGCACGGCCGAGACCCTGCTGAAGAAGGTCGGCTGTAATGTAATCACCGCGGTTGACGGCTTTGACGCGCTGGCCAAGATTGCCGACAACCACCCGGACATCATCTTTGTCGACATCATGATGCCGCGCCTTGACGGCTATCAGACCTGTGCCCTGATCAAGAACAACAGTGCCTTCCGGGCGACACCGGTGATCATGCTGTCAAGCAAGGACGGTCTGTTTGACAAGGCCAAGGGCCGGATCGTCGGTTCCGATCAATACCTGACCAAACCGTTCAGCAAGGAAGAGCTGCTGGGAGCCATCCGCGCTCATGTCCCGCAGGGCGGTCATGTTGCGGGCGCCGCTGGCGCTTGAGCACTAACTCATTCGAAGAATAACCCGGGGGAGTCTGATGGCTCGCATTTTGGTAGTAGATGATTCGCCGACCGAGCTGTACAAGCTGACCGGCATGCTGGAAAAACACGGTTACGAGGTCCTCAAGGCCGAAAATGGTGCCGATGGGGTGGCGCTGGCCCGGCAGGAAAAGCCCGACGCGGTACTGATGGATATCGTCATGCCGGGGCTCAACGGTTTTCAGGCGACGCGCCAACTGACCAAAGATCCCGAAACCAATCATATTCCGGTCATCATCGTGACTACCAAGGATCAGGAAACCGACAAGGTTTGGGGTACCCGGCAGGGCGCCAAGGACTATCTGACCAAGCCGGTAGATGAGTCCACTCTGATCAAGACGCTGAAAACCGTGCTCGGCAGCTAGTTACCGGCGCCATCTGTGCCGGATAAGAATGAGAACAGGGACGGCATGTCAGACACTCAACATCCTTTTGAACTGCTGCAGCAACTCGCTGACCAGTGCCGCCTGCAGGCGGCCGGCCTTCCATCGCAGGATGAGGTCAGCGAAACCTGGAGTGGTGTCGGCTTTCGCCTTGCCGGTCACGTCATGCTGGCCGCAATGGGCGAAATCACCGAAATTCTCCACGAACCTCGCTACACCGCGCTGCCCAGGGTCAAGGCCTGGGTTCGCGGCGTGGCGAACGTGCGTGGACGTCTGTTACCGATCATCGATCTGAGCCGTTTCTTTGGTGTGGCTGCCAGTGGCGGGCGCAAGCAGCGCCGGGTGCTGGTGCTGGATCGTGACGATCTGTTTGTCGGTCTGCTGGTGGATGAAGTGCTGGGGATGCAGCACCTGCCTGTCAGTACCTTCAGTACCGAGCTGCCGGAGCTGGAGCCGCGTGTGCGGCCCTATGTTGTTGGGGGATACCAGGGCGAGCGTGAAGCGCTGGTGTTCAATTTTCGCGCACTGGCACGTGATCAGGATTTTCTCGATGTAGCCATCTGATCGGAATTGGCGCTACCGGTGCTGAGCGCCGGTAGCGCCGGAGCATGTTAGCCAGAAAAAAGCCGTAGGCCAGGTAGGGGCCAGTAAAATGAAGATACTTGATACACAGACGCTGTCTTCCTTGCGAAGCAACCGGACGGTACTTGGCCTGGGTGCCATTCTGCTGCTGTCGCTGGTGTTGCTGATCGCCAACTTCCTGTACCTGAATACGCAGAGCTCCCGTGATACCGAATACATTGGTCACGCCGGCGAGCTGCGGGTTCTGTCCCAGCAGATCTCCAAGTCGGCAACCGAAGCTGCCACCGGTACGCCGGAAGCCTTCGGTCTGTTGCTCAGCGCGCGTAACGACTTCCAGCAACGCTGGGACTATCTGGTCAAGGGTGACGCCGCCTCCGGTTTGCCGCCGATGCCGGCCAGCATGGCCGAGCAGCAGGCCCAGTTGCAGGCTGACTGGGACAAGGTGCGTCGCAATGCCGACGCGATTCTCGCCAGTCAGGGCACGGTTCTGTCGCTGCACGAGGTTGCGGCAACCCTGTCCGATACCGTGCCGCAGCTGCAGGTCGAGTATGAAGATGTGGTAGACGTGCTCATCGCCAGCAACGCGCCGGCCGATCAGGTCGCTATTGCCCAGCGCCAGTCACTGCTGGCCGAGCGGATTCTTGGTTCGGTGAACCGGGTACTGGAAGGTGACGAAGACGCGGTGATGGCGGCCGACAGCTTCGGGCGTGACGCCAGCCTGTTCGGGCGCGTACTGCAGGGCATGATCGAGGGTAACGCCAGTATCGGTATCACCAAGGTGGCTGATGCGGACGCGGCCAGCCGACTGCTGGAAATTCAGTCGCTGTTCCGTTACGTATCCGACTCGGTTGACCAGATCCTGCTGACATCGCCGGAGCTGTACCAGGTCCGTACGGCTGCCAACGACATCTTTACCGACTCGCAATCGCTGCTGGAGAATGCATCCAGTCTGGCTCAGGCTTTTGAGTCCAATGCCGATGGCCGCGTTGCCAACACCATTCTCGGTTATGTGCTGGCCGCCATCGCGCTGACCTGTTTGCTGCTGATCGGTATCCAGCTGACCCGCGACACCCGTTTGCGTCTGGACGAGACGCTGGAAAAAACCCAGCGTGACCAGGCCGCGATTCTGCGACTGCTCGACGAGATCGGCGATCTCGCCGACGGTGACCTGACGGCCCAGGCGACGGTAACCGAAGACTTTACCGGCGCGATTGCCGACTCCATCAACGAGTCCATCGACCAGCTGCGTGCGCTGGTAGGCACGATCAACCATACCGCCCAGCAGGTAGAGCGCGCCGCGCAGGAAACCCAGGGCACAGCGATGCATCTGGCCGAAGCATCCGAGCACCAGGCACAGGAAATTGCCGGCGCCTCGGCGGCGGTAAACGAAATGGCGGTCTCCATTGACCAGGTATCGGCCAACGCCTCCGAGTCGGCCGCGGTAGCGGAGCGCTCGGTAGCCATCGCCAACAAGGGTAACGAGGTGGTGCAGAACACCATCGTCGGCATGGATACCATTCGCGAGCAGATTCAGGATACCTCCAAGCGGATCAAGCGTCTGGGTGAGTCGTCCCAGGAGATTGGTGACATCGTCAGCCTGATTAACGATATTGCCGACCAGACCAACATTCTGGCTCTTAACGCAGCGATCCAGGCCTCCATGGCCGGTGACGCCGGTCGAGGCTTCGCGGTGGTTGCGGACGAAGTTCAGCGCCTCGCAGAACGCTCCTCCGGTGCGACCAAGCAGATCGAAGCGCTGGTTAAGACCATTCAGACCGATACCAACGAAGCGGTTATCTCGATGGAGCAGACCACCTCCGAGGTGGTGCGTGGTGCTCGCCTGGCTCAGGACGCGGGTGTGGCCCTGGAAGAGATCGAAAAGGTATCGACCAGTCTGGCGGCGTTGATTCAGAACATCTCCAACGCTGCACGTCAGCAGGCCTCGTCCGCTGGTCACATTTCCAACACCATGAACGTGATTCAGGAAATCACCTCGCAGACCTCTGCCGGTACGACCGCGACCGCACGCAGCATTGGCGAGTTGGCGAAACTGGCCGAGGCAATGCGCCAGTCGGTCGATGGTTTCACCTTGCCGCAACAGGGCGACTAAGCTGATACGGGTGGCACACGGTGCCACCCGAGGACGCTGGGTACGAGGGGCTAACGTGCAGACAACGCAAAACTGGTCGTTGCAACCGCTGCCGGAAATGGATGGGCAGCAGTTTCGTCAGTGGCAAACGCTGCTGGAGGCGCGCACGGGCGTGTGCGTCAGCGACCAGCGCAAGACCTTTCTGCAGACCAGCCTGGGCGCGCGCATGCGCGAGCTCAACCTGGCCGACTATCAGACCTACTTCGAGTACGTCACCAACGGCGCTGCTGGCGCCGTCGAGTGGTCGGCACTGATCGAGCGTCTGACCGTGCGCGAAACCAGCTTCATGCGCCATCGCCCGTCCTTCGAAGCGGTGGGGCGCCACCTCGACCTGCTGCTCAAGGGGCGCGACAAAGACCGCCCGCTGCAGCTCTGGAGTGTGGGCTGCGCCAGCGGTGAAGAGGCCTACTCGATGGCCATCATGGTCGAGCAGAGCCTGCGCCGGGCAGGTGGTCATCCGGGCGGCTACGGGATCTGGGCAACCGATATCAGCCACAAGGCGCTGGAGCAGGGGCGTACTGCCGTGTATCCGGGCGGCCGGCTGGGCGGACTCAACGAACGTGAGCGTCGGGAGTGGCTGCAGCCGCTGGCCAACGACCGTTATGAAGTGGCCTATGCCCTGCGCGATCGTGTCTGTTTTGCCCGCGTCAATATTCTTGAACTGGCCCAGGCTCCGATTCAGGACCTGGATATCATTTTCTGCCAGAACCTGCTCATCTACTTCCGTCGCTGGCGTCGTCGCGACCTGCTGAACCTGCTCGCCAGACGGCTGGCTCCAGGTGGCATGCTGGTTATCGGACTGGGTGAAATCGTGGACTGGAACAACCCGCTGCTCGAGCGTTTGCCTGATGATCAGGTGCAGGCCTATGTGCGGCGGGAAAGCAACGGACGTCTGGAGTGAATATGGGTGATCGGCATGATTATGTCGCGCTTGACTGGGTCAAGGGCGAGATATCCGAAACGCTGAATCAGGCGCGTCAGGCGCTTGAAGCCTTTGTCGAAAATCCCGAGGACTCGACCCGGTTGCGCTTTTGCCTGACCTATATCCACCAGGTTCATGGCACGCTGCAGATGGTCGAGTTCTATGGCGCAGCCCTGCTCGCAGAGGAAATGGAACAGCTTGCCCAGGCGCTGATGAATGGCTCGGCCAGTCGCGAGGGCGAGGCACTGGAAGTCTTGATGCAGGCCATCCTGCAGATGCCGGCGTACCTGGATCGGGTGCAGAGCGCTCGGCGTGACCTGCCGATGGTACTGCTGCCACTGCTCAACGACATGCGCACCGCCCGTGGCGACAAGCTGCTGTCCGAGAATGCGGTTTTCAGTCCGGCGCTGGACGGTGCAGATTCCGCGTCTCGCGGTGCTGCTGTCGCCGATTTGAGTGATGAAGCCAGTGTGCGCCAGCTGCGCAAGCTGCGACAGGCGCTGCAGATGGCGCAGGCCAATGTGATCCGTGGCCAGGATGTGCCCCAGAATAGCCGGCATTTGCGCAATGTGTTTGTGCGTCTTGAGGCGCTGTGTGCGGATGCTCCCTATGCCCAGCTCTGGTCGATTTTTGCCGGGGTTGCCGAAGGTCTGGAAATCGGCAGCATCGACAACAGCGCGGCGGTGCGCCAATTGCTGCGCCAGGCTGATCAGGAGCTGCGTCAGTTGATGGCGCGGGGTGCGACGGCGCTGCAAAGCGCTCCACCCCGTGAGTTGCTGCGCAACCTGCTGTTTTATGTTGCCAAGAGTGCCGACGGCAGCCCCCGGCTGGACGCCCTCAAGGAGCGTTATCAGCTCAAGGGCAGCTGGAACGAAGAGCAGCGCGGTGCCGGTGATCGGCTGGTCGGTCCGGATCGCGAGGCCATGCAGTCGGTCGCACTGGCGCTGGGCGAAGAGCTTATGCAGGTCAAGGATCAGCTCGATCTGTTCGTACGCAGTGATCGTCGTGACCTGACCGCTCTGGAAGGCATGCTGCCGGTGATGAAGCGCATTGCCGACACTCTGGCGATGCTGGGGCTTGGCCAGCCGCGGCGGGTGCTGACCGAGCAGATCGAACAGGTCATGCGGCTGGCGTCGGGCCAGTCGGCGATCACCGATGCAGCCCTGATGGATGTCGCCGGTGGCATGCTCTACGTGGAAGCCAGTCTGCAGGGCATTCTGGGCGTTGACCGCGGCGATCAGGACGGTGCTGCCGACAGCGATATGCAGGGGCTTGCTGCAGCGCAGGATATCGCGCTGGTCCATCAACTGGTGGTGCAGGAAGCTCGCAACGCGCTGGAAGAAACCCGCGAATCGATCAATGCCTTTATTGCCAATCAGTGGGATCACAGCCAGCTGGCCCCTGTCGATGCGCTGCTTACCAGCGTGCGTGGCGGTCTGGCCATGGTGCCGCTGGCCCGCGCAGCCGCGGCGATAGCGGCCTGCCGTCGCTATATCACCGAACAGCTGATTGGCCGTTCTCTGGTACCGGACTGGCCCGCGCTGGACGCGTTGGCTGACGTCATCACCAGCATCGACTACTACCTCGAACGTCTGGCCGAGGACGATAGCGGTCGCGGTGACAGCATTTTGGATGTGGCAGAGGAGCGTCTTGGCCTGTTGGGCTATCACCCGCAGAACCTGCCCGAAGAGGAGGTCGCCGAGCAATCGGCGCCGGTCGAGGACGCGGAAGAGGCCGAATCCGAGTTGTCGATATCGGATGAACCGCTTGCCGAGGCAGTCGAGCAGATGCAGCCTGTAGAGCCAGAGCCAGAGCCAGAGCCAGAGCCAGAGCCAGAGCCAGAGCCAGAGCCAGAGCCAGAACTGCAACCGGTGGCGCCGCCCAGCCCGCCGCCGGCGGCGGTGGAAGAAGACGAGCTTGATGAAGAACTGGTAGAGATCTTCGTCGAAGAGGCCGGGGAAGTACTGGAAACCCTGGCCGAATATACGCCCCAATGGCAGGCCGATCTTGAGGATGACAAGGCGCTGGCCGAGGTGCGGCGTGCCTTCCACACGCTCAAGGGCAGTGGCCGCATGGTACGTGCAGGGGTTCTGGCCGAGCTGGCCTGGGCCGTAGAGAACATGCTCAATCGCGTGCTGGATCGCAGCATCGAAGCCGATGGTGCCCTTTTCCAGGTGGTGAATGCCGTTCGCGGACTGATGCCGCGACTGGTAGAGGACTTTGCTGCAGGTCGGCAGCAGGCGTTGCCGGAGGTCGTGCAGCTGACGGCTCAGGCCGAGGCGCTGGCCCGGGGTGAGGCGTTGCCGGACGCGGGCCCGCCGGCTGCCGATGTCGGCATAGCCAGTGAAGATGCGGCTGAAACGCTTGACCCGATGGTCTCCGCAGACACACTGAATGCCGAAGCCGAAGCCGAAGCCGAAGCCGAAGCCGAAGCCGAAGCCGAAGCCGAAGCCGAAGCC
>NZ_NBYK01000007.1:76790-91403 GCF_002197985.1 Halopseudomonas aestusnigri
GCCGAAGCCGAAGCCGAAGCCGAAGCCGAAGCCGAAGCCGAAGCCGAAGCCGAAGCCGAAGCCGAAGCCGAAGCCATTGAGCTGGTCGATCTGAGCGAGTTCGAACTGCCGGAGCTTGAAGAGTCCGCAGCGCCGGAAGACGACGCCTTGGCCTCGCTTGATGATGAGCCGGTGTTGGATGACGCCGAGTACACCTCCAGCCTTGACGAGGCACCGCGAGTCGTCTCCGAACCAGGCGATCGCGAGGCAGTCGAGCTGACGAATGAGATCCAGCCGGACGAGTCCGTCGCCGCCATCGCCGAGTCGGCCGGGGATGAAGAGGCTCCTGTCTGGTCGAACGCAGCTGACAGTGACGGACTGGGCGTTGTGGCTTCGGAGCCTGAGCCGGAACACGAAGCAACTGGCGGCATGGATCCGGTGCTGCTGGATATCTTCCGCAACGAAACCCGTAACCATATCGATCAGATCAACGCCTACCTGCGTGAGTGCCACGAATACGGCACGCCGCGCGCGTTGAGCGATGCATTGCAGCGTGCCCTGCATACACTCAAGGGCAGTGCCCACATGGCAGGCATTCAACCGATTGCTCTGTTGGCTACGCCGCTGGAAAAACTGACCAAGGACTTCAAGGCCAACCTGGTGCCGGCCGATCAGGCGCTGGTCGAACTGCTGGGCGATGCCGTGACCCTGTTCGAGGCCGGGCTTGAGCAACTGGTGCAGGCGCCGCAGGCACCGTTGTCTGGTACCGATGCCTTCCTGCAGCGGATCGAGCAACTACGCGAGCAGGGCCTGAGTGCCCGTGACAGCGGCCGCACCGATCTGGATCGGGCGGCCGGTGCGGATCTGATGTCGATTTTCCTGACTGAGGGCATCGATCTGTTGCTCGACGTCAGTGACGATCTCAACATGCGCTCTGCCGGCAGCACGCCGGAATTCGACAGCGGCGAGCTGGCTGCCAGCCTGCGTGCCCTGGCCGAGGTGGCAGCGGAGGTCGAGCTGGCGCCACTTGAGCGTCTGGCCGATACCCTTGAGCAGGTACACGAGCGGCTTGAGGCCGGCACGCTGGCGCTGGACGAGGTGGTTCTGGACGCGCTGGCTGCTGCCCACGAGCGGCTGATCAGCATGATGGACCAGGTTGCTGCCCATCAGCACCTGTTGCCGGCTGATGCCGAGCTGCGCGCGCTGCAGGTATTGATCCCCGGGGCGCTGGCCGAACAGCCGGCCACGGCCTCGGCGTCCGCGCCGGCGGCTCCGGCAGGCGGCAGCTGGAGCCTGAGTGAAGCGGGTACCGATGCCGAACTGGTTGATATCTTCCTCGAGGAAGCGCAGGAAATCATCGACAGCGCCGCAGCCAGCTTGCAGCAGTGGATTGCCGACCCCGGCAACACGCTGGCAGTGGAAGCATTGCAGCGTGATCTGCATACCCTCAAGGGCGGTGCGCGTATGGCCGAGATTCGCCCGGTAGGCGATCTGGCCCATGAAATGGAGTTTGTCTACGAAGGTCTGTGCGACCAGCGCTATGAGCCCAGCGATGGTCTGATTGCGTTGCTGCACGCCTGCCATGATGCCCTCGCCGAGATGATTGAGGGCGTGGTTGCGTCCAGGCCGATCAGTGATGGCGCAGCGCTGATCGCTGCGATCAATGGTTTCCGCAAGAATCCGAATACCGTACCGACCCTGCCGGATAACGAGGCGGTGGCCAGCCCGCAGCCGGAGCAAAGGCCGCTGGAGTCGCCTGTTGCATCGCCGATGCAGGGCATGCTCGGCATGTTTGTCGAGGAAGCCCGCGAGCTTTTGGCTCCCTGCGACGAGTTGTTTGCGGCGAAGGATAACGACGCCGCCGCTGCGGCGAATCTGCTGCATCGTGTGCAGACCCTCAAGGGCAGTGCGCGCCTGGCGGGTCAGCATGCCCTGGCCGAGCAGGCCAAGCGCCTGGAAGGGGCGCTGATAGATGGCTCAGCGCAGGCATCCGAACTGGCTGCTCTGCATGGTGCCGTTGCAGACCTTGCTCCCGAGGCGGAGGAGCTGGCGTCTTTGCCTGCATCAGCGCCAGCAAGTTCACCGATGACGTCGCCCGTTGCATCCGCGCCCCAGCTCGATGCTCCGGCAGCGCCCGCAGAAGGTATGTCGCTCGCCGAGGTTAACGCAGTCCTGAAGCAGGCGATGGAGTCTTCAGGCCCGACAAGCGCCGACAGCGGCAAGCGCGCGGCTGCGCAGGAAAGTGTCAAGGTTTCTGCTGCGCTGCTGGAGGAACTGGTCAACCTGGCGGGTGAAACCTCCATCTTCCGCGGCCGTATCGAGCAGCAGGTCACCGACGTTGGGCAGATCCTCGAAGACGTGGAAAGCACCATCGACCGGGTACGTGATCAGCTGCGCCGTCTGGACATGGAGACCCAGGCGCAGATTCTGTCGCGCCACCAGGATCAGATGGGGCCTGGCTATGAGGACTTCGACCCGCTGGAAATGGACCAGTATTCCCAGCTCCAGCAGCTGTCGCGCTCGCTGTTCGAGTCCGCGTCCGACTTGCTCGACCTGAAGGAAACTCTGGCCACCCGCAGTCGCGACGCCGAAACCCTGCTGCTGCAGCAGGCGCGGGTCAATACCGAGCTGCAGGAAGGTCTGATGCGCACCCGCATGGTGCCGTTCGAGCGGCTGGTGCCGCGTTTGCGCCGGGTGGTGCGTCAGGTTGCCAGCGAGCTGGGCAAGCAGGTCGATATTGTCATTGGCAACGCCGAAGGCGAAATGGATCGCAGTGTTCTGGAGCGCATGATCGGGCCGCTCGAACACATGCTGCGCAACGCAGTGGATCACGGTATTGAAGCGCCCGCGCAGCGTGAGGCTGTGGGCAAGGCGCGTGAGGGCCGAATCCGTCTGGACCTGCAACGTGAGGGCGGCGAGATTGTGCTGACCCTGCAGGATGACGGCGCCGGTATCAATCTCGAAGCGGTGCGCCGCAAGGCCATCGAGCGCGGGCTGATGGATGCCGACACCGAGCTGACCGATCAGGAAGTGCTGCAGTACATCCTTGAGGCGGGCTTCTCCACGGCAGAGAAGGTGACCCAGATTTCCGGCCGCGGCGTGGGCATGGATGTGGTCAACGCCGAGGTCAAGCAGCTTGGCGGAAGCATGACGCTGACCACCGAGCCGGGCAACGGCTCGACCTTCACCATCCGTCTGCCGTTTACCGTGTCGGTCAACCGGGCGCTGATGGTCTATTCCGGCGAAGATCTCTACGCCATTCCGCTTAACACCATCGAGGGTATTGTGCGGGTCTCCGGTTACGAGCTGGAGGCGTACTACGCGCCGGATGCACCACCGTTCGAGTATGCCGGCAAAACCTATGATCTGCGCTATCTGGGTGACCTGCTGGTGACCGGGCAGCAGCCCAAGCTGTCCGGTCACAGCCTGCCCTTGCCGGTGATTCTGGTCCGCGGTGCCGAGCACAGCGTTGCGGTTCAGGTGGACGCGCTGGCCGGCTCGCGTGAGATCGTGGTGAAGAACCTCGGCAAGCAGTTTGCCGTGGTACCGGGTATTTCCGGTGCGACCATTCTGGGTGACGGCCGCGTGGTGGTGATCCTTGATCTGCTGGCGGTGATTCGTGCCCAGCAGGCGCAGCAGGCCCAACTGCAGCTTGCCGCCGAGCGTGCCGCGCTGGTTGGCGAGTATGAAGAGGAACGGCCGACTCTGGTGATGGTCGTCGACGATTCGATTACCGTGCGCAAGGTGACCAGCCGTCTGCTCGAGCGTAATGGCATGGAAGTGGTTACCGCCAAAGACGGGGTCGAGGCCATTGCCAAGCTCCAGGACATCACCCCCGACATCATGCTGCTGGACATCGAGATGCCGCGCATGGACGGCTTCGAGGTGGCCACACTGGTACGCCACGACCCACGCCTGGAGAAGCTGCCAATCGTGATGATCACCTCACGTACCGGCGAGAAGCACCGTGAAAGGGCGCTCGGCATCGGCGTGAATGTCTATCTGGGCAAGCCGTATCAGGAGTCCCAGCTGCTCGAGGTGATCGATCAACTGGTAGAGAGTGGTGACTGAGCAGGCACCCGGGATCGCGCTGCTGGCCTGTGATGCGGGCCAGCGTCAGCAACTGGTACAGGTGCTGAGTACCTTCGGCTACCGCATTGTGTCTGCCGAGGACCCTGCTTCGCTGCAGCCCGAGGATCTGGCCCAAATCAAGGTCGATGCCTGGCTGCTGGAGCTGGCGGATGAGTCGCCGCTTACCGAATGGCTGCTCGAGCACAGCGATGTGCCGGTGTTGCTGGGTGCTGGCGAGATTCCTGCCGCTGATTGCGAGGACTATCCGCGTTGGCAATGCCGGTTGTATGGCAAGCTGCAGCCGCTACTTGGCACGCCGGCTCAGGGGCAGGCTCCTTCGCTTGCGGCGCCACCGACGCCAAACCCGGAGGCGCACCCAATCTGCGTCTGGGTGCTGGGCGCCTCCCTGGGTGGGCCGTCAGCAGTGAAGCGCTTTCTCGACACGCTGCCGGCGAGTCTGCCGCTCGCTTTTGTCTACGCCCAGCATATTGATCCCGGATTCGAGCAGCAGCTACCCCAGGTGATTGGCCGTCAGAACGACTGGAAAATACTCAACTGCCGGCCGGGCAGTCGATTGCAGGCCGGCGAAGTGCTGGTTGTGCCCATCAACCGGCAACTGGGTTTTGCCGAGGATGGCACCCTGGCCGTCAGTGACGAGCCCTGGCCCGGCCCTTATCAGCCGTCGATAGAAACGGTACTGGATCTGGTTTCCCGGCAATTCGGGCCGGCGTGCGGGGCGATTATTTTCAGCGGTATGGGTGAGGATGGTGTTGCTGCCTGCGGACGTCTGCGTCAGCAGGGCAGCGAGGTCTGGACCCAGGATACCGTCAGCGCTGCCTGTGCGACCATGCCGGGCGCGGTTCTCGATGCCGGCTTCAGCCACCGTCAGGGCTCTCCCGAGGAACTGGCAGCTGCGCTGGAGCGCTGGCTGGCAAGGGAATGGTCGGCAGCAAGCTGAGCACTAACTTTGATCATCTTGAGGAAATGCGGACATGGCGTCTGATGCGCTTGAAACACTGAACAGTCTGATCGTGCCGTTGCGTGAGCGGCTGTTACTGCTGCCCAACGTGGCGGTAGCAGAACTGGTGGGTTATCGCCTGAGCGAAGCAGCAAGCGACGGGCCAGACTGGTTTCTCGGGCGAACACTATGGCGGGATCAGCCGGTGCCGATGGTCGATCTTGACCTGTTGATGGGCGAGGCTGCGGCAACCCCGCAAGTGCAGCCGCGGACGCTGATTCTCAACGCCATTGGCGGTACGCCGGGCGTGCATTTCATTGCTCTGCGGGTGTGGGGCATTCCCCGTGCGCGCAAGCTTCAGCGTGCCGACCTGACGTCGACCGCAGGTGCGACCGAGTGGACATTGCAGCAGGTGAGCCTGAGCGACGAGCCGGAGGACCTGCTGATTCCCGACCTGCAGGCACTGGAGCGGGTGCTGGATCAGGCCGGGCTGCTGCGCCGGGCAGCTTGAGCGACCGGGTTCAGTCGGTCAACGGGAAGCTGAGGCGCGCCTCGGTGCCGCCGCCGACGCGGTTCAGCAGTTGCACGCGGGCGCCGTGGCTGTCGGCAATGCGTTTGACGATGGCCAGGCCCAGGCCGGTCCCCTTGGTCGAGCGGGCCTGATCGCCACGGATGAATGGGCTGAACAGCGCATCGTTCTCCAGAATCTCCACGCCGGGGCCGCGATCCAGCACGCTGACCGTAAGCTGGCGCTGGGCGCCGACGCGATTGACGTAGGTGCAGACCTCCACACCTTTGCCGCCATGCACCAGTGCATTGTCGATCAGGTTGATCAGCACCCGCTTTAGTGACAGTCGGCGAAAGGTCAGCAGCGGTACCTCGGCCAGACACAGTCGCACGACCTCGCCATTGCTGTTCAGCGGCGCTACCACCTCGCGAATCAGTTCGTTTATGTCGCCCTCTTCGGTCGGTTCGGCACTGCCATCGCGGATGTAGCTCATGAACTGTTCAAGGATGGCGTCCATGTCCTCAATGTCGCGAATCATGCCATCGGTCAGTTCGGGCTCTGCATCCGACAGCAGCTCGGTCGACAGGCGCATGCGGGTCAATGGCGTACGCAGGTCATGGGACACGCCGGCCAGCAGCATGGTGCGGTCGCGGTTGGCCTGCTCGACATCCTGAGACATCTGGTTGAAGGCGCGGTAGACCTCGGAAATCTCCGCTGGCGCGCTGGTGTCCAGCAGCCGCACGCTCTCGCCGCGGCCGATACGCTGGGCCGCGCGCTCAAGCATCTTCAGCGGGTGGTTGAGCTGACGGACCAGCAGCCAGGCAGCGGCTGTTGACAGCATGCCGATCAATACCAGCCAGGTGACTACCAGCCAGACCCGTTGGCCGCGCAGGGGATGGGCATACAGCGGCACCTTCAGCCAGTAGTTGCCATAGATCGGCTGGTGGATCCAGACCGCCGGATGGTCCTGGGTTTGCACCCGTACCTCGGTCTGGTCGCCCAGTTCGTCCCGCAGCTGGTGGGTGAAAATGCCGGAGTAGGGCCAGTGCACCTCCCCCTGCGGGACCTGCTCTGGCACCGTGATGCGAATGCCGGTCATCTCTTCGATATCGCGGCGCGCATCCGGACCGCTGGCCCAGTAGGCGCGGACCAGCATCGCGGTGCCGTGACTGTACTGACGGTCGACCAGCAGGTCCTCGTTGCTCAGCAGATAGAGCAGCGTGAGGATCTGCGAGAACAGGGTGACCATCAGTACCAGCAGAATGGTCCGACCGAAAAAACTCCGTGGCAGCAGCGGATGCCAGCCGGGGCCGCCCTTCACGTATTCTTGCCGTCCGGCACAAAGACGTAGCCGACGCCCCAAACTGTCTGGATGTAGCGAGGCTTGGACGGGTCGGGCTCAAGCATGCGGCGCAGGCGGGAAATCTGCACGTCGATCGAGCGTTCCAGCGCATCCCACTCCCTGCCGCGAGCCAGCTGCATCAGCTTGTCGCGGGTCAGCGGCTCGCGCGGATGACGCACCAGCGCCTTGAGCACGGCGAACTCGCCGGTGGTCAGCATGTTGACCTCGTCGCCGCGGGTCAGCTCGCGGGTGGCCAGATTGAGGGTGAACTCGCCAAAGGTGACCTGATCGTCGTCGGTGCTCGGGGCGCCCGGTACCTGTGGCGCCTGCCGGCGCAGCACGGCCTTCATGCGGGCAACCAGCTCGCGCGGATTGAACGGCTTGGGCAGATAATCGTCGGCGCCGATCTCCAGCCCCTGAATCCGGCTGGTCTCATCGCCCTTGGCCGTCAGCATGATGATCGGCGTGGTGTTGCCCTCGGCCCGCAGGCGTGCGCAGGCGCTCATGCCGTCTTCGCCGGGCAGCATCAGATCGAGCACGATCAGCGAGTAGATTTCACGGGCCAGCAGACGGTCCATCTGCGCCACATCTTCCACGGCGCGAACGCGATATCCCTGCTCGCCGAGAAAGCGCTCGAGCAGCCGCCGCAACCGCACATCGTCATCGACAATCAGGATTTTTTCGCCTTCGTCAGCCATGTATCACCTATTGGAGTGAGTGAGCCTGCATTGTGACCCAGCCCCCGTAGCTTGCGGGCTGGCCATTGTTACAAGAGGTTTCTTTTTACCCTGTTATGGCGCCATCATCCAGCCGCTTTATGAAGGCCGACCAGAGCCTCTGTGTCGGGTATACTGCCCGCCCTGTCATAGCCAAGAGTGGAAGTGTCCTACCATGCAGAGTATCGCCTCGCGCATCGCCAGCGAACTGGCGGTTCGCCCCGAGCAGGTCGCCGCTACCGTCAGCCTGCTGGACGAGGGCGCCAGCGTTCCGTTTATTGCCCGTTACCGCAAGGAAGTAACCGGCAGTCTGGACGACACCCAGTTGCGCTACCTCGAAGAGCGCCTGCGCTATCTGCGTGAACTGGAGGACCGTCGTGCTGCGGTGCTGTCGAGCATTGCCGAACAGGGCAAGCTGAGCCCCGAGCTGGAGCGCGACATTCGCGAGGCGGACACCAAGACCCGGCTGGAAGACCTTTACCTGCCCTACAAGCCCAAGCGCCGTACCAAGGGCCAGATCGCCATCGAGGCAGGTCTGGAGCCGCTGGCTGACGCGCTGTTTGCCGATCCGACGCTGGATCCTGAGAGTACAGCGGCAGGTTATGTTGACGCCGACAAGGGCGTAGCGGACGCCAAGGCTGCTCTGGATGGCGCCAAGTACATCTTGATGGAGCGCTTTGCCGAGAACGCCAGCCTGCTGGAGCGTCTGCGCAGCGCGTTGCGTGACGACGGTCGGGTGGTGTCCCGTGTGGTCGCCGGCAAGGAGCAGGAGGGCGCCAAGTTTGCCGACTATTTCGAATACGACGAGCCGCTGAAGAAGGTGCCGTCCCACCGCGCGCTGGCGATTCTGCGCGGTCGCAACGAGGGCGTATTGAGCATCGCGCTGGAGCTGGGCGACGCCGAACCGGCACCCGGCACCATGCATCCCTGCGAAGCGCTGGTGGCCGAGACCGTTGGCATCGTCAATCAGGGACGCGCCGCTGATCGCTGGCTCAACGAGGTGGTGCGCTGGACCTGGCGGGTCAAGCTGCTCGGTCACCTGGAAACCGAATTACTGGGCGAGCTGCGAGAGGCCGCCGAAGACGAGGCGATCCGCGTATTCGCCAGTAACCTGAAAGACCTGCTGCTGTCGGCGCCGGCCGGCCCGCGCGTTACCCTCGGGCTCGACCCGGGCTTGCGTACCGGGGTCAAGGCGGTAGTCGTTGATGCTACCGGCAAGCTGCTCGACACCGCCACCATCTTCCCCCATGCGCCGCGCAATGACTGGGACCGCTCGCTGGCAACCCTGGCAGCGCTGTGCACTAAGCATCAGGTTGACCTGATCGCTGTCGGCAACGGCACGGCGTCGCGCGAGACCGACAAGCTCGCCGCCGACCTGATCAAGCTGTGCAGCGGCCAGAAGATGCAGAAGGTGATGGTCTCCGAGGCGGGTGCGTCGGTGTACTCGGCGTCGGAGCTGGCGGCACGCGAGTTCCCGGATCTGGACGTGACCTATCGTGGCGCGGTGTCCATTGCCCGTCGCCTGCAGGATCCGCTGGCCGAGCTGGTGAAGATCGAGCCCAAGGCGATCGGTGTTGGCCAGTATCAGCACGACGTCTCTCAGGTGAAGCTGGCGCGCGGGCTGGACGCGGTGGTCGAGGACTGTGTGAACGCCGTTGGGGTGGACCTGAATACCGCCTCTGCCGCGCTGCTGACCCGGGTCTCCGGTCTGAACCCGAGCATTGCCCAGAACATCGTCGATTACCGCGACAGCCACGGTGCTTTCCGCAACCGTCGCGAGCTCCTCAAGGTCAGCCGCCTCGGCGAGAAAACCTTCGAACAGGCCGCCGGCTTTTTGCGTGTGATGAACGGCGATAACCCGCTGGATGCCTCGGCGGTCCACCCGGAGGCCTATCCGCTGGTCGAGCGGATCGCCGAGCAGACCGGCCGCGATGTCCGGGGTCTGATCGGCGACTCGGCGTTTCTGCGCAAGCTTGAGCCGGCGCGTTACACTGACGAACACTTCGGTATCCCGACCATTACCGACATCCTGCGCGAGCTGGACAAGCCCGGTCGCGATCCGCGCCCCGAGTTCAAGGCGGCCGAATTTCAGGAAGGGGTCGAGAGCCTGAAGGACCTCAAGCCGGGCATGACGCTGGAAGGGGCGGTTACCAACGTCGCCAACTTCGGTGCCTTCGTCGATATCGGCGTGCATCAGGACGGTCTGGTGCATATCTCCATGCTCTCGCACCAGTTCGTCAAGGACCCGCGTGACGTGGTCAAGGCCGGTGATATCGTCAAGGTCAAGGTGCTCGAGGTGGATATCCCGCGCCAGCGCATCAGCCTGACCATGCGTCTGGACGACAAGCCTCAGCCTGCCGGTGAGCGTCAGCAGCCAGGTGAGCGCAATCGGGGCCGGCAGAGTGCGCCGCGCGGCAATGGCGGCGGCAACAATACCCGCCCGGCCGACGCGGGCGGCACCTTCGCCAACCTGTTTGCCAATGCCAAGAACCTGAAGAAGAAATGATCCCATGAGCGAATTGCATCCGGCATTGGCCGCCTTTGCTGCCGAGCGCAGCAGCGCTTTCACCGCCCTGGTGGGCATCGAGTTTGCAGCCATCGAGCGCGGGCTGTGCACCCTGCGCCTGCCGATCGACGACAAGCACTTCAATTCCACCGGCCGGGTGCATGGCGGTGTGGTGTTTACCCTGCTGGACTCGGCGATGGGCGCCTCGGCGTTCAGCGTGCTGGAGCCGCATGAAAGCACCGCCACCATCGAGTGCAAGATCAACTACACCCGAGCAGTCACCGGTGGTGTGCTGGAATGCACCGGCAAGGTGATGCACGCCGGTACGCGCACCATCGTCGTGGACGGCGAGGTGTGGCAGGATGGCGTGCTGGTAGCCAAGTGCCTGGGCACCTTCGCCCGTATCTGAGCGAGCCCCGGTGGCCTTTCTATACTGATCAAACGGATCGACGACATGCGTCGATCCATTGCCTGAGGAGTGACGCCTTGTCACCACTGCTCCGTGAACGCCTCGCCCTGCTGGCGACACCCGCGAACCGCTTGTTGCTGAGCGAATGTCAGCACGGTATCGAAAAGGAAAGTCTGCGCATCTCCGCCGACGGGACGCTGGCGCAGACGCCGCATCCGCCGGCGCTGGGCTCGGCGCTGACTCATCCACGGATCACGACCGATTACTCCGAAGCGCTGCTGGAACTGATCACTCCGGTCAGCCGGCAAATCGACGAGCTGTTCGGCCAGCTGGACGAAATCCACCGCTTTACCTACAGCGCTCTGGGCGAGGAGCGTCTGTGGACCGAGTCCATGCCCTGTCGTCTGCCAGCTACCGACGAGGAAATTCCGATCGCCTGGTATGGCACCTCCAACGTTGGCACCCTGAAATACGTCTACCGGCGCGGGCTGGCGGTGCGTTACGGCAAGGCCATGCAGTGCATCGCCGGCATTCACTACAACTTCTCGCTGCCGCCGCAGCTGTGGCAGGTTTTGCAGGCGCAGGAGGGCGACACCCGCAGCGCGCAGGACTATCAGTCCGAGCGTTACTTTGCGCTGATCCGCAATTTCCGCCGCTACGCCTGGTTGCTGATGTACCTGTTCGGCGCCTCTCCGGCGGTGTGTGCCAGTTTCCTGCAGGGGCGCGACCATCGCCTGCAGCCGCTCGGCGAGCAAAGCCTTTACCTGCCCTGGGCAACCAGTCTGCGGATGAGTGATCTGGGCTATAACAATAACGCCCAGTCCGGCCTGAACGTCTGCTACAACAGCCTCGATAACTACATCAGCAGCATGCTGGACGCGATCAGCCTGCCTTACGCCCCCTATGCGGCGCTGGGTACCCACGACGCCAGCGGCCAGTGGCAGCAGCTCAATACCAATCTGCTGCAGATCGAAAACGAGTTCTACAGCCCGATCCGTCCCAAGCGGGTCGCCAACAGCGGCGAGAAGCCGGTGCATGCCCTGCGTGAGCGCGGAGTCGAGTACATCGAGGTGCGCTGCCTGGATATCGACCCCTTCGTGCCGCTCGGAATCGAGCCGGCGACGGCCCGCTTCCTCGACAGCTTCCTGCTGTACTGTGCTATCAGCGATAGCCCGCAGCTGAGTGACAGCGAATGTGAGCACGCTGCCAACAATTTCAGTCTGGCGGTCAAGCGGGGGCGTGAGCCAGGCCTGATGCTGAACGACAACGGTCGTGAGCGCAGTCTGACTGAATGGGGTGAAGCGCTGCTCGACGAGATTGCCGGATGCGCCGCGCTGTTTGATCAGGCCCAGGGTGGCTCTGTGTTTGCAGAGGCGCTGGCGATCCAGCGTGCCAAGCTCAGGGACTCTTCCCTGACGCCCTCGGCCCGGGTGCTTGCGGCGATTGCCGAGCAGGGCGACAGTTTCTTCCGTTTCGCCCTGGCGCAGTCGCAAGAGCACGATGCCTACTTCCGCAATCGCCCGCTGGACGCCGAAGCGCAGGCGCGGCTGGCCGCCGAAGCGGCTGCGTCACTGGCCGATCAGGCTGCGATTGAGGCGGCCGACGATGTTGACTTCGATACCTTTGTGGATCGTTATCTGAGCCAGCAGGCCTGAGACACAGGGGCGCAAGCCCCTGCTGCCGTCACTGCACGATCAGGTTGGTGAACAGCAGGTCGTCAACCAGCGGTGCACCTTCTTCCTCTTCCAGCACCGATTGCACAACGGCGAGCGCACTGGCCCGCAGGGCTTCCTTGCCTTCCAGCGTGCCCAGGTTTTCCGGCAGCTGTTCGCTGAACAGAAACACCAGTGCGTTGCGGATCAGCGCATCATGGTAGTGGATGCGCTCCACTGCCGCGGCGTCGTTGGTGCGCAGCGCGACGTCGGCCTTGAGGTACTGAATCTTCGGGCCGCCTCCCAGGGTGCCGACAAACGACGGCTTGAGTTCGACGTATTGGGCGGTCGGTGCGGCGGCGTCTTCTTCGGCCAGGGCCGGGGTAGCTGTCAGCGTCAGGGCCAGCAGCAGGGCATACAGCGGTTTGCAAGGCATCGGGTTGAAACTCCATGAAAGTCCGCACAGGATAGCTGAGCCGCCGTTCTGCGCCAAATGCCCGTGTCTTCGGTCTTATGCGTACCTATCACCTCGGGGCATGGTGATTGACCCTGTGGCCCGGTTCGCGACTAGACTGTGGTCAATGTTCAGCTTTAGCCAAGGAGACAACAATGAAAGCGGTACTGTGCAAAGCCTACGGTCCTGCCAGCAGTCTGGTGCTGGAAGAGACCGCCGATCCGGTTGCCAAGAAAAACGAAGTCGTCATCGACATCCATGCTGCCGGCGTCAACTTCCCTGACACCCTGATCATCGAAGGCAAGTACCAGGTCAAGCCGCCGTTTCCGTTCTCTCCGGGTGGCGAAGCGGCTGGCGTGGTTGCCAGCGTTGGCGAGAACGTCAAACACCTGAAAGTCGGCGATCGTGTGATGGGCCTGACCGGCTTTGGCAGCTTTGCCGAGAAGGTGGCAACCGATGCGATGCGCGTACTGCCGATGCCCGCTGACATGGACTTTGTCACCGCCGCCGGTTTCAGCATGACCTATGGTACTTCCATGCACGCGCTGAAGCAGCGCGGGGAGCTGAAACCGGGCGAGACCCTGCTGGTACTGGGCGCCTCCGGTGGTGTGGGTCTGGCTGCGGTTGAACTGGGCAAGGCGATGGGCGCGCGCGTCATTGCTGCAGCCTCCAGTGCTGAAAAGCTGGAAGTCGCCAAGGCGGCTGGTGCCGACGAGCTGATCAACTACAGTGAAGTCAGCCTCAAGGATGCGGTCAAGGAGCTGACCAACGGCCAGGGCGCCGACGTGATCTATGATCCGGTCGGTGGTGACCTGTTCGACGAAGCGGTGCGCTGCATCAACTGGAAAGGCCGTCTGCTGGTTGTTGGCTTCGCCAGCGGCCGTATTCCGGAGTTTCCGGTCAACCTGGCGCTGCTCAAAGGCTCGTCCATCGTGGGTGTGTTCTGGGGTGCCTTTGCTGCCCGCGAGCCGCAGGTCAATCTGGAAAACTTCCAGGAAATGTTCCGCTGGTACAGCGAAGGAAAGCTCAAGCCGCTGGTTTCCAAGACCTTCGAGCTGAACGAGTACGAAGCCGCGCTGAACATTCTCAGCACCCGTCAGGCGGTAGGCAAGGTGGTGGTCAAGACCCGCTGACGCCAGCCGCAGGCTGGCCCTGGCGGGAAGCCACAAGCCGCAAGCAATAAGCCACAAGCGGCAAGCGGCAAGCGGCAAGCTACAAGAAAAACCCGTGCGGTGCTGAATCGCGCGGGTTTTTTCATGGGCCGCGAGGGCACTCTAACCGGTAAATATCATTTGGCAGCATCAGTGTCAGGGACACACTGAGCGGCTTGCGGCTGGGCGCGCTCACAGCGCGCCGTCGTACCCCTGCTGGCGCCAGGCTTCGTAGATCAGGATCGCGGCGCTATTCGAGAGGTTCAGGCTGCGGCTGTTGGCCTGCATCGGGATGCGCAGTACCTGATCGGCTGGCAGGGATTCGCGTATCTCTGCCGGCAGGCCGCGGCTCTCCGGCCCGAACAGGAACAGGTCGCCCGCCTGATACTCGGGCTCACTGAACCAGCGGGTGCCTTTGGTGCTCAGGGCGAACACCCGGTTCGGCTGCACCTGTTCCAGACAACTGGTCAGATCCGGGTAACTGCGTACGGCAGCGAATTCGTGATAATCCAGCCCGGCGCGACGCAGGCGCTTGTCATCCAGCTCAAAACCGAGCGGCTCTATCAGGTGCAACTGGCAGCCGGTATTGGCGCACAGGCGGATGATGTTGCCGGTGTTCGGCGGGATTTCGGGTTCGAGCAGGGCGATATGGAACATGGCTGGCGGCTATGCAAGGGCGGAGCGGTAGGCTACCCGGTTCAAGCTTCAAGCTTCAAGCTTCAAGCTTCAAGCGGCAAGCAGTCCGTGTTGCTGCGAGCGTTGGTGTTAGTCTGGGGGCTGAAGGCTGAAGGCTGAAGGCTGAAGGCTGAAGGCTGAAGGCTGAAGGCTGAAGGCTGAAGGCTGAAGGCTGAAGGCTGAAGGCTGAAG
>NZ_NBYK01000007.1:91771-112432 GCF_002197985.1 Halopseudomonas aestusnigri
AGGCTGAAGGCTGAAGGCTGAAGGCTGAAGGCTGAAGGCTGAAGGCTGAAGGCTGAAGGCTGAAGGCTGAAGGCTGAAGGCTGGAAGGGTTTGGGTTTGGGTTTGGGTTTGCTTGTAGCTTGTAGCTTTCGGCTTGCAGCTCAAAAAAAAGGCGACCCCAGCCTGCCTGAACCGAGGTCACCCCAAATACACCCATTAGTCATTTAGCATCAAGCGTGCCAATTTCTCGTGGGTGTACGTTATTCACTTTCATCGTCGTCGGAACCGTCGACATTCATGCCCAGTTCCTTGATCTTGCGGGTCAGGGTATTTCGGCCCCAGCCCAGTAACTGCGCGGCATCGCGGCGTCTGCCGGCGGTGTGCTTGAGGGCCGTTTCGATCATGATGCGCTCGAACGCCGGGACGGCTATATCCAGCAGGTTGGTCACGCCACGGGCCAGTTCCTGGTCGGCCCAGGTGCGCAATCCGTGCTCCCAATGGCCGTCCGGCGCACTGTCCTGGTGCTGGGTGAGCAGTTCCGGGGGCAGGTCTTCGATCAGTACTTCGCGGCTGGATGCCATCACGGTGATCCAGCGGCAGGTATTTTCCAGCTGGCGCACGTTGCCGGGCCACGGCAGGTTGCGCAGATAGTCCTGGGTTTGCGGCTTGAGGGTCTTCGGTTCGACGGCCAGTTCCTGTGCGGCGCGCGCGAGGAAGTGCTGTGCCAGCGCCGGGATGTCCTCGCGGCGTTCGGCCAGCTTGGGAATGTGAATGCGGATGACATTGAGGCGGTGGAATAAGTCCTCGCGGAATTTGCCGGCCTGCACCAGGCCTTCGAGGTTCTGGTGGGTGGCGGCAATGATGCGGACGTCGACCTTGATCGGGGTATGACCCCCGACCCGGTAGAACTCACCGTCAGCCAGCACGCGCAGCAGGCGGGTCTGGGTCTCGGCGGGCATGTCGCCGATCTCGTCAAGGAACAGCGTACCGCCGTCGGCCTGTTCAAAACGGCCGCGGCGCTGCACGGCGGCGCCGGTGAACGCGCCTTTCTCGTGACCGAACAGCTCGGACTCCATCAGATCCTTCGGAATCGCGGCCATGTTCAGCGCAATAAACGGGTTGCGCGCACGCGGGCTGTGTCGGTGCAGGGCGTGGGCGACCAGCTCCTTGCCGGTACCGGATTCGCCGTTGATCAGCACGGTGATGTTGGAGTGCGACAGGCGGCCGATGGCGCGGAAGACTTCCTGCATTGCTGGCGCTTCACCGATGATTTCCGGCGTGCGAGTCTGCAGGATTTCCTCTTCCTGCGCCTCCTGTTCATGGGTGTGGGCCAGTGCGCGGCGGACCAGGGCAACGGCTTCGTCCACGTCGAACGGCTTGGGCAGGTATTCGAACGCGCCGCCCTGGTACGAGGCGACGGCGCTGTCCAGATCGGAATGGGCGGTCATGATGATTACCGGCAGCTTGGGGTAGCGCTCGCGCACGGTGGCAAGCAGGTCCAGCCCGCTGGTGCCGGGCATGCGAATATCGCTGATCAGCACATCCGGATGTTGGCGCTGCAGGCGCGCCAGTGCGGCGTCTGCGCTATCGAAGGCGACCGGATCCATGCCTTCCTGCTGCAATGCCTTCTCCAGTACCCAGCGGATGGAGCGATCGTCGTCAACGATCCAGACATTCTCGGCGCGATTCTGTGAGCGGGTCATAAAGCAGTTCTCCAGGTCCGGTCCAGCCGGCAGGCAGTTGAGGCATTGCGCAGAGGCAGGCATGCGTAGGGTCGAGCTGCCGGCGGGGCAGCTGTCGTTGTTCTTCGGAGGCGGCTGGTCATGTCAGTCGGCTCCCTCCTGTTCCAGTGGCAGAAACAGGGTGAAAGTGGTTTCTCCCGGTACGCTGTCGCACTCGATCAGCCCCTGATGCTGGCTGATGATGTTCTGGGTAATCGACAGGCCGAGGCCGGTGCCCTCGGCGCGACCGCTGACCATTGGGTAGAAGATGCTTTCGGCAATATCGGCCGGGATGCCGGGGCCGTTGTCGATGACTTCGACCCGGCACACCAGTCGGTAACGGGTCTGGCCAATCGTGAACTGGCGCAGCGTACGGGTGCGCAGGGTGATCTGGCCCTGTTCGAGCGGGCCGTTGGCGGCGAGTGCCTGCATGGCGTTGCGGACAATATTCAGCAGCGCCTGAATCAGTTGCTCGCGGTCGGCCTGCACGTCCGGAATACTTGGATCGTAGTCGCGCTTGATATGCAGCGCGCCCTGGGTTTCGGCCTCGATCAGACTGCAGACGCGCTCGGTAATCTCGTGAATGTTGATCGGCCGCAGCGCCGGTGGCCGGTACGGGCCAAGCATGCTGTCGACCAGATTACGCAGGCGGTCGGCCTCTTCAATGATGACGTCGGTATAGTCCTTGAGACCGTCTTCCGGTAGTTCCCGGGCCAGCAGCTGAGCGGCGCCGCGAATGCCGCCGAGCGGATTCTTGATCTCGTGGGCCAGGCCGCGAACCAGCACTTTGGTTACTTCCTGTTTGGACAGCTGTGCCTCTTCCTTGGTGATACGCAGCAGGCGATCACGCGGGTACAGCTCCATCAGCAACCAGTTGCGATTGGCGGCTATGATCGGCGTGACCGAGTAATCCGCCATCATGCTTTGTCCGTTGCTGAGGGTCAGTTGTGCTTCGCGCTTGGTGAAGGGGTGTCCGTTCTCGACTGCGTTGTGCAGTGAGTCCAGTGCCGCTGCACTGTCGGTGAACAGGTCCTGCACGGGCTGCTGATACACCCTTTGCCCGCTGACAGCGAGCAGCATTTCCGCCGCGGGGTTCATGAAGCTCAGGCGCAGGTCGCTGTCCAGCAGCAGTACCGCTGTGGTCAGGTTATCGAGAATCTGGCGTAGAAATCGGTCTGGCAGCATGGCTATATCCGTCGTTTGGGCAGAGAAATGCAAGAAGCGAACCAATACGGGGCGTATTCGGGGTGAAGCGGGCAATCGCTTGCCCATTTGTTTGTCGGCCTACGTCTGGCATGCTTGGGGGCATGCGCAGGCCCTGTGTTTGCTGGCTTTCTTGCTATCGCCGGCTGGCGTTGACAGAGGCTTTAGCCGTTCGTCGGGTTAAGCGTTGTCAGCCAGGCGCATTGCAACGGTGCGCGAATTGGAGTCGCTAACGACGAGTATGCACCGCAATGGTGCGCTCGTCATTCGCGCTAAGGAGGGTCAGGGGGTGCTGGCGGGTGGCTTGGGTACGTTGGGCGCTGTTGGGGCTGCCGGTGCCCGCGGCGCCTGATTCGGTGAGTTGATCCGCCCCGGCTGGTTGAGCGAGGTGCGTTGCACATGCACGGTAATGGGGCTGCTGGCGCTCAGTTCCTCGCCGCTGGTATTGGTAATGACGGCTTCAATCTGGTGCGATCCCCGGTCGAGGTTCGGCAGGGTCAGGCTGGCTTCGGTCTGACCCGAGCCCGGCAGCGCCTGTGCTGACAGGGTGCCGTCGACCCGGGCGCGAAGCAGTGCACCGGTGCGCAAGGGAGGATCAATGGCAATGCCGAGAATCAGGTTGCCGTCATTGGCGCGCACGGCACTGTCGTTCGCAGGGCTGGTGATCTCCAGTCGCCGGTAACGGCCCTGGGCGGCAGCCGAGTTGCTGCTGCTCTCGTCGGGCTGATTGTAGGATGGTGAGGGGCGTGGCGGCTCCATTGCGTTTGGGGCGCTGACCTCAATGCGTCTGGCATTGGGTGAGGGTTGGTCCGAGTAGACGGTATTGCCCTCGGCATCAGTCCAAGTATAGATCTCGGCGGTGGCGCTCTGGCTGAAGATCAGGGCACTGCACAGGGCAAAGATAAGCGTGCGCGGCATTGTCGTACTCTCCTTGAGACATGCCCCCATGCTGGCACCGTCCGGGAGGGCTGGCAACTGCTCCGGTCTGCCTTGGCGACAGACGTAAAAAAGGGGCACCCGACCGGGCGCCCCTTTTTGCTGTGACAGTTGCCTGTCTCTGGATCAGACGCTGTAGTACAGGTCGTATTCCAGCGGGTGAACGAAGGTGCGAACCTTGATCTCTTCGGCGCTCTTGAGCTCCATGTAAGCGTCGATGAACTCGTCGGTGAATACGCCACCTTTGGTCAGGAACTCGCGATCGGCGTCCAGAGACTCCAGCGCTTCCTTCAGGCTGCCGCAAACCTGCGGGATCAGTGCGGACTCTTCCGGCGGCAGGTCGTACAGGTTCTTGTCGGCTGCATCGCCAGGATGGATCTTGTTCTGGATACCATCCAGGCCAGCCATCAGCAGCGCAGCAAAGCACAGGTAGGGGTTGGCTGCCGGGTCCGGGAAGCGCGCTTCGATGCGGCGTGCTTTCGGGCTGGAAACGTACGGGATACGGATGGAAGCAGAGCGGTTGCGGGCGGAGTAGGCCAGCATGACCGGCGCTTCGAAGCCGGGAACCAGACGCTTGTAGGAGTTGGTGGCCGGGTTGGTGAACGCGTTCAGCGCCTTGCCGTGCTTGATGATGCCGCCGATGAAGTACAGGGCGGTGTCAGACAGGCCGGAGTAGCCTTCGCCAGCGAAGGTGTTGGTGCCGTCTTTGGAAATGGACATGTGAACGTGCATACCGGAACCGTTGTCGCCGTACAGCGGCTTCGGCATGAAGGTAGCGGTCTTGCCGAACGCGTCGGCAACGTTGTGCACGCAGTACTTCAGGGTTTGTACTTCGTCGGCCTTCTTCACCAGGGTGTTGAACAGCACGCCGATTTCGTTCTGACCGGCAGTTGCCACTTCGTGGTGGTGAACTTCAACGGTCAGGCCCATTTCTTCCAGTGCGTTGCACATGGCGGTACGGATTTCGTGGTCGTGATCGACCGGCGGAACCGGGAAGTAGCCGCCCTTGACGCCCGGACGGTGGCCTTTGTTGCCAGTCTCGAAGTCAGCGTCGGTGTTCCAGGAAGCCTGTTCGGAGTAGATCTTGAACATGGAGCCGGAGATGTCGGACTTGAATTTGACTTCGTCGAATACGAAGAATTCCGGCTCCGGACCAACGAATACAGTGTCACCGATACCGGTGGACTTCAGGTATTCCTCGGCGCGCTTGGCGATACCGCGCGGGTCGCGCTCGTAGCCCTGCATGGTAGAGGGCTCGATGATGTCGCAGACGATGATCAGCGTCGGCTCTTCGGTGAACGGGTCCAGAACGGCGGTGCTGTCATCGGGCATGAGGATCATGTCGGAGGCTTCGATGCCTTTCCAGCCGGCAATCGAGGAGCCGTCGAACATCTTGCCGTCTTCGAAGAAGTCATCATTGACATCACGTGCCGGCATGGTGACGTGCTGCTGCTTGCCCTTGGTATCGGTGAAGCGCAGGTCTACCCACTTCACGTCATGCTCGTTGATCAGTTGCATCGCTTTCGACATGGTTTCCTCCAACAGGAATCGTTTGCCAGACAGCGGGTCTGGCGCCTCATATAACGTCTAGCGGACAGGCCGCCGTTCGGTTGCATTACAAGCGAGCAAAAGGTGTGCCATTTCGGAGCATTGGCTGAAAGCCCCATTCTTGACATCTTCTGCTCCATAAACCGATGGTTCGCACCATTCTGGAGCACCTTGTTGGTGCAGGTGGCGCGATTAGTGACCTAACTTGGTGCACGTCGCGCGCGGCAGTTAGCCGAGCGCCGAGCGCCTGCTGCGCGTATAATGCAGCGCTTTGCGCACGATACGCCAGCCCCATGAAACTGATCATCAAATTTTTCCCGGAAATCACCATCAAGAGCCGCCAGGTTCGTAAACGCTTTGTCGCCCAATTGAAGGGCAACCTGAAAAAGGTGTTGTCGGCGGTCGACCCCCAGGCCCGAGTCAACGGGAACTGGGATAGTCTTGAAGTCAATCTGGGGCCTGATGCGGCGCTGCAGCAGCGCTGCATTGAGCGGCTATGCAATACGCCGGGCATTGCTCACTGCCTGGAGGTACATGAGTACCCGCTGGGTACGCTGGATGAGTTGGTCGACCTCTGCGTGGCGAATGTCGGTGATCAGCTGCGTGGCAAGACCTTCGCGGTGCGCTGCAAGCGGGTGGGGACTCATTCTTTCAGCTCGCAGGATGTGGCGATCAAGGTTGGTAGCGCGCTTAACAGTCGCTGTGGCGCGGCAGGCGTGTCGCTGAAAGATCCTGAAGTGGAAGTGCATGTGGAGATTCGTGATCAGAAAATATATCTGATCCAGGCGCGTCATGAGGGCATGGGCGGCTTCCCGCTGGGCACCATGGAGCCGGTGCTCAGCCTGCTTTCCGGGGGGTTCGACTCCACGGTGGCGAGCTATCAGATGCTCCAGCGCGGTCTTCTGCCGCATTTCGTGTTCTTTAACCTGGGCGGTAGTGCCCATGAACTGGGCGTGCGCCAGGTTGCCCATTACCTCTGGGAGCGCTACGCCAGCAGTCATCGCCTGCGCTTTGTCAGTGTTCCGTTCGAGGGCGTCGTTGCCGAGATTCTGCAGAACGTTGAAAACAGCCAAATGGGTGTAGTGCTGAAGCGCATGATGCTGCGGGCGGCGGACCGTGTGGCCTACCGTCTGGGTATCGATGCGCTGGTCACCGGTGAGGCCATTGCCCAGGTGGCCAGCCAGACGCTGCCGAATCTGAGCGTTATCGACAAGGCGGCCGAGCGGCTGGTCATTCGTCCGCTGATTACCACCAGCAAGCTGGACATTATTGATGTCGCCCGCCGCATCGGCACGCTCGAGTTTTCCAGCAGCATGCCTGAGTACTGCGGTGTTATTTCGGTGAGCCCGGCCATTCGCACCACAGTGGCGCGGGTTGAAGCGGCCGAAGCATCGTTCAACTTCGAGGTGTTGTCGCAGGCCATTGAAAGCGCGGTTTACAGCGAATGCAGTGAGCTGGGCGAGATGCTTGAAGGTGGTTCTCCGGTCGAGATTGTCGAGCAGGCGCTGACCGGGCAAGTCGTGATCGATATCCGTCACCCCGACGAACAGGAGCTGCGCCCATTGCAGCTGGATGGCATCGAGGTGCTGTCGATTCCGTTCTACACCCTCAACAGCCGTTTTGCCGAGCTCGACCCTTCGCGCGCCTATCTGCTCTATTGCGAGAAAGGGGTGATGAGTCAGTTACATGCCCAATATCTGCTGGATGAGGGGTATGGGAATGTGCGGGTGCTCAGGCCGAAGCGCTAGCGCTTGAGCCGCAAGCCGCAAGCCGCAAGCCGCAAGCAAAACAGGGCGTGCCGGGAAGAAGGGCCGGCAAGGGTTGTCAGGCTCTTATTGGCTTCAACGCTGCAAGAAGCTCTCAGAGGTCAAGAGCGAGCCGGTTTTGCTTGCGGCTTGTGGCTTGCCGCTCGAAGCTCGCGCGCCCGCTTGCACAAAAAACACACACCGTAACCCCCATATCTGTATAATGCCTCCCTCTTTTTTTCAGTATGCCGGCTGTCGCCGGATCACCCAGGACGCCCACAGTGATCGAGAATCTCCGCAATATCGCCATCATCGCGCACGTTGACCACGGCAAAACCACGCTGGTCGACGCTCTGCTGCGTCAATCCGGTACCCTGGATCGTAAGGAACTGGATTCCGAGCGGATCATGGATTCCAACGACCAGGAAAAGGAACGCGGCATTACCATTCTGGCGAAGAACACCGCCATCAAATGGAACGGCTACAACATCAACATCGTCGACACCCCCGGCCACGCCGACTTCGGTGGCGAGGTTGAGCGCGTAATGTCCATGGTTGATTCGGTACTGCTGCTGGTTGATGCGGTTGACGGCCCGATGCCGCAAACCCGCTTCGTAACCCAGAAGGCCTTCCAGGCCGGTCTGCGTCCGATCGTTGTGGTAAACAAGATTGACCGTCCGGGCGCTCGCCCTGACTGGGTAATCGATCAGGTATTCGACCTGTTTGACAGCCTGGGTGCGACCGACGAGCAGCTGGACTTCCCGTTCGTCTACGCCTCCGCGATCAACGGCATCGCCGGTATGGACCCGGACGAGATGGCCGAGGATCTGACCCCGCTGTTCCAGACCATCGTTGACCGTGTGCCGTCTCCTGACGTTGACCTTGACGGTCCGTTCCAGATGCAGATCTCGGCACTGGACTACAACAGCTTCCTGGGTGTGATCGGTATCGGCCGCATCCGTCGCGGTAAGGTCAAGACCAACACCCCGGTCACCTCTATCGATGCGCAGGGCAAGAAGCGCAACGGCCGTATCCTGAAGATCATGGGTCACCACGGCCTGCAGCGCGTTGAAGTGGAAGAAGCGCAGGCTGGCGACATCGTCTGCGTGAGCGGTTTTGATCCGCTGTTCATCTCCGACACCCTGTGCGATCAGCAGAACGTCGAAGCCATGCCGGCACTGACCGTCGACGAGCCTACCGTGAGCATGACCTTCCAGGTCAACGACTCGCCGTTCGCCGGCAAGGAAGGCAAGTTTGTCACCAGCCGCAACATCAAGGAGCGTCTGGAAAAGGAACTGCTGCACAACGTGGCTCTGCGCGTTGAAGAGGGCGACAGCGCCGACAAGTTCAAGGTCTCCGGTCGTGGCGAGCTGCACCTGTCGGTGCTGATTGAAACCATGCGTCGTGAAGGCTTTGAGTTGGGGATCTCCCGCCCTGAGGTCGTCATCAAGGAAGTGGATGGCGAAAAGCAGGAGCCCTACGAGAACGTCACCATCGATATTGAAGAGCAGCATCAGGGTCCGATCATGGAGCAGATGGGCCTGCGCAAGGGTGATCTGGGCAACATGGTTCCGGATGGCAAGGGCCGTATTCGCCTGGAGTATGTTGTTCCGGCACGCGGCCTGATCGGCTTCCGTAACAGCTTCCTGACCATGACCTCGGGTACCGGCATCATCACCAGCACCTTCAGCCACTACGGGCCGATCAAGCAGGGTGACGTGGGCCACCGTCAGAACGGCGTGCTGGTCTCCATGGCAACCGGCAAGGCGCTGACCTACTCGCTGGAAACCCTGCAGGATCGCGGCAAGCTGTTCCTGGAGCCGGGTCAGGAGATCTATGAAGGTCAGCTGGCCGGTATTCACAGCCGTGACAACGACCTGGTCATCAACCCGACCAAGGGCAAGAAGCTCGACAACATGCGTGCTTCCGGCAAGGATGAAACCATCCAGCTGGTGCCGCCGGTCAAGTTCACCCTGGAGCAGGCGCTCGAGTTCATCGATGACGACGAACTGGTTGAGGTAACGCCGAAGTCCATTCGTCTGCGCAAAAAGCTGCTCAGCGAAACCGACCGCAAGCGCGCCAGCAAGAACTAAGGCTGCCGCTGGTAAAAAAACCCGCTCCGGATTCCGGCGCGGGTTTTTTTGCGTCCAAAGGTCGGGGGTTGGCGCAATGCCCGACCAATGGCTAGCTTATAAAGGCAAAATAAAAAATTCAGAGTGATATCATAGTGATATCAACTTTTACGAAACCTACTGCCGTGGGGGCGGATGATGGCTGAAACTAATCGGGTTGGGCTGCAGCGCTGGATCTGGCGCGCGTTTGTTCGCAGCGCGCTGATTCCGCTGGTGCTGGTTGAAGCGGCCCTGATTGCCATCTATCTGTTCAGCAACGCGGCCATTCGTGACGAGCAGACTGCCTACCTGCGCCAGGCGGCGCTGACCGAGCTGAGCAGCGCCGCGCAGCTTGAGACGCGTGTCATCAACGGTCGTCTTGAGCAGTTGGCCGCGCTGACCGATGGCTATCGCAATCTGGTAGCCGAGGTGCTGGCAAAACCCATGACGCTACCTGATGTCGAGATCGACCGCACCGACAGCGGCGTGATGTTCAGTCCTCGGGATACCGGCGGCGCTGCGGTTTTCTACTCGGGCGCAACAGCGCCAGAGCGGCAGGACCTGGACAAGGTTCGCCGGCTAACGACGCTGGATCCGGTCATGCGCGAACTGCAGCGCAGCAACCCGCTGATTGCCAGCGTCTACTTCAACAGCTGGGACAGCCTCAATCATATCTACCCCTGGTTCCATACGGCGGAGCAGTATCCGCATGACATGGTCATCCCGGATTACAATTTCTACTACTTGGCCGATGCCGAACACAATCCCAGTCGCGGCGTGGTATGGACCGACGTCTATCTCGATCCGGCCGGGCAGGGCTGGATGATGTCGGCCATTGCGCCGGTCTATCGCGGGGATTTTCTCGAGGGTGTGGTGGGTATTGATGTAACCGTCGACGGTATCCTGAGTGAGATCAATGGTCTGCCGGTGCCTTGGGATGGCTATGCCATGCTGATCAGTTCGGACATGAATATCATGGCCATGCCACCGAAGGCAGAGCAGGATTTTGGCCTCCAGGAGCTGACCAGTCACACCTACCAGGAGGCAATTCGCCGCGAGATTTTCAAGCCGGCTGACTTCAACCTGGCGCAACGTACGGAAACTGCCGGGCTGGCCGAGGTGCTGCAAGCCCGTGATCAGGGTGTTCAGCAGTTGAAGCTGAACGACCGGGCACTGCTGGTCGGCTGGGAGCAGGTTGAGCAGACTGGCTGGCGGCTGCTGACGGTGGTCGACGAGGAGACACTGTTTGCCCAGACCAATTCGTTGGCCGAAGAGTATCGCCGCGTTGGCATGTGGCTGATCGCGGGGCTGGTGGCCTTCTACATTGTCTTCTTTGCCTTTCTGTGGGTGCGGGCCCGGGGTTTGACGGCCCGGCTGCTGGCGCCGATCGACGGCATCTCGCGGATGATGACCGACATTGGCGCCGAGCGCTGGCGGCCTGCTCCGGTGCGTTCGGAGATCGCCGAGCTGGACGGCATGGCGCAGCATACCCATGAGATAGGCCTGCAACTGGAGCAGAGCCAACAGCACAATCGTAACGCCCAGCAGCGTATTGAGCTGGTACTCGACAGCACCACCGAGAGCATCTGGGAGTGGCATGTTAATGAAAACCTGATCGAGTTGCGCGGACGCTTCTGCGAGCGTTTCGGCTTGCCCCGGGGGTTGATCCCATTCGAGCAGTTCCAGCTGCGTATTCACCCGGATGATCGCACCCGCGTGCGGGACGCAGAGCAGCTAGCCTTGCGCAGTGGCGGCCACTACGCCGCCGAGTTCCGTTTTGCCGACGAGCAGGGGCTGTATCACTGGCTGCTGAGTCGCGGGCGGATACTGGAGCGTGATCCGGATACCGGCCAGGTCGTGCTGGTTGCCGGCACCCACGTTGATATTGACGACCTCAAGCACATCGAAAGTGACTTGCGCTCGGCTACCCACGAAGCGGAGGCGGCCAACCTGGCCAAGGCCCGCTTTATCTCCAGCATGAGCCACGAGCTGCGCACGCCATTGAATGCGATTCTCGGTTTTGCCCAGCTGATGGAACTGGATAGTCAGGAGAAGGGCCAGCCCTCGGAGCATGTCGAGGAAATCCTGCTCGCCAGCCGGCACCTCAACACCTTGCTCAGCGACATTCTCGATTGGTCGACGATCCAGGTGGACGCGCGACGGGTCGAGCGGGTGCCTACCGATGTGGGGCAGATCATGAGCGAAAGCGTCGAGATGGTCCGGCTTGCGATCAGTGAGCAGGGGTTGTCCTTCGAGGTAACGCCTGCACCTGAAGGGTTGACCGTGATGGCTGATCCGCGGCGGCTGCGGCAGGTGATGATCAATCTGCTATCGAATGCCAAGAAGTACAACAGTACCGGTGGGGCGGTGCGGCTCTACTGTGAGGTGCTTGGTAGCCGCCTCCGGCTGGTAGTCGAAGACACCGGCATGGGTATCAAACCGGAGGATCAGGCGCTGCTGTTTGAGCCGTTCCAGCGCCTGGGTCGCGAGAATACGGCCATTCAGGGTACCGGAATCGGGTTGTCTATCTGCCGGGAATATACCCGTGCCATGGGCGGAGAGATTGGCGTGGACAGTGAGCCGGGCAGAGGCAGTCGATTCTGGGTGGAGCTGCCGCTCAGTTCGGTGCAACCGCTGCCCTCAAGGCACAGGCCGCTAATTTATTGCCTCAGTTCGGATTCGCAGTTGATTGAGCAGATACGTCAGGCGCTGTCGGAGCGGGCGCAGCTGCAGGTCGGCAATGCGGTGACCCTGCTTGATCATGCTGGTGGACAGCCTGTTCCCGCGCTGCTGCTGATTGACAGCGCGGCACTGGATGCCTCGACATTGCCGATGCTCAGGCGCCTGCGGCAGCAGCTGCCGGCCCCTGTACCTCCGGTGCTGCTGCTGGCCGATACGCTCGGGTCGGAACTGGTAACCCAGTTGATAAGCGAGTGTCAGGGCCTGGTGCGCAAGCCGGTGGACAGTAATGAGCTTGACGCGCTGGTGAGTGCGCTGTTGACGAAGGGGGAGACGGGCGATGCCCAATGAGGTATTTCGGCAGGCCAGGGTGGTGGTGATCGATGATGTGCAGGCCAATCTGAGACTGCTTGAATCAAGTCTGCGGACTATGGGATTGGGGCAGGTGCATGGTTTCAGTGATTCGGCGCTCGGCCTCGAGTGGCTGCAGCAAAACCCCTGGGATCTGTTGCTGCTGGATCTGGACATGCCGGCGCCGGACGGTTTCGCCATTCTGCAGGCACTGAGCGAGCGCGACCGTACGGCTCAGCAAGTGATTCTGGTCACCGCGCTTGGCGACGCCGCCAGTCGCCGCCGCGGTCTTGACCTCGGCGGTAACGACTATCTGACCAAGCCGGTTGATCTGCCAGAGTTGCTGTTACGGGTGCGCAATTGTCTGCAACTGAGTTATGCCCACCGCCAGCTCGAGCAGGAGCGCGCGGCGCTGGAGGAGCGCGTGCAGGAGCGCACCGCTCGGCTGCGCGACAGCTATCAGGCGGTGATCCGGGCACTGGCGCGGGCAGCTGACTACAAGGATAACGAGACCGGCAATCACATCATGCGCATCGGCGAGACGGCAGCGCTGATAGCCCGGCAAATTGGTGCGCCGGAAACCTGGGTCGAGCTGCTACGGCTGGCTGCACCCATGCACGATGTCGGCAAGATCGGGATACCGGACCACATTCTGCTCAAACCGGGCAAGCTGACGCCCGAAGAATTCGACATCATGAAGCAGCATGCGCGCATCGGACACGCCATTTTGGCTGACAGTGGGCGTTCATCGCTGCTGGAGTTGGCGGCGGAGATTGCCCTCAATCACCATGAAAAGTGGGATGGCAGCGGATATCCTGCCGGACTCAAGGGGGAGGAAATTCCCATCTCTGCGCGTATTGTCGCCCTGTGTGACGTCTATGACGCCCTGCGCAGTTCTCGTCCCTACAAGCAGGGCTGGAGCGTAGAGAAAACGCAGGCATTCATTCTTGAACAGTCCGGCAAGCACTTTGACCCCAGGGGCGTGGAGATCATGGCCGGGCTGTTTGATGAAATTGAGCGCATCAGGGATTCGTTGCGCGACCCCTGACGGGGTTTGGGGCAGCAGCGGGACGGGGGTGGCAACCTGAGGTCCGGCGGCGGGCAACGGGATTCGTTTTCTGCAGACAGAATGCTAGTTGGCCGCCGCCGGAGCGGCCATCGCCCGAAAGGGTGGATTTGCCCCAGAGTCACCTGAATGGGTGCTGGTGTTGGGCGGGAGCGGCGCTAGAGTAGCGCTCAGGCAACCCGAGGTCCGAGACGGCGCAGGCCGGATCGTGATGTACCAACAACAAAAACCACGCACGATTCATGGAGGCTACACCTCATGCCATTTAACAAGAAAAGCGTTCTTGCCCTCTGTGGCGCTGGCGCGCTGCTGTTCTCGATGTCTGCCCTGGCCAACAACCCGGCACCGACCGATCCGGGTGATTCGGGCGGTGGTTCCGCCTATCAGCGCGGTCCGGATCCGTCCGTCAGCTTCCTCGAAGCCGATCGCGGTCAGTACAGCGTCCGTTCCAGCCGTGTCTCCAGCCTGGTCAGCGGCTTTGGCGGCGGCACCATTTACTATCCGACAGGCACAACCGGCACTATGGGTGCGGTCGTTGTAATTCCCGGCTTCGTTTCTGCCGAGTCTTCGATTGACTGGTGGGGCCCGAAACTGGCGTCCTATGGTTTCGTGGTCATGACCATTGACACCAACACCGGCTTTGATCAGCCGCCGAGCCGTGCGCGTCAGATCAACAACGCACTGGATTATCTGGTTAGCCAGAACAGCCGCAGCTCCAGCCCGGTTCGCGGCATGATCGACACCAATCGTCTGGGCGTCATTGGCTGGTCGATGGGCGGTGGCGGCACCCTGCGTGTTGCCAGTGAAGGTCGTATCAAGGCAGCCATTCCGCTGGCGCCCTGGGATACAACCAGCTACTACGCCAGCCGCTCGCAGGCACCGACTCTGATCTTTGCCTGTGAGTCGGATGTGATCGCGCCGGTCCTCCAGCATGCCTCACCGTTCTACAATTCCCTGCCTTCCAGCATCGACAAGGCCTTTGTGGAAATCAATGGTGGCAGCCACTACTGCGGTAATGGCGGCAGCATCTACAACGATGTGCTGAGCCGGTTCGGGGTGTCCTGGATGAAACTGCATCTGGATGAAGACAGCCGCTACAAGCAGTTCCTCTGCGGACCGAACCACACTTCCGACTCTCAGATCTCCGATTATCGCGGCAACTGCCCGTACTAAGTTCCGGGTTCAAGGAGCAGGCGTCGGCCCCTCGCTGGGTCGGCGCCTTTTTTGTGTCCAGCTATCAGGGTTTGGGGCGGTAGGCGCAGAAACCGGGCCGCGGACCGATTTGCGGGTGGTTGCGGCAGGTTGCGGGGCGTTTGTCGTAGACGGTGCAGCGGCGGCTGCGGGTATCGAGAAACAGGCAGTCGTCATTGCTCATGCGGCTGAGCGTGAAAATGCCACTTTTCTGGTGAAAGCGCCCGACCACACCCTCCTTCTGCAAGCGTTTGGCGATGCGGCTGAGTGGCTCGCCGCGCTCGAATTCATCCACCAGTCCCAGGCGAATCAGGTCGTCCAGGCGAACCTCGACCGGCAGGGTGCAGCAGCTGGCGTTGCAGGTGTCGCACAGGCCCTTGCGGTACTTCTGCCAGGTATCGAGCCGATCAATGTCGGCTGCGGGAATCAGTTGTGGTTTCATGTGGCGCCTCAGAAATGAGGCGCGCAGTATAAAAGAGCCCGGCGCTGTGCTGAACCACCGGGCGTCGTGGTGTTATTCGTCGAAAAAGAAGCGTTCTTCGCCGAAGGCGGGCTGCAGGTGGTTGAGCCAGGTGGCCTGATCATCATATTTTGCAAAGAATGGGCGCTGTACCCAGTCGGGGTTGCGGCCCTGAATCATGCGCAGTGCGATGACCTTCTCGCCATTGATCTCGGTGACGCCCTGAACCTCAACCTTGCCAGGGTGCGAGCTCATGGAAGGACCGCGCGCGGTGCGGGCGATGCCGGATACCTGCTGCATGGCGTCGCGGTAAATCTCCCAGGCTTTGACCAGCGGCACTTCGAAGTAATGGCGGGCCCCGGTGTCGCGCTCAACGAACATGTAATAGGGGATGATGCCGAGCTCGACCTGGGTCTGCCAGAGGCGGGCCCAGACGCTGGCGTCATCGTTGATATGCGCCAGCAGCGGACCCTGGGCTCGAATCTGGGCGCCGGTCTGGCGGACCCGGCGGATCGCTTCGCGTGCGACTTCCGGTTCCAGCTCCTTCCAGTGGTTGTAGTGCGCCATCAGCGCCAGGTGTTTGCCGGCGGCCTGGATTTCGGCAAACAGGGCCAGCAGGTCCTCGGCATCGTCATCACTGACGAAGCGCTGGGGCCAGAATGTCAGCGCCTTGGTGCCGATGCGGATGGTGCGAACGTGAGCGAACTCGTCGCTGAGCAGCGGTTCGAGGTAGGCGCGCAGGTTACGGGTTTTCATCACCATCGGGTCGCCACCGGTGACCAGTACGTCGGTTACCTCTGGGTGCGCGCGCAGGTAGTCCTGCAGCTGATTGGACTCACGGGCAGCAATCTTCAGATCCTTGTCGCCGACAAACTGGGCCCAGCGAAAGCAGAAGGTGCAGTAGCTGTGGCATACCTGGCCGGAGCTGGGGAAGAACAGCACGGTCTCGCGGTACTTGTGCTGCAGGCCTTCCACCACCTCGCCATCCAGCTTGGGGATGTTGTGTTCCAGCTGGCCTGCCGGATGGGGATTCAGCTCGGCGCGGACCTCGCTGATCAGTGCCTTCAGGTCAGCGGCACCAAGCTCGTTGCGCATGGCATCGGCAACCCGCTGGTAGTGCTCGGGCTTGAGCATGCCGCGCTGCGGGAAGGTGAGTTGAAACATGGGGTCAGTCGGTACCTGTTGCCAGTCGATCAGCTCGTCAATGACGTACTGGTTGACCCGGAACGGCAGGACGCTGGCGACCACCTGCATTTCAAAGCGTTGTTCCGCGCTCAGTTGCTGTAGCTGCGGAATCTGGTCGAGTTGCTTGGCGGTGTAGACCTTGAAGCGCTGGTGGCTAAGCTGATTGATGTCGAAGTGATCAGGTGTGATCGACGTAACGGCGAGAAGATTGGATTTTGGCATAGCGGATCGTCTGTATCTTTCTTGTCAAAAGCAATAGGTCGCATCGGGCTGACTGCTGACAGGCAGTGCGCGAGCATGAAAGTAAGCCGATAAACTGGATTAAACGGCAAAAAACGCGTCGATCATTGGCTAAGTTGCAATGATCATAGTGATGGGCTGAATATTCAGCAGGCGCGCATGATAGCGAAATGATCTATTGATGTCTAAAAAATGACCTGATGCGTTGCCCTTGGTTATGTCGAGCAGCATGGGTGCGCGTGGAGAGACGAGCATGTTTACCTATATCACGCTGGGTACCAACAACCTGCCGCGGGCGGTCCGGTTTTACGATGAGCTGATGGCCACACTGGGGATTGAGCGCGTGCGCACGCCGGGCGAATCCAACTGGGACGGTTGGGCCGGCTGGGGCTACTACGAGAATCGGGGCGCCCGAGAACTGGCGCTCTGGCTGTGCGAACCCTTTGATGGGCGGCCCGCATCTGTCGGCAATGGTGTCATGGTCGCCTTTGCGGCGCCCGATTGGAAATCGGTACGCGCCTTCCACGCTGCTGCGCTGGCGAACGGCGGCAGCAGTGACGGCGAGCCCGCGCTGCGTGAGCACTATAATCCTGACTTCTACAGCGCCTATGTGCGCGATCCCGATGGCAACAAGCTGGCGGTGGTGTGTCGAGGTTATTTGCACGAGCCTGGCGAATGAGGTGACAGGCGCCAGGCTGCCCGACGTACCCCGATTCAAGGAGATTCCATGCTTTACGCACAGATCACCATGTTGGCCCAATACAACCGGTGGATGAACCAGCGGCTGTACAGGCTTTGTGCCACGCTGGACGATGCCGAACGGCGCGCCCCCCGTGGTGCCTTTTTCGGCTCCATTCACGGTACTCTCAATCATCTACTGCTGGCCGACCACCTGTGGATGGGGCGCTTTACCGGCCAGCCTTTCTCTGCTCCGGCGCTGGATGCAGAACTGTACGCCGACTTTACCGAGCTGCGCAGCGCGCGGGAGGTGATGGACGAACGGATAATCGAATGGGTAGGCAGTCTGTCTCCTTCCAGCCTGGATAGTGAGCTGCGCTATACCAGTCTGGTCAATCCGCAGCCGCGCTGCTATCCACTATGGTTGGCATTGACTCACTTTTTCAACCATCAGACCCACCACCGAGGCCAGCTCACCACGCTGTTATCGCAGTCGGGAACCGATCCGGGCGTGACTGATCTGATCCAGATGCCGGGAGTCAGCCCGGCCTCTGAAGTGATCAGTCAGGAGACGTTAATGTCGGCGGCGGATGAAGTACTCGAATTCTGGTTTGGCGAGTTGCGGCCGGCCCAGTGGTGGCAAAAGGATCCGGCGCTCGATGGTTTGATTCGCAGTCGCTTTGGCGACCTCCACGAACGCGCGGTGCGCGGTGAGCTGATGAACTGGCGGGCCAATGCGCTCGGGCGGCTGGCCGAGATCATCGTGCTGGACCAGTTCTCGCGCAATATATGGCGCGATACGCCGCGGGCCTTCGCCAGTGACGGTATGGCGCTGGTGCTGGCGCAGGAGGCGGTTGCCGAAGGTGCTGACCAGCAGTTGCCGGTGAAGTGGCGGGCCTTTTTGTACATGCCGTTCATGCATAGCGAGTCGCTGCGCATGCATGAACAGGCGATGAAACTGTTCAGTGCGCCGGGCCTGGAGGACAATCTGCGTTTCGAGCAGCGGCACAGGGAGATCATCGAGCGTTTCGGTCGCTACCCTCACCGTAATGCGATTCTTGGCCGGCCATCGACGGCAGAAGAGGCGGCGTTTCTGCGCACCAAAGGCTCGAGCTTCTAGGCAACTGTATCGCCAGCAATGCAGCAAATTGTGCCGGGACGCACCTGTGCCGGATCGCGTAAGTTGAACCTTTTTTACCGGAGACGTCTCATGCAACTGCCGATCTACCAGGTCGATGCCTTCACCGACATGCTGTTTGGAGGCAATTACGCCGCCGTTGTGCCGCTGGCCGAGTGGCTGCCGGCCGAGCTGATGCAGGCAGTTGCGGCCGAGAATAACCTGTCTGAAACCGCTTTTGTGGTCAGGCAGGCCAACGGCGGTTATGCCATCCGCTGGTTCTCTCCGTTGGCCGAGATCGATTTCTGCGGCCACGCTACGCTGGCCGCCGCGTTTGTTCTCTTCCGCTTGAACCCGGACGTTCCGGTGCTGCGCTTTCGGGCCGCGGCGGTCGGTGAGTTGAGTCTCAGCCGTGAAGACGATGGCCTTATCCATATGGATGCGCCACGGCTGGCACCAGAGCCGGTAGCCGAGCCGCCGGCGCTGTTGTTTGATGGTTTGTCGATCAGGCCGGATGCAGTGCTGGTTAGCCGCCAGGCGTGGTTTGCAGTCTATGCCGATGAGGGCCAGGTGCGAGCGGTCGAGCAGGATCCGGAGCTGATCCGGCAACTGGCACCGCGCGATGTGGTGGTCACCGCGCCCGGGCACGATGTGGACTTTGTCTCCCGCTATTTCTGGCCGGCCAATGGTGGCCTGGAAGACATGGTGACCGGCTCGATTCACGCCGGGCTGGCACCCTACTGGGCCGGGCGACTTGGGCGTAACGAGTTGAAAGCACTGCAGGCTTCGGCCCGTGGCGGTGTGCTCTATTGCAAGGTGGAGGCGGAGCGGGTCCGTATCAGCGGTTACGCGGTACTCTACCTCGAAGGCTGTATTCATGTGCCCGATTGAGTCCCGGGTAACCCCGCCGGGAAAGTCGGACAGCTATGCTTGCAGCATTGAAATGAACACGGAGATGCAGGATGACAACAACAAAGGCGGCCCTGGCAGCCGGGCTGATCAGTGCAGCGTTACTGGCAGGCTGCAGCAACCTTGAGTCAACGGAGCCGGCTGTGGCCGCATCCGAGCAGGGTATTCCGCAGCGCGGTGTGATGATTTTGCAGTGTGGCGGTTCGCCGGTCCGGGTCACCCTGACCGGCGAGCAGGCGCTGATCGAAGCAATGCAGGGCCGCTTCCTGCTGGAGCGCGTGGTGACTGCCTCGGGTGCCCGGTACGAAGCGCCTGATGACAGTTCGACCAGTTTCTGGAACAAGGGCGACAAGGGCCTGCTGACCATTCGCGGTGAAAGCCTGCCCGAGTGCGAGCCAGCCGGTGCACTGGTGCTGCAGGCCGGTGAATGGGTAGTTGAGGACATCAATCGCGGGGGCATCATCGACCGCTCACGAGTGACGCTCAACTTCGGCAACGACGGTCGCGTGTCGGGGCGGGCCAGTTGCAACAATTATGTCGGTGCCTATCAGGTTGATGGCCGCACTCTGCAACTGAGCCAGTTGGCGACCACCCGGCGAGCCTGCGCGCCGGCGCTGAACGAGCAGGAGACCCGCTTTGTGCAGACGCTGGAGCAGATCAGTCGTTTTTCCCTGGATGAAACCGGTGCGCTGATCCTTGAGGGTGATGAGGGCGGTTCCCTCAAGGCTCGGCTGGAGTAAGATGGCAGCGTCCGGCCCGGTAGCGGGCCGGTTCACCAAAACCATAACAACGGAGTACCGTGATGCTGCTGCTGATTCTGGGCCTGATTCTGTTTCTGGGCATGCACTCCGCCCGCCTGTTTGCCGCTGAAAAACGCGCGTCCTTCATTGCCGCCAGGGGACCATTGGCCTGGAAGGGTATTTACGCACTGGTCTCGATCATCGGTTTTGTACTGATCATCTACGGCTACGGCCAGGCCCGCATGAGCCCCACCTGGCTGTGGATCGCGCCGGTGTGGACGCGCCATCTGGCTGCGCTGCTGACCATCCCCGCATTTATTCTCATCGCTGCGACCTATGTTCCCGGCTCCTGCATCAAGGCGCGGGTTGGCCATCCGATGCTGCTGGGCGTGAAGTTCTGGGCGCTGGCGCACCTGATTGCCAACGGCACGTTGGCGGATCTGCTGCTGTTCGGCGGCTTCCTGGCCTGGGCTACCGCGCTGTTTGTGGTCTCACGCAAGCGTGATCGCGCTGCCGGTGTCAGCTACGGCAAGGGCAAGCCGGTGATGGACGCGGTGGTTGTGGTGGTCGGGCTGGTGGCCTGGGCGGCCTTTGCCTTCTACCTGCATGGCGCCTGGATCGGGGTCAAGCCGATGGGAGTGTGATCCCGGCAGACATAAAAAACCCGCAGTGATGCGGGTTTTTTGTTGTTTGGTCGGGAGTCTTTGGAGCCAAGACAAGGCCTTTTCAGACCCACCGGACTCAGGGCGTCGGAACCATCAGGGGTGTTGCAGGACGTGAAGACTGCACGGACCAACCCCCC
>NZ_NBYK01000007.1:112919-147026 GCF_002197985.1 Halopseudomonas aestusnigri
GGGGGGATCGCCAAGGGGGGCCGGGCAGGCGGCCCCCCTTGGCTCGCCGTGAAGGCGAAATGGATACTTGCCGACGGCGCAATACTGATCCAGTCGCCATTACCCCTACATCTCACGTGATTGTCGAACCCTTGAGCCGTCGCGAGCAGCGGCTGCGATGGCGTGTCCCTGACATTACTGCCCGGTCTTGATCTTGTTCCAGGCACGGGTACGCACACGCTCAGCGGCCAGGGGCAGCGGTTTGAGGGTAAACAGGCGGGCCTGTACCTCGGCTGGCGGATAGGCGCCGGGGTTGTTGCGCAGGCTGTCGTTGACCAGCTCGGTCGCCGCGGCGTTCGGGTTGGCGTAGCCCACCAGATTGCTGATCTCGGCGACTACATCGGGCTTGAGCAGGTAATTGATGAAGGCGTGGGCCGCAGCCGGATTGGGTGCGTCCTTAGGAATTGCCATCAGGTCAAACCAGACCTGTGCCCCTTCCTTCGGAATGCGGTATTCAAGGTGGACGCCATTGTTGGCTTCCTGTGCGCGTGAATTGGCCTGCAGGATGCTGCCCGACCAGGCTACTGCAACGCAGATTTCACCGTTGGCGATGTCGTTGAGAAAGCGCGAGGAGTTGAAGTAGCGCACGTACGGCTGGATCTTGCTCATCATGGCCACCGCAGCGTCGTAGTCTTCACTGCGGGTGCTGTTCGGGTCCAGGCCCAGATAGTGCAGCGCGCCTGGCAGGATTTCCGACGGCGAGTCGAGGAAGGCAACGCCGCACTCGGCCAGCTTCTCCATGTTTGCCGGATCGAAGACCAGCGCCCAGGAGTCGACCGGCGCATCGTCACCCAGCACGGCGCGGACTTTCTCCGGGTTGTAGCCGATACCGTTGGTGCCCCACATGTAGGGCACGGCGTACTGGTTGCCCGGGTCGCTGCCTTCCAGCACCTTCATCAGGTCCTGATTGAGGTTGCCAAGGTTCGGCAACAGGCTCTTGTCCAGCGCCTGAAAGGCGCCTGCCTGACGCTGCTTGGCCAGGAAACTGTCGCTTGGGACCACCACGTCATAGCCAGACTGGCCCGACAGCAGCTTGGCTTCCAGCACTTCGTTGGAGTCGAAGGTGTCGAGTGTCGGGGCGATACCGGTTTGCGCCTGGAAGCCGTCCAGCGTGGCTTGCGGGGTGTAGTCGAACCAGTTGTAGATCTTCACCTGATCGGCGGCCAGCGCACTGAATGACAGCGCCGCCAGCGGGGCGATCAGCCCCAGTTTGCTTGCCAGTTTCATTGTGCTTCTCCTTGAGTCGTGACGGTTGCGTCAAAAGCGGTGAGGACGTTGACAGCGTTGATGCCGATCTCGTCCACGGCGTAGCCGCCCTCCATGACAAACAGTGTTGGCAGCCCCAGCCCGGCAATCAGCTCGCCCATCTTCAGGTAGTCAGGGCTGTCGAGCTTGAAGCTGGAGATCGGGTCGGCCATGTAGGTGTCTACGCCGAGCGAGACGATCAGATAATCCGCGCCGAAGCCGGCGATTTGCCGCAGCGCGTCGCGCAGGGCCTGCGACCAGACACTCCAGTCGCTGCCGGCGGGTAATGGGTAGTTGTGGTTGTAGCCAAGGCCGGTACCTTCACCGCGCTCGTCGGCGTAGCCGGCAAAGCACGGATACTCGTTGCGCGGGTCGCCGTGAATCGATGTGAACAGCACGTCCGTGCGCTGATAGAAGATGTCCTGGGTACCGTTGCCGTGGTGGAAGTCGACATCAAGGATGGCGACCTTGCTGGTGCCCTGGTCGAGCATGGCCTGGGCGGCAATCGCTGCGTTATTCAGGTAGCAGTAGCCGCCCATATAGTCGATACCGGCGTGGTGCCCGGGTGGGCGACACAGGGCGAAGGCGCTCTGGGCGCCCGCACACAAGTGTGTCTGGGCGCTGAGCGCGACCTGCGCGCTGCTGTAGATCGCCTGCCAGCTGCCGGCGGTCAGCGGCGCACCGGCATCAAAGCTGTAGTATCCGAGCTGGCCGTCGATGTCGTCGGGGCAGCGCGGCGGCATGCGGCGCGGTGGCCAGGCCAGCGGCAGCATGTCGTGGCTGCGGCCCAATGCACTCCAGCGTTGCCAGGCGTGCTGGATAAAGTCGACAAACTCCGGGCTGTGGATGCGCTTGATCGGCGCCAGACCGAAGTCCAGCGGCTCGCTGATTGGCCCCAATCCGGTTCGCTTCACCTGCTCCAGCACCATATCGGCGCGCGAGGGTTTCTCGAAGCAGGGCATAAGCTGGCCATTGTTCAATTCGGCGTTGGCGTGGTGCAGGCGATGATCGTCGCTGTAGAACGTCCGCATGATGAATCCTGTGGCTGGTGAGTCGGTTGCCTTCGATCATGGCGTGCACCGTAGCCTCGGGAAATGCTGCAGAGGGACAGAAAAGGGATCGAAACGGACAGGCGATTGACCGCCGAGGTCCGCTTGTGCCCTGGTCAGAATGGGGCGTGCTGGTGTTGCTGACTCTGACGCCAGGCCCGCGGCGTGGTCCCGGACCAGCGCTGGAAGGCGTGGCGGAAGCTGGCGGTTTCGCTGAAGCCGAGCTGTTCGGCGATGGCGTAGATCGGCAACTGCTCGCGGTTGAGCAGCAGCTTGGCGCGCTGGAACCGCAGCCGGTCAAGCAGTTGCTGGTAGCCGCAGCCGGCACGCTGCAGGTGCCGACGCAGGGTGCGGGTGGTGCAGTGCATCTGATTGGCCAACTGCTCCAGCGTTGGCGGCGCTTCGAGCTGTTGCTCCAGTTGCGCGCTGAGCTGACTGACCAGCGCCGAGGGTTCCGGCCGGAAACTGTCCTGCACGGTCTGGCAGTGGCGTTTGGCTTCAAAGTGGGTGACGGGTTCGGCCAGTGGCAATGTCGCATTCAAGGTGTCAGCGGCAAACACCAGGCGCTCGGCGTCCTGGTCGCACAGCAGGGGGCAGTCACCCAGATAGGTCCGGTAGTGGTCACTGTGAGCAGGGGGATTACTGCTCAGGTGCACGGCGTCCAGTTGCAGCCTGGCACCCAGCGCATCATCCAGCATGGCCTTGATCGAGGACAGGCACAGCTCGACGTTGAACTGCCGCAGCGCCGGTGATTCGTGATAGTGATCGGCGCGCAGTGCCAGTTGGCCATCCGGCAGGGTTCCCAGCTGCAACCGGAAGTAACTGCCGAGCAGCACCGGAAAGGCCAGCATGACTTGCAAGGCATCAAGCAGGGTCGGTGCCGACAGCATCGCGTAACCCAGTTGGCCATAGGCCGATACCCGCATGCGCTGGCCGAGCTTAAGGCCGATCAGCGGGTCGCCGGTCAGGGCGACCGTATTGGCGAAGACGGCCTGCTCCTGCTCAGGGGTGATCAGCCGGGCCGGGGTTTGCAGGTCCGCCGAGCCGAGCCCGGAACCGGCCAGGACAGGTTCGACAGGCAGATGGTGTTCTTCCAGCCAACTGGCGATCAGGCAGGTGCTCTGCAGGCTGATCAATCGGCGGTCGGGCGCCTGGCAGGCGGTATCGGGTCGAATCATGTGACTGCACTCGTGTGATGCCTGTTGCCAGTGAAGCACAAAGAGTGCCAGTCATTCTTTTTGTTCGGTAAAACCGATAAGAAAAACAGGAATTATGCTCTTATATCGATATTAAAGATCATTAGAATGAAATGGAATTTATCGCTGGAGTGCCGCCATGACCCGCATGCCATTCAACACCCTGTGCTGCCGCCCGCTCGTGCAGTTGAGCCATCCAAGGGAGGTCGTTCGTCAGTTCACCCCAAACTGGTTTGCCGTCACCATGGGCACAGGCATTCTGTCGGCCGCGCTGCCGCACCTTGGGTTGCCGGGCGCGGCATTACTGGGTCAGACGCTGTGGCTGCTGAACCTGCTGCTGTTTGCGTTGTTCTTCGGGCTGTATGCCGCCCGCTGGCTGCTGTATTTCAATGAGGCGCGGCGTATCTTCGGCCACGCTACCGTATCGATGTTTATCGGTACCATTCCGATGGGGTTGGCCACCCTGATCAATGGCCTGCCGAGTCACGGTGTCGCCCTCTGGGGTGAGGCCGCGATGACGCTGGCGTTGCCTCTGTGGTGGCTGGATGTGGCGTTGGCGTTGGCCTGCGGTGTTGGCATTCCCTATCTGATGTTCACCCGCCAGGAGCACAGTATCGACCAGATGACCGCGGTCTGGCTGTTGCCGGTAGTGGCTGCCGAGGTCGCCGCGGCGAGTGGCGGATTGCTGATTCCCTGGCTGGCAGCCGAGCAGGCCTATGCCGTGCTGGTGACCAGCTACGTCCTCTGGGCCTGCTCGGTGCCGGTGGCCCTGAGTATTCTGGTGATCCTTCTGCTGCGCATGGCCGTCCACAAGTTGCCGCACCGCAATATGGCGGCCTCCAGTCTGTTGGCATTGGGCCCCTTGGGGACCGGTGCGCTCGGGCTGTTGCTGCTGGGTCAGGCAGCAACAGAGGTCTTTGCCGCTCAGGGGCTTTCCAGCGTCGGTGTGGTGGCACACGGCCTTGGGATAGTCGGCGGGTTATTGCTCTGGGGGCTGGGTTTGTGGTGGCTGTTGCTGGCGCTGCTGATCATTTGCCGTTACCTGCGTGAGGGCATGCCGTTCAACCTCGGCTGGTGGGCCTTTACTTTTCCGCTAGGGGTGTATGCGCTGGCGACCCTTACTCTGGGGCAAATGCTGCAGATCGCCTTTTTTTCGCGCCTTGGAGCCGGGTTGGTCGGCCTGCTGGCACTGCTCTGGGTGCTGGTGATGGCCGCAACCCTGCGTGGCGCCTGGCGTGGCGAGCTGTTTGTCTCGCCCTGCATTGCCGATCAGGTGGGAGTGCCGGTGCGCTGACCGTGCAGCGCCGCAGCGGATATGTTATCAATCCTCAGGCGCGATGCCCCTGCTGATAAGGATGAGTCCATGCAACCGACTGCGATTCCAACACGTTATCTTACCTGGCTGTTGTGCGTGCTCGGTGCGTTGATCAGTCTGGCTCTGACTGCATTGTCGGCACTCTGGTGGCTGGCGGCGGCACCGCTGCTGGCGTTGGCCCTGGTCGGGCTTTGGGACGTAACTCAGCGTCGGCACACGATCAGCCGAAATTACCCGGTGCTGGCGCACCTGCGCTATCTGCTGGAGTCGATCGGGCCTGAGCTGCGCCAGTACTTTATCCAGTCCGACACCGATGAGCTGCCGTTTTCCCGCGAGCAGCGTAACGTGGTCTATCAGCGCGCCAAGAATGTGCTGGACAAGAAACCCTTTGGCTCGCTGATGTCGATGAACGCAGAGGGTTACGAGTGGCTCAATCATTCGCTGGCGCCGGTACAGATTGCGGACAGCAACTTCCGGGTGCGGGTTGGCAGCCATCCGAAGACTACCCAGCCCTATGATGTCTGCGTATTCAACATCTCGGCGATGAGCTTCGGCTCGCTGTCGGCGAACGCGATTCTGGCGCTCAATACCGGAGCCAGGAAGGGCGGTTTCTACCACGATACCGGCGAGGGGTCGATCTCGCGCTACCACCTGCGCCCCGGCGGTGATCTGGTCTGGGAAATCGGTTCCGGCTACTTCGGCTGTCGCACCCCGGATGGCGGCTTTGATGCCGAGCTGTTCGAGCGTAATGCCCGGTTGCCGCAGGTGAAGATGATCGAAATCAAGCTGTCCCAGGGTGCCAAACCCGGGCACGGCGGCATTCTGCCCGGGGCCAAGGTATCCGCCGAGATTGCCGAGGCCCGCGGTGTGCCGCAGGGGCAGGATGTGGTGTCGCCCGCGGCCCACTCGGCGTTTCATACCCCACTGGAATTGATGGCGTTCATTGCCAGGCTGCGTGAGCTGTCGGGCGGCAAGCCGGTCGGCTTCAAGTTGGCCATCGGGCACCCGTGGGAGTGGTTCGGCATCGTCAAGGCGATGCTGGAGACGGGTGAGCATCCCGACTTCATCGTGGTGGATGGCGGTGAGGGTGGCACCGGTGCGGCACCGCTGGAGTTCATCAACCGGCTTGGAACGCCGATGACCGATGGCCTGCTGCTGGTGCATAACACCCTGGTGGGCGCGAATCTTCGGGAAAAGATCCACCTTGGCGCAGCGGGCAAGATTACCTCTGCCTTCAATATTGCCCGTACGCTGGCGATCGGCGCCGACTGGTGCAATGCGGCCCGTGGCTACATGTTCGCCCTGGGCTGTATCCAGAGCCTGAGCTGCCATAGCGGCAAGTGCCCCAGCGGTGTCGCCACCCAGGACCCGAGCCGCAGCGCGCGGCTGGATGTGGCCGACAAGAGCGAACGGGTCTATCACTTCCACCGCAATACCGTGCTGGCGCTGGCGCATATGCTGGAGGCAGCCGGGCTGAAACATCCGAGCGAGCTGGGCCCTGAACATGTGATTCGGCGTGTGTCGCGCTACGAGGTGCGGCCCTATAGCGAGTTGTTCGAGTTTCTTGAGCCAGGCGTATTGCTGGATGGCCGGGCAGAACTGCACCTGTTCAAAAAGTACTGGGCCCAGGCCCGCGCTGACAGCTTTGCGCCGCCGGACTATATGCTCAAGCTGCGTGAGACCAAGCTGCGCTGAGCGTTGGCGTCAGGCGTGTTCACTGGCCGCTTGCTGCGCCAGCATGGCAAAGGTGGGCAGCCAGTGGCTGCCCATGTAGTCGTCCTCAAGGTGATTGATTGCCGCGGCGAGATGGGCTTCGGCCACGGCCAGCAATGTGGGCCATGTGGCTGATAGCTGAAACCAGCACCAGGCGCGGCTGAGGTTGAGGCCATCGAGATGGGCGAGCTTGCCGTCGCTGCGCTCACTGACGCTAACCGGCCGGAACAGGGTGGCAGGCTGCTGCGCGGCCAGGTCCGGCAGAAAGTCGTTCAGCCAGGTGGCAAAGGTGTTCCCGTCCATGACTTGCTGCATCAGCACCGCCTGCTGCAGTGTCGGAGAGAGAAAGTCCTCGCCACTCGGCTCGCCCCAGGCCGGGCAGCCGCGATCGTCGGCAAACCACGTCAGGCTGCGCTCGCGCAGCAGGCGCTCCAGTTGCTGGTCCTGCGCCATTCTGGCGTATTCCAGGCAGAGCAGCAGGGCGAAGGCGGTGTTGTTGTGCTGACCGCTGCGGATGGGGTAGAGCAGGCGCGGCAGGTAGTCCAGCAGGCGCCTGTGAATCAAGTCTGCCAACGGTTGCAGCGTTGCTGCGCCGCGCCGCGCTGTCGGCTCGCTGCTGCGCAGCAGTTCGGCCTGCAGCATCAGCAGCCAGGCCCAGCCGTAGGGGCGCTCAAAGCCTTGTCCCTGACGCTCGAAGGTGGTTATTTCAGCGGCGACTGCGTCGTCAGTGATCTGCCCGAGACGCTGGCGAATGGCGGCGGCCTCGGGCAGCTCGGGAGCACGGTTCAGCACCCGAACCAGCAGCCAGTGACTGTGCACGCAGGAGTGCCAGTCATAGCTGCCGCAGAACAGCGGATGGGCCTGCTCTGGCGGGTGCCAGTCGGCGGCACTCTTTAGCCGCTGCTGGCCGCTGTGCGGATAGATGCGGGTGATATGAGCAAGGGCGATGCGTGCCAGAGCCGCATGATCCGGCTTGGCTGGCATCTCAGCGTACCGGTTGCCAGTTGATGTCACGCAGCAGCCAACGGCCGTCGACGTCCTCCCAGAGCAGACGAATATCATACTGGCCTGCGCTGTTGGGGATCAGCCGCTCGGCGCCGGTCAGGGTGACGCGTGCCTCGCTTTCGGCGCGTCGGGCGTAGCCCGGATCGATCTCGGTCTGCTGGCGGGTGACCAGCACGTTGATGCGCTGATTACGCAGGAACATCAGCCGCAGGGTGCGATCGGCCCAGGTCTGGTCGTACTGACTCTGGGCGATAAACTCGGGATGCAGCAGATCCATGACGGCGCTGCGGTCGCGCTCCTCAATCCCGCTCTGCAGCTGCTCGATGGCCTGATTCAGGCGCTGGTCCGGGCTGGAGGCCCCGCACCCCAACAGGCTCAGTGCAAGCAGGGCGGCAAGCAGAAAACGCATAGGTGACAGCGGCCTCGCGGGTCAGTAATGTTGGGGCTTCCAATGTAAGGAGCGCGGCGCACTCGTGCCGGTTCAGGGAGCCATCATGCAGCTGTTGTATCCGGAGATCAAACCCTACGCCCGCCACGAACTGGCGGTCACCCCTCCCCATGTTCTCTATGCCGATGAAAGCGGTCAGCCCGATGGCCTGCCGGTGGTATTCATCCATGGCGGGCCCGGGGCCGGGTGCGATGCGCTCAGTCGCCGCTTTTTCGATCCGTCGATCTATCGAATTGTCACCTTTGACCAGCGCGGCTGTGGCCGCTCCACCCCGCACGGCAGTCTGGAGAACAACACCACCGCCGATCTGGTCGCCGATATGGAAACCCTGCGCGAGCACCTTGGGATCGACAAGTGGGTGCTGTTCGGCGGTTCCTGGGGTTCAACGCTGGCACTGGCCTATGCCCAGGCGCACCCGGACCGGGTAATGGGCATGGTGCTGCGCGGCATCTTCCTGTGCCGCGAGCAGGATATCCACTGGTTCTATCAGGAAGGTGCCAGCCATGTGTTTCCCGATTACTGGGAAGACTATCTGAGCCTGATTCCCGAGGACGAGCGTGCCGATATGGTTGCGGCCTACTACCGTCGGCTGACCGGTGACGACGAGATCTGTCGCATGCATGCGGCCAAGGCCTGGTCGGTCTGGGAGGGGCGCTGCGCCACGCTCAGGCCCAGCCCGCAGGTGATCGAACGGTTCAGTGACGCACGCCGCGCCTACGCGATTGCCCGCATCGAATGTCACTACTTCGCCAACAAAACCTTCCTGGCCCCCAACCAGCTGCTCGACAACATGGAGCGGATTGCCCATATCCCGGGCATCATCGTGCATGGCCGCTACGACATGGTCTGCCCGCTGGACAACGCCCACGCGCTGCATCAGCGCTGGCCGGGCAGTGAGCTGAACATCATTCGCGATGCCGGCCACGCCGCCTCCGAGCCGGGCATCGCCGACGCGCTGGTACGCGCCACCGGCGATATGGCGCGCCAGCTGCTCAATCTGACGCCGCAGGCCGAGTGACATGAAGGGATTGCTGCAACGGGTCAGTCAGGCCCGGGTCGAGGTAGACGGCGAGATTGTCGGGGCGATTGATCAGGGGCTGCTGGTGCTGGTTGGCATCGAACCCCAGGACGATGAGGCCAGCGCCGACAAACTGCTCAAGCGACTGCTCGAATACCGGGTATTCACCGATGCCGACGGTCGCATGAATGACTCGCTGACCGACGTGCAGGGCGGGCTGCTGCTGGTATCACAGTTCACCCTGGCCGCCGACACCCGCAAGGGCCGGCGCCCCGGTTTCTCCACCGCTGCGCCGCCGGACCGTGCCGAGGTGCTGTTCAACTATCTGGTGACTCAGGCACGTGCGCAGCACCCGCAGGTCGCAACCGGTCGTTTTGGCGCCGATATGCAGGTGCATCTGGTCAACGACGGGCCGGTGACGTTTCTGCTTGAGGTCTGAACCGCTGGCGTCGGGACAACGCCGCGCGGGCAGGTTGCGTTACTAGCGTAGGGTGGACAACGCCAAAGGCTTGTCCACCTATTACTGCTGCGCTGACACCAACTGCTCAGACAGCCGGGTAGGTTCGCGTCCAGACTGTCAGCAGCAAGCCGGCCGCCATCACCCACGCCAGCGCACCGACGGTCAGCGTCACCACCAGCGTGAAGCGCTCGCTCAGCAGCACTATCGTGAACAGATACGCCGCATAGGGCAGCAGCGACCAGAGGCCGAAGATGGCGGTGCTGCGCAGATCGCTGGCCAACCGCTCGCTGCCGACGATGTAGTGGGCGATGATCGCGAAGGTTGGAAACAGCGGCACCAGGCCAGCAATATAAAAGCTCTTTGTCTTCGCCAGCAGCGCAATCAGCAGCACTGCGAGCGCACCCAGGACGCACTTGAGGGCAAGGGACAGCATGTGGATAGATCCGCAAAGATAGGGACAGGGAATCCCTGAGCAGGGGCAGGACGCCAGAACGCTGCTCATCGGCGCGAATGTATGTCGCGCCGAGATGGCCGTCAATCGGCTGCAAAGCGGGTTTTGACGGCAGCCGACCAACGGCACCGGAGAGGGTGCCGCCGGTCAGTCGGATCAACTGCGCGCGGCTGCTTCAATCCAGTCCAGGCGGTCCTGACCAAAGAACATCTCGCCATCGACAAAGCAGGTCGGCGCGCCGAAAACGCCGCGCCCGATCGCTTCCTCGGTGGCACGCTTGAGCTGCTCCTTGACCGCCGGGTCACTGGCTCTGGCCATCACCTCTTCCGGGTCAAACCCGGCCTCGACCAGCACCTTGCCGACGACCGCGGGCTCGCCCATGTTCAGTTCGCTGATCCACATGGCGTTGAAGATCGCCGTCAGCAGAGGCTCGAACTGTGGTGTGCCCTGATAGGCGGTAACCGCGCGCATCAGTTGCAGGGTGTTGATCGGGAAGAAGGGGTTCTGGTTCAGGGTGACGCCATAGCGGTTGGCGAAACGCTGCATGTCGATGCGCGAATAGGCGCCCTTGGTCGGCACGGTTGCCGGGGAGCTGTTGCCGGTGGCCATAAATACGCCGCCCAACAGCATGGGTTTGTAGACCAGGGCGGCCCCGGTGCGCTGGGCAATCGCCGGCAGCTGGCTCCAGGCCAGATAGCTGGCCGGGCTGCCGACGTCAAAATAGAACTCGATGGTCTTGCTCATGTGTCTCTCTCCGGAGCGGGATTAAAAGGTTTCCATCCACGGACGCAGGTCCAGCTCGTGGGTCCAGCTGTCACGGGGCTGGGCGTGGAGGGCCCAGTACTGGTCGGCAATGTGGTCGGGGTTGAGGATGCCATCCTGATCCTTGAGCGCATAGCGCTCGGGGAAGTTGTCGCGGATAAAGGCGGTATCGATGGCACCGTCGATGATGGGATGGGCGACATGGATACCCTGTGGCCCCAGTTCGCGGGCCATGCTTTGGGCCAGTGCCCGCAGCGCAAACTTGGCGCCGGCAAAGGCCGAGAAGCCCGAACCGCCACGCAGCGACGCCGTGGCCCCGGTGAAAATAATGGTGCCCTTGCCGCGCGGCAGCATCACCCTGGCGGCTTCCCGGCCGGTCAGAAAGCCGGCGAACCCGGCCATTTCCCAGACCTTGCGGTAGACCCGGGCAGTGGTCTCGGTAATACCGAAGCGCACGTTGGCACCGATGTTGAAGATCGCCACTTCAATCGGGCCGATCTCGCGCTCGATGTGCTCGAACAGACCCACCATCTCCTCTTCGCTGCGCGCATCGCAGCCGAAGGCGTGGGCCTTGCCGCCGTCCGCCTCGATCTGGTTGACCAGCTCGCTCAGGCTGTCGGCATTGCGACGGGTCACACAGAGGGTAAAACCTTCCCGGGCGAAGCGACGGGCAATGGCGCCACCGGTGGCATCACCGGCGCCGATCACGACCGCTACGGGTGCAGTTGCTGTCATGGCATGGTCCTCGTTATCTATGGTTCTTTTTTGGAACTGATGTGATAGTGGGTTTCATTTTGGAACTTGTCAAGCTACTCTGAGCACATCAACTGGAGGGTTAATACATGCGCTGGGAAGAACTGGGTGAGCAGCCCTGCTCGATGTCTCGCACGCTGGCGGTGGTGGGTGACCGCTGGACGTTGCTGATTCTGCGCGACTGCTTTCTCGGCGTACGCCGCTTCGATGCCTTCGAGCGGCGCATCGGCCTGACGCGTCATTTACTGGCTGATCGTCTGAAAAAGCTGGTTGAACACGGGGTGCTGGTCAAGGTGCCGTATCAGCAGCGGCCGCTGCGTGAGGAGTACCGGCTGACCGAGAAGGGGTTGGCGCTGCATCCTGTGATTCTGTCGCTGGTCAGTTGGGGCGATGCCTGGATGGCGGATGAGCGGGGTGCGCCAATCGAGCATTATCACAAGGGCTGCGGTCAGCGCATGAAACCGGTGATGGTCTGTTCCGAATGTGCCGAGCCGGTGGGGCCACGGGATATCGATGTGCGCCCGGGTGCCGCGTTTGGCGAAGAAGTGGAGAAGTTGCTGGCGGGCTGAGTGGGTTGCTTCAGTGCCCGGCGGTGTTGGAAAACAGGTTGATGACCATGACGCCGCTGATGATCAGCCCCATGCCGATTAGCGCAGGCAGGTCGAGCCTCTGGCCGTACAGGAGCCAGGCCACGACCGATATGAGCACCACACCCACCCCGGACCAGATGGCATAGGCAATGCCCACCGGAATGGTCTTGAGTGTCAGCGAAAGAAAGTAAAAAGAGACCAGATAGCCAATTACCACAATCACCGATGGCAGCGGTTTGGTGACGCCAGTGCTGGCTTTCAGGGCGGAAGTGGCAATCACTTCGGACACAATGGCTGTGATCAGGTAGGCCCAATGGTTCATGCGTATCGCCTCGGTTGGTCAGGCGATGTTACGCAGGCCGCTGGCGGAGGAACAGACTGTTTTTTTGCGGCGGGTTGTGCGCAATTCGGCGGCTGCGAAAGCCGCCGAACTGCTCAAGGGAAGGACTTGACTTAGGGCATGCGATACATCGCGCACAGCTTGTTGCCGGACGGGTCGCGCAGGTAGGCCAGATACAGCTTCATGCCGTTGCCTTCACGCACGCCCGGCGGATCCTCGCAGTCGGTGCCGCCAGCTGCCAGACCGGCTGCGTGCCAGGCATCAGCCTGTTCCGGGCTGTCCATCGCGAAACCGATGGTGCTGCCGTTGCCGCAGCTGGCAGGTTCGCCGTTGATCGGTTTGGTGATCGCAAAGACGCCGGTCGGTGTCATGTAGAAGACGCGGCCCTTTGGATCGGCAAAGCCGGGTTTGCAGCCGATAACGCCCAGAGTGGCGTCGTAGAACGCCTTGGATTTTTCCAGATCATTGGCGCCAAGCATGATGTGACTGAACATCGGGTGATCCCTTTTCGTTGGTGTTGTTTTTACTGGTACGTCAACGCAAGCCTCCGCGTAAGCCGCGCTGGCGTCAATGCCTCCGTAGGGGGAGATTGATCGGCCATAAGGCGTATTTATTGATCAGTCACTGCCGTGCAGCGCGAACAGTTCGTCGCCGGTCAGTTGCTCGGTGCGCTGGGCGAAGCAATAAAACCCGGGTCTCTGGTCAATAAACACTTCTCGGGTCAACTGCCAGTCCTGCTGGTCGTCAAACAAGCCGACCGGAATAGCGTAGAAAGGTTGATCAAGCAGGCGGTAGAACAGGTGGGTGCCGCATTCCTTGCAGAAGCCGCGTTCGGCCCAGTCCGATGAGGCGTAGACGCTGATCTGCTGTGCGCCCCCAAACGCTACTGGCTGGTCGCTCTCGATTGCGAGTAGCGGACCGCCGCCCCAGCGTCGGCAGGTTGCGCAATGGCAGGCGCCCACCTGGCTGTGGTTGATGGCGGCGCGCAGGGTGACGGCCCCACACAGGCAGTGGCCTTCGAGGGTTTTGATGGCTGACATGGCAGGGCTCCCGCTGCTGATACTGGACAGCTTTCAGGATAGCTGAGCCTGCCCGATACTGCGGCAGGCTGCGTATTTGTCGCCAGTGAAGCAGTGTCCCTGATCAGGCGATCAGATCAGCGAAGGGGGTATCGCCCCGATAGAGCTCGTAGGTGATGTTACGGCTTTGCCCGGTCCTGATCACATGAGCAATGATACGCGCGGTATCGGCACGGGAAATATGCTGGTGTTCGGCATCTTCAGGGCGACGGGTGGTGATGCAGCCTGTCGCGGCGTCGTCGGTCAGACGGCCCGGGCGCAGGATGGTGTAGGGCACGCCGGAGCGCTGCAGATATTCATCGGCGAAGCACTTGGCTACCAGATAGGGTTTGATTGGTGAGTTGCCGCGATCCGGGTTGTCGGCACCGCGCGAACTGACCATGACGAAGTGCTTGAGGTGGTGCTTGAGGGCGTAGTCAACCGCCTTGCGGGCGGCCCACAGATCGACCAGCAGGGTTTTGTCTGCACCGGTGCTGGCGCCAGAGCCGGCGGTGAAGATAACCCGTTCACAGCCGACAAAGGCGTGCTCGAAGTCGCTCTCCAGATCGCCTTCGATGATCTCCAGCCCCTCAATGCCGGCCAATTTGCCGGGGTTGCGAGTCAGGGCAACGACTTTCAGACCTGCATTCTGCAGCAGCGGCAGCAATTGCAGGCCGATCTGACCGGTACTGCCGATAACCAGTGTCTTGCTCATGGACAGACATCCTCGTCGAAGCTTCGCACCCTCTGCGCGGGTGCGTTTGTTGTTATGGGTGCACCGCCGCCGCTGAGGGTCAGCGGATGCGGGTAATGCGTACCAGGCGGTTGCCTTCGAACTCAAGGCTCTGGTAGTTGCCGTGAATCTGGTAGATCCACTCCTCGATATTCATGACCCGGATACGGTCGTTCAATTGCACGCTGTCGACGTAGCCGATGACCTCGCGCGAGATCGGCTCGCCGCAGGCCTGCAGCACCTCGAACTTGAGGTCACCCTCATCAACGATACTGGTGCCGCAGCGCAGTGCATGTGCCGGCAGGCTGAATAGCAGGGCCAGGAGCGCTGCAAGCAGTGCCCGACGACGCGATCGACTTAACATCCCTAACCTCCTGTCAGTGGGAGTTCGTATGTCGATACTCCCACCGGCTTCGGCCCGGATGCAAGGGTCGCAACACCTGCAGATGCGCGCCAGTAACCAAACTCAGAGCGCAGCGGCCTCTGCCTCGTAGTTGGCATAGGAGTGCTTGAGGGTGGCGTGGTTGAGCAGCATCTCGGCTTTGAGTACCTCGCCGCTGGCGTCATAGATGCGCGTCAGTACCCAGTAGGACTCGGTGCGCTTGCTCTCGGACAGGGCGACGATCTCGCGGCGGATCAGGTAGTCCTCGCCGACCAGCAGCGGGCCTTCGATCATGCGGATTTCCTGATCGGCGAACAAACCGATAACCGGTTGCTTGACCGGGAAGGCGGCGTCCTTGCTGGTGTACTCGGCGAGTACGCTGACCATCTCGGTCGGAATCACTGCGCGGCCCCAGGGCGTGCTGCTGCCATCGGAATACCAGGGCGAGTTTTCGGTGATGCCGGCCAGCTTCTGGTTCAGCGAGAACGGGTAGAGTTTGCCCATGTGCTGGTCCGGGTCCATGCGGACCTTTTCGTCTGTCGCGCCCTTCATGCCAACGTGCAGGTCCGAGAGAATCACCAGTTTTTCCGGTGCTCTCAGTTTGGCCATGCGTTCGTACAGCAGGCTCTCGCCCGGGGCGGCATCGATGCTGGCGCTGGCCTCCAGGACCGGTGTGCCGTCGGCCTTCTCGGCCCAGCAGCGCACGCGGGTCTGACCCGGAGCGGGGCGTTCAACAAAGGCGCGTACCTGTTCGCCTTCGACCACCATGTTCTGGAAGTGCGAGGAAAAGCAGCCGCGCTCAAACCAGGCCTGGCCCCAAATTTCGACCAGCAGCGGGGTGAACTGGCTGAAGTGGGTGGGACCTTCGATCGGGCCGGCGCGAAAGCCCAGTTTCTCGGCCATGCTGTCGTCGTGAATTGAAGAGTGACCGCTGTACTCCTGATCGGCCAGCATCTGCTTCGGCTCGCGCAGCGGGCCGCAGAGGTAGAGGGGGGTATCGAAACTCATGGGCGGTGTTCCTGAAAAGGGTGGATAGCTGCACGGCGACGGGCACGTGCCTGACTGAACGACCGAGTTTAGGCGGCAGTTCCGGATCGCGGCAAATGCTCTGTGGCGCGCTATTCATCGGGGTTATCGGCGCGGCGCTGGGCGCGCAGTGTAGGGTTTGGATAGCTGGTATGTCGGGGTATGATGGCCAGCACGCCGCCGCTGCGGTCTTCGTACAAGGAACTTCACATGAAACTGATCAAGTACAGCGCACTGCTGGCTGCGGCCGCACTGCTGAGCGCCTGCGGCGGTCACGACTTCGAGGGTGTCTACGAGAGCCGTGCCGGTTCCAGCAACGACGTGCTGAACGCCTTTGCGGAGATGGCCGGGGCTGACCGCATTGTTATCGGCGACGACTACATCGAGTCCGAAGGCCGGCGTACGACCTTCGACGACATCTTCGAGCGCGAGTCGGCGGGCAAGCGCTATCTGGTGTTCAAGCGCGGCGAAACCGAAGAGGTCTGGACCATCGTCGACGACAAGACCCTGATGCAGGGCAACGAGCTGGTCAGCATCAAGCTGGTGCGGGTCGAGTAATACCCTGTCAGGTTGTCTTGCAGGCGCTCAGAACAGCTTTGAGACAAGCGCGGTAACTGCGGTTTCTACCCGCAGGATGCGGTCGCCCAGCTGCACCGGCTGCATACCGGCCTCGATCAGTTTGTCGACCTCGTAGGGAATCCAGCCGCCCTCGGGGCCGATAGCCAGGGTCAGCGGCTGGTCGATGCCGCGCGGGCAGGCCGGGTAGGTGCCGGGGTGGGCGACCAGCGCCAGACGGCCGTTGATGATGCCGGGCAGGCTGTCCTCGACGAAGGGTTTGAAGCGTTTCTCGACGCGCACCGTCGGCAGCACGGTATCACGCGCCTGCTCCAGGCCCAGCAGCAGATTCTCGTGTACCACCTCCGGTTGCAGGAACGGGGTCTGCCAGAAGCTCTTTTCCACCCGCACGCTGTTGAGCAGGATGATCTCGGGTACGCCGAGGGTGGCGCAGTGCTGCAGGATGCGGCGGAACATCTTCGGGCGGGGCATGGCCAGCAGAAGGGTCAGCTGCAGTTTGGCTGGCGGTGGGTCGGTCAGCACGACGTTGAGCAGTGCGCTGCTCTTGTCCAATTCCAGCACCGTGCCCTGGCCCATCAATCCGTTGATGCGGCCGACACGCAGGGTGTCGCCAACGCTGACCTGCTGGATGTCCAGCATATGGGCCAGGCGGCGGCCGCTCAGGCGCACATGGTCCGCGTCGATGAAATCGGTATCTTCAAGCAGCAGCAGGTTCATGCCTGCGGGCTGTCCTGCTGATCTTCTGACGTGCGCGGGCGAACCAGTCGGCTGAACAGGATGCCGACTTCATACAGCAACCACATCGGCACCGCCAGCAGGGTTTGGGAGATCACGTCCGGCGGGGTCAGCACCATGCCGACGGTGAAGCAGCCGACGACCACGTAGGGGCGTGCCTTGCTCAGGCTCTGCACGTTGACGATGCCGACCAGCACCAGCAGCACGGTAGCGACCGGAATTTCGAACGACAGGCCGAAGGCCATAAACAGCGTGAGTACGAAGTCCAGATAGCTGTTGATATCGGTCATCACCGCCACGCCATCCGGCGCGGCGCTGGTGAAGAAGCCGAACACCAGCGGGAAGACTACGAAGTAGGCGAAGGCCATGCCGCCGTAGAACAGCAGGATGCTCGATACCAGCAGCGGGATGGCGATGCGCTTTTCGTGCTTGTACAGCCCGGGTGCGATAAAGCCCCAGATCTGATGCAGCACGAACGGCATGGCGATAAACAGCGCGCTGACCAGGGTCAGTTTGAACGGGGTCAGAAACGGCGAGGCCACGTCGGTGGCGATCATGCTGGTGCCGGGCGGCATCAGCGCACGCAGCGGTTCGGAAATGAACGCGTAGATGTCGTTGGCAAAGTAGAACAGGCCGGCAAAGATCAGCAGCCAGATCAGCACGATGCGCAGCAGGCGCGAGCGCAGCTCGGTCAGGTGCGCGACCAGCGGCATGTCACCGGCAGATTTGGCTGGTGGCAGTTCAGGGTTGCTCATGGCGGGTGTCTTGCTGCTCATTGACGGGCTCGGCGCTGGATTTATCGGCGGTCGGGCCAGTTTGCGACGACTGTGTGACGGGCTTGTTACCGCTGGCAGTGTGCAGCTGATTGCTTGGACTGCCGGCGTTCAGGCCCTGTTTTTCCAGTTCGGCGAGGATGCGCTCGTTGTGCAGCTGCTGACGAATTTCGTCGGCACCGATCTCACGCTCGACCTGGCTGCGCACCTCGGAGAAGCCGCGCTTGATCCGTCCCACGGTTAGGCTGACGGTGCGGATGGCACCGGGCAGCCGTTCGGGGCCGAGTACCAGCAGGGCGATGATCGCCACCACCAGCATTTCCATAAAGCCGATGTCGAACATGAGACGGAACCTGTCGGCGAATTACTGCTTGTTGGACGGAGCGTCCTGCTTGTGCTCTTCGGACTTGGCGTCGAGCGTTTCTCCCGGCTTGTTTTCGACCGAGGGCTTGTCCTCATCGTTCATCGCCTTGCGGAAACCCTTGATCGCGCCGCCCAGATCGCTGCCGATGTTCTTGAGCCGCTTGGTGCCGAACAGCAGTACCACGATGACCAGCACGATCAGCAGTTGCCACAGACTAATGCCACCAAAACCCATATTTGCCTCCGGGGCCTATTGCCCAGTTTATTTGCTGCGGGACGCCTTTTCTTCCAGACCGGAGAGGTCGAAGCGGCGTGCCAGTTCATTCAGAATGTCGTCCGGACCGAGGCCGAGATGGCTGAGCATGACCAGTGAATGGAACCACAGGTCAGCGGTCTCGTAGATCAGGTCGGACTTGTCGTCGCTGTGCTGACAATCCTTGGCGGCTAGCAGTGTCTCGGTGCACTCTTCACCGACCTTTTCGAGAATCTTGTTCAGGCCCTTGGCGTGCAGGCTGGCAACGTAGGAGGTGTCGGCAGACGCCTGCTTGCGTTGTTCCAGTACGGCAGCCAGTTGGCTCAGGGTGTCAGACATGTTTTGGGTGCTCGTATAACGTTTTCGGGTCCTTGATGACGGCGTCGACGGTTTGCCACTGGCCGTCCTTCAGAACCCGGTAGAAACAACTCTCGCGACCGGTATGGCAGGCAATGCCGCCGATCTGCTCGACCTGCAGGATGATCACGTCGGCGTCGCAGTCCAGCCGCAGCTCGTGCAGCTTCTGCACGTTGCCGGACTCCTCGCCCTTGCGCCACAGGCGCTGACGCGAACGCGACCAGTAGATGCCGCGGCCTTCCTGCACGGTCAGCTGGAGGGCTTCGCGGTTCATCCAGGCCATCATCAGGATACGCTGGGTATGTACATCCTGGGCGATGGCGGGAACCAGGCCGTCGGCATCCCAGTGGATGCTGTCGAGCCAGTCACTGGCGGGGGTTGAGTCGGTCATGGCGGGTCGTCTTTGAGTTAATGTCGCAAGTTTGCCAGTTCTGCGGGGTGCTGACTATCCGCGGCGCAGAATCAGCCAGCTTCCCAGTGCGATCAGGCCCCACTGGGCCGGGGCGGCGTCAAGCCAGAGCGCCGGGTCCGCGCCGCCCAGAGCGCTGGCGCCGAACACCAGCAGAACGATCCCCGCCACCTGCAACGGCCAGCGCGAACGCTGTTGCGCACGGGGTTGCTCGGGCGCTCTGGCCAGCTTGCCCAGCGCCTGGTTAGTGGTATCAATCAGGGCCGGTACGCGTTCCAGATGCTGTTGCCAAGTCTTGAGCTGATGCTGCGGCAGCATGCGGTCGCGCATCCAGCGCTCCAGGTAGGGCTGGGCGGTATTCCACAGGTCCAGATCCGGATACAGCTGGCGGCCCAGGCCTTCGATGTTGAGCAGGGTTTTTTGCAGCAATACCAGTTGTGGCTGCACTTCCATATTGAAGCGGCGTGCGGTCTGGAACAGGCGCAGCAGCAGCTGGCCGAAGGATATATCCTTCAACGGGCGCTCGAAGATCGGCTCGCAGACACTGCGGATCGCTGCTTCGAACTCGTTGACCCGGGTATCGGCCGGCACCCAGCCCGAGTCGATATGCAATTGCGCCACGCGGCGGTAGTCACGCTTGAAAAATGCCATCAGGTTGCGCGCCAGATAGCTCTGGTCTTCCGGCGTCAGACTACCGACGATGCCGAAGTCGATGGCGATGTACTGCGGCTCCCACGGGTGCTTGCGGGAGATGAAGATGTTGCCCGGGTGCATGTCGGCGTGGAAGAAGCTGTCACGGAACACCTGGGTAAAGAAGATTTCGACGCCGCGCTCGGCGAGTTTTTGCATGTCGGTGCGCTGGTCTGCGAGGGCGGCCAGATCGGTTACTGGAATGCCGTCGATCCGCTCCATCACCAGCACCTTGTGGCGACACCAGTCCCAGTGGATGCGGGGGATATACAGCAGCTCGGAGCCCTCGAAGTTGCGCCGCAGCTGCGAGGCATTGGCGGCTTCGCGGTGCAGGTCCAGCTCGTCGAAGATGGTCTTTTCGTAATCCTCGACCACCTCGACCGGGCGCAGACGACGACCATCGGCAGAAATGCGCTCCAGCAGGCGCGCGGCCAGAAACAGCCACTGGATATCCTGATCGATGGTTTCGCCAATACCCGGACGAACCACCTTGACCACCACCTCACTGCCATCTTTCAGGCGGGCAGCGTGGACCTGGGCTACCGAGGCGGAGGCCAGTGGCTGGTCGCTGAATTCGGCGAAGACATCCTCAATGCTTTGACCGAGCTGTTCTTCAATCCGTGCACGGGCCCTGGGGCCGGGGAAGGGCGGTACCTTGTCCTGCAGACGGGCCAGTTCAAGGGCGATGTCTTCGGGCAGCAGGTCGCGGCGGGTAGACAAAATCTGACCAAACTTGATGAACACCGGGCCGAGGTCTTCGCAGGCCTTGCGCAGCCGGGCGCCACGGCTCAGATCGCGCGGGGCCGGGCGCAGGCGCCAGGGGCCGAGCTGCAGCGCCAGGCGCGCCAGCCACGGCAACGGCAATGCCAGCAGGATCTGGTCCAGACGGTAGCGGGCGAAGATATGCAGGATGCGCAGCAGGCGCGAAAAGGCGGTGAGTCTCATGCGTCGGGCGAGTCCGGTGCAGTAGGAGTGAGCAACGCAACCCGGGCTTCCAGGCGGTCGAGTTGCAGGCGCAGTGCGTGCAGCTGTTCGGCGCGGGCGCGGGCCTCGGCCTGGCCGACCAGCTGACGGCTCTCTTCGGTCAGGTACTCGGCCAGGGTCTGGCGCAGGCTTGCGCGGCTTTCGCGGCCCCATTGGTGGCTGCGGCGCAGCGCGCTGCCGATGGCGTGACCGGCGACCGGGCCGAGCCAGCGGGCCAGTTCGGCCTCACCGTCGAGCCGGAGGTCGGCCAAGATGTTCTGCAGCGTGACCAGGACCTGGCTGTCGCCGACCAGCTCGACGTCCGGATTCTGCAGCAATGCCTTACGGTCGCTGCTGATCAGCAGGCGGGCGAGCAGGCTGCTGGGCGCGTGCAGTTCGCAGTCGGCGGGCAGGTCGCTGGCGGCGCGCAGGGTAATCTCACCCTCAGCCGGCAGCAGCCAGAGTTGCCAGTCCGGGTCGCGGGCCGAGATCAGCACAGATTTGCCCTGCAGTGCGCCGAGCCGCCTGGCGGTCACACTGTCACGGGCCAGTGCCGCAGCAATGCTGCGCTCGGCCGCCTTGAGCAGTGCAGCCGGCAGCATCAGGGTTTGATGCCCCGGTGCAGGGCGACGATGCCGCCAGTCATGTTGTGGTAGGTGACCCGGGCAAAGCCTGCTTCTTCCATCATCGCCTTGAGGGTTTCCTGATCCGGGTGCATGCGAATCGACTCGGCCAGATAGCGGTAGCTCTCGGAATCGTTGGCCACCAGCTTGCCCATCAGGGGAAGAAACTTGAAGCTGTACTGATCGTAGACCTTGGACAGCAGCTCGCTCTTGGGTTTGGAGAACTCCAGCACCAGCAGACGGCCGCCCGGCTTCAATACGCGCAGCATTGAGGCGATGGCGGTATCCTTGTGGGTGACGTTACGCAGGCCGAAGGCGATGGTGATGCAGTCAAAGTAGTTGTCCGGGAATGGCAGTGCCTCGGCGTCCGCCTGGACGAAGCGTACGTTACCGGCGACGCCCAGATCGAGCAGGCGGTCGCGGCCGACCTTGAGCATGGAAGCATTGATGTCGGCGAGGATGACTTCACCGGTCGGGCCCACACGCTTGGCAAAGCGGCGAGTCAGGTCGCCGGTGCCGCCGGCAATGTCGAGTACCCGGTTGCCGGTACGTACGCCAGACAATTCGATCGTGAAGCGCTTCCACAGGCGGTGAATGCCGCCGGACATCAGGTCGTTCATGATGTCGTACTTGGCGGCTACCGAGTGAAAGACCTCAGCGACGCGCTGGGCCTTTTCGGACTCGGCGACCGTCTGATAGCCGAAGTGGGTGGTTTTGTCGCTGTCGTGTCGATCGCTCATGGATTCCGTCTGCGCTGGAAAATTTGCCCCATTCTAACCATTTTTTGCACCCGGAAGCGCAGTCCATTTGCCGCGTCCGGGTTTTCCCCCCGGGTGATGACGCCTGCCCTCATTTGCGGCATGCTGACGAGCTTTGTTAACAACACTGGATGAAACAAGCGATGCCGACCGTAGACATTACCCGCGAACACAGCCTGGGCAAGGAAGAGGCGCGTCAGCGTGCCCAGAAATTGGCTGACAAGCTGGTTCAGAAGCTGGACGCCAAATGCAGCTGGGAGGGTGACCAGTTGACCTTTAAACGCAGTGGCGCCGATGGCTGCATCACTGTCTCCGATACTGACGTGCGGGTACAGGTCAATCTGGGCATGATGCTCACGCCGATGGCCGGCATGGTGAAAAGCGAAGTGCAGAAGGCACTGGACAAGTATCTGGTTTAATTGCTGTGTCATCGTGTCGCAGGCTCGGGCTGTAACGGCTGCCCCAGAGCCTGCGCGCACGTCCTCGCGGACAGGCTGCTCTGCCCGGTCCCGGTTTTTAGTATGTGTTTTCTAATTTTGCTGGGTAAGTTCGTCTCCAAGGATCGGTAACCGGTCCATTGCAGTATCCCAATCTACTGAACTGGAGTTACGAACATGGCCAAGAACACCGCAAAGAAAATTGAAGAAAGCACCGCTGGTTTTGCTGCTGACGTGAAGAAATACGCCCATCAGATCTGGCTGGCAGGCCTGGGTGCCTATGCCAAGGCCGGTAAAGAAGGTGCGGACTATTTCAAGACGCTGGTAAGCGAAGGCGAAGCCGTCGAGAAACAGGGCAAGGAACTGGTCGCCAGCCAGGTTGAAGCCGCCAACAGCCGCATCGAAACCTTCAAGGAAAAGGTGCAGGAAAAGACCGGCGGTCGCTTCAGCAAGGTTGAGGAAGTATTCGACGAGCGCGTTGCTTCCACCCTCGGTCGCATGGGTATTCCGAGCAAGAAAGATATTGATCAGCTGTCTGCTAAGCTGGATGATCTGAGTGCTGCACTCAAGTCGCTGCAAAGCAAGTAAGGTCACAGAGGAGTTGCTCCATGGCGGGTAAAAAGAAGGACAAGGATCCAAGTTGGGTTGCGGATATCGAAAGCTATTCGCGGCAGATCTGGCTGGCAGGTCTGGGTGCCTACGCCAAGGTCGGGAAGGAGGGCGTGAAGCTCTTCGAAACCCTGATCAAGGACGGAGAGGTTGCCGAGAAGAAAGCCAAGGCCGAGATCGACAAGCAGGTCGACACCCTCAAGGGTAAGGCGAAAGCCGGCAAGAGCCCGCTTGATGAAGCCAAGACCAAGGCCGAAAAGGCCAAGGGCAAGCTGACAGGCAAGTGGAATGAGCTGGAAGAAGCCTTCGACAAGCGTCTCAACAGTGCTGTTTCCCGCCTTGGGGTGCCCTCACGTGATGAAGTGAAGGCGCTGAACGACAAGGTCGATGAGTTGACCAAGCTGATTCAGGGTATGGCTTCCGGCAAGGCGCCGGCTGCCAAGGTTGCGCCGAAAGCCAGCCCTGCGGCTGCCAAACCGGCGGCGAAACCTGCTGCCAAGCCGAAGACCGCAGCTGCCAAGCCCGCGGCCAAGCCCGTAGCGAAACCGGCCGCCAAGCCAGCCGCGAAGGCCGCACCGAAGCCAGCTGCCAAGCCGGCGGCGAAGACCGCTGCGGCCAAGCCGAAGGCACCAGCCAAACCGAGAGCCCCGGCCAAGCCGAAGGCGACTCCGGCTGTTAAGGCACCCGCTGCAGCGGCCTCTGCTCCGGCACCTGCAGCACCCGCGGCGGCACCGGCGGCGGACAAGCCCTCCGACGCCTGATTGCGCTCAGTCGTACCCGACCCCGCACTGCTTCGGCATTGCGGGGTTTTTTATTGGCTGCGTGAGAGTGGGCGATCAGTTGTAGCGGTTAATCAGCAGCTGCATCCACTCGGCAGTCTCCTCGTCGAGGCAGGGGCGCAGCAGGCCGAGCATCTGCTGCACGCCGCCGGCGGCATCGACCTCGCCGTCTCCGGCGACGCGCTGGTAGTCGAGCCAGAACAGGGTGGTCTGGCACAGCGCGTCAAGCAGCCGCTGCTCCGCGTCCTCATCGCAGATCAGATGGCCACTGTTGCGCAGGGCCCGCAGCACCTGATTCAGTCGGCTGCGCAGCGCCGCCAACCACGGGCGCATGGCATGACGCAGGAACGGATAGCGCCCCATCAGGTTGGACAGATCCTGAAACAGGAAGCGGTGAGTGGCGATGGCTTCGAACAGCAGGTGCAGCAGCAGCCAGAGGTCGTCGGGTGAGGCATCGTCGGGTTCTTCTGGGCTGACCAGCAGGCTGTGGGTGGAAAGCAGAAAGTCATCGACCAGCGCCTCCAGCAGTGCTTCCTTGCCCTTGAAGTGGTAGTACAGATTGCCCGGACTGATCTCCAGTTCGTTGGCAATATCCAGTGTGGTGACGTTGGGCTCGCCGTCGGCATTGTAGAGTTCCAGAGTGCAGAGCAGGATGCGATCGCGGGTCTTCATCGGTTACTCATTGCTGTTGAACGTATTGGCCGGGCGCCGGGCCGTGGCCGCCATCGGCGTGAGTCGGTGCGTTGATCAGATCGCCGCTGTAGCGCTTCAGCCAGCCAGTCCAGGCTGGCCACCAGCTGCCCTGTTGTGCTTCGGCTGTGGCCAGCCAGGCGTCGGCAGAAGCGCAGGTGACCGGGCCGTGCTGGTAGTGCGCGCGTGGATGGCCGGGCGGGCACAGCAGGCCCTGAATATGGCCACTGTGGCACAGATTGAAGACTTTCTCGCCCCCCAGACGGGTGCCGGGGTAGGTGTTTTGCCAAGGCACGATGTGATCGCGACGCGCGGCCAGATGCCAGCTGGGCAGGGTCACTGCGCTGAGGTTGATTGCTTCACCGTTCAGCTGCAGGCTGCCGGGCTGGTCAAGCGGGTCGCGGTCGAACAGGTCGAGCAGGTCCTCGACCAGTTGCGCCGGCAGGCGGGTGTGATCGTGTCCCCAGGTGCTGACCGGGCAGTTCTTCAGCTCTCGGCCCAGCCCGTAGCGGGTGACGGCCGGTATCCAAACCAGTTGTTCCGGCCGCATCCAGCCGAACAGGGCGCCGCTGCTGCGGGCGTCGAGGTAGCCGTCGCGCCAGACCCGCTGGCGCAGGCGCTGTCGGGTTGCCGGGCCGCTCAGGCGCATCAGGTCGGTCTGCAGGCGAGTATCCAGCGGGGTCACCAGCAGACTGAGTGCATTCAGTTGGCTATGGCGGCCTGCGGCCTGCTGCCAGGCGCAGAGCAGGGCAGCGATCAGGCCGCCGCTGCAGACACCGGTGAGTGTTGCCTGGGGGCTGGCGCTGTGCTGCAGGCACTCGCTCAGCGCGCGCTGGCTAGCGCTGACGTAGCGGCCCAGCCCCCAGTTGCAGTGGCTGGGATTGGGATTGCGCCAGCTGATCAGGTAGACCTGCAGCCCCTGTTGCAGGGCATGGCGGATCAGACTGGTGTCCGGGGTCAGATCAAGCAGGTAAAAGCGGTTGATCGGCGGCGGAACGATCAGCAGCGGAGTGTTGTGGACGCGGTCAGTCAATGGCTGATAGCAAAGCAGCTCGAACTCGGCGTGGCGGGCGATTACCTGGCCAGGGCTGCAGGCGATGTCACGCCCGAGCAGGTGACGGGTATCCAGATTGGGTTGGGCAAAGGGGCGGCCGCTGGCCAGGTCGGTCCAGAGGTTATGCGCGCCCCGGCACAGGCTATGACCCCGGCTTTGGCGGGCGGCGTCGAGCACCTCAGGGTTGAGCAGGCTGTTGCTGGGCGCTACGGCGGCAGCCACTTGCTCCAGCAGCCAGCGCAGTTGCGCGCGTTCGTGCTCGGCCATCTCCAGGCCGTTGAGCCAGGCGTTCAGCGGCTGCTGCCAGGCGTACCAAAGCTGCAAAATGCGTTGTGACAAGGTTGCCTGCCAGCCCGGGTGGCTGAAGCGAGGGTCGCCCTCCGGTACGTCGATATTCAGTTGGCCGAGCAATGCTTGCAGGGCCTTGCCCAGGGTTTGGAGCAGGTAATCTGCGTGGTGGCAGGGCTGTTGGCTCAGGCTGCGCAGCAGTGCCAGCAGACTCTGCGACAGGTCTCGCCCAATAGCGCTTTGGCGCGTTCGTCCTTGTGAGTGCTCGGGCATCCAGCGTTCCTGATCCAGATCCGTGTCTCGTGTCGCAGTCTAACGCAAGCAGGCCCTGTACGGGTCTGTGTCGAGGGTGCCTTGCTGGCGTTGGCGTTGGCCCTGTGCCTGATCAGCCATGCCCGGGTGCCTGCTTGATGGAGGCAGGGTGCCGGATTACAGCAGGCTGTTTCTCCTCGGACAGAAACGCCATGATCATCGGAGCGACACTCTGTGCGCGCGTCACCAGAAACAGGTGGCCGTCGTCGATCACATGCAGCTCCGAGTTGGGAATGCGCCAGGCCAGCAGCTTCATATTGATCAACGGAATGATCGGGTCGTCGTCACCGGCCAGAATCAGCGTTGGCTGCCGGATCTTGTGCAGCCAGTGCACGCTGGTCCAGCCCAGCCCCGCGAACAGTTGCCAGTAGTAGCCCAGCTTGCCGGAGGATCGCACCTTGGCTGCGTGCTTCTCGGCCAGATGCGGGTCGCGGCGGAACGCGCCGCCATAGATATCGGGGGCGATGGTGACGCCGTGCGAGGGCTGAATGTAGCGCCGCGGGCTGGCCATCTTCATCAGTACGGCCGGCCGACCGGGGACCATTACGGCTCCAGCCGATGTAGCCGCCAGAATCAGCTTCTTGCAACGCTCGGGATGGCTGTAGGCAAACTGCTGCGCCAGCGCGCCCCCCCAGGACACGCCGATGACGTTGACCTGGGAGTAGTCGAGGTAGTCGAGCATGCGTGCGGCCAGCTTGGCCAGACCGGGGAACCGGAACGGCGTCATCGGCGTGGATGAGCCGCCGACACCGGGCACATCGAAGGCGATGACCTCCAGATCCGGGTCCAGCGCTTCGATGAACGGAAACACCAGCTCCAGGTTGGCGCCAATGCCATTGAAGATCAGCAGCGGAGGCAGCGAGCTTGAGCCCGGGCGAACGGCTGTACGCAGGTACTGACCGTCCAGCTCGATGGTGCGAAATATGATGGACTGCGGCATGGGCTGCTCTCAGTTTTGCGCCGATCAGCGCTCGTGTACGTAAGTGCCGGGTGCGGGCTCCAGCGCCGGATACGATTCGTTGCCAAGCACCGCAGGGGCCGGCTTGCGCTTGCCGCCGCGGGCATGCAGCCAGTCTCGCCAGTACTGCCACCAGGAGTCGGACTGTTTGGTCGCGGTTTCCAGCCAGTGTTTGGCATCGCCACTCATGTCGCCGCTGGTAAAGAAGCGCGCCTTGGGGTTGCCTGGCGGATTAAGAATACTCTGGATGTGGCCGCTGGAGGACAGTACGAATTCACACTTGCCACCCATCAGCTTGGCTGATTTGTAGCACGATTCCCATGGCGTGATGTGATCGTTTAGCCCGGCGATGACAAAGCAGTCGCTCTTGACCTGCTTCAGGTCGATCGGCGTGCCGCTGACTTCCAGTGCGCCGGGGCGGGTCAGCGGGTTGGTCTTGAACATCTCCAGGAATTCGCCGTGCAAGGCGGCCGGCAGGCGGGTGGTGTCGTTGTTCCAGAACAGGATGTCGAATACCGGCGGTTCGTTACCCAGCAGGTAGTTGTTGACCCAGTAGTTCCAGATCAGGTCGTTGGGGCGCATCCAGGCAAAGATTCTCGCCATGTCGCGGCCTTCCAGTACGCCGCTCTGGTAGGACATGCGGCGAGCGGCCTCAATTGAGCGCTCGTCGGCAAACAGCGCGACCTGGGTCTTGAGTTCGGTATCCAGCACGCTGACCAGCAGGGTATAGGAGTGGACCTTCTTTTCCTTCAGCGCCGCGTAGTGGCCAAGCAGGGAGACGGTGGTGATGCCGCCGGAGCAGGCGCCAAGCATGCTCAGATCCTTGCTGCCGGTCACGTCCAGCACTACGTCGACGGCTTCCTTGAGGGCGTCGATGTAGGTACTCAGACCCCACTCACGATGGCTCTTGGTCGGGTTGCGCCAGCTGACCACGAAGCCCTGCATATGGTTGCTGACCAGGTAGCGGGCCAGGCTCTTGTCGGGCGACAGATCGAAGACGTAAAACTTGTTGATCTGCGGCGGCACTACCAGCACCGGACGCTCGTAGACTTCCTCGGTCAGCGGCTTGTACTGGATCAGCTCCAGTACCTCATTGCGGAAAATCACCGAGCCTCGGGTGGTGGCCAGGTTGCCGCCCACTTCGAAGGCGTTCATGTTCACCTGGCTGGGCATGCCACCGTTGTGGGCGATGTCCTTGGCCATGTGGGTGAGACCGTCGAGGATGCTCTTGCCGCCGGTCTCGAAAAAGCGCTTGAGTGCAGCCGGATTGAGTGCGGTGTTGGTCGGCGACATGGCCTCGGTCATCAGGGCGATGACAAACTGGGCGCGGCTGATGTCCTGGGCCGACAGATCGGAGCTGGTAATCCAGCTGTTAAGTTCCTTGCGCCAGGCCAGATACGTCTGCATGTAACGTCGGTACAGCGGGTTCTGGCTCCAGGTCGGATCGACAAAGCGGCGGTCGTCGGCACTGGGAGCCAGTTGCGAGCGACCGAGCATTACATCGGTCACCGCCATGCCGAGGCGACCCAGATGGCGAATACTGTGCAGCGGTTGTTTGACAGTTTGCCTCAGCACCATGCGGGCGGTGCTGACAAGATCACGTGCCGGAACACCAACCACGGGGTTGGGGCCGAGAATATGTTCGCTGGCCTTGTTGGCCAGATTTTCATTATTGGTTTTATCGCCCATTTTCAACGCTCCAGTCTGAGGCAGGGAAGCCGCTCTGAATGCAGTCCAGCAAGAATTGAACCAGCTTGTTGGTGTCGCACTCTTGAGACACGTTAGCATGCGGCTTGATTGCTGTTAACGCCTTTTTAGGCAGGTCAACTAAACCAGAGCCATATGTCAAACAGGTGTTGAGGCGAGCGCCCCGTCAGGGGATGAAGCGGATTGCGCTGACGTCAGGGTCGCGCGACGCACCAGCCTGGTGCAGCTCGTCAAGGTAGGCTTGCCAGCGCTGCGCCTGTTCGGTGGCGAGGCGGTAGAGGTAGTCCCAGCTGTAGAGGCCGCTGTCGTGACCGTCATCAAACACCAGCTTCAGGGCGTAGCGCCCGGCCGGCTCGACGCCGACCAGGGCAACGTTGATCTTGCCGGCCTGCAGGACGGGACGGCCATGTCCGCGCACCTCGGCAGAGGGCGACAGCACGCGCAGGTACTCGGCGGGCAACTGATAGCTGCGGCCGTCGGTGTATCCCAGCTCCAGCGTGCGCGAGGCCTTGTGCAACTTGATGCGGGTCGGAATCGGTGCGGGCATGGCAGAGTCCTGAGCTTCAAGCTTCAAGCTTCAAGCTTCAAGCTTCAAGCTTCAAGCAGATCGCATGGCGCGCACGATCTGCTGTTCGCTTGCCGCTTGAAGCTTGCGGCTTGAGTTAAAGAATATAGCGTGACAGGTCTTCGTTGACGGCCAGCTCACCGAGGTGACTGTCGACGTAGGCGGCGTCGATAACCAGCGGCTGATCGTCGTGCTTGGCGGCCAGATCGGCGGCGCTGAACGACACTTCTTCCAGCAGGCGCTCCAGCACCGTGTGCAGACGACGGGCACCGATGTTTTCAGTCTTCTCGTTGACCTGCCAGGCGATTTCCGCGAGGCGGCTGACGGCATCAGGGGCGAACTCGATGTTCAGGTTCTCGGTCGCCATCAGAGCGCGATATTGCTCGGTCAGTGAGGCATCGGGTTCGGTCAGGATGCGCTCGAAGTCGCTCGGCGTCAGCGATTGCAGTTCAACCCGAATCGGCAGGCGGCCCTGCAGCTCGGGAATCAGGTCCGAGGGCTTGGTCAGGTGGAAGGCGCCGGAGGCGATGAACAGGATGTGGTCGGTCTTGACCATGCCGAACTTGGTGTTAACCGTGCAGCCTTCGATCAGTGGCAACAGGTCGCGCTGTACGCCTTCGCGGGAAACGTCGGCACCGCTGCCGCTGTCGGCGCGCTTGCTGACCTTGTCGATCTCGTCGAGGAAGACGATGCCGTTCTGCTCGACGGCGCTGATCGCGCGGGTCTTCAGGTCGTCTTCATTGACCAGGCGCGCAGCCTCTTCATCGCGTACCAGCTTGAGCGCATCGCGGACCTTGAGGGTGCGGGTTTTCTTCTTGCCCTTGCCCAGGTTGGAGAACATGTCGCGCAGCTGGCTGGTCATTTCCTCCATGCCCGGTGGGGTCATGATTTCGATGCCGGCCGGGGCGTCGGAAACCTCGATCTCGATGTCCTTGTCGTCCAGCTCACCTTCACGCAGACGCTTGCGGAACAGCTGGCGGGTGCTGCTGTCGCTGCGCTCCGGCTGGTCGCCGGTGGCTGGGCGGGCGCCGGGCAACAGGGCGTCGAGGATGCGCTCTTCGGCCGCATCTTCGGCGCGGTAGCGCACCTTGGTCATTTCCTGTTCGCGCAGCAGCTTGATGGCGGCATCGACCAAGTCACGGATGATGGACTCGACGTCGCGGCCGACGTACCCCACCTCGGTGAACTTGGTGGCTTCGACCTTGATGAACGGCGCCTGGGCCAGTTTCGCCAGGCGACGGGCGATTTCGGTCTTGCCGACACCGGTCGGGCCGATCATCAGAATGTTCTTCGGGGTGACTTCGTTGCGCAGCGCCTCGGGCAGCTGCTGGCGGCGCCAGCGGTTGCGCAGGGCGATGGCGACGGCGCGCTTGGCATCCTGCTGACCGATGATGTGTCGGTCCAGCTCGTGCACGATCTCACGGGGTGTCATGGACATGGGGTTGAATCCGGTCGCCTCAGGTATTGGCGTCCAGCTCCTCGATAGTCAGGTTGCGGTTGGTATAGATGCAGATGTCGCCGGCAATGTTGAGGCTGGTTTCGACGATCTCGCGAGCAGACAGCTCGGTGTGCATCAGCAGGGCACGCGCGGCGGATTGCGCGTAGGGGCCACCGGAACCGATGGCGATCAACCCTTCTTCAGGCTCGATGACATCGCCGTTGCCGGTGATGATCAGCGAGGCGTCCTTGTTGGCGACGGCAAGCAGGGCTTCCAGCTTGCGCAGGGCGCGGTCGGTGCGCCAGTCCTTTGCCAGCTCGACGGCGGCGCGGACGAGGTTGCCCTGGTGTTTTTCCAGCTGGGCTTCAAAGCGTTCGAACAGGGTAAAGGCATCGGCGGTACCACCGGCGAAACCGGCAATGACCTGATCCTTGTAGAGGCGGCGTACCTTGCGGGCGTTGCCCTTCATGACGGTGTTGCCGAGGGATACCTGGCCGTCACCACCGATCACGACCTTGCCGTGGCGGCGTACGGATACGATTGTAGTCACGCGCAACTCCTGGTTGGCTGTGGGGGAAAAAGTGGCAGGATCGCTGCCTTGCATCCTGATCTGGGGGCACTGATCAGGATTTCAAGGCAAGGCTGGATGCGCCCGAGCAACGGGCGCGAGAGGCTCAGCGCTGTTGCGGCAGCAGGTTGCTGAAGCCGTTGCCGCTGAGGGGCGCTGGGCCTGGGTCATGCTGTCCTTATTGCTGAACGGGCCAACCTGAACGCGGTACCACTGGTTGCCGTTGATGGTGGCGTTCTCCAGTTTCACGTCCATGCCCAGCAGCAGGATCTGTGCGCGCAGCTGGTCGGCATCCGAACGCTGGCGGAAAGAGCCCGCCTGCAGGTAATAGGACGGCCCGCCTGTCGCAGGTTCGCTGGCCTCGGGTGCCGGTGTTGGTGCGGGTGTGGTCGGTGCCGCCTGCTGTGGTGTGCTGACCTCGGACTCCGGCAGCAGGGTGTAGAAGTCGTACTGCGGCTTGGGCGTCGTTGGGGGCGCAGCGGGTGTGTTGCTTGGCTTGGGCGGCTCGGGCGAGCGCCTTACCTCCTCGCGGCCCGGTTCGAGTTGCAGCAGGAAGGTAACGAACACACCAATCACCAGACCGCTGACCAGCCACAACCAGCCGGGAATACCTTTGCGCCGTGGCGCTGATTGCGCGCGGCTGGCGCCGCGGCGAGGGGCTTTGCGTCCTTTTGCCATGCCCTTACATACGCTCCAGAGTGTTGATGCCCAACAGGTTCAGACCCTGCTTGAGGGTACGGCCGGTCAGTGCTGCCAGGCGCAGACGGCTGTCGCGCTGGGTCTCGCTGTCCGCTGCGAGGATCGGGCACTGTTCATAGAAGCTGGAGAAGCGACCGGCCAGCTCGTACAGATAGGTGCAGAGTACGTGCGGGGTGCCTTCGCGAGCAACGTAATTCAGCGTGGCGTTGAATTGCGCCAGATGCGCGCCCAGTTCGGTTTCGGCCGGCTCGACCAGAGCCATAGGAGCCAGATCCGCGACCGCATCCATGCTGCGTTCCAATTTGCGGAATACGCTGGCAACACGGGTATAGGCGTACATCATGTAGGGCGCGGTATTGCCCTCGAAGCTCAGCATCAGGTCGAAGTTGAAGCTGTAGTCGCTGCTGCGATGCTTGGAGAGGTCGGCGTACTTGACCGCGCCGATACCCACGGCGGCGCCGATGGCGCGCAGCTCGTCGGACGGCAGCTCCGGGTTCTTCTCTTTAACCAGGCGCAGAGCACGCTGCTCTGCCTCGTCGAGCAGGTCGACCAGCTTGACGGTGCCGCCGTCGCGGGTCTTGAACGGCTTGCCATCGGCACCGTTCATGGTGCCGAAGCCCATGTGCTCAAGTTGCATGTCGGCGGGCACAAAGCCGGCTGCCCGCGCCACGGCAAACACCTGCTGGAAGTGCAGCGCCTGACGCTGATCGACAAAGTAAAGCACCCGGTTGGCATGCAGCTCTGCATGGCGGTAGCGCATGGCGGCCAGGTCAGTGGTGGCATACAGATAGCCGCCGCCGGCCTTTTGTACGATCACCGGCAGCGGGTTGCCCTCGGCGTTCTTGAACTGCTCGAGGAAGACGCACTGGGCGCCATCGCTCTCGGTCAGCAGACCGGCGCTACGCAGATCGGCAACGATGCCCTGCAGATCGGCGTTGTAGGCGCTTTCGCCGCGCACATCAGCAGGCGTCAGGCTGACGCCGAGGCGGTCGTAGACGGCCTGGCAATGGCCGAGGGAAATGCTGTTGAAGCGCTCCCACAGTGCCAGACAGGAAGGTTCCCCGGCCTGCAGGTCGACGACGCGCTGGCGCGCGCGGGCGGCGAAGTCTTCGCTCTCGTCGAAGCGTTTCTTGGCCTGGCGGTAGAAATTCTCCAGATCGCCCAGCTCGGCTTCGGCGTCGACGCTGTGCTCTTCCATATAGGCCAGCAGCATGCCGAACTGGGTGCCCCAGTCGCCCACATGATTCTGACGGATCACGGTGTGGCCGAGGAATTCGAGGATGCGGGCAACCGCATCACCGATGATCGAGGAGCGCAGATGACCTACGTGCATCTCCTTGGCCAGGTTTGGCGAGGAGTAGTCGACCACCACGCGCTGAGCCGGAACCTCGGCGCGCACGCTCAGTTGCGGGTCGGCCAGTGCGGCTTCAAGCTGACCGGCCAGCCAGCCGGCATCCTGGAAGAAGTTGATAAAGCCCGGGCCGGCGATGTTGACCGACGCCACTGCCTGATGGGCGGGCAGGGCGGCGATCAGCTTCTCGGCCAGATCGCGCGGTTTCATGCCGGCCGGCTTGGCCAGCATCATCGCCAGGTTGCTGGCGAAGTCGCCGTGCGCCTTGTCGCGCGCGTTCTCGACCTGAATGGAGGGCGAAAGGTCGGTCGGCAGGACGCCGTCGGCCTTGAGGCGGTCTACAGCGTCGGCAAGCAGTTGGCTGATCAGGTTCTTCATTTAATGGAGTATCCGGCAGGTGCCCAGTGAAAACCCGACATTATCCGTTTTATGGGGCGGCTTGCCAAACCCTGTGGTCGGTTGGGGTTTGTCGTTGCGGCTGGCGCGGGCTTTATGTAGCTCTGCGGTGGCTGCACAAGGGTGATCGTTCTCTGCAAGGTGCTTTTGTCGAGTTTGCTTTTCGCCTTTTA
>NZ_NBYK01000007.1:147741-152954 GCF_002197985.1 Halopseudomonas aestusnigri
AAACAGGCTGCTGTCCTTTTTCCTGCCAATCCTGCGTTACTCGCCCGCGTAAACGGGGAGTGGATCCGTGCAGTCTTCACGCATTGCAACACCCCTGATCGCTCCCACGCTCTGCGTCCGGTCTGGCGGAGCGCGGAAGCCATCACTCCACTGCTAAAACATATCCAGCGGATCAATATCAATCGACCAGCGCACCTTGCGCGCCTGCGGGTGCTGTTCCAGCAGCGGCAGCAGCATGTGCACCAGCTGGTGCAGGGCTGAGCGCTGGACCGCTTGCATTAATAGCTGGGCACGGTGGCGTCCGGCGCGGCGCTCCATTGGTGAGGGTACCGGGCCGAGCAGGTCGATATCCGGCAGGTTGTGCTGGCCGATCAGCATCTCGGCCTGCTCCAGCGCGGCTTCGAGAAAGTCCTCGGCGGCGCTGGCCCGGTTGGCCTCGGCGCGCAGCAGCGCCATGAAGCGGTAGGGCGGCAGCTGGGCCATTTCGCGCTCGGCCAGTTCGCGCTCGGCAATCGCCGGGTAGCCGCGCTCGGTCAGTTCGATCAGCAATGGGTGCTCGGCCATGTGGGTCTGAATGATGACCTGCCCCGGCTTTTCGGCGCGTCCGGCGCGTCCGGCGACCTGAGTAATCATCTGTGCCATGCGCTCGGGGCCGCGAAAGTCGGCGGAGAACAGCCCCCCGTCGGCGTCCAGAATGGCGACCAGGGTTACGTTGGGGAAGTGATGCCCCTTTGCAAGCATCTGGGTGCCGACCAGAATGCACGGCCTGGCGCTCTGGATGGTGTCCATCATGTCCTGCATGGCGCGCTTGCGGCTCATGCTCTCGCGATCGATGCGCAGTACGTCGATGTGCGCAAAGCGTTCCTTGAGGAACTCCTCGGTGCGCTCGGTACCGGCACCCAGCGGGCGCAGGTCCTCCCTTTGGCATTTGGGGCAGTGGCGATCGAGCGGGCGCTGGCTGTTGCAGTGATGGCAGTGCAGGTGCGGCGGCGACTGGTGCACGGTCATGCGCGCGTCGCAGCGCCGGCACTCGGCAATCCAGCCGCAGTCGTGGCACATCAGGGTCGGGGCAAAGCCGCGGCGGTTGATGAACACCAGTACCTGATTGCCGCGCTTGAGGTGTTCGCCGACCAGCTCGGTCAACGGGCGGGAGAGGCCGCCTTCCAGCGGTCGACTGCGGATGTCGAGGCACTGGAAGGTTGGGGTCTTGGCATTGCCGGCGCGAATGGTCAGGCGCAGGTGCCGGTAGCGGCCCTGTTGCACGTTGTGCAGGCTCTCGAACGATGGCGTCGCCGAGCCGAGGATCACCGGAACCTGTTCCAGGTGGCCGCGGTAGACCGCGAGATCCCGCGCGTTGTAGCGCAGACCGTCCTGCTGTTTATAGGAAAGGTCGTGTTCCTCATCGACGATGATCAGGCCGGGCCGCGCCAGCGGGGTGAAGATCGCCGAGCGGGTACCAATAACAATGGATGCGTCGCCGTCGCGGGCAGCGATCCAGGCATCCAGTCGCTCGCGATCATTCAGGCCGGAATGGAGAATCACCACCGGTGCGCTGAAGCGCTGTTGAAAGCGGCTCAGGGTTTGGGGGGTCAGGCCGATCTCCGGGATCAGTACCAGCGCCTGGTGGCCGCTGAGCAGGCAGCGCTCGATGGCCTGCAGATAGACCTCGGTCTTGCCGCTGCCGGTTACCCCTTCCAGCAGCCAGGTATGAAAACCCTCGGCACCGAGAATCGCGTCCAGTGCCGCCTGCTGTTCGGCGTTGGCAGTGAGGTGCGCCTGCCTTAATAAAGGCAGCGGTTCGGCGACATGGTGCGGTGAGCGCTCGATACGCTGGACCAGGCCCTTGCCCTCAAGGGTCACCAGCGTGTCGCGGCTCAGCCCCCATTGACCGATCAGTGCGTGGGACAGGCCATGCGGGTGCTGGGCAAGGATTTGCACCGCCTGCTTTTGCTTGGGCGCGCGCTGCACCGCCGGGTGCTCGGGGTAGGCGCCGGGCTGCAGCTGCCAGAGCTGGTCCTGGCGGGCCAACGCCGGTTCACCCTGGCGCAGCAGGACCGGCAGGGCGACACTGAGAGTATCGCCCAGGCCGTGCTGGTAGTAGCGTGCGGTCCACAGGCACAGGCGCCAGAGGCTGTCGGGCAGAACTGGCGTCAGATCGAGCAGCGCCTCGGCGGGCTTGAGTCGATTGGCCGGTACCTCGGTGTGGTCACTGATGCCGGCGATCATGCCCACCATGGCGCGATTGCCGAACGGTACGCGAACCCGCTGGCCCACCTGCAGGTCGGCCGCACTGACTCCCCGCGGCGCGCGGTAGTCGAACAGGCGTCTCAGCGGTGAGGGCAGGGCAACTTGCAGGATAGGTCCGGTCACGCAGATCACTCCATGGGGCGTGGCGCTGATGTTACCACCGACGGGCGGAAAACAATGGTGCTTGCGTCGTTGGCGGATTCTGTTATCATCGCCGGCCTATTTTCCGGTCACTCTGTATGCGCCGCTTGTGGCATGCAGTCACTTGGCTGGTAGAACAGATTCAGAGTGCGGTGCCCGATCAGGTTGATCCGGTGGCGGCACAAACCAACCGAGGACATACCATGAAAGCTGATTTGCATCCGAAGTACGAAGAAATCGAAGCGACCTGCAGCTGCGGCGCGGTGATCAAGACCCGTTCCACTCTGTGCGCTCCGATCCACCTGGACGTCTGCTCCGAGTGCCACCCGTTCTACACCGGTAAGCAGAAGGTTCTGGATACCGGCGGCCGTATCGAGCGCTTCAAGGCTCGCTTTGGCGCGGTCAGCAGCAAGTAAGTTTGCCATGCAGGCCCTTGTGGCTCTGGCAAACGAAAAGAAGGCGTCCCTTGTGGGCGCCTTTTTTCTTGTCTGCAGTTTACTGGCTGGCTGCGTTCAGGCTGACCCGCCACAGGCTTCCTGCGTCATGCCGCCGGGCGTTGAGGCGGTGTCTGTGCGCAGTGTTACTGACGGCGACACCTTGCGCCTGGCCGATGGCCGCCGGCTGCGGTTGGCGGGTATCAATACCCCCGAGATCGGGCGTGACGGCAAGGCGTCGGAGCCCTGGGCGCAGGCCGCGCGGCGCGAGCTGCTGGCGCTGGTCGACAGCGAGTCGCTGCAGCTCAAGGTCGGTGATGATCCGCAGGATCATTACGGTCGTACGCTGGGCTATCTGTTCGACAGCCACGGCCGCAGCGTTGAGGCGCAGCTGCTGCAGGCTGGTCTTGGTTATGCGATTGTGATTCCACCCAATGCGGCGCTTGCGGACTGCTACCTGGCGGCTGAGCGCGACGCGCGTCAGGCCCGGAGAGGACTCTGGCAGGCGGATGTGGTGCGGTCGGTCGAAGAGCTTGCCGAAGGCGGCTTTCATTTGCTGCGCGGCCGGGTCGCTGCGGTCACTCAGGAGAGTCAGGCGATCTGGATCGACTTGGAAGGGCCGCTGACGCTCAGGTTGGAACGCCGGGATCTGGTGAACTTTGCGTCTGTGCCGGGCGCCAGTTGGGTCGGGCGAGAGATTGAAGTGCGTGGCTGGGTGGCTGACCGTCGCGAGCAACAAAACGGTTTTCGCCGCTACATGATCAGTCTGCGCCACCCGGCTCAGCTACACCCGCTGAGCAGTGACTGACAACGTCAAGATGACTCAAAGTTGTAAGAGAATGTCCTTGACATTGATCTCGTGAATAACCTTGCGAGGGTGTTACGTTTTATGTACTCTCCGTCGTCCGCATGAGCAACCTGACCGGAAAATAGTGACCATGTCTGATTTGAGAACTGATGCACTCGCCTATCACGCCAACCCGCGTCCAGGCAAACTGAGCGTTGAACTGACCAAGCCGACCGCGACTGCCCGCGATCTGGCTCTGGCGTACAGCCCGGGTGTAGCAGAGCCGGTGCGTGAAATCGCCAAGGATCTGGAAAACGCCTACAAATACACCGGTAAGGGTAACCTGGTTGCCGTTATCTCTGACGGTACTGCCATTCTGGGGCTGGGGAACCTCGGCCCGCTGGCGAGTAAGCCGGTTATGGAAGGCAAGGGTGTTCTGTTCAAGCGCTTTGCAGGCGTTGACGTATTCGACATCGAAGTTGAAGCCGAAAGCCCGCAAGCCTTCATTGATACCGTCAAGCGCATTTCCTGCACCTTCGGTGGTATCAACCTGGAAGACATCAAGGCGCCCGAGTGCTTTGAAATCGAGCGCGCGCTGATTGAGCAGTGCGACATTCCGGTATTCCACGATGACCAGCACGGTACTGCGATCGTAACCGCAGCCGCGATGATCAACGCGCTGGAACTGGCCGACAAGACCATCGAAGACGCCAAGATCGTCTGCCTGGGTGCCGGTGCTGCTGCTATCGCCTGTATGAAGCTGCTGGTCAGCATGGGCGCCAAGACCGAAAACATCTACATGCTCGACCGCAAGGGCGTGATCCACGCTGGCCGTGATGACCTGAACGAGTACAAGGCCATCTTCGCTACCGAGACTGACAAGCGCACCCTGTCCGACGCCATGAAAGGTGCTGACGTATTCGTTGGTCTGTCTGGCCCGAATCTGCTGCAACCGGCTGAGCTGAAGCTGATGGCTGAAAATCCGATCGTGTTCGCCTGCTCGAACCCGGATCCGGAGATCGATCCCGAGCTGGCTCACGCTTCGCGTCCTGACGTGATCATGGCTACTGGCCGCTCCGACTACCCGAACCAGGTTAACAATGTTCTGGGCTTCCCCTTCATCTTCCGTGGTGCCCTGGACGTTCGCGCGACCCGCATCAACGAAGAAATGAAGATCGCTGCGGTTCACGCTATCCGTGAACTGGCCAAAGAGCCGGTGCCGGACTACGTTTCCGAAGCGTACGGCGGGATTGCTCTGGAATTCGGTCGTGAGTACATCATTCCGAAGCCGATGGATATTCGCCTGATCGAGAAGGTGCCGGCTGCCGTTGCGCAAGCTGCCATCGACTCCGGTGTTGCGACGCTGCCCTACCCGGCGCACTATCCGCTGAAGTCTGTTGAAGACGTGAAGTAAGCGCTTGGTGCAAGAAAAGCCCGCTTCGGCGGGTTTTTTTGTGCCTGCGCAGTCGTCTCGTTGTTCGGGTGGGTGTGAGTTGCGGGTTGCAGGTTTGGTCTGCGGCCGGACTGGTCGTCGCAGGCGCAACGCCTGCAAGCGGCTTATTTATCGTTCGGTGTGAATTGCTGAAAAAAGGCTTGACGTAAAA
>NZ_NBYK01000008.1:0-21161 GCF_002197985.1 Halopseudomonas aestusnigri
GAGGGACTGCAGCATTATGATTGTAAAGAACCGGCAAAAAATAAGAGCCTCAATGCGAACCAGGGGAGATAGCTATAGCCGGAAGCCAAAGACCCAGCCTTGCAATTGTGATATAACGAGCACCAGTGCCTCGATATAAATCTTTGAACTCCGCCCATCGAGATTGAATCCGCTTCTCTGCCTTTGTTGCTGCAGCTTTGGTAGTGAACTCTAAAGCGATAACGCAATCTGAGAGCTGTACAGTGCTCTCGAGCTTAACAGCCTTTATTGCCTGGCAATCAGGAAGCCCAACTCTAGGCAATAAAATTACCCACCCTTTTGTCCTTCCCTTGGCCAAGATACCGGTTTTTGATAGGCCTTCAGCTTTTCCTGTAGACGCTATACGCTTAAGATCTGTCGAGTGTATAAACGGCAACCCAGACGGGTCAGATATCATCATGTGGACAGGAAGGCTGCCTCGAACAACGTTGACCGAGATAATGCCGTTGTAATATCTGATTTCTTTATGATCCTGCCGATGGAGTCCTGGCAGAATCTGAACTACGGACGCCTGAACTTTTGCCCCGCGAAAGGTGCATCGTTGCAAGTCTGCCAACTTTGTAAGCTGGTAGCGCTCCTCAAGGGCTTGCCGAGCGTTCTGATCGGTTTCGGAGTAGAGAAGAGATTCTGGAGCTATCACAATAGCGCCAAGGCTGGGCCGGAATAAGTCAAAGCTTCGCATGAGGTGAGCCATTGCGATGCTCCCCCTTATCTCCCTACCCGCGAACTCGATTTCTACGAACTTTTTAGGCCCTTGGCTAAAGGGTGGGTTAAGCACCAGCAAATCGACAGGCCGGCTTCGAGACAAAGCCTCGCCAGTGCTAGGATGGAGCAAGTCCCCCACGGACAAATGCCAGTGAGGCCGTCTGAGCCTAAGCTGACTGATGGCTTCGACATCACGGTCAATCCCGATAGCCTCTACTGAACCAAATACCATGTTCGCTGCGTCTAGAAGCCGCCCTGACCCGCAGGTGGAGTCAGCGCAAACCTTAGGGACAGTAGGAAAAACACCCCGTTCCAGAGCGCTAATCGCGACATCTTCCGGCGTGTAATACCTATCCAAATCAATAGGCATGGAAGTCCTCGAAGTCGTAGACATGGACTATCCCAACACCGGAAGTTCTTCCACGCTTCTTAATTGGATGATCGAACAGGAGCTCAGTTGTTTCGCCATGCTTCATCGCGAATAGAACAGCCCCTATAGCATGCGGCTTTGTACCAACGAGCGCCAAGTATATATAATGCCCTGGGTAATCTCTACGGATCTTAGTTAGCGCTTCGAACGCCTCGAATGGACAGCTTGCGCGGGCGTATCTAACCTCGGAATGGGCTTTGTACTCATCAAGAAACATTCGATTACAGCCAACCGTAAATGCCGGGTATTCGAGCTGAAACCCCGGAGCCCCCACCACGGGAATCACTTTAGGAACTGGATCAAGCTGCGCCGCAAGATGCTCGGGACGGTTACCCTCAAAGCCCAACATTGCGATAAATAAGCACCTGTCTTCATCATCCGGCCCTGAAAGCTGGGCGAAGCCTGGCAATGGGGCTAAACCACCAAATGTCACACTCAAGTCAAAAATAGCGGAAGATGCTGGGCTTGGGTGAGGGGTATAAGACTCTGGCTCAACGTACATCAAACGAGTGTTTATTTTTTGGGAGTACACACTTTTCAATAACGGCGCCCACACACTGTGGGGAAGCCCTGTTACATCAATCAAAAAATCTTGAGAACTGAATATCCCATTAATAGAAGCCTCATCTCTTAGGGAGACGTGGCACTTTTGATCTTTGTGATGTATCTCTATCGTTTCTTCATCCAACCTCTTTATGGACACGATTCGCTCAGGAGCATCGCGCTGAATTTCCTCCCACGCATTAAGCCTGTCCCGATTCTCTTCTAGGTCGCCAGCAACGACCACTACCTCCTCCGGCTTCAAATCGGAAATAGTAAAATCTTTGAAACGCTTAGTGTGAAGCGAAGGAGCAGGCAATCCGCTCATATTTTCTGCCCACCATCATAAAAGGCAGAAAAAAGTGCCAATTGTTCTGGCAAATCATCTTCCGCCGCCTGAGGCCTCTCATCAAGAAGCGCAGAAATTGCCTTTGCAGGTTGGTCCTCAAGCACCTTTATCAGAGTCGAGGCATCTATAGACATCCGTCTTTTTTTACGGTGTGAAATTTCAAAGAAAGCGCTGAAAATTCTATGCAAGCGGTATTCATCATCCCTAAGCTCCGCGCTGCTGGTGGATTTTGTTCTGGGATCGGACTCAAATGCTAGATGTCCGATACCCTCTTCCAGCAAGCGATGAATTTTAGCTATGTCCGACAAGCTACCTGACAAAACAAAGGAAGTGACTTCTGGGGTTTTACCACTTGGCTCGCGCGCGAGCTCAAAGAACACTTTACCTATAGCCAGGACCAAGCGCTTAAGCTGCACACCTTGGTCTGCTAGACCTTCTAGCTGATTTAGGCGCCGCTTCCCAACCTCTCTAGCGGCAAGAGTTTGAGACTTTGCGGAGATAGTCAGAGGTCGCTGACGCACTGCATCCTCATCGAGCTCATACCCAATTGCGGTGTCTATTAGCTCTAAGAAGTACCGTATATTCCCAGCGGCCAGAGAGAGAAGGGTTCGCTCCCCGCAGTAGTACTTTCTGATTCTTGCACCCTTCCGGCCTTTTGAAAGCCAAAATAGACTTGCATAACCATGGTTCCCTAGTCTAGTTTTCCACTCGACCTGATTATGAATCCAGTCGTTTGCCAGCTCTTCTAATGAACCACCTTCACTTTGCTGCCAGTACCGGAGAAAGGACAGCTCAGCCGGCGATCGTTGACTAAAGTAGCTGTAGTGCTCGTTATCTTTAAGCTCGTCAAGCACTGCAGTGGCGACTCTATCCGCCCCTAAAACAACCGCCTCATCAGCAAGTGTAAGTTCTTGCAAAAAGGCGCGAAGATCAGCTGGCACCTGAACCCCGAGCTCCTGGGCGTAGCTTAGCCTTGCCTCCGCGACGGCTTCTGCAAAGAGCTCAAACCCTTCGTCGGCTATCTCAATTTCCAAACAGTCATCTGGTACCCGGAGCAAGTCGTGCCCATCCAAAGTCTGCCTATTTCTTAGTCCGTTCTTCCGAACACCAACCTTGTAAGATAACGGTGGCTCAGCATGCTTTATGTATGTATTAATTATAGCCTGTTGATAGTCAAGCAGATTTTCATACTCATCTATACAACAAAATATAATCCTACCATTTAGCAAATTTTGAGACTGGATGACCTCCGCAAATGTTCGCAGGGGAGACTCCGCCATCGACAGCGTTATCCCAAGATCCTTCATGGGATTATTGACTTGCAACTGCAAGTGTGAAATCGCTTTCTTTATCATGACCTTTAGCTGCTCAAGCGTATCGCAGCATTCCAGCCCTAACTCTAGAGCAATCGCCTCCACATTACTCTGCTGCAAGCTCTGGCCCTGCCTAGCTTCCAGCCAGAGCGCCAAATTGACCATTTCTCCACAGGCTGACAAATTAAAGTAATGTGCAAACAACTTTGCCCAATTAGCGTCATCGATGCCACTACCAGAAAAAGCACGCACGCGATTCTTATTCATCCTAACAAGGACACCAAAGTACTCTTGGTCTTCGAAGGACTGGCCACTGCCTTCTAAACGCTCTAACATAGAGTCATAGCGTAACGACTGTAATGCAGTTGTTTTTCCTGTTCCGCGTCCCCCGACAAGAAAACATGGACGCATTACTTCGAGCTTTCCGAGATAGGCAGGTTTGACAAACAGTTCTTTGAAGTTAGCCGATGGCCACTCTGCTCGATTGTCACCAAAAAGCTGTCTTAAGACACCTGCTGGATTATGTGCGTTCAATTAGCGGCTCCCAGTTTTCTAGCCCCGGCGACCAAAAAATTGGCAGGGTGGCATCAGGTATTGAGTGCTCAAATCCAAACATCAAGCCTCGCTTTTTGTAACCAAACATCATGAACTCTTGATTATTAACCATATACGACTCTGTGGGAGCCAGCCTATGCGAGTACTTGGTCAAAAAATTCACGACAGGTGCCCTCCAGTTAGGATTTGAGTCCAGCACCCCACTTATAGTGGATTTGCCGCTAAGTACATGCGTGGCACATACTGCAACATGTGGTGCCCCAATATTAATTCTATCGAGTCCAAAGTCTGTCGTAACCAGGGTCACATATATGGCAGTAAAACCTATTTTCGACTGAGCATCCTCGAACGACCTTCTATTTTTATCAGACTTTTTCCAAGTCGATAGAAACTGATCGCCAGAGCCAACAAAATCATCGATAAATATCACCGTCCCGCCCGTGTACGCGTGTTCAAGTGCCGCATCCGAGTCGAGAATAAACTTGTCGTTTAGATGCAACAGCTGCCGTGCGCTGCGGCATAGGAAGTAGCCCGAATCAGTGGGATTTGGCTCTTCTCCCCTAACTGGAGTTAAGACAGCCGAACTTATACTTCCCACAAGCTCCGACCCACATGGGGCAAGAGGCCCCTTAGACATCCCGTCACCAATCGAATTATAAGCGGCTACCAGAAGGGCGTCGGTCAGCGCTTTATTGTAGAAAGTAAACTTATCTAAAAGAAACGCGGCAATGTGTGTGTCCGAATCGTCAAAATTCTTGAGCCAAGCCCTGGGGCGTAGCTTTGGCTCGGCCGGCCACAAACCTGCTCGTTTCAGAATGTCACATTTAGATAAAATCTCGTTCACTTGAGTGTCGGCGCGCAATCGGTAGCTCCGTGTTTCGTTGCTGCAGCTCAAGCAGACCGGTGCTGGTGCTCACCCTAATAACCGCATCCATGCCAAGAAACTGCGAATTGTGGCTAAGAAAACCATCCCTAGTAGGTGCTGCTTACTGTTCAAAGCTGCCACCACAAGACAGTGTTCTTGAAAGCTATCAAAATGCTTTGGTAGCGTCCACTAACCCCTTACATAGTGATTGTCATTCACGGGACTGTAACGGTTGAGAAGCAACGGTCGCATTGCATGGCCGCTGCCGCCTCCGCGGCTTCTGTAAAAACCTTGTTGCTCCGGACGCGAGAGGCAAAGCCTCACGTTGGATTCGATCTATGCCAGCCTGATCCGCGCTATTGAAGGGCGGGACTCCAACGCCCTCTAGCGACCTTCAAGCAACGACAAGCTATGGTCGAATCAGAAGCAAATCACGTAAAGCTCTAAATAAACGGGCATGCTCGGCCACTCAGTTATCCACCAATAATGGGAGGCTAACTATAGGTAAAAGCTTTTTTTACAGGAGAACAAACAGGAAAACATACAGGAGAGTCGCGAGAACCCACGGGGTTACTGGGCTCAGCCGGGGGAGGCATGACAGTTCCTGCGCGAGGCGTGACAGTTCCTGCGCAGGTCGTGACAGTTCCTGCGTGGACAAGTGTGGCGCGCGCGTGACAGTTCCTGCGAGGACAAACGATGGTTTCCACAGGGTTGTTGACAAGCAAAATTGGACATAGGCAAGCAGTACGATTACCACTTGGCCTCTGGGCGCTGGCCACAAAAAACCCAGCGCCGCTGCTGGGCTTTCATAGCGGGATATATCACTCCTGGAGCGGCACGCCCTTGCGCCTCACATGCGGGGCGCAGCGCCTCAGTAACAGGCCCTTAGCCGTTGGAGTGATGTCCAGTTCCGGCCAAACCATCCCCACCTTGTCCAGTGCATCCAAGAACCGTCTTTTGAAATCGCGCCGGCCCTGGGGAGTATCTGCATAGCTTGCGCCGATTTGGGTCATCAGGCTACGCCACGGAATTACGGTATCCCGAGTTAGATAGCTGACGCGATAGGTAGCCCAACAATACACGTCCAGTGCCATAGGGGACTTCTTGATAAAGCGCAGAACCCGCGTATCAAGAGGTACAGGCCGCTCTGTTATGAGCGTGAAGAATTTTGGGGACAGCTCTACATGGGAACGCCAAAGGGTGGTCTGGTTAGGATGCCTCGTGTCCCACCACAGTTCAGCCTTCTCGGCGACCATAGAGCCGCCTATTCGGTTTACGACCTGACCAGTATGTTCCTGGTATTCGGTGAAGGTGGCAGTGACCGCAGTACTAAATAACCGAGTCATCTGCTCACGAAGAGCAGTGATAGTCCCGTTTTCACCGCCGGTAGCCCGCAGACCTAACTCGGACATGAACCCACTTAGAGACTCACCGAACTCCAGCCTGCGTGCGTCCTGCTCATTGATATAGCCGTGATCCATCCGAAACTTGTTTCTGACGGCCTGAGTGGTGATCCACACCAACAACAGGCGAGCATAACTGCCATATGGCAAACCTACCGCTGAAGGGGCCATCATGTGCATAGACAAGCGGCCATTGGTTCGGCTCCACTCGTGGCCAACAGGCTTTCTATGCGGCATAGTGGCCTGAATGAGTAAGCGGGCAATAAAACCCAGCTCGTCAGCCTCCTGTGCGCTCTGCCCCTGGATCGCAAGAATTTGGTCAACCGCCTTATTAGCACGCCTAGCTTGAAGCTCGTCCTTGGCCTTGCCTCGTGCGGACAGTGCCCCATCCTCTTTGGAGCCATCATCTAGAAGTACCTCGGCGCTGAGGCTAGGCATTGTAGGGTAGCTTCCCACCCAGAATAACTGCGAGATCATGCGCACGATAGAATGTGCGACGGCCAAGCCGCAGTGTTGCAGGCTCAAGGACTTGCCGTAGGCTGCTATCTGCCCTAGCTAATTCCCAGTTGAGCCCAGAAACTTTCCTCTTCAGAACATCAGCCAGGTGCTCTCTAGTAAGGAGTAGCCCATAGGTACTGATCAGATGCTGTTCAATTTTCGCAGCAGGGGATGTGAACTCGCTTGTGTTCGACGCAGACATAGTGAAACTCCAATTTTCTCGGGTGTTTCACTAAAAGTGCGAAGAGGTGCCCCGTTTTCGGCCCTTTTTTGGGGCTCCTCTCAAAAAAACTTAAAATAAAATCTTTCGCATGCGAAAGATGGCTGTATTTCTCTAGATTTGCCGCTGCTTACGTAGCAAATCGATCCGCTCAACAAGGTCTTCCGCCCTGAGATGGGTATATCTCTTTACCATTTGCATGCTCTTATGCCCGCTAATGGCAGACACTTCTTGATCCGATAACCCAACCTCTACCAAGCGGCTAACCGCCTCGTGTCTCAAATCGTGAAAGCGCAGGTCACGCATGCCCAGTCGATTTCTAATCTGTTGCCATGTCTTATTGAAGGCATAGGGTCGTCTGTGGCCGTTTGCGCCCGGCTCCCCAAAAAAAATCAGATCAGTGTCGATAGGTCTATATGGGTGGTCGAGTGCCTGTTTGAAGACTTCTGTTGCGGCCATGCTAAGCGGAACTATGCGACGCTCCCCGTTTTTGGTCGCGCTTAAAGTGACAATTCGGCGCCGAATGTCTACCTGCGTCCGCCGGAGATTGGTGATTTCGGACGACCGCATTCCAGTCTCAATAGCGATCCGGACGATATAGCCGAGAAGAGGGTTCGAATGGGCGTCAACGGCAGCATAAAGACGACGCTCCTCGTCAGGCATCAGGCGTCTATCCCGGCCCCTCCCCGCCGAAGGCTTTCGTACATTTAAGACAGGGTTGAACGGAAGGCCAACGCCCCATTCTCTAATGCAGACGTTAAACATGTGACTGAGCAGCGCCAACTCAAGACGAACCGAATTGTTGCTAACAGGCCTATTTCGCCGTGTTGTCTCAGATAGGCGCTGATCCCGGTAGCCAGAAATTAACTCTGCAGATAGTGCAGCTAATGAGTAGCCGCCAAGCTTCCGGACGAGATTCTTCGCACTGCCTTGCTCGCTAATCAGAGTTTTCGGGGCCTTGGTAGGGCTCACTTCCGAGAGGTAACGTTTGAGAGCCTGCTCCAGGGTCATTCGTTCCGAGGCGGTGCGCTGGATATAAACACCGCGCACCATTTCATCCTCGACCCGCCTGGACCAGTCGGAGGCATCACGCTTGGTGCGAAATGTTTTAGAAGTGGTCGGCCACCCGTGTTTGCGGATGAGTGCTTTCCAAGTACCAGAGGGGGTTTTAACGATTGTTGCCATGCTGCTCTCCGAGGTGGCGATCAGTACGACTGTACTGAAACTGTACCTCGGGAACATCTGAATGCGGGGTCAAAAACTGCAGCATCGCTGCAGCCCTTGATTTGTATGGTGCCGGCACCAAGAGTCGAACTCGGGACCTACTGATTACAAGTCAGTTGCTCTACCAGCTGAGCTATACCGGCGCGGGGTGCATTATATATCGCCAAATTTCTGTGTAAAGAGATCAGCGGCGTGCAGGCGCTGATTATCCTCTATTTTTTCCTGTGGATACCGTTCGTCCACTTGTGCATGACTTTTCGATCAACACTTCATAAAGGCTATGCAACCCCTTGTTTTCATGCATTAAACATAACTGATCAACAATTGACCTGACGCCGCAAAGCCGCGTGGATTCTCGCTTTGAGGTAGTTACTACAACCTCATCAACACAGTTATGCACAGAAGGCGTGGATAACCACAGATACACACAAGCTGTGGATAAGTCTGTGCGCAAGCGGTACACAGACTGGTGATGGCCTGTCAGTTATCCCGCTGAGCCAGCAACAGCAGGTTGCGCGGCGTCAGCGCCGGCTCGCAGAACTCGCCGAGCTGCACCCGATAGCCTGCCTCCTGCAGATACAGAGCCCGCTCCAGCACCAGCCACAGCTCCAGCGGACGCCGGAACAGGCCGCCAACCAGTTCCAGATTGCGCACCTCGGCCAAGCGCTGCCAGCCAAGCGCTTCCAGCGCCTGCCAGTCCGCGGGTGCCGACAGCTGCAGGTCGTGGTAAGCGGCCATGGCGAGGCAAAAGTCTGCGAGCGTTTGTGGCTGCGGGCCGGGCGCACGTGACGGGGTAGGCAGGTAGTTATCCACTCCCCTGCTCTCCCGCTGCCAGTGATCAAAGGCCAAGCGCCAGGCCATCGAGCGGTCACGCTGGCGCAGCTCACGGGCGCCGGCGGTGGCACTCTGCTGCAGTGCCAGCCCCAGCTCATCGCGGCTGAGCGGCAGCGCCGCCGTCTTTCCGGCCAGCGACAGCGGCTGGTGGCTCGCGCCGGCGATGCGGTTGTAGCAGCAGGGCGACAGCGCCAACTGCCGGCACTGACGAGCAACTACCTGCTCGATCAACTGCCGATGCAGGTCACCACAGGCGTGCAACGCCACTAGCGTATCGCCGCGTCCAAGTCGTTCGGCATTGCTGTCCTGCAAGACGTCGGCATCCAGATGCTGCGCATCAACCTGTAGCCGCGCACTCAGCTCGGCACCAGAGCGATTCAATTCGGCATCCCACTCCAGGCAGCAGACCGGGCAACCGCTCTGCCAGGCCAGCAACCGGCCCAGATGGCCCTTTCCGGCACACCAGTCGACCCAGCGTTCAACCGGCGCCGGCGTGCGCGCGGTGGCCACCGCAGCAAAGCGAGTAATCTGCTGCCACTTGCGGCCGGGGATGTGACGGTGCAGCAGCTCGGGCACCGACGGGGAAACGGCGGCCTCCCAACGCGGCAGCACGCAAAGCTCTTGCGCCTCTGCGGCCAACTGGCCAAATGGCTCAGGCGCACCCAGAAGCTGCGCCGGTTGCGACTGCGCCGCTTCGGCATCCGCCAGCGAGCGTGCGCGCAACCAGCCGGCCAGTTCGGGCCAGTCGGCTTCCCACGCAAGCACAGGGGTTGTAAAAGGTCGGGCTCGCCACAGCGCCTGATGGCGCTGCAGCCAGTCCGTCAGTCGGGTGAACCGCGTGAGCAGATCCACGCCGCAGGGGTCAGCGTTGCTGGCGGCTGGCGTCAACCTTGAGCCAGCGCTCGACCAGCCGGAACAGCTGGGTAAAGACCAGCGTGATGATCAGATACATGACCCCGGCTACCAGGAAGAACAGCTCGTATTGGTAGGTACGCGAGTTGATGGTGCGGATTACGCCCATGATGTCCATCATGGTGATGGTGTAGACCACGGCACTGGCCTTGAGCATCAGGATCACTTCATTGCCGTAGGCCGGCAGGCCGATGCGAATGGCACGTGGCAGGATGATGTACTGCAGCGCCTGACGGCGGGACATGCCCAGCGCCCGCGCAGCTTCGACCTCACCCGGCGGTACCGCCTGAATCGCGCCGCGCAGGATCTCGGCGATATAGGCTGCGGTATGCATGGTCATGGTGATCAGCGCGCACCAGTATGGCTCGCGCAGATAGGGCCAGAGGAAACTCTTGCGCACGACTTCGAACTGGGAGATGCCGTAATAGACCAAAAACAGCTGCAATAGCAGCGGTGTGCCACGGAAGAAGAAAATGTAGCTGTAGGGCAGCGCCCGGATGTACCAGTGCCGCGACGCCCGCGCCAGCCCGAGGGGAATGGCAAAAAACAGACCGATGACCACCGCCAGCCCGACCAGCTGCAGGGTAACCAGGGTGCCGTCCCAGAGTTGCGGCAGGAAGCGCTCGATCAGCGCCCAGCGTTCGGCCCAGGTCATAGTTCAGTCCTCACAAAACCCCGGTTGGCACGACGCTCGAACCAGTGCATCGCTGCCATGATAAAGACCGTGAGGAACAGGTAGATCAACGCGGCCAGCAGATAGAATGTGAACGGTTCCTTGGTCGCATTCGCCGCGGTCTGGGCTTTGCGCATGATCTCTTCAAGGGTAATCAGCGAGACCAGCGCGGTATCCTTGAGCATGATCAGGTACAGGTTACCAAGCCCGGGCAGTGCAACGCGCCAGAGCTGAGGCAGAGTAATGCGCCAGAAGATCCGCAGGTTAGACATGCCCAGCGCCAGGCCGGCTTCCTTCTGCCCCTTGGGAATCGCCAGCAACGCCCCGCGGAACACCTCGGTCGCGTAGGCACCAAAGCACAGCGCCAGTGCCAGGGTACCGGCAACAAACGGGCTCAGTGACAGGGTCGGATTGCCAAACCAGGCACCGATGGCATTCATCGCCGACACCGTGCCGAAGTACATCATCAGTACCCAGACGGTCTCCGGCACGCCACGCACAACCGACGTGTAAAAGCCGCCGCACAACCGCGCAACGCGATTGCCGGAGACCTTGGCGGAGGCACCCAGCAGGCCAAACAGCAGGCCGAACACCAGCGCGGCCAGTGACAGACGTAGAGTCATCCAGGTCCCTTCGAGCAGGGCTGGACCAAAACCGTGAAGATCAGGCATGAGTTTACATCCAGGTCGGGCCCCGCAGGGCCCGACTGGTCATCAGTAGATGCTGAAGGGGAAGTACTTGGCGTTGATGGTCTCGTAGGTACCGTTATCGACGATCGTCTGCAGCGCCGCATTCAGACGCTCGCGCAGCGGGTCGCCCTTGCGCACGGCAATACCGATCTGGTCGTTGTCGAACACCGGCTCGCCCTTGAACTCGAAGTCTGCGCCAGCATCGCTCTGCAGCCACTCGTACTGCACGAAGTTGTCGGCCAGCACACCGTCAATACGGCCCGCGCTCATGTCCAGGTATGCGTTCTCCTGGGTGTCGTACAGGCGGATGTCGACCACATCACCCAGATTGTCTTCCAGCCACTGGCCGGCGATGGTCGCGCGCTGCGCACCAATGGTCTTGCCCTTCAGACTGGCTTCGTCGGTAGCGAAGTCAGACGACTTGGGCGCAACGAACTGCAGCTTGTTGGTGTAGTAGGGGTTGGTGAAGTCTACCGCCTGCTTGCGCTCGTCGGTGATCGACATGGAGGCGACGAGGAAGTCGAACTTGTTGTTGTTCAGAGCCGGAATGATGCCATCCCAGTCCGAGGTCACAACAGTGCACTCGACCTGCATCTCGGCACACAGCGCCTTGGCGATATCCAGGTCAAAGCCGACAACCTCTCCACTGGCGTCGATCTGGTTGAAGGGAGGGTAGGCCCCTTCTGTGCCGATACGCAGGCTCTCGGCAACGGCGGGAGCACTTACAAACAACGCTGTGGCGACTGCCAGCAAGACTTTCTTGTATTGCTTCATGGAAGGACTCCTTACTTATGGCTTGACATGAACTGTCGGCAGCGTTCGGAAACGGGATTGCCGAATACCTGCTCCGGAGTGCCGATCTCTTCGACCTGCCCCTGGTGCAGAAATACCACTTCACTCGATACCTGCCTGGCGAACCCCATCTCGTGGGTTACCAGAAGCATAGTACGCCCCTCTTCCGCCAGCGCGCGGATCACGTTCAATACTTCCTGCACCATCTCGGGATCGAGGGCGGAGGTAGGCTCGTCGAACAGGATCACGCGTGGCTGCATGGCCAGTGTGCGGGCAATCGCTGCGCGCTGCTGCTGACCACCGGAAAGCTGTGCCGGGAAGGCGTGGCGCTTGTCGGCGATCCCCACCTTCTCAAGAAAGGCCTCAGCCGCCTCAACGGCCTCGGCCTTGGACTGGCCCAGCACACGGCGCGGCGCCTCGATAATGTTGTCGAGGATGCTCATGTGCGGCCAGAGATTGAAGTTCTGAAAGACAAAACCGAGGCGGGCACGCAGTCGGTTGATCTGGCTGTTGTCTGCGGCAACCAGGTCGCCCTGCCGACTGCGCTTGAGCTTGAGCTCTTCGCCAGCGATCAGGATCTGCCCTTGATGGGGGTTCTCCAGCAGATTGATGCAGCGCAGCATGGTGCTCTTGCCGGACCCGGAAGAGCCGAGAATCGAGATAACGTCGCCGTCGCGGGCGACCAGATCAACGCCCTTGAGAACCTCAAGGTCGCCGTAACGTTTGTGCAGGTTGCGCACTTCCAGAGCGGGTGAAGTCACGTATCAATATCCACCAGGCTGTGTTGGCCGTCAGGTATGGGGCTGTCACACTCGTGGTGCGATGCCATCGGGAAGCGTTCCCTATGCAGTCATCCGAGTGCGGTACTGATGGCAAACCTAGCACAGCTGCCAACCATGACCAAGATCAGCCGTTCGGTCACACCGGGCAATTAACAGGCAAGAGTCTTGCCAACCCCGATGCCAGACGCCTCGAATCACTAAAAACAAAAAAGCCCGCTGGGGTTGCCAGCGGGCTTTCTAAATAGTGGTGCCCGGGGACGGAATCGAACCGCCGACACGGGGATTTTCAATCCCCTGCTCTACCAACTGAGCTACCCGGGCAACGTGGGCGCCATTAAATAGATTGCGCCTCGACCTGTCAAGCACCCTGGAAAATATTTTCCATTTTTTCAGCTGCTTACCGGCAAATTACTCGCTGGGAGGAACGTAGCCCTCGGCCTGCGCGTACTCTTCACCGGCCAGAAACTTGTCCATTTCCTGCTGGATGAAGCGGCGATCCTCGGGATCCATCATGTTCAGACGGCGCTCGTTGATCAGCATGGTCTGGTGCTTTTGCCACTCATCCCAAGCCTTGCGCGACACTTCGTTAAAAACAGCCTGTCCCTTGGGACCCGGATAGGGTGGACGGTCCAGTCCAGGCAGTTCCTTCTTGTACTTGCGGCACATCACCATGCGTGTCATCGACAAACTCCTCTCAGGCCAGTGACGGAACTCGCGCTTCGATCTGGCGCAGCAATTTCTTCACCGGCGCCGCCAGACCCAGCGATTCAGGGTGCCGCAGGTTATACCAGACCTGCCCGGATTCGGCCACGGCAGGACGCGCCGAGACCCGCAGCAGCAGGGGCTGAATATCCAGATGAAAATGGCTGAAGGTATGCCGCAGGGGCGCCAGCGCCTCGCGCTCATGCGCAGCCATCTGCAGGCGGCCGAGCAGGTCAGCCAGCTCGTCTTCGGCATTCAGTTGCGGCGGACACCAGAGCCCGCCCCAGAGGCCGCTGGACGGCCGGCGCTGCAACCAGACGGCGCCCTCCTCGTTCATCAGCAGCGGCATCACGCAACTGCGCACCGGCAGCACCTTGCGCGGCCGTGATGCCGGAAAGCGCTTCGGCTCGCCCAGTGCCCGCGCCTTGCAGCCATCACGCAATGGGCAAAGCAGACAGGATGGATTGCTGCGGGTACACAAGGTCGCGCCGAGGTCCATCATCGCCTGAGTATAGTGAGCCACCCTGTTTTGGGGCGTCAGCGACTCGGCCATGCGCCACAAACGGTCATGTACCGCCTTCTCGCCGGGCCAGCCGTCAACCGCCTTGAAGCGGGTCAGCACCCGCTTGACGTTGCCATCAAGGATCGGTGCACGAATACCCATGCTGAGCGATGCCACCGCGCCCGCAGTGGAACGGCCAATGCCCGGCAGCTCGCAAAGGCCCTCGACACTGCGCGGAAACTCGCCGCCGTGCTGACTGACAACCAGCCTGGCAGCCTTGTGCAGATTGCGCGCTCGGCTGTAATAACCCAGCCCGGTCCACAGGTGCAGCACCTGATCCTCGTCAGCCGCCGCCAGCGCCTCGACCGTCGGCAGCTCCTGCATAAAACGCAGGTAGTAGGGAATGACCGTGACCACCTGCGTCTGCTGCAGCATGATCTCCGACACCCAGACCCGATAGGGGGTCATATCCTGCTGCCAGGGCAGGTCGTGCCGCCCATGCTCGTCATACCAGTCCAGCACGCGCTGGGCGAAAACCTCAGGTATCACCGTGAAAACAGCCCTTTGATGGCGTCACGCAGTTCCGGTGCCTTGTCGCCGAGAGAATCGTCAATGCGCTCTTCCAGTTTGCGCTGCACTTCGTTACCCACCAGTTTGGCGGCGATCTTGCCCACACCCTCGGTATCCACGCCACAGCTGCTGCCGGCGTTATGCAGATAGCCATTGCAGCGGATCGGCCACTCGATACCGGCATAGCGCTCGTTGACCTGGCAGGCCTCATCCGGCATCTCGCTGCGATCACCTTCCAGCAGCAAGCCGAGCCGGTAATCAATCCGCTGATCCGGCAGATTGATCTCGCCCTGCCCCTTGCCGGCCAGCCCCGGCAGGTCAGCCACCAGATCACGGTTGCTGACCACGCCATTTCGAATGGTGAAGCTGCCGCTCAGTTGCTCGAACGGCGTGTCTTCACTGCCGTGCTCGGCGCTCAAGGACTTACGATTGGCCAGTGCAATAGCGCGGCAAACCTGCTGTTCCAGGTTCACGCCAAGCAGCGCGCCATCATCTAACTTGAAGTTGGCCGAGCCGTTCAGGCTGTTCATCCAGCGACGCAGGCTGTTGCCGCCAGCGATGACATCGAGATTCAGATCCATCAGGCCGCGAACCTGTTGCGGCACATCATAAGCCTGCTGCGCGGCCGCCGAATCAATCCCCTTGAGCTGCGCTTTCAACGCATTGCTGACCGGCGTCTTGCGGGTGTCGATACTGCCACTGGCCGCGAAGGTGCCACCGAAGATGCCGCCATCGAGCTGCGTCAGCCGCACCAGGCCGTCACGCGCCTTGACTGCCACACTGAACGGCTTGATATTTTGCCCGGTCAGGGTGACTTGCTGCAGCGCCAGTTTGCCGTCCACGTCCAGGCTCGCCAGCACATCCAGCGGCAGCAGCGCTTCATCGCTCCACTCCTCCGGCGCCGACTGTGAGCGGCTGCCACCGGAGCCGGCAGCAGCACCAGCGCTCTCACCCGCTTTGCGCGGCGGCAAGTAGTTATCCAGATTGAGGTTGTCGCCACTCACGTCAAAGCGCAGCGCCTGACGCTCGAAGTCAGCGACGCCCAGCGCGCCGTTGAGCGCAAAGCCGTCCAGCGCCAACTGCAGGTCGTTGAGCATGACGCTGCTCGCATCGCCCTTGAGGTTGGCCGACAGCGCCACACTCGAGAGCGCACCGGGGTCTGCCATCTCCGGCAATTGCTGGCCGATGTCACGCAGCAGGTCACGGGCATCGAAGGCAGCTACGTCAAGCCGACCGGTCAGCTGCGGCTCGGTGCTAAGCCCCGTCACCTTCACCTGGCCAGTCGCGCGCATATCAGCCAGCGACAGCCGCAACTGGCTCAGCTCGGCAACCTGCTCGGCAAGGTCAAGCATGCCGTCGCCCTGAAGCTGGAAATTAACCGCACGACCACCGAAGGGGTCGCCACTGGCGTCGACCTTCAGATCGACTGCGCTCAGCTGATAGCGCTGACTCTCAGGCTGCAGGGTCGCAACCGAGGACAGATCCACACGCACCCGCATGGCCGGTTGATCTGTGGTCAGCAAGCCCTGAAAAGCAACATCGAAGGTCTCGTCGGGAATCAGTGCGCCAGTCATGAAATTGGCTTCATCCAGGCTCAGGATGCGGCCGCTCTGGCGGTCTTCGTAGCGCACGCTGGCGTTGGTCACCCGCACGCTTTCGACGGTGATATCAAAGCTGCCGCCACTGTCTGCCGGCTCCTCGCCAGCAGCTCCGGCGCCTCCCGTACCCGCTGTTTCGGGCTTGGCCTGAGGACCGACGCTTTCCCAGTTGCCAACACCCTTGTCGTTGCGCACCAGTTGCAGCTGGATTTCGTTGAGAATCACGTCGCTCATGCGCAGCTGCTTGCGCAGCAGCGGCAGCACCTTCACTCCAAGACCAAGGGTGCCAACGGAGGCCAGCGGCTGATCGGGCGTTGCCACCGGCGCCACACCCACGTTCTTGAGTTCGATACCAAGCCAGGGAAACAGCGACCAGCCGATATCACCACCCAGCGTCAGCTCGACATTGGCCTGCTCGCGCGCGGCCTGACGAATGTCGTCCTTGTAGTCATTGGGGTCAAACATCCGGGTCAGGAAGAACAGCGCGCCGATCACCAGAATGACGATGCCTGCCAGCACCATCCCCAATACCTTGGCAAAGGATTTCATACTTGCTCCTTGTCGTTTGCGGCCTCCGCGCCGCCTGCGTGCAGCCTACACGGCATCCAGTCTGGCCGCGACCAGTTCGGCCAGCGCCAGGCTAGCAGTCAGCCCGGGCGATTCAATCCCCAGCAGACTGACCAGCCCGACTATACCGTGCGTATTGTGGTCTTGGATGACGAAATCCCGGGCCGGTTCCCCCGGCCCGGACAGCTTGGGCCGCACACCGGCATAGGCTGGCTGCAACCGAGCCGCATCGCAATCGGGCCAGTAACGGCGAATCGCGGCGGCAAAGGCATCACGCAAACCCTCGTCGACCTGATAATCCAGTTGATCGATGTAGCGCACATCCGGGCCAAAACGCAGCTGCCCGCCAAGATCCAGCGTCGCGTGCACGCCGAGCCCGGCCGCATTGGCTTCCGGCATGGGGTAAACCAGATGGGAAAACGGCGAGCGGCCGCTGTAATTGAAATAGCGCCCCTGGCACAGCTGCAGCGACACAACCTCGCGCGCACCGGAGGCAGCCTGCAGCTGCTGGGCGAACAGTCCGCCGGCGTTGACCGCCTGCCGGGCGCTGACAACGAAGGGCTCGCCCGCGCTGGTGCCAGCCACACGCAAGCCCCCGGCAATCGATTCCAATGCGTCAACCCGCGTGTTGCAGCACAGCTCACCACCGTGGCCCAGCAACACTGCCTCGAACGACTGCATCAGGGCATGGCTGTCGATGATACCGGTCAACGGCGAGAACAAGCCCGCCACCGCCTGCACCTGCGGTTCGCGCGCAGCGACATCGTCGGCACGCTGCCAAAGCAGCTCGACACCGTTGGCCGCGGCATTGGCCTGCAACCGTTTCAACGCGGGAATCTCGTCTTCGGTGACCGCCACCAGCAGCTTGCCGATGACGTGATGCGGCACCGCATGGGCGCGGCACCAGTCATACAACAGGTCGCGCCCCTGCCGGCAAAGCTGCGCCTTGAGCGAGCCCGGCGCATAGTAGATACCCGCGTGAATCACCTCGCTGTTGCGGCTGGAGCAATGCTGACCAATGCTGCTCTCCTGCTCCAGCACCAGCACGCTGCGCCCGCCACGCGCCATGCGCTGGGCGACAGCCAGCCCAACAACCCCGGCTCCAATGACCACCAGATCCACATCCACGCGCGGCTCTCCTCCTGTTTCGCTGCCATTGTGCCGTCAGCCATAGTCCGGCAACAGCCCTTCCTATCAAGCCGATTGGCAGACCCCATCAGTCACCGGTAGCCCTTCTGGCTGGCAGGCACGTATAATGCACGCCTTTGAATGCATCCATCAGCGGAGACACCCATGGCTGAGCGTAAGGCCAGCGTCGCGCGCGACACGCTGGAAACCCAGATCCAGGTCGCCATCAATCTCGATGGCACTGGCCAGGCCGATTTCGACATCGGGGTTCCCTTCCTTGAGCACATGCTCGACCAGATTGCCCGTCACGGCCTGATCGACATGACCATCAAGGCCCGCGGCGACCTGCACATCGACGACCACCACACCGTCGAAGACGTCGGCATCACCCTCGGCCAGGCGTTTGCCAAGGCCATCGGCGACAAGAAAGGCATCCGCCGCTACGGCCATGCCTATGTGCCGCTGGACGAGGCGCTGTCGCGCGTGGTGATCGACTTCTCCGGCCGCCCCGGCCTGCAGATGCACGTGCCCTTTACCCGCGCCAGCGTCGGCGGCTTTGACGTGGATCTGTTCATGGAATTCTTCCAGGGCTTCGTCAACCACGCCCAGGTCACCCTGCACATCGACAACCTGCGTGGTGTGAACACTCACCACCAGATCGAGACCGTGTTCAAGGCCTTCGGCCGCGCGCTGCGCATGGCGATTGAAGAAGATCCGCGCATGGCCGGCATCACCCCTTCAACCAAGGGTTGCCTGTAAGCCATGAGCAGCCATGTAGCCGTCATCGACTATGGCATGGGCAACCTGCACTCGGTTGCCAAGGCGCTTGAACATGCAGGCGCCCGCCAGGTCGACGTGACCAGTGATCCGCAGATCATCCTCGCCGCCGACCGCGTGCTGTTGCCGGGCGTTGGTGCCATTCGCGACTGTGTCAGCGAACTGCGCCAGCTCGAACTCGACGGCGTGGTCCGTCAGGCCGCCAGGGAAAAGCCGCTGCTCGGCATCTGCGTCGGCATGCAGATGCTGCTGGAGCACAGCGAAGAGAATGGCGGTGTTGACTGCCTCGGTCTGTTCCCGGGCAAGGTGCGCTTCTTTGGCAATGAGCTGCATGAAGCCGACGGCACCCGCCTGAAGGTCCCGCACATGGGCTGGAATCAGGTCAAGCAGGCCATCGACCACCCGCTCTGGCACCGCATCGAGCAGGATGCCCGTTTCTACTTTGTGCACAGCTATTACGCCGCGCCGGACAAGAGCGGCCAACTGGCCGGGCGCTGCCACTACGGCGTCGACTTCGCCGCCGCACTGGCACAGGACAACGTATTCGCCACCCAATTCCACCCCGAGAAAAGCCACACCAACGGCCTGCAGCTGTTGAGCAACTTTCTCGCCTGGGACGGGCGCTGGTAAACATCGAGCGACAAGCCACAAGCTGCAAGCCACAAGCCAGACCGCTTGAAGCTTGAAGCTTGAAGCTTGAAGCTCTTTTTCCAAAGGAAAAAGACATGCTGATCATCCCCGCTATCGACCTGAAAGACGGCGCCTGCGTTCGCCTGCGTCAGGGCCTGATGGAAGACGCCACCGTGTTCTCCGACGACCCGGTGGCCATGGCCGCCAAATGGGTCGATGCCGGCTGCCGTCGCCTGCATCTGGTTGACCTGAACGGCGCCTTCGAGGGCAAGCCGGTCAACGGTGATGCGGTCACCGCGATTGCGCGCCGCTACCCGAACCTGCCGATCCAGATCGGCGGCGGCATTCGCTCGCTGGAAACCATCGAGGAATACGTCAAGGCCGGCGTCAGCTACGTCATCATCGGCACCAAGGCGGTCAAAGAGCCGGAGTTCGTCGGCGAAGCCTGCCGCGCCTTCCCGGGCAAGGTCATCGTGGGCCTGGACGCCAAAGATGGCTTCGTCGCCACCGACGGCTGGGCCGAAGTCAGCAGCATTCAGGTGGTTGACCTGGCCAAGCGCTTTGAAGCCGACGGCGTCAGCGCCATCGTCTACACCGACATTGCCAAAGACGGCATGATGCAGGGCTGCAACGTCGAAGCCACCGCCGCGCTGGCAAACGCCACCTCGATCCCGGTAATCGCCTCCGGCGGCATTCACCACATCGGCGACATCCAGACCCTGCTCGACGCCCGCGCCCCCGGCATCATCGGCGCCATCACCGGCCGTGCAATCTATGAAGGCACGCTGGATGTGGCGCAAGCGCAGGCGTTGTGTGACAACGCAGCCGCAAGCCGCAAGCCTTAAGCGGCAAGCTGTCCGCGCCGGTTTACTGATTTTGCTTGCAGCTTGAAGCTTGTCGCTTGCAGCTGCTTTTGGAGAAAGCCCATGCCCCTGGCCAAACGCATCATCCCCTGCCTCGACGTCGATAACGGTCGCGTGGTCAAGGGCGTCAAGTTCGAGAACATCCGCGACGCCGGTGATCCGGTGGAAATCGCTCGTCGTTACAACGAGCAGGGCGCGGACGAAATCACCTTCCTCGATATCACCGCCAGCCACCAGGAGCGTGACACCACGCTGCACACGGTCGAGCGCATGGCCAGCCAGGTGTTCATTCCGCTGACCGTCGGTGGCGGCGTGCGCACCGTGCAGGATATTCGCAACCTGCTCAACGCCGGCGCGGACAAGGTATCCATCAACACCGCAGCGGTGTTCAACCCGGAATTCGTCGGCGAAGCGGCTGACCGCTTCGGCTCACAGTGCATCGTTGTGGCGATCGACGCCAAGCGCGTCTCCGGCCCGAACGAGCCCGGCCGCTGGGAGATCTTCACCCACGGCGGGCGCAAGCCAACCGGTCTGGACGCGGTCGAGTGGTCGAAGAAGATGGAACAGCTGGGCGCAGGCGAGATTCTGCTGACCAGCATGGATCAGGACGGCGTGAAGAGCGGCTACGATCTGGGCGTCACCCGCGCCATCAGCGACGCCCTGCACATCCCGGTGATCGCTTCCGGCGGCGTCGGCAACCTGCAGCACCTGGCCGACGGCGTACTGCATGGCGGCGCCGATGCGGTGCTGGCGGCGAGCATTTTCCACTTTGGTGAATACAGCATTGCCGAAGCCAAGGCCTATATGGCCGAGCGCGGCATCGAGATGCGTCTCTGATGTCCTTGATCGCACCCACGCAAAGCGTGGGTGCGATCAGCAGCGGTGCAGCGCGCACGGACGCCAGTCCCGTTTACGCGGGCGAGTAGCGCAGGGCTGGCGGGAAACAGGACGGCAGCATGTCTGAGGAGCGCAGCGACGAGTTCTGCCGTCCCCCGCCAGGC
>NZ_NBYK01000008.1:21186-73727 GCF_002197985.1 Halopseudomonas aestusnigri
TAAAAGGCGAAAAGCCATCCGTCAGACGACACCGCAGCCGGCAATGCCATGCAAAACTGAACGCACCCGAGATGCACGTCCTGACGGGCGCTCCCACGCAGAGCATGAGAGCGATCAACGATTCAGCAGCTACCGCCCCAACAACACCTGCACACTCACCAACTGCACACCCTCTCCCTCCAGCTGCGGCAAACGACGTTCCAGGTAAGCCAGGGTTTCCGGGTAAGGATGGCCGATCAGCACAGCTGCGCCGTCCTTGCGCGCCTTCGCGACAGCCAGAGCGAACTCGTGATTGATCTCCGCCTCGGTCCGCTGGTTATCGAGGAACACGTCGCGTGACACGCTCGGCACCTGTGCAGCCTTGGCGGCAAAAACAGCCTGAGTCTGAGCGGTGGTGCGACTGTCGACAAAGAACAGCTGCCGCTCGGCGAGCACCTGCATCAGCCAGTCCATGCGCTGACGATCCGAAGTCAGACGACTGCCCATGTGGTTGTTGACACCCTGAATCGGACTGAAGGCATTCAGGGCGAGTTGCAAACGGGAGCGAAACTCGGCTTCCGGCATGGCCGTGGTCAACCCGCCGGGGCCAATCGACAGGCCGGCCATGTTTTCCATCGGCAGATGCAGCATCACCGGCTTTCCGGCTGCCGCAGCTTCGGCGGCCAGCAGCTGTGAGTGGGGAAGAAACGGCAGGATGGCCAGTGCAACCGGCCCGGGCAATGCCACCAACTGGCGGCCAACCGGCAGGCTCTGACCCACGTCATCAATGATGATCGCCAACTGCGGCATCAAGGGCGGTGCGATGGGCAACACCGGCGGAACCGGTTCGGGCTCGACAACCACCGAGGGCACCTCGTCCGCTGAGGCCGGCGGCGCATCACCCGGGACGACGGGACCAACAGCAGCGTCCGCCTCGACCACGGGCAGGTCAGACGACTCGGTTGATGGTGCCGTTGCTGTCACCGGGACGGGCGCTGACTTTTCAGGCGATTCCTCGTCCGAGCAGGCGCCCAGCAACAGCGCAAAACCCAGCGCAAGCGCAGGCAACACGCCAACGCGCGACAGAAAGGTCCAGCTCATTTGTCAGTCTGCGGAGCGCGCACGCGTGGCGATGTTCAGCCCCTTGAGCAGGCTCAGCGCCTGGGTCAGTTGATAGTCGTCGTCGAGCAGGCTGCGCTCCGGCTTGGGCTCGCTGCCCGTGGGCCGCTCGTTGCCACTGGCGTTATTGATGTGGCCAGCCAGATCGGCCTCACGGAAGCCGACCTCGCCCTCGTCGACTGTCAGATGTCCGCGCTCGACACGGATATCCGGCACGATGCCCTGGGCCTGAATCGAGCGTCCGCTCGGCGTGTAGTAAAGCGCGGTGGTCAGCTTGAGTGCCCGGTCATTGTTCAGCGGCAATACGGTCTGCACAGAGCCCTTGCCAAAACTGTCGGTACCCATGATCACACCGCGTCCCAGATCCTGCAGGGCACCGGCAACGATCTCGGAAGCCGAGGCCGAGCCACCGTTGATCAGCACCACCAGCGGCACGCTGCCGGAGGGATTGGCACTGGTCGCATTGAAACGCATCTCGGCGTTACTGAGGCGGCCCTTGGTGTAGACGATCAGGCCGCTGTCGACAAAGCTGTCGACCACCTCGACCGCCGCCTGCAAAACGCCGCCGGGGTTGTTGCGCAGATCGAGCACCAGCCCCTTGAGCTGACCGTTGGCATTGAGGCGATTGATCGCCGCCCGCACCTCGTCACCGGTGTTGATCTGAAACTGGGTAACGCGCAAATAGGCATAGCCCGGCTCAAGCTCCTCGGTCTTGACGCTCTTGACCTTGATGATGGCGCGCGTGAGGGTCACCTCAAACGGACGTCCTTCGCCACGCACCAGGGTCAGCCGAACCTCGGAACCCGGCTCGCCGCGCATGCTGTCGACCGCGTCCATCAGACTCATGCCCTTTACCGGCTGATCGTCGATCTTGATAATCAGGTCCCCGGCCTCGATACCCGCCTCGGCGGCTGGAGTGTCGTCAATCGGAGATACGACCTTGAGGAAGCCGTCTTCCTGCCCCACTTCAATGCCCAACCCGCCAAACTGACCTTCGGTGGAGTCTTGCAGGCCGGTGTAATCTTCCGGGGTAAGGTAGGCAGAGTGCGGATCAAGACCCTCGAGCATGCCGCGAATGGCGTTTTCCAGCAGGGTGGCGTCATCCACCGGCTCGACATAGGATCCGCGAATGCGTTCGAATACCTCAGCGAAGGTGCGCAGCTCGTTCAGCGGCAGCGGTGCGGCAGCGGGCTGGGAAGCCGACTCCTGAGCCTGAACCTGTGACAGGCCAAAGGCCAGGGCAAACCCGGCCACCAACAGACGACGCGCTGCGATCATGTAACTCTCCAGTCCGGAATATTCAACAACCACCCGTGATCTGCAGCGGGCGCTGTCACCCGGACAGCATACACCAGCCCAGCGGATCCAGCGCCTGACCACGGTGACGAATGGCAAAATACAGTGACGGCTCGCTCAATCCGCCACTGCTGCCGACGGTGGCAATGGGCTCACCGGGCTGCACCCAGGCTCCCACTTCCTTCAGCAAGGTTTGGTTGTGACCATACAGGGTCAGATAGCCACCGCCGTGATCAAGAATCAGCAGCAACCCAGAGCCACGCAGCCAATCGGCAAACACCACCCGGCCACCGTGAATGGCATTGACCGGAGTTCCGCTCGGCGCATTGATTACCAGGCCATCCCACTTCAATCGGGAATCGGCACCGCGCTGACTGCCGAAACGCGCCGCCACCTGCCCCCTGACCGGCAACGGCATCTTGCCACGTGCCTGGGCGAAGGGCAGGTTGCCTGCCGGTACCGGGATGCTGACTACCGCTTCCTCGAGACGCTTGATCAAGCGTGTCAGCTCGGCGCGCTCGGCTTCACGGGCGCGCAGCTGTTCGGCCTGACTGCGCTGCTGACCTTGCAGTGACGCCAGCAACTGGCTGCGCTTGCGCTGCTGAGTTTCAAGCGCGGCAGTACGTTCGGCCAGCCCTTCGCGCTGCTGCTGCAGGCTCGTCTGCTGGGTGACTATCTGTGCGCTGGCCTGCTGCAACTCGGCGATGGTGTCGTTGAAACGGGTGATTTCCCCGACCCGCGCCTGGCCGACGTAGTCGTAGTAGCGCAGCATCCGCGCCATGCGGCCCGGGTCATCCTGATTCAGCAGCAACTTCAAATAGCTCTGCTGACCGGCCATATAGGCGGCGCGCACCTGACGGGCGATCTGCTCCTGCTGAGCCTTGAGCGAAGCCTGCAGGGTGCGGGTCTGCTCTCGCAGGTCGATCAGACGGCTCTCGCCATCGCGAATCTGCTGCTCAAGCTCGCGTCGTTCGCGCTGCAGGCGACCAATGTCCGTCTCGCTTTCCTTCAGCTCGGCCTCCATGCCGGAGACCTCCTGCCGCAGGCCCTGCAACATGTCCTTCAGCCGCTCAATATCCGCCTGGGCCTTCTCCAGCTCGGCACGGGCAGCACGCGAATCTGACGGCTGATCTGCGGCCAGTGGTGCAACCCAACCACATATCGCAGCCAGCAGCATGGCCATCAGCGGCCGACGCCAGCGTCCCTGCTGAGCACTGGGCATCGGCGCTTACTTCACGCTGGTGATAATGCTGCGACCCGTCATCTCGGCCGGTTGCGGCAGGCCGAGCAGGGTCAGCAGGGTTGGTGCAACGTCGGACAGGATGCCGCCGTCACGCAGCTCGACCTGACGCGGGCCGACATAGACGAAGGGCACCGGCTCGCAGGTGTGCGCCGTGTGCGCCTGCCCGGTATGCTCGTCGGACATCTGTTCGACGTTGCCGTGGTCGGCGGTGATCAGCGCCTCGCCACCGACCTTGGCCAATGCGGTGCTGATACGGTCAATGCAGCTGTCGAGACATTCGACTGCAGCAACTGCCGCGTCGAAGACACCGGTGTGGCCGACCATGTCGCCGTTGGCGTAGTTGACGATGATCACGTCGTAGCGCTGCTGCTCGATAGCCTCGACAATGCGATCGGTCACTTCCGGCGCACTCATCTGCGGCTGCAGGTCGTAGGTCGCCACCTGCGGGGACGGGATCAGGATCCGCTCTTCGCCTTCGAACGGTTCTTCACGGCCGCCGGAGAAGAAGAAGGTCACGTGGGCGTACTTTTCGGTTTCGGCGATACGCAGCTGGGTCTTGCCCTGCTTGGCCAGGTATTCACCCAGCACGTTTTCCAGTGTTGCCGGCGGGTAGGCGCAGGGCGCCGGAATGTCGGCGGCGTACTGGGTCAGCATCACGTAGCCGGCCAGCTTCAGCTCGCGCTGGCGAGCAAAGCCGCTGAAACCCGGTTCAACGAAGGCACGGCTCAGTTCGCGGGCGCGGTCGGCGCGGAAATTCATGAAAATGACAGCGTCACCATCCTCGACTCTGACCGGCGCACCGATAGTGGTGGCCTTGACGAATTCGTCACTCTCGCCGCGCTCGTAGGCGGCAGCCAGACCATCGGCTGCGGTCTGCGCGCCGAACTCGCCGCGACCCTCGGTGATCAGATTGTAGGCCGACTCAACCCGCTCCCAGCGGTTGTCCCGATCCATCGCGTAATAGCGGCCGATCAGGCTGACGGTGCGACCCTTGCCGAGGCGGGCATAGGTATCTTCCATCATCTGCAGCGAGGGCTCGGCACTCTTTGGCGGCGTATCCCGACCATCGAGGAAGGCGTGCAGATAAATGTGCTCGGCACCACGGCGGGCCGCCAGCTCAACCATCGCCGCCAACTGCTCTTCATGGCTGTGCACACCACCCGGCGACAGCAGCCCCATGACGTGTATTGCGCGACCGGCAGCCACGGCCTTGTCAACCGCGCCGCAGATCACCGGATTCTCGAAAAAGTCGCCGTCCTGAATCGACTTGGTCACGCGGGTGAAGTCCTGATAGACGACACGGCCAGCACCCAGGTTCATGTGGCCAACCTCCGAGTTGCCCATCTGACCGTCAGGCAGGCCTACATCCATGCCGGAACCCGACACCAGGGTATGCGGCGCGCTGGCCCAGAGTTTGTCCCAGACTGGCGTCCTGGCAGCCATGATGGCGTTGGAGTCGGGGGATTCACTGTAACCGAAGCCGTCCAGAATCATCAAAACCACAGGTTTGGGCGCTGCTGTCATGGCAAAAACTCGCGTTGGAAAGATCGGGAAAGGGTACTGCGTGCCTGTCGGCCGCCAACAAGGGTCCCAGTTTACTGGTCGGGCGGCGGCCTGTCATGCTCGGTTCCCGCCAACCTTGGTGTATACTCGCGAGCTTTCAGCGTCCCGGAAGCCAGTTCAATGCAGTTTCTCCAACATCTGATCGAATTCATCGGCAATCACTATCTGCTGACCACCGCCTTTCTAATCGTGCTCGCCCTGCTGCTGTTCACCGAGGGCCGCAAGTCAGGCAAGGCCCTGACTACCAGCCAGGCCACCACCCTGATCAACCGGGAACAGGCGGTTGTGATTGACCTGCGCTCAAAGAAGGACTTCAGCGCAGGCCATATCGTCGACTCCATCAACATTCCCTACGACGCGCTCGAAAAACGCATGGGCGAACTGGACAAGCACAAGGGCAAGCCGTTGCTGCTGGTCTGTGCTGCAGGTCAGCACGCGGGCAGCTGCGCCAAGCAGCTCAAAGCTGCCGGACACGAGAACGTCGCCCGCCTGGCAGGCGGTATCTCGGGCTGGCGTGCAGACAACCTTCCGTTGGTCAAATAACATGGCAGACGTCGTCATCTACAGCAGCAATTATTGCCCTTTCTGCATGCGCGCCAAGCAGCTGCTGGCCAGCAAGGGCGTGCAGTTCCGCGAGATCTGTGTCGATGGTCAGCCCGCCGTGCGCGCCGAGATGACCCGCCTGACTGGCGGGCGCACGTCGGTTCCGCAGATCTGGATCGGCAACACCCATGTCGGCGGCTGTGATGACCTGGTCGCCGCGCAGCGCTCTGGACAACTGGATGCGCTGCTGGCAGGGTAAGCAGCGCTTTCAACCCGAAAAAACAACCATCACTTCAAGGATTTTTCACGATGGCCGAAGAACAGAACAATCAAGCCGCCAACGGCGCACAGGCAGGTCAGCCGCAGTTCAGCCTGCAGCGCATCTACGTCAAGGACCTTTCCTTCGAGTCGCCGAAGTCGCCAGCCGTTTTCCAGAGCCAGTGGAATCCTCACGTCAATCTGGATCTCAATACCCGCAACACCGAGCTGCAGCCGGGTATCTATGAAGTGGTTCTGACCGTCAACGCCACCGTGACCACTGGCGAGAACGAAGTCTGCTTCATCGCTGAAGTACAACAGGCCGGCATCTTTGCCATCGACGGCCTGGATGAAGCGGCCATGCGTCACACCCTCGGCGCGTTCTGCCCGAACATCCTGTTCCCCTACGCCCGTGAAACCATCGACAACCTGGTACTGCGTGGCAGCTTCCCTCCCCTGATGCTGTCCCCGGTCAACTTCGACGCCCTGTTCGCCCAATCCGAACAGCGTCGCGCTAACGAAGCGGCGGGCACTGCCTGACAGGCCGCTGTTTGCCGGGCCGCAGAGCCCGGCAAACGCCTCGCATCAACACCGGTAACCACCGGACCTTGTGCGCTCCAAGGCGCATGCTCTAAGGTAGGCGTCCGCCCCCGAACGAAGACGGAATCTCGCATGACCCTGCCGGCCTCTCGCCCCCTCTATCTGCTTGCCCTGATTGTCTCCGTCCTGCTGATGGCTGCCGCTCTTTACCTTGAGCACGTCGTTGGTCTGGAGCCCTGCCCGCTGTGCATCATTCAGCGTATTGCCCTCATCGTCGTCGGTCTGATCTGCCTTGCCGCAGTGCTGCATAACCCCGGCCCGAAGAACGGCAAGCGCACCGGCGCACGAACCTACGGCGCCCTGCTGATGCTGGCCAGCCTTTTTGGGGCAGGCACTGCCGGCCGCCAGGTCTGGCTGCAGCACTTGCCACCAGATCAGGTGCCATCATGCATTCTGCCGCTGGACTACATGCTCGAAACCCTGCCCTTCTGGGATGTGCTGAGCCAAGTCTTCAGCGGCACCGCCCAGTGCGCAGAAGTGACCTGGACCTTTCTCGGCCTGAGCATCGCCGAAGGCACCCTGATCGCGTTCATCTGCTTCTCTGTCTTCGGTGTAATGCAGATCCTGCGCAAGGTCGACTGATTGCAGCACAACCGGCATCAGAAGCCTTGATGCGGCGATACCGACTGGCCTATTCTGATGCCAGCCCGGGATTCATTCACACCCACTAAGTCGGCCAGACCGACACTGCCGAAAAGAGGTGGAAGATGCTGGAAACCTGCAGAACCTCCCAGGAGCGCTGGGGCGGTGTTCACCAGTTGATCGACCGCTGGCTAGCCGAACGCAACCAGCTGATCCTGGACTACACCCAGCTGCGCAAACGCACGCCGGTGCCCGACTCCGCCGACACGGCACTGTCGGCCTTCTGTGACGTGCTGGTCGACTACGTTTCCGCCGGTCATTTCGAAATCTACGAACAGCTGCTGCGTGAAGCACAGGACTTCGACGACCAGCGCGGCATTGAGCTGGCTCATCAGGTCTATCCGCGCATCGAAGCCATTACCCTCGAAGCCGTTGCATTCAATGATCGCTATGGTCAGACAGCCAGCATCATCGACGAGACGCAGATGCAACAGCAGCTGGAACAACTGGGCGGCCTGCTGCATGAACGTTTCGAGCTTGAAGACTGTCTGATCGAAGTACTGCATACCGCTCACAAGGATCTGCTCGGCGCCGTCTGAGCAATCCGCAGACCAAGGAACAGCTGCTCGTGACCAGCACAGACAAGCCGAAAACCGCCGACAGGGTTGCCTCACCTCTGCATCTGCTGAAGACCCTGACACGTACCCTCAACGAACACCTCACCGAGGCCTGCGAGAAAGCGATCAAGGATGCGGGCAAGGCCCTGGAGAAGCTCCAGCGCCAGCAGGAAAAGCTCGAGGAAAAGCTCAAACAGAGCGAAGCAAGGCTGGCCGAGCGCACCGCCGAGGATCCGAACAAGCCGGCAAGCAAGACGCGCCGCAAGATCGCCGACCTGCGCGCAGCGCTGGAAACGCTTGAGCAATCACGCAACAACGCCGAGCGCTATATCGCTCAGCTGGAAGCCGACGTGCGTCAGACCCTGCGCCTGGCCAAGGGGCTGGACCGCATCGACGCCCAGGTGACCCAGGCCCTCGACAAGCGCGACGCGCCCAAACCAGCCGCCAAGCCGCGCAACCGCCGCGCTCCGACCAGACGCAAACCCTCGGCAGCCAAGCCTGCAGCTCAGCCCGCTACTGAAGCGAACTGAGCTGACGCTCCAGGCATAGCGCCAGCTGCTCCACCAGCTCGGCGCGACGCCCGTCCATCTGCCCGATGCAGCCCGCCGCAAGGCATTGCTGCAGCCCTGCCGCCGTCAACTCGCTGCGCTCAAGCCAGACAGCCAGACGCGCCAACTGACTCAGTTCCGCCTCGACCTCCGCCTGCTTGGCTATCTGATACAGCGCCTGAGACTGGGGGTCGCCGGCGAGACCGCGACGAGCCTCACGCGCCGGCAGAATAACCGCATCCCGCCAGGCTGCCTGCTGCAGATGCAGCGCCTGCCATTGTGGCGCCGGCAGGGCACACCGCTGCAGCCAGAGCCAGATAGTCAGCAACAGAAGCAGCACGTCTTCGTCGCACTCGTCCTGCAGCGCCAGCAGCAGAGGCGCTGCACCCGGCCTGGCGTACAGCCATTGCGCCCATTGCGGCAAGCCGATGGTTGTCTTACTCATTGTGCTTCTCCCGCCTTGCGGCGCTGATATACTCCCGCCCCATGATAAGCATCGACTCCCTTACCCTGCAGCGCGGCCCCCTGCGACTGCTTGAACACGCCAACCTCACCCTGCATGCCGGCCAGAAAGTCGGCCTGCTGGGGACCAATGGTGCCGGCAAATCCAGTCTGTTCGCCCTGTTGCGCGGCCAGATCGAACCCGACGCCGGCAGCTGCAGCGTACCGGCCGACTGGCGCATCGCGCACATGCAGCAGGAAGTCAGCGCGCTGGACCGCAACGCGGTCGACTATGTGCTCGACGGCGACCAGCGCCTGCGCGATATCCAGCGGCGGCTGGCCGAGGCCGAGCGCCTGGAGCAGGCCGAGCAACTTGGCGCACTATACGCCGAACTGGAAAGCCACGGTGGCTTCAGCGCCGACAGCCGCGCGCGTACCCTGCTTGCCGGCCTGGGGTTCACCACCGAACAATGCAGCCGCCGCGTCGGTGACTTCTCCGGCGGCTGGCGGATGCGCCTGAACCTGGCGCAGGCGCTGATGTGCCCCTCCGACCTGCTGCTGCTCGACGAACCGACCAACCACCTGGACCTGGACGCCATCCTCTGGCTGGAAGACTGGTTGCGCAACTACCCCGGCACCCTGCTGCTGATCTCCCACGATCGCGACTTCCTGGATGCGGTAGTTGAGCACATCGTGCACTTTGAAAACCGTACACTGCACCTGTACCGCGGCGGTTTCAGCCAGTTCGAGCGTACCCGCGCAGAGCGCCTGGCACAGCAGCAGTCAGCCTTCGAGAAGCAGCAGGCCGAGCGCGAGCACATGCAGAGTTACATTGCCCGCTTTCGAGCCAAGGCCAGCAAGGCCAAGCAGGCGCAAAGCCGCCTGAAGGCGCTGGAGCGGATGGAGGAGCTAAGCCCGGCGCATATCGACTCGCCCTTCTCGTTCAGCTTCCGTGAGGCCAGTAACCAGTCAACCCCGCTGCTCGACCTGCATCAGGGCACCCTTGGCTACGCTGGAACGGCGATTCTCGAGCAGGTCAAACTGCAGCTCGCGCCGGGCGCGCGCATCGGCCTTCTGGGCCCCAACGGCGCCGGCAAGTCTACCCTGATCAAATCGCTGGCCGGCAGCCTGCCGCTGCTTGGCGGCGAACTGAAGACCGGCGAGCATCTGGCCATCGGCTACTTTGCCCAGCACCAGCTCGACAGCCTCGACCCGCAAGCCAGCCCGCTACTGCATCTGGCACGCCTGGCACCGGATGAGCGCGAGCAGGTATTGCGCAACTTCCTCGGCGGCTTTGACTTCAAGGGTGACCGCATCGAAGAGCCGGTGCTGAATTTCTCCGGCGGCGAGAAGGCCCGTCTGGCACTGGCGCTGATTGCCTGGCAACGCCCCAACCTGCTGCTGCTGGACGAGCCAACCAACCACCTCGACATGGAAATGCGTCACGCGCTGACCGTCGCCCTGCAGGCCTTTGAAGGGGCCATGCTGCTGGTCTCACACGACCGCGCCCTGATCCGCGAGACCACCGACGAGCTCTGGCTGGTCGCTGATGGCCGCGTACGCAACTATGAAGAAGACCTCGACAGCTACACCCGCTGGCTGGCGCAGTTCCGGCAGCAACAGGCCGCGGCGGCGGCCCCGGAAGCGAGCTCAGGTGCGCCCAAGGTAGACGCCAAGGCCCAGCGCCGCGCCGCGGCCGAACAGCGCCAACTGCTGGCGCCGCTGAAAAAGGCCGCAGAAAAGCTGGAGAAGGAACTGAACAAGGTCAGCGACCTGAACGCCGAGGTGGAGAACGCGCTGGCCGACAGCAGCCTGTACGAGGCTGCCAGCAAAGACAAGCTGAAGGAGCTGCTGAACCGTCAGGCCGAGTATCGCCAGCAGATCGCCCAACTGGAAGAAGACTGGCTGATGGCTCAGGAAGAGCTCGAAGCCCTGCAACAGGAACTCGGCAACAGCTGAGCGAGGAGCCCGCATGACCCTCTGGATCGACGCCGACGCCTGCCCCAGGCCGGTACGTGACGTTACCGTCAAGGCCGCCCGACGCAAGCAGATCGAACTGGTACTGGTGGCCAACAGCGCCCAGCAACTGCCGCCGGGCCCCGGCATACGCCAGGTAACAGTAGCCGCCGGCGCCGACGCTGCCGACCATTACATCATCGAGCACTCACGACCCGGCGACCTGGTGGTCACAGCCGACATCCCACTGGCTGCCGGCCTGGTCGACCGCGGCGTCACTGCCATCAACCCCCGGGGCCAGATCTACGACAAGGGCAGCATCGGCGAGCGCCTGGCAGTGCGCAACCTGATGGACGAACTGCGCGGTGCCGGACTGGCCGGCCGCAGCGGCCCGGCCCCCTACAGTGACAAGGACAAGCAGGCCTTCGCCAATGCCCTGGACCGCCTGATCGCGAGACTCTGAGGCCTCAGCGGCCGGTCCGGAACTGAGCCGCATCGCGCATCAGTACCACTCGCACCTTCTCCAGCTCGGCGGACAGGCGATCCAGCTCGACAGCCTCGGCGGTGTTGGCCAGCGCAACGGCTTCGACCTCGTGCAAATGGGTAGCGACATCTTCGCCGACCGCCGACTGCTCCTCCGTCGCGGTGGCGATCTGCGCGTTGCGCCCGACGATACTGGCGATCTCGCTGACAATGCCGGCAAGAATCTCGGCGCTGCTTTGCGTTACCTGCAGACAACGATGCACCGAGGTGCGACTCTGCTCCATCGCGCTGCGGGCCGACTCGGAGGCCTGCTGCAGACGGGAGATGAAGTCCTGGATCTCGCTGGTCGACTGCGCCGTGCGCTGCGACAGATTGCGCACCTCGTCGGCCACCACGGCAAACCCGCGGCCCTGATCACCGGCGCGCGCGGCCTCGATGGCGGCATTGAGCGCCAGCAGGTTGGTTTGCTCGGCGACACCCTTGATCACATCGACCACCTGGTCGATATCGATGGCGAGCTGCGCCGCGCCATCGACCGCCTCGCCGGTTTGCGCGATGTTATTCTCCAGTGACGCCACCTCGCGGGCAATCTCCTGCATCGCCGCATGGCCGTCCTGGGCACGCTTGTCAGCCTCACTGGAGGCCCGCGCCGCATCGGCCGCATTGCGCGCGACGTCGGCAGTCGCCTGGCTCAGCTCCAGCATGGCCTGCACCATATACCGCGTCTTGTCCTGCTGCTGCTCCGAGCCCTGACGCAGATCACTGGCGCCCTTGCTGACCGAACTGCCGAGCTGGCCAAGTTGCTGCATGCTGGAGCTCAAACCGGAGACCATATTTTCCAGGGTATCGAGCAGGGCATTGAAAGAATCAAGCATGGGCGAGCGCATATTGGCCCGACAGGTGAGATCCACGCCGCTGCCGTCACCGATCATACGGGCGACGGTCTGCCCCATGACTTCGCCTTCGCGCGCCTCATTGAAGGACATGCGTGCCAGATACACCAGCACGCCCGCTTCGATGATGACGTATCCGGCGTGCACCATTACCAGCCCGAAGGTCACGCCCTGAGCCAGCCAAACCCCGGCCTCCTGCATCTGCAACACATAAAACGCCAGGTGATGCACGGCAATGACGATGGTGGCTACGACGATCGGTCGCCAGTCGCGATAGATGATCAGGAACGCCAGCAGCACGAAGATCGAAAAGTGCATCTCCAGCGTGCCCTGCGCCTGATTGATGTGCAGCGCCGCCATGACCATAAACGCGGCGGCGACAAAACAGCGGAACAACAGGCTGCCGCGGATCAGCGCATAAAGGCTATGGGCCAGCAGCACCGTTCCGCCACCAACCAGCATTGCCTGCAACCAGGTGCCGTGCCAGGCGGCGAGCCCCAGCGCACCCAGCAGGCAAAGCCAGAGTACGCCCAGCATGGCGCGATCGGCATGCAGGTAGTGCGCTTCAAGGGTCAGACTTTCGGGAACCGGTTTCGACATCAGCAGAGCTCTCCAAGGCAGGCAGATCACACAGACAGGCAACGGCATCCTGCCGGGTGATGGTCACCTTGCGCCCCGCCAGCAAAGCCTGAACAACCGGCTCCACAAAACTGCTGTCGGCACTGCAGTGCGCTCCATCGCTGTAAGGTCCAACATAGGCCAGACTTCCGTCCGCTGCCCAGATGGCAATAGACGGCGCACCCGGCCAACCGGACCATGCTTGAGGTATCGGCCAGTAAGGCAGGTTACTCAAGCCGGCCGGCATACCACTCGTCGGATACTGTCCGGAGCGGGCGAAACGCACGCCCTGCTCCGCGAAGCGTCTGGTCATTTCCTCAACATAGGCCTCGTGGCCGGCGCTGCAGGGGCAGTTTGACTGCCAGACATGCACCACCTGCACCTGCCCGGGAGCAAAAGGCGGCGCCACCTGCTCGGCCTGAAAGAAAACAGGTCGCTCAAATGCCTTGATATAGCGCCCCTCAAACCGCCAGTAGGCCCACACCAGACCAGCCAGCCAGGCAAGCAACGCAACTCCGACAAGCACTCTGCGCAGCCAGATATTCATTTCTTATTCACCCCGCGATTGGACACGGCATTGTGCCACAGCCGAACGACGGCAAAACCGGGTGCGGCATTCTGGCCTGATCAGGATTTGTGCAAACCCGACCACATCTCGGCGCCCTTCAAGTTGGCAGCGCGGCGGTGATGATTTAAGGTCTGCCGCACCGGTGGCCGGGTATGACCGCCGCCCCCCGTCACGGACGAAACAGCGCTGACGGCCTGCCAAGGTCGAGGATGAGTGCGCACATGCTGGCTGATCTGGATATCAAGACCCTCACCGTCACCCTGACAGTCGTTACCCTGGCTGTAACCCTGCTGCTCGCTCTGGCAGCCTGGCAGGCACCTGCCGAACGCGGCGTGCGGCAATGGGCTCTGGGCAATGCATCGCTGATGCTGGGTCTGCTGCTGAATATCAATCAGGACCGTATCCCGCACGGGCTGTCGATTATTCTGGCCAACGGCCTGATGACCCTGGGACTCGGGCTGGTATGGCTGGGCCTGCGTCAATTTCGAGGCCGCACCCAGCCGCAGTGGGCGCCAATAGCAGTCAGCCTGATCACCATGCTGCTGCTTTGGGTGTTCCGCTATCAGATCGACAACCTGACAGTACGCTATGCCATCAGTTCGCTGGTGCTGGGCGGATTCTGCCTGCTCTGCGCAACCGAGCTGCTGGTTGCCGAACGGCCGCCGATGCGCACCGCCAGCTGGTTCAGCGGGATCATCGCACTGACCTACGGATTCATCCTGGTTGCCCGACCGGCAGCCTCGCTGACCGGCTGGAACGGCCCAAACGACCTGCTCGGCGGGCCGCTTCAACTGATTACGGTGCTTGGCGCAATGGCCGCACAAATCGGCATGGCCTGCGGCCTGATTCTGATGACCCACTACCGCCACCTCGACAGCCTGCGCAGGCTGTCGGAACTCGACCCGCTGACCGAAACGCTGAACCGACGCAGCCTGCTGCTGCAGGCGGAACAACTACTCCGGCGCATGGCGGCGAGCAACGAGCCTCTTACGCTGATCATGCTCGACGCTGATCACTTCAAGCATATTAACGACGAATTCGGCCACCAGATCGGTGACGAGGTGCTCTGTCACCTGGTCAACCGGGTTCGCCTGCTGCTGCGCGGCCGGGATCTGCTCGGGCGCTTCGGCGGCGAGGAGTTCATCGTCGTGCTTCCCGGGCTCGACAGTGTCGACGCCGGCCAGGTAGCCGAGCGCATCAGACAGTCGATCTGCCAGCATGACGGACAGTCCCTGCAACGGCCAATCCATCTGAGCGTCAGCCTTGGAGTAGCCTGTTCCGAACATCACGGTTATGATTTCAATACGCTGCTCGGCGCTGCCGATGCCGCGCTCTACCGTGCCAAGGCGCTTGGACGCAATCGCGTCGAGCTGGCACCTGGTCCTGATGGTGCCCCACAGGAGCAGGTTGCCCTGCGCCTGTTGTCACATTTCCGTCACAATCTGGACGTATAACGTCAATCAGACAGGTGCACAGCGGCCCGCACCCCCCTGGAGTCCCCGTGAGTTATTCCCCTGTTCAGCGCCCCTTCCCATTCAGCCGTCCCCGTCGCATGCGCAAGGATGACTTTTCCCGCCGCATGATGCGTGAAAACACCCTGACCGCAGACGACCTGATCTATCCGGTGTTTGTCCTGGAGGGCGAGCAACAGCGCGAAGCCATTGCCTCCATGCCCGGCATCGAGCGGCTGTCGATCGATCTGTTGCTGGAGGAAGCCGCCGAACTGGTGGAGCTGGGCATCCCGGCCATCGCCCTGTTCCCGGTCACGCCGCTGGAGAAGAAATCGCTGGACGGCGCCGAAGCCTGGAATCCCGACGGCCTCGCACAGCGCGCCGTGCGCGCCCTCAAGGCTCGCTTCCCGGAGCTGGGCGTCATTACCGACGTCGCCCTGGACCCGTTTACCACCCACGGACAGGACGGCATCATCGACGACAACGGCTATGTGATGAACGATGTCACGGTCGACGCGCTGGTGAAGCAGACCCTGTCCCACGCCGACGCCGGGGCCGACATCGTTGCCCCGTCGGACATGATGGACGGCCGGGTAGGCGCCATGCGCGAGGCGCTGGAAGCCGCAGGTCACATCCACACCCGCATCCTTGCCTACTCCGCCAAGTACGCCAGTGCCTACTACGGGCCATTCCGTGATGCGGTCGGCTCCGCCGGCAACCTTGGCAAGGGCAACAAGTCGACCTACCAGATGGACCCGGCCAACAGCGACGAGGCACTGCACGAAATCGCCATGGATCTGTCCGAAGGGGCTGACATGGTGATGGTAAAGCCCGGCATGCCGTATCTGGATGTGGTGTACCGGGTGAAAGACACCTTCAAGGTACCCACCTTCGTCTATCAGGTCAGTGGCGAGTACGCCATGCACTGCGCCGCCATCAACAACGGCTGGCTCAGCGAAGCGGTGATTCTGGAGTCACTGACCGCCTTCAAACGTGCAGGAGCCGACGGCATCCTGACCTATTTTGCCAAAATCGCGGCGCGTCAGTTACGCAGCCGTCAGTAGCTGCACAGAGGAAACCATGTCAGAGCTCAACAGCACCCGTGATACCAGCAAGGACGATATCGCGCCGCCAGCCGAAACCAGCGCACGCAGTGATCTGGTTACCCGTCCGGCGCAGCTCAGCGAGAAGGTGGTCGAAGCCACCCCGGTTCCCGATCTGAACGCGCCTGAGCTCTACATTCATCGCGAACTGTCGCAACTGCAGTTCAATATCCGCGTGCTCGAACAGGCGCTCGACGAATCCTATCCGCTGCTTGAGCGGCTGAAGTTTCTGCTGATCTTTTCCAGCAACCTGGACGAGTTCTTCGAGATCCGCGTTGCCGGTCTGAAGAAGCAAATTACCTTTGCCCGTGAACAAACCGGTCCAGACGGCCTGCAACCGCAGCAGGTACTGAGCAAGATCAGCGAGACCGCGCACTATCAGGTCAGCCGCCAGTACAGCATCCTCAACGACATTCTGCTGCCGCAGCTGAATGAGAAGGGCATTCGCTTCCTGCGCCGCTATCAGTGGACGCACAAGCAGACCCTGTGGATTCGCCGCTTCTTCCGCCAGCAGGTCGCGCCGATCATCAGCCCGATCGGGCTGGACCCGACGCATCCCTTCCCACTGCTGGTGAACAAGAGCCTGAACTTTATCGTTCAGCTCGACGGCATCGACTCCTTCGGTCGCGACTCCGGCATGGCGATCATTCCTGCGCCGCGCTCGCTGCCGCGCCTGATTCGCCTGCCCGACGAGCTGTGTGATGGTGGCGACAACTTCGTGTTCCTGTCGTCAATGATCCACGCCCATGCCGACGAACTGTTCCCCGGCATGAAAGTCCTCGGCTGCTACCAGTTCCGCCTGACCCGCAACGCCGACCTGATTGTTGATCCGGAAGAAGTCGACGATCTGGCACGTGCGCTGCGCGGCGAGCTACTGTCGCGCCGTTACGGTGATGCAGTACGCCTGGAGGTTGCCGACAACTGTCCGAAACCGCTGACCGACTTCTTGCTACGCCAATTCGGCCTGACAGAGGCGGAGCTGTACGAGGTCAACGGTCCGGTCAACCTGACCCGGCTGTTCTCGATCACCGGCCTGGAAAATCACCCGCAGCTGCAGTTCCCGCCATTCAGTCCGGGGCTGCCGCGGGCGCTGTCCGGCGCCGACAACCTGTTCCAGGCCATCAGCAAGCAGGACATCCTGCTGCAGCATCCCTATGAGTCATTTTCACCGGTCGTCGACCTGCTGCGCCAGGCGGCCCAGGATACGAACGTGCTGGCGATCAAGCAGACCCTGTATCGCACCGGTGCCAACTCCGAAATCGTCAACGCGCTGGTCGATGCCGCCCGTAACGGCAAGGAAGTGACCGTGGTGATCGAGCTGCGGGCACGCTTCGACGAAGAGTCAAACCTGCAGCTGGCGAGCCGTCTGCAGCAGGCTGGGGCGGTAGTGATCTATGGTGTGGTCGGTTTCAAGACCCACGCCAAGATGATGCTGATCCTGCGCCGCGAAGAGCGCAACCTGAAACGCTATGTCCACCTCGGCACCGGCAACTACCACGCAGGCAATGCGCGACTGTACACCGACTACAGCATCCTGACCTCTGACGTGGCGCTGACCGAAGACGTGCACAAGCTGTTCAACCAGCTGATCGGCATGGGCAAGACCCAGCGCATGAAGAAACTGCTGCAGGCGCCTTTCACACTGAAGAAACGCCTGCTGGAACTGATCAATCGGGAAACCCTCAACGCCCAGGCCGGCAAGCCCGCGCATATCATCGCCAAGGCCAACTCGCTGACCGATGCCAAGGTGATCAAGGCGCTCTACAAGGCATCCCAGTGCGGCGTGAAAGTCGACCTGATTATCCGTGGCATGTGCTGTCTGCGCCCGGGCATTCCCGGCGTATCACACAACATAACCGTGCGTTCGATCATCGGCCGCTTCCTGGAGCACAGCCGGGTCTACTACTTCCTCAACGACGGCCAGGAACAGGTCTGGATGTCCAGTGCCGACATGATGGAACGCAATCTCGACAAGCGGGTCGAGACCTGCTTCCCGCTTGAGGGCAAAAAGCTGATCACCCGCGCCAAGCAGGAACTGCAGGTCTTTCTGACCGACAATACCCGCAGCTGGATTCTGCAACCTGACGGCTCCTACGTGCTGAGCTCACCGAGCGGCAACCAGATTCCCCGCAGCGCCCAGGCAACGCTGCTGGAGAAGCTGGCCAACTCGTCTCAGCGAACCGTCAACCTGTAACCGGCCTTGGCCCAGTACTGCGCTTCTCGCTCGAAGTCAGCCTGGGTCAGCGGGTTCTGCTCCAGCCAGCCGTCAGGGAAGGTCACGGCCAGCGCGTCCTGACTGGCCTCGACCGCCATTTCCGGCATGTCCTGATAACCGCGGATATGGTGATAGAGAATCGCCAGCCGCAGAATCATGCACAAGCGCAGCAGGTTGACCGCCTCATCACCGAATTCGGCCAGCCGGTCGGCGCTCGGCATATTGCGCCGGTGCCCGCGCACCAGCAGTGCCAGCGCCTGCTGGTCCTGGCGCGAAAACCCGGGCAGATCGGAGTGCTCGATCAGATAGGCGCCGTGCTTGTGGTACTGGCTGTGGGCGATATCCAGCCCGATTTCATAGACCCGCGCCGCCCAGGTCAGCAATGGTGCCTGTTTGCTGGCGACCAGTTGCCAGGCGTCATCCACCTTGCCCAGCAGTTTCTGGGCCTTGGCCTCGACGCGGGCGGCCTGTTCCAGGTCAACGTGATATCGCTCCATCAGCGCGCTCAGCGTGCGCTCACGCACATCCTCATGGCTATGGCGCCCCAGCAGGTCGTAGAGCACTCCCTCACGCAGGGCACCCTCGGAGTGGTGCATGGATTCCACTCCGAGGGCGTCGAACAGCGCTTCCAGAATGGCCAGCCCAGCCGGCAGGATCGGCTGGCGATCCGCCTTCAGCCCCGGCATATCCAGCTTGTCGACGTGGGCTGCCTTGAGTAGTCTCCGCTTGAGCCACTGCAGCCCTTCGCGGGTTACCTCTCCCTGGCCGCGACCGCCGGCCTGAATGCACTGACCAACCGCGCGAATGGTGCCCGAGGCGCCAACCGCCTCGCTCCAGCCCAGGCGCTGAATGGCCTGTTCAATATTCATCAGTTCGAGGCGGGCCGCGGTGTAGGCCTGGCTGTAGCGGGCGGCGGTAATCTTGCCGTCGGAAAAAAACTGGCGAGTGAAGGATACGCACCCAACGCTCAAGCTCTCACGCAGCAGCGGCTCAAAGCGCTCGCCAACGATGAACTCGGTACTGCCACCACCGATGTCGACCACCAGGCGCTTGCCTTCGTCGTCAGCCAGGGTGTGGGATACGCCCAGGAAAATAAGCCGCGCTTCCTCACGGCCGGAGATGACCTCCACCCGGTGCCCGAGCACCTGCTGAACCTGACGAATGAACTGGCCACGGTTGCGCGCCTCGCGAAGGGCGTTGGTCCCGACGATCCGTACCGCGCCCTGTGGCAGACCATTGATCAGCTGGGCGAAGCGGCGCAGGCAATCCAACCCGCGCTGCATGGCTTCGTCACTGAGCATGTTGTCGTCATCGAGTCCGGCGGCCAGCTGTACCTTTTCACCCAGCCGCTCGAGGATCCGTATTTCCCCCTGATCAACCCGCGCCAACACCATGTGAAAGCTGTTGGAGCCCAGATCAATTGCGGCTACCAGCGAAAAATCATTCGGCTGTGCGTCTGCCATGCACTCTTCCTGTCAGGTCTGAATTGGTTCGATTCTAGCACCTGCTCGATGACAATTGCCTGCACAAGGGGACTGATCATCGCCTTTCGCAGCCGTATAGGGTGGTGCTATGATTCGGCAATTCCGCCTTTTTATCCCTCTGGAGAAACACATGAGCGATCTGATTGTGCACGTCACTGACAGCAGCTTCGAAGACGAAGTGCTCAAGTCCGATACCCCTGTTCTGGTTGATTACTGGGCAGAGTGGTGTGGTCCCTGCAAAATGATCGCCCCGGTACTGGACGAAATTGCCAAGGACTACAGCGGCAAGTTGAAGATCTGCAAACTGAATATCGACGAAAACGCAGAAACCGCACCAAAGTACGGCGTGCGCGGCATTCCGACGCTGATGCTGTTCAAGGACGGCAACGTTGAGGCCACCAAGGTCGGCGCCCTGTCCAAGTCGCAGCTGGCAGCCTTCCTCGACAGCAACATCTGATGTATCAAGCCCTGGCGAATCCCGCCGGGGCTTTTTTTGCACCCGCAATGCTGGACGTCACCGGCCGGCGGTGCTAGATTTGGCTTCCAACGCCCTGACGCACCCTGCGCAGCGGCTTCTCAAAACACACCGCAGCCAAGCTGATCGCCCCATGTTCCATGGCGGCCGAAAAGAACCTTTCCTGCCGAAACCCTTACATCACTCTCCGAACCTATGAACCTGACCGACCTCAAACAAAAACCTATTACCGAACTGTTGGAAATCGCCAACCAGATGGGCCTCGAAAACATGGGCCGATCGCGAAAACAGGATGTGATTTTCGGCATCCTGAAAAAGCACGCCAAGGGCGGTGAAGACATTCTCGGTGACGGCGTTCTGGAGATTCTGCAGGACGGCTTCGGCTTTCTTCGCTCGGCTGACTCTTCCTATCTCGCCGGCCCGGACGACATCTACGTCTCGCCCAGCCAGATTCGCCGTTTCAACCTGCGTACCGGTGATACCATTTCCGGCAAGATTCGTCCGCCGAAAGACGGCGAGCGCTACTTTGCCCTGCTGAAGGTTGATTCGATCAACTTCGACAAGCCGGAAAACACCAAGAACAAAATCCTGTTCGAAAACCTTACCCCGCTGTTCCCCGATGAGCGCCTGGTCATGGAGGCCGGCAACGGCTCCACCGAAGATCTGATGGCCCGCATCATCGATCTCTGCGCCCCGATCGGCAAAGGCCAGCGCGGCCTGCTGGTTGCACCGCCGAAGGCCGGTAAGACGCTGATGCTGCAGAACATCGCTTCGAACATCGCCCGCAACAACCCCGAGTGCCACCTGATCGTTCTGCTGATCGACGAACGCCCGGAAGAAGTAACCGAAATGCAGCGCACCGTGCGCGGCGAAGTGGTTGCCTCCACCTTCGACGAGCCGCCGGCCCGTCACGTTCAGGTTGCCGAAATGGTGATCGAGAAGGCCAAGCGCCTGGTTGAACACAAGAAAGACGTGATCATTCTGCTCGACTCCATCACCCGTCTGGCCCGCGCCTACAACACCGTGATCCCGAGCTCCGGCAAGGTGCTGACCGGTGGTGTTGACGCCCACGCCCTGGAGAAGCCCAAGCGCTTCTTTGGCGCCGCGCGCAACATTGAAGAAGGCGGCAGCCTGACCATCATCGCCACCGCGCTGGTCGACACCGGCTCGAAGATGGACGAGGTGATCTACGAGGAGTTCAAGGGCACCGGCAACATGGAGATCCACCTGGATCGCAAGATTGCCGAGAAGCGTACCTTCCCGGCTATCAACATCAATCGTTCCGGCACCCGTCGCGAAGAGCTGCTGACCAGCGAAGACGAACTGCAGCGCATGTGGATTCTGCGCAAGATTCTGCATTCGATGGACGAGATCGCGGCGATCGAGTTCCTGCTGGACCGTCTGAAAGATACCAAGACCAACGACGAGTTCTTCCTGTCGATGAAGCGCAGCAAAAACTGAAACCCAGCCGCAAGCTGCAAGCCTCAAGCGGTAAGTTTTCCGTGCGGGCTTGCAGAAGCGCGCTGGGCCCGCCGCCCCGCTGCCAACCCGGCGGGCGGGTCAAACTCCCAAGCGGCATGCATGCCTCGTCCAGCTTGCCGCTTGCAGCTTGAGGCTTGAAGCTAGATGCAATATTCCGATCTACGCGATTTCATCAAGGGCCTGGAACAGCGCGGCGAACTCAAGCGCATCCAGACTCCCATCTCTCCCGTGCTGGAGATGACCGAAGTCTGCGACCGCACCCTGCGCAAGGGTGGCCCTGCCCTGTTGTTTGAAAATCCCACCGGTTTCGACATGCCAGTGCTCGGCAACCTGTTCGGTACGCCAGAACGCGTCGCCATGGGCATGGGCGCCGAAAGTATCAGCGAGCTGCGAGAAATCGGCAAGCTGCTGGCCTTTTTAAAGGAACCCGATCCGCCAAAAGGTCTGAAAGACGCCTGGTCCAAGCTGCCGATCTTCAAGAAGGTCATCAACATGGCGCCCAAGGTCGTCAAGGATGCCCCTTGCCAGGCGCAGGTATTCGAGGGCGACGACGTCGACCTCGGGCGCATTCCGGTGCAGACCTGCTGGCCCGGCGACGCCGGCCCGCTGATCACATGGGGGCTGGTGGTCACCCGCGGCCCGCACAAGGAACGGCAGAACCTGGGCATCTATCGCCAGCAGGTGATTGGCCGCAACAAGGTCATCATGCGCTGGCTGAGCCATCGTGGTGGCGCACTGGACTTTCATGAGTGGCAAAAGGCCCACCCGGGCGAGCCCTTCCCGGTTGCCGTGGTGCTGGGCGCCGACCCGGCCACCATTCTCGGCGCCGTGACCCCGGTGCCAGACAGCCTGTCCGAATACGCCTTTGCAGGCTTGCTGCGCGGCCAGCGCACCGAGCTGATCAAGTGTCGCGGCTCAAACCTGCAGGTTCCCTCGAGCGCCGAGATCGTGCTGGAAGGTGTCATCCATCCGGGCGAGATGGCCGACGAGGGTCCGTTTGGCGACCACACCGGGTACTACAACGAAGTGGATCGCTTTCCGGTGTTTACCGTTGAACGCATTACCCAGCGCGAGAAGCCGATCTACCACAGCACCTACACTGGCCGGCCGCCGGATGAGCCGGCGGTGCTGGGCGTGGCGCTGAATGAGGTTTTTGTGCCGCTGCTGCAGAAGCAGTTTCCCGAGATAACCGACTTCTACCTGCCACCGGAAGGCTGCTCCTACCGCATGGCGGTGGTGTCGATGAAGAAACAGTATCCGGGCCATGCCAAGCGCGTGATGCTCGGCGTCTGGAGCTTCCTGCGTCAGTTCATGTACACCAAGTACGTAATCGTGGTGGACGATGACATCAACATCCGCGACTGGAACGACATTATCTGGGCCATCACCACCCGCATGGACCCCAAACGCGATACCGTGATGATCGACAATACACCGATCGACTACCTCGATTTCGCCTCACCGGTCTCCGGTCTCGGCAGCAAAATGGGGATGGATGCCACCAACAAGTGGCCGGGGGAAACTACCCGCGAGTGGGGCGTGGCGATTGAACAGGACGCGCAGGTACGTCAGCGCGTGGACGCACTCTGGGCAGAGCTGGGTATTGATTGATGAGAATTACACTGGAGCCGGGCGGCCTAGACCTGGAGACCGCACCAGGCGAAACCATTCTGGATGCAGCGCGCCGCCAGGGATTTGATGCGCCCAATAGTTGCCGCAACGGCAACTGCCATGTCTGCGAAGCGGTATTGCTGCATGGCCGCGTGAAACTGCCGGACAGCCGTGAGGCCGGCCCGGGCGAAGAGATATTCACCTGCGTGGCCGAGCCGCTAGAAGACTGTGCGCTGCATTGGGAAGGGATCCTGGCGCCCGGCCAACTACCCGTGCGCAAACTGGCCTGCCAGGTGGTTGAATGCAGCCCGATTGGCGGCGACGTCTGGCGGGTGCGCTTGCGCACGCCGGCTGGCAAACCCCTGCGTTATCACCCAGGCCAGTATCTGCTGCTGGAGCGCGACGGCGCAGAACCCGCCGCCTTTTCCATTGCCTCCGCGCCCAGCGAAGAGCGCATGCTCGAGCTGCATATCCTCACCCGCGACCCGGTCACACAAGCAGTCATCGACTATCTGCAGCAACACAAGGTGGCACGCATCCAGGCGCCCTTCGGTGAGGCATGCCTGTCGGAGCTGCCGGATCAGCCACTGGTATTGATTGCCGCCGGCACCGGACTGGCCCAGATGCAGAGCATCGTTGAACAATGTCTGCAGCAGGGCTTTGCCCACGCGATCCATCTCTACTGGGGCGTGCGCCACAGTGATGACCTGTATGAGGCTCCACACTGGCAACGCTGGCAGCAGGCACCTAACCTGTACCTGCACAGAGTCATCAGCGACCAGCCGGACTGGCCGGAGCGTCAGGGAATGCTGCACCAAGCAGTTTGTGAGGATATCGCCGATCTGGCCGACTACCGCTTTATTGTCAGCGGCTCCCCTGCCATGGTCTACGGGACACTGGACGCGCTGGTGGCTTCCGGCATGCCGGAAGATCACATGCTCGCCGATGCCTTCGCCTACGCGCCACGTCAGCCCTGACAGGACATGACAGCGGTTGTCCGGCGACCTAGACTGAACGCCATCAGACACCGCTGAGATCAGGGAGGTCCCATGCGAACTGCCAAGCTGAGAGCATCGCTGCTGAGTCTGCCATTGCTCTGCACCCCCGCCGGAGCGATGGAGCTGAGCAGCCTGGAGTGGCCACCCTACAGCGGCGCGGAACTGCCGGAGCAAGGATCCCTGTCGCACCTGTTGCATCAGGCACTGGCGACACAGAATGAACCGCTGCTGATCCACTTCCAGCCCTGGAGCAGAGCCATCCGGTCGGCAACAACCGAGCCGGAGATCGTGGGCTATTTCCCCCGCTACTTCGCCAATGACAACCTGTGTCTCTACTCCGACAGCATTGGCACCAGCCGCGTCGGCCTGGCAGTTCGCAGTGATATATCTGTGCGCTGGGATAAGCTGGAGGACTTGGCGCAGTACCGAATCGGCGTGGTACGCGGCTATCGCAACGCGCCCGAGTTCGATGCTCTGGTGGCCGACGGCACGCTCAAGGTCAAAGAAGCCGCCAGCGACGAACTGAATCTCCTGAAGCTGGTGTACGGCAGACTGGATGCAGCAGTCATCGATGAGCAGGTCATGCACTACTGGATGGCCGACGACCCTCAGCTGCGCCAGAGTGCAGACAAGCTGGCGTTTGCACCTCAACTGCTGGCCGAGCCGACCATGCACGTTTGCTTCACCCCGGGTGAGGCGGGAGAGCAGGCCCGCTTGCAGCTCAACCGGGGCCTGCAACAGGTCGCACAGTCTCAGGCGTCAGGCAACGGTAACGTCGGCAGGTGATCTTCCAGCATTTCGAAGCCGTCCCGAATAGTCCGCTGAGCTCCTGCGCTATCCCCCATGCGATCCAGCAGGCGAGCCAGCTCGGCGCAGGTCTGGATATCCCGACGGCTGGCGAAGCTCGCTTCCAGATAATCACGGGCCTTACCCCACAGACTGTTTCGCTGGGCCAGCCGTCCCGCCGCCAGCAGCAGCGTTGCGTTATGCGGATGCTTGAGTAGCCATTGCTCGGCATTGGCCAGCTGACGCGCGCAGTCCTTGCCCCTGACCAGCCCATAGAGGTTCGCAAGGCGCTCGTCGAACTGCTGCAACAAGGCGGCTCGCAGCACCTGCTCGGCCATTTCCTCACGACTGTGCCCGCGCAACTGCAAGGCATAGGCTTCGATAAGCTCGGGATCCTCACGCAGCCGGGCCGGCATCCGCTCCCAGGCAGCAATGACCAGACTGGCCGGGTCGCTATCGGCGGCTGCCAGGCGCTGACCAGCCTGCGCCAGCAACGCGGCATGCACCCGGCGCTCCAGCGCCTGCAGTTCGTCCTCGCGCAACGCATTCTGCCTGCGCAACTCCGGCAGCAGTTCCAGCAGACGCGCCCAGTCCTCCAGACGCAAATAGACCTGGCTCATCAACTTGAGCGCGTAGAGGTGCTTGGGGTGATCCTTGCGCAGGCGAGTGAGCGTCGCCAGCGCCTGCTCGAACTGGCCACGGACCATCTGCAGCTGCGCCTGAGTCACCGCAATGGCTACATCGGCCTCGGGGGTAACCTCATAGGCTTCACGCAGCAGCGCGTCGGACTCGGCATAGTCTTCCAGTTCGTTGGCAGCCCGGGCAGCAGCAAGATAGTTGATCAACGGCAGCTCGGAGTGCGGGGCAGATCGCTTGAGCAGGCGCACGGCCTGCTTCCAGTGCCCTTCGGCAAATTCCAGCAGCCCGCGGGTAGCCAGCGCACTGGCGCGCTGCTGCAGGTTGCGGCGCGACCACGGGTTGATTCGGCGACCAGACGCCGTCAGCAAACGCCAGAGCGAGCGCGCAAGCCAGAGCAACAGCCAGCACGCCAGCAGAAAGCCGATACCGACCCAGATGCTGGTCTCGATCGACACATTGCGCCAGGCAATCAGCAGGTATCCCGGGTCCTCGGCGATCGCCATACCGAGCAATGCGGCGACCAGTACGACCGCCAGGATGGCCACATAGCTTTTACTCATCAGCAGGCTCCTCCGCCTGCGGCGCCCCACGCGACTGCAGGTAGTTGGCCAGACTTTGCTGCAGCGGTGTCAGATCCGGCGGCGACAGGCTGACTGCACGCTCACGCAGCCCCTGCAACTGGGCCTGCATGGCTTGCACTCTTGGGTTCTCCAGCTCGAAGTACTGGGCCAGCAATTTTTCCGCCTGCGTAAGACTGGCCTGATAGACCTCTTCCTCTCCCCTGAGCGCGGCCCACTGGGCCTGTTCCAGGGTCAGCTGCAGCGTACGACGAACCCGCTGCAGCTCCGCATCATCAAGCAGCGGAGTGATGACCTTGCCACGCTGGAAATCGACCCGCACGTAACGCTCAAGACGCATCAGCACACGATCCCAGCGATCACGGCGCTGCAGGCGATCGGCGTATTCCTCTTCGGTGCTGAGCTCACCGGGATCAAATTCGGGCACCGGTAATGCAGCCAGAGTCTCGGCCTGATCACGCAGGGCACCCAGGCGCAGGAACACGCCGGCACGATCCAGTTCGGGCAAGCTTTCCAGCTCGGCCTGATAACTGGCCAGTTGTTCGCGGACGCCATACAGGCCGCTGTCAGGCATCGACTTCAGAATGCCGTCGACGGTTCCCAGTAATTCACGCGCGGCGGCGACATCCTGCACCGCCAGCAGCCGGAGCGAGGCCAGGCGCAGCAGATACTGTGCCTCGGCCAGTTTCCATTCGTCACGGCCATCACCCTGCAGGACTTTCAAGCGGTCAGCCAGCGCCTGCTGACCACGCTGCATTTCGGCGATCAACCTCTGTGCCGCCGCCCAGTCACTGCCCTGCGGCACGCCATCAAGGCGCTGATCAAGGCGGGCATTGGCGCTGGCGAGCTGACTCGCCTGCTGCTCCAGCAAATCAAGCTGGGCCTGCTGTTGCTGGCGGGCCTGCTGCCATTGCCAGCCGGACAGTCCCAGAGCAGCGGCAGCCAGCAAAAGCGCCAGCAAACTCACCCCGCGGCCGCCTCCACCAGTGCGCGCCGGTTTACGGCTGGCTGCAGGGTTCGGCTTGCCCGGCTCGGCCTTGTCGACTTCGGGCTTGGCCACACTCGGCGGCTGTTCGGTCTTGTTATTCGCTTCGCTCGGTTCCACACGCATCCCCTTTGTCATCCCGACGAGCCAGTCAGCACGGCCTCGACCAGCGCGGCATCATCCGCACCTCGACAGGTTACTACATCTGTACAACCCCAGGCGGCGGCCTGCGCCGCAATCCGCTCACTCGGCACCCAGCAGCGCCAGTGGCGCTGTTGCTCCCAGTGCGCTCCGGCGGCCACGCGCCAGTTGCTCAAGGCCTGCACGCTGAGCACGATCAGCCGGTCCACCCGCGGAGCTACAGCTGCCAGTTCCGCCGGCAGCGACTCCGGCGCGCTGCGCGCGTAAAGTGGCAGATAGTGCACCGTACCACCGGCAGCGCGAATCCGGTCAGCCAAATGCTCACGTCCGTCCTCGCCGCGCCAGATCAGCACACGCAGATCCGGTCTGGCAAAGTGTGCCTGCCACAACGGCATGGCAAGCAATGCCTCGCTGTCCTGCCCCTGCGCCGGGCACTGCGCCGCAAGCCCGTAATCGCGCAGCACCTGCGCGGTTCCTGCGCCAACCGCCAGCCAGTCGATACCAACCGGTGGCTGAGGCCAGTAGCGGTCGAGCCGCTCCAGACCCAACCGGGCAGCGGTCGGACTGACCACAACCACCGCGTGATAGCGATCCAGGTCAAGCATGTGTTGGCGCTCGACCGGCCCTTCCTCGCAGGGCCGCAGCTCAAGCAACGGCACGCTGCAGGTCTCGACGCCTTCGGCTGCAAAACGTGCAGCCAATCGCTGATTGTCCGCCGCCTGACGGGTCAGCAGCAAACACCCGCTCACCGCGCAGGCGCCTCCTCGTATACGGCGTCCAGAATAGCCTGTGCACCCTGCGCCAGCAGGTCCTCGGCGACCGAAATGCCGAGCGTCTCCGGGTCGCTCTCCGGGCCGCGCGCTTCGGCCCGCAGCAGGCGCTGACCATCCGGATCGCCAACCAGTCCGCGCAGCCATAGCTGGCCATTCTCGCGCTCGGCATAACAGGCAATCGGCACCTGGCAGCCACCGTTCAGACGGGTATTGAGCGCTCGCTCGGCACGCACGCGCAGCGCGCTATCCTCATCGTTAAGCTGAAGCAGCAACGCCTGAAGCTCGATATCGTCACTGCGGCACTCGATGCCGACCGCGCCCTGCCCACCCGCTGGCAGGCTCTCCTCAGGCGGCATCGAATAGCGAATACGCTCGCCAAAGCCAAGACGCACCAGACCCGCCGTAGCCAGAATGATCGCGTCATATTCACCGGCATCCAGTTTGGCCAGGCGCGTATTCACATTGCCGCGCAGGAAACGGATCTGCAGATCAGGTCGACGCGCCATGATCTGCGCCTGACGGCGCAGACTGGATGTACCGACGACGCTGCCCGCAGGCAGGCTGTCGAGATGATCGAAGTTGTTGGAGACAAAGGCATCGCGGGGGTCTTCACGCTCGCAGATGGCATACAGCCCGAGGCCATCAGGGAACTGCATCGGCACGTCCTTCATGGAGTGCACGGCCAGATCCGCCTCGTCGTTCAGCATGGCGGTTTCCAGCTCTTTGACAAACAGACCCTTGCCGCCGATCTTGGCCAGCGGCGAGTCCAGCAACTGGTCGCCACGGCTGACCATCGGGACCAGACTGACGCTGAGCGCCGGGTCAAGCTGTTCGAGACGCGCCTTAACATACTCGGCCTGCCACAGGGCCAGGGCGCTCTTTCGGGTGGCAATTCGCAGATGTCGACTCATGGGACTCTCGCTTCAAACCAGGTCGCATCATACGCCATGGTCAGGCAGGCATCCACGCGGGCGGGTGTCGCAGGTCACTCACAGGCGATCCATGAGCCTGCGCACACCGGGAACATGACGACGACTGACTGTCAGCGTCTCTCCTTCCAGGTCCTTCAGACACAACTCGAAGTGACCCATTGAGGTGCGTTGCAGGCACTCGATACGCGACCGCGCCACAAGGGCGTTACGATGGATGCGGACAAAGCGGTCGCCAAACTCCTCCTCCAGCGCCTTGAGCGGTTCGTCGAGCAGCACCTCGCCGTTGACATGCCGAAGGGTGACGTACTTGTGATCGGCAATGAAATACAGCACGTCCTCAATCGGTATCAACTCGATGCCCTTGCGGGTCCGCGCGCTGATGTGGCTGCGGGCCGGCATGTCATCGCCAGATGCCGTAGCCTTGCCGAGACTGGCCAGCTGCATGCGGTTGGGCCGCTGAGCCTTGGCCAGCGCCTCTTCCAGCGCTTCGCTGCGCACCGGTTTGAGCAGATAGCCAACCGCGCTGACCGCGAAGGCGTCGAGCGCATACTCGCCGTGAGCGGTACAAAACACGACGGCCGGAGCCTCCGGGCTTTCACACAACTTGGCCGCCGTCTGCAGGCCATCCAGTCCGGGCATGCGGATATCCAGCAGAACAATGTCCGGATGATGCTCCTGCACCAGCTGCAGCGCCTCGTGACCGTTGCTGGCCATCTCCGGTAAGACCTTGTAGCCCGGCAGTGAACCGACCAGTCGCGCCAGCCGCTCGCGGGCCAGCGGTTCATCATCAGCGATCAGTACTTTCATTCGGTAATGACTTCTCTGCCATTGTTGGACGTTGTTTAACAGGATAGACCAGCCTGCTGAAGAAGCATTCCCCATCCCGCCAGCCTGTCAGCTGCGCCTGCTCACCGAACAGCGCCTGCAGCCGAGCCCGGATATTGCTCATCGCCATGCGCGAGCCGTGATGGGTGTCTGTCTGTTCAGGACAGGTATTGCGCACCACAAGTTCCACCTGCCCCTCATGCAGCCGACCCTCGATATAGATATCGCCCCCGTCGAGCCGGGGCTGCAGTCCGTGCAAAATGGCATTCTCCAGCAGGGGCTGCAGCGTCAGCAGTGGCATCGGAACCTCATCCGGCAACGCAACGACCGACCAGTGCACGCGCATGCGCTGCCCCAGACGGTACTGCTCGATGCGCAGATAACCTTCGCACAGGCGGCGCTCCTCCCCCCAGCTTGACAACGTATCCGGGCTGGCCAGATTGGCGCGAAACAGGTCCGACAGATCGAGCACAGCCTGCTCGGCCTTGGCAGGATCAATCTCGATCAGGCTGGCAATACTGTTGAGGCTGTTAAACAGAAAGTGAGGACGAATGCGCGACTGCAGAGCCTGCAGCCGCGAGCGCAATTCGGCCTGATGCTGACGCTGCCATTGCTGCTGCAGATAAAAGTAGCGCAGCAGCAAACTGGTCATGATCAACGCAATCAGGCCATGGCGAAGCAACTGCTGAGCATCCCAGTGCAAGGCGCCCTGCAAGCCGCGGTAGATAACCCAGTCGCCGAGCACGGTAAACAGCAGGGTTGGCGCAATGACTACCGCGTAGCAGACTGCTACCGCCAGTGCCAGCGGCCGACGCTGCATCCAGCCGCGCAAACGGCACAGCGCGGCGGCCGACAGCAACACAATCCACTGCACGAACAGCGACGCCATGGCCAGCTGGACCCAGTCAAAGACACCGGCGACCGGCTGTGCCAGCACCCACACCAGCACTACCAGCTGCGCCAGCACGATCAGGGTAAAAACGGCCACGGACGAGCACAGATCGGGGAGAAAAAAGTCCTCTCCGTCGTAGGGTTGTTTGAGCAACGTCCAGAATCCGTTCTTCATGTCATCAGTGTCTGCCAGCCCGCCGCCATCGTGCAAGCGTGAAGTGGTATGCTACCCGTTTTCTGATACTACACGCAGCGGACCCATCCGAGACATGACCCAAGACAAGACAACCAACCAATCCTGGGGTGGCCGGTTCAGCGAACCGGTCGACGCCTTCGTTGCCCGTTTCACCGCCTCGGTGGATTTCGACAAGCGTCTGTACAAGCACGACATTCAGGGCTCGATCGCCCACGCCACCATGCTGGCCAAGGTCGGCGTACTGACCGATGCCGAGCGCGACACCATCATCGACGGGCTGAACGCCATTCGCGCTGAAATCGAAGCCGGGCAGTTCGACTGGCGCGTCGACCTTGAAGACGTGCACATGAACATCGAAGCCAGGCTGACCGACCGCATCGGCATCACCGGCAAGAAGCTGCACACCGGTCGTTCACGTAACGACCAGGTCGCCACCGATATCCGCCTGTGGCTGCGCGAAGAGATCGACGCCATCGTCGCCGAGCTGATCCGCCTGCAGACCGGCCTGCTGGATCAGGCCGAGCGTCACAATGCCGTAATCATGCCCGGATTCACCCATCTGCAGACTGCCCAGCCGGTAACCTTCGGCCACCACCTGCTGGCCTGGTTCGAAATGCTGCAGCGTGACCGCGAGCGCCTGGTCGACTGCCGCAAGCGGGTCAACCGCATGCCGCTCGGTTCAGCCGCACTGGCCGGCACCACCTACCCTATCGACCGCAGCGTGACCTGCGAGCTGCTCGGTTTTGAAGCCATATCCGGCAACTCGCTGGACGGTGTTTCCGACCGCGACTTCGCCATCGAATTCTGCGCCGCGGCCTCGCTGGCGATGATGCATCTGTCGCGCTTCTCCGAGGAGCTGGTGCTGTGGACCAGCGCCCAGTTCAACTTCATCGCCCTGCCGGACCGCTTCTGCACCGGCTCGTCGATCATGCCGCAGAAGAAGAACCCGGACGTCCCGGAACTGGTACGCGGCAAGTCCGGCCGCGTCTATGGCCACCTGATGGGCCTGCTGACCCTGATGAAGAGCCAGCCGCTGGCCTACAACAAGGACAACCAGGAAGACAAGGAACCGCTGTTTGACGCGGTAGACACCCTGCGCGACAGTCTGCGTGCCTTTGCCGACATGATCCCGGCCATCGAGCCGCGTATCGAGATCATGCGCGAAGCAGCGCTGCGCGGTTTCTCCACCGCCACCGACCTGGCCGACTATCTGGTACGCAAGGGCATTCCGTTCCGCGACTGCCACGAAATTGTCGGGCATGCGGTCAAGTACGGTGTCGACTCAGGGAAGGATCTGGCAGAGATGTCGCTGGATGAACTGCGCCGCTTCAGCGACCAGATCGAACAGGACGTATTTGACGTGTTGACGCTGGAAGGATCGGTCAACGCCCGTGACCATATCGGCGGCACCGCACCGGCTCAGGTGCTGGCAGCCGTCCAGCGCGGCCGCGCCCTACTCAACGGCTGATCTGCCGTTGATAACCGGCAGCCCGAGCGGGCTGCCGGCCTTACCTCTTACTGCTCGCGTTCGGCGCTGATCACAAAGCTGCCACGACCATTGTTGTCGTAGCTGCTGGCAGTCAGCGTGTAACGGCCAGCTTCCAGATAACTGCTGATGCGCGAGTTGGTACCGCCCGCGCCATCGTCGTCTTCCAGCTCGACACCGTTGCCGCTCAGTTTGAGCATGGCGTCAAAGTCACCGGCATACAGCTCGACCTTGTAGGCACCCGCCTCGCTGATCACCAGCGTCTTTTCGGCACTGGCACCGGCCAGCGAGCCGGAGACCGCTTCACCCGGACGCAGGGTTGAACCGCTGCCGCTGACCGGCTGGGTCGCAGTGGTCAGGGTGAACAGACCGGCACTGCCGTCGGCAGTAGACGCACTCAGGCGGTAGGTGCCGGGACTGACCAGCGTGGTGATGCCGGCATCCAGGTTGTTGCCCGCGCCGTCATCATCGGTAACGTCAACCCCCGGCCCCTGCAGGCTGAGGTAGCTGTCAACCACCGGCGAGGACATGACCACCCGCAGCAGCGCGCGCTCGGTGATGGTCAGGCTGTAGACCTTCGGGCTGCTGTCGGCCAGACCGGTAATGCTGGCACCCAGCTCGATCGGCCCGCCATTAACCAGCTCAACGCCCTCCGGCAGCGGCCGACTGGTGACGTTCAGGTCGTAGGCGCCCTCTGCCGGATCATCCAGAGCGGTTGCGGTGACCTGGTAGGTACCCGGCTCCAGCTGCACGGTAATGCGCGAATTGGTACCGCCGCCGCTGTCGTCATCCTCGGCAGAGACTGCTCCGCCATTGAGCTTGAGTACGGTATCCAGCTCATCGGAGGTCATCAGGATTTCGTACAGACCGGCCTCGGCCACATTCAGAGTGTAGGTGTTGGCGTTGCCATTACGGGTCAGCAGGCCAAACACCGACTGATCCAGTTCAAGCGCGCCACTGTTGCGTGGAGTGACCTTTTCCAGGCTCAGCTGGAAGGGACCGAACGTGCTCGGGCTGCTCCCGCTGACACCGAGACGATAGGTACCGTCGGCTTCAGGGGTCAGGTGCAGCGCGCCCTGGTTAGGGCCATTGACCAGTTGATTGCGCTCGTCGACGAGGGTGAGTACCGCACCGTCAAGCGCACCGCTCTGCTGCACACGCACCAGATCACCCTGCTTGAGCTTGAGCGCGAACACCTGGTGGTGCGAACCATCGCTGAAGTTCACCGGACTGCTGCTGGTGATTTCGCCCTGCAGACGCGCCTGGCCGGAAGCGTCAAAGCCGCTGGTGCCTTGGGTTGCGGCGCAACCGGCGAGGGTGACCGCCATACCCAGCGCCGCAGCGCCGCGAATCAGCGGAAAGGGAAGGGACTTGGTAAACGACATGGAAATTCCTTCTGGACGGATAGACATCCTGAAACCGCCGGGCTTGACCGCCCGGCTCCGTAGTGGTGCCCGCTGATTATGCCCGCTGACCCGATCCGGCTCCAGTACTCGAACCGGGTATGTGAGCCAGGTCCGCTTGGCCTACCCGACCAACGGCTGTTGCTGGGTAATGCAGTGAATATTGCCACCGCCGAGCAGAATTTCCCGCCCCGGCACCATAACCACCCTGCGCTCGGGAAACACCCGCTGCAGCACCTCCAGCGCCTCGGCATCAATCGGATCATCGAAGCTGGGCGCGACAATGCCATCGTTGACGATCAGAAAGTTGACATAGGATCCCGCCAGACGAATGGTCGGGTCACGGGGCTGACTGCCTTCCACCACCAGCACATCCGCGCATTCCTCAGCGGTTGCATGAAGCGGCCCGGGAATCGGAATTTTGTGGATGACAAGCTCACGGCCCTGCGCATCGCGCTCGGCGTCCAGCACAGCCGCCGCCGCCTGACAACGCGGATAATTTGGATCCTCGGGATCATCTGTCCAGGCCAGCAACACTTCACCCGGGCGAACGAAACAGCAGAAGTTGTCGACGTGCCCATCAGTTTCGTCATTGAACAGGCCCTCGGGCAGCCAGATGACCTTGCTGATACCCAGATACTCGGCCAGCCTGAACTCGATTTCCTCTCGCTGCAGATGGGGATTGCGATTGGGGTTGAGCAGGCACTCCTCGGTCGTGATCAGCGTGCCTTCGCCGTCAACGTGTATCGAGCCGCCCTCAAGCACAAATCCTTCAGTACGATAGCGCGGGCAGCGCTCCATCGACAAAATCTTGCTGGCTACCTGATCGTCCAGCGCCCAGTCGCTGTAGAGGCCACCCAGCTCGCCGCCCCACGCGTTGAAGGCCCAGTCGACGCCGCGCAATCCGCCCTGACCGTTGATGACAAAGGTCGGGCCGGTATCCCGTACCCAGGCATCGTTGCTGCTCAGCTCAACCACTCGGATACCCGGATGATCCAGCTGGGCACAGGCGCTGGCATACTGCGCCGCCGAGACGCCCACAGTGACCGGCTCAAAGCCGGCTATCGCCTGCGCCACAGCGGCAAAGGCGGTCTGCGCCGGCACCGCCTGCTGGCGCCAGTTGTCCGGCCGTTCGGGCCAGATCATCCAGGTCTGGCTGTGCGGTGCCCACTCGGCGGGCATGAAGTAGCCATCGTGGCGCGGCGTGGTATGCAGGTTGAACATCGACTCAGGACTCCAGCTCGCCATCCAGGGTTTTGACCGGGCCGTACAGGTTTGGCCGGCGGTCGCGGAATACACCCCAAGCGCTGCGGATGTGCTCCAGTTCGTCCAGATCAAAGGTCTGCACCAGCACGCCGGTGTCCGTTTCATTCAGTTCCTGCACCTTTTCGCCAAACTGATTGGCGATAAAGGACGAGCCGTAGAAGGTAATGTCGTAGCCATCCTGCTCTTCGCGACCAATGCGGTTACTGGCAATCAGCGGCATCAGGTTGGCACCGGCATGCCCCTGCTGCACGCGCTGCCAGTGATCACGGGAGCTAATGCTGCTGTCGTGCGGCTCGCTGCCGATCGCCGTCGGGTAGAACAGCAGCTCAGCCCCCATCAGCGCCATGCTGCGCGCGCACTCGGGGAACCACTGATCCCAGCAGATACCAACGCCAATCTTGGCGTAGCGGGTTTGCCAGACCTTGAATCCGGTATCGCCCGGATTGAAGTAGTACTTCTCATGATAGCCGGGGCCATCGGGAATATGGCTCTTGCGGTAGATACCCAGGTTGCTGCCGTCGGCGTCAATGATGGCCACACTGTTGAAGCGCGCCCGTCCGGCCAGCTCGAAGAAACTGATCGGCAGCACGACCTCAAGCTCCCTGGCCAGCGCCTGAAAGTGCCTGATCGCCGGGTTGTCTTCGACCCGAGTCGCGAGCTGCAGGTAGTCCGGATTGGGCTTTTGACAGAAGTACGGGGTTTCGAACAGCTCCTGAATCAGGATGATCTGCGCGCCCTTGGCTGCCGCCTCACGCACCAGCCTTTCTGCCTGTGCGAGGTTGGCCTGACGGTCCCAGGAACAGCCCATCTGGGTTGCGGCTACGGTAACGGTACGGGTCATGACGCTCTCCTGAAGGTAGAATTCGAACAAAGCCGATATTTATCGATTTATACTCAATCAAAAACTGATTGGCAATGCTTTTACCGCCGCCTCATCGATATTTAACGAGAAATCCGGCATAACATCAGCCGTAAGCATAGCGTTGCCTGCGTACCACCACCGCTCAGGCGTGCCAGCGCAGCGGATCCTGCCGATAAAAATCGGCCAAATGCCGATAAACTGCCGGCCAACTGCGGTGCAGCACCTGTGGGCATTCGAAAAAGCTCTCCGACAACACGGCAAAGAACTCGGCCGGCGCCTCCAGCGCGTAGGCATCCAGGGGCAGGTGCTCACCGCGCTCGGCACGCTGGGCCAGATCATCCCAGGCGGCTTGCATGTCACGCGCCCAATCGGCCTGACTCATGCCGCGGTGCAGCGGCGGCGAACCATTGGCGGCGGATGAGCGCATATCCAGCGTATGCGCCAGCTCATGAATAACCACGTTGAAGCCGTCCGCTTGCCCAGAATGGCGAACATCCTCCAGCGACAGCACCACCGGGCCATGCAACCAGGCCTCGCCGCTCAGCTCGCGCACCGCTTCGTGCACCACGCCGGCCTCGTCACGCCATTGCTGCCGGGTGCGGAACGGACCGTCGTAGAGCACCAGCGTCTGCCAGCCGTCGTACCAGTGCAAACCAATCTCCAGCACCGGCAGAACAGCCATTCCGGCGACCCGCAAACGCAGAACATCGTCCAGCTCAACACCCTCCAGCGGATGCAGATGCTTGCGCAGCAAAAAACGCAGCGCGGTGTCATGCAGACGCTCACGCTGGGCCGCGTTCAGGTACCGGTAACAGGGCCAGTCACCCAGCGCCTGCTGCCACAGATCCGGATCAAGCTCACCCTGCACGCGCTGCAAGCGACGCTGTTCGCTGCGCTCACGCCACCAGCGCACCAGCCCCACTCAGCGCCCCTCGACCCGCGCCAGTACCGGCGGCAGATAGACGCCCAGGTAGGCGGTCATCAGCCGTGTTGCTTCACGGCAAATGGGGTCGCTCACCTCGCCAGACTGCTGATAACCGACGGCGAGCAGCTTGTCTGCCGCCTGCATGGCCAGCGCGAAGATATCCACATCATTCGGCAACGGCGGCAGCACGAAGACCTCGGCCAAGCACTGCTGAAACCGCCGCCCAAGCAGTTGATCGTGCTGCTGGTCGGCTTGGCGAATGGCGGCCAGATCATGCCCGCCCAACAGCAGCTCACGGGCGGCCGGATTGCCGCGGTAATAGTCCTGAAAACGCTGTTCGATGTCGGCGACCAGCGCCATCCAGCTGGACGGGTGGGAGACTGGAGGTGTCTGGAGAATCCCGTCCAGCTCAAGGAACAGGCGCTCGGCCAGCGCCGCCAGCACGTCGCTGACCTGAGGAAAAAAGTGATACACCGAAGACGGGGGAATGGCGGCCTGCTCGGCGATGGCGTAGATCGACAGCGCGCTCAGCCCGCCCTGGTCAAGCAACGCAGTGGTCGCCTCGAGGATACGGTCGATCCGCTCCTGACTGCTGGCGCGGCGTTTCGGGGCGGATCTGCTCATAGGGGTTCCGTATCAACGACTGTCCTGCAGACGATACCACAGCAGCGCCAGCGCCCGGATAGCGGTCTGCAGCGGCGCACCCGGCGGAACCGGCAGGTGACGCCAGCGCGCCATCAGGTCAAAGTTGCGGGCATCGCCCAGCACCGTCTCGGCCATCAGCTTGCCCGCCAATCCGGCCAGCGCCACACCCTGCCCGGAATAGCCCTGGGTAAACAACACCCGCTGCCCCAGCCGACCAAACACCGGCGCCTTGCTCATAGTCATCGCGACCTGACCACCCCAGAGGTATTCGAAATCCTCACCCGCCAGTTGCCCAAACACCTGCGCCATGCGCTCACGCATGGTCTGGCGCAATGCATCGGGACGGGCATCGCGGGCACTGGCGCGCCCACCGAACAGCAGACGATTATCCGGCGTCAGCCGGTAGTAATCGATCAGGGTGTTCATGTCGCAGACCGCTGCACGGGAGGGAATCAACTGTTCGGCCAGATCGCCGAGCGGCCGAGTCGCCCCGATATAGCTGCCGATCGGCATAAAGCCCTTGCGGTACCAGGGCAGCAGCTTGCCGAGGTAGGCGTTACCCGCCAGCAGCAGATGACCGGCGCGTACCTGACCGCCAGCCGTACAAACCTGAACCTGCCCGCGCTGCTCGCGATAGCTGCGGACCGCGGAGCGCTCGAAAATGCGCACACCGGCCTGCTCGGCAGCACGAGCCAGCCCCTGTACATACTTGAGCGGGTGCAGATCGCCACCACCCAAATCCATCACGCCGGCCTGATAATCCGCGTTCAGCAAGCCCTGCAGCGCCGCCCGATCATGAAACTCCAGCCGGTCGTAGCCAAGCTCACCCAGCTCCTGCTGCCAGGCCCGCAACTCGGGAACCTGCCGCGCCTTGTTGGCAACCAGCAAAATCCCCCACTTCAGATCACAGTCGATGCCGTAGCGCTCGACCCGGTCGCGCAGCAGGTCTACACCATCGAGCCCGAGCTGCCAGACGCGGCGAGCGTCCTGCTCGCCCAGCTCACGAACCACCCTGGCATGATCGCAGGCCACCCCGGGATTGATCTGCCCGCCATTGCGACCGGAGCAGCCCCAGCCGACATCCTCTGCCTCGAGCACAATCACGCTGCGCCCGGCCTCGGCCAGCTCCAGCGCCGCAGACAGGCCGGTAAAACCGGCGCCGACAATACAGACATCCGCATCCAGCACACCCTGCAGCTGTGCGCGGGGCGGAACAGCAGGCACGCTGGCCCGATACCAGGAATCATTCATCACAAAGGCTCTCGCATAACGAACAATCCCGCCGGAGGGCGGGATTGTGATTGGCCACGACGTGGTCAGACGGTGTGCAGGTACCACATGTACTCAAGGTCGGAAATGGTCTTCTCGAACTCCTCCATCTCACTTTCCTTGCAGAGTACAAATACGTCGAGATATTCCTCGCCGATGTACTCCTTCATTACCTCGGAGGCTTCCAGCTCACGCAACGCATCACGCAGGTTGGTCGGCAGCGACGGCTCATGCTGATCGTAAGCGTTGCCCTCGGTCATCTCCGGCGGCTCGACCTGATTGCTGATGCCGTAGTGAATGGCCGACAGCAATGCTGCCATCAGCAAGTACGGGTTGGCATCGGCGCCGGCCAGGCGGTGCTCGATACGCATTGCCTCCGGGTCGCCACCGGGCACACGGACTGCCACGGTGCGGTTATCAATACCCCAGGTCGGCGCACAGGGCACGAAGAAACTCGGGCTGAAACGACGATAGGAGTTGATATTCGGACACAGGAAGGCCATGTACTGCGGCAGGGTTTCCAGCAGGCCACCGACAGCCCAGCGCAGGCGATCGCTCAAACTGCCGTCGGCATTGGGCGCAAAGACATTGCGGCCGTTCTCGTCCATCAGGCTGATATGAACATGCATACCGTTACCGGCCTGATCGTGATAAGGCTTGGCCATGAAAGTGGTATCCATTTCATGGTCGTAGGCCACGTTCTTGATCACCCGCTTGAGCAGCACGTTGAAGTCACAGGCCTTAACCGGATCATCAACATGGTGCAGGTTGACCTCGAACTGCCCAGGTGCCGACTCGGCCACGATGGCGTCAGCGGGGATGCCCTGCTCGTGGGCAGCTTCGATGACGTCCTCAAGGAACTCGGCGTATTCGTCCAGATCATCCATGGAATAGACCTGCACCGAATTGGGACGCTTGCCGGACATCGGAGAGCGCGGCGGCTGCGGGCGGCCGGTAATGTTCTCCTGGTCAATCAGGTAGAACTCCAGCTCGAAGGCAGACACCGGGGTCAGCTTGAGATCCTTGAAGCGTTCTACGATACGTTGCAGAACATAGCGGGGGTCGGCGAAGAAGGGGGTCTTGCGGTCCAGCTCGTACATGGTCATCAGCAGTTGTCCGGTTGGACGCTTCTGCCATGGTTCAACCGTCAGGGTTCCGGGAATCGGCAGGCAAATGCGGTCCGCATCGCCGATTTCCAGACCGAGACCGGTCTCTTCTACGGTCGTACCCTGAATGTTTAGCGCAAAGACCGATGCCGGCAATGCGATGCCCTTCTCGAAGGCTTTGGCCAACGCAGAACGATCAATGCGCTTGCCGCGCACGATACCGTTCATATCGGCAATAAGAAGGTCAATAAAATGAGTTTCCGGATGCGCGGCCAGAAAGGCCTCCGCTTCCTGGATGCCTACCGGCTCACTGGGCGTGGCGGGGACGGCGGTTACAGCATCCGCTCCGGCTTGGGGCTGCATGGGATTTCACCTGTTATTTGTAAAATATATCAATCACAGAACTTACACGATGTGAGTTAATCCGAAAGGCCCTTCGGAGTCAATAGAACTGATACCGCACAAACATGGTGCGCACTGCCCTATAAAAGGCCACAGACGGGCATTAAAGACCAAAATGGCTACCTCGCGTGTTCGTTATTTTTGCTCTTTGTGTTAATTATTTTTTATTGCTATTGTACGAAAAAACGAACAACAATCGGTTCGCATTCACTTTGTCACTGACTTGCTGGAACATCAAATGTCCGTCGTACGCAAACCCGTCATTGGTATCGTCTGCTGCTCGGAACAGCTCGGGCTGCACCCTTTCAACATCGTCGGCGAGAAATACATTCTCGGCGTCGTGGACGGTGCCAACGGCCTGCCGCTGCTGATTCCGGCCTTGGGCGAGCGACTGGACAGCGATCAGCTGCTGGACCTGCTGGACGGCATCCTGTTTACCGGCTCACCGTCCAACGTTGAGCCCCATCATTACAGCGGACCGGGCAGTGCCGAAGGCACCAAGCACGACCCCAAGCGCGACGCGACCACCCTGCCATTGATTCGCGCCGCAATTGACCGCGGCGTTCCGGTACTCGGCATCTGCCGAGGCTTTCAGGAAATGAACGTCGCCTTTGGCGGCACTTTGCATCAGCGACTGTACGAAGTCGGCGGTTATATCGAACACCGCGAGGACAAGAATCAGCCGGTCGACATTCAGTATGGCCCAGCTCACGAGGTTCGTCTTGAGCCCGGGGGGTTGCTCTACGAAATTTCAGGCTGCAGCTCGGCTCAGGTCAATTCCCTGCACACTCAGGGAGTCGCTACACTGGGAGCCGGTCTGCAGCCTGAAGCGACAGCACCCGATGGACTGATTGAGGCCTTCTCGGTCAGCCAGGCAACCCAATTCGCTCTCGGCGTACAGTGGCACCCCGAATGGCAGGTAACCCGCAATCCGTTTTACCTGTCGATCTTCCAGGCGTTCGGAAACGCCTGCCGGGCCCGTGCGTCGCGACACTCCTGAGGCGGTTATGAACAAGATTGAAAGCTGGCTTAAAGAAAACAAGATTACTGAGGTGGAATGCATGGTGGGCGACCTGACCGGTATTGCCCGCGGCAAGATCGCTCCGACCATGAAGTTCATCTCGGAGAAAGGCATGCGCCTGCCCGAAAGCATCCTGCTGCAATCGGTTACCGGCGACTATGTAGAAGATGACATCTATTACGACCTGCTCGACCCGGCCGATATCGACATGATCTGCAAGCCGGACGAGACCGCCATGTTCATGGTGCCGTGGGCGCTGGAACCGACCGCGCAGATCATCCATGACTGCTTTGACAAGATGGGCAATCCCATCGAGATGGCGCCACGCAACGTGCTCAAGACCGTGCTCAAGCTGTATGAGAAAAAGGGCTGGAAGCCAATCGTCGCGCCCGAGATGGAATTCTATCTGACCCGCCGCAACGAAGACCCGGACCTGCCGCTGCAGCCGCCGATCGGCCGCTCCGGCCGCCAGGAAACCGGCCGCCAGTCCTTCTCCATCGACGCCGCCAACGAATTCGACCCGCTGTTCGAAGACATGTACGACTGGTGCGAGGCTCAGGGCCTGGATCTGGACACCCTGATCCACGAGGAAGGCACCGCGCAGATGGAAATCAACTTCCGTCACGGTGACCCGCTGCATCTGGCCGATCAGATTCAAGTGTTCAAGCGCACCATGCGCGAGGCCGCTCTCAAGCACGACATGACCGCGACCTTTATGGCCAAGCCGATCACCAATGAGCCGGGCAGCGCCATGCACCTGCACCAGAGCATCGTTGACGCCAAGACCGGCAAGAATATTTTCTCCAATGATGATGGCAGCATGAGCGAACTGTTCCTGCACCACATCGGCGGTCTGCAACGCTACATCCCGGAAGTGCTGCCGCTGTTCGCGCCGAACGTCAACTCGTTCCGCCGCTTCCTGCCTGACACCTCGGCACCGGTGAACGTCGAGTGGGGCGAAGAGAACCGTACCGCCGGCCTGCGCGTGCCGGACTCCAACCCGCAGAACCGTCGGGTCGAAAACCGCCTGCCCGGCGCAGATGCCAACCCCTACATTGCCATTGCGGCCAGTCTGCTGTGCGGCTACCTGGGCATGGAAAACCGCATGTCACCGTCGGCACCGGTCAAGGGCCGCGCGTATGAACGCCGCAACCTGCGCCTGCCGCTGACCATCGAATCGGCACTGGAGCGCATGGAGCAATGCAAGGACATTGAAGCAGTGCTCGGCAGCAAGTTCTGCCGCGGCTATGTGGCGGTCAAGCGCGCCGAACACGAAAACTACAAACGGGTGATCAGCTCCTGGGAGCGCGAGTTCCTGCTGCTGTCCGTCTGATCCCTCAATCCTGTAACGGTCGCTGCCGGAGGGCAGCGACACCACGGAAACCGGAGTACCGTATGAGCAAACTCAATACCGCCGAACTGCAGGCCATGGACGCCGCCCACTATCTGCACCCCTTCACCGACCACAAGGAGCTGGGTGAGCGCGGCACGCGCATCATCGAGCGCGCCGAGGGCGTGTATCTCTGGGACAGCGAAGGCAACAAGGTGCTCGACGGCATGGCCGGTCTGTGGTGCGTGAATATCGGCTACGGCCGCAAGGAGCTGGCGGAGGCCGCCTACCAGCAGATGCTGAAGCTGCCCTACTACAACAGCTTCTTCCAGTGCGCCAACCCACCCGCCATCGAGCTGGCCACGGCTATCGCCGAAGTCGCACCGAAGCATATGAATCATGTGTTCTTCACCGGCTCAGGTTCCGAATCCAACGATACCGTGCTGCGCATGGTGCGCCGCTACTGGGACCTCAAGGGCAAGTCAACCAAGAAAACCATCATCAGCCGTATCAACGGTTATCACGGCTCGACGGTAGCCGGCGCCAGTCTCGGCGGCATGTCGGTAATGCATGAACAGGGTGACCTGCCGATCCCCGGTATCGTGCACATCCCGCAGCCGTACTGGTATGGCGAGGGTGGTGACATGTCGCCGGACGAGTTCGGCATCTGGGCGGCCCAGCAGCTGGAAGCCAAGATTCTCGAACTGGGCATCGATCAGGTCGCAGCCTTCATTGCCGAGCCGATTCAGGGTGCCGGCGGCGTGATCATTCCGCCGGATACCTACTGGCCGGAAATCAAGCGCATTCTGGCCAAGTACGAGATCCTGCTGGTCATCGACGAGGTGATCTGCGGCTTTGGTCGCACCGGTCAGTGGTTTGCCAGCCAGCACTATGACCTGCAGCCCGACCTGATGCCGATCGCCAAGGGCATGACCTCCGGCTATCTGCCAATGGGCGGGGTGATCGTCAGCGACCGCGTTGCCGAAACCATGATCGAGCACGGCGGCGAGTTCTACCACGGCTACACCTACTCCGGTCATCCGGCATCCGCAGCCGTCGGCCTGGAAAACCTGCGCATCATGCGCGACGAGAAAATTGTCGACTACGTTCGTAATGAAGCGGCACCGTATTTGCAGGACAAGATTGCCGGCCTGGCAGCACATCGCCTGGTCGGTGAAGTTCGCGGTGTCGGCCTGCTCGGCGCCATCGAGCTGGTCAAGGACAAGGCAACCCGTGAGCGCTTCCCGGACAAGGGTACCGTTGGCACACTGTGCCGTGATCTGTGCGTCGCCAACGGTCTGGTGATGCGCGCGGTCGGCGACACCATGATCATGTCGCCGCCGCTGATCATCAGCCGCGCCGAAATCGACGAACTGGTCGACAAGGCCTGGAAGGTGCTGGATCTGGTAGCCGAGCGACTGGGAGTCTGATCGCCCCGAGTCCGACCAGCGGCTATGCTGGCCTGTAGGGTGCCTTTTTCGCTCATTGAAATGGCACCCATGCCAACACCGCGTTTCCAAACAATGGATGGAGAGTTGAAACGATGATGAAACATCTGGGCAAGACCCTGCTGGCAACAGCCACCGCTGTATCCATCAGCACCGCCGCCACCGCAGAGGAAGTGGTAAACGTTTACAACTGGTCGGACTACATCGCCGAGGACACGCTCGACAACTTCCAGAAGGAAACCGGCATCCGCCCGGTCTACGACGTGTTCGACAGCAACGAAGTACTGGAAGCCAAGCTGCTCTCCGGCAGCTCCGGATTCGACATCGTCGTCCCCTCCAACCAGTTCCTCGGCAAGCAGATCAAGGCAGGAGCCTTCCTGCCGCTGGACCGCAGCAAGCTGCCGAACTGGGAAAATCTGGATCCGACGCTGCTCAGGGCACTGGAAACCAACGACCCTGGCAACCAGTACGCCTTCCCGTATCTGTGGGGCACCACCGGCATCGGCTACAACGCCGAGAAGGTCAAGGCAGCGCTGGGCGAAGATGCACCGCTGAACTCATGGGATCTGGTATTCAAGCCGGAAAACATGGAGAAGCTGGCGTCCTGCGGCGTGGCGTTCCTCGACGCACCGGCCGAGATTATCCCGTCTGCCCTGTTCTACCTCGGGCTGAACCCGAACAGCACCGACGCTGCGGATTATCCGAAGGCCCAAGAGCTGCTGATGAACGTGCGTCCGCACATCACCTACTTCCACTCCTCCAAGTTCATTACCGACCTGGCCAATGGCGACATCTGCGTTGCGGTTGGCTGGTCCGGGGATATTCTGCAGGCCGCAGCGCGGGCTGAAGAGGCCGAAAACGGGGTTGAAGTCAGCTACGTGATTCCGAAGGAAGGCGCGGCCATGTGGTTCGACATGATGGCCATTCCCAAGGATGCAAAAAATGTCGATAACGCCTACGCGTTTATGGATTATATTCTGCGCCCCGAGGTGATCGCCGGCATATCCAACTATGTTGCCTATGCCAATGGCAACGCGGCCTCCAAGCCGATGATTGATGAAAGCGTGCTAACCGATCCGGGCGTATACCCCAGCGACGAGACCCTGGCCAAACTCTTTACTCTGGCAGAGCTGCCGGCCAACATCGAGCGCACCCGGACCCGTGTCTGGACGCGCGTCAAGTCCGGTCAGTAACACCAAAGAAAGTAACAAGAAACGGTCGACTGCAGGACTCCCCTCCTACATCGACCAGAAACCAGAAGGGCCCGGCGCAAGCCGGTGTCCGAATCAGGAGACACCATGAAGCATCCAATGCAAAAGTCGCTGCTGGCACTGACCACTGCCGCCCTGCTGGGCGGAGCCGGTGTCACGCATGCCGCAGGCCAACTGAACATTTACAACTGGTCGGACTACATCGCCGAGGACACCATTGCCAACTTCGAGAAGGAAACCGGCATCAAGGTGACCTACGACGTCTATGACTCGAACGAAGTGGTCGATGCCAAGCTGCTGACAGGTCGCTCCGGCTTCGACATCGTCGTACCGTCCAACAACTTCCTGACCAAGCAGATCAAGGCCGGTGTCTACCTTGAGCTTGATCACAGCAAGCTGCCCAACATGGTCAACCTCAATCCCGAGCTGATGAAGCAAATGGAAAGCATCGACCCGGGCAGCGCGCACTCCATTCCCTATCTGTGGGGCACCAACGGTATTGGCTACAACGTCGAGAAGGTTAAAGCCGCTCTCGGTGACGACGCACCGCTGGACTCCTGGGCGCTGATCTTTGATCCGCAATACGCCAGCAAGCTGGCCAGCTGTGGCGTGAGCGTGCTGGATTCGGCGGATGAAATGCTGCCCTCAGCGCTGAGCTACCTCGGCCTGGACCCGAACAGCAGCGATGCCGATGACCTGAAGAAGGCCGAAGAACTGATGCTGGCGGTTCGTCCGTACATCACCTACTTCCACTCCTCGCGCTACATTTCCGATCTGGCCAACGGCGACATCTGTGTCGCGGCAGGCTACTCGGGCGATGTTTTCCAGGCCGCTTACCGCGCCGAGGAAGCCGAGAATGGCGTCGAGATCAACTACATCATTCCGAAGGAAGGGACTGCCCTGTGGTTCGACATGATGGCCATCCCGAAGGATGCGCCGAATCCGGAAGAAGCCCACGCCTTCATCAACTACATCCTGCGCCCGGACGTAATCGCACCGATCACCGACTATGTTGCCTACGCCAACCCGAACAAGGCATCCGACGAGCTGGTTGACCCGGAAGTGCGCAATGATCCGGCAATCTACCCGAGCGACGAGGTGATGAGCCGACTCTACGTCAACGTGCCGCGTCCGATGGCCGCACAGCGACTGATGACCCGCACTTGGAGCCGCATCAAGTCAGGTCAGTAAGACACTCAAGGGGCTGCCTTCCGGCAGCCCCTTGTTGAATCAGCAGAACAAACACGCAAGGTGCCGCTGCGGCGGCCCGCCAATATCTTTGTGTGCAGCGGTGCTGCACAGGTGGAAAGAGATCCGGAGACGACTATGGTTGGTGCAGCAGGAGCCATGAAACAGGCAATGGCCAAGGCCGAGCCCAATGACTTTGTGAAGATTGAGCGCATCAGCAAGCGGTTCGATGAAGCGCTGGCGGTAGACGACGTCAGTCTGAGCATCAATCGCGGCGAAATCTTCGCTCTGCTCGGCGGCTCGGGGTCGGGCAAGTCGACCTTGCTGCGCATCCTCGCCGGATTCGAGCGCCCAACAGAGGGCCGCGTACTGCTCGATGGTCAGGACATCACCGATCTGCCGCCCTACGAGCGCCCGATCAACATGATGTTCCAGTCCTACGCGTTGTTCCCGCATATGACGGTCGAACAGAACATCGCCTTCGGCCTCAAGCAGGACAAACTGCCAAAGGCCGAAATCAACGAGCGCGTGAAGGAAATGCTCAAGCTCGTGCACATGACCGAGTACGCGCGGCGCAAGCCGGATCAGCTCTCCGGCGGGCAACGTCAGCGTGTGGCCCTGGCCCGCTCGCTGGCAAAGCGTCCGAAAGTCCTGCTGCTGGACGAACCCATGGGCGCGCTGGACAAGAAGCTGCGCACCCAGATGCAACTGGAGCTGGTCGAGATCATCGAGCGCGTCGGCGTGACCTGCATCATGGTCACCCACGACCAGGAAGAGGCCATGACCATGGCCCAGCGTATCGCCATCATGCACCAGGGCTGGATTGCCCAGGTCGGCACGCCGATGGATATCTATGAAAGCCCGGTCAGCCGTCATGTCGCCGAGTTCATCGGCAGTGTGAACATCTTTGAAGGCGAGATCAGCGCCGACATGGAAGACCACGCGATCATCCAGTGCGACTGCCTCGACAAGCCGATCTACGTCGGCCACGGCATCACCACCCGCGCCCAGGACAAAAGCATCATCTACGCCCTGCGCCCGGAGAAAGTCTGGGTCAGCACCGAGAAGCCCGAGGGCAAGTACAACAGCTCCCACGGCGTAGTCCATGACATCGCCTATCTCGGCGGCCACTCGGTCTACTACATCAAGCTCGACAGCGGCAAGATGGTCCAGGCCTTCTTCGCCAACTCCGAGCGTCGCCTGCCTCGCCCGACCTGGGAGGACGAGGTGTACATCAGCTGGGAAGACGACAGCGGGGTCATTCTGCACTCATGAAAATGCCACGCCTGACACCGCCGGGGCGCTTCTGGGTCATCAGCGTCCCCTATCTCTGGCTGTTCCTGTTCTTCCTGCTGCCCTTCGCCATCGTGCTGAAGATCAGCTTTTCGGAAGCCGCGATCGCCATTCCGCCCTATCAGCCGATTTTCCAGTACGTCGAGCAGAAGCTCAACGTCATGCTCAACCTCGGCAACTACATCTTCCTCAGCCAGGACGGTCTCTACCTGTCTGCCTATCTGGGTTCGCTGAAAATTGCCTTTTTCTCGACCCTGATCTGCCTGCTGGTCGGCTACCCGATGGCCTATGCCATCGCCCGGGCGCCGCGCGAGAAGCAACTGGTCTACCTGCTGCTGGTGATGATGCCGACCTGGACCGCGATCCTGATCCGCGTCTACGCCTGGATGGGTATCCTCAGCAACAACGGCCTGCTCAACAGCACCCTGATGAGTCTGGGTCTGATCAGCGAGCCGATGCAGATCCTCAACACCAACACCGCAGTCTATATCGGCGTGGTCTATGCCTACCTGCCGTTCATGGTGCTGCCGCTGTACGCCAACCTGGTCAAGCACGATCACAGCCTGCTCGAAGCGGCCATGGATCTGGGCGCCGGTCGCATCAAGGCGTTCTGGAGCATTACCGTGCCGCTGTCGAAAACCGGCATCATCGCCGGCTCCATGCTGGTGTTCATTCCGGTGGTCGGCGAGTTCGTCATCCCCGAACTGCTGGGCGGCCCGGAAACCCTGATGATCGGCAAGGTGCTCTGGCAGGAATTCTTCAACAACCGTGACTGGCCGGTTGCCTCGGCGCTCGCCATTGTCATGCTGGTTATCCTGATCGTCCCGCTGGTGCTGTTCCACTACAACCAGGCCAAGGAAATGGAGAAAAAAGCATGAGCAAGCGCCCCAACTTCTCCACCGTCATGCTCTGGCTGGGCCTGGTGTTCATCTACCTGCCGATGATCATTCTGGTGATCTACTCGTTCAACGCCTCCCGGCTGGTTACCGTCTGGGGCGGCTGGTCGGTGCACTGGTATGTCGGTCTGCTGGACAACACCCAGCTGATGAATGCGGTCAAACGCAGCCTGCAGATTGCCTTCTTCACCGCCACAGCGGCGGTGGCGCTCGGCACCCTGGCGGCCTTCGTCATGACCCGCATCAAGCGCTTCAAGGGCCGCACCCTGTTTTCAGGGCTGGTCACTGCACCGCTGGTCATGCCCGAGGTGATTACCGGTCTATCGCTGCTGCTGCTGTTCGTCGCCATGGCGCAGATGATCGGCTGGCCGGCAGAGCGCGGCATGGTGACCATCTGGATCGCCCACGTGACCTTCTGTACCGCCTACGTGGCGGTGGTAGTCAGCGGTCGCCTGAGCGAGCTTGACCAGTCGATCGAGGAGGCCGCGATGGACCTCGGCGCGCGCCCGTGGAAGACCTTCCTGCTGATCACCGTGCCGATGATCGCGCCATCGATCGCCGCTGGCTGGCTGCTGTCCTTTACCCTGTCGCTTGATGACCTGGTATTGGCCAGTTTCGTATCCGGCCCGGGCTCCACCACCCTGCCGATGGAAGTGTTCTCCGCCGTGCGTCTGGGCGTGAAGCCGGAAATCAATGCGGTCGCCAGTCTGATCCTGCTCGCCGTGTCGATCTTCACGTTGATCGGCTGGCTGATTGCGCGCAGCGCCGACAAGCGCCGTTCGCAGCCGCCGGAGGACGAGGACGTCATCACCTGGCAAGCGGTTATCGACAGCCGTCGTAACTGATCAAATCGCGGCAAGCACGGGGCAGTCAGACTGCCCCGTTTGCCGTTAACAGGTCCCCCTCCCCACTCTGCACAAACCCGGCGCTGGTCGCTAGAATGCCAACATGAAGACACCGACTGAAACCGGGAAAGCAGCCCGACCGCGCATCAGGGACAAACGCCAGGCCATTCTGGACGCGGCCCTGAAGGTATTTGCCGCCGGTGGCGTAAACGGTGTGCCAATACCTGCCCTGGCCGAACAGGCACAGGTGGGTACCGGCACCATCTATCGCTATTTCAGCAGCAAGGAGGCACTGGTCAACGAACTGTTTCGCAGCCAGCGACAGTTCAAACGCGACCTGCTGTTCGACGGTCTCGATCGCAGCCTGCCAGCCCGGGCGCAATTCGACATTGTCTGGCAGCGCATGATCGACTACAGCCGTCAGCATCCAGACACCTATCGTTTTCTCGAGATGCAGGATCACCGGCCCTATCTGGACGAACAGAGCCGGCAACTCGAACAGCAGTTCTTTACCCCGCTGGTCAGACAATATCGGCAGTATCAGGAGCAAGGCATCTACCGTCGCGACCTGCGGGCCGAAGTACTCATGGCCATGGTCTGGGGCAGCTTTGCCAATCTGGTCAAGTGCGAACGCGAAGGCCTGCTGGTCTTGCAGCCGGAAGACCTGAAGGCTGCCTGCGAAACCTGCTGGTCAATGCTGACCGGCTGAGCCCCTGCCAATCCGGTCTGGGCGCACAACCTGGGCGAAACGGATACGCGCCCGGGCCACTGTTCCCGGAGTTAACAAAACGCCGCTTTTCCGAACTGCGTCCGGCCCGGAATCGGGGTAGGATTGTCAGCACATCAACGCAGGCAACGCCGGCGTTTCCTGTCAACCGTCTGGAGAAACCCCGTGTCCAAACTGGTTCCCGCCATCGATCCCGAAGGCTTGCTGGAATACTCGGTCGTCTTTACCGATCGCTCGCTCAATCACATGTCGCAAACCTTCCAGCAGGTCATGCGTGACATTTCCACTACGCTCAAGAGCGTGTACAACGCCCACGCAGTGGCAGTGGTTCCCGGTGGTGGCACCTATGGTATGGAAGCCGTTGCGCGCCAGTTTGCCCAGGACAAGACGTGTCTGGTCATTCGTAACGGCTGGTTCAGCTATCGCTGGAGTCAGATTTTCGAGATGGCGCGCATCCCGGCCAGCGAGACCGTACTCAAGGCGGTCAAATCCGATACCGGCAACCAGCCAGCGTTTTCCCCGGCGCCGATTGATCAGGTTGTCGCCGAGATTCGCGCCAGCAAGCCGGATGTGGTGTTCGCCCCGCACGTCGAAACCGCCGCGGGTATCATTCTGCCCGATGACTACCTGCGCGCGGTTGCCGATGCCGTACACGACGTCGGCGGCCTGTTCGTCCTCGATTGCATCGCCTCCGGCACCGTCTGGGTCGACATGCAGGCCTGCGGGATCGACGTGCTGATCAGCGCGCCGCAAAAGGGCTGGAGCGCCTCCCCGTGCAGCGCACTGATCATGTTCAGCGAACGCGCCGAGCAGGTTCTGGAACAGACCACCAGTACCAGCTTTGCCGCCGATCTGAAGAAGTGGCGGCAGATCATGCAGGCTTACGAGAACGGCGGCCACGCCTACCACGCCACCCTGCCGACCGATGCCCTCAAGGCCTTTCGCGACACCATGCTCGAAACCCGCGACTACGGCTTCGACAAGGTCAAGCAGGAACAACTGGCGCTAGGCACCGCCGTGCGCGAGCTGATGCAGGAGCTGGGCTACAAGAGTGTTGCGGCTGACGGCTTCGGCGCCCCCGGGGTCGTCGTCAGCTACACCGACAACGATGGTATCCAGAGCGGTAAGGCCTTCGCCCCGCTCGGCCTGCAGACCGCAGCCGGCGTCCCGCTGATGTGCGACGAACCGGAAGGCTTCAAGACCTTCCGCCTCGGCCTGTTCGGCCTGGACAAGCTGCACAACCCCGAACGCACGGTTGCCACGCTGCGGGAGGCCTTTGCTGCGCTGTAGGCGCGGTAAAAGCAGCGACAAGCCTCAAGCTGCAAGCTACAAGCAAACCCGGTCTCGATGCCGGGTTTTGTTTTTGCGCTGGAAAATGGCGGCTGCGCTGCATGCGGCCCTGCTGTTACACCCGTCCACTATCTGCCCCCATGCAACCGTAAAAAAACCCGCACGGCTGAACACCGCGCGGGTTTGCTTGTAGCTTGCAGCTTGTGGCTTGCCGCTTGCAGCTTGTGGCTTGCCGCTGGCTAGCCCACCTAGCTCCGCTAGCCCTTTTGCTGCGCCATGATCTCTTCCATACTCAGACCGGTCAGGCCATGGATGGTGCGCCAGAGGTAAAACAGAATGGCCATCATCATGATCATCGACGGGATGGCGATCATCGGATAGCTGACCAGCGTCATCTGCCCCAGCTCTTCATTGAAGGCTTCGGTACCAGCCGGGCTGACGACGATCCATTTGGCGACGATGTAGTTCATCGCCGAAGAAAAAAAGAAGGTGCCGGCCAGAAAATAGGTCGCACGCAACAGGCGCAGATTGAAGATGTCGGCCAGACCGCGTTCCTGCAGGCGCTCCTGCACCAGCGCGACGTTGATCACCTTCTCGTTGTACAGCAGGGTACGAATCAACGGGTAACGCGTGCGGGTAGAAATCAGCACGGCCAGGCCGATGACACCCGGTACCGCGGCTTCCTTGATCGCCAGCCAGCGGGTATCAAGCTGCAGCACGCCGATGCCACCGGTCAGCAGCACGCTGATCACGCCCAGCAAGGCAATGAAGTTGAACTTGCGATACTGCACCAGTTCGAACAACCCCCAGCCCACCGGAAAAGCCAGCGCCAGCAGCAGCGCATTGGTAGCGCCGAGGTTGTCGTCGCCACTGAGCTTCATGAGAATGATCGAGGGCAGGAGGATGCTGACCAGCAGGTCGATCAGCGGGCGCGGCTTGTGCTGCGCAGGGGCGGTTTTCGCGTCAGACATGGCGGAACAGAAAGTCTCTGGCGGAATGAAGATGGGCCATCATACACCGGCTGGGCGGCTCGCATAACACCACGAGCCAGCCAGC
>NZ_NBYK01000008.1:74357-84749 GCF_002197985.1 Halopseudomonas aestusnigri
CTGGGCGGCTCGCATAACACCACGAGCCAGCCAGCCGCCAGCCGGTCAGCGCAGCATGGTGCTGACCAGCCACCCGGTGTAGCCCACGTAGGTTGCCAACAGCAGGATACCGTTGAAGCGAGTCACCTCGCCCTGCTTGCCGAACCGCCCGATGCCCATAAATAGCAAAACCGCGGTCAATACGAACATGATTACCCAGTCGCGCTGCAGCACGACCGGGTCGACCGCCAGCGGTGCGATACCGGCGGCGATACCCACCACCGCAAGGGTATTGAACAGGCCGGAACCGATCACATTACCCAGCGCGAGGTCATGCTCGTTGCGACGAATCGCGGCCAGTGCGGAAGCCAGCTCCGGCAGCGACGTGCCAATTGCGACGATGGTCAAACCGATGATCAGATCGCTCACGCCCAGGCTTTCGGCGATAAACACCGCGCCCCAGACCAGCACGCGGGAACTGACGATCAGCAGTACCAGACCCAGCACCAACCAGAACAGGGCTTTGGGTAGCGGCATTGCGTGGGCAGCCACCTCCTCGGCGTACTCACCGGACAAGGCATCATCCTTGCCGCGCAGGCCTTGAACGATGGACCAGCCCATCAACACAAAAAACACCCCGATCAGCACCCAGGCGTCGTTGCGCGAAAGCTGCCCGTCAAGCAGCTGGTAGCCCGCCAGAAGGGTGATGCCGAGCAGAATCGGCAACTCCTTGCGAATCACCTGCGAATGGACCTTGATCGGGCTGATCACCGCAACAAGGCCGATGATCAGCGCGATATTGGTGATGTTTGAGCCATAGGCGTTACCCAGTGCCAGCCCCGGATTGCCCTGGCCGGCGGCCAGCGCAGACACCACCATCTCGGGCGCCGAGGTGCCGAAGCCGATGATCAGCATGCCGATCAGCAGCGGCGGCATGCCCGCATGACTGGCGGTCGCCGACGCACCATCAACGAAGCGATCTGCGCTCCAGACCAGAAGCGCCAGTCCCACTACAACCGCGGCCAATGCCAATAACATCATCAAGTTCCTGTGCCAGACTCAAATTAGCGGCCATTATCAATGAAAGTGAACTGTGTAGACAGTGGCAGGCAGCAGCAGCCGTTACAAAAAAATTCAGCTCTGCGCGAAACGGTCGATACACTGAACAATCGCTTTTTCTCGAGGTGAAGGACCGCCCGACAACCCTGACGACAGGTGTTCACATGGCTATAAACCGCTCCTTGCGACTGCAAACCCTCACACTCATGACCGGCAGCCTGGCGCTCATGCTGCTGGTTGCACTCATCATCACGCTGACCCTGTCTGGAAGCGTCAACAGCTATCGCAACCTGCTGGCCAGCCCGCTGGCCAGCGCCACGCTGATCAATCGCGCCAATCTGGAATTCAAGACCCAGGTGCAGGAGTGGAAGAACGTATTGCTGCGCGGCGCTGCACCGGCTGATCGGCAGAAATACTGGAGCCAGTTTGAGGCGTCAGAACAGGCAGTACAGGCCACCCTGCAGCAGATAAGCACCCTTGAGCTGGAGCCGCAGACACTGGCAGAGGTGCGCGCGCTGGCTGAAGAGCACCGCCAACTGGGTTCACGCTATCGCGACAGTCTGCAAGCCTACGAGGCCGCGGGTATGGAGCCGACCGCCGGCGACAAGGCTGCGCGCGGAATCGACCGTCAGGTCAGCGAGCACATGAACCAGCTGTCCAGCCAGCTGAACGGAGCCGCACTGCAACAAAGCAACGAGATCAACGCAACCGCTGCAACCACCGTCTGGATCGGGCTTGCAATACTGGTCATCGCAGCAGTGGTTATCGGCGTACTCAGCCTGTGGCTGGTAAACCGGCGCCTGGTAAGCCCGATAACCCAACTGATCGAGCAGGTTGAACAGCTGAGCCAGGGCAGGCTCGGCAAGCCCATCACCCTGCGTCGGGACGACGAGCTGGGCACCCTCGCCCGTGCAGCCAACCAGCTGCGCAGCTTCCTGGAAGACACCTTCAGCCAGCTGCAGCGCAGTACCAGTGAGCTGGATCGCGCCAGCGGAGAGCTGAACACCATCGCTACCCGCATGGCCCATGGCAGCCGAGAGCAGTTCTCGCGCACGGACCAGGTAGCCACCGCCATGCAGGAAATGTCTGCAGCCTCCATGCAGGTTGCACAGCATGCCGCCGAGGCTGCCCGCGCCGCAGACGATGCCGACAGCAATGCTCAGGAAGGCGGCCGGGTCATGCAGCACACGATCCAGGCGATGCAGGACATGCTGGCACAGATCACCCAGACCACCGAGGTTATCCGGCGCCTGGAAGGAGACAGCAATCGCATCGGCAAGGTGCTGGATGTGATTCAGGGGATCGCCGAGCAGACCAACCTGCTCGCCCTGAACGCGGCAATCGAAGCGGCACGCGCCGGTGAGGCCGGACGCGGCTTTGCTGTCGTCGCCGACGAAGTCCGCACGCTGGCCAAGCGCACCGCAGAATCAACCGCTGAAATTCAGCAGATCATCAATGATGTGCAGTCCGGGGCCGACGCAGCGGTCAAGGCCATCGCCATCGGTCAGACCCGCAGCGAGTCGAGCATGCAACAGGTAAACCTGGCGGGTGAGCGTCTGACCCAGATCACCGTCGCGATCGAGTCGATCCGCGACATGAACCGGCAGATATCAACCGCAGCCGACGAACAGACCAGCGTTGCCGAGGATATTACCCGCAACATCACCGAGATCACCGATATTGCCGCAGCCAACCAGAGCGAAGTCGACAACACCGCTCGCGCCAGCCAGTCCCTGCATGAGTTGTCCGGGGAGTTGAGCACCCTGACCCAGCGGCTCTCCGCCTGAGTCAGGGCATCGCGATCAGGCCGTCGCCGGGGCGGCCTGCCGCTGGCGCTCTTCTTCGTAGAGCTCCTTCTTCGACAATTTGCCCACCGGCGTCTTCGGCAGCTCCGCGCGAATTTCCATCGCGCTCAGACGTTCATGCTTGCCAAGACGCGAAGCGAGAAACGCCTGCAGGGTTTCGAAGTCGAAGGGCTCAACGCCGGCCCGCAGCTTGATAAAGGCTTTCGGCGCCTGCCCGCGATAGGGGTCATCAACCCCGATGACCGATACCTCCTCAACGCCCGGGTACTCGTAGATGGCCTCTTCGATCACCCGCGGATACACGTTGTAGCCGCTGCACAGGATCATGTCCTTGGTACGATCGACGATGTAGACGTAACCATCTTCGTCCATGTAGCCAACATCGCCGGTACGCAGGAAGCCGTCTGAAGTCATTGCCTCTGCCGTCGCGTCCGGGCGCTTCCAGTAGCCTGCGGTAATATTCGGCCCCTTGATGCAGACCTCCCCACGCTCGCCGACCGGCAGCTCGTTTTCGCCGCCGTCGAGCGGCAGGATGCGAATCTGCGTGCCCGGCACCGGCACACCGCATGACCCGGGGCGCGGCTGGGCGTCGCGCGGTGTAAAGGTGCCGCTGGTGGTGGTTTCGGTCATCCCCCAGCCCTCACGCAGGGCGCAACCGGAACGGGAGAAGTACTGCTGCTGGACCTCGACCGGCAACGGCGCGCCACCGGAGTTGGACATTTTCAGCGACGACAGGTCGTGCTTGTCGGTCTCCGGATGGCTGAGCAGACCGATGAACATGGTCGGCACGCCCGGGAAGGTGGTAATGCGGCTCTGACTGATCTCGCGCAGTACCGTCAGCACGTCAAAACGCGGGTGCAGGTAGATCTCGGCGGCAGCGCGCAGGCCAAAGATCATATTCACCATCAACGCGTAGATGTGGAACGGCGGCAGCACCGCCAGCACCCGCTCTTGCCCGGGCACGATCGCCGAACGCAAAACCTCGCGCAGCTGGGCACAGGAGGCCGTGATATTGCCGTGGGTCAGCATCGCCCCCTTGGGGACACCGGTGGTGCCGCCGGTATATTGCAGCACAGCCAGCGTGTTGGCCGGATCGGTCAGCAGGTGCTCCCGATAATCGCCGGCATTGTCCAGCAGCTCGGCAAAACTGCAGCACTGATCGCCCCAGGCCACCATCGCCGGTTTGCCAAGCAGATGGCGCTGCTCGTCGCTGACCTCACCACAGAACTCGACCAGACTGCCCACGACCAGCTGACGCAGCCGAGTGCGCGTCATCAGGCTCGCCATACGCGGGTAAAAGGCCTCCAGATCCAGCGTCAGCATGATGTCGGTCTGACTGTCCTCGATCTTGTGCTCGAGGGTGCGCTCAGCATCCAGCGGTGAATAGTTCACCACTGTCCCGCCGGCGCGCAGCACACCGAGAAAACCGATGAAGTAATGCGGGCAGTTGGGCAGATACAGCCCCACATGGACGCCGGGGCCAACCCCCAGTTTCTGCAGACCACAGGCCGCGCGGGAGACCAGCGCGTCTAGTTCTCTGTAGGTGAGCTTGTGGCCAAGGAAGTCGATTGCCGGGTTATCGGGGAACTCGGCGACGGCCGCGTCCAGCAACGCCGGAATGGCCTCCGGAGTGTAGGCAAGCTCCCAATTCACGTCCGACGGATACGACTTCAACCAGCGCAGTTCGGTGTCCACAGCATGCTCTCCATTGTCTGCCCGGGCGGCTTTGGCGCGGGGCGCTTTTTGTTTTCCCAACCCTAGTCGCTGTGCCGTGCTCCGGTGAAGCTTGATCGACTGCGGATATGTCGGGCCATAGCCGCTGCCAACGCTGAGCGACAAGGCAAATCCTGCCGCAAATCAATAATCTGCCAGTCGAATCAACGCATCATTACAGTTTGATGTTACTCGGCCGATAGCAAGTCCGAGTCGGCCCGATAACAGTATCGTCCCTATACCCCTCCCTGCCCATCCAGGAGCAAAACGTGTTCAAAAGCCGTCAATTACGCGCAGAGCTGCAACAATCCCAAGAACTGAACCGGCAACTGCAGGAGCAACTCGGCACCCTGACGGCACAACTGGACGAACGACAACGGCAGTTCGATGCGCGTATCGGCATTGCCGAGAGCGAGCAGACCCTGTCCCAGAAGCTGCTCGGTTGCCGGGAAATGGGGGATCATCTGGTCCAGGATGTGCGCGAATCGGTGGCCGGCGCAGCGAGCCGTCTGATGGATGAGCAACAGACCCTGACCGCGCTGAGCGAGATCTTCGCCCAGACCCAGCAGGCGGTGCGCAGCCTGCAGGCACGCTCCGACACGGTGGGCAACCATGCCGAGCGCAATGCCGAGTCTGCCAGCAGCCTTGACGAAACCGCCGGCCGCATTCGTGCCTTCATTGCCGTCATCCAGGACATCTCCAAACAGACCAGCCTGCTGGCCCTGAATGCGGCCATTGAGGCAGCACGAGCCGGCGAAGTGGGTCGCGGCTTTGCCGTGGTAGCCGATGAGGTACGCAGTCTCGCCGAGAAGGCTCAGCATGCCAGCGAAAACATTGAGGTTCTGGTAACCCAGGTAATGGAAAAGAGCCAGACCCTGTCCGGCATGGCTGAGGAATCCATGCAGAGCAGCCTCGAAATCGCCGCCTCTGCCCAGCAGATTGATCAGGTAACCCATCAGGTCATCGACCATGCCGACCGGATGAAGCAGGTGATCAACAGCTCTGCCACGCGCAGCTTTCTGTCGACCGTTAAGCTCGATCATGTGGTCTGGAAGATGGATCTATACCAGCGCATCGCCGCCGGCAACCTGAGCCAATCACTCACCGATCACCACGAATGCCGCCTGGGGCAATGGTATTACCGTGGCCAGGGAGCTGACCTGTACAGCCACCTGCCGGCATATCGTCAGCTGGAAAATGTGCATCGCCAGGTGCATGAATGCGGTCTGCAGGCGCGCGACGCCGCTCTCAAGGGTGACAATGACAGGCTGCACCGGCTACTGCTGGACATGGAACAGGCCAGTGTCCAGGTCGCCCAGCAGCTCGACCGCCTCGAGCGGGAGATCGGCAGCAGTCACTGATCTGCGCAGTGTCCGCAAGGACACTGCCGCGACACTCAGCGCTATTGCGACCATCGCCGTCACACGCTATACAGAGAGACCCTTACGCCCGCAGGAAAGAACAAGAGAGAAGGAATGCGTAAACGTCTCACACCGCTGTTGATTGTTGTCGTCGGAATCATCATTTTCATCCTGCTGCGCGTCACCCGTGATCAACCCGAGCCGCTGGGCACCCAGGAGCGAGCCTGGCGAGTTGCGACCGAAGCCATTGCACCTGACGCCTTCCAGCCACGCCTGACCCTGTACGGCCAGCTGGAATCACCGCGTCGCTTTACCGTGGTCGCACCGCTGGCAGGCCGCATCGCCGCGCTTCCCGCCAGCGATGGCAGTCATATCAAGGCTGGCGAGCTGGTAGTGGCGCTGGACGAGGCCGACATCACGCCACGGATCGAGCAAGCCAGAGCCGAACTGGCCGACGCCAGGGCGCAGCTGGACAGTGAAAAGCTGGCACATCAGGCCGACCAGCAGGCCCTGCGCATGGAGCAGCGGCTGGAAGCCAACGCCCGCAAGACGCTTGAGCGCATGCAGCAACTGGTTGCCCGCGAGATGGTGCCTGCGGTCGAGGTCGACAACGCCCAGGATGCACTGGATCGCGCCGCCTTGACGGTTGCCAACCGCCAGCGCAGTCTGTCCACCTACGCCTCGCGTCTGGCTGCCCAGCAGGCACGCGTTGAGCGCGCCAGTGCGGCGCTCGACAGCATCCAGCGCGATGCCGAGCGCAGCCGTTTTGTCGCCCCGTTCGACGGGGTCGTCGGGGCTGTTCAGGTTGCCGTCGGCGATCAGGTCAACGCCAACGCGCCGCTGCTCGATTTCTATCCGCTGGAAGGCCTGGAGCTGCGCGCGCTGGTCCCGCAGATTCACAGCCAGGACTTTATCAACGCTTTGAGCCAGGGCCAGACGCTGGATGCCCACAGTCTCGACAGCACGCCCGAGATCAAGCTGACCCTTGCCCGCATCGCCGGCAAGGCCGACGCGCGCGGCATTGAAGCCATCTTCACCGTCACCAACCCGCGCCCGGAATTACGCCTTGGCACCCTGCTGGCCATCAGTGTCGCCCGGCCGGCCCACGACAACAGCGTCGCCCTGCCCTACAGCGCACTGTACGGTAACAACACCCTTTACACCGTCGAGGACAGCCGACTCAAGGCGATCGCCGTCGAACGTGTCGGCGAAACCCTGGACGAGCAGGGTAACCGCCGGGTACTGGTGCGCTCCAGCGCGCTGGAAAGCGGTATGCCGATTGTGACCACCCATCTGCCCAATGCCATGACCGGTCTGAAGGTGGATACCGGTGAAGCGGCGGCGGAGCCGGCACAATGAGCAACACCGGACCGCTGGGCTTCTTTGTTCGTCACAAGGTTGCCGCCAACCTGCTGATGCTGGTCATGCTGATGGGCGGAGTGATCGGCCTGTCGCGTATGAACATCCAGTTTTTCCCGACCTTCGCCCTTGATTTCGTTACCGTCCGGGTGGTCTGGAATGGCGCCGCGGCGGAAGACGTCGAGCAGGCGATCACTATCCCGCTGGAGCAGCGCCTGCGCAGCATCCAGAACCTCAAGAACATGACTTCAACCTCGGCCCAGGGGGTCTCCAGCATCACCCTGGAATTCCGCGAGGGGACCGACCCGATCGTCGCGCTCGATGACGCGCGCCAGCAGGTGGATGAATTCCGCAACCTGCCGGCGGCGGCAGAGAAGCCCGAGGTGGTGCGGGTTGCCCGCTACGACCCGATTGCCAACCTGTTGCTCTACGGCCCGTTCGAACCCCACGAGCTGCGCACCATCGCCAACCGCATGGAAGACGATCTGCTGAACAAGGGCATCGACCGCATTGTCATCAACGGTGTGCCCGAGCAGCAGATCAGCATTGAGGTACCCAATGCCGAGCTGCGCCGACTGGGCATGTCGCTGGACCAGCTTGCGGCACGTATCAACGCCGAGTCACGGGATCTGCCGGCAGGCCAGGCCGGCGAACAGGATTCGGCCCGCGAGCTGCGCGCCATCGAGCAGCGCCGCGATCCCCAGGCTTTCGGCAGCATCGCCCTGCAACCTGAGGGTGACAGCCACCTGCGCCTCGGCGACATCGCCGACATTCGCCAGGAGCCGAGGCGCAACCAGGTGCTGCTGCGTTACGACGGCCAGCCCGCCGTGGAGCTGCAACTGGAGCGCAGCGAGGACGGCGACTCGCTTGAGTCGGCGAAAATCCTCAATGACTGGCTGGAGGAAATCCGCCCAACCCTGCCTCCGCAGCTGAAAATTCACGTTTATGACCAGGCCTGGCAACTGATCGATGACCGCATTCGCCTGCTGGTGAACAACGGTCTGAGCGGTCTGGTGCTGGTTCTCATCCTGCTCTACCTGTTCCTGCCGGCTCGGGTCGCGCTGTGGGTGGCGGTCGGTATTCCCACCGCCTTTCTCGCCGCCCTGGGGGTGTTCTGGATGATTGGCGGCTCGATCAACATGATCTCGCTGTTCGCGCTGATCATGGCACTTGGGGTGATCGTCGACGACGCCATTGTGGTAGGCGAAGACGCCGACGCCCACCACCGCAGCGGCGAGGCCTCCGAGCGCGCCTCCGAAGGCGCCGCCAAGCGCATGTTCTGGCCGGTGGTTGCCTCCTCGCTGACGACCATCGCCGCCTTCATGCCGCTGCTGATGGTCGGAGGCATCTTCGGCAATATCCTCGGCGATATCCCGATTGTCATGATCTGCGTACTGATCGCCTCGTTGCTCGAATGTTTCGTTGTGCTGCCGCACCACCTGCGTGAGGCCTTCCGTCCGAGCAAACCGCGCGGCGGCGCACTGGGCGCAATCGGCAATCGTCTGGATGCCGTCCGAGGCCGCTTTGACAGTGCCTTCAACCGCCTGCGCGACGGCCGTTTTCGTCAGCTGTCACAGGCGGCGCTGGCCCACCGCGGTACTACCCTGGCCTGCGCATTGGTCAGCGTCATCATTACCATCGGCCTGCTGAGCAGCGGCCGTATCGGCTTCAGTTTCTTCCCGACCCCCGAACCCCAGGTGGTCTATGCCAATGTCAGCTTCGTCGCTGGCACGCCACGCGACAGCATGGTCGCGTTCATGCGCGAGCTGGAACAGAGCCTGAACGAAACCGAGCAGGCGCTGGGTGGCGACCTGATTCTCACCGCGCTGACCCGCGAGGGAGAGGTGCTGGGCGACAACGGGGTCGCCCGTCAGGGGGACAACCTTGGTTCGCTGATGGTCGAGCTGGTGTCACCCGACCACCGGGAGGTGCGTAACAAGACCTTTATCCGTGAATGGCAACAGCGCATTCAGCGCCCGCCGGGAATCGACCGAATCAGCATCACCGAGCAGCAAAGTGGCCCACCCGGCAAGGACGTGGATATCCGTCTGACCGGCTCCGACCCGCAGCAGCTCAAGGATGCTGCTGATGCCCTGTCGGTACTGCTTTCCGGCATCGAAGGGGTCGTCAGCACCGAGGACGACATGAGCTGGGGGCGTGAGCAACTGGTCTACAGCCTGACGCCCTACGGTCAGGCACTGGGGCTCAGCATCGAAAGCGTCGGTACGCAACTGCGCGCGGCCTATGACGGTCGACTGGCGCAGATCTACCAGGACAAGCGCGACGAGATCGAAGTCCGGGTTCAACTGCCCCGCGCAGAACGGGAAAGCCTGGCCAGCTTGAGTGATCTCAACATTCGTCTGGATGACGGCCGCTTCGTGCCGCTGCGCCAGGTCATCACCTTCACCAGTAATCAGGGCTTCTCGGCGCTGCGTCATGCCGATGCCCAGCTGGCAACCGACGTTACTGCCGATATCGACAGCAGCCAGACCACTGCCGGCGTTGTCCTCAAGGCAGCCGAGCTGGAACTGCCAGCGCTGGCCAGCCGATATAACGTGCGCTACAGCTTCGAGGGGCGCTCGGTCGATCAGCAGGAAACCCTCGCCGACATGCGCGACGGCCTGATCATCGGTCTGCTGCTGATGTACGCGGTGCTGGTCTGGGTATTCTCCTCCTGGAGCACACCGCTGATCGTCATGTCGGTTATCCCGCTGGCGCTGGTCGGCGCACTGCTGGGTCACTGGGTCATGGGCTTGAACCTGACCATCCTGTCCCTGTTTGGTCTGTTCGGCCTGTCCGGTATCGTGGTCAACAACTCGATCATCCTGGTCAGCTTTTACCAGGACCAGCGCAAACGCGGGCTGGAGGTGAACGACGCGCTCAACGAGGCCGTCGTGCAGCGTCTGCGCGCGGTGCTGCTGACCTCGCTGACCACCATCGGCGGCCTGCTGCCGCTGCTGTTCGAGACCTCGCTGCAGGCACAGTTCCTGATTCCGATGGCCACCTCCATCGCCTTCGGCCTCGGCTTCTCGACCCTGCTGGTGCTGCTGGTGGTACCGGCGCTGCTGTCGCTGCTGGAGGGCTGGAAAGCACGGCGGGCGGCCGCCTAGGGCGGC
>NZ_NBYK01000008.1:85333-149519 GCF_002197985.1 Halopseudomonas aestusnigri
GGGCGGCCGCGAGCTGCAAGCCTCAAGCTATAAGCTGCAAGCAAACCCGGCCTTGGTGCCGGGTTTGTTTTTTGGGCTGGAAGCTGGAAGCCAGGAGCTTGCGCGGGTGGCTGGATTAAGCGAAGGACCGTTGCCAAGTACTTCGCGTTGGCATGAACAGCACCCAACTGCGCGCCCTGATGGTTCCCACGCTCCGCGTGGGAACCATCAAACCTGCGCCACCGTGAAGCAAAAAAAACCGCACGACTCACGCCGCACGGTTTTCTCTTCCAGCTTCAGGCTTCAAACCTGTAGCTTGTAGCTTGTAGCTTGTAGCTAAGCCGCTTGCGGCTTACTTGCGAGCCGTCTCCAGCGTCTTGGTAATCGCTGCGACGGCCGAGCCGATATTGCTCAGTTCGGCCGGCAGGATCATGGTGTTGTTGGTTTGCGCCAGCTTGCCGAATTCCTTCACATACTGTTCGGCAACCCGCAGCGAAACGGCTTCCTGGCCACCCTGGGTATTGATCGCCTCGGCAACGCGACGCAGACCTTCGGCGGTAGCGGTCGCGATCAGCTCGATCTCGCGGGCCTTACCTTCGGCTTCGTTGATCTGACGCATCTTGTCGGCTTCGGACAGGTTGATGGTTTCCTGCTTCTGACCTTCGGAAATGTTGATCTTGGCTTCCCGCTCGCCTTCGGACTGGGCCACGACGGCACGACGTTCCCGCTCGGCGCGCATTTGCTTCTCCAGCGCATCCAGAATGGTTGCCGGCAGTTCGATATCGGCAATTTCGTAGCGCAGCACTTTCACGCCCCAGGGCTTGGCGGCTTCATCCAGTGCCTCAACCACCTGGACGTTGATGGTTTCACGCTCTTCAAACGTCTTGTCCAGGTCAATCTTGCCGACTACCGAACGCAGAGTAGTCTGCGCCAGTTGAATGGAGGCGTAGCGGTAGTCATTGATGCCGTAGCTGGCCAGCTTGGGATCAACCACCTGCAGGTAGATCACGCCGTCGACTACCACCTGAATGTTGTCCTTGGTCACACAGGCCTGGCTCGGCACGTTTATCGCCTCTTCCTTGAGCGTATGCTTGTAGGCCACCCGGTCGATAAACGGGATCAGGATGTGAAAGCCCGCTTCGAGGGTCTTGGCGTACTTGCCCAGCCGCTCGACGATAAAGGCCGAACGCTGCGGCACGATGCGGGCGGTTTTGGTGAGGGTAATGATGACCAGCACCAGAAACCCGAGTGACAGCATTGTTGCGATTTCCATATGAAAAGCTCCTTGGTCCGAAAAGATCATTTATTGTTGTCGGGATGGGACGCACTGACCCGCAGGACGATGCCCGCATGATCCGTCACCCAGGCCGACTCGCCGCTCTTGAGCGGGTCAGACGACTCCGCATCCCATTTGGCTCCGTTAAGCTGCACGTGACCGACGCCATCAACAAAGTCGGTCAGCACACGCACGCGCATGCCCAGCAGACCTGCGTCGTCCTGATCCCTGGCGGCCAGATCGACTTCGCTGCCACGCAGCCAGCGCTGGAAGCGGCGGCGCAACAGCCAAAGCGCCAATATGCTCGACAGCGAAAATACCGTCACCTGAGCAGGCAGCGAATCGATCAGGCCAAGCAGCGTCAGCAGCCCGACCAGCAGTGCCCCAAGGCCAAAGAAGGCCGCAATCAAACCGGGGATGAAAAACTCCGAGGCCAGCAACAGCAGGCCCAGCAACAACCAGAACGCGTAACTTTCCAGATAACCCGTCAACATCTGCACTCCCTGCCCTTTTGTTCAGACTGCAGGAAGACTACCAGATGGACAGATCGCACGCCCCGGGAAAAACACCGGAGCGTTACCGGGTAGGCAAACTGGCCCCCTGATTTCAGTCTGGTACCCTGAAGACATCATCAACAGGGAGTTACGCATGACCGATCGCCTGATTACCCGCCTGCTATTGTGTCTGCTGCTGCTCGCGCCGCTGGCCGGCGCCACCGAGACCGGCAGCACCAGCCAGCCACCGCTCAGGGTCGGGATTACCGAGGTCCCGCCCTTTGTCATCGCCGATGGCAAGGGCGGCTGGGAGGGGATCAGCATCGACCTCTGGCGCAGCATTGCCGAGCAGAAGGGGTGGGCGTTCGAGTTTCGTCAAATGGGCTTTACCGAGCTGCTGCAGGCGGTCGAAAGCGGTGAGATCGATATCGCCGTGGGTGCGCTGACCATGACCTCCGAGCGCGAACAACGCTTCGATTTCAGCCACCCGTTCTATCAGACCGGTCTGTCTATCGGTGTTGCACGCGCGCCCAAGTCAGGTCTGCTGCAAAGCCTGCGGGCGCTGTTCAGCTGGAGTTTCCTCAGTGTCGTCGGCGGTCTGGCCCTGCTGCTGCTCGCGGCAGGCACCCTGCTCTGGCTGTTCGAGCGCCGTCGCAACCCCCAACAGTTCGGCGGCAGCGCAACCGAAGGCATCGGTGCCAGTTTCTGGTGGGCAGCAGTGACCATGACCACCGTTGGCTACGGCGACAAGGCACCGGTCACCTTTGCCGGCCGGCTGGTTGCACTGATCTGGATGTTTGCCGGCCTGATCATGGTCGCCAGCTTTACTGCGGCGATCACCAGTGCGCTGACCGTCAGCAACCTGCAATACCAGATACGCGGGCCACAGGATTTGCCCGGCAGCACCGTGGCGACCATCGCAGGCACCGCGAGCGCCCGTTATCTCGACGAGCAGCGCATCGTTTCACACGCCTATCCGGATCTCACCGGTGCCATGCAGTCGGTCACCGCAGGCGAGACCGACGCCGTGGTCTACGACCGCCCCCTGATGCAGTACCGCAATCAGCAGCTCGGGCGAGAGCGGCTGGAGTTGCTGCCCGGCGTGTTTGATCAGCAGCTTTACGCGCTGGCCATGCCTGCTGGCAGTCGCCTGCGAGAACCGCTGAACGAGGCAGTGCTGCGGCTGACCGAGTCCGCCGACTGGCGGCTGATTCAGCGCGCCTACCTCGGCGAACAGCTATAGCGAGTCAAGCCCTGAATTGCCGTTCATCGGATTAACAAGCTGAATGGCCCCGTCGCAGAGCCAATGACCCGCCGGTCATTTTCCTGCAATGCTGTTATGCCGCCGTTCTGCGGATCAGTCGCTACTCAGCCTTGCCGAGGCTGGCTATGCTCAGCGCCCAGGCACTGGAAAAAGTGCCTCAAGACGATACAAAACAAGCACAACAACAAGGAGTTTCGTCATGTCGCGCAAGACCCGACTGAGTCTTGCCTGCGGGCTGATCGCCGCGTTCGGCGTCAGCACCCAGGCCCATGCCTTCTGGTTTGGTTCCTCCGGCTACACCAAAACCAAATATCCCATCGTGCTGACCCACGGCATGCTTGGCTTCGACAGCCTGCTTGGCGTCGATTACTGGTACGGCATCCCCAGTGCCCTGCGCAAGGATGGCGCCACCGTCTACGTTACCGAAGTCAGCCAACTGGACACCTCCGAGGCCCGCGGCGAGCAATTGCTCGAGCAGGTCGAGGAAATCGTCGCCATCAGCGGCAAGGGACGGGTGAACCTGATCGGCCACAGCCACGGCGGCCCGACCGTGCGCTACGTCGCGGCGGTACGGCCGGATCTGGTCGCTTCGGTGACCAGCGTTGGCGCTCCACACAAGGGATCCGCCACCGCCGACTTCCTGCGCCAGGTGCCGGAAGGCTCAGGCGGCGAGGCCCTTCTGGCGGGCATCGTCAACGGCCTCGGCGCACTGATCAACTTCCTCTCCGGCAGCAGTTCGAACACGCCGCAGAATTCGCTGGGCTCACTTGAGTCGCTCAACAGCGAAGGAGCAGCACGTTTCAACGCCCGCTTCCCGCAGGGCATTCCCACCAGCGCCTGTGGCGAGGGCGCCTATGTGGTGAACAATGTGCGCTACTACTCCTGGAGTGGCACCCGCCCGCTGACCAACGCGCTGGATGTGTCCGATCTGCTGCTCGGCGCCTCGTCGCTGACCTTCGGCGGTGAAGCCAACGACGGTCTGGTCGGCCGCTGCAGCTCGCACCTGGGCATGGTGATTCGCGACAACTACCGCATGAACCACCTCGACGAGGTCAACCAGACTCTGGGGCTCACCAGCCTGTTCGAAACCGATCCGGTCACGGTCTACCGCCAGCAGGCCAATCGCCTGAAAAACGCCGGCCTGTAAGTACGCGGGCCGCCAGCTTCGCGGCGGCCCGCTTCCCCGACCTGCCCGAGTACATCATGAAAGCGCTTGTCTATCTTCCTTTACTCGCCGCCGCACTGCTGCTCGGCTGGCAGCTGAGTCAACCTGCGCAGGAACCGGAGATCGAGGCGGCCGACAGCCAGCTCGCCCCGAACCCGACGCCGCGCTCAGACGGCCCTCCGGCCGGCCTGCTGCGCAGCGCGCCCGTCGCGAGCCCGGCTGCCGTCGCGCCATCGCTGCGAGGCACCGATATCGACGGCCGGCTGCAGGCCAACCCCGATGGCAGCCTGCTGATCAGCGACCAGCTGCGGCACCTGTTCGACTACTACCTGAGCACCGCTGGCGAGCAGTCGCACGCCGACATCGTGCGTCAGCTGCAAGCCCTGATCAGCGCCAGCCTGCCGGACCCGGCCCGCGGTCAGGCGCTGGACCTGCTGCAGCGCTATCTCGCCTATCAGCAGCAGTTAATCACACTTGAACAGACCTTTCCGGTCGCCGCCGATCTGGATGCGCTGTGGGCGCGCCAGGACGCCGTGCAACGCCTGCGGGCCGAGCTGTTCAGTGCCGAGGAGCACCAGGCGTTTTTTGCCGGCGAGGAACTGTATAACCGCTTCACCCTGGAGCGTCTGGCGATCTTACGCAACCCTGAGCTGAGCGACACCGACAAGGCCTATGAAGTCGAGGCATTGCGCGAGCGCCTGCCCGAGGACTTGCAGGCGCTGCTGGTGCCGCAGATTCATCAGGACCTGCGCCAGCAGACCAGCGCCTTGCGCGACAAGGGCGCCAGTGAGGCCGAGGTGCGGGCGCTCAGGCTGTCGCTGGTCGGTCCGGAGGCAACCGACAGGCTGGAAACACTGGATCAGCAACGCGCCGCCTGGCGGCAACGTGTGAGCGACTTCAACCGCGAGCGCGAGGCGATTCTCAGTCAGCCGGGACTGGCCGACAGTGATCGCGCCAGCGCGGTACAGGCGCTGCTTGAGGAGCGCTTCGACCACACCGAACAGCTGCGCCTCAGCGCCATTGAGCCAACGGCACCCGAGAGCTGAAGCTGCCATACTGGGGCTCCCGACACAGGAGCCCGCTATGCGTCAAACCCTCTTGCTGATGCTGACAGGCTTGCTGGGCAGCGATATCTGCGCTGCCCAAAGCTATGATCCAGCCGACATCGTTCAGTGGCCCGAGCGCACCTTCACCCAGCCGACCGACTATCAGCTGGCAGAGCGCGACGGTCAGACCCTGCTGCGCGCCGATTGCAGCGCCGGCCAGGCCAGCGCCCGTTATCTGGAACACCCGGTTGACCTGCGAGAGACACCGATCCTGCGCTGGTCCTGGAGCATAAGCCAGCCGTTCAGCCAGCTCGACGAAACCCGCAAGCAGGGCGACGACTATCCGGTACGGCTCTATGTGGTCAGGGACGGCGGCCTGTTGCCCTGGCGCACGCTGGCGGTGAATTACGTCTGGTCGTCCGGCCAGCCGACCGGCAGCCAGTGGCCCAACGCCTTCACCGCCAACGCGCAGATGCTGGCAGTCAGCAGCGGCGCACCGGGCGCTACAGCACTGGTGCAGCTGGAACGGAATGTCAGGGAGGATTTCCAGCGTCTGCACGGGCAGACGCTGGATCAGATCGACGGGCTGGCGATCATGACCGACTGCGACAACAGCGGTCAGACCGTCACCGGCTGGTACGGCACCATCGAGTGGCTGCCGGCTACTTCTGGCGCCACTGGCCGTTAAGTTTGATGTACTGCCCGCGCGGGGTACGGTCAATCGCCTTCTGGCCGGCAATCAGCTCGACGTCATTCAGCGAAATGCCGTTGTCGCGGGCCACCTTCTGGTACTCCGCCTTGCGCGCCGCGTTGATCTGCTGCGCCACCTCGGCGGCGTTACCCGACGCCCGCACCACGCCCAGATAACCGTTGGACTGCTCGCCGAGCAGCCCCGCTTCCTTGGCTGCCGGCAGGGCCGACATCGCCTCGTTCAGGCTCAGCGCCCAGGCCGAACCGCTGCCGATCAGCAGCGCCAGCAGGCAACAGGTCAGATATATCGTCTTGCGCATTGTCTTGTTCCTTATTCGCCGGCTCAGAACAGACCGCTGGATTCGTCAAAGACGTCGTCCAGTTGGCGGTCCACCTTGACGTAGATTTCGTGCTCGATCTTCACATTCAGATTGATGTTGATCGGCTCACTCGGCGCAGCCAGCTGCACCGTGGGTCCGGCACAGGCGACCAGCAGGCCGGCCAGTGCCGCGATCATCAGACTTCGCCCGTACATAGGCGCTCCTCGTCAGGGTTGCTCTATCCGCTTTTTGAGCAGGTATTGCTGCACCCGTTGTTCAATGATGTCACTGACCTTGCCACTGAGTTGCAAGCTGGCCAGCAACGCCGGAATGTTCTCCTGCAGATTGATGTTCAGGTTGACCTGCCGCCCCTGCTGAAAATCGGGGTTGCTGCCCTGCAGGCGCAGCGCCAGCGTCAGATCACCGCCTTCGGCCAACTCTACCTGACTGCTCAGTACAGTGTAATGAAATTCCTCCAGTGCTCCGGCCAGCTCGCGCATGCTCGGGTTGCTGGCCGCCAGTCGCTGCAGCTTGTCGGACTGGTAACGCAGCACACCACCGGGCGCGCGCGCCGCAACCGCGCCCTGATCGACCAGCAACTGGCCATCACGCAACAGCACCGGCAGTCGTCCATCCAGCGTACCTCCGCCACTGAGCCCCTCCGTTGGATAGACTTCGAACAGGCGGCCCAGTTCCAGCCCCTGCAGCACCAGCTCTGCACGCTGTTCGGGCTGCGCCATGTCCAGCGTGGCCGGGGTCAGCGATACCCGTCCGCCCAGCAGCGCCAGCGTCAGCCGTTGCGCGTCCAGCGTGCCAGCCAGCGGCTGGTCCAGCGCACCACGATAAGCCAGATCAGCAGCGAGCGGACCTGCAGGGATACCCGCATCGAGTTCCGTCATTTGCAGATCCGCCAGCACGGCGCTGAAGCGATCACCTTGCAACGAAACCTGCACCGGCGTTGTCAGCCCACTGAAAGCGGTCCGATCATAAATCCCCTTGGCACCACTTAGCCGCGCACTCAACCGGGCACGCAGCCCCTTGCCACTGTCGCCCGCCTGCAGCTCGGCATTAAGCTGACCGCTCGACAGGCTAAGCAGCGCAGGCCAACTGGCCAGGGTCTGCTCAAGCGGGTTACCTGCGCGGAAATAAATCGGCGCCAGCGTGCCGTCAAGCTGCCACTGGCCATCGCTGCTGAAATTCGCCTGATGATCGAGCTGCAGGCCGGCCGCGTTGGCCACCTGCCCGCGCCAGACCAGCGCGCCATCCTGCCACTCCCAGTCACCTGAGAGCGACCAGCTTTGCGGTTTGAACTGTGCGTGCTCGACCCGGTTGATCTCGGCGGCAAGTTCGCCGGTGGCGCTCGCTGACTGGCCCTCATCCAGCGGCAGGGTGATCGCCAGAGTGCCTACCCGCGCAGAGGTCGCCGTCAGCGCAAGCTCGGCCGCCGGCAATTGCAGGCGCTGCCAGCCCAGTTCTCCGGCCTTGCTCAAACCGATGGTTGCCGACCGGGCATTGGCCTGCAATTGCAACGGTAAACGCGCGGTAACCGAGCGCGCCGCCAACTCCGGCAGGACCAGCCGTGGCAGTTGCAGCTGCACCAGCAGCGCGTCGCTATTGATCTGCCAATCAGCCAACCCCTGCACTTGCAATGGCCCATCCAGCTGGGCGGTGCCGCCGCTGGGCAAGGTCGCGTCAGCAGAAAGCTGCAGCGCCAAAGGCTGCCCCAGCACCAGCTGTTGCTCGCTGGCCGGTTGCAGCCGCAACGCTACCTGCGCCGGCTGCAACGCGCTCGGCAGCTGCTGCAGTGTCGCCAGCAGGTCAGGCACCAACACCATGTTCAGTTGTGCGTCGGGTAACGCCCAGCGGCCTTGATCACCGCTCAGTTGCAGACTCATCTCACCGGTCAGCGAGCCCACCCCGGCAATCGCCCAAGGCTCAGGCAGCACGACGTTCGCCTGCAGGGCAACCGCCCCGCCCAGCCAATCCTCAACGCGGGCGGGCTTCTCTGCCGGATGCAGCTGCCAACTCAGATCGGCCTGAGCCGCGGTCGGTATCTGCTCGAACGGCAAGGCGCCCAGCGTCAGCCAGCGGCCGAGATAGCCGAACAGCCAGGGTGTCTGCGGCCAGTCGGGAATTGCCAGCTGCCCCTGCCACGCGTGCCCCTGCTGCCACTGGCTGTCGAGCCGAGCAGCCGGCTGGCCATCAATCGCCAGCGCGGCCTGCAGCGCGACACGCTCGGCGTCCAGCTGCAGGCGCGGGCTCAGCGCCAGCTGCTGGCCTTCCAGATCCAGCAGCAATTGGCTGGACAGGGTTGTGCTGCCGACAGAGCGCTCACTATCCAGCCGCCAGCTGCCGGCCAGCAGGCACTGCCCCGTGCGACAGGGCAAGGTTGCCTGAATCTGCTGCAAACGTGCGGAATCAGGCAACCAGCGCGCCAGCGTGCGCCAGAAGGTTTCGTCGCCGAGAAGCACTAGAGGAGAGTCGGTTTCCGACGCCGATGGGGCCTGCTCGGCCGCCGGCAGGTTCAGGACCAGTCGATCCGCCTCGGCACGCTTGAGCATAACGCCTGACCGCCAGCCTGGCGCCAGCGCCAGTTGCTGCAGCTCGAAGGTGCTGCCGTTGTCCAGCGTCAGCGTCAACTCATCCAGCGTAAGCGCACCGGAATGCCAACCAGGCCCAGCCCATGTCAGCTCGCTGATACCGGCGCGCTGCAGCTGCTGGTGCAGATACAGGCGCCCGAGCAGCCCTGCCAGCACCAGCAGCAACCCAAGCAGCAGAAAAATGGAAACGCGTCGACGCATCGTCCCTACACCCAACCGGAATCCGCCCACAGGTTAGCACGCAGCCGACCCAAGACGCCTGCCAGCACCCCATTGCATTACCCAGCCCGCTTAGGCAGGCTGAACACCTGCCCACAACCGACGCGCACCATGCTCACAACAAACCTGCTCCGCCTCGGCGTTCTGCTGCTCGCCACCGCGATCCTTGTCGCTTGCCTGATCGCCGCCTGGCGCCCGATGCCCGCAGGCCTGTCTGCCAGCACCCCACTGCGCCCGGCAGACGACGCCCTGCTGCTGTTTGATCAGACCTGGCGCGACAGCAACGGCGACGAACAGATCCGGCAAGAGATCATGGACCATATCCTCGCGCTGATCGGCGAGGCCCGTGAGCTGCTGGTGATCGACATGTTCCTGTTCAACGACTTTGCCGGCACGGACAGCTATCGACCACTGTCGGCCGAGCTGACCGAGGCACTGATCCGCGCGCGCCAGCAGCATCCCGAGATGCCGGTGGTATTGATCACCGACCCGTTCAACACCCTGTACGGCGGTCTTGAACCTGCCCACTTCGCACGACTGCGCGCCGCCGGAGTAGATTTGGTCATGACCGATCTCAGCCGGTTGCCGGCGTCCAACCCGCTGTGGACCGGCATCTGGAGCCTTTGCTGCAGCTATCTGGGCAACAGCACCGAAGGGGGCTGGCTGCCGAACCCGGTTGGCCCGGGCAAGGTCACCCTGCGCAGCTACCTGCACCTGCTGAACTTCCGCGCCAACCACCGCAAGACGCTGGTGGTCGGCACCGGCAGCGAATGGAAGGCGCTGGTTACCTCGATGAACCCCCATGACGCCAGCAGCCGGCATGATAACAGCGCCGCGCAGTTCAGCGGCGCCGCGGCGCTGGACCTGCTGCAGACCGAACGCGCGGTTGCGCTGTTGTCCGGCTATCCGGCCGCGATCAACTGGCCGTCTGCGCCGGCGCTTGATACCAGGCCCGCGGCTGGCAACCAGCTGCAGGTGCTGACCGAGGGCGAAATCGAACGGGGGCTGCTGCAACTGATCAACTCGGCGCAGGGTAACGACCAGCTCGACGTTGAGGTGTTTTATCTGTCGTCACGGCCCATCATTGAGGCGCTGATCGCTGCCCGGGAGCGCGGAACCCGGATACGCGTGATGCTTGACCCCAACCGCGATGCCTTCGGCCGCGAGAAGAACGGCATTCCCAATCGACAGGCGGCATGGGATCTGCACGACGCCGGCATTGAGGTTCGCTGGTGCGCGACCGTCGGGGAGCAGTGTCATCGCAAGTGGGTTCGTCTGGACAGGGCTGACGGCAGTGCCGAGCTGATCACCGGTTCCGCCAACTTCACCCGGCGCAACCTGCACGACCTCAATCTGGAAACCAGCGTACGGCTGGTCAGCCGCAGCGACGACCCGCAGATCAGCACCCAGCGAGCCGACTTCGAGCGCCAATGGCAGAACGCCAACGGTGCGGTCTACAGCCTGCCCTACGCAGACTTTGCCGATCACAGCCGTTGGCGCTATCTGGTCTATCGCTTTATGGAAGCGAGCGGCCTCTCAACCTTCTGAGCGCCGCCGGGCGCCCATATCCGGGACGGCCGCACCACCGTGCGGTCGTGACCACGGACACGGCGTGCCGTGTCTACGAAACGGTATTTTTACCCGGCTCAGTGCGCACAGTTAAGAACCGCCGAGACCCGCAACACCACACCTATCAGCACCCCTGGCGTAGATACCGTCTTCCCGGTCAGTGTGCAAGCGCTCTGATCGGGTCGAACGGCTGACCTGATTTCAGTACGCCGTAGATGATGTGCAGCAGCTTACGCATGGCGGCGCAGACGACTAGCCGACCTGTTTTCCCGCGTTCCGCCAGCCTTACTTTCATCGCTTTGATGACCGGATTGTAGGTCATCGCCGAGAGGGCTGGCATGTACAGCGCTGCGCGTAATCGGCCTGACCCGGTGCGCGAGATGATCGTCTTGCCTTTGTACCGCCCGGACTCCTGCAAGCGTGGGTTAAGACCACAGAACGCTACCATTTGCCGGGCGCTATCGAACCGCAATGGGTTACCCAGTTCTGCCAACAGCAAGGCTGAGGTGCCGTCGCTAACGCCATCAATGCTCTTCATTAGTTGCTTTTGTTCTCGCAGCCCCGGGTCATTGTCGATGTGATCGTTAATCGCCTTGCTGATCAAGGCTATCTGACCGTCCAGGTGCTCCAGATGAATGCGGATGGAGGCTTGGGCTGATTCTGCGCTAACGTCCAGACGGTTGCGCTCCATCTGCGCCAACTCCTGCAGATCGGCAAGCCGACGTACCAGGCCGCGTAGCTGACGGATGCTCTCTGGCTCGGGCTCCCAAGGACGCAGCTCTTCCAGATGGCGCTGTGCGTAGCGGGCGATCAACTTGGCGTCAGTCTTGTCGGTTTTAACCCGGCGCAGCTCGCTTTGCGCATATTTGGCGATGCGTGCAGGGTTGATGACACAGACCTGATAGCCCCGCTGATGCAGATGCGTCGCCAGCGCTTCGTGGTACACGCTGGTTGCCTCCATCAGCACCCAGCAATGTGGCTCGGCGTGCTTCTCTAACCATTGGTCAAACTGCTTGAAGCCTTCGGGGGTGTTCGCCAGCTTGGCCTTGGTGCGGTATTTATCGCGCTCCAGCGGTTTGGCGATGTCGAAGGTGTGCTTGGCGATGTCGATTCCGATAACACAGGTCATGGGGGCCTCCGGCTCTGTTGACAGGCGATCGTCACCACACTCTGTTCTACCTTGCGAATACGTGCTCAGGCGCTCAGCGCCGGCACCAGATACCGTTCGAACTGTCTGAGTGTGTTGGCAGGAGACGGCCCATCTACAGACCAAGCTCTTGAGGCTTCAGGGGCACGACGACCTGTCACCTGCCGCCCGATGATCAGTCGGGGACCATGGTCACAGGGACCAAAGTCAACATACAAGGGGCGCGGCATGCCGCGCCCGCGGGCGTTGCGCTTGCATCGGTCGGCCCGGGAAGCCGCCGTGCGAGCATGACCACGGGCACGGCATGCTGTGCCCCTACAGCTCGGCGAAGCAAGCGGCGATGATGTCCATGCCGGCGTGCAATTCGACGTCGGTCGCGGTCAGCGGCACCAGAATGCGAATCACGTTGCCGTATTGGCCACAGGACAGCAGGATCAGCCCCTTGTCCCGCGCGGCGGCAACAATACGGCCGGTCAGATCTGCATCCGGCGCACCGTCGGCGGTGAACAGTTCGCAGGCAACCATGGCTCCCAGGCCGCGCACATCGCCGATACGCTTATCGTCTGCCGCCAGTGCTTTCAAGCGGCCGGTGAGGATCTCGCCCACGGTACGGCTGCGCGCCAGCAGGTTTTCCTCTTCAAACACCTCCATCACCGCCAATGCCGCAGCACAGGCCAGCGGGCTGCCGGCGTAGGTACCGCCCAGGCCGCCGGGGGCGATGGCGTCCATTACCTCCGCACGACCGCACACGCCTGCCACCGGAAAGCCACCGGCGATGGACTTGGCGAAGGTAGTCAGATCGGCAGCGACGCCCATCTGCTCCATGGCGAAAAAGGTGCCGGTCCGGCCAGCGCCGGTCTGCACCTCGTCTGCCACCAGCATGATGCCGTGCTGGTCACACAGCGCGCGCAGGCGCTGCATGAAGGCCGGGCTGGCGACATAGAAACCGCCCTCGCCCTGCACCGGCTCGATGACAATGGCGGCGATATCCTGTGGCTGGGCGTCGTTCTTGAAGATCCGCTCGATACTGGCAATCGCGTCATCGTCACTGACCCCGTGCAACGGGCAGGGGAACTGGGCGCGATAGACACCACCCGGCATCAGGCCCATACCTGCCGAATAGGGCACAACCTTGCCGGTCATCGACAGGGTCATCATGGTGCGGCCGTGGTAGGCGCCGGTGAAGGCAATCACACCCGCGCGGCCGGTCGCGGCACGGGCGATCTTGACCGCGTTTTCCAGCGCTTCGGAGCCGGTCGTCACCAGCAGGGTCTTCTTCGCGAAGTCGCCGGGTACCTTCTCGTTAAGGCGCTCGCACAGGGCAATGTAAGGCTCATACGCCAACACCTGAAAACAGGTGTGGGTGAACTGATCCAGCTGACGGCGCACGGCATCCATCACCTTGGGGTGACGGTGGCCGGTATTGAGCACCGCAATGCCGCCGGCAAAGTCGATGTACTGTCGGCCTTCCACATCCCATACGGTCGCGTTTTCCGCACGCTGCACCGCAATCGGGTGAATCTGGCTTACACCACGCGCGACAGCATTGTGCCGCCGCTGCATCAGGGACTCGTTGGTCTTGCTCATAACCGCCTCGCGGGAAGTAAGGGGAGCAAACGGCTCCCCGTCAGGTTGGTGCACAGGGGCGGCTCAGATGCCGCCCAGACAGAGGTACTTGATCTCGATGTATTCCTCGATGCCGTACTTCGAACCTTCGCGGCCAAGACCGGAGGCCTTCATGCCGCCGAACGGCGCGACCTCGGTGGAGATCAGGCCGGTATTGATGCCCACCATGCCATACTCCAGCGCCTCGGCAACGCGGAATACGCGGCTCAGATCACGGGCATAGAAGTAGGCCGCCAGGCCAAACTCGGTATCGTTGGCCTGACGAATCACGTCAGTCTCGTCGCTGAAGCGGAACAGCGGCGCCAGCGGGCCGAAGGTCTCTTCGCGGGCCACGGCCATGCTGCTGTCCACGTCGGTCAGAATGGTCGGCTCGAAGAAGAAGCCGCCCAGTTCATGCGACTTGCCACCAGCGATGACCTTGGCGCCCTTGTCGGTCGCATCCTTGAGATGGCGCTGCACTTTTTCCACAGCGCGGGCGTCGATCAACGGCCCGGTCGTGACGCCCGCTTCGGTGCCGTCACCGACCTTCAGCTTGGCCACAGCGTCAGCCAGCTTGGCAGCGAAGGCGTCGTAGACCGAATCCTGTACGTAGATACGGTTGGCGCAGACGCAGGTCTGACCGGCGTTGCGGTACTTGGAGATCATCGCGCCCTCGACCGCGGCATCCAGATCGGCATCCTCAAAGACGATGAAGGGTGCGTTGCCGCCCAATTCCAGCGACAGCTTCTTCAACGTCGGAGCGCACTGCTCCATCAGCTTGATGCCAACACCGGTGGAGCCGGTGAAGGACAGCTTGCGCACCACCGGGTTGCTGCACAGTTCATCACCCACTTCGCGGGAGCGATCCACATCGGCAGTGACCACGCTGAACAGGCCCGCCGGCACGCCGGCCTGCTCGGCCAGGTGGGCCAGCGCCAGCGCCGAGAACGGCGTTTGCGGGGCCGGCTTGAGTACCATCGCACAGCCGGCGGCCAGCGCCGGACCGACCTTGCGGGTAATCATGGCTGCGGGGAAGTTCCAGGGCGTAATGGCCGCGGTCACACCGACCGGCTCCTTCTGCACCAGAATGCGCTTGTCGGCCTGATGACCGGGAATCACGTCGCCATAGACCCGTTTGGCCTCTTCGGCGAACCATTCCAGGAAGGAGGCGGCATAAGCCACTTCGCCACGGGCCTCGGCCAGCGGTTTGCCCTGTTCTGCGGTCATGATGCGCGCCAGGTCTTCCTGGTTCTGCATCATCAGCTCAAACCACTTGCGCAGTACCTGCGCGCGTTCCTTGGCGGTGCGCTGACGCCATTGCTGCTGCGCCTCGCGGGCCGCTTCAATGGCGCGACGGGTTTCTTCGCCGCCCATGTTCGGCACACTGCCAAGTCGTTCATGGGTCGCCGGATTGGCGATCTCGGTACGGGCGCCCTTGTCGGCCTCGCACCAGTGACCGGCAACATAGGCTTGCTGGCGAAACAGGTCAGGGCAATGCAGTTCCATCCGAAAAGTCCTCGTAACAGGGAGTGCTTCGGCTGTCGTAACGCATTTAAAACAGCCTTGTTTGATATTTCAAACATGCTAAGCGTGCGGACGCGCGCAGGCAATACCCGGACAAAGAAAAAAGCGATGGGACAATCGATGCCCGCGAACCGGGCACCGGAATCAGGCGGCGGTTTCGCCGTCGAACAGTTCGGGGCGTACCTGCTGACCTTCTTCAAGCAGCCCGGCAACCCGCTGCAAACTGGCCAGCAGCATCAGTTGCTCCCAGTCTGCCAGTTGGCCAAAGCGCTCAAGGAAGGCGCCCGGCAGCAGCGCGGGTTCGGCCTGAATGGCCGCCAGCCCCTTTTCGGTCAGGGCCAGATGCACCTTGCGCTTGTCGCTGGTACTGCGCACCCGATGCAACAGGTCGCGACTTTCCAGACGATCAATGATGGTACTGAGCGTGGCTTGCGATACACTCACCTGCCGCGCCAGATCTCCCAGGGTGCTTTCTCCCATGGCCTTGATGCTGTGCAGAATGAGCAGTTGAATGGGCGTCAGGCCACTGTGGCGACCAAGACGCTTGGCGTGAATCTCGCTGGCGCGCTGCAAACGGCGCAAGGCAAGATAAAGATCGTGCATCATATGCATGCGTTATACCTCCCGACGACGAAGACGCTCCTTACAAAAGTTACAGCAAGAAAAAGAGCATCTCCCATAAAAACCTTAATAACGCGCAAAGATACACCCAATTTACTTTCACTTCAAAGCAATAAGCCTCGTTCGGCTCCCCCAAATCCCCCCTGCCATTCCAGCTGCCCTGACAAGAGCCCCCCTGATAGACTGCTGTCAGACACCGCCGCTCAGGCGAAACACATCCGATAACAACAGTCCGTGCCGATGAAACCCACTTCGTTCCGAGTCGTGATCAGCAGCGCGTTGCTCTGCACAACCCACCCCGCGTACAGCGCCCCAGATGCGCTCAAACTGCCCTCCCAGACCGTGCTCGGTGCCAGCGATGACAGCCGTGACCTGAGCCTGCCACTGGCGCGCAGCAGCCTGTTCGCCGAGCAGCTACCAACAGCCAATCTCGGCGCCAACCTGTCAGAACCCCTGCAAAGGGTGCCGGGCCTGCTTGCGCTGAACCGCCAGAACTACGCTCAGGATGTACAGATTTCATCCCGCGGCTTCGGCGCCCGTGCCCAGTTCGGCGTGCGCGGCGTGCGCCTGCTGCAGGACGGCATCCCACTGACCATGCCCGACGGCCAGGGCCAGCCAGCGTTATTCGATCTCGATAACCTGCAACGCATCGAAGTGCTGCGTGGCCCGCTCAGCAGCCTGTACGGCAACGCCTCTGGCGGCATCATTCAAGGCTTCAGCAGCGAAGGCAGCTACTACCCTACCCTGAGTAGCCGCAGCAGCATCGGCAGCGACGGACTCTGGCGAGAACGCCTGAAGTACGGCGCTCAATATGGCGACCTGAATGTCGCCGCCAACGTTTCCCGGCTCGAAACCGACGGTTACCGCGACCACAGCGAAACCCGCCGCGACATGGCCAACCTGCGTCTGGGCTGGGATATCGACGATGCCTCCAGCCTGACCCTGCTGTTCAGTGCGCTGGACCAGCCGGATACCCAGGACCCGCTGGGCCTGACCGCCGCCGCGCTGGCCGCTGACCGCCAGCAGGCCGTCGCCCAGGCCGAGCGATTCGATACCCGCAAAAGCGTCAGCCACCAGCAAGCCGGGATGAACTACCAGCGCCGTCTGGCCAACGATGACCAGATCACCGTAATGGTCTACGGCGGCGAGCGCGACGTGCAGCAGTTTCTGGCTTTCCCAGGCGATTCGCAGTACTCCGGCGGGGGCGTCATCGAGCTTGATCGCCGTTTCGGCGGCAGCGAACTGGGCTGGCAACGCGACACATCGGTGTTCGCGTTGCCGGTCACGCTGGCCGCGGGCCTTGGCTGGAATTATCAGGGCGAAGGCCGCAAGGGCTTTGTAAACCAGTTCGGCCGCAAGGGTGGTCTGCAACGTGACGAGTTCAACCGGGTAGAAAGCCGCGAAGCCTACCTGATCAGCACCTGGCAGCTGGCACCGCGCTGGAGCCTGACTGCCGGCGCGCGCTACAGCAAGGTCAACTTCGATTCCGACGACAAGTACCTGGTCGACGGTCAGGACGACAGCGGTTCGGTCCGCTACGACGAAACCACGCCGGCACTCGGGTTGAGCTACCAATGGACACCGACCGTCAGCGTCTACGCCGCCGTTGGCAAGGGATTTGAAACACCGACCGCACAGGAACTGGCCTACCGTCCGAACGGCAGCGGCCTGAATCTGGACCTGCGCCCGAGCACCGCCGATAACGCCGAGATTGGCTTCAAGCTGCGCCGTGACCGGACGCAGATGGATGTGGCGCTGTTCCATACCCGGGTCGACGATGAAATCGTCACCGGCGAGCCGCAGCTGAACACTGACCGCTCCACCTATGCCAATGCAGGAAAATCGACCCGTCGCGGCGTCGAGCTGAGCGTCGAGCAGCAGCTTGCCTCAAGCCTGACGGGCTACCTGGCCTACACCTGGCTGGACGCGCGTTTCGACCGCTACATCAACGGTAACGGCGATGATCTGGCCGGCAACCGTCTGCCCGGCGTACCGCGCCACAGCCTCTACGCCGAGCTGGCCTGGCAACCGAACGAACAGGTGAGCACCGCGCTGGAAATGCAGAGCCTGAGCCAGCGCTACGCCAACGACGACAACAGCGCCGAAGCCGCAGGCTATGCGGCCTTCAACTGGCGCGCCAGCTACCGCCAGCAGCTCGGCAATCTGCAGCTGGAACCGTTCGTCCGCATCGACAACCTGACCGACCGCGAGTACATCGGCTCACTGATCGTCAACGGCGCCGGCGCACGCTACTACGAACCGGCGCCGGAGCGCAGCTGGCTGCTTGGCCTGGACGTACAGTACCGCTGGGACTGAGCCCAAACATCAGGCGCGGTCGATGCTGACCGCGTCGAACGCCCCGGGCCGGCGCGCCAGCAGCACGAAGATCAGCGCGGCAATGGCCATCATGATCGGCAGTGCGTGGCCGGTCAGCCACTGGCTGACCGCGCCCGTCAGCATCGGCCCGAGCAAACAGCCAAGACCCCAGAGCATGGCGATGTGGGCATTGGCGCGCACCAGTTCATCATCCCGGTAACGCTGCCCAACCAGGATGATCGACAGGGTATAGAGCGCGCCGGCACTGGCGCCAAACAGCACCAGCACCGGCCAGATCAGCACCGTATGCAGCACTAGCGGCAAGGCAATACTGCTGAGCAGCAATATCAGCCCGCAGAACCTGAACAGCGCGGTGCGCGAGACTCGATCCGCCAGCGCGCCGACCGGCACCTGCAGCACCGCATCGCCGACCACCACGGTGCTGACCATGATCAGCGCCAGCTGCTGGGCAAAGCCCTCGCGGATCAGATAAACCGGCAGCAACGTCAGGGTCATGGTTTCAAACCCCGCAAACAGCACCATCGCCCAGGCAATCGCCGGCAGCTGACGGATGAAACGGCGCAGGCCACGCCCGCCTGCGGCGGCCGCATCCACCACCGGCGCACCGGTGACGGTCATCAGCATCAGACTGCCAAACACCAGCAGCCCGGTGGACAGCCAGAAACCGCTGTCCGCCTCGGTGCCGATAAAACCCAGCAGCAGCGGCCCGCACAGTTGGCTGAGGGCAAAACCGCTGCCGTATACCGCCACCAGCCGCCCGCGCAGGCGATCCGGCACAATCTGATTGATCCAGCTTTCGCCAAGGATAAAGGTCACCGTCAGCGAAATACCCAGCACCAGCCGCAGCAGCAGCCAGACCGAATAGCTCGGCCAGATCGCCAGCAGCGCAACCGATACCGCACTGCAGACCATTACCAGGCGCAGGGTATTCTCCGAACCAAGCCGCCCCGCCAGCCGCCCGCTCAAACGCGAGCCCAGCACAATACCCACCGCCGGCATCCCCGCCATGACGCCAATGGCAAAGGTGCTGTAGCCCCATTCGTGCAGGCGCAGCGACACCAGCGGCAGAGTCACGCCAAGCGCCAGCCCGACGATCACCACCGCGGCGGTGACAACGGTGTAGGTTTTCCAGTTCATAGGGGTCTCAAGCCGCAAGCCGCAAGCCGCAAGCCGCAAGCCGCAAGCCGCAAGCCGCAAGCGAAACAGGGTGAGTTAGGCGGCTAGGCCGTCAAGTGTTTTGCAACGTCCCGCAGCGTTATCAAGCTTTAGCAAAGCCCGCGTGATTCAAGCCCACACGGGTTTTACTTGCAGCTTGAAGCTTGCCGCTTGCCGCTGCTCCAGGCAGCGCAGCTGCTTAGAGCTTAATCCAGGTCGCCTTCAGTTCGGTGTACTTGTCGAAGGCGTGCAGCGACTTGTCGCGGCCGTTACCGGACTGCTTGAAGCCACCAAAGGGCGCGGTCATGTCGCCGCCGTCGTACTGGTTGACCCAGACACTGCCTGCGCGCAGCGTACGCGCCGCACGGTGCGCCTTGGACAGGTCGCTGGTCCAGACTGCCGCGGCCAGACCGTAGATGGTGTCGTTGGCGATCTGCATGGCTTCGTCGAAGCTGCTGAAGCCGATGACCGACAGCACCGGCCCGAAGATTTCCTCGCGGGCAATCCGCATGCTGTTGGTGACGCCATCGAACACGGTGGGCTCGACGAACAGCCCGCCGGTTTCTTCCATCACCCGCTTGCCACCGAGCTTCAGAGTTGCACCGTCGGCGTGACCGGTGTCGATATAGCGCAGCACGGTTTCGATCTGGGTGGTATCGACCAGCGCACCCACGCTGGTATTCGGATCCAGCGGGTGACCCGGTGCCCAGCTGCGCTTGAGCGCCTCAACCACCTTGGCGACGAAGGCCTCGCGGATCGACTCCTCCACCAGCAGACGCGATCCCGCGGTACAGACCTCGCCCTGGTTGTAGGCGATGGCGCTGGCAGCGGCTTCAGCCGCGGCGTCCAGATCCGGCGCGTCAGCAAACACTACGTTCGGACTCTTGCCACCGGCCTCCAGCCAGACGCGCTTCATGTTCGACTCGCCGGCGTAAATCATCAACTGCTTGGCTATGCGGGTGGAGCCGGTGAACACCAGGGTATCGACATCCATGTGCAGCGCCAGCGCCTTGCCGACGGTGTGGCCGTAACCGGGCAACACGTTCAGTACGCCCGCCGGGATACCAGCCTCAACCGCCAGCGCAGCGACACGGATGGCGGTCAACGGGGACTTCTCCGACGGTTTCAGAACCACCGAGTTACCGGTTGCCAGTGCCGGGCCCAGTTTCCAGCTGGCCATCAGCAGCGGGAAGTTCCACGGCACAATGGCCGCAACCACACCGACCGGCTCGCGGGTCACCAGACCCAGTTCGTCGTGGGCGGTAGGTGCCACTTCGTCGTAGACCTTGTCGATTGCCTCGGCACTCCAGCGGATCGATCGGGCGGCACCGGGAATGTCGACCGCCATGGAATCGCCAATCGGCTTACCCATGTCGAGGGTTTCCAGCAGCGCCAGCTCCTCGCTGTGCTGTTCGATCAGATCGGCAAAACGCTGCATGATGCGCTTGCGCTGTACCGGCGCCTTGCGTGACCAGACGCCGCTGTCGAACACCGCACGGGCATTGGCCACCGCCTGGTCGGCATCGGCCTGATCGCAGCTGGCAATCTGCGCCAGCACGCGACCGTCGATCGGCGATACGCAGTCAAAGGTCTCGCCGCTGATCGCCGGCTGATATTGGCCGGCCACAAACGCCTGGCCCTGAATCTGCAGCGCGGCCGCGCGCTGCTCCCAGTCCTGCCGACTGACTGCCTTGCTCATGTTCTGCTCCTCGCTGCTGTTGCGCTGAAGGGAATTGAAATTCCGGCAACAGTAATTCAGTCCGCGGGAATAATTCAATATTTTTGACAAACGATGATAAAAGAACCGCTCTGTTTCGCTAAACCCCCCTTTGACGTTTGTTATTTTTGACATAGACTTTCCTGCATCAGCGCCACCGCCCACCCCTCCCGACGATGACGTTGCAGTCTGCCTCACTTCACCCCTCAGCCAGGATTGCATCATGACCAGCTTGCAGCACCCGACACCCGCCCAGGACCTCAGCCTTGACCCGTTCTGGATGCCCTTTACCGCGAACCGTCAGTACAAGGCCAAGCCCCGGCTGCTGGCCAGCGCGTCCGGCGTCTACTACACCGACGTCGAAGGACGCCAGGTGCTCGACGGCACTTCGGGGCTGTGGTGCTGCAACGCGGGTCACGGTCGTCGCGAGATCTCCGAAGCCGTCAGCCGCCAGATCCAGCAGATGGACTTTGCGCCTACGTTCCAAATGGGCCACCCGCTGCCGTTCCAGCTGGCCGAGCGGCTGAGTGAGCTGGCCCCGGCAGGCCTGAACCGGGTGTTTTTCACCAACTCGGGGTCCGAGTCGGTCGATACCGCCCTGAAGATTGCACTGGGCTATCAACGCGCCATCGGCCAGGGCACCCGGACCCGCCTGATCGGCCGTGAGCTGGGTTATCACGGCGTCGGTTTTGGCGGCGTATCGGTCGGCGGCATGGGCAACAATCGCAAGGCGTTCATCCCGCAACTGCCGGGGGTAGACCACCTGCCGCACACCCTGGATCTGGAGCGCAACGCCTTCACCAAAGGGCTGCCGACCTTCGGCATCGAGCGTGCCGAGGCCCTGGAAGCGCTGGTGACCCTGCACGGCGCCGAGAACATTGCCGCCGTCATCGTCGAGCCGATGTCGGGCTCGGCGGGCGTCATCCTGCCGCCCCAGGGCTATCTGCAGCGGCTGCGCGAGATCACCAGCAAGCACGGCATTGTGCTGATCTTTGACGAGGTCATCACCGGTTACGGCCGCGTTGGCGCGCCCTTCGCCTCGCAACGCTGGGGCGTCACGCCGGACATCATCACCACCGCCAAGGGCCTGACCAACGGCTCAATCCCGATGGGCGCGGTGTTTGTTGCCCAGCATATCCACGACGCCTTCATGCAGGGCCCGCAGGGGCTGATCGAGTTCTTCCACGGCTACACCTACTCCGGGCACCCGGTGGCTGCCGCCGCCGCGCTGGCAACGCTCGATATCTATGCCAACGAACAGCTGCTGACCCGCGCTGCCGAGCTGGAAGACTACTGGGCAGACGCGCTGCAAAGCTTGCGCGACCTGCCGAACGTGATCGACATCCGCAACACCGGACTGGTCGGCGCCGTGCACCTGGCCAGCCGTCCTGACGCCCCCGGTGCCCGCGGCTACGAGGTGTTCGATGGCTGTTTCTGGGAAGGCGCAATGGTGCGTTGCAGCGGCGATATCATTGCCATGTCGCCGCCGCTGACCGTGGAGAAGGCCGAACTGGATCGTCTGGTCGACACCCTCGCCACCGTGATTCGCCGCACCGCCTGAGCTTGTACGGCTGCCGTCGGGAACGACGGCAGCCAGAACCTTACAGGGAACCATCATGAGCATTTCCAGCATCATTGATTTCGCCACTGCCGACACCCCGGCAGAGCACTACCGCCCGGACGCCGCCAAGATCATCAGCGGCGATCCGGCACAGAGCGTACGCAACCATTACAGCAGCCCGGACGGCCAGTTCAGCACCGGTATCTGGGAGGCCGAACCCGGTCACTGGACCGTCAGCTACAGCGAGCACGAGTACTGCGAGATTCTCGAGGGCGAGTCGGTACTGCACGACGCCGACGGCAACAGCCGGGTGCTGCGCACCGGCGACCGCTTCGTCATCCCCGCCGGTTTCAGCGGCAGCTGGGAGGTCCGCGTGCGCACCCGCAAGGTCTATGTTATCTACGAACCGGCCAGCTGATCCGCACCCGCGCCGGTTTGACGTATTACGCCCCACCACCTAGGTTGGGAGAAGCCACACCATACGGCGGGAGCAACCGGTGACGCGTCTTGTCTTTCTTGTCAGCCTGTTATCACTGTCACTGACGGTACCTCCAGCCTGTGCCCAGGAGCCGGCTCCGCTCGAGTTCGCGCTGGCCGACTTCCCGCCGTATTTCCAGCTCAACGACCAGGGGGAGCCCGGCGGCCCGGTACTGGCGCTGGCCGACGCGCTGTTTGCCGAGGCCGACTTGCCCTTTGCCACGCGCGGTTACCCCGCCGCCCGCCTGTACAGCAGGCTGCAGCAGGGGCAGACCATCGTTTCCATGGGCGGCGAAGGGCACCCGGGCATGCTGGTCGGCGCCCTGCAGGGCAATGTCCCGGTGTTCAATCTGGCCCTGAATATCTACCGCAAGCCGCAGCAACCGGCCATCCATAGCCCGGCGGGGCTGGCAGGCAGCAGCGTGATTCTGATTGGTGCCTACCGCTATGGCGCACTCGGAGAACAGCTCAAGGCCCCCGGCTCAAGGGTCAGGATCGCCTACGCCAACAGCCACTCCGGGGCGTTGCAAATGCTCTTGCACGATCGCGCACCCTATCTGCTTAACTATGACGATCCGATGCGCAGCCTGATCGAAGCACTGCCGGCCGACAGCATTGCCAGTGACCCGCTGGTGCGTATGGATGTCTACTTTTTCATATCCCGCGCCCATCCCGATGCCGAAGGCCTGCGTGATCGGCTGGACGCCGCACTGCGCAGGGTGAAACAGCGCGGCGACGTGCAGCGTATTCTGTCAGCGGCACCGTATCCGCATTGATCCTGAGCCCTGCCTGATTACAAAACACAGTGGTCTAAACGTGACCAGCCGGTTACATTTCTCGTCAGCACTGACATCGAAACCAACAATCCAATAGTCCCATTGATCGGGCAGCGGCTTTCAATAGCCAGGTAGCGCCCGATTACGCCCCTGTTGCAGGAGCTCAGGACACAGCCAGGAGTCCAGTCTGATGTCGCGTTTACCGGTCATTGTCGGCTTCGGCGGCTATAACGCCGCCGGCCGCAGCTCTTTCCACCACGGTTTTCGGCGCATGGTGATCGAGTCCCTGCCCGCTGCCGAGCGGCAGGAGACACTCGCAGGTCTGGCCGTACTGATGAAGCTGGTGAGCGTCGAGAACGATCAGTATGTCGATACCGACGGCCAGCCACTGACTCTCGCCGACATTGAGCAGCGTTTTGGCCAGCAGATCCTCGACGGCACCCTGGTACGCCGCATCGAAAAGCGCTATCTGGACGTTGATGCCGCCCACTGGCAGAAGAATCTGACCGTTACCGGTGAAGCCGGCAAGCCCTTCTCCTTCATTACCCTGAGCAAGCAGCTGCCCGAGCCGCTGCCGAGCGACTGGGTGGTTGAACCGCTGAACGACACCGAAGTCATGGTCACCGTGTATGACGGCTGCGATCTCAAGGTCGACAGCTTCCGCGCCCTGCCGGTGAAGTCGGCCGGTCAGTTGCCCAGTGGCCTGGAGCCCGGTGAGCTGTACGCCTCGCGCTTTCATCCGCGCGGCCTGCAGCTGACCATCGTTGCCGCCACTGACGCCCTGCGCTCGGTCGGCATCGACTGGCAAACCATCGCCAACAGCGTCGAACCCGACGAAGTCGCGGTGTTTGCCAGCAGCGCCATGAGCCAGCTTGACGAAAACAGCTTCGGCGGCCTGATGCAGTCGCGCCTGAAAGGCGGCCGGGTCAGCGCCAAGCAGCTGGCGCTGGGCCTGAACAGCATGCCGGCCGACTTTATCAATGCCTATATTCTCGGCAGCGTCGGCACCACCGGTGCCATCACCGGCGCCTGCGCCAGCTTCCTCTACAACCTGCAAAAAGGCAGCGACATGATCACCAGCGGCCGCGCCCGCGTGGTACTGGTCGGCAACGGGGAAGCGCCGATTACCCAGGAATGCATCGAGGGTTACGGCGCCATGGGCGCACTGGCAACCGAAGACGGTCTGCGCCAGATTGGCGGCAGCGACGAGGTCGACTTCCGCCGTGCCAGCCGCCCGTTCAGCGCCAACTGCGGTTTTACCCTGGCAGAGTCCGGCCAATTCTTTGTGCTGATGGACGACGCCCTGGCGATGGAGATGGGCGCAGATATTCACGGCGCGGTGCCGGACGTGTTCATCAACGCCGACGGCTTCAAGAAATCGATTTCCGCACCCGGCCCCGGCAACTATCTGACCATGGCCAAAGCGGTCCACGCGGCCATGCAGATCGTTGGCCCGGAGGCGGTGCGCCAGCGCAGTTTTATTCAGGCTCACGGCTCCAGCACCCCCGCCAACCGGGTAACCGAGTCGGAAATTCTCGACCGCGTGGCCGAGGCGTTCGATATCAGCAGCTGGCCGGTCGCGGCGGTGAAAGCCTACGTCGGGCATTCACTGGCCAGCGCCAGTGCCGATCAGTTGGCCGCAACCCTCGGCAGCTTCAAGTACCAGATTATCCCGGGCATCAAGACCATTGATCAGGTCGCCGATGATGTGCACCAGCAGCGTCTGCTGATCAGCACCCGCGATATCGACCGCAGCCAGCTGCCGCTGGAAGTCGCCTTTATCAACTCCAAGGGCTTTGGCGGCAATAACGCCAGTGCCGTGGTGATCGCCCCGACGGTCGTCGAGCGGATGTTGAAAAAACGTTACGGGGCCGAGGCATTCGAGGCCTGGCAGCAGCGCCGCGAACAGACCCGCGCCGCGGCCGATGCCTACAACCAGCGCGCGCTCAAGGGCCAGCTGGATATCATCTATAACTTCGGGCAGAACATGATCGACGAGTCGGCAATCGAGATCAGCGACGCGCAGATTCAGGTGCCCGGGTTCAGCAAGGCGCTGACCTTCCGCACCGATGAGCGCTTCAAGGACATGCTGGACTGATTTGCCCGCGGGGTACGGCCTGCCGTGCCCCGCTCCCGCCTCAGGCCACCTCGGCCAGTTTTGCCAGCCACCCGGCTTGCTCGGCGTCATTCAGCAGACTCGCAGTGATGCTGTTGCGCGCCAGCGCAATCGCCTGCTCACGGGTCATGTTCAGGGCATCGCGCACCGCGACAAAGTTGGCCAAAAGATAACCGCCAAAATAGGCCGGATCATCCGAGTTGATGGTGACCTTCACGCCCTGCTCCAGCAGCTGCAGGATGTTGTGCTCGCGCATGTCGGCAAATACCTTCAGGCGGGTATTGGACAGTGGGCAAACGGTCAACGGCATCTGCTCGGCGATCAGCCGCTGGACCAGCGCCGGGCTTTCGACACAGCGTACACCGTGATCGATACGCACTACCTTGAGCAGATCCAGCGCCTGTTCAATGTACTCGGCCGGCCCCTCTTCGCCCGCGTGGGCCACGCAGGCCAGCCCGGCCTCCCGGGCCATGGCAAACACGCGCTGGAACTTGTCCGGCGGGTTGCCCTGCTCGGAACTGTCCAGCCCGACGGCGACGAAATGCTCGCGCAGCGGCAGCGCCTCTTCCAGCGTGGCGATGGCATCGTCCTCACTGAGGTGGCGCAGGAAGCTGAGGATCAGCCGCGAGCTGATACCCAGCTGCCGCTCGCCCTCGGCCAGCGCCCCTGAGATACCGGCCAGTTGCACCGCAATGGGTATACCGCGCACCGTGTGCGTCTGCGGGTCAAAGAACGGCTCGACGTGCACCACACCGTCGGCAGCGCAACGCTGCAGGTAGTCCCAGGTCAGGTCAAAGAAGTCCTGCTCCGTACGCAGGGCATCGGCGCCCTGGTAGTAAAGATCGAGAAACTCCTGCAGGTTGCCGAACTCGTAGGCGCCGCGCAGCGCCTCCACATCGACGTAGGGCAAGGTAATGCCGTTGCGCTCAGCCAGCGCAAACATCAGCTCGGGCTCAAGGCTGCCCTCCAGATGCATGTGCAGCTCGGCCTTGGGCAGCGCACGGAGAAAATCGGTATCGGGGAAAGACATGGGCAACTCCTGGAATCCTGCTGCACGAACGTGCAGTTCATGCAGCAAAGGATATGCCAAGCGCGGGTTTGCTGTCCTGCAAACTGGCCCTGCTTGTTCTAGCCCGGCCATTTGCCTAGCTCCTGAATGGAGCGGTTGCTTCGTCAGCTTTTCGCCTTTGCCGGCGAGCCAAAGGGGGCCGCTTGCCCGGCCCCCCAAGGGCAGTAATAGCCAACTCCACACGCCCTCTGCGGGTGCTCAAGCATGCAGATACAAGGCGCGATGTGCAGCCAATAGTGGTTCTATTGGCAAGCAGCGCAACGCAGCAGATGCATGCTTGAGCGCTCGCCCTGCGGGGCGTTCAGGCTGGGATGCACTCTGCGTTGTGATTTCTCGACAGGTCTAGACATGCCTTCGAAACCACGCCTTGATTGCATCCCGGCCTGAACGCCAGAGAGCATGTGGAGTTGACTATTACTGCCCCTGAATCCCCCCGGGCACCCGGCTACGCGGCCCTGCGGGTTCGCTGCGTTGCTCGATTTATCGGGGAGCCACAAAACTCGGCTCTACGAGCCTCAGACATCCTGTGGCTCTTTATCCCGATAAATCTGCGCTACTCGCCCGCGTAAACGGGACGAAACCCGAGTGCACACTCCACCATCCACGCATTCAGCAGCAACACTTGGCGCAGTGCCTCGGCACTCACCCTGAAACGTCGTAAAGTATTGAAGGCAAGCGCGCTAGAGAGCACTCAATTACTTACGAGCCCGAATCGCCGCCATAAACGCAGCCATCTCGGCATCGCGATCGGCAGCAACCTGCTGCACGTTGGGGTTCTGCGCCAGCAGTTCCAGCAGCGCTGCGCCCTGCGGCAGTTCGGCCTTGAGGTCGATATCGAACAGTTTCTGCGCGACAGTGCAAGCCAGATCAAAGCTGTAGAGGAAGAACAGGTCGGCGATGGTCATTTCGCTGCCGGCCACATAGGGCGCAAAGCGGGCATGACGGGCCAGGGTGGCAACACCGGCCAGCAACTCGACGCGGGCCTTGTCCTTGATCGCCTGATCGACCTTGCCACCGAAAAACACTTCCATGAAGCAGGAACGGGCCGGCAGTTCGATATACAGCTCGATCTCCTTGGTCAGCGCCCGCACCACCCCGCGCTCATAGGGGTCGCTCGGCAGCAGCGGCTTGCCACCCTGGGTTTCCTCGATGTATTCGAGGATGACATTGGTTTCGTTGAGAAAGCCCTTGTCGGTCTCCAGTACCGGAACCTTGCCGCGCGGACTGATTGCCAGAAACTCGAGGTCCTGGCTGCCATGCACGTGATTGATTTCGAACTCGACGCCCTTTTCCAGCAGCGCCAGCTTGACCATGTTGAAGTAGTTGCTGGCGGCAAAGCCGTGTAGTCTGATCATCCTGTTGTTCTCCATTGTTAGGCGGAAGTGGCGACACCGTGACGCGCCCTGATTTGTACCCGCTCAGGTGATAATGCGCCAGTGTCATCATGGCTCTGAATGCGCCAACAACGACACCCGGCTAGACTGACTGCAAACCCGATAAAAAAGGCCCCGCCATGCTGACATCCGACGAAATCATCGAAATCAACCTGCTCAGCCAGTTCAACCTGGCCAACTCCCTGGAAGGACTCAAGATCCACAGCCACGATGCAGATCCGGCGATTGTCGCCGCCGCCGAGCGTCTGTTTGCCAAGGGCCTGATCACCCAGCACGACGGCGGCTATCTGACCAGCCTAGGCCTGGACGCCGCCGAACACAGCCAGACCCTGCTGACCATTCTGCGTACTGCTGCATCCTGACACGCCACATGCAGTCGCACGGTGAAATCCAGCCACGCATTGAAGAGGGCATTGACCGCAAGGCTCTGAATACCCTGCGCAAGCGCTTCATGACACTCAACGCCACGCGCTTGCGCCGGGTTCTGCAGGCACTGCCCACCCGGCAGTACAACGTGCTGCAGCTGATCCCGCTGCTGTTTGACGTCAACTATCCCTTGTTGCCCGGCTTTGTTTCCCGCGACACGCCCTGCGGGCTGGCCAATTTCGAACCGGAAACCGCCGGCCTGCAGGTGGCCCAGAGCCTGACCCGCAGCTTCCAGTACCGCCGCCATCCCGCAGGCTTCACGCCGCATATTCAGGGTCTGTACCTGATGGGCAGTGGCGGTACCATCGGCCAATCCGAACAAAGTGACCTGGATATCTGGGTCTGCCACACCCCCAATCTGTCTGCCGCCCAGCGCGACGAGCTGAGCCGCAAGTGTCAGGCGATCAGCGACTGGGCAGCGACCCAGAGCTGCGAAGCCCACTTCCACCTGGTGGACCCGACCCACTTCGCCCAGGGCGCGCGCGAAAACACCCTCGGCATCGAGGACTGCGGCACCACCCAGCACTACCTGCTGCTGGACGAGTTTTATCGCACCGCCATTTTGCTCGGCGGCCGTTTTCCGCTGTGGTGGCTGGTGCCGGTATACGAGGAGGCGCGCTACGCCCACTACACCGACCAGCTGATCAGCAAACGCTTTATCAAGCAGGCCGACAGCCTCGACTTCGGCCATGTCGCCAGCATCCCCGCCGGCGAATTTGTCGGCGCCGGCCTGTGGCAACTGTTCAAGGGCATCGACTCGCCCTACAAATCGGTGCTCAAGCTGCTGCTGACCGAGGTGTACTCCAGCGAACACCCGCAGGTGCGCTGCCTCAGTCTGGATTTCAAGCAGGCCATTTTTGCCGGTCAGCTGGACGAGGACGAGCTGGACCCCTACGTCATGCTGTACCGCAAACTCGAGCGCTACCTGGTCAACCGCGGCGAATCCGAGCGACTGGAACTGGTGCGCCGCTGCCTGTACATCAAGGCCAATGTGCGCCTGAGCCGGCGCAGCGGCATGATGGACTGGAAGCGCAATATCATGGAAAAGCTGGTGCGCGAGTGGCACTGGGGCTCGCGTCAGCTGCAGCAGATGGACGACCGCACCCAGTGGCGCATCCGCGAGGTCAGCGCCGAGCGCCGCCAGCTGGTCAACGAGCTGACCCACAGCTACCGGCTGCTGTCGCAGTTTGGTCGCAGCCAGGATGTGATCAATCAGGTCAGTGCCCGCGACCTGTCACTGCTCGGCCGACGTCTGTATGCCGCCTTCGAGCGCAAGGCAGGCAAGATCGAGTTCATCAATCCCGGCATCAGCCCGGATTTGAGCGAACCGGTGCTGACCATCAGCCAGAACCTCTCGGCAGACGAAGGGGAGCCCTACTGGAGCCTCTACCGCGGCACACTGAACGTGCAGGAGCTGAGCGACCATCTGCCACTGAAACGGTCGAGGCAACTGCTGGAGCTGCTGGCCTGGGGGCAGCGCAACGGCGTGATTGACGGGGCTACCCGCTTTGCCCTGCATCCGGGCGACAGCGCCCTGACCGAGTACGAACTCAACAGTATCGTGCATTGCCTGCGCCAGCAGTTTCCACTGCCGTTGCCGGCACTCACCGAAACCGCCCTGTCGCGTGCCAGCGAACCCTGCAAGGTGCTGCTGCTGGTCAATATCGGCCTCGACCCGCTACCCGGCAACAGCCAGAAAAACCTGCACCTGATCAGCAGTCATACCGATGCGCTGGGCTACTCGGGGATGCGCGACAACCTGATTCTGAGCATCGATCAGATCACCCTGAACAGCTGGAACGAGCTGTTGGTGCATCAGTACAGTGGCGAAGAAGCCTGCATGCAGGCCCTGCAGGACTACCTTACCAGCGGTCGCGAACATCAACGCCTGCCCGAGCTGGAGGTACGCTGTTTCTGCCGCAACCGGGCCAGCGCGATCGCCGAACGTGTAGAGCAGCTGTTTCGTGACGCCTCAAACCACCTGCTCTCGGGTCAGCCAGAGCGCTTCCTGCTGCAGTTGCAAAACGGCTACCGGGCGCTGGAATGGCAGGATGAGCAGATCCGCATGCAGACCCTCACCGACCGTGAACAACTGCTGCGCTACCTCGGCAAACCCACACCACGCTACAGCAAGCTGGCATTGGACACCTACGCCCTGCAAGGCCAGGACCTGGCGCTGATCCTGCCGCAGGACCAGCCAGGGCGCATCCAGCTGTTCTACCGTCTCAAGCCGCAGGGATATGCCGAGATCAGCCTTCTGGATGAACGCGGCGCGCTATGGAGCACACGCCAGAGCTACCGCGACGAACAGACCCTGCTGCTGCCGCTGCTGCGGTTTCTGCAGAGCATTCGGCAGCGCCGCCAGGCCAACCAGCCACTGGACAGCAGCGTCAACGAAGGGGATCTGCTGGTATACGCCATTCTGCCGGCCCTTGATGGTCATCCGCTGCGCGTCGAGCAGCGCCCGCTGCCGCGTGGCGGCATGGATCCCGACATCTACGCAGTCCAGGCGATCGCCGAGCCCGGCGGCAGCCGCGGTCCGCGGGTCACCATTTTCTGCGATCACCGGGAGTTCTCCGAGCTGGAGTACGGCGAACGCCTGTACCGGGAAGTGGCGGGCCATATCCTCAGCCAGCGCCGCCACCGCGAAGCCTATCCGTGCTACATAACCGATCTGGACCTGTCCGCCATCGACCCGGGCGGGCGCATGCAGACTGTTCAATACCTGCGCTATCGGCAGCAGCTGGAAACGGCATTGAACGACGCCATGCAGGCGCTGGCCTGACGACCGGCGGGCTCAGCGCGATGCGGCGGATGGGTTCTGCCAGGCCGCGCGGCGCTGCGCCGCTGCATCAATGATCTCGCACTGACGACGGTCGGACGCCTTGCCCCACTCAAGGATTTCATCCAGCAGACGGCCGCAGCCCATGCACAAATCGCCGTCCAGGCAGCACTTGCGAACGCAGGGGGAAGGCTGGCGCCCGCGGCTGCTCACAACGACTCCGCGTCGATATCCAGCTCGACATCTTCACCACTGAACTCTTCCAGCACGCCAGCCAGTACCTCACCCAGCGTGCCTTCACCGCTGTCATGCAACCAGCCGCGCTCGGGATCAAAGTTGAAGTGCAGCGTGCGGTCCGGGGTCGCCAGCCACAGCTCGCGTGACGCCGGCTGGCGGCCGATCACCAGGCGCTGCCCCTCCGGCAGTATCAGCACCAGCGAACCGTCAATGTGCTCCATCTCCAGATCCAGGTCGCCGCCGTCAAGGGCGTGCTCGATCAGGTCCTGCACCCGATCCACGGTCTGGTGAAATGCCGCTTCGCTCATGTCCTGCATTGTCTGTCTCTCATCTGGCTCGGGCGCCTGTGCGCCGTTTTCCGTCCGCCCGGCCGCTGGCTGATGCGTCCGACCGGGTGGCTGGGTATACTGCCGGGTATTCTACCTGTAAGGATTTCAACATGAAGCCATTCGCTGCGGCCCTGTTTACGCTCCTGGTTCTCACCGGTTGCGGTCAGAAAGGCCCTCTCTACCTGCCCGAGGACACGGCTGCCACTTCCGCGGTCCAAACCGAGACCACCGAGCAATCGACCGAGAAGTGATGCATCCATGACCGCGTTTGATTATCGCAACGGCGAACTCTACGCCGAAGGCGTCGCCCTGTCCGCTATTGCCGAGCAATACGATACTCCCTGCTTCGTATACTCCCGTGCTGCCATCGAACAGGCCTATGACGCCTGGGACAGCGCGCTGGAGGGCGTTCCCCATCTGGTTTGCTTCGCCGTCAAGGCCAACTCCAACCTGGGCGTGCTGAACCTGCTGGCCCGCCGTGGTGCCGGATTCGACATCGTTTCCGGTGGCGAACTGGAGCGCGTGCTGGCCGCCGGCGGTGATCCGGCCCGGATTGTCTTCTCCGGACTGGGCAAGACCGCTGCCGAGATGCGCCGTGCGCTGGAAGTCGGTATCCACTGCTTTAACGTCGAATCCGCCGCCGAGCTGGAGCGTCTGCAGCAGGTCGCTGCGGAGCTGGACGTCAAGGCCCCGGTTTCGCTGCGGGTCAACCCGGATGTGGATGCCAAGACCCACCCGTATATTTCCACCGGGCTGAAGGAAAACAAGTTCGGCATCGACATCGCCCAGGCACCGGCTGTCTACCGCCGCGCCGCCGAGCTGAGTCACATCGAGGTCTGTGGCGTTGATTGCCATATCGGCTCCCAGCTGACCGACGACACGCCGTTTATCGACGCCCTGCAACGCCTGCTGCAACTGATCGACGGCCTGGCAGCGGAAGGCATCAGCATTCGCCACCTCGACCTCGGCGGTGGCCTCGGCGTGACCTACCGTGACGAAGTGCCGCCGAGCCCCGGCAGCTACCTGGCCAAGGTCCGCGAGGCGCTGGCCGGCCGCGACCTGACCCTGGTGTTCGAGCCGGGCCGCTCGATCGTGGCCAACGCCGGTGTACTGCTGACCCGCGTCAACCTGCTCAAGCCGACCGAACACAAGAACTTCGCGATCATCGATGGCGCCATGAACGACCTGATCCGTCCGGCCCTGTACAGCGCCTGGATGGGCATCGACGCGGTCAAGCCGCGCAGTGACGTTGCCGTGCAAACCTGGGATCTGGTCGGCCCGGTCTGCGAGACTGGCGACTTCCTCGGCAAGGACCGCGAGCTGGCGCTGGCCGAAGGAGACCTGCTGGCCGTGCGCTCTGCCGGTGCCTACGGCTTTGTCATGAGTTCCAACTACAACACCCGCCCACGGGCCGCCGAAGTCCTGGTCGACGGCGAAACCACCCATCTGGTCCGTCGCCGCGAAACCGTCAGCGAGCTGCTGGCCGGCGAATCACTGCTGCCCGAGGCCTGAGATGCTGCTGCGATTCACCAAGATGCACGGGCTGGGCAACGACTTCATGGTCATCGACCTGGTCACCCAGCACGCCCAGCTGTCAGCCAAGCAGATCCGTCAGTGGGGCGACCGCCACACCGGCGTTGGCTTTGACCAGCTGCTGCTGGTCGAGCCGCCGAGCACACCCGATGCCGACTTCCGCTACCGGATTTTCAACGCCGACGGCAGCGAAGTCGAACAGTGCGGCAACGGTGCGCGCTGCTTTGCCCGCTTCGTACAGGACAAGCGCCTGACCGCAAAGCAGACCATCCACGTCGAAACCGCCGGCGGTCCGATCGTACTCAAGGTAAACCGTGACAAGCAGATCACCGTCGACATGGGTGCGCCGCGTTTCGTGCCGGCCGAGATCCCGTTCCAGGCCGACGCCGAAGCCTGCGAGTACAGCCTCGAGGTTGGCGGTGAGACCCTGCAGGTCGCCGCCGTATCCATGGGCAACCCGCATTGCGTTACCCTGGTATCGGATGTACGCGACGGCACACTGGAGCGCCTTGGCGCCCTGATCGAAGCGCACCCGCGCTTCCCGCGCAAGGTCAACGCCGGCTTTATGCAGGTGGTTGACCGCCAGCACGCCCGTCTGCGGGTATACGAGCGCGGCGTCGGCGAGACCCAGGCCTGCGGCACCGGCGCCTGCGCTGCTGCCGTTGCCGGTATCCGTCTCGGTCTGCTCGACTCACCGGTACAGATCGACCTGCCCGGCGGCCGCCTGCAGATCGAGTGGGCCGGCCCGGGCCAACCGGTACTGATGACCGGCCCCGCCACCCGAGTTTACGAGGGACAGATCCGCGTATGAAGGAACAGCAGACACCGCAGCCGGAACAGATCAACGCCGAACAGGTCGCAGACTTCCTGCGTCGCCACCCGGCCTTCTTCGTCGAGCACGACGAACTGCTGGCCGATCTGATCGTCCCGCACGAGGCCGGCCATGCGGTGTCGCTGGTGGAGCGTCAGGTCAAGCTGCTGCGCGAGCGCAACATCGATGTACGCCATCGGCTCAATCAGTTGATGGACACCGCCCGCGAGAACGACAGACTGTTCGACAAGAGCCGTCGACTGATTCTCGGCATGCTGGAAGCGCAGAGTCCGGATCAGGTGATTGCCACGCTGGAAGACAGCCTGCGCACCGACTTTCAGGTACCCCATGTCAGCCTGATCCTGTTTACCGAGGCCGATCGCTACAGCAACGCCCACTGCGTCACCCACGCGGCGGCCAAGGAGGCCATTGGCCACCTGCTGGACAGTGACAAGCCGCTGGCCGGCGCGCTGCGTCCTGCCGAGCTGAGCTTCCTGTTCGCCGAGTCAGCCGAACAGGTGGCCTCCACCGCGCTGGCACCGATCCGCTACCAGGGTCTGCATGGCGTGCTGGCACTGGGCAGCGAAGACGCCCAGCAGTACCGCAGCGCCACCGGCACCCTGTTTCTGGGCTACGTCGCCGACGCGCTTGCCCGCGTGCTGCTGCGCCAACGCCCGCTGGCCGATGAAACCCACGCCTGAGCCGGCCGGCGTCGCCGACCCAGATATCAGCGGGTTTCTCGATCACCTGCGCATTGAGCGCAGGCTGTCGCCGCGTACCGTCGAAGCCTACCGCCACGACCTGCTCAGCCTCGACCTGTACCGGTCCGAACGCAGCTTGCCCGGCTGGGGCCAGCTGGACACCCAGCACCTGCGCCACTTCATCGCCAGCCAGCATCAGCATGGGTTGGCACCGCGCAGCCTGCAGCGCCTGCTGAGCGCCATTCGCAGCTTTTACCGCTTTCTCCAGCGCGAAGGGCGCAGCCGCCAGAACCCGGCGCAGGATCTGCGCGCGCCCAAGGCGCCGCGCACCCTGCCACGCACCCTCGACGCCGACCTGACCGCACAGCTGCTCGACAACACTGGCGAAGACGACTGGCTGCAGCGCCGCGATCAGGCCATGCTTGAGCTGTTCTACTCCTCCGGCCTGCGGCTGTCGGAGCTGGCTGGGCTAGACATGGCCGACCTCGACCTGTCGCAGGGCGAGGTGCGGGTCACCGGCAAGGGCAACAAGACGCGCGTTTTGCCGGTCGGGCGTATGGCGCGCCGTGCCCTGCGCGACTGGTTCAGCGTGCGCCCGGCGCGCGAAGGGGCGCAGCAGCCGGTGTTCGTCAGCCAGCGCGGCAGCGCACTGACCCCGCGCGCCATCCAGCTGCGCCTGCGCCGTCGCGGCATCGAGCGCATCGGCCAGCATCTGCACCCGCACATGCTGCGCCACTCCTTCGCCAGCCACATGCTCGAATCCTCCGGCGACCTGCGCGCCGTGCAGGAGCTGCTCGGCCACGCCGATATCAGTACCACCCAGATTTACACCCATCTTGATTTCCAGCACCTGGCGCAGGTGTATGATCAGGCCCATCCCAGAGCCAAACGCAAGGCAGACAAATGATTCAACTGGTGACCTTTGACCTCGACAACACCCTGTGGGAAACCGAATCGGTGGTAGCCAATGCCGAGCGGGTGCTGGCCGACTGGCTTGGCAAGCAGGCACCGGATTACACCGCCGCCCGTGACAAGGAGGCCCGCAAGGCGCTGCTGGCCGAGGTACTGGATGCCGACCCCGAACTGCGCCACCGGGTCACCGCCCTGCGCATCGCGGTGCTGGAGCTGGGCCTGCGCAAGGCAGGCTATTCAGCGGACGAGGCAAAGCGACTGGCCCTGGCAGGCTTCGAGGTATTCATCGACGCACGGCACCGGCTGGAATACTTTCCGCATGCCGAACTGGTGCTGGAACTGCTGTCACGCCAGTACCAGCTGGCGTGTATCTCCAACGGCAACGCTGACGTACGCCGGCTGGGTCTGGACCGCTACTTCAGCATTATTGTTTCGGCCGACGAAGTGGGCCTGAGCAAGCCGCATCCAGCGCCCTTTGTCACCGCACTGGAACGGGCTGGCGTGGAGCCGCAGCAAGCGGTCCATATTGGCGATCATCCGGGTGATGACATCCAGGGAGCACTGGATGTGGGCATGCATACCCTGTGGTTCAACCCACAGGGTAGTGCCTGGGCAGGCCAGAAACGGGCCCATGGCGAAGTGCGCTGCCTGAGCGAGATTCCGCCCTGGCTGAACCGCTACCAGCGCTACGCCAAGCGCTGAACGGTGGCTACGGCAGCGTCAGATAGGACGGCTGCCGTACTTGCTCTCAGGCTTTCTCGGCGGATCAGAGACGACGTTGTCGTCAATCTGCTGGACCTTGCCGCCTCGGGCCATGAATTCTTCGATCTGACGGGCCAGCATCTCGCGCTCACGCTCCTTGGCTTCCATCGACGCCCCTTCCAGGTCATCCGCCGAGGACGATGCCTTCTTGCGTGACTTGCCGCTGGAAACCGGTTCGCCGTCGTCACCGTCATCGCTGTCGTCTACCACATCATCCTGATCGTCGACCTCGGAGTCGTCCATACCATCCAGATCGTCGTCCAGATCATCACTCATGCCTGAATCCTCACAGTGGAAAACAGGCTATATATAGTTCATCGAGGGGATTTGGCTAGTCTTGCGAAAAAAAATTTTCGCCTGTAGTGCCTGCCCTAGACAGCCAGCCTACAACACAGCCCCCTCGCTCAGGCGCGCCAGCTGATCCAGATCAGTCTGCACCCCGGACGTTTCCCGAATGCGGGTCAGAATCTCGCGCTTGAGGGCGATAAATTCCGGCTCCAGCTTCATATCCTGATGCCGCACCTTGGGCAGCGGCACCTCGTAGACGCTGTCGATTCGCCCCGGACGCGGCGCCATGAGCACGATGCGGGTGCCCAGATAAATCGCCTCCTCCACATCGTGGGTGACGAACAGGATGGTGCTCTTCTCCAGCCGGTGTACATGCAGGATCAGATCGTGCATCACCTCGCGGGTCTGCGCATCGAGCGCGCCGAAGGGCTCATCCATCAGCAGAAAATCCGGCCGCGGCATCAGCGCGCGGGCAATCGCCACCCGCTGCTGCATGCCGCCGGACAGCTGACTGGGATAGGCGCCGGCAAAGTTCTTCAGCCCCATCAGGTTGAGCAGCGCATCGGCGCGGCCGCTGGCGGCCTCAACGTCGGACTGGCTGTGTACCGAGTCGGCGATGACCTTGAGCTGGCGGCAGAACTTGATGTTCTCGGTGACCGTCAGCCACGGGTAGAGACTGTAGTGCTGGAATACCATGGCGCGGTCCACACCGGGGCCGTCAATCGGCTCGCTACGCAGCAGAATGTCGCCGCTGCTGTGGGTTTCCAGCCCGGCCATGATGCGCAGCAGGGTCGACTTGCCGCAGCCGGAAGCGCCGACAAAGGTGATGAACTCGTTGGGCTGCACTTCGAGGTTGACGTCGCGCAGCGCCTCGATGGTCTGGTTGCGGGCGGCGAACTGCTTGCCCACGTTGCGAATGCTGATACAGGACTGGTCCATGGGCTTACCTCTTCTGCCAGTGGAAGGCGCGGCGACCGAGCCAGCGGAACGCCTGGTCGGTCAACAGACCGATGAGGCCGATCAGCAGGATGCCGGCGAAAATCTTGTCGGTGTGCATATAGCGCTGGGCGCGCAGAATGGCGTAACCAAGCCCCGAGTTGGAAGCCACCAGTTCGGCCACTACCAGATAGGTCCAGGCCCAGCCGCAGGTGATGCGAAGGGTATCGAGCAAGGCCGGACGGGCCGAGGGCAGCACCACCAGGCGGATGATCTCGCTGCGCGAGGCACCCATGGTCTGCGCCGCTTCAATCTGCGCCATCGGTACCCGGCGAATGTCTTCTGCGGCCATCAGCACCATCTGGAAGAATGTACCGATGAAGATGATGAGAATCTTCGAGCCCTCGCCGATCCCGACCCAGAGCATCACCAGTGGAATAAAGGCGACCGCCGGCATATAGCGGATAAAGTCGATCAGTGGCTCCAGCGTTGCCTGCACCGGCTTGTAGGTGCCCAGATACAGCCCCAGCGGCAGAGCGATCGTGGCCGAGAGCAGAAAGCCGGCCATGACCCGGTACACGCTGATCCAGATGTCGTCCCACAGGCCGTCTTCCTGCCACCAGCTGATAACCCGCTCCAGCACCGCGCCGGGGCCGGGCATGAACAGCGGATCGTTCAGACCGAGCGCGCTGTACAGCCACCAGATGAAAAACGGCGCGGCCAGACCAAAGGCGGTCAGCAGGGCACTGGTGCGTGAGGACAGGCTGCCGCGCACGACCCACCAGCGCGAGCGGGGTTTGTGCTTGACTGCAACCGCGGGGGTTTCGGGTAGGGGGGCTGGTGCATTCATACCAGTGTCTCCGTGGTGAGGTGCTGCAGACGCGGCAACGAGGTCGGGCGCCAGCCATTCTCGGGTGGATAGATACCGACCCAGGCGACCGGCAGCGCATTCCAGCGCGCCGGATCGGCGGGTACGGAAAACAGGCCGCCGGTGGCGGCGGGCAAGGTGCTGAACAAAATCTGCCAGGGCCGCGCGCCGCCCTGAATACGGCCGAAGGTCAGCTCGCAGCCAAGCAGGTGTTCAGCGCTGCGGGCGCAGTCGTGTTGCAGGTATTCGGACAGAGAACGGCCACGGCCCAGACGCAAGGGGCGGTCCGCGGCGAACATAAAGTAGTCACCGGCGCGCAGCAGGCAGGCCTGACGACCGGAGCCGTCGGCGCTCTGCAACCAGGTTTCTGCGACCGGGCCGCGCGAGTCCGGCAAACGGTGCCAGATTTCCAGATAGCTGTCGTCCAGTGCGGTCTCGTGCACCTCATCACTGCTGACGAACTGCATGTTGCCAATATCAGTGCCGCTGTCCGGGTGAAAGTCGATGATGCGGTGCCACTGGCAACGGCCAAGAGTGGCCTCGGTCAGGCCGACAAAGCCCGCCTGTGCAGCGCGCTCAAACGGCAGTTTCGGTGTCGGGTCGGGAATCCGCAGATCCGCGTGCAGATGCGCACTCTGCAGCCAGAACACCCGGGTTGTGGTGTCCTCGGTGCCGTCGGACAGACGCAGCAGCGTGCGCTGCCAGACGCCGTGATAGGCCTCGGGAACGGCGTTCATGCATGGTACTCCGGGAAGCGTTTGAGGGTGCGCCAGAACGCCATGTCGTGGTTGGGCCACAGCTGCGCGCCGGTCTCGCCGGCGATGCGTTTCAGCTTGCGGATGCTCTCCAGCGCCATGTCCTCGCGGTCGCGCCAGCACAGGCCGGGCGCGATTTCATCATCGAGGTTTTCAGTCAGGTCAGCCGCATCACCGGTGAGGATCACCGGCGCGCCGGTCGGCAGCTCGATCATCAGCGACATGTGCCCGGCGGTGTGGCCGGGGGTATTGATTGCCCGCAGGCCGGGCAGCAGATCGTACTCATCCTGCTGCAGGCGCCAGCGCACATTGCCGGCGAAGTCGTCGGCGAAATAAGCGTTATCAGCCGGCTCCCGGGCAGCGTGCAACTCGTCTTCGTGAACGTGTACTTCCGCGCCGCAGACGTCGCACAGGCCACCGGCGTGATCAAAGTGCAGGTGACTGAGAAACACCATGTCGATGTCCTTGCAGGTCAGCCCGAGCTTTGCCAGATGAGCTTCGAGGCGCTGCTCTTCGCTCATCTGCGGCGGCCCCATGGGAAACTCCACCGGGTCGTACCAGCGGGCGCGTAGCGCAGGATCGCTCAGCTTGTTGTAGTCACAGCCGACGTCGAACAGCACCCGGCCCTGTCTGGTCTCGATCAGAAAGGCCAGAATCGGCGCCTCGATCTGCACGCCGTGGCCACGGCCACGGGTCGAGATTGATTTGTCGTAATGGTGGGTCGCGGTCAGCAGCGGCCAGAGTTTCTGCACCTGAGTCATGCTGCCTCCTGCAGTGCGCTGAGCAGCGCCGCACTGTCACAGGTCTCGCCAAAGATGCCGCCCTCGACACCGATCATCGCCAGCGCGGCGGCGTGCAGCTCGGGATGCGCGGAGGCGCAGGCGTCGCTGACGGTCAGACAGTTGAAGCCGCGGTCAATCGCGCTGCGCAGGGTCGAGCTGACACAGACCTCGGTGGTTACCCCGGTAATGATCAGCGTGTCGATACCGCGGCTGCGCAGGATCAGTTCCAGGTCGGTGGCAGCAAAGGCGCAGTAGCCGGGCTTGTCGATCACCGGCTCGCCGACCTGTGGCTGCAGCTCGTCGATCAGGTCATGGCCGTACTCGCCACGCACCAGCAGCCGACCGAGTGGGCCCGCTGCGCCAATCGGTGCGCCACTGCGCTCGGCGCGGATGCGTTTCCAGGCAGGCAGGTCGGACAAATCGCTGCGATGCCCTTCGCGGGTGTGCACCACCAGCATGCCGCTGGCCCGCGCCGCTGCAAGCAGGCGCTGCTGAGCCGGAATCGGCGCACGCAGGCAGGCGATATCCAGCCCGGCCTGATCGGCGTAGCCGCCAGGGGCGCAGAAGTCGCGCTGCATGTCGATCAGCAGCAGCGCGGTACGTGACGGCAACAGCGGCAGCATCTCAGGCCTCCAGCTTGAATTCGTGACGCACCGCAGCGGCGATGCCGGTGGTGATGTCATCGGCCATGCGTGCGCCCTTCTCGGCGGTCGACCCCAGCGCCGAGGACAGCACCCCGGACGGCGGCACCCACTCGGTGCGGGTCGGGTACATGTCGTAGGGCGGAAAGTCGGCCGGCGGATCGTTCGGGATCTTGTCGAGGCTGACCAGATGCGGCAGGTAATGCAGCATCAGCGAGGTCTCGATTACCGCGGCGTGCTCCAGCGCAAAGCCGGGGAAGCCGTCGGGGAAGATATCGTCCAGCGTTTCTTCCTTGCAGAAATCCCAGTGCTCCAGACGCATGACTTCAAGATCAGAGGCCGGCCCCAACTCGCGCAGCGCCAGCTGGATGCCCTCGGTGACAAACCAGGTGTTCTCGTAGTGCCCCAGCACCAGCACCAGGCGCTTGACGCCGTGGCGGGCGAACTCGCGTACCGCATCCTGCACCAGGGCAATGAGGGTTGCGCCATCCAGGCTGGTGGTGCCGCAAAAGTGCTGGCCGCCGCCGCACTTGGGCTGCGACTTGTAGCCGTAGGCCAGTGCCGGCGCGACGATGCCGCCGATCTGCGCGGCCACATCGGCGCTCAGCGCGGTCGACAGCAGCGCATCGGTACCCAGCGGCAGGTGCGGGCCGTGCTGCTCGGTCGCGCCGCAGGGCAGAAACACCACCGCACCCTGCTCGACCCGTTGCTGGTATTCGACCCAGCTGATCTGATCCATATAGACACTTGCCATCAGGACAATCTCCTCGTCAGTTGCACGGGTGAACGCTCGGGCCAGCCGGCCATCACCGCCGCCAGCGTGACCATGCCGGCCCCCAGCCAGGTTCGCGGTGCGATCACCTCATCGTTGAACCAGGCCACCGACAGCACGGCGGCGATCAATTCGAAGACCACCAGCACGGCAGCGCGGCTGGCCTCCAGGTGGGTCACGCCGTATTGCGCGCCCAGGGTGGCGAGCAGCAGCCAACCCACCGCAAACAGTGCAATCCACAGCCAGATCGTCGGCGCCAGCGCCGGCAACCCCTTGGCAAACAGCAGGCAGGCGGCACCGGCAAACAGGCTGCTGCCAACGAAGGCGGCGACCGTTTTGCTCAACATCGGCACCCGATCCGCCGCCCGCGTCGCCAGGTTGTTCAGGGCGAAGCCCAACCCCGCGCTCAGCGCCAGCCAGTCGATCGCAGTGAGACTGGCGAAGGTTTGCGCATTGACGCCCAGCGTCAGGCCGATGCCCCCGAGCGCCAGCACCAGCGCGGCGATACGCAGCGCGGTCAGCCGCTCACACAGCAGCAGCCAGCCGCCGAGCACGCCCCACACCGGCGCCAGATAGAACAGCAACATCACCCGCACCAGATCCTCGGCCAGCGACAGCGATGACAGCAGCGCAGCATTCGCCCAACCGCCAAACAGCACAATGCCCACCAGCCCCCAGCGCTGCTGCCACCAGCCAGCGCGCTGCCAATACAGCAGTGGCAGGGCAACCAGCGCGATCAAGCCGTAACTGGCGAGCACCATGGGGAAACCGTCGATACCCTGCCCGGCGAACCACTGCAGCGGCAGCCAACTGGTGCCCCAGAGCACCGTTGCCAGGATCAGTACCCATTCCGGACGCAGCATCAGCCACCCATCCAAGCGCCACCGTTGGCGCCGAGCACCTGCCCGGTAAAGAAACTCGCTGCCGGTGACAGCAGGAAGCAGACCGCCGCGGCAATCTCCTCCGGCTGTCCGAGGCGCGCAGCCGGAATGGCCAGCTCCTTGGCAATCCACTCTTCGCTCATGTGCTCCAGCGAGACCATCGCGGTCTCCACCGGCCCGGGCGCCACCGCGTTGATGCGAATAGCGGGCGCAAACTCGCGCGCCAGCGCCTTGGTCATGCCGATCACACCGGCCTTGGCGGTGCAGTAGGCAACGTAGTTTTCGCGTCCCAGCTGACCCAGCTCGGAGGCGATATTGACGATGGCCCCGCGCCCCGCCCCGCTCATGCTTTCCAGCGCGCAGCGGCAGCAGCGGTAGACGCCATCCAGATCGACCGCCATGATCCGCCGCCAGTCGTCTTCCGAGGTGTCCAGAAAGCCCTGCTCCTGAATGATCCCGGCGTTGTTGACCAGCCCGTGCAGGGGGCCGGTGGCGGTGATGCAGGCGAACATTTCCTCCACCGCGTCCGGGTCGCTGACATCCGCTTCGATGGCCACCGCCCGGCCACCGGCCGAGCGAATCTGCTCCACCAGATCGGCGCTGGCTCCGGCCTGGCCCAGGTGGTTGATCCAGACCTCCGCGCCCTGCCCCGCCAGCATCAGCGCGCAGGCGCGGCCAATGCCGGTAGCCGCACCGGTGACGAGAATGCGCTGGCCCTTCAATTCGACCTTCAGCATCAGTGCATGACCTCCCCGCGACTGACCACAATGGCCTGCCCGGTAATGGCGGCCGAGGCCGGCGCGCCGAGAAACAGAAAGGTGCCGGCCAGATCGGCCGGAGTGAGCAATTCGGGAATCGCCTGCGCGGCAAGGATGTGTTCCAGCTCCTCGGCCTCGCTGCGGCCACTGCCCTGCGCCATGTTGCGCAGGGACGCCATCGCGGCCTCGGTGCCGACCCAGCCGGGGCACACGGCATTAACGCGGATACCCTGCCCGCCCAGCTCCCACGCCAATGAACGGGTCAGGCCGATCACCGCGTGCTTGCTGGCAACGTAGGCGGAGAATCCGGCCACCGCACTCAGCCCCCAGATCGAGGACTGGTTGATCACGCTGCTGCCCTTGCCGAGCAGCGGCAGCAGTGCGCGGGTCAGGCGCAGCATCGACACCACGTTGTTATCCAGCTGGTGCTGCCAGCGCCGGTTGGCGTCGGCGGCGCTATCACTTAGCGGCGTTGGCTGTTCCATACCCGCGTTATTGATCAACACAGCCACCTGCGGCTGACGCTGGGCCAGTCGGCTGGCGTAATCGGATACCGCCGCATCATCGTTCAGATCCAGCACCCGGCCGTGCACCTGCGTCACCGCCGAGAGCTGCTCGACGGTCGCAGCCAGCGCCGGCGCATTGCGGTCGACCAGCTCCAGCCGCGCGCCCTGCTCAGCAAACGCCTGCGCCAGACCCAGCCCGATGCCACTGGCGGCACCGGTAATCACCACGGTGCGGCCCTGATAATCCAGCGTCTGCATGCTCATACCGCCGTCAGGAAGGACACGCCCACCGCGCCGTAGAAGTTCTCGGCACGCTTGGGACCATCAACGAATTCGCCGTAGTCATCGCTCAGCACCCGGCGGACGCGGTGGCGGTGGAAGCTGCTGAGCAGCTCGCTCATCGGCACTACTTGACGGTAGGCATCGCCGTACAGCTCTGCGTGCAGGTTGGGCAGGCGATACCAGGGCGCGACGGGTTTCTCGTGGTGGGCGTTGTGATAGGCGAAGTTGAGCAGCAGCAGGTTGAGCGACGGCCAGCGCAGCGACACCACATTGCTGAAGGTATTGAGCTGCTCATAGGCGCGGTCACGCAGCTTGTCGGCCGGGATCTTGCCGTCCTCTTCCAGCACCGCGAAAGCGTCGTAGGTGTGCTGATAGGCGTCGGCAAACCGCAGCACGGTGACCATGATCAGCCAGGCGACGCAGTAGAGCACCAGCGCACTGAACGACAGCCAGCCGAGCAGGGCAAACAGCGCGGTACGGATCAGCAGCACCGTCAGCACCTTGCCGCGGCGGGCACGGTGTTTCTCGCTGTGGCTGATAAACGGCAACAGCACCACGTAGAAGTGCATGATCAGCTCGACCGCCGGAACATAGGCCCACTCAAGCGCGAGAATCAGCTTGCGTGCCCAGTTCGGCAGGCCGTTGATGAATGCCTTGCTGTCGAAGGTGATGACGTCGGCACGGTCGACGTGATGGCGCATGTGCTTGCGCCGCAGGTCCTGAAAGTCGGCGTAGCAGCCGCCGGTCATCCAGCTGAAGACCTCGCCGGCCAGCGCGTTGTGGGCTGGCTTGCTGAAAATGGTGCCGTGGGCAAATTCGTGAATCAGGTAGGCGCCGATGATCATCGCGTGCGCCAGCAACAGCAGCCCGCCCAGCTTGGCCAGCCAGAACGGGGTCAGCAGCAGACCGAGGCCGATCAGGTAGCCGCCGACGCTGTAGGCGATCGCCAGACTGTTCCAGACCCGGCCATCGGCGTAACGGTAAAGTAGTTTGGACGTGGACATGATTCCTCCGCAAGTCCCGATCAGGGCAGGCGCAAGCGCCTGCCCGTGGTCTTACTGGGTAAGCTCAGTGACAAAACTGGCGTCGAAGGTGTCGGCAAAATCCGGGATCGCCGGGATTTGCTTGTTCTTCAGCAGCAGGTCGGCGATCACCGCACCACTGCCGTAGAACGACGTGGTTTCGCTGGACTCGACAAAGTTCTGGCCCATCTCGGACAGCGGGATGTTGTAGACGCCTTCCATCTGCTCCAGCGCCTCGGCACCGCTCACGCCCAGCACCTTGCCGATGATCTCTGCGCTCTCTTCCGGGTGCGCCTGCATGTATTCCAGGCCGGCCTGATAGCCCTTGATCATGGCGGTGATGGCTTCGGGGTTTTCCTCGATCTGCTCTTCGGTGAAGGCCAGCACGTCGGTGATCAGGCCCGGTGCGTCCTTGGAGGAATACACCACGTGGAATTTGTCGCCGCCGCCCATGGCGAGGATCTGCGATACGTTCGGCTCGTAGGTCACGCCAATCGGCAGACTGCCGGAAGCCATTGCGCTGGGAATGCCTTCAGGCGTCATGTTGACCGACTGGATGTCCTTCTCGCCCATGCCGTTGATCTGCAGCGCGTAGGCCAGCAGAAAGTCGGACGGTGACAGCGGGTTGAAACCCACCTGTTTGCCCTTGAAATCGGCGACGCTGGTGATGGATTTGTCGGCAACGATGGCGTCACCGCCGTAGGAGAAGTCGATCGGCATCACCACCCGGTGCGGCAGGCCCTTGGCCACCGAACCGACCACCTGGTCGTAGGTCAGCATCGCGCCATCGACAGCGTTACCCGCCATGGCAGACGGCAGCAGCGCCGGGTCATTGAAGAACTGCAACTCGACATTCAGACCAAACTGGTCGTACAGATCGAGTTTGTCAGCCACATAGAACGGACCGTAACCGGCCCACACAACGGTACCGATGGTCATGGAGTCGGCGGCGTGTGCGGCAACAGGAGACAGGGCGGCAGCGGCAGCCAGACTGATGCCGGCCAGGGACTTGCGGACAAAGCTGAAGCGTGGGGCGGTCATGGGTACAACTCCTACACAGTGAGAAAAGGCGCACGGGGACAACGTCGTCATGACGGTCTCCCGGGCTTTTATCCCGCCGTGTAGCCCTCATTCCTTGAGAGCCGGAAAACTCTCGGACCAGACACTTGCCACGCAAGCCGGAACCCTAGTTCGCCTGAGTACCACTCCAGTGTGTGATGCGTCATGAGTCAATGACGACTCATCCCGTTTCACTGAGACTCAATGCACGGTTGGTGCCAGCTTTTTGATACCTGTCGGAAATGATCTATTTATCAGCCAGTTGCGAGCATTGCTGGCGACGGCGCTGATGCAATGACCACCTGACGCCCTGCAAACTCGCCCTGATTTGGGGCGAGCGCCCCGGGATGCACCCGGTTCAGTCGCACTGTCCCTGCAAGGTTGCCAGCACCCGGCGACTGCCGGCATGCTCCCGGTGTTCCCCGAGATAGAGACCTTGCCAGGTGCCAACTGCCAGCCTGCCAGCGGTCACCGGCAGGGTCAGTTGCACACCCAGCAGGCTCGACTTGATATGCGCTGTCATGTCGTCCGGGCCTTCGTAGGTATGCTTGAAGTACGGCGCATCATCCGGCACCGCGCGGCGGAAGAAGGCCTCGAAGTCGCCGCGCACCAGCGGGTCGGCGTTCTCGTTGACGGTCAGCGACGCCGAGGTGTGTTGCAGCCACAGATGCAGCAGTCCGACGCGCACATCCGTCAGCTCTGGCAGCGCACGCAGAATCTCGTCATCGATCAGATGAAACCCGCGCGCACGGGGCTTGAGGCGAATTTCTCTCTGCAGCCACATATACCTTTACCGCTCCCGGCCTAGTCTCACAGGTCCTGGCTGCGCTGGACCTGCTCGGCCAGCCGCAAGGTTTCGTGCTCTTCCATGGCCAGCAGATCCTGCATCAGCTCGCGACCACCTGCCGTTTCCGCCCGGCCCTGCAGGTAGCGATACAAGTCCAGCGCATCGTTGTGCAGATCAAACACCATGGCGCACAGCGCACCGTAGTCCAGCCCGGCAAAGCTGGGCCGGGTATTGAGCAGGCGCACGCGCGGGTTGTCGGTAAAGTAGTCGTAGACCCAGCTGTCCAGTACCTGGATATCAGCCTGCTGCTCAAAGCGCAGCACCATCTGCTGAATGCGGCGCTCGTGCTCGCCCAGGTACTGCAACAGCGCGCGCATGCGCTCGCCGGTCCCGCTGTCTGCGGCGCCAGCCTCCAGACTGCTGGCCAGATGACCGTGCAGCTGCTGTGTCCACTCAATCAAATCGCGATAGGTTTCCGCCTTCATCAAGCCTCCTGCTGTCGCGCAACAAGTGTGCATGTCGAGGTGTCAGTGTATGCGTCTGGAACTACTTGATCAGCATCCAAATCGCCATGCCCACCATCATCAGGTTTTCGGTCAGCGAAATGAAACCCAGCGGCACATTACTGTCGCCACCCACGCAGGCGCATTTCAGTTCGCGTCGCTCGACATACACCGCCTTGAATACCGAGACCGCGCCGACCACACCGATCAGCATAGCCACCGGAATGGCCAGCCACAGCAGCGCACCGGCAATCATCAGAATACCGGCCAGTGCCTCGCCGAAGGGGTAAAGATAGGCATAACGCACCCAGCGCTGCGCCAGCAGGTCATAACCGAGAAACATGTTGGAGAAGCTTTCAAGGTCACGCAGCTTGAGTATCGCCAACACACACATCGATATAGCGACGAACCATTCCAGCGTGCGCACACCGAATAGCGTGCCCAGCGCGGCCCAGCTGACACCCAACGCCATCAGCGCAGTGCAGGCAAAGACCGCGATAACCGGCTGATAGGTCACCTCATCCGCTTCCTTGACCGGCTTGCCGAAGTACCGTCGCAGCTCGTCGTAGCCGCCGACGCGCTTGCCGTCGATAAAAGCCTGCGGCGTGGTATCCACGTCGTATTCGCGCTGAAATGCGTCGGTTTCCTCGCGACTGGTCAAGTGATGGTCTTGCACCTTGAAACCCTCACGCTTGAGCAGATCGAGGGACTTTAGCCCGAAGGGGCAAAGGTGGTTTTTCATCACCATGCGATAGAGTGTCGCTTCATGCGGTCGATCCGTCATCGGGTCACTCCTGCTGTCCGGTTTGTGTCATCTGGGCAGTGCCTGCACCGGCTGGCACAACGCCGCCCCAGCGGCACAGGACACGACCACCCTGACCTTGCGACTGCGATACCGGCTGCGAGGTTCCAGCCGGCAACACAGCACTGCGTAGCTAGAACATCAGCCTTACGCCCGCGATCGCAAACCAGCCGTCGCGATCTTCACCGTCCTGCACGGCAAAGTCGGCGCTGCGCCCGAAAGCCCGCTCGTAATGCACACCCAGATAAGGCACGACGGCACGATCAAGCAGGTCGTAGCTCAGCCGCAGCCCGGCCTCCATCCCGCGCAGGCCACGACCAACCCCAACTGCTTCGTCATCCGAGAGGGCGGCATCGAACTCCAGCTCAGGGGTCAAGTGCAGGCGGTTGGTCAGCAGCAGCTCGTATTCCAGCGCGAGGTCCAGCGACAGATCGCCATGCTCACTCAGGTACAGATTGCTGTCCATCTCCAGCCAATAGGGCAGCAGACCACTCAGGCCGACGAAGACGTAGTGCCGGTTCTCGCCGTCCGGGGTGTCGAAACGCAGCCCGCCACGCAGATCGAGAAAGTCGCTGACCGGGGTTTGCAGCGCCAGGCGGTTGTCGAGAGTTTCCCAGCTGTCATGGTCAAAGTCGTACTCGGCTTCGCTCAGCCAGAGCGCCTTCAACTCATCGGTGCCCCACCAGGCTTCGGTGCTCCAATACCCCAGCTCTTCACCACTATCGCCGTAGCGGTACTCCAGTGCATCGGCCTGCAGGCCGTAGAAGAAACCATGGTGCATGGAGTGACGCATTTCCTCGGCACCCGCTGATGCCGAGGCCGACAGCAGTAGCGCCGTCATCAGGCGCTTCATGAGTCACCTCCTTCGGGGCCACCCTCAACAATCACGGTGCGGAACATGCCCGCCGCCGCGTGATAGGACAGGTGGCAATGGAAGGCCCACTTGCCCGGCGCGTCGACCTCGGTCTCCATATAGACGGTCGTACCGGGTGCCACACTGATCACGTGCTTGACCGGATTCCACTGGCCTGCGCCAACGTCGAGGATCGACCACATGCCATGCAGGTGCATCGGGTGAGTCATCATGGTTTCGTTGACGAACTTGAAGCGTACCCGCTCGCCGTACTGCAGGCGAATCGGTTCGGCGTCCGACTCCTTGATGCCGTTGATCGACCAGGTATAGCGCTCCATATTGCCAGTCAGCCGCAACTCGATCTCGCGTGTCGGCTTACGCTCTTCATACAACGGCTTCTGCGCACGCAAGTCGGCATAGGACAGGAAACGGCCATCGTTATAGGCCTGGGGAACCAACCCGCTGCCCTCGGCGTAGAACGGATCAGCGGGCAGTTCGGCAGCCCGTCCCTGGCTCATGCTGCCGTGATCCATACCGGCCATATCGTCGTGGTTAATGCCGCTGTCATCCATATCCGCCATGTCACCGTGGCTCATGCTGCCATGATCCATACCTGCATGCGCCATGCCCATATCAGCCATGGTCAGCAACGGTGCCGGACGCAGCTCGGGAATCTCGCCCAGCATGCCCTCACGCGGTGCCAGCGTGCCGCGGGCAAAACCCGAGCGCCCCATGGATTCGGCGAATACCGTGTAGGCCCGATCTTCCTTGGGCTGAACGATGACATCGTACGTCTCCGCCACACCGATACGCAGCTCATCCACGGTCACCGGCTGGACGTTGTTGCCGTCCGCCTGCACCACGGTCATCTTCAACCCCGGCAGGCGCACATCAAAATAGGTCATCGCCGAGGAGTTGATCAGCCGCAGGCGCACACGCTCGCCCGGCTTGAACAGCCCGGTCCAGTTCTGCTCCGGACCCTTGCCGTTGATCAGGCCGGTGAAGCCCTGCACATCCTCGATGTCGCTGGACATCATGCGCATGTCGCCCCACATCAGGCGATCCTTGAGCGTCGCCGCCAGCCCCTGTTCCCTGGTGTCGCGCCAGAAGTCACCGACGGTCTGCTGCTGGCGGTTGTAGTAATCCGCCGACGTCTTGAGGTTACGCATGATGCGGTCACCCGAGTGCGGGTGCTTGTCGGTCAGCTGCACCACGTACTCGCGGTCATAGCGAAACGGCTCACGCCCGTTCGGCTCGATGATGATTGCGCCATAGGCGCCGTCCGGTTCCTGAAAGCCGGAGTGACTATGAAACCAGTAGGTGCCGGACTGCGTGATCGGAAAGCGATAGGTGAAGGTTTCACCCGGCGCGATGCCCGGATAACTCAGTCCGGGCACACCGTCCATCTGGTACGGCAGTATCAGCCCGTGCCAGTGCACCGAGGTCGGCTCATCGAGGTTGTTGGTGACATGGATGGTGACGTCTTCGCCTTCGCGAAAGCGCAGTACCGGCCCCGGCGATGCACCGTTGTAGCCAATGCCCTGCTTGCGGAAGTCGCCGGTGTCGATGGTCACCTCGTCGACGGTGAGCCGGTACTCACCGGCCCAGCTCAGAGCCGGCAGCAGTGCCAGCGCCGAGAGCAGTGCGCTACTCGACATCGATGCCCCCCATCATGCCGGCCTGATAGTGCCCGGGCACATTGCAGGCAAATTCCAGTTGGTCGGCGTGGTCGAACTTCCAGACCAACTCAGCCTCCTGCCCCGGCTCCAGCAGCAGGCTGTTGGCATGATCGTGCGCCATACTGTGCCCACCGCCCATGTCCATCTTCATCAACTCGCGATTGAGGTGGTCGCCCCGGATAACGCCATGGTCGACCATCATCTGCATCTGTCCCTGATGAGCTTCGTGCATGGCCGCCGTGCCGATATTGAATTCGTGGACCAGGGCGCCTTCGTTGCGCACCTTCAGGCGCACGGTCTCGCCTGCTGCAAACGACAGCTGCTCAGGCTCGAAGTAGTTGTCGTGCATGACTACCTCGATGGTCCGCGTTACCTGCTGCGGGTCACCGGGCTGCCCGCCGGCGCCGGAAGCAGCGCCTGCAGCGGTCGTTGCACTCAGCAGCAGCGCTGCTGCCAGTCCGTTCAATATGCGATTCATGCTGTCTCTCCTGTTAACCGACGGGGCGACGTTCGACACAGAATTGACAACCACCCCGGTTGCCGATGCAATCTCTGCCCCATCATCTCGGTGCTGGACCCAAGATTGCCGAGCGAAACTGAATCCTGACTGAACCACTTGGATAAAAAGGAACCAGCCGATGCGCCTGTTGCTGGTGGAAGATGACGACTTGCTGCGCAGCAGCCTGCAGGACAGCCTGAGTCAGGCCGGATTCGCGGTCGACGCAACCGGCTCGGCGGTGACCGCCGAACAACTCGGACTGCAGGAAGACTACCGGCTGATCGTGCTGGACATCGGCCTGCCCGACGGTGACGGCCTGCAACTGTTGGCGCGCTGGCGCGACGCCGGGCGCGACCTGCCGATTCTGTTGCTGACCGCCCGCGACCGCTGGCAAGACAAGGTCAATGGCCTGAAGGCCGGTGCCGACGACTACCTGACCAAGCCCTTCCATCCGGAGGAACTGCTGGCCAGGCTGCAGGCCCTGCTGCGCCGCAGCGAAGGCCGCAGTCACACGCAGATCCGGGCCGGCAATTACCTGCTCGACGAGGAGCGCCAGCGGGTGCGCACCCCGGACGGCCAATGGCATCCACTGACCGGTACCGAGTTCCGTCTGCTGCGCTGTCTGATGAGCCGTCCGAATCGCTTGCATCCAAAGGAAGCACTGCTGGAGCAGCTCTATAATCTGGACGCCGAGCCCACGCTCAATACCATCGAGACTTACATTCGCCGACTGCGCCTGCTGATCGGCCGGGACGCCATCAAGACCCAACGGGGGCAAGGCTATGTCTTTTCTGCCGACGACTAGGCGCACCCGCTCGATCCGCACCACCTTGCTGCTTTGGCTGCTGCCGTTTGCCACCCTGTTCATGCTGCTCGCGTGGTATCTGCATGGGGCACTGCTGGATCGCATGTCCCGCGACTTCGTGCGCGAGCGCCTGCAGCAGGAGGTGGCCATGATCGAGCAGCAACTCGGCTCTCCCGCCGGGCTGGAGGCGCTCGACAGCAACTATTTCGGTGCACTGTCACATCACTTGTTTGTGCTCAGGATCGGCGAACACGCGCGCCTGTCACATCCACAGTGGTCCGATCTGCTGCTGCCCTGGCTGGACTTGCCAGATCAGGGGCTGATCGAACTGCACGGCGTCCCCGAGGGCGAACCGGTGGCCCACCGCTATATGGCCTGGCGCACCGAAACGCAGATCAACGGCCAGCCGGTCACCATTGTCGCAGCCGAGGACTATAGCCAGCTGCAGGCCAGCGCCCACGAGCTGCATCTGTGGACTGCCGCGGTCGCGATTGGACTGCTGGCCGTCCTGTTTGCCCTGATTCTGCTTGCCGTACAGCTGTCGATGCGCCCGGTACGCCAACTGCAGCAGGACCTCAAAGCGCTCAAGCAAGGGCACCTGCAACGGCTCGGAGACGCCGTACCGCAGGAGTTCAGCGGTCTTATCGGTCAGCTCAATCAACTGCTCGACACCCTGCAACATCGGCTGCAGAAGGTTCGCGAAGCGAACGCCAATCTGTCCCACCGAATCAAGACACCCATCGCCGCAATCAACCAGTTGATCAGCAGCGACCAACCGATCACACCCGAGGCCCGCAGCCAGATCAGCCAGCGCCTGGACGACATCAGTCGCCAGCTCGACAGCAGCCTGCATGCCAGCCACTCCGGGGGGCCACTGGCAGGCAGCAGCTGCCAGCCGCTGGAACAGGCCCGCGAGCTGCTGTGGATGCTCGGCCGCCTGCACAGTCATATTGAATTCGAACTGGACTCCAGTCTCGCCGAGTCCGCCCGCTGGCCGGTGGAAGAGCAGGACTTCAGCGAACTGCTGGGCAACCTCGCCGATAACGCCGGCAAATGGGCACACAGCCGCGTTCGGGTGCGCCTGAGCGAGCAGGCCGATCAGCGTATTCTGGAGGTCCACGATGACGGGCCGGGCGTAGCGCCCGAGGAGCGCAGCCAGCTCGGCACCCGCGGCTGGCGACTGGACCAGCAGATGCCGGGGCACGGCCTTGGGCTGGCGATTGTGCGGGACCTGGCAGCACGCTATCAGGGCGCTGTGCAGTTTGAGGCCAGCCCACTGGGGGGCTTGCTGGTGCGGGTCGAGATTCCCACACAGGCCTGACCCTGCCCACTCACGGGAAGGTCGAGTTCTCACTCGACCCGCAACGCTCCCTGCATCACCAAGGCCGAGCTCCGGCTCGACCAGCAGACCTTCGTGCACACCCATGGCCGAGCTGGAGCTCGGCCCTCCCGAGCGGCACTGCAATGGTTACAGGCATAAAAAAACGGGGCGCCGAATGGGCGCCCCGTCTGGTGTTGCGTGTTCTACCAGCGATTACTTCTTGCTGGTGAACTCCGGATAGGCTTCCATACCGCACTCGGAAATATCCACACCTTCGTACTCTTCCTCTTCGCTGACGCGCAGGCCCATCACCAGTTTGATGATGCTCCAGACGATCAGGCTGGAGATGAACACCCACAGGAAGATCACTACGATACCCATCAGCTGAGCGGTCAGGGTAGCGTCGCTGTTGGTAAGGCATACAGCCAGCAGACCCCAGATACCGACCACACCGTGAACGGAGATGGCACCGACCGGATCGTCGATCTTCAGCTTGTCCAGAGCCAGGACAGAGAAGACTACGATCACGCCGCCTACAGCACCGATCAGGGTGGCTTGCAGACCGCTCGGAGTCAGCGGCTCGGCAGTGATGGCAACCAGGCCAGCCAGTGCACCGTTCAGTGCCATGGTCAGGTCAGCCTTGCCGAACAGGATGCGGGCAACAACCAGACCGGCGATCAGACCACCCGCAGCAGCAGCGTTGGTGTTGACGAAGATCTGGGCAACAGCGTTGGCATCGGAGATGTTGGATACAACCAACTGCGAGCCACCGTTGAAGCCGAACCAGCCCAGCCACAGGACGAACATACCCAGAGTGGCCAGCGGCAGGTTGGCGCCCGGGATGGCGTTGATCTGACCGTTGGAGCCGTACTTGCCCTTACGAGCGCCCAGCAGCAGCACACCGGCCAGAGCAGCGGTAGCACCGGTCATGTGAACCACACCGGAACCGGCGAAGTCGAGGAAGCCAGCTTCGTTCAGGAAACCACCGCCCCACTTCCAGAAGCCCTGGATCGGGTAGATGAAGCCAGTCATGATCACGGCGAAGACCAGGAACGCGAACAGCTTCATGCGCTCGGCAACCGCACCGGAAACGATGGACATGGCAGTCGCAACGAACACGACCTGGAAGAAGAAGTCCGAAGCAACCGAGTAGTAAGGTGCATCGTCGCCACCGGCGAGTACGTCTTCAACGGTGTTCTCGGCACCGATCAGCACGCCGAAACTCGGGAAGATACCGCCTTCCGGGCTGGAGTACATGATGTGGTAGCCGATCAGCAGATACATGGTGCACGCCGTTGCGTACAGGGCCACGTTCTTGGTCAGAATTTCAGTGGTGTTCTTGGCGCGGACCAGACCGGCTTCGAGCATGGCAAAACCCGCCGCCATCCACATCACCAGAGCACCGCAGATCAGAAAGTAGAATGTATCAAGCGCGTACTTGATTTGTACGATGTCTTCCATTTTAAGCCCCCCATATAGGCTTGGTTACTGCTGTCTGTTGAACAACCCGCCTTAGATGGCGTCGGTGCCGGTCTCGCCAGTACGGATGCGGATGGCCTGTTCGAGGTTGACCACGAAGATCTTGCCGTCACCGATCTTGCCGGTGTTGGCTGCCTTGGTGATGGACTCGATGACGCGATCCAGCATGTCATCAGCGATGGCAACGTCGATCTTCACCTTCGGCAGGAAGTCGACAACGTACTCAGCGCCACGATACAGCTCGGTGTGACCTTTCTGACGACCAAAGCCCTTGACCTCGGTTACGGTGATGCCCTGAACGCCGATTTCAGACAGCGCTTCACGCACGTCATCCAGCTTGAAAGGCTTGATTACAGCCGTTACTAGTTTCATTTCGATACTCCCGTGTGATGGACTGCCCTGGGGGACAGCACAAGTCTATGCCGAGTTAGAGGCTTTTAGAAACGGACAAAACAAAAGTGCTGTCGCAGTCGTCAGAATCGCCGACACGCCCTGCACATGCCGGCGCACTCATCTCGACACAGGCAGAGATCAATTGCGTCCCTGCCCCCGCTGGCAGCGCCTGGGTGTTCCCGATGCCTAACCGCGGATTACGGGTCAAACCTGCCAGGGTCAATCGCTTCATTATTGTGCTCCCGATGTGATCGCTCACGATTCTGACTGCGCCCCGATGCAGTGCCCCGTAGAGGGACATGCCGCCGGGAACAGCTGGAGCAAGCTTTGCAGAAACCCTGCCAATTTTGTTTTCCCTTTAATTTTCAATTGGTTGCAAATAAACAGGGACAGCCGACCATCATCAACGCACAACCCATGCACCAGCATAGTGCACAAGCGTGGTGCGCGCGCACAAAGTACGCACAAGCACGGCGCGGATTTCGGCGAGCCGGATCGGAGTGCTACACTTGCAGGCCCGTCAGCCCTCTTGACCCGCAGGTAACAGGCATATGCTGCACAAACTGGTGATAGACACCGTCAGCGCTCAGGCAACCAAACTGCTGATGAGCGAACAGGGGCTACCCAATGTGGAAGTCGAGAAGCATCTCAAGGCCTTGCTGCAAAGCGCGCTGAGCAAGCTGGATGTGGTCAGCCGCGACGAGTTCGACACCCAGCAGGCCGTGCTGATGCGCACCCGCGAGCGCCTGGAAGCGCTGGAAAGACGCGTCAGCGAGCTGGAAGCCAAAACCCCCTGATGCCCCTTGGCAGCAGCCTTGCTGCCAACCCACTCGTTATCGCCTGACCCTCGGCAGTATCAGGTATTGATCAAGGAGCGATCATGTCCCTGGCCACCATCCACAGCCGCGCGCGTCTGGGTATCGACGCGCCGGCCGTCCAGGTCGAAGTCCATCTTGCCAACGGTATGCCCAGCCTGACCCTGGTCGGCTTGCCGGAAACGGCGGTCCGTGAAAGCAAGGACCGGGTGCGCAGCGCGTTGCTGAACGCGCAGCTGGAGTTCCCGGGCAGCAAGCGCATCACCATCAGCCTGGCGCCCGCCGATCTGCCCAAGGATGGCGGCCGCTTTGATCTGGCCATCGCCCTCGGGCTGCTGGCGGCAAGCGGGCAGATTCCGGCGCAGGCGCTGGCCGACTGCGAGTGCATTGGCGAGCTGGCGCTGTCCGGCGAGCTGCGACCGATCCAGGGCGTGCTGCCGGTGGCGCTGGCCTGCCGCGATGCCGGTCGCAAGCTGATTCTGCCGGCCGCTAACGCGGCCGAGGCCGCACTGGTCAGCGGGATCGAACTGATCGCTGCCGATCATCTGCTGCCGCTATGTGCGCACTTGCGCGGTGACCAGCGCTTGCCCGACCTCCCGCCGACAGCGGCCTCAGCGCCAGCCAGGCATGCCGACCTCGCCGACGTACAGGGACAGGAGCAGGCCAAAAGGGCGCTGATCATCGCCGCAAGCGGCGGTCACAACCTGTTGCTGTTTGGGCCACCCGGAACCGGGAAGACCCTGCTGGCCAGCCGTCTGCCCGGCATTCTGCCGCCACTTGAGGAACAGGAAGCACTCGAGGTCGCGGCAATTCAATCAGTCTGCGACCGCACGCCGCTGAGCGCCTGGCCTGCGCGCCCCTTTCGCTCGCCCCATCACGGTGCATCCGCTGCGGCGCTGGTTGGCGGCGGCAGCCAGCCACGCCCCGGTGAAATCAGCCAGGCACATCATGGCGTGCTGTTTCTGGATGAGTTGCCGGAGTTCGATCGCAAGGTACTGGAGATGCTGCGTGAGCCACTGGAGTCCGGTGCGATTCACATCGCCCGCGCCCGCGAGCAACTGCGCTTTCCTGCCCGATTTCAACTGGTAGCGGCGATGAACCCCTGCCCCTGCGGCTATCAGGGTGACCCATCGAGCCGCTGCCGCTGCACGCCGGAGCAGGTTCAGCGCTACCGCAGCAAGCTGTCGGGCCCCCTTTTGGACCGCATCGACCTGCATCTGGCAATGCGCAACGAGCCATTCAGCCTGCAGGGTAACAACGAGCCCGGGCGGCCGAACAGCGCGACTGCTGCGGCGCAGGTGGCAGCCGCCAGGGCGCTCCAGCTGAATCGGCAGCAGGGCCTCAATGCCCATATGGGACTGGAGAGCTTGCGTACGCACTGCACGCTGAGCGACGCCGATGGTCAGTGGCTGGAGCAGGCGGTCACCCGCCTTGGGCTGTCCCATAGGGCCAGTCACCGGGTACTCAAGGTCGCGCGGACGCTGGCGGATCTGGACGCCGTGGCGCAGATCAGCCGTTCACATCTGGCAGAAGCGTTGCAGTATCGGCAGCTGGACCGCCAGCCCGGCTAGAGAAAAGGTATGCAATAACTGGCAGGCGCGAACAGGTGGACTATAGTCAGTAGCAGCGGGGCGGCACCGGTGTCGAGACGCTGGCGCCAGCGGTGCCGGTCGTCGCCTTGCGTTCAACCTGCAGCAATCAGGAAATCAGCGACAGACCGGTTGCCGATCCGCACTCTTCCTCACGCCCCATCGCGTAGGCATCCATGAAGTAACACAGCTCCTCGAATGCCAGCGCCGGACTGATGAAATAGCCCTGTACCTGATCACACCCAAGACTGCGCAGAATTTCCAGCTGGTCGCGATATTCGACGCCTTCGGCAACCACTTCCAGCCCCAGGCTGTGCCCCATGTCGATCATCGCCCCCACCAACTGACGATCGGCCGTACGCTCGGCAATCGCCTTGACGAAACTGCGATCAATTTTCAGCAGGTTGATCGGCAGGCTGTGCAGGTGAACGAACGACGAAAACCCGGTGCCGAAGTCATCCAGCGAAAAACGCAGCCCCAGGCCGGTCATCCCGTCCATGGTCATCAGCACCTGCTCCGGCTGCTGCATGACCGCGGTCTCGGTCAGCTCGAACTCCAGCCAGTGCGGATCGATGCCGGTGCGCTCAAGCAAGCGCTTGACCGTCGACAGCAGCGCGCTGTCCTGGAACTGGCGGAACGACATGTTCACCGCCACGTGCACCGGCGCCATATTGCGCTTCTTCATCTGGGCCAGATCGTGGCAGGCGCGGGCAATGACCCAATAGCCCATTGGCACGATCAGGCCGGTCTCCTCGGCCAGCGGAATGAATTCGTTGGGCCCGAGCAGACCGCGCTCGGGATGACGCCAGCGAATCAGCCCCTCAAGGCCAACGATCTTGCCGCTGCCGAGATCGACCCGCGGCTGATAGTGCAGCTCAAACTCACCGCGCCGCAGCGCATGGCGCAGCGACGCCTCAAACTCGATCAGGCTGTGCGCCTGCAGATTGATGCGCTCGTCATAAAAGTGGAAATTGCAGCCGCGCTGCCCCTTGGCCTGCAGCATCGCCAGATTGGCGTGCAGCAACAGACTGTCGACGGTCTGACCACCCTCAGGATAGGTGGCAATACCGACACTGCAGCCGAGCAGCATGCCTTCACTGTTGACGTTGAAGGGCTCGGCCAGCTCATTGATGATCTTCTGCGCGATCTGCAGCAGGTTGCTGGACGAGCCGTAATCCTCGACTACCAGAGCAAACTCGTCGCTGCCCATGCGGCCGATGGTGTCGGTGTTGCGCAGCACCGAGCGCAGCCGCTCGACCACTTCGCAAATAATGGCGTCGCCGGCACTGTGGCCGAGGGTATCGTTGACGTGGCGAAAGTTGTCCATGTCGACACAGAACACCGCCAGCGGCTGATTGGTACGCAGGGCGCGGCGCATGCCCTGCTTGAGGCGATCCTGAAGCATCTGCCGATTGCAGGTGCCGGTCAGCGGGTCGAAGCTTGCAGCCCGTTCAAGGGCACTGCGCAGCCGGTGGCGTTCAATGGCGTACTGCAGGCAACGCACCATCTCGCTGGCTGACGCCTGCTCCCAGAGACTGTCGTTCAAGCCGCTGTTAAACCCGGAGAAGTCCGGTTCGCTGACCAGGTGAATGACGGGGACACCACAGTCCTGCAGCAGGGAAAGATTCGCCGAACGCGACAGTACCGCCTGCACCTCACCCTGATTGATTCGGGTCTGCAGCTGATGCCAGTCATCCATACGCTCCAGCACGAAGGGCAGACGTGCCAATGCCGATAGCCGCCGACAGAGCTGCACGTAGGCTCCGTGGTCGCTATCGAGCATCACTACCCGCTGCGTCGCACTGTCATCGCTCAACTGGCGATCCCCCAAGGTTCGAGAACAACACTGACACTCACCATCCCACCCTCCAGCTAGCCAAGCTATCTACTTGATTTGGCTGACATCTTTCTGGAAGCCACTGCGAAATCAGGCAGGGCTGACAGCGTCACATTACGTCTCGAAAGGCAAAGATTCTTTTAAATTTAGATATATACAGCATTTTTGTGAAGTTACTTATAGCGAAATTTTGCGTAATTACCAAGCTTCACCCGCACCGCTCATCCGGTCTCAACACGAAAACTGCTACTATTGCCCGCCCGTTCAGGAGTATCAAAGCCGTGTCACGCCTCAACCCCCGCCAACAGGAAGCCGTCGAATATATCAGCGGGCCGCTGCTGGTACTGGCAGGGGCCGGTAGCGGCAAGACCAGTGTGATCACACGCAAGATCGCCTATCTGGTCAAGGAGTGCGGTATCCGCGCGCAAAACATCATCGCCGTGACCTTCACCAACAAGGCCGCACGCGAGATGAAGGAGCGGGTCAGCCAGCTGATCAAGGGACCGGACGCCCGCGGCCTGACCGTCTCGACTTTCCACAACCTCGGTCTGAACATCATCCGCAAGGAGCATCAGCGACTCGGCTACAAGCCCGGCTTCTCGATCTTCGATCAACAGGATGCCACGGCATTGATTACCGATCTGATGCACAAGGATTACGGCGCCGAAGACGGCATCGAAGGCATCCAGGCACAGATCTCCAACTGGAAGAACGACCTGATCCTGCCGGATGAAGCGCTGGCCAAGGCCAAGACCCCGCAGGAGCAGACCGCCGCCAGCGTATACATGCACTACCAGCGCACCCTCAAGGCCTACAACGCGGTCGACTTTGACGACCTGATCCTGATTCCGGTGGTGCTGTTTCGCGATAACCCCGATGTGCTCGAGAAGTGGCAGTTTCGCATCCGCTACATGCTGGTCGACGAATACCAGGACACCAACGCCAGCCAGTACCTGCTGGTCAAGATGCTGGTCGGCGCGCAATCGCGCTTTACCGTAGTCGGCGACGATGACCAGTCGATCTACGCCTGGCGCGGCGCCCGCCCGGAAAACCTGGCGCTGCTCAAGGAAGACTTTCCGCAGCTCAAGGTGGTCATGCTGGAGCAGAACTACCGCTCAACCAGCCGTATCCTGCGCGCCGCCAACACCCTGATCGCCAACAACCCGCATGTGTTCGAGAAGCAACTGTGGAGCGAGCTGGGCTACGGCGAGCCGCTGCGCGTGATCCGCTGCCGCAACGAAGAAGCCGAGGCCGAGCGGGTCGCGGTCGAGATCCAGAACCAGCACCACCAGCACAAGCGTGCCTGGCGCGACTTCGCGATCCTCTACCGAGGCAATCACCAGGCGCGCCTGATCGAACTCAAACTGCAGCACCACCAGATCCCCTACCACCTGTCCGGCGGCACCAGCTTCTTTAGCCGGCAGGAGGTCAAGGACCTGATGTCCTACCTGCGCCTGCTGGTCAACCAGGATGACGACAACGCCCTGCTGCGGGTCATCAACGTCCCGCGCCGCGAGATTGGCCCGGCCACCCTGGAAAAGCTCGGCACCTACGCCAACGACCGTCAGATCACCATGTATCAGGCCTGCACCGAGATCGGGCTGGGCGAGCGCCTGGATGCCCGTTACACCGAAAAGCTGCAGCGCTTCATCACCTGGCTCGACGGCATTCGCAAGCAGTGCTACGAAGGCGACCCGATTGAAACCCTGCGACGCATGGTGCTCGATCTGGACTACGAGAACTGGATTCGCCAGAACTGCTCCAGCGACGAGATCGCCGCCAAGCGCATGGGCAACGTCTGGTTCCTGCTGGACTCGATCAAAAGCATCCTGGAAAAGGACGAAAGCGGCGAGAGCAACATCGAAGATGCCATTGCCAAGCTGGTCCTGCGTGACATGCTCGAACGCCAGGAAGAGGAAGAGGACTCCGACCGGGTGCAGCTGATGACCCTGCACGCCTCCAAGGGTCTGGAGTATCCGCACGTGTTCATCTTGGGTATGGAGGAAGAGATTCTCCCCCACCGCTCCAGCATCGAAGCCGACAGCGTCGAAGAAGAACGCCGGCTGGCCTATGTCGGCATTACCCGTGCGCGCAAGACGCTGACGTTTACCTTCGCTGCCAAGCGCCGCCAGTTTGGCGAAGTCATCGACTGTGCACCCAGCCGCTTCCTGGACGAAATTCCGTCCGAGGATCTGGAGTGGGAAGGCACCGAGGAAGCACCGGTCGAGCAGAAGCAGGCCCGCGGTAAAGCGGCACTGTCCAACCTGCGCGACCTGCTCAAAGGCTCCTGAGCCGGAAAGCAAAACGCCCCGCACAGGGCGGGGCGTTTAGAGCCGCGAGAAAGACCGGATCAGAGACCGGACATTTCCTTGATCGCCGCCATCAGCTCATCGTCAGAGCAGTCGCCGCAAGTACCTTTCGGCGGCATCGCGTTCAGACCGGCAATGGCGTTCTTCAGCAACTCGTTCAGGTCACCGCCGTGACGGGCAGTCCAGGCAGCGGTGTCGCCAATCTTCGGAGCGCCCAGTACGCCGGCGCTGTGGCAGGCAGAGCAGAACTTACCGACTACATCGGCACCGGAGCGCGGGCCCGCCGCCGCCGCAGCGCCACCACCAGCAACCTCGTCAGCACACGGATCACCTGCCAGGCAGACGGTACCGTAAGGCTTCAGACGTTCAGCGATAGCCTCTTCGTTCGCGGTGGCAGCGAACGCATTACCGGCAACTACGGCCAGCATGGCCGCCGAGGCCAGCAGAATCTTCTTCAAAGTCATCACCTTGTGCATCCTCATCATGGCTATAAGTGTTGCGCCCAAGTGCATTGCCCGGACAATGTGCGCGAGTATACCGATAAACCCCCACCCGACAAAGTACCCGACTTGCCACAGCACGCAAGGAATCCACCCTGAGGCATGGACGCGGCCCCGTTCAATGCGTATCATTGCCGCGCTGAAACGCACCTGCCGCCGACTGCAACACGCAAAGGCAGCCAGGGTGCGGCCAAAGGTCGCAACGACCGCAACAGCGCAACGCACTCGTAGCTCAGCTGGATAGAGTACTGCCCTCCGAAGGCAGGGGTCGTGGGTTCGAATCCCGCCGAGTGCGCCATCTCCCCTTGAAGAAAACGCTTTCCCGGTAGCCCCCTTCTTCTATCCTGACCCTAATACCTGTCCTGCTTTCCCTTGCCTTTCTTGACGGAACGCACGAACTTTCCAAACGCCCTGTCCTTCCTGCGTTTTTCAAGATTCGACATCTCGTGAAACTCGGATTCCTTCTTGAGCTTGAGATAGTTTTGGAAATGCTCAGGGTCCAACTCCTCGTTAGCGATGCCTTCCCGAATAGCGCAGCCCGGTTCGCTGGTATGCGTACAGTCGGCAAACCGACATTTGTGCGAATACGCCCGGATATCACTGAAGCTGTCGTCGATACCTTCACTGACGCCAAGCATCCCCAATTCGCGCATACCAGGCATGTCGATCAAAGACCCACCTTGCTCAAGCACGATAAGCTGGCGCCGGGTGGTGGTATGTCTGCCCTCGCCGGAAGCGCTGACTGCGCTGGTAGTCAGATCGCAGTCACCGACCAGAGAATTGATGAGCGTCGTCTTGCCTACGCCGGATGAGCCGAGCAGACAGCAGGTTTTACCTGGCTCAATCAGTTCGCGAACCTGGTCGACGCCATTGCCGCTGACATTGCTCAGGGCGATGACTCTGGCGCCTATCCCGGCGTCGCGAATCCTCGAGATCAATTGCTCCAATTCAACCGGACTGACCAAATCGCTCTTGGTCAGCAGTATCACTGGCTCGATACCCCCTTCGCGCGTTATCACCAGATAGCGTTCCAGTCTTCGCACATTGAAGTCAACGTGGCAGGACTGAACAATGAAGGCCAAATCGATATTGACGGCAATCATCTGGAACTCACCTTTGGCGCCAGGCTTTCTCCGCCGCAGAAACGACGTGCGCGGCAGCACCTCAAGGATGCTCGCATGGGCACCGGAGTCGTGATACCTGACGCTCACCCAGTCACCAACGCAAGGCAGATCGACAGAAGATGCGCTGGCGTAGATGGCTTTGCCCGTCAGCCTGGCAGGCACTTCGCTCTCGGCATTCCTGACGGTGTACTGATCGCGATCAACAGCAGTCACCCTGGCGATGGACTCGCCGTGACGACAATATCTGTCAGGAGGTGATAAATCCTTATGGCGATCGCATGCGGCAGGCGCAGAACAGCCTGAGTCACCGCATGCATCGGTAGAGTGGCAATCATGGGCAAGCTTATGAAGAGCCGCTTGCTTCGGCTTGGACGTAGTCATGTGGAAAATCCATTTGCAGTAATCAGGACGAACAAAACCCGCAAACCACCGCTGGTGGCCTGCAATTGTTTGTGAACGCGACAACCTGAATCCCCTGCGTGTGCAGGGTTCGGGTTATCGGATTACTGCAATCTCCAACATCCAAACCTCGATAAATGATGCGGGCTGAATCGGGCGCCGCTAATTGATGTTAGCCACCTCGAGAGTTCAACTCAAGAACGCTCCAATCTCGAATACAAAGGCCACTGCAAGATGGCAGTGTTTTACCGCAGATGTCGGCCATCAAGTGGATAGTCAACCGTCCGATCCTGGCCTGTTCCTGCCTGTTGTGACTGGCGCCTTCCGG
>NZ_NBYK01000009.1:0-13548 GCF_002197985.1 Halopseudomonas aestusnigri
CCCCTTGTTTTAATTGTAGCGCATAGTAAGCTTATGCTTCGCTGCAGTGATTGTCGGTCTGCTTGGTGTCGAGACAAACACTGCCGTCTAGCTCCATCTCGAGTGTCGAGTGGCTGATTTTGAATTGCTCATGGAGTACACGTTTCAAATCAGTCTTCACTCGTTCGATCCCAGGCAGACTCGCCTTCTTGATGACAACATGTGCTTCCAGTGCAATTGTATGCTCAGCGATTTCCCAAACATGCACGTGGTGAACGCCCTCGACGTCGTTTACTTGTTCCATGACATTGATTATATCAGCGACGGAAACGCCTTCTGGCGCGCCCTCCATTAACAGATGGATGGTTTTAGGCAGCATGCTAAAGCCTTGCCAGAGCACGTAGCCAGCAATCATCAGTGTCAGTACAGTATCCGCCCAGTACCACCCATACAGAAGTATCAATGTCCCGGCGATAACAACGCCGACGGAGGCCAGCGCATCCGACACATTGTGCAAGAATGCCGCCTTTATATTCATGCTGTTCTTGGACATTGTGTAGGTGAGAAAGGCCGTGACGATATCTACAACCAAGGCTATTCCCGCGACCACGACCACTGTCCAACCTTCAATGGGCTGCGGGGAAAACAACCGGCCTATGGCCTCGTAAATAAGATAGAGACCGACGATGATCAGGGTGACCAAGTTGATCAAAGCCGCTATGGTTTCACTGCGTCGATAGCCAAAGGTTTTAAATGCATCTGGCGGTCTGCGACCGATCTTACGTGCGATCAGCGCAATAACCAGTGATGCGGCATCGCTCAAATTATGTAGCGCGTCAGCAATGAGTGATAAGCTACCAGAGAGTATTCCACCGACTATTTGTGCCAGTGTTAATGCGGCGTTAACGCCTATAGCAGCAATTAGACGCTTATCGCCTATAGCTTCGGTGTTATGGTTATGTTCGTGGCCCATTGGTTTTTAACCTGTATTTAAGCGCCTTTCGAGGCGCTTTTTTTGTTTCTCGATAACGTACCCGTCAGTCGTTACCAGCGCATTGGGGCCACAAATCCTTTCAGTGAACCCTTCGAAGCTTCGATTGGATATTCATAAAAAGGCCAGGCATCAAGCCTGGCCTACGTTGGGAGAAAACCAATATCAGCTCGCGTCCTCATCCTCTTCGTTGCGTTTCATGCGGCGCTGCAGAGCCGTGTAATAGAGCGCAGGCAATACCAGCAGCGTCAGTGCTGTCGAGGACAGGATGCCGCCAATGACCACGGTCGCCAGAGGCCGTTGGACTTCCGCGCCGGTCCCTGTGGCCAACGCCATCGGGACGAAGCCGAGCGACGCCACCAACGCCGTCATCAGGACCGGGCGTAATCGCACCAGTGCGCCTTCACGCACAGCCTCGGATAAAGGCCGGCCCTCCTCTAGCAGCCCCCGAATGAAAGCAATCATCACTAGTCCGTTCAGCACTGCTACCCCCGACAACGCGATGAACCCGACGCCAGCCGAAATCGAGAGGGGAATGTCTCTCAGCCAGAGCGCAAGAATGCCCCCGGTAAGCGCGAACGGAATGCCGGTGAAGACGACTAGCCCATCACGCAGGGTGTTGAACATCATGAACAGAAGCACGAAGACCAGCAGTAAGGCGAGTGGGACGACCAGCTGCAGGCGCTTGGCGGCAGCCTGTAGCTGCTCGAATTGCCCACCCCAGGTCGTCCAATAAGCGGGCGCTACCGGGTTTCGCTCGGCGATTGCCGCAGACGCGTCTTGGACGAAACTGCCAATGTCACGCCCCCGAACGTTGGCACTCACCACAACCAGACGCTTACCATCCTCACGGCTGATCTGGTTCGGTCCCAGCACGAATTCCAGCGTGGCAACTTCAGCCAGCGGGATGAAGTCGATTCGGTCGCTAGCTGCGCCCGCCACCGCCGGCACCGGAATCGGCAAGCGAGCTAGCACATCCGGATCGGCACGCAGCGTATCGGAAAGACGAACAACGATGTCGAAACGGCGGTCACCCTCAAAGAAGGTTCCAGCTTCCCGTCCGCCGATCGCAGCTGCGACAGTATCCTGCACATCGCCGATGTTGAGTCCGAAGCGTGCCGCCTTGTCGCGATCCACATTGACGCTCAGCAGCGGGAGGCCCGTTGTCTGCTCGACTTTTACTTCGGACGCGCCTGGTACGTCCTGAAGTATCGCCGCGATGTCATCAGCCGTTTTGTTGAGAATATCCATGTCGTCCCCGAACACCTTAACGGCCACATCGCTGCGAACTCCGGAAATCAGCTCGTTGAAGCGTAACTGGATCGGCTGAGACATCTCATAGTTGCTGCCTGGTACAGATGCGGCCGCCTTCTGGATGTCCTCAATGAGCTGCTCGCGGGATTTGTCCGGATCTGGCCATTCTTCCTTGGGCTTGAGCATCACATAGCTGTCCGAAATATTCGGCGGCATAGGGTCAGCCGCGATCTCTGCGGTGCCGGTTCGGGCAAACGTACGCTTGACCTCCGGGACCTGTTCGGCAATTGCCTTTTCGAGCCGCTGCTGCATATCCACGGATTGGGAGAGGCTGGTCCCTGGAACGCGCAGAGCTTGAAGCGCAAAATCACCCTCGCTGAGGCTCGGAACGAACTCGCTACCCATTCGCATGGCCAGCAGCGCAGACAGCAGCACGCTAGCGACGGCGCCACTGAATACCAATGTGCGATGACGCATGACCCAGTCGAGCACCGGTGCGTAGCCATTGCGCGCGGCACGCATCAGGCGGTTGTCCTTCTCTTGCACTTTACCGGTGACAAAAAGGGCAACAGCAGCGGGTACGAAGGTGACCGAGAGAATCATGGCGCCCAACAGTGCGATTACCACCGTGAATGCCATGGGGTGGAACATCTTCCCCTCGACACCGGTGAGCGCAAAGATCGGCAGGTAGACCACCATGATGATCAGCTGGCCGTAGATCAGCGGACGCCGTGCCTCCTTGGCCGCCGCGAATACTTCGTGGAAACGCTCACTGCGGGTCAGAATCCTGCCATGTTTTTCCTGGGCGTGGGCAAGCCGGCGGATTGCGTTTTCGACGATGACCACCGCACCGTCGACGATGATGCCGAAGTCGAGTGCCCCTAGACTCATGAGGTTGGCACTGACCTTATTAGTCGCCATGCCGGTGAAGGTGAATAGCATGGAAAGCGGGATGACCATCGCGGTGATTAGGGCTGCACGCAGGTTGCCGAGGAACAGAAACAGCACGGCGATAACCAGGATCGCGCCTTCGATTAGGTTCTTGCGAACCGTGGCGATGGCCTTGTCAACAAGGTCGGTCCGGTCATAGACCGTTATGGCGCTCACGCCTTCTGGCAGGTTCTGGTTGATAATCTCCAAACGCTGCGCGACTGCCTGCGACACGCTACGGCTGTTTTCTCCCACCAGCATAAAGGCGGTCCCGAGGACCACCTCGCGTCCATTGTCGGTGGCCGCGCCAGAGCGCAGCTCGCGACCGATCCCCACTTCGGCAATATCGCGTACCCGCACGGGCGCACCGCCTGCGTTGCTCAGGACGATATTGCCAATGTCCTCGGGGGAGCCGAGCTGGCCGGGTGTGCGGATCGACAATTGTTCGCCATTACGCTCGATGAAGCCGGCGCCGACGTTGGCGTTGTTACGTTCGAGCGCAACTACAAGTTGTTCCAGAGTGATTCGGTACGCGGCCATGCGCTTCGGATCGGGCGCTACCTGATACTCTTTGGCGAAGCCACCGATCGTGTTGATCTCGGCAACGCCTCGAACGTTTCGCAGCTGCGGCTTGATGATCCAGTCCTGGATTTCACGCAGGTCGGTCGGCGTGTAGGGCTGACCATCAGGACGGCGCGCCTCGGGCTCGGCCTCGACCGTCCAGAGGAAGATTTCCCCCAGGCCGGTGGAGATGGGACCGAGAGTGACCTCCACGCCCTGCGGAAGCTCGTTGCTCGCGGCCTGCAGCCGTTCACTCACCAATTGCCGGGCGAAATAGAGATCGGTGCCATCATCAAAGATTACGGTGATCTGAGCGAACCCGGAGCGCGACAATGAACGTGTCTGGCGCAGGTGAGGCAAGCCGGCCATCGCCGTCTCGATGGGGAAGGTAACGCGTTGCTCGGTTTCGAGCGGCGACGCGCCTGGGACCGCAGCGTTTATCTGGACCTGGACGTTGGTGATGTCGGGCACAGCGTCGATGGGCAAGTGCTGGTAGCTATAAACCCCGACGCCGGCCATGCCCAAGACCGCGAGCAGCACTAGCCAGCGCTGCTCGATGGCGAAGCGAAGAATACGTTCGAACATAAGTTGGTATCCGATGGATCAGTGAACGTGCTCGGCGGAGCCTTTGCCGAGTTCGGATTTCAGGATGAAGCTGCCAGCCGTAGCGATTTCTTGACCGGCCTGTAATCCGTCACGAATTTCCACGCGGTTTTCGTCGCCTGCACCCAGCGAGACCGGATGCGCCTGGAAACCGTGCGGCGTGCGAACGAAAACGGTCGGCGCGTTCTCCACAGTCTGGACCGCCTCGACCGGCACCGTGACCGGTGCACTGCGTCCATCGGCGCTGACTCGGACCGTCACAAAAAGACCGGGACGCCATGCCCCATCAGGGTTGGCCAGGGTCACGCGGGCCGTCGCGGCACGCGTCTGCTCTCCAAGCAGGCTGCCCACATGGGCGACCTTGCCCATCGTTCGTACTCCTAGCTCGCCTGCGACGACTTCAACCTCTCGGCCGACGGTTACGCGCATCAATTCACGGGCAGGTACGCTGAACATGGCCCAAACCCGCGACAAGTCAGTCAGTGTGAAGACGCTGGTCGTTTCATCCACACGCTCGCCCAGCACAATATGCTTCTCGACGACCACTGCATCGAAAGGTGCGCGCAGCTCGTAGCGGTTGCCTACGCCTGCGCCACTTCCGCCGCCCAGCGCCCGTGTTTTTTCTTGGGCATTACGCAAGTCGATTTCTGCTACGCGCAGGCTCTGCTGGGCCTGCAAATAGTCCTGTTCTGCAGAGATACGCTCCTGCCATAGGGTGCGCTCACGCTCGAACAAGGTGCGAGCCAGCCGGAGGCGCTGCTCGGCGGCAGCCAGCTCACTACGCTGCTCGGACAGCTGCTCGCTGGCGATAACCGCCAGCAACTGGCCCTTCTTCACTTGGTCACCCAGGTTGACCGAAACCGATTCGACAACGCCGGCCACACGGGGCACGACATGTGCGGTACGGTCTTCGTCGAAACGCAGCTCGCCCGGCAAAGATACAGACGAGCCGATTTCAGCCGGTCCGGCCTTGCTTAGCTGAATGCCTGCGGCACGTATCTGCTCTTCGGAAAGCTCAATCTCACCTTCGGCATGCGTTTCGTTGCCGTGCTCGTCCTCCTCACCGCCATGACCGCTTTCGTCACCATGGCCGTGGCCATCGCCTTCAGCGTCATGACCGTCTTCGTCCCCATGGTCGTTCTCAGATTCCTCGTGACCGCTTTCTCCATCCTCATGCGCGTGGCCATCCTCGGCGTGCTCAGCCTTGTTATCGCTGGCCTGCGCCTCAAGAACGAAGCCCTGTTTTACGCCAACGCCGGTCAGCAGTACCAAAGCGACCGCCAGAGCGATTCCCGTCTGTTTTTTCATGCAAGCTCCCCCACCGCCAATACGTAATGGCGGCGTTTCGGTCATTCGAAGGTAGTGGTAGGTCCGTACAGCCGCTCGATACGCGCCCAGGCGTCGACCACGGCTTGCAATGACTGCAGATAGCGCGTGCGTGCATCTATCAGCGCACGCTGTGCGTCGAGCACGTCGAGGAACGCGAAGCGGCCAAGACTGAAACCACGTGTGGCCGCTTCCACGGTTCGCTGTCCTGCCGGCAGTATCCGGTTGCGTATTTCCTCGACGTCTGCACGTGCGGTACGCCAGTCGCGAAGGGCCTGCTGGATCTCCGCACGAACGCGCAGCTCTGCCGCATTACGAAGATCACGCGCCTGCTCCGCCCGCCGTGCGGCCGCCAGAACATTGCCTTGGTTACGATCGAATAAAGGCAGCGGAACAGAGAGGCCGACGAGGTTGACGCGCTCACGCTCGATTTCGTCGTACTGGCTACCGATACTGACGCTTATGTCCGGGTAGCGCTGGCTTCGCTGAAGCCCCAGCTCGGCTTCACTCAAGGCCACTTGGCGCAGAGCCCTACGCATATCGGCACTCTCACGCACGCGCGCCAATAATGCAGATTCGCTAGGCACATCTGGCAGGTGTTCGAAACTGCCCAGCAAACTGCCAAACTCCGGTGCGTCGGTCCCGAGCAGGCGCGCTAGCATCTGTCGAGCGTTGTCCCATTCCTGGCGTGCTCGCCGCAGGTCCAGTTGTACGGTCGCCAGTTGCATATCGGCGCGCGTCGCCTCCACTGGCGAAACTTTTCCGGCATCGACCTGTGCATCGGCGACCTTAGCAGCCCGTTCGGCCAATGACAGAGAGGCCTCGGCCAGTCGCATGCCTTCTTGGGCGCGCAGGGCGGCGAAGAATGCCTGGATCACATCTGCACGTAATCCTTGGCGTCGAAGGTCGAGATCGGCATCCACCATCGAGCGATTAGCATCCGCCACGCCGATTCGAGCGCCGCGCTTGCCGCCCAACTCGATCGACTGGGTGATTGTAATTGAGCGGGTCTGGCGGTCGGACTGAGTGTCTTCCACCTCGAACCCTAATTCCGGGTTCGGGATAACCCCAGCTTGGCGGCGCAGACCGCTTGCGATGCCGATCTCCGACCGCGCAGCGGAAAATTCTGGGTTGCGTTCATACGCAAGGGACACGGCCCGCTCCAGTGTCAGACCGTCTTGCGCGCCCACCTCGAGCGACATTAGTGCCAGCCCGAGCCCAAGCAGCCCGCTAGCAAGCAGATACAAGCGTTTCTTTTGATACATACGCAACACTGCAGTGCAGTGCCCCCTTCGTCGATAGCGTTTCCTCAGCCGCACTAAACCGGCCAGATAGCTGATGGCTAAGCGGCGTGATTTTAGATAAGCGCGGATATCGGCCGGGTGACTACGACATTACAAATTTGTAATCCAAGGAATATCTGCGATTGCACCGCTCAAGATTACGAGATCGTCATTTACCGCTAATCCTGCGGTCATTTACAGGGGGAGATCATCGCCCGGCACTCGAACAAAAAGGCGAAGGCGTCATTCGAGCGCTGACATGCCGTATATCAGGAGCATCATCATGAGCAAAAAGGCCGCCCTTTCACTTACAGCCCTTTCACTGGCACTGGGCAGCGCCCCGGTCTTTGCCCAATCGGAAACAGCGGAGGGCTTCATCGAAGGCAGCACGCTTTCGCTGATAAATCGCAACTTTTATTTCAACCGAGATTTTCGCGACGGTGGGAGCGCCACCGGCAATGGCTATTCTGAGGAATGGGCTCACGGACTGATGGCATTCTTTGAGTCCGGATATACCCAAGGCTCGGTGGGGATCGGCGTCGACGCCTTCGCCATGCTCGGCCTCAAACTCGATTCCGGTTCGGGACGCTCCGGTGTGGGTGGCAGCATCGACCTGCTTCCCCACGACAGCGCTGGCGATCCGGAGGATGATTTCACTCGGGTGGGAGGCGCGGTGAAAGCACGGCTGCTCGATACCGAGATCAAGGCCGGCGATGTGTTTCCCACTACGCCTGTCGTACATTTCGGCGACTCGCGACTGCTGCCGGAGTCCTTCAAGGGCTTCACCGTCGTGAACAACTCGCTAGGCGAACTCACCCTCCAGGGAGGTCGCCTACACGCGATGAGCCAGCCCAACACCAGTAACATGAACGAAGACTTCGTCACCTTCTACGGCGGGGCCGTGGACGCGCCTTGGCTCGGCTACGCAGGCGGCGACTATAGCGTGAACGAAAATCTCAGTCTTAGTCTGTACACCAGCCGGCTTAAGGACGCTTGGAACCAACATTACTTCGGTCTATCGGCCACCTATCCGCTTTCTGATGTCGTCGCGCTGCTGGGCAGCTTCAATTACTACAAGGCAATCGACGAAGGCCGCGAGCTGCTGGGCGAGTTCAACAACAACATCTGGAGCTCCAGCCTGGGTGTCGCCTTCGGCGCGCACACCGTCACGGCGTCCTATCAGCGCAACAACGGTAACAATGACTTTGACTACCTGCGCCAGGCGGACTCGATCTACCTGAACAACTCCATCCAGTACAGTGATTTCAACTCACCTAAAGAGCAGTCCTGGATGCTGCGTTACGACCTGAACATGGCGGAATACGGCATACCCGGCCTTACCTTCATGACCCGCTACGCCCGCGGTTGGGGCGCCGATTACAGCAACGCCAACGAGGTGTACATGCGCCAAGACGATAACGGTGCCCCTCTGACCGGACAGAAACGCTGGGAGCGCGACGTCGAAGCCCGCTACGTTGTACAGACAGGCTCGATCAAGGATCTCTCTCTGCGGGTGCGCCAGGCTACTACGCGGGCGACTGCTTTCGAGTCCGACCTCGATGAGGTTCGATTCATCGCAGAGTACCCGCTCTCGATCCTGTGAGCACCACGGGCAACACCACATCTTCGTTTTTTGCTCCCTTGGTTTGAAGATGTGTTTCAGGCGCCCATAGGGGCGCCTTTTTTTGCTTGAGTGAGCCTCCTTGCGCTGCCAGTCAACCAAATGACCAGTAGATTACAAATCTGCAAGATGGCCCTGCAGGTCTTTTACGGCGCTAGAGTGCTTCGCGCTTCCCTAGGCAGATCTTCGCTTCTGTCTTTCACGCTAGGGCCAGGTCGCTTTTGTCTTGACCTTATAGTTACTACATAGATTATTTTTGGTTCCGTTTAGCCGGCACCCTACCTCCTTACCGAGCTACCTGAAAACATGCGCATCCTGGTTGTAGAAGACGAAAACAAAGCTGCGGACTACCTGCAGCAGGGCCTTATCGAATGTGGTTACACGGTTGATCGAGCGGATGATGGGCTCGATGGATTTCACCTGGCACTGCAGAACGACTATGACATCGTGCTACTGGATGTAAATCTGCCAACCATGGATGGGTGGGAGGTGCTCGAACTCATCAGGCGGCGTAAGCAGACACGCGTGATCATGCTGACAGCCAACGCCCGCCTAGAGCAAAAAGTCCGCGGCTTGGAACTGGGCGCCGACGACTACCTGGTCAAGCCGTTCCAGTTCCCCGAGCTGCTCGCTCGTATCCGGACACTGTTGCGGCGAGGCGAGGCAGTCGCACTTCCAAGCAACCTGCGTGTAGCCGACCTCGAACTGGACCCTGGCCGGCATCGGGCCTACCGGAGTGGTCAGCGTATTGATCTCACCAGCAAAGAATTTGCGTTACTGCACCTGCTCATGCGCCGGACTGGCGAGGTGCTGACGCGCACCGAAATTACCGCCTTGGTCTGGGACATTAACTTCGACTGCGATACCAACGTGGTGGATGTCGCAATTCGTCGCTTGCGGATGAAGGTGGACGAACCCTTTGGCGATCGCCTGATACACACCATTCGCGGTGTCGGGTACGTGCTGGAGGCGCGGCCTTGAAGCCACTCAGCCTCGCATCGCGTCTCGCGCTTCAAATCACACTGACCGGCGCCGCTTTGGTCGCGCTACTGATTGCACTGAGCTACTGGGTACTTGTGCGCCAACTGGAATTGCGCGCCCAGGAGGAGGTGACGGCCAAGCTCTCGCAGATCGATCATGGACTCCTAGAAGACACCAAAGCCCGTATGGGTCGTTCCTGGCAACACGCACTGAGCGATACGGTACTCGGCCATGACAACCTTTCGATTACGGTCATCGGCGATACGGCGCAATCAGCCATTTTCAATATCGGCCGGTTCGCCCATGCGCCGCAGCTGCTGGATCTCGTGAGCAGGGACGGCGACTATCTTGGCTGGACAACGAAGGATGGCGTGCAGATGCTAACCGGGCGCAAGCAAATCCAGGTCCCGGGACTGGCTCCAATGACGCTTTTGCTTTCGCAAGATCGCAGTGCCGATCAACGGCTGGTGGCTGCATTCCTGCGCTCGGCCTTAGTGATCGTGCCGATGCTACTGATATTGATCGGATTGGCTGGATGGCTAATCGCCCAAAATGGTTTGCGACCGCTGCGCAAGTTCCGGGTCTTGGCGACTAAGGTATCGACACAGGACCTATCACCCCGAATCCGCAGCGATCGGCTCCCACAAGAACTCCAGGCATTAGCGCACAGCCTCAACGTAATGCTTCATCGACTCGATGACGGAGTTCAGCAACTGTCACAGTTCTCGGACGATGTGGCCCATGAATTGAAAACTCCGCTGAACAACCTAATAGGCAAGGCCCAAGTGACTTTGGTACGTGAGCGAAGCAAAGAGCAGTATCGTGAAGTACTCGAATCATCCGTTGAAGAACTGGAACGTATGGATCGAATCGTGTCAGACATGCTGTTTCTCGCCCAGGCCAGCCACGCCAGCCCAGCACTGAAACTCGAACAACTATCCCTGGGAAGTGAGGCGAATCGCGTCTGTGAATACCTCGAAGTCCTCGCCGAAGAAGCCGGAGTCGCAACGACGGTAACGGGCGATGCCATAGTTCTAGGAAATCGGCTTATGGTCCAACGGGCCATTTCCAACCTGCTATCCAACGCGTTGCGGCATTCGAATACTGGCAGCACGGTCGAAATTAAGATACTTGAGAAGGACATAGACATCGTCTCGCTGGCTGTCACCAATCATGGCGCGACTATCGAATCGGATCATCTCCCGCACCTGTTCGACCGCTTTTACCGCGTTAACGGCATACAACCTCGTGGGGCAGGATTGGGGCTAGCTATTGTCCGTTCAGTGATGAACCTCCACAAAGGCCACGTGGCCGTCGCCAGCAAAGACGGTCGGACCACATTCGAACTCACCTTTCCTCGGCACGCCTGATTCAAAGTGATACGGCTTGGTACCCACTCCCCATCAGACCAACGCCATACATTTAATGCATGCATGTAATGCATGCATGGCCTAATCGAGCGTGGGATGGTCTACAAAAACGATGAGTTTAAAACAGAGCCGAATCGGCAGAAAGCGATGGTTAATTACTGCTTTGTAATGCGAAGAACATTGAATCGCCCCTAGTTTCGTAGACACCTCCTGGCCTCATAATACGGCCCACTAGGAGGTGCCATGAGCAATCCGCGTTATCCCGAAGAATTCAAAATCGAAGCAGTCAGGCAGGTGACCGAACGAGGTCTGCCGGTGGCTGAGGTAGCGTCTCGTTTGGGCATGTCGACCCACAGCCTGTATGCCTGGGTTAAGCGCTACAGCAAACCTGAAAAGCAACGCGTGCAAGAAGACGAGCAGCAAGCTGAGCTGCGTCGTCTGCGTGCCGAACTCAAGCGCGTGACCGAAGAGCGAGACATCCTAAAAAAGGCCGCCGCGTACTTTGCCAAGGAGTGCGGTTAAAGTACGCCCTCATCAGTCAGCTATCCGCAGACTATTCCGTTCGCCGCCTTTGCCTGACCCTGAAAGTACATGCCAGCGGTTACTACGCCTGGCTGGCTGAACCGAAGTCGGCACGAGCCAAGGATGACCAACGTCTGCTTGGCCTGATCAAGCACTCGTGGCTAGAGAGCGGTGGCGTCTACGGCTACCGCAAAATCCACGACGACCTGCGTGAGCTTGGAGAAGCATGCGGCAAGCATCGTGTTGCTCGACTGATGCGTCTGGAAGGGCTGCGCTCACAGACAGGGTATCGTCGTCGACCGGGCCGCTATGGCGGTAAGCCTCCAGCGGCCTCACCGAATCATCTGGAGCGTCGGTTCAATGTCACCGAACCCAACAAGGTCTGGGTCACGGACATCACCTACATCCGCACTTATGAGGGCTGGTTGTATTTGGCGGTGGTGCTCGATCTGTTCTCGCGGCAGGTAATCGGTTGGTCAATGAAGCCGCAGATGACCAGCGACCTGGCTATTGATGCCTTACTGATGGCCGTTTGGCGCCGCAAGCCAAAGCAGGAGGTGATGATTCACTCCGACAGTAAGAATGTACTGGCCAGTGTTTCCATGTGGTCTGACTCACACAGCGATAGACCGATGATGGATGATCTGGTCGTGGAGCGTCTCGGATGGCCTGACCCACACTCCGATCGACCCTTGTGTCTTTCCCTGGACCTGTCGACCATCCGGGAACACTGCACGTCAAGGTGACCGCCTTGCCGACACATGTGACCCAAGAAGGGCCTGACGTCACGTCACTTTACTGTCTTGTCCAGGTGTCCGGTTGAAGCGGCTCTGTTCGTAATCGGTGAACCGGAGTGACCAGTCATGCCCAACGCCAAAATCAGCAGTGTTTCGAGACAGGTCGTAGGCGGTGTAGATACCCATAAAGACCTGCACGTCGCCGCAGTCGTAGACGAGCAGGATCGTATCCTGGCCAGTGAGAGCTTTGCGACTACTCGTCAGGGTTACAAACAAATGCTGACGTGGATGCGCTCGTTTGGTGAAGTGGTTCGAGTGGGCATCGAGTGCACAGGTACGTACGGTGCAGGCCTATTGCGCTACTTGGAACAGGCTGGGATCACCGTTCTTGAAGTTACTGCGCCTGATAAAAGTTATAGGCGCAAGCGGGGCAAAGATGACACCCTTGATGCCGGAAATACGGCACATGCGGCTTTCGCAGGCGTTCGTACAGTTACCCCAAAAAAACGAGACGGCATGGTCGAATCGTTACGCGTGCTCAAAGTGTGTCGTAAGACGGCCATACAAGCTAGGCGCGTTACCTTACAGCTGATCCAGAACACTATCGTTAGTGCGCCTGATGATCTGCGTGAGTCATTACGCACGTTGACCCGCATGCAATTGATTAGAACGCTGGCAGCATGGCGTCCAGATCTATCAAGCTATCGTCAGGTCACGTCCGCCTACCGGATTGCTCTGAAGTCGCTGGGGCGGCGTTATCTCGAACTGCATGACGAGATAGCGGATTTGGATGTGATGATTGCAGCCTTGGTTGATGATCTTGCCCCAGAGCTGGTTGCCCGAAATGCCATTGGTTACGAGTCCGCTGCTCAGCTTCTACTGACAGCAGGCGACAACAGTGATCGTTTCCGCTCAGAGTCTAGCTTCGCTGCTTTATGTGGGGTTAGCCCGGTCCAGGCCTCTTCAGGCAAGGTCACCCGACATCGGCTGAATCGAGGTGGTGATCGCGCCGCAAACAGTGCGCTCCATATCATCGCTATTGGACGGCTTCGGACGGACGCTCGAACCCAGGCTTATGTCAGTCGACGTCTCTCAGAGGGACATTCAAAGCTGGAAGCAATCCGGTGCCTAAAGCGTTACATCGCACGGGAGGTCTACGGCATCATCCAGAGGCGAAATAGCGTCATCAACCAAAGCACAGTATCCACTTGACACTTAGAAGGGCGTCCAAGGTAGCCAATTCAGCAGCGGTGACTGGCAGAGCTTCCTGAAAGCCAATAACTTGCTTGGTAGCATGAGTCGGCGTGGTAACTGCCATGACAACGCGGTAGCGGAAAGCTTTTTCCAACTGCTGAAGCGGGAACGGATTAGGCGAAAGATCTACAGCACT
>NZ_NBYK01000009.1:13693-139520 GCF_002197985.1 Halopseudomonas aestusnigri
TCCGGGGCGATTCACCCAGTTAAAGAACGGGGTCACCGAAACATACTCGCCATAGGCCATTGATTGCTGCACCAGCCACTTTACAGCCTGATCAGACGCTGCCAGCAGGCCCGATATGGACAATAGGGCATACGGCGAGAGCTTTTTGCCAATAATGAGCATTATTTAACCCTTCAACGCCAAAATGCGTCTGGCACCGTTAAGTACAATGCCCCCCGCGATGGTGCCGATAATCAGATCCGGATAATTGGAACCGGTCCACGCGACCAGGGCGCCGGCGGTGATGACCCCCAGGTTGATCACCACGTCGTTGGCCGAGAATATCCAGCTTGCCTTCATGTGCGCCCCACCTTCCCGATGTTTGGATATGAGCAGCAGACAACTGGTATTGGCAATCAATGCGACGAATGCGATAGCCATCATCACCAGCGATTCAGGCTCACTACCGAATACAAAGCGTCTCACCACCTCTACGAGCACGCCCACAGCCAAGATCAGTTGCAGTACACCAGCAAGATGCGCGGCACGTACCTGCATTTTCACGCTATGTCCAACCGCATAAAGGGCAAGCCCGTACACCGCCGCATCGGCAAAATTGTCCAGGGATTCTCCAATCAGGCCGGTGGACTGGGCGATCAGACCGGCAGTCATTTCCACCACGAACAGAAGTGCATTGATGCCGAGCAACCAGCGCAGGGTCCCGGATTCTTGCTTAGCAGAAGCTGCCGAAAACTCGGCGGCCTTGATGGTCTCCGGATTTGCAGCGACGGTTTCCTGAAGCGAGGCGCCTAGCCCCAAGGTCTTCAGTTTCGAGGTGACGGGCTCGACCTCGCCGTCATGCACGACCTTCAGCCGGCGGTTCGACAAGTCGAAGGACAGCGCCCGAATCTCCTCAAAGCCGTTCAGGGCTAGGCGAATCATTCGTTCTTCTGATGGACAGTCCATCTTCGGCACGGCATAAACACTGACCCATCTCCCTGGCGCCTCGGAGGAGGCCTGTATATCGGTATCCGCTGCGGACGTTGCATCACCGCCACAGGCGCCACCACAGGATTTGCTCATGATACGACTCCACTTGAACAATGTTGTGGTACCATTTAAAACTATAAAGCTACTATAAGGTCAATAGAGTAAAGAATCCGTTGGGGAGGAGGCTGATGCGCATTGGTCAGTTGGCGCAGTTGGTAGGGGTCGAAACACAGACGATCCGCTTCTATGAACAGCAGGGCTTGTTGCCGCCGCCTGATCGGCAGGACAACGGTTACCGTGTCTATACCGAGAAGCATGGTGAGGGGCTGGCCTTCATCCGTCGCTGCAGAATCCTGGGCCTGTCACTGGCTGAGATTCACGAACTACAGAGCTATCAGGACGACCCTCATCAGCCTTGTACCGCCGTCAACGCCTTGCTCGATGATCACATCTCTCATGTGCGGTCGCAGATAACCGCTCTGCAAGCGCTTGAGAAACAACTCGTTTCACTGAGAGCGAGTTGCAACGATGACCGGGAAGTTGAGGCGTGTGGGGTTCTTGCTGGAATTAGCGAAGGAAACATGCACCAGCAGTAGGTGAAGCATCAACCAGATAATCCGATGAGATGCCGGTCTGTCTCACTCTCATGCAAAGGTAAGATCAACCATTTAATCCGCTTACCCCAAAATTCTAGGACAGGAATCGTTCATATGGATGGAAAGGTAAGCTGGTGATTGCGCATGCTACGACTAGTGCGCATCGCAGCCCGTAATGTGAGCCAAATCCCTTCTAAGGTTGGTCAGGCTGCAACATCTGGGGGCGGCATTTGGCGAACAGGTAATTCCATCAGTTTGCGGTATGTGCGTATGCACATGTAAAGCGCAGAAGAAGGCCAGGCACTGCTCTCTCTGATTGGGGAGCAGTGCCTGTGAAAATTACTTCTTAAGTGCTTGTAGGTAATCTTTCAGGGTCGCCTCGTCGGCAGACTTGACGGTCATACCTTCAGGGCCAGAACCGATGTCGGCGAACTGCTTAGCCGGCTCGCCGGATTTCTTGAACTCTTCTAGCTCCTTGGAGCCTTCACGGAATACCCACAGGCGACCATCTTCAACCTCGGTGACAAAGCCGGGTTTGTCGTATTGGCTAGCGAAAGTGGCGCTGGCAAACAGGCTGGTGAGCAGCATTGCCGTCAGGGTCAGTTTTTTCATCACAAGGTTCCTGCTTGGGTTTAGGTGAAAGCAATCCTAAAGCCCGTTTGATTACGGAAAAGTTACAAGATATGGATATGCGAGTAACCAGATGTTTCGCGATTTATCTGAATCGGATTCTGACCTTGTTGCGGTTACGCCAAAGGAAGTTTGGCTGTAAATCAGTAGGGGTGATGCATGGTTCATCCCCTTACTATCCGTAATCGCAGCAGAGTCATGATTGATATTTAGAGATCAAGGCATTCGCGAGATGGGGCAGCGGTGCTTTTGCTGCCTTGATGATTTTGGTTTGATAGGCAAGGGCGTGGCTGGCTAGCCCGTCGGCCGGTCTGCATGTGGAGACTTCGAAAATGTCATCACGCTGTGCGATAAGTCATGCTGGAGTACCAGACTCTTTGCCGGGCATTAGCCTTTCATCGCTAAAGCTGACTGATCTTACCTAAGCAGCATCTCGCCGGATGAGCTCTATCAGGCCCACGACTACCTGAACGTACCAAGATATTCGTACTGAAAAAACTAAGCGCTGAGACCCTATGGCCGACTACCTTACTCCAACCACCGTTTTCAAATGCTTGGCTGATGAAACTCGTATCCGGCTGATGTTGCTTATCACCCGAGAGGAAGAGCTGTGTGTTTGTGAGCTGACCTGTGCACTGAATGAAAGCCAGCCAAAGGTATCCCGTCACCTCGCGCAACTGCGTAATTGCGGCTTGCTTGAAGATCGCAGGCAAGGTCAGTGGGTTTACTACCGCCTGCATCCGCGTCTTCCGGATTGGGTGATTCTGCTTTTGAAGAACACTTTGGCCGCTAATCAACACTGGCTCAGCCCAGATGCTAAACGCCTCGATCTAATGGGTGACCGCCCGCAGCGTCTTGCCGTTTGCTGCTGAGCTTGGCTTCAAGCTGAGTATGCCGATAACCCTGAGTTCAGCGCATTGCGTTAATTGCCCCCGAGCTGTTTCTCAACCTCTTCGGTGCTCAGTACTTTGCCAACCGAGACCACCTTGTTATCAATCACTAGGGCCGGTGTCGACATAACACCGTGGGCGGCGATCTCAGCGAAGTCTGTGACCTTGATGATCTGCGCCTCACGGCCGAGATTGGCCAGGGCGGCCTGAGTGTTTTCGGTCAATGTGATGCACTTCTTACAGCCGGAACCAAGAATTTTGATGATCATGCTGTGCTCCAAAAGTTAGATAAACAGATAGGCAAAGGCGTTAAAAAGGTAACCGATCAGTACAATGCCGACCGTAACGATGCCGATGAACAAGGCCAGTAGCGGTGCCTTGACCACTTTCTTGAGCATGATCAGTGAGGGCAGCGACAGCGCGGTAACGGCCATCATAAAGGCCAGCGCCGTACCCAGGCCGATGCCCTTGCCGACCAGCGCTTCGGCTATCGGCAGGGTGCCAAAGATATCGGCATACATCGGCACGCCGACCAGGGTGGCCAGCGGCACCGACCACCAGTTGTCCTGCCCCAGCAGCGCTTCGATCCAATCAGCGGGAATCCAGTTATGGATTGCCGCCCCGATGCCAACGCCAATCAACACATAGAGCCAAACCCTGCGGAAAATATCGCTGACCTGTGCCCAGGCAAATTGCGCCCGGTCACGCCACGTCAGTTCTGCCTGGGGTATGTCTAGCACCGGGTTGTGCATGACAAAGGCTTCGACGTATCGCTCCATCTTCGCTCGGCCGATCAGGGTGCCGCCCAGCACCGCCAGCACCAAGCCGATCAGCACGTAGGCGATGGCAATCGACCAGTTGAAGATGCTCGCCAGCAGAATCACCGAGGCCAGGTCCACCAGCGGTGAGGAGATCAGAAAGGCAAATGTCACTCCCAGCGGCAGACCCGAGCTGGTAAACCCGATAAACAGCGGAATCGACGAGCAGGAACAAAACGGTGTGATAGTGCCCAGTAATGCACCGGTCAGTTTGGCCTTGAAGCCACTCATGCCGCCGAGAATCCGCCGCGTGCGTTCGGGTGGGAAATAGCTCTGCACCCAGGAAATGCTGAAGATCAGCACCGCCAGCAGGATAAAGATCTTGATTACGTCATAGATAAAGAAGTGCAGGCTGGCACCGCTTCGGCTGGTCATGTCCAGGCCAAAACCGTCCTCCAGCAGCACGCGCACCAGCCAGGCCAGCCAGTCCATGCGCAGCAGTTGGTCATTGAGCCATCTGAACAGTTCCATAGGGCTTCCTTATCCTTGCGCCGGGGCGCGCTCATACCAGCCCTTGCTGTTATTGACCATGCGTACCAGCCAGAGCATGACCGGCACCTCGATCAGCACACCGACCACCGTGGCCAGCGCCGCGCCGGAGTTGAAGCCGTACAGCGCGATAGCCACGGCTACGGCCAGTTCGAAGAAGTTCGACGCACCGATCATCGCCGCCGGGCCGGCAATATCGTGGCGTACCTTGAGTTGCCGGCACATCCAGTAACCGAGGGCGGCGATAAACAGCGTCTGCAGCAGAATCGGTACCGCCAGCATGGCGATGATTAGCGGCTGCGCGACTATGGTCTGGCCCTGGAAGGAGAACAGCAGCACTAGGGTGGCCAGCAGGGCGAGGATGGAGAACGGGCCGATGCGCGCGAGCACCGCTTGCAACGCCGCGTCACCCCGGCGCAGCAGACGCGCGCGGATAAATTGGGCGATGGCCAGGGGGATGACGATATACATCACCACCGACAGCAGCAGGGTGTCCCACGGCACTGGGATCGACGACACGCCCAGCAGCAGGGCGACGATGGGGGCGAAGGCGAACACCATCACCAAATCGTTGATCGCCACCTGGGTCAGGGTGAAGTTGGCGTTGCCCTTACACAGGTTGCTCCAGACAAACACCATCGCGGTACACGGCGCGGCACCGAGCAGAATCAGCCCGGCCACGTAGCTGTCGATCTGTTCGGCCGGCAGCCAGCCTTCGAACACATGGCGCAGAAACAGCCACGCCAGAAAGGCCATGGTAAACGGCTTGATCAGCCAGTTGATGCTCAGGGTTACGCCCAAGCCGGCGCGCTGCTGGTAGACCTCGCCGATGGCGCGAAAATCGATCTTCATCAGCATGGGGATGATCATCACCCAGATCAGCAATCCCACCGGGATATTGACCTGAGCGATTTCCAGCGCGCCCACCGCCTGCGCTGCCGTCGGCGCATAGAGGCCGAGCAGAGTGCCGCCAATGATGCAGAGAAAAACCCAGAGCGTCAGATAGCGCTCGAAAAAACCCAGAGGGGCACCTGCGGCTTGCTTACCGATGACTTCACACTGACTGGACATTGCTGGTTCCTTGTTGCTGAGTGCCGAGTTTAATGGCACTCGGGTGGTCTGCTATTGATCTGTATCGCCCTGCAGGGCTTCTGCGATTTCATTGACCGTACTGCGCGCGGTGCGGGTGACGCCGATCAGGGTCGCCGAAGCCGCCCCGGTCCACTCGCCATAACCGACCAGCCACAGCTTGGGTTGCTTGCTGGCGCGAGTGTCGTCGACCCTGACCTTGCCATCGGCTTCCAGCACGTCCAGGCCTTGCAGATGATCCAATGCTGGGCGAAAGCCGGTGCACCAGATCACCGCATCAACCGCCTCGCGGCGGCCATCGATCCACTCAACACCTTCTTCCGTGAAACGCTGGAACGGCCGTTCGGCCACCAGTACGCCGCGCTCGCGGGCTTCCCGCACCGGCTCGACCATCACGATATCGCCCAGGCCGCCCACCGGCTGGTCGATCACGCGACCTTCCTGTTGGGCCTTCCAGCGTTCGGTGGCGCGCTCGAACAGCACCCGGCCATCGACTTCATCGGGCAGAAAGGCCGGCGGCTCTGGGGTGATCCACAGGGTCTCGGCGACTTTTGATACCTCGGCGAGAATCTGCGCCCCGGAGTTGCCGCCGCCTACCACCAACACGCGCTTGCCGGTAAAGGCCTGCGGGTTGCGGTAATGCGCCGAGTGCAGCTGCTCGCCGGCGAACTCTGCGCTGCCGGGATAGGACGGGATAAACGGCTTGCTCCAGGTGCCGGTGGCGCTGACCAGGGCGCGGCAACGCCATTGCTGGCTGCCGGCCTGCACCACAAACAACTCGCCGTCATGCGTCACCGAATCGACATGTACCGGTCGCACAATCGGCAGCTGATAGCGCGCCTCGTACTGCGCAAGGTAGTCGATTACGGCATCGCGGTGCGGGTAGCCAGGCTCAGGGTTGGGCATCTGCCAGCCGGCAATCGAACTCCAGGTGGCGGGGGAGAACAGCCGCAACGAGTCCCAGCCATGCTGCCAAGCGCCGCCGGGTTGCGCCTGATCATCCAGCAGCAGAAACGACAGCTGGGTGCGCCGTAGAAAGTAGGCTGTGGCCAGCGCGGCCTGGCCGCCGCCGATAATCAGAACATCCACTGGCTCTTGCAGGGTCATGCAATCGCTCCTTGGTTGCTCGCTTGTGGCGAGAGTAGGGTCATCAAGATATTCGGTTTACAAGATATATGGTTTTTAATATATTCGCCAAACCGAATTTTAATGGCGCTGCTGCAATGACATCGAAAACCCGAGTGTTATTTCTCTGCGTGGCCAACTCGGCCCGTTCGCAAATGGCCGAAGCTTTGCTGCGCCATACCGACCCGGATGGCTACGAGGCGTTCAGCGCCGGTACTTTGCCTGATGAGGTTGACCGGCGAGCACGCATGGCGCTGGATCAGCTGGGGGTTGCAACCGATAGTCTGCGTAGCAAGTCATTAGATGAGTTTGCTGGTCAGCACTTCGACTACGTCATCACTTTGTGTGACAAGGCTGCTTTCGAGTGCAGCACCTTGCCGGGCGCCGGAGAGTACCTTGCCTGGAATTTTGCAGACCCAGCGATCAGCCAACAGGCCAACGCCTATAAACACACGCTTCACGAGATTCACGAACGCATCAAGATGTTTGTATTGGTGAAGAGCAAGCGCTGAGGCCCCGATGCTAGAACCCATAAGCCCCACCAGGGTCTTTAAATGCCTGGCCGATGAAACCCGCGTACGCATGACCCTACTTATAGCTGCCGAGGGCGAGTTGTGCGTATGCGAGCTGACCACTGCGCTGGAAGACAGCCAGCCGAAGATTTCTCGTCACCTGGCACAACTGCGCAGTTGCGGCCTGTTGGAGGATCAGCGTCGCGGTCAGTGGGTGTACTACCGCCTACACCCACAGCTGCCCGAGTGGGTGCAGCAGATGCTGAAGGTGGTTGTGCAGGCCAACCAGTCTTGGCTGGCGGTTAATAGCGAAAAGCTGCTGAGCATGCGCAATCGACCCGAGCGGCTAAGCCTCTGCGGTTAGCCTAAGCCTCACATCAAGGAATGCCATGAAAGTCTTGTTTCTCTGCACCGCAAATAGCTGTCGTAGCATCCTTTCCGAGGCGCTATTCAATCACTTGGCTCCAGCCGGCATGCGCGCTTACAGCGCCGGCAGCCAGCCCAAGGGCGAGGTTCATCCTCAGGCTTTGGAGGCCTTGCGCCGCGCAGGTATTTCCACTGAGGGGCTGAACAGCAAGGGCACCGAGGTACACGCCGAACTGGCGCCGGAGTTGGTTATTACCGTGTGCGACAAGGCCGCTGGTGATGCCTGTCCGGTGTTCTTCGGTCCCGCGCTCAAGGCACATTGGGGTTTGGCTGATCCATCCGAATTGGTCGGTACGCCCGCGCAGATCGACGCGGCTTTCGATGCAACCGTGGCGATTATTCAGGCGCGGCTTAATGCTTTTTTTGCGGCCCTGCCGACCACTCTTAACCGCGAGGCTCTGCGGGCCGAGTTGCGCCGTATCGCCAGCCTCTGATGCCAGGAATTGCTATGTACCCTGAACTGCCGAATATCGACCCTGAACTGCTCGATCCGCCCAGCCAGGAGCAACTGGCCAAGCCGGCCCCGCAACACAAACCGCGCATTCTGCTGCTGTACGGTTCCAACCGCGCGCGCTCCTACAGCCGCCTGTTGACCGAGGAGGCCGCGCGCCTGCTGCAGCAGTTCGGTGCCGAAACGCGCATCTTTAACCCCAGTGGCCTGCCGTTGCCGGACGATGCGCCCGAGGATCACCCCAAGGTGCAGGAACTGCGCGAGCTGGTGCTGTGGAGCGAAGGCATGGTCTGGTGCTCACCGGAGCGCCATGGTGCTATGACCGGGGTGTTCAAGTCGCAGATCGACTGGATTCCCCTGAGCATGGGCGCCGTGCGCCCTACCCAGGGCAAGACCCTGGCGCTGATGCAGGTCAGCGGCGGCTCGCAGTCTTTCAATGCGCTGAATCAGATGCGCGTGCTGGGCCGTTGGATGCGCATGTTCACCATCCCCAACCAGTCCTCGGTGGCCAAAGCCTTTCTCGAATTTGACGACGCCGGGCGGATGAAACCTTCGGCTTATTACGACCGCGTGGTCGACGTGATGGAGGAACTGGTCAAGTTCACCCTGTTGCTGCGCGGCCAAACGGACTACCTGGTGGACCGCTACTCCGAGCGCAAGGAATCCGCCGAGCAGCTGTCCAAACGGGTCAATCAGGCTTCCATTTAATTTTCAGGATCAATCAGCATGTCCCATCCCTTTGATGTTCTCAGCATTCCTAATCGTCCCGGCCGGTTGATCTTCACGCCTTGCCCTGGCACCAAGGACAGCAGCATCGACAGCGCTTTGAACACTCTGCAACAGGCTGGCGCCGATGCGGTACTGACCCTGATGCCCTACGCCGAACTGGCGCATAACGCCGCTAGCGATTTGCCCGCGCTGTGCGCCGCGCAAGGGTTGCTCTGGCTGCATCTACCCGTGGCCGATGAGCAGGTGCCACAGGCGGATTTCGACGCAGCCTGGCCGGCGGCCATGGCGCAAATTGCTGAGCTGCTGGCGGCTGACAAGGCCATCGCCATCCACTGCAAAGGCGGTTCCGGGCGTACCGGGCTGATTGCTGCGCGCATCCTGATCGAGCTGGATATCGCCCGCAGCGAAGCCATTAGCCTGGTGCAGGCGCTGCGGCCGAAAGCCATTCAGCATCCGGCCCATGCGGGCTGGATCGCCCAGTTCGGCAACTGAGATGAGCATGCTCAATACCCTGGGCCTGTTTGCCCTGACGGCGCTGGCCGAGATCATCGGCTGCTACCTGCCGTACCTGTGGCTTCAGGGCAAGAGCATCTGGTTGCTGGTGCCTGCCGCCGCCGCGCTGGCGCTGTTCGCCTGGCTACTGACCTTGCACCCGACCGCCGCCGGCCGGGTGTATGCCGCTTACGGCGGGGTGTATGTGGCGATGGCAATTATCTGGCTGTGGCTGGTGGACGGGATTCGCCCGACCCATTGGGACCTGCTGGGCGCCGGCGTGGCCCTGCTCGGTATGGCGATCATCATGTTTGCGCCGCGTAGCGCCTAATCACTTTGTAGAAGGAATTCGTTTATGGCTATCAAGGTAGGTATCAACGGTTTTGGTCGTATCGGTCGTCTGGCGCTGCGCGCCGCCTGGGGCTGGCCTGAATTTGAGTTTGTGCAGATCAACGACCCGGCCGGTGACGCCGCAACCCACGCCCATCTGATCAATTTCGATTCGGTGCATGGCCGCTGGAATAGCGAGGCGAGCAGTGAGGGCGAGTGCATCCTGATCGACGGCAAACGCATTCAGGTCAAGGCCAACAAGACCATTGCCGATACTGACTGGAGCGGCTGCGATCTGGTGATTGAGGCCAGCGGCAAGATGAAAACCGTTGCGGTGCTGCAGGCGTACCTGGATCAAGGCGTGAAACGCGTGGTGGTCTGCGCACCGGTAAAAGAGCAGGGCGCGCTGAATATCGTGATGGGCGTTAACCAGCAGCTATTCGACCCGGCGCAGCACCGCATTGTTACGGCGGCGTCCTGCACCACCAACTGTCTGGCCCCAGTGGTCAAGGTGATTCACGAGAACCTCGGTATCCGCCACGGCTCGATCACCACCATCCACGACCTGACCAACACCCAGAGCATTCTCGACACCCCGCACAAGGACCTGCGCCGCGCCCGCGCCAGCGGCATGAGTCTGATCCCCACCAGCACCGGTTCCGCCACGGCAATTGCCGAGATCTTCCCCGAGCTGCGCGGCAAGCTCAACGGCCACGCCGTGCGCGTGCCCCTGGCCAACGCCTCGCTGACCGATTGCGTATTCGAAGTCGAGCGTGCGACCACGGTGGAGGAGGTCAATCAACTGCTGAAAGCTGCTGCCGCTGGCCCGCTCAAGGGCATCCTCGGTTACGAGGAACGTCCGCTGGTATCCATCGACTACCGCACCGATCCGCGCTCTTCGATTATCGACGCGCTGTCGACCATGGTGGTCAACGGCACCCAGGTGAAGCTCTACGCCTGGTACGACAACGAGTGGGGCTACGCGAATCGCGCGGTTGAGCTGGCGCGGATGGTCGGCGCCGCCGACTGAGAATCGCCCTGCGTATGTGGGAGGGGCTTTAGCCGCGACTTGCCTCCAATTTGTCGCGGCTAAAGCCCCTCTCACCTAGTTGCACACCCTCCAGCCAAGCTTCCGAGCAGGATCGTTATGCACGCCTTATCCCGCCTAGCCCCCGAAGTGCGCCAATACCTATTGGTAACCGGCAACTACTGGGCCTTTACCCTCACCGACGGCGCGTTGCGCATGTTGGTGGTGCTGCATTTTCATAGCCTCGGTTACACGCCGCTGCAGATTGCCGCGCTGTTTCTGTTCTATGAGATTTTCGGCGTCATAACCAATCTGGTCGGCGGTTATCTGGGCGCGCGGCTGGGGCTTAATCGCACCATGAATATCGGCCTGGGTCTGCAGGTGGCGGCCTTGCTGATGCTCACCGTGCCGGCGGCCTGGCTGACGATTCCCTGGGTGATGGGAGCTCAGGCGCTGTCCGGTATCGCCAAAGACCTGAACAAGATGAGTGCGAAAAGCTCGATCAAATTGCTGGTGCCTGACAGCCAGCAGGGCACGCTATACAAGTGGGTGGCGATCCTTACCGGCTCGAAGAATGCGCTCAAGGGCGTGGGTTTCTTTATGGGTGGCGCGTTGCTGGCGCTGCTCGGTTTCGCTGGGGCGGTGCTGGCCATGGCGGCGGTGTTGGCGCTGATCTGGCTGGCCAGCCTGGTGCTGCTGAAAAAGGATCTGGGCAAGGCCAAGGCCAAGCCAAAGTTTCGCGACATTCTGTCCAAAAGCCGGGCAATCAATATTCTCTCTGCCGCCCGCTTGTTCTTATTCGGCGCCCGCGATGTGTGGTTTGTCGTCGCGCTGCCGGTGTATCTGTCCAGCGTGTTTGGCTGGGATTTCTGGATGGTCGGCGGCTTTCTCGCTGCCTGGGTGATCGGCTACGGCATTGTGCAGTCCTTCGCCCCGGCCATCACCGGCAAGGCCAGCGGCCAGTTGCCGGATGGTCGTGCGGCATTCGCTTGGGCGGCCGTGCTGGCTGGGTTGCCCGCCGCAATTGCCCTGGGTCTGAACAGTGATTTGCCGGCGCAGTGGGTCTTGCTCGGCGGGTTGATGGTGTTTGGCGCGCTGTTTGCGGTGAACTCCTCGCTGCACAGCTACCTGATTGTCAGTTACGCCAAGGAAGACGGCGTGTCGCTGGATGTCGGCTTCTATTACATGTCCAACGCCCTCGGCCGGCTGATCGGCACGCTGCTGTCGGGCTGGGTGTATCAGGCCTATGGCTTGGAAGCTTGCCTGTGGGTGTCCTCGACTTTTGTCTTGTTGGCGGCGTTGATCTCCATTGGGCTGCCTCGGCATACCAGTAACTGATCTGCCTTATTCCATTTGGCCAGCACAGCGACCTCATTTGATATGAATCGCCACTGGTCTTGTAGGCGCTCGATGACCGCTATTGGCCGTCTCCAGCCGTATATACACCAAACGCCTCTGGTCATCCACCGCGTCGCAACTCCCTGACACCCCGGCCCAGCTTGCGGCGCAACAGGGCCCGCAGGCTCACCCCATCCGAGTACCCGACCTGTGCGGCGACTTGGTCGACGCTCGCGTTTCCGGTGCGCAAGAGATGGACGGCATGCTCCACGCGCAGGTCCTGGAAATACGACAACGGTGTCTTGCCCAAAACGCTTTGCAGCCGCCGCGCCAAGGTGCGCTCGCTTGTGCCCGCGGCGCTGGCCGCCTCGGCCAGCGAGAACCCCTTCGCGAGCTGACTTCTGGCCCAGCACTCGAAGCGCTCCACCACCGGGTCGGCATGCGCAAGGTGGTCGGGAATAACGAACTCGGCTTGCGAACTGCGTGTCTCGACCAGCAGATAGCGTGCCACCAGGGCCGCCAGCGCCGGACTGCGCTCCCGGATGATGCGCAAGGCCAGGTCGACGTGGGCCAAAGCGGCACCCGCGGTAGTGAAGCGTGTCGAGTTCACGATCATGCGTGATTCGTCCAGCGTGACGTTCGGATAGCGCTGCCGAAACATCGGCCCCAACCACCATGACGTCGTCGCACGATGCCCATCAAGCAGGCCGCTTTCTGCAAGCAAGAAGCTACCGGAGCAGGCGGCACCTAGGTGCGCGCCAGCGGTGGACCACTGCTGTAGCATGGCGACCGCATCGGGCACATCGGGGCGTGCGAGGCGAGCCGAGAGCGTGTCAGGCATCTTGTCGCCAAACGCGGGCACGAGCACGACGTCTGGTGCCGGCACACCACGCGCTGTGACCACGGGGACCGTCAAGCCTTGCGCAGTTCGGATGCGACGCCGCACGCCCACCAGCGTGAGCTCTATGTGCGCGGGAGCCTGTGGCAGCGAGCCCGCCATCGCATTGGCCAAGTCCACTGTGTCAGTGAGCGCCGCAAGCCCCAGATCAAACACGCCATCACAAACAAGGATATGGAGTTTCATGGCAACAATGATATCAATGTTGTCATTATTGTCTATAGAGATGGCTGGCATGACGACTTAGACTGCGGGCTCGTTGATCCATTCACCTAACCCATTTACCCAAAGGATTACAGTATGACCAAGCTCGCCCTGTTTGTTCGCCTCGAAGCCAAACCCGGCCAGGAGGCTGCGCTTGCCGACTTCCTGGCCAGCGCACTGCCGCTCGCCAACGCCGAGTCCGGCACCACGGCCTGGTTCGCATTGAAGTTTGGCCCGTCGACGTTCGGTGTGTTCGATGCCTTTGCCGATGAGGCAGGTCGCCAAGCACATCTGAACGGCCAGATCGCTGCGGCCTTGATGGCCAACGCCGCGACCTTGCTCAGTTCTCCGCCCAATATCGAGAAGGTCGAACTGCTTGCAGCCAAACTGCCTGCATGACAACCCGGCCTTGACCCAATCAGGTCACGCTGCAGGATGGGGGTCACACGGCCCTACGCAGCGATCCCCCTCGATTGCACTTGCCCTGGGAACTACCTTCCACAGCGATTGGGGGGGCATTATTGCAGCCAGAACTTCCAAGCTGCGTCAGCAAGCAGGGGCAACATCAGGGCGAGCTGAGATGTTCCGATTCGTCGGGTAGTTATCGAGAAGTACCGACTGTTTGCAACGTGTCGGTACCGAGAACCGTCTGGGCGAGCCAGATTTCCGGCCCATTGGAAGTCTGCAGTCCGCAAGCGCGGATCGATCGAGCGATTTGTTGAAAATCAACGGCCTGGCATCAGGCTGTGCGGGCTGGTGAGGGTTCCTGCGGGTGTAGTTGCCCCCGCTAAACTGGACACCACCTCATTCGTTTGATGCCAGTTCCGCCCTGTACTCCCAGGGCGATTTCATTTTCAGCCCCTTGTGCGGGTGACTGCGGTTATAGTCTTCGACCCATTCCGGCAAGCTGGCCATCACCGTGGCGGCATCAGGGAGATCGTTCAAGTACACATAGTCGCGCTTAAACGTCTTCACGAAGCCCTCAGCCATGCCGTTGCTCTGAGGGCTTCTCACCGGTGTGGTACACACGACAAAGCCCAGAGAGGACGCGAAGGCTCGCGTTTCTTTGGCAGTGTAGCAACTGCCATTGTCCGTCAGCCATTCCAGCGGATGAGGCACTCGCTCTGACTGGCCGAGCCGGTATTCTAAGCTTTCCAGCAGCAGGCCTTGAACCATCTCACCGGTGATGCCACCAGTAGTCGCCACATAGCGCATCAGCTCACAATCACAGCAGTCCAGGCTGAAGGCTACGCGGACAACCTCCTTGTTCCAGCAGCGGATCTCAAGGCCATCTGAGCACCAACGAAGGTCCGGCTTCAACGTAATGACCTGGCCATTGCGGAGACAACGCAGCCTGTGAGGGGTTCTTCGGCATGCTGAAACGCGAGCGAGTACACCATCGGCGTTACCGAACGCGGGACGAGGCAAGAGCTGATCTGTTTGAATACATCGAGCGGTTCCATAACCCCAGGATGCGACGTAGAGTTGCTGCTCAGGATCGGAAGCTCACAGCCGTTTTATAACCGTCCGTGGAAACGGGGTAGAACCCCAGGTAGTCGTCATCCCATTTGGTTTCGAACTCGCCAAGGCGCAGCTCAGCCTCGTCCGCCGTGCTGGACTGGTAAATCCGCTTCAGGTCAGCCGCTACCTCGGCGCGCCGTTTCCAAGAGACGTAGTTCAGGCTGTGCCTGACCATATGCACGATGCACAGTTGCACGCTGGTGTGCGGGAAGACAGCCTCGATGGCCTCGGGGAAGCCCTTCAGGCCATCCACGCAGGCGATGAAGATGTCCTGCACGCCACGGTTGCGCAACTCGGTCACCACCTGCAACCAGAACTTGGCACCCTCGCTCTGGGCGATCCATAGCCCGAGGATTTCCTTCTCCCCGGCCAGGTTGATGCCCAGCGCCAGGTAAACCGCCTTCACCCGCACGGCACCCTCACGCACCTTGGTGTGGATGCAGTCGAGGTAGACGATGGGATAGACCGCGTCGAGCGGCCGTGACTGCCAGGCCTTCACCTCATCGGTTACGGCATCGGTCACCGAGGAGATCAGACTGGGCGATACCTCGGCGCCATACATCTCCTGTAGGTGTGCCTGAATCTCGCGCACGGTCATGCCCCGTGCGTACAGCGAAAGAATCTTGTCGTCGAACCCCACCCAGCGGGTCTGGTGCTTCTCGACGATCTGCGGTTCGAAGGTGCCATGCCGATCACGCGGTATCTCAATGGGCAGCTCGCCGAACTGGCCCTTGAGCTTCTTGCGGCTAAAGCCGTTGCGGGTATTGCCAGACGAGTTACCGACCGGCTGATGCTTGTCGTGCCCCAGATGGTGAGTCAACTCGGCATCCAGCGCACGCTCAACCAGCTTTTTGGTCAGCTGCTTGAGGATGCCTTCGGCACCAATCAGGTCTTCAGGTTTTTGATAGTTGGCCAAGAGCTGATCCAGCAGCTCGTCGGTGATGGGATGTAGTTTCTTGCTCATCGTGTCTCCGGTTCGGAGCGACAGTGTCGCTCATTAGCCGGTTACACAAAAATTCGTACACCCCCGATCGAGCACCACCGCCAAATACAACCAGCCTTCATAGGTGGGGATGTAGGTGATGTCCGTGACCCAGACCTCGTTTGGTCACCTGCCTGATTGCTTCGATTTTGCACTCTTCGGGATAACGCGGATTGCTCATAGCACCTCCTAGTGGGCCGTATTACGAGGTCAGGAGGTGGCTACGACAGTAGGGGCCACTCACTGAACGGATTCTGTAAAAATCTGATCGCAAGCCTCTCCCAAGCTTCACACCCTTAGCGATGGTTCTGCGGGTTCGATCAGGGTGTGAAAAACGTTGGTCAAGGCCCACTTGCACTTTGTCGTATTTTCTGTAAGAGCCACGCTAGTCCTTGATCTGTATCAAACCTGTTGTGCCAATATGCATGGAGCTCTGGAGCGGGAAAGTCGAGCGGCGGCGTGTGGCAGCTCAGATTGAAAGTTTGAGCGAATACATGCGCGATCTGTGCGGGGAGATTGCAGATGTATCCGGTTTGTTCTGCGATCACGGGCATGGCCATGAAGTTTTGCACTAGCACGCCGCTACGCCGTGCCAACCCCTGGGCACGCAAAGCATCATCAATGACATTTTCTCCTCGTTGGTGCATTTCAATCATGACGTGGGGGCGCTCAAGATAAAGGTTCAAAGGGAGACGCTCCTGAGTTAGACCTTCCTTCTGCCAGATCAGAGTCAACAAGGGCACGGATATTATAGGTGTTTGACGAAGGGATGCGGATGTTGGTCCTGGTGCGCCTATTATCAAGTCAATTTCGCCATTTTCCAGCAGTGACGAGATGTCGTTTCGCTGTGGGTACGGTAGTACCTCAACGATGACATTCGGTGCCTCGTGCGCAATCTGCGCAACTAGGCGGGGTAGGATCAAAAATTCAATGATGTCTCCGGCGGCGATACGAAACTTTCTCTGCTCGTACTGGGGCGCAAATGGGGCCGCTCCTTTGAGCGCGCCATCCAGCTGTGCCAGAGCCTCACGTACAGGACCGATCAGCTCAATCGCGCGAGGTGTAGGTAGAAGACCTCCTCGACCGTTAACAAACAGCTCGTCCGAAAGTCTGTCTCTTAGCCGACGCAATGCGTGGCTCACTGCTGACTGGCTTAATGCCAAGCGCTCGCTTGCCCTAGTCACGTTTTGGGTTTCCCACAGAGTGACGAATACCACCAGCAAATTTAGATCCAAATTTCTAGTATTAATATTATTCATATCTGGTTTTCTATGAATTCATTTCCATCATTATGTGGCATTTGATGTAGTAGCTCCACTACAGCAATGCGAGAGCTACGATGATGAAAAACAAGAAACCTCTGCAAATGGGTTGGTTCTGCCCGACCATAGGTGACACCACTGCATTTGGCGACCCAAGCCAGAGTATCCCGCAATCACTTGATCACTTTGAGAAGGTGACCCTGGCTGCTGAGCAGGCTGGGTTTGAGTACATGCTGATACCGGTAAGTGCCGTTTGCTGGGATGCTTGGGTCACAGCCAGCTACTTGGCGGCCCGTAGCAAAAAAATAAAAATGCTGGTGGCTTTGAAGCCAGGTCATGTTCATCCCGTCACGCAAGCCAAGATGATCAGCACCTTCGATCAACTGACCAATGGGCGCATTTGCATCAATTTGATTGCGGGGGTCAGCGAGAAAGATTCTTACGCCGAAGGGCAACTGGTGGCTAAGGAAGATCGCTACGACCAGTTGCTTGAGGAGGTTGAGCTGATGAAGCGCCTCTGGACAGAGGAGGGCGTAGAACACCAAGGCCGGTATTTCCATACCCATGGGCCTAAGATAATCCCCAAAACGGTGCAGAAGCCGCATCCGGATTTCTATCTCGGCGGTGGTTCAGAGCAAGCCGCCGAAATTTCCGCTAAGCACTCCAAGGTCCATCTTTTTTGGGGGGATTACCCTGCACGGATCAAGGAGCAGATCGACGAAATGCGCGAACGTGCAGCCAAGTATGGGCGTGCTGATGAAATCGAGTTTGCAATGCGTTTGCAGATCATTTGCCGTGAGTCCGAAGAGGAAGCGTGGGCGGCCGCTGATTCGTTAATAGCTGGCGCGGAAAACTCGGATTTGGCTGCCACGGTCAAATTGGCGGGTGAGAGCAGTTCAGTCGCTAGCCAGCGAGTTGCGGAACTTTCAAAGACTGTAGGCCGAAAGATGACACCTCACCTGTGGACCGGCATCACTGAGGTTCGACCAGGCGCTGGCGTAGCTGTGGTCGGTAATCCTCAGCAAGTAGCCGATCAGTTGATGGAGTTCGTGGAGGCCGGTTGCAGTGGCTTCTGCCTGTCTGGTTATCCGCACCATGAAGAGGCAGAGCGGTTTGGCCGCCTCGTCATGCCACTGCTGCGCACTAATTGATTGTCAATTGACGACTTTGGGCAACTGAAAGCCGCTGTCAGGTGACTGGCAGCGAGGAGGGTTTTTGTGAGCATATCGAGTCTCGATACGAAACAGTTCCGTCAAGCGCTTGGCTCCTTCACTACTGGCGTCACGATTGTTACCACTTGCGGCCCTGACGGCAACGACTACGGCCTCACGGCCAACAGCTTCAACTCAGTATCGATGGATCCACCCATGGTGCTTTGGAGTATTAACAAGGAGTCTTCCTCTGCGCCAGCATTTATGGGAAGCGATCATTTTGCGGTACATATACTGGCAACCGATCAAGAGTCGCTCTCTAATCGGTTTGCCAAGAGTGGAGCAGATAAGTTCGAGTCTCTGGCGCTTGAACGAGGATTCGGCGACGTTCCTCTGCTCGCGGGATGTTCGGCGCGTTTTCAATGTAAGACAAGCTATCAGTACGAAGGCGGCGATCACATCATTTTAGTTGGTGAGGTTATGGCCTTCGACCGATATGACAGCGCGCCTCTGGTGTTTCATGGTGGCGGTTACCGCAGCTTGCAACCGTCTCCTTCTGGGCCTTCTGACGCTATTTACGGTGACAACTGGCTTGGCTTCCTATTGGGGAGAGCGTACTACCAATTGCAATTGCCAATTCGCCGGCAGTTGATAGACATGGGCATGCGCGAAAGTGATTTTGAGCTACTCGCAATACTCAGTTTTAGTGAGGGTAGAAGCCCTGCAGAGCTGAACGCATTGTTCAAGTTTGTTGGTAAGACACTTAGTGACGAGCACCTGAGCTTGTGGGTTGATAAAGGACTGCTGGCTGTCGACAACGAGCGCGTGCAGTTCACTGCCGAAGGTCGCCATCTTGCAATTCAGTGGTTGTCCTTCGCGAAAGCCGCCGAGATGAGCGCTCTAGAGCCACTCAGCTATGACGAATCTCAGCAACTCAAGCTTCTGCTTGGCCGTGTTATTCACAGTACCGGAGCAGATCTACCTGCACACTGGCGCAAAGAGAATATTTGGCAGGAAAACAACATCTGGAAGCAGCAAGGTTAGTTAAGCCACATCAGTTATAGAGCAGTACTGCGCGCCATGCACCGCGGCGTGCAGCCTACAAAAACAAAATTTTGAGGTGCGAGGTCGATGCCTAACTCGACAGTTCTCCAGTCCACAGCCCTTGAAGAGCAGATGTTAACTAGCTCAAGACGGGCCAACTACGCTCTGATGGTACTGTTGCTTGCATACGTTTTTTCAATCATGGATCGGCAAATTCTTACTTTGCTGGTTGGCCCTATCCAGCAAGCACTAGGCGTCAACGACGCATGGATGGGCATGTTGCATGGATTCACTTTTGCTGCCTTTTACTCCTTGGTGGGGTTACCGATTGCGCGTTTGATTGACCGCGGAAATCGCCGTCTGATTATGGCGATAGGTATTGGGCTCTGGTGCATGGCCACTGCAGCGGGCGGGTTGGCAACAGACTTTTGGCACCTGATGGTGTCACGAATCGGCGTTGCAGCTGGAGAGGCTGTGCTACTACCTGGAGCAGTGTCTCTGATCAGTGACCTATTCGCCCCTAGTAAGCGCGACCGGGCCCTAGGGGTGTTTGGCGCCGGTGGGCCTGTCGGTGCTGGCATTGGTTTATTTGCCACGGGTTTGGTGTTGGGCTTTTTTACCGCACACCCCCTGACTCTACCTTATTTGGGAACTTTGGCACCCTGGCAAGCGACTCTGATGTCGATAGGACTGCCCGGGCTGTTACTTCTCTTGCTGATGATGGGTGTACCTGAGCCGCGAGAGCGCCGCAAAAAAGTGTCTGCTCCGTTTCAGAATTCCGGCAAGGGGGTGCCGCTGACAGAGGTTGCGGCTTACTTAAAGTTGAATCGGCGCACAATAGGCTCTGTTGTGCTTGCTAGCGGCTGTTACTACGCCGCTGTGTATGGCAGTAGTGCGTGGGTACCTAGCTATTTGGTTCGTCAGTTTGGCTGGACCTATGCCGAAGCTGGGACGGTAATGGGGCTGATGATGTGCATTTGTGCGCCCCTGGGGGTGTTGGGGGCTAGCTGGTACGGTGGGTTCTTGCGTCAACGCGGTAAGCCAGATGGCAATCTGCGCGTAGCCTTCATAGCCAGCCTGGCGTTGCCGCTACTTGCCTCCTTTGTCTTACTTGCGCCATCGTCCACTGCCGCGCTGCCCTTTTTAGCGCTAACCGCCGGTATCTGGACGTGTCTGTTCGGTGTCGGCCCAGCGATGATGGTGGAAATCACTCCTGCCCCAATGCGTGGCCAAGCAATTGCTTTGTTCACTGGGGTGCTAAACCTTCTCGGCGCTGGGATCGGCCCAGTGATGGTCGGGGTCATTACGGACTATTTGTTTGGCGACCCGCTGGCTATCCGCTACTCCATACTGATCGTGACCTTGGGCGCCTGCTCTTTGGCTGCCCTGTTATACCGCAGCGGCTTTAGCGGTTATCAGCGCACCGTTCAGCAGGCAAATACCTGGTCGCCCATTTCAGCTCACAACACCCGCGCTACTCTCGCTGCCGACTGAGGAGTTTATGACGAGCACCAAAGGAAGTTGCCTCTGCGGCGCTATTACTTACGCAAGCGAAAGCACATCAATGAGCACCGCCATTTGTCATTGCCGAGATTGCCAGAGGCAGTCTGGCGGTGCCTTCTCGGTGAATGTGCTGGTGCCCTCGGAGGGCTTTGCTGTGGCGGGAAAGGGGCTGAGCCACTATTCCAAAACTGGCAGCAGCGGCCTGCCAGCAAAACGCCATTTTTGTTCTAACTGTGGCTCCGCACTGTATTCAGAGATTGCTTTCATGCCGGGTGTAGTACTGCTCAAAGCTGGAAGCTTAATGGACACCTGCTCCGTCCAGCCGTCCATGCATCTTTGGTGCGGTTCAGCCATGACATGGGTTGAAATTGATCGGAGTTTGCCCTGTTTTGAATTTGAGGCCTGCGACTGAACGCATGACGTTGCGTCCCCAATGGTGCCTCTACCGAGACTGGTTTGGATATGGCTAATATGAACAAAAGCGGGGGCTGTCTACCCGATACTACGATACGTGAGCGGTTGCTTGTACGTATCACTCAGATAATGCCTGGGCTGATGATCAGCGTTGCCATTGCTATGGCGTCAGCGTTTATTGCTGACCACTACGGCGGCCCCACTCTATTGTATGCACTGCTATTCGGGATGACTTTTCACTTTCTTTTAGATGATGGCCGCTGCCTACCAGGTATCGAGTTTGCGTCTCGCACGCTTCTGCGTATAGGCGTGGCCTTGCTCGGCGTGCGGATCACTGTAGAGCAGATCGGCTCTTTAGGGCTGCAAACAGTGCTTGCGGCGGTCGTCGCGGTCACGGCGACTATTTGTGTTGGATGGTGTTGCGCGAAGCTGCTTGGGCAGCGCTCGGACCTTGGGGTTTTGACGGGGGGCGCGGTTGCTATTTGCGGAGCATCGGCAGCACTTGCAATCTCTGCGGTGCTCCCTAAACACGAACATAGTGAGCGCGATACGCTATTAACCGTTGTTGGCGTTACGAGCTTGTCGACCGTTGCGATGATCAGCTATCCCATTTTGTGCAAGCTGCTTGGATTTGACCCAGAGCAAACGGGTGTATTTTTAGGTGGAACTATCCACGATGTGGCGCAAGTAGTTGGTGCGGGGTATATGATTTCGCCTGCTTCCGGTGATATCGCGACGGTGGTGAAGTTGCTGCGCGTAGCGTTGCTGGTGCCGGCTGTTATCGTTATCGCGTGGCTGTTTCGACGCCATCATTTGGTCGGCGAGTTCGATAACAAGCAGCGTCGTATGCCCTTGTTACCAGGGTTTCTTGTGGTTTTTTTGCTTCTGGTTGCGGCCAACAGCACTGGAGTGTTGCCTGAGCTGTTAACCGGTACCTTGGGGGACTTATCACGTAGTTTCCTGGTAGTGGCCATAGCTGCGTTGGGCGTGAAGACCTCGCTGAAAACTCTTTCTATGGTTGGTTGGCGCCCAGTTCTCATGCTTGCTATCGAAACCATTTTTCTTGCGCTGCTCGTACTTGGACTCATGAGCCTTGCTTAATAAACGCTGATCGGGGCTCTTTGTTCTCTCGTCCGCGATGAGATTGTTTTTTTGTACAAAGCTATTGCGTACCTTGTATGTGGTGACTGCATCGTAAGCGTACGGGGAATACACCTTGCGTCGATCAGCTCGGAATCCACTGATGGGGCAGCAGTTGCTCGGTAATCCCCCCATTTTTAGTGCTCACCAGAAGTAGAGGTCAGGCCACGAGAGCCAACTTCTGTTTGGGGGTGATGCCACCCAGGGCCATGTTTGGCCGTTCGTGATTGTATATCCATACCCAGCGCGTTGCATGCTCCTGCACCTCGGCGATGGACTCGAACAAGTAATGCCCCAGCCAGTCATAACGCACCGTGCGGTTGTAGCGCTCGACGTAGGCGTTCTGCTGTGGATTACCGGGCTGGATACGCTCCAGTCGAATGCCGTGCTTTTCCGCCCATAGCACGAGCTTGCTGCTGATGTATTCCGGGCCATTGTCGCTGCGGATAACTTGCGGCTTGCCACACCACTCGATCACTTGATCCAGTGCGCGCACCACCCGCTCTGCCGGCAATGACAGGTCGATATTCATGGTCAGGGCCTCGCGGTTGAAGTCGTCGATCAGGTTGAACAGGCGGAAGCTGCGACCGTCGGCCAACTGATCGTGCATGAAGTCCATCGACCAGCAGTGATTGATTGCCTCCGGCACAGGCAGTGGCTCGGGCTTCTCTCGCACGATGCGCTTGCGCGGCTTGATCCGCAGGTTCAACTCAAGCTCCCGATATATCCGATACACCCGTTTGTGATTCCAGCGATAACCTTTCACGTTACGCAGATACAGGAAGCACAGGCCGAAACCCCAGTTGCGTTGGTTATGTGTGAGTCGGATTAGGTGATCGGCGATCTCGGCATTTTCTTCCGACAACCGTGGCTGGTAGCGATAGCAGGTCGTGCTGATGCCAAACGACACACACGCCAGTTTGATGCTGACCTTGCCTGAGGCAGCCGCGTGTTGCGCCATCTCTCGTCGCCGAGATGGCTTCACCACTTTTTTGCCATCGCCTCCTGGATGATCTCGGCCTTCAGGCGCTCCTCGGCATACATCTTCTTCAGACGACGATTCTCCTCCTCCAGCTCGCGCAGTCGAGCCATTAACGAGACGTCCATGCCACCGAACTTGGCGCGCCATTTGTAGAAGGTCGCCGAACTGATGCCATGCTCGCGGCACAGTTCAGGCACGGGGCTGCCGACTTCAGCCTGCTTGAGGATGGCGATGATTTGACTGTCCGAAAAACGCGATGTCTTCACGCAAAATTTCCTTGATCCGATTAGGAGAAAATTCTACTTCTGACGAGGGCTGATTTCAGGGGGGATTACCCCGCGATCGAGCATGAATGCGCCGCCGTGAAAGCGCGGTGTCCACGGTGATCCCCAGAATTTTACCCCGTCGATTTCTATCCCTCTGTCCTGAAGGTAGTAGGTGCTTGGGAGCAGCTTTGGGATCAGGTCAGGGTACTTTTCGATCGCGTCGTCGTGATTGCCAGCAACCAAGATCTTGTGGCGATGGGGTTGTGCTTCAAACCATTCAGCAAAGGCTTCAAGGGATTTCACGCTGCCGGAGCCGAGGCAGTCGCCGGCGTGAATAAGAACATCACCGTCTGGCAGTGGCGGAAGAGACTGATGGAGCCCGTGCGTGTCTGAGATACACACGCAGGCGAGGGCGCATTGTCCTGATGTACTTGTCATCGCGCCAAGCTCCCCCGCAAAGGTTAGGCATCAACGTAGATTGATGGTGGTCCGATGCGCGTTGCTCAATCGAGCCTTCGTGCTGCTTTGGTGCGCAACGGCCTACTGCTCAAGGGCTGCCAGCTCTGCTTCGAAGCGGCTGACAAAGTCCAGCAGGCTGATGTTCAGTACGTCGCAAATATCCCTCAGTTGGATCAGGTCAAGTCGGCGCGAGCCACGCTCCATATCGCTCACGAAGGATTGTGGGCGGTTTAGAGCCCTAGCGAATTCACCCTGAGTCATTCCTGACTCCGTCCGGTATTGCCTGAGCAGGCGCAGCAGTACCAGATTTTCGTTCCTGTAAATCGAGCTACCCATGAGTTGCACCTGGATCCTTGACAGGCGGTCACTCTATATCTATCTTTCAGTTTTATGAATAACTGGTATTCAGATATTCAGATTAAAATATAACGAATAGGAGGCGTCAATGCCTGAGCATGAAGAGGTGGGTTTCAGAGAGCTGGTTGAAGAGATCGTCGAGTGGCAGGTGAGGCTTATTCAGCCGGAACGCAGTGCCAGGGAGGCGTGCGCGATATCGGTAATCGCCGAGGTATTCGAGCTGAACCCTATTGATCCCCGTGACAAGACTGTGAAGCGACTGTACTCGGCGAGTGAGTTGTTGGACCAAGTGACGGATGTGCTTGAAGACCCGGATTTGGACGAGGCGCTGTATCTGAACCATTTGCTCAGCGCGTTGAAAGATCACCGTGAACGCTGCACAGATCCGGGATACGAGGGATTTGGAGCCTGGTGTGACAGGCTTGTTGCCGAGGCTGATTTGCCACATCGGGAGCTGGGAAGCGATGGCGTTTTGGAGATGAAGCGTCTGCTGCGTAGCGAACTGCGAAGAAGAAAAAGCCCAGTCATAAAAATAAGCCCAGTCGTGAAGTAGTGCTGACAGCTCTTGAGTCGGCTGGGCTCAGAGTAAGCGGTGCTGGCTTGCCTTCTTTCTAGGTTCGTCAGCGCTGTGCACAATGAGTTTGATGTGGAGATGCTGCTATGGATCTAACAAAAGCAATCGAGACACTGTTACACGGCCCAGGTGAGCCTATGGCTGGGAGCATGATGACAAACGATGAGGCGCTGGAATATAGCCGTGCGACCTTCAACGGTGCTCCCTTCTGTCTGGTTCGTAATTGGATTTGGGTGGAGCTGGAGGTGTCGGAAGGGCGGCGAGATGATCTGGCGGCTATGCAGCTACATCCGGTTGTTCTGTATGCCCACTCGATTGTGTATGACTCCTCGCGTCGCTGGGATGTAGGTGACTTTGTACGGACCACGCTGCTGCATGAGTTCACGGATGGCTTCGTTTTTCGTACGAAGAATACCCACTACGTGTTGCTGGGAGATGGATTGTGTAAGCAGGCACATCCCAAAACACTTGCTCTGAATCACTGAATCAAGGCCAGCCATGTCGCTCAGCAGAAAGCAGGGCTTAGCTGGTGGAACGGTGGTTAGACCTGCGCAGCGCGGTGCTTGAGGGTGGTCTTTTGAAAATATCCAGCTACTCCCGAAAGCGGCTCTATCAGGCAACAGGGCTTTGGTTTGGGCGCCCGGTTACAGGCTACCTTCTTGGGGCCCGTATCGCTGCTCGATCTGCTTTTGGAAGGGTGTTCGCTCATGAAAAAGCAGACAGGTTCGGGCGTTTTGCCAATGGGCACCGAATCATAACCTCAGACATCTTGAGAGCGGAGAAGCTAAATGATTTCTGGGTGCTTCGAACCAAGAGCGGCAGCCTTTACGTCGTGGTGACGTTTGACGCGGCTGGTGGCAGGCGCTCTCTCGATGCGTTCTTTTCTCTTGACCCAGCGGTGCTGCAGTTCACGCCTGCTCGGTTGCATTAGCATCCGGACCTTGTGCCGGGATCCGTTGTGAGGTTTAGGCATGCTGCTGTTTCTGGATTTTGACGGTGTTCTGCACCCTGACGCGGTGTATCTGCGCCGAGGACGAGCTGAGCTGCGTGCAGAGGGGCAGCTGTTTATGTGGGCTCATTACCTGCAGGCGGTCGTCGAGGAGGCTGATGTACAGATCGTACTGTCCACCAGTTGGGCCAGACACTTGGGATACCAGCGTGCTCGTAAGGCGTTACCTGAACCCGTGTCGCGGTTGGTTGTGGGGGCTACTTGGCATTCGGCAATGAGGAAGGCGGGCTCTGACCACCGTACCCTCTGGGATCTGCAAACACGGTATGAGCAGATTCAAAGTTATCTCGGCAGGTTGAGAGGGCCGGTCGAGTGGCTGGCGGTCGATGACGATGACGTTGGGTGGCCTGAGGAGAAACGAAGCCGCCTGATTCATACCGACTCCAACTTGGGGCTGTCCTGTGCTGATGCAAGAGAGCAGCTCCGCGAGCGCTTGAACCTGAGGTATTGAGTCCCGCTGGCTCTGCGCCTGGACGGTGGCGTTTCCGGGTTGATTGGATCTAGCAAGTTGAGACAGGAGCGTTCAGTCATGCGAGTTATAGACATTCAACAGGTGATGGCTGAGCTACCGCAGTTGATTGCGCAGGCGGCTGAAGGCAAGTCGTTTGTGATCGCGGTCGAAGGCACGCCAAAGGTCAAAGTAGTGCCGCTAGGTCCGGAAAATGGGAGCGGCTCCAAACGTATTGGGTTCTTGCGCGGTCAGATTGAGGTTCCGGACGATTTTGATTCGATGGGGATGTGAATGGTCGTTAGGCAAGAGAATCCGCTGCAGGTCCTACCGCGGCGTATGCCGTATTCGGGGTCGCGCGTGCCGCATCGTGCAACACACTAAAGTCTCGTGCGCTGGATAAGCGGAGTTGCACACGTCTCAAGTGGGAGGGGGCAATGAGGGGCACAGCTATGGAGCAGGATGAATCAGCTAATGACGTTCTGTGCGACGTCTGCGGCGATAGCACGCGAGTTGAAGGGTATGGATTACAGTTCGGCACCCTTTGCGCCAGTTGGGGTTACGGTTCGACCCATGATGGTGAATTTCATGTTCAGCGATGCGGATCAAGACCTGAGTGGTTTTGGACGCGTTGCTCGGGATGATTTTTTCAACGATAGGGCATAGGAGGAAGTCTATGGTGGAGCCGTTTCCTCTGGGAGCTTGAGCACAGCGAGGCGAGAAGGTGGAGCATCTCCGTGGCTACTTGCTGGGCGAGAGTCTTGTCTTTCGGATATTTTGGCTGTTTTGATTATGCCCTTTGCAGTGAGGCTTTCATGATCACACTCTCCCGCGTCCACTCCTTTCCGACGACCGAAGAAGTTGCCATCGCACGTGAGAGCAGCCGGATGCTGTCCGCCTTTTTGCAGACACGCTCGGAAAGTCAGCGGATTGATATCTTTGATGATAACGGTGCCTCCCATCCGGTTCTTGTCCCGGTCTCGGCGCTGCGGTTGCTCATCAATATCCTGTCCGAAACCGGCAAGGGCTGTGCGGTCTGTGTCACCCCAATCCATGCAGATCTGACGACTCAGGAGGCAGCTGGCTTGCTCAGCATCTCGCGACCGTTCCTAGCGCAGTTGCTGGAGCGCGGTGATATCCCGTTCCACACGGCCGGCACGCACCGTCGCGTCCGGTACAAGGACGTGATTGCCTATAAGGAGCGCCGTGACGCGGAGGGGCGCGAGGCGCTCGATGCGCTGGCCGAGCAGGCCCAGGCGCTTAAGATCGGGTATGAATAAATTCGCCGCTACGCGTGTTTCTTCAGGTTGCTGGCGGGTAGCGGTATCTATTTCAAAATTTGGTTCGAGGTCGTATGCCCCTGACAGTGATCAACTGTCAAGGGCATACCGTATCAGCACAAACCATGAACTCCGGCTTCGCCTCAGCTTATGTTTTCAGCAGAGCTTGGCGTTGAACGGCTCGGAAGGTGAAGTGATGGTAAACAAGGTTTCCGCAAGCAAGTTTCTCAGCCTACTGCTCCGTCACAAACCGGAGGAGGTCGGCCTCGTGCTAGATCCAGACGGCTGGGCGGAGATTGATCAAATAGTCGAGCGCACCTCGTCAGGCAAAATTCCGCTCACCCGGTCACTTATCGAAGAACTCACTCGCACCAGCGAGAAGCAACGATTCAAGATCAGTGAAGATGGCACAAAAATCAGAGCCAATCAGGGGCATTCGGTCAAAGTAGAGCTAGGTCTGGTCGCCGCCGTGCCGCCGGAGGTTTTGTATCACGGCACGGCCACCCGCTTTCTGGAATCAATACTGGCTGAGGGGCTGAAGTCAGGAAACAGAAACCATGTCCACTTATCGCGAGATTCCGAAACCGCCGTAAGAGTGGGCCAACGTCACGGAAAACCTGTGGTCTTAGAGGTACTGTCCGGAAGAATGCACAGGGAGGGAGCGAGCTTCTTTCTGTCTGATAATGGTGTTTGGCTCACAGAGTCTGTGCAGGCAAAGTTCCTTGCTCTGCTCGTTCAGAGCTAATCAAACCGGGCAAGAAATTGCATCGCCGTCCAACTGGGGCGTAGGACCTCGCGCGATATCTGAATCGCCGTTGGTTTTGTAGACACCAGATGACCGCTTATGGCCGGTAGGCGCCTGTCGCAACTGGCAGGATCCGGCCAAAAGCGGTCATCTTGCGCCTTCAAAAATCCCTAGCGATCCAATGAATGTTGGCTGCTTACACAAGAGCCAGTTATCAAGTAGATATTCGGCTCCACCCGTGTGTGGCGTAATCAAGGGTCACAATGGCTGCAGCCTCGGACGCTACCCTGTGGAAGGTATTGTCCTTAGTCGTGTCTCCGTAATCGCTGATTCCTCGGACGACCAAGACGGGCACGTTCTGCTTTTCGCATGCATCGAATACTCCATAGGCCTCCATCTCAGCTACCAGTGCTTTTTCATGAATACTTTGGAAGCTTTCGAAAACTTCTGGATCACGAATGAGCAATTCGCCTGAGGCGACTGTTGCCGGCGACACCATGAGCTTCGCTGCAACTTCCCCAGCCTGGGACTCTACCGGGATCGCGAAGCCCAGCTTCTCGGCGCGCTCTTGCAGGCGGTCAGGTAACGATGCGGTTGCAAAATAAGCATTGAGATCTTGCTGGGTGGAAAGTCTTGGACGTTGCATCTCTGGCCGAAGCGCAATCTGGCCCCCGGCGTGTGCTGCCCCACCTTCGTAGTACACGACGCGTTCGGACAGAATGACTTCGCCGAGGCTGAGCTTTTTACGACGTCCGCCCGCGATCCCCATCATCAGCACCTTCTGGGGGTTCAGCTCTGACAACAGAAGGGTAGTGACGGTGCTTGCGTTGACGTTGCCAGCGTTGCCAAGAGAGGCAACGACACATGATAGAGGGCCGTCCGCTCGCTGGATGGTTACGGGCCAGAAATGAATGCCATTCTTGGAGTAGCGTGCAGGTACATCCTCGCCAATACCGAATACTTTCTTCGCGGCGGCGAGCTCAATGGGGATAGCCGTGATGACTAGGAGATCTGGAGAGCGTGCCTGCTCCTTGGCCTCGATTTCTGCCTGGAAAAGTCCAACTGAAAGGTCTGCCAGCTTGTCTGGGCTGTACAGAGGCTCCTGTAGGGACATGCTGTCCAGGCGTCCCTTAACCTGCTCGCCGGTGAAGAAGAACATCGCGGAAGGATCCTTGAAGAAATTGGCGCGAAGGCCTAGCGCCCCCTCGCCATCTTCGCTGAAGCCCCCAAGCTGCAGGTCAAACGGCAGAACCGGAAGCTGACGCTTGCGAAGTTTGCGAGCTCGGTCGGATACGCCCTTGCCACCGCCTAGGGCAATCATTGCCGTGGCCACCTCAACTTGCTCATCACCAATGTTCCCGCCAGTGACCAGGTCGTCTTCGATGTAGACGATTTGTGCATAGTTCTCGGCGGCAAGACGGCGGATCAATGTCCGTTGTTCAAGGGTCATTTTTTCCCGCATGGCCAGCTGCGAGGTGACGATCTTTAACTGATGAGCTGGGGCGTACTCAGCCAACAGCTTCTCAGCCTCGTAGGCCACCGTCCAGTCGAAGGTCAATGCATCGCCGCTTTCATTGACTGGCTGACCTGCTAGGTAGACAACGAGTCCGCCCTGAGCCGCCAAGACGCTCTTGGTTAACGCACGAGTGAAGTCGTGCGCGAGATCGATCGAGGCCTTCTCTGTCTTCTTGGAGATGCTGCCCGCAATCAGAATGAATTCATTTTCAAGCTTTGCCATCGTGACAATTCCGGTAGCTGAGGTGTTGAGTATTGGCTGATTTCTCTAGGGGTTAATACTGGAACAGCGCCTTGATCTCATTCTTGTTCTTGAGTGCGAGCTGGATGACTTCGGGCCTCTGGTCAGCCTGATCGTCATTCAGGTTGAGCTGGAACAGGAGATACACGAGGAGGGCTTGCCGGCATTTGACGTGCATCTCACCGTTCTCCATCAGAAAGTCGGCCTCGATCAAATTGCGCTGGGAGGGTGTGAGGCCCGGATGAGGAATGAGAACAACGTCCACAATCGTGTGCCAGGCGTAGTCCTCATCAGCTCGGTCGCGATCTTGACCACCATATTTGCAGTGCTTGATACGGGTTAGAGAAAAGTCCCGGAAGTCCTTACGTTTGTGGCAGTAGGCCCGGACGTGCCAGCGGTTCCCGTCATGCACCAACGCGTGGGGAGACAGCCGCCGCTCCCCACCTTCAGGGTCGTTCATGGATTGGTAGAAGACCTCGACATATTCCTTCTCGCGAATCGCGCGGAGGATTTCCCCAACGATGTCCGCGTTCAGGCGACGGCCCAGCTTGGGTACAGCAGCGACAGGGGATTGCCAGTTCAGGAAACTGCCATAAGGAACCTCTGACTGCACGGCGACGCGAAGCAGATCTTCTAGGTACCGCTCAACTGCGCTAGAGGGGAAGACAGCCTTAAACGAATCGGTCGCTCGGTAGACCCTGGCCCGGGTGTCGTATTCAAGGTTGCTTTCGGCGAGTTTTGTGTACTCGGTGATATCCAATGACGCCTGGGGTACAGAGATTCCGAAGAATTCAGTGAGGCTGCTTCGGTTGATCTGACCATCCCACCGCAGTCGATAGTCGATGAATTCCAACCGACGTTCCTGGCCCCAACGCGCACCTTGCCGTCCCTTGCTGGTGGGTTGGTCGTCTGTGGGTTTGGACTCGTTTGTCATGATCGAACCTCGATAGCGTATAAAAACTAGACTGCATCTAAAAAATATGCGTATAGTAATGATACGCTAGCAAACAGCCGATCGCAATTTCCCGGACGGATTCTTTAGATGGTTCGGAGAGGGTTGAAGTGCAGCGAAACGTAAAGGTGATTCGGGCCTAGTGATCGAGCCGCCGCGCCATCTCATCGCTCGGCATGTGATGTAGCTGCTGGTAGGGATGCTTTGCTACTAACACAATATTTTTAGGAGGGGATGGCCAATGCCACTCACCAACACTCAGATCAAGTATTACGACAGTAATGTGCTGCGCCTTCCGAAGGACAAACGGGAGACCTACAACGCCCAAGTCGACCGGCTGATTGCAGCGCTGAAGGACAGCCTGAAGAAGCAGGACAAAATCACCATCAAGAAGGTGGTAAAGGCCGGCTCTTTTGCCAAGCACACCATCCTGCGCCCCAACGCTCAAAACCCTGCTGACATAGACGTGGTTTTCTACATCAGCGGCCAGAAGGTGGATGAAGAGACCTTTGCGACCCTTAGCCAGAAAATCTACGACGCGCTGGTCAAGCTGTACCCGAACAAGTCTGTCGAAGACTTCGAAATCCAGCGCAAGGCAGCTAAGGTCACCTTCGTAGGTACCGGGCTGGAGGTCGACATTGTTCCGGTCATCGAGAACCCGAACAAGGAAGGCTACGGCTGGCAGTTTGACCGTATTGATGGCTCGAAGACTGAAACCTGCGCTCCGTGCCAAGTGAAGTTCATGAAGGATCGCAAAGATGAAGATCCGGACTTCCGTACCTTGGTGCGGATGGCCAAGCGGTGGCGTACCTGGAAAGAGGTACCTCTCAAGTCCTTCCACATCGAACTCATCATGGCTCATGTGCTTGAAGTGAACGGAAAGGAAGGATCGCTAGAGAAGCGTTTCCGTGACTTCCTCCTCTACATCGCTGAGTCGGGGCTCAAGGAAGTCATCAAGTTCCCAGAGAACGGCAATGTGCCCGAATTCTCCGATACGGTCGTGATCATTGATCCGGTCTGTGACACCAACAACGTCGCCAGTCGCATCACCGCGGACGAGTGCAAAGAGATCGTCCAGCTCGCAGAAGAGTCCTGGGAAACCGCTCATTTCGCATCGGTGGAAGATGACTTCAATCTCTGGAAAGAACTGTTCGGCAAGGGCTTCAAAGTCGAGGATGCAGCATGACCTACAGCGCTACGCAAACGACAACGTACACCACCACTGACATTGAGTCAGTCGTTCGCCGGATTACTGCCGACCTCTTGATGATCGCCTCTAGTAGCGAAGCAGTGACTGAAGCCAAGGCCAAGGAATGGGCCTACGACATCGAGCTGCTGGCCAAAAACGGGTATCTGAAGTTCGCAGATCTTACCCTGCTGAGCAATGGGGTCGAACAGAAGGCGACACGGTACTACGTGAACGAGTCCGGCGCCCTGGCCAACCAGCGTCCTGGTGATGCTCGCTGGCCCAAAGTGTCGAACCCGCACCTGCGGATCGTTCTGTCCTACAACGACAGCTATACCCAGCAAGCTCGGGACAAAATGGCTGGCAAGTTGAAAATCAACTGGACGACCTCTTACGACGACATCAGCCACTCCCAGCTCACTCAGAGAGGTGGTCGCGAATACTCCAGCAACGGCTATGGCATGGAACGAAAGGACTACACCCGATGAGCAACAACAGCGTATTTGACTCTGCAATTGAATTGCCGGAAGCCCAGCTGACTGAGCGCGAGAAGGTGTTGCTTGGCTTCAGCGGCCGCTACGAGCGCGTGAAAAACCAGCTTCAGTTGCTGCTGAACCAGGGCCAGTTGTCCGAGTGGAGCAAGGTGCACCATAGAAGCGTGCTACCGATCTGCAATCTAGTTGCCGACCAGTATCCTCTTGTGATTTTCCACGGGGACGTCGGCACCGGAAAAACTGCGACAGCGGAGTGCATCGCTAACCGCATCGTACGTGATTCTCGCGCTGAAGATTCGGTGTTGTTCAAGCTGAGTAACCGAGTTCGCGGCTCCGGCAAGGTCGGCGAAATGGGCACGCTTTTGACCCAGGCATTTGCGGAGGTTGCCGAAGCTGCCGGCAAAAAGCGCCGGGCGATTCTCATCATCGACGAGGGTGACTCTATCGCAGCCTCCCGTTCGCAGAGCCAGAGCCACCACGAGGATAAAGTGGCTGTGAACACGCTGATCCAAGGCGTGGATGAGTTGCGCAAATATGGCGGACGGATCGTTGTGATCTTATGCACCAACCGTCTTTCCGTACTTGACGCAGCTCTGCGCCGTCGTGCTGCCATCGTTGAAGAGTTCACCCGTCCAGATGCTGCTGAGCGCAAAGAGCTGTTCAGCATGGATCTGGCAGGTATGGAGCTCACGGAGAAGCAACTAACTGACTTGGCAACCGTCACTGGTGAGAGTAATGGGCAGCCAGCATGGACTTACTCCGATATTCGGACTCGCCTGTACCCAACGGCGATGGCCAAAGCCTTTCCGAATCGTCCGCTGAGCTTCAAAGATCTGACCGATTCAATACTGGAGATGAAGCCATCACCGGTTATGGAAGATAAGTAAATATTCTGGTCGTGTGGTTGGGCTTTCTGGCGACGCCTCGAGTTGACCTGCAGTCCTCTTTACCTAGTACATGATGATCTTTCCCGCTGTTGTGGTGACTGGTTCTGAAGACTGCTGTTGCCATGCGGAAATCAGCTAAAACGGAGTATTTATGAAAGCCGACAAAGAAATTTTCGTATCAGTCGACATCGAGGCATCTGGCCCGATCCCAGGCAAGTACAGCATGCTTTCTATCGGCGCGTGTATGGCGTCGAACCCAGCTGAGCAGTTCTCCTGCTTTCTGAAGCCTATATCTCAGGAGTTTGTGCCGGCTGCCCTTGAGGTCACAGGGTTGTCACTTCAGAGACTTCGCGAAGAGGGTTTGGAACCTGGTGAGGCTATGGCGCAATTCAGGTCCTGGGTAGAGTCACTAGCTGATGCCGATCAAAGGGTAGTGTTCGTAGGGTTTAACGCTTCGTTCGACTGGAGCTTCGTGAACTATTACTTCCATCTGTTCTTGGGTGAAAACCCCTTCGGAATCGCAGCGCTCGACATTAAGTCGATGTACTTCGGTGCCTCCGAATGCACTTGGACATCGACCCGCTCAAGCGAAATTGAGAAGGTAGTGAATCCTGAAAGCTCGGGCAACCATGATGCCCTAGATGACGCCGTTTACCAGGCGGAGTTGTTCAACTTGATTCGTGAAAAACTGGTGTTTGGTAGGCCCTGATGGATCCTTTGGCGAGGAGCACGTGGGGCTAGAAAAGCCGAGGGGCGTCATTGCATGGTGAACCGCCCCGAAGCAGTGATCGCCCAGCCGGCCGGCCTCTCTAAGAGCGCATTAAGCCGCTGCGATAGCGTTCAAAAGCAGATTTCACGTCGCCGGCTTGGCGAGAGTTCGTCTGCCGCCCAAATTTCAGTGTCCGCAATTGGCCGACAGCGGTCAAGAGAAGGTTCTTTTTGAGGGGCGAAGGCTCTGCGGCTTCGCGGGTCTCAGGTGTAGACCTTGGAGTTCAGGACGGATATGATGGCCGGGTAGGCGCTTGGGCACATATTTTCGGCAGGTTAAAAAGCACCACCGCGAATCCAAGGGCAATGAAGTAGTTCTAAAAGGCTGTCTCGAAAGGGGCGGCCTTTTTTATTTTTACCGGCCTGTGCGTCGCTTTGCGCTGCTTTTTTCCGCTTTTTGGAGCCTGTATGCGAGGCATGTGGCACGTTGCTTGAGTGCTTAACGTGCGCTGGCGCCGAGTCCCTGGCGCCGTGCAGATTGTTGTTAAACAGTGCGACGCTTAGTCTGTCAGTGCGTTTTTTTGGGGCTTGCGCCCTTAGCCGCAGGTTCTGCCGAATACCACGCTGGTTTACTTTTCCTGCTGACTCTAACTTTCGAAAGGTCTGCATTGGGTGCTGCCTCCGGTAAGGAGAAGCTGCGCTTGGTAGCGGTGCGCCTGTCTCCATATCGCTCAATCGACCGCGTAGATTGATGGCCCATGATGTACGCCATGAGCTTGGGGGAGATGCCAGAGGCTTTGAGGTTTGAGCCCATCTGGTGGCGCAGGCTTTTCAGCGTGGGCTGGACTTTGCGCCTGGGCCATAGCTGCCTGCATTGCTCTCGCAGGGTTTCTCTGATGGCTGCAAGGCTGCGATGCGATTTCTGATATAGGTCTACCGCGGCAGCTGCAACCTCAAAGTCCGTTTGGTTTGGGAACTTTATGACTCGGTCGGCGCCCCTGATGCCTCGGTCGTCCTTTTTTGCGCCGGTAATATGGAACTCTTTGCCCACTACCCGAATTGAGTGCATCTCGCTGGGCCGGACGCCGAGTAGCCAAGCTAGAGTGACGGCAGCAAAAACGTCGTAGTGCCGCGTGTTTTCGAGGTGACGCAGAAGTGCGATAACATCATCCTCACTAACAGCTTTGACTGCGTGGCGCTTCGCTTTTGGGGGGATGGTGCTGTCGGCTATGGTGGTTGGATTGGCTGTTAGTAGGATTCGCTTGGCTGCTTTTGGGTAGCCACGTTCACGAACGTCGAACGCCAGTGCATTTTTCAATACTCGGAAGTAGTCGGGTCTGTAGTCTGCTGCACACGCAGTCAGTGCTTTGCATATCGCGCTTGTTGAGAGTGGTGTGTCTGGCAGTCTCGTTTTGTAGAAGTGTCTTGCAAGCTTTCGGTAGCGCTCTTCAGTGCTTTTCAGCATGTTGGCATCCTTATAGTTATTGTTGTTGTTTTTGATGTCAAAAGCAGCCGCTTCGCGAAGGGGCGCTTGTTTTTTCACTCCTGGTCGGAGCGAAAAACCATGTCGGCATGGTGTTGGCTGGGCCTCACCTCACCGTTGTTCGTGATGCCCTCGCCAATCCCATGCCGCCACTGCGCCCCCATACCCGAAGCGCGGGTATGGTGTGTGCGCACGTACCCATGCGCATGAGCACGTCCCGCGGGTACGTGCTCCGGCAGCGAGCTGCCCGATTGGTTTGACATCAAAATCGATAGCCGTCCTGCGGACGAAGTAGAGCGAGATGTGGTGAGCATGTCAGGTCGCCTTTGGACGTCGCCCGCGCGGGCGTCGCCCTTTCTGGGCTTGCATGAGCAGCTTGTAGTTTTCCCATTTCACATGTGACAGCTGGGCGCCATATTTGAGACCTTGCTCGATGGCCTCCTGCAACACCTGGCTGTAGGGCTTGTCGAGGTAGTGTTTCTGTGTAACCTCGCAGGTGTTGCGTCGATGCCCCAGCAAATGCGCGATGGTGCTCTCGGAGACGCCTGAGGCTTGGAGTCGCTGTGCAAAGCTCCGGCGACAGCTTTTAAAATTGAGTGCACCGTCGCTGGCGCGTGCACAGCGAGAGCCGATGTAGCCTTTTCCTGTTGCGTGGCCGCAGAAGAAGCGACTTGCCATTCTGGAATACAGGTGTTCTCTGGTGAACGTTAACTCCGCAAATAGCTGAGCATCGTTGCCTGACGCAGCTCTGCGTTCCTCAACAAACGCCATAAACCCCATATCGACAAGTGCTGAGCAGATAGGAATCTCCCGGCGAGACTGTTCATTCTTCAGGCTCTTGTTGTACCCGTTGTCATTCACGCTCATGACGTTGATGCCATGTCCATCGCGCCGAATGTCATGAACCCGAAGTTGGCACAGTTCGTTCAGGCGGGCGCCGGTAAACAGGCCAAGTGGCAGTAGCCAGAATCGATAGGCATGGGCGTCTCGGACGAGTTTGCGCGCCTGCTCCTCGTCGTTAAGTGAATAAGGCCAGCCTTGGAGTAGAGAGCTGATCTCATCGGTGCTGAATGGCCTGGTGTTGTCAGCCTTTTTGGTCGCTGGATTGCTCAGCTTTAGCGGTGTGCTGATGAAGCTGTCATTCAGAGCTTCGACCATGACGCGGTTAAACAGCTGGTAGTAGGTCTGGATGTTTTCACCCTGACTTTTTGAACGCTTCTGCCGCGCCAGTGCTTTCGGAAGCTCACGCTTAATCCGCGGAATGTCATGTGGGGACAAGTCAGCCATAACACGCTTTGGATTGCTGTCGCTGACGACATTCTTCAGCTTGGCCATGCGCGAGGTCAGCATATTTCGGCCTTTTACTGAATAGCCGTTGGCGTCGATGAAGCGTTGGCATACCTCGTCGAAGTAGTCGTGAATACTTGGCGAGTTATCCAGCTGCAGGAGCAACTCCGTGATTGGTAAAAGTTGCTTCAGCAAGATCGGGCGAAATTTCTCGTACTTGCTGTCGTACTGAAGGTGAAATCCCTCAAGAATCGGAATCAGTTTTATTGTCGGAGTTAGTGCTGTCATCTGCGTCCTTATGTGTTTTGTATGCGCAAATGTTAGCAATATTGTTTTATAAGTAAATAGAAAAAATTAATTGATATCTTGTCAAGATTCAATTTTTCGCATATTTACTTTCCTCGGCTGTGTGTTCTTGACGCCTTGTCAATTCTTTATTTGGTCGCTTTTTATTAATGTTTGCGAGGGTTTTTGTCTTTGCGGTGGAGGATTTTTGTTCTTGTTATTTCTGCTTTATTGTTTTGTTGTGTAAATAAATTTCTGCGGAGAAAATTTTGCATTTGCACCCTGCCCAGATGCCGATTTTGGGTGGGCAGGGTGCTGTTCTGGGGTTACTTGGCTGGTCTGCCGATTTGTCGTCCGGCTTGCTTGGCTCGCAGTGATTGGTAGCGAGCATGAGAGATGTGATCGAGGTTGAGCTCAAAGTCGAGCCGATCGATCTCTTCCTTCAGTACGCGCAGAGGATGGATGTCGCCGTAACCGCCGGTGGTGCTGGTGTCGACATGGCCTACCAGCGCCTTGGCGATCAGAATGTCTAATCGCTGCATGCGGAACTGCTGGATGAAGGTGTGTCGGAGGCCGTGAAAGGTGGCTTTCTCTTGGGTGAGGTCGCATTGCTTGACATAGGATCTGAACCATTTGCTGGCGACATGGCTTACCGGTACTTGGGTGTACTGCCGGTGTGAGCTGAAGAGCGGTGCGTCAGGGCGGGTGTTGCCGTGTTTCTGGTCGTCAATGAAGTCCAGAAATCCCAATTTGATGAGCTGGTGGTGCAGTGGAACCTGACGTATCGATTGGGTGTTCTTGATTTGCTTGCCGTTGCTGTTGTCGATATTGATAAGCCAGATGCCGTTGCTACACCGCACATCGCTCAGCTGCAGTTGGCAAAGCTCTCCCAGGCGTGCTCCGGTGTAGAGACCGAGCAGCGGTAGCCAGAACTTGTATTCATCCATTCGCCAAGAGGTCTGGCGTGTCGCTGTATACACCGGCCCGTTGATCAGTTTGAGAAGCATCTCGTGACTGTAGGTGCGCCTCGCTGGTGGGGCTGCATTGCGCGTTTTGAAGGTGAGGTTGGCGGTGATGTCATGTTCAATCCACTCCTGATCTTGCGCGTAGCGGATGAGTGATTTGGCGAGCTCAAAGTACACTTTGGCTGTTCGTGGGTGGATGGCTGGCGCTGTCTTTTCAGTAACGAGTTGCCTGACTGATATTCGGTGCCGGGCGACAAGCTGATGAGCGTTGACAGGCAGAAAACGCAGTTGATCGCGCAGTGTCAGAAAGTCTGCGCGGCGCAGTGTTCTCAGGCGTCTGTGCGCACCAATGAGCTCGGTGACCACCTTTAGGCGGGCCTTTCGCTGAGGTGTTGTTTTTAGGTGTGTCCAGCTCCCTTCGTCCACTTGCGCCTGCTGGTAACGCTCTGCCAGTTCACCGAAGGTGATGCCGTCGAGTTGCTCTGCGTTGCTGTCGATAGCAGTGCCTTGAGTGTTGCTGACCAATGCTTCGAGCTGGCCGCGCTTTTCTTCTGGAAGTAGTGCTGCGAGTGCGGTTGCGAGTGCTTGCTTCGCTGGATCCACAGGTGCGGACTCGGTGTTGGTGAGAGGTCGAGCACTGGGTAAGCTGGGTAACGAGGATTGCTCAAGCATGCTGCCCATGAAGCCACGGGTCAGGGCTTCAATTTCCAGCCTTGCTTGCTCTAGTGCAGCCTCCGTTGATGTGCGGCGAAGGTGAGCTTGAAGTGTGCTTTCGACGGCAGAGGTCAGGCGCTCTTTCAGCAGGGTGGCCATGATCGCAGAGGTGGTCGGCAGGGTCAGCGAAAAACCTCTGCTAGCCAAGATCGGGTGTTTGTCCTTCAGGGTGCATGACGCAAGCTCAAGGGTGTAGAGCCCGGATGCAAGCTGTTGGGTGGTAAATGCTGAATATCGGGGCTTGGGCCAGCTAAGTGAAGTGAGTGTGCTGTGGAGGCGATACGCGGCGAGCGAGCCGGGTAGGTCGGGCGGGATGTCGGCAAGGTGGGCGCCACAGTCAGGTCGGGCGTGGCAAAGGTACTCATGCAGTGCGAGTGCATTGAAGGTGGCGGGGTGTCGTAGCGTTTTGTCTGGAATGTGCTGCTCAAGCTGGGTGATGGCGGCGAATGCATAGATGGCGGCGTCTTGGGCTTTGTCGTGTTCTGATGTGCCCAGAGGCCAGTCGAGGCGTTGGAAGCGCAGATCCAGTGCGGACTGAAGAGCGTCGCTGGGTGCTATCGACAGAATCAGTTCGTCGCCCGGCATGGTGCTGTAGAGGGTAGTGTATTTTGCGCTTTCTTCGGTCAGTCGCTGTTTGGCGGCAGATAAGTCCTGCTTGCCGAGCTCAGCCGGACTAGGTAGAGCGCCCCAAGGATTGGCGGCGTTATCGAGGGTGCGCTTGAGCCAGGCTTTGGCTTGCTTGAGTCGCTCGCTTACCAGTTCGGGTGTCACCAGTGTGGCACCGGGTTTGATGACGAGCGAGAGTTCGGCGTCTAGCAGCTGTGCGAGGGTGCGGGCGACGGATGCGTCGCGACCGAGAGACCAGCGAACCTGAGCGGGCAAGCGAGGGTCGCTGCTCAGGTGTGCCGGTAGAGTGAGGTAGTACTGAAACACCCCGTTAGAAGAGGTGATAAGGTGTTGCTGCTTGCTTGAGTTGGGCATGGTGGAGCGCCTTTTTTAAGTCCTAGATGGACTTTGTGCGATCTACCAAACCCTTCCTTCGCTGAAACCCGCGTTCTAGACGGGTTCCTTTTCAAATTGGTGGAGCCGGGGGGATTTGAACCCCCGTCCGCCAGTCCGCCGCTATCGGTTCTACATGCTTAGCCATCTCTACTTAGTTAACTCCGCGCCGCCCGAGTGGCAGGGTGCTTGGAGCGAGCTGTATAAGTTTTAGCCGTTACGTCTACAGCAAACTTGGCGGCGATCCTGTTCTATCTGACAGCCAAATCTTCGGGTTTACAGGCATCCCCTAGAGGCTGCTAGCCGGCTTAAGCGGCTAGTGCGTAGTTGTCGTCGTTGGCAACTATAAGTTTGCAGCAGCGAATTTACGAGTTCTGCTACCAGCTCGGCATGCCCCTCAAGTTTTGTAACCGTCGTCGAATCCAAATCGGCCCCAAATCTTTCAGGTCTGTTACTAAGACGCGATTGTACGCGAAAGGTTCCCTGAGTAATAGCTATCGTTTGCAGGCCAGGGTGGTTCTGCCCGGTTTGCGCGGTGTGCGGGCGCGATCGTCAAGCGGCCTGATGCTTTCCGTTTTCCCCGAGCCGCCACGGCAGACAAAAAAATACCCTGACGAGTCAGGGTATAGGCGTTACATGCTTTAAACCATAAACCGGCTGGTGGAGCGGACCAGCCTGTCAAAGGATATGACGGGCTGGTTGCGGGAAAGTTCAGCGGGTAGCAAAAAAAATTAGCGATGGTTCTCGCGTACGACGCGTTGCTTCTCGCGATCCCAGTCGCGCTCTTTCTCGGTCTGCCGTTTGTCGAAGTCCTTTTTGCCGCGTACCAGGGCAATTTCGCATTTGACCAGGTGACCCTTCCAGTACAGCGCGAGCGGGACGCAGGCGAAGCCCTTGGCCTGTACGCCATTGACCAGCTTGTCGAGTTCGCGTGCGTGCAGCAGCAGTTTGCGGGTGCGGGTCGGGTCGGCGATGACGTGCGTGCTGGCAGTCTTCAGCGGCGTGATGTGGGCACCCAGCAGAAAGGCTTCGTTGTTCTTGAGCAGGATGTAGCTGTCGACCAACTGCACCTTACCCTCGCGCAGGCTCTTTACTTCCCAGCCGGTCAGGGCGATGCCGGCTTCGAAGCGCTGCTCGATGAAATAGTCGTGTTTGGCCTTTTTGTTCAGCGCAATGGTGCCGCTGTTGGCCGGGGATTTCTTTTGCTTGCTCATAGGCGCGTCAGTATACCTGTAGTTTCCTATGCTGTATCGGCGGATTTTGCGGGTGGAGGGCTTTCATGCCTGCGGCGATTTGACCTTGTGGTGATTGGTTAAAATCTGGACAATGCGTTCCTTTTTTCGGGTACTCCGGGACTCTTTATGAGCAAAGACGCTGTCTCCATTCACGGGATCTGGGCAAGCCGCTGGGTCTTCATTCTTGCGGCAACCGGATCTGCCGTAGGCCTCGGCAACATCTGGAAGTTCCCTTACATGACTGGTGTATATGGCGGTGGCGCCTTTGTTCTGGTCTATCTGATCTGCATCTGTCTGATCGGTTTGCCGGTGATGCTGGCTGAGACCCTGCTGGGACGGCGCGGCAGACAGAGCCCGGTCAATACGCTGAAGACGCTTTCCCGATACTCGAACGCTTCGTCCGCCTGGTCCTGGGCTGCGGTGATGGGGATGACCGGTGCGCTGCTGATCTTGTCCTTTTACAGCGTGGTGGCGGGCTGGGCGCTCGACTATATCGTTGGCATGGTGCGCGGTGAGTTTGCCGGTATTGATGGTGACGGTGCGGGGCAGCGTTTCGGCAGCCTTGTCAGCGACCCGGTTCGGCTGACGGTGTGGCATACGCTATTTATGCTGCTTACCGGTTGGGTGATTGCCCGGGGTGTGGTGGCGGGTCTTGAGCGCACGCTGCGGATTCTGATGCCGATGCTGTTTGTGCTGCTGGTGGCGCTTTTGGGGTACAGCCTTACCACCGGTCATTTCATGGAGGGTGTTCGCTTTCTGTTCGAGTTTGATCTGGCCAAGGTGCCTGACGGTATTCTGGCCGCCATGGGGCACGCATTTTTTACCCTGAGCGTAGGTGTCGGCTCGATCATGGTGTTTGGCGCCTATATGCCGCGCAAGGCGTCCATTGGGTCGACAGTACTGACGGTTGGTCTGCTGGATACGGTCGTAGCGCTAACCGCGGGAATGGCCCTGTTTCCGGTGGTGTTTGCCGCCGGGCTGCAGCCCAATGAAGGGCCGGGCCTGATGTTTGTCACGCTGCCAATCGCCTTTGGCAATATTGCCGGCGGTAACCTGTTTGGTGTGGTGTTCTTTGTACTGGTAACTGTGGCGGCCTGGAGTTCGGCGATTTCCATGCTGGAGCCGGCAGTGGCGTTCTGGATTGAGCGCAGTGGTCGCAGTCGTGTATGGGTGACCTCGGTGATTGCGCTGCTCTGCTGGGTGGTTGGCCTGGGTACGGTGCTGTCGTTCAACGTGCTGGCGGATGCGCGGTTCTTTGTGTCCGATGCTGATGGTTGGCACCTGTTCCGCTGGACCAGTGAGGGCGGCATGACGTTCTTTGAATCGATTGATTATCTGACCAGCCGCATCATGCTGCCTCTGGGTGGTCTTCTGTTTGTGCTGTTCGCAGGCTGGGTGCTGGACCGCGATGTATTCCGCGATGAGCTGGCGTTGAAGTATCGCCGCCTGTTCCCGCTCATCTATTCGCTGTTACGCTATGTAGCCCCTGCGGGGATTCTGATTATCCTCGTCACCGAACTGACCAAGTGAAGATTGCATGACCCACATTCAGCGCTCGGCTTTGCTGCCGTATCCGGCCAGCCATCTGTACAACCTGGTTAACCGGGTTGAACGTTATCCGGAGTTTCTGCCCTGGTGTTCCAGTGCGACCGTTCTCAGTGAGACTGACACCGAGATGTGTGCCCGTCTGGACATTGCCAAGGCTGGCATGAGCCAGGCTTTTACTACCCGCAATGCTTTGGTGCCGGGCGAGCGCATCACGCTGCGCCTTGTTGATGGCCCGTTCAGCGATTTTCGTGGTGCCTGGGAGTTCAAGGCGCTTGGTGAGTCGGCGTGCAAGATCACCCTGGATCTGCATTTCGAGTACGCCGGTGCTCTGGTCAAGGCGACGCTGGGGCCGTTGTTCAATCAGGCAGCCAATGCAATGGTGGACGCCTTCTGTCAGCGGGCCAAGGAGACCTGGGGTGGCTGAGAAGACCATGGTGGTGGAGGTGGCCTATGCGCTGCCCCACAAGCAGAAGATTGTGACGCTTAATGTGCCCGAGGGCACCAGCATGCTGGACGCCGTGCGTCTGTCCTGCATGGATCAGCACTTCCCCGAGCTGGATCTGGAAAGTGCCCCGCTGGGTATTTTCGGCAAGGCCGTTCCCAAGCCTGCAGAGCGGGTGCTGCAGTCAGGCGAGCGGGTGGAAATCTATCGTCCGCTGATTGCGGACCCGAAGGAAGTGCGCAAGCAGCGCGCTGCCAAGGCCAAGGCGGCCAAGACGGAAGACTAGTTGCGGGGGCAGGAAGGGGAGGCGTCGGCCGCTTCCCCTTGAGTGCGTTGGCTATTCGCCCGTGCCGAGTGGGGCGCCCAGGTCGACGGGATAGGTTTCGACGGTGTCGGAGCTCATGATTTCCTCATCCTGGCTCTGACCCGGCATGAAGTCGCCGGAGAGGCCGACCAGGCGATTGTCTTCAAAGTTCAGGCTGATGCGTTCCTGCACGCGCGTGCTGTGCCCCGATTCCATGCTGTACAGGTAATCCCAGCGGGTGGGGTGGAAGGTGTCCTGGATCAGTGGAGTGCCCATAATGAAGCGCACCTGGCGGGTGGTCATGCCGGGGCGGAGTTGGTCAACCATTTCCTGGGTGACAACGTTGCCTTGCTGGATATCGATCTTGTAAATGCCGGGGACCACGCCGCAGCCACTCAGAAGGCCGATAGAGACACTGCATAACAGCATGAAAAGGATTCGATTAAAGCTTTTTCGCGTCACGTGCTAACATCCGCTATCTTTGGAATGGCTGTATTGCCCTGATCATACCCGACTCATCCCGCCCTGCGAAGCGCTGAACGAGAATAGTGACATGGTTGAAAATCAAGAACTCCGCAAAGCCGGCCTGAAGGTCACGTTACCTCGGGTTAAGATCCTGCAAATGCTCGATGGTTCGAACGAGCGCCACATGAGTGCCGAGGACGTCTACAAGGCTTTGATGGAGGCGGGCGAGGACGTTGGCCTGGCCACCGTCTATCGCGTGTTGACGCAATTTGAAGCGGCCGGACTGGTCGTGCGCCACAACTTCGACGGCGGTCACGCCGTGTTTGAGCTGGCCGACGGCGAGCACCACGACCACATGGTCTGTGTTGACTCTGGTGAAGTGGTCGAGTTCTTCGATCCTGAAATCGAGCGCCGTCAGCGCGAAATCGTCAAGGAGCATGGCTTCGAGCTGGTTGACCACAATCTGGTGCTGTATGTGCGCAAGGCTGGCGGCAAGTAACGACAGATTGGACAAGCACTGATTTTTTGGTGCAAAAAACCGGGCCTGGCCCGGTTTTTTTATGTCTGCTCAGTGCGCAACGCTGAGCAGCTTGCGGGCGTGGGCCAGTGATTCGTCGGTCAGGTCGACGCCGCCAAGCATGCGGGCGACTTCCTGTACGCGGGCGTTATCGTCCAGCTGGTCAATGCAGGTGCGTGTGCTGTTGCGGGTCTGCTGTTTGCGTACAAACAGGTGCTGATGCCCCTGAGCGGCGACTTGCGGCAGGTGGGTGACTGTCAGTACCTGGCCGCGCGCGCCAAGTTGGCGAAGCAGCTGGCCAACGATCTCGGCGGTCGGGCCACCGATACCCACATCGACTTCGTCAAACACCAGCGTGGGGACGCGTGACGTCTGTGCGGTGATGACCTGAATGCCGAGGCTGATGCGTGACAGTTCGCCGCCGGATGCGACCTTGGCCAGCGGTTTGGCGGGCTGGCCGGGGTTGGCACTGACCAGGAACTCGACGGCTTCCAGCCCGGTTACCGGGTAGCTGTCGGCGTCCAGCGGTGTCAGTTGCAGCTCGATTCGGCCGCCGGGCATGCCCAGGCGCTGAATTTCATGGGTGACTGCCTTGGCGAGTTTGGCTGCTCCCTTGCTGCGCTGTGCTGACAGTTTTTCGCTAAGTTGGCGATAGTGGGCCTGATAGGCAACCAGTTCTTCCTGCAGGCGCTCTGCGTCGGCAGCTTGTTGCTGCTGGCCTTCCAGTTCGTCGATCAGCTGCTGCTGCAGCGCGGGCAGCTCCTGCGGCTGAATACGGTGCTTGCGTGCCAGGTCATAAATGGCGCTGAGGCGTTCTTCGACATATTGCTGGCGTTGCGGGTCGGCCTCGAAGTGGTCGAGGTAACGCGTCAGTTCGCCGACTGCTTCCTCGATCTGAATCTGTGCGCTGGCGAGCATGTCGCTGGCTTCACCCAGTTGCGGGCTGTGGCTTTTAAAGGCGTCCAGCCGACTCAGGCTGGCGGTCAGGGCTTCCAGCACGCTGCCTGCGTCATTTTCGCTGCAGATGTTGATAACTTGCTGGCAGGAATGCAGGATCTGGTCTGCGCTGGCGAGCTGACGCTGCTCATTCTCCAGTTCGTCCAGTTCGCCGTCCTGCAGGCTCAGATTGTCCAGTTCGTCCAGTTGGTAGGTCAGCAGCTGCTGGCGAGCGGCCTGTTCTTCGCTTTGCTGGCTGGCCTGGCGTAGCGCCTTTTCGGTCTGGCGGCAGCGCTGAGCCGCCAGTTGAACCTGTCTCGCGAGTTCGCCGGCGCCGGCGTACTCGTCCAGCAGGCGGCGGTGGGTGTCGGTTTTCAGCAGCGACTGGTGCTCATGCTGGCTGTGAATGTCGATCAGCATTTCGCCGAGCGCACGCAGGTCCTGCTGGGGGCAGGGTGCGCCATTGATGTAGCCTCGTGAGCGGCCTTCGGCGGTGATCACGCGCCGGAGGATAACCTGGTCGTCGTCCTGCGTCAGGTCACGCTCTTCGAGCCACTGGCGGGCTTCGGGAATGTCGCGAATGTCGAAGGTGGCGAGGATGTCGGCCTTGTCGGCGCCGGGGCGCACTGCGCCGCTGTCGGCGCGATCGCCCAGGGTGAGGGCCAGTGCATCGAGCATGATGGATTTGCCTGCACCGGTTTCGCCGGTAATCACGCTCATGCCGCCGCCCAGCTCGAGTTCCAGGGTGTCGACGATGGCGTAGTTGTTGACCGCGAGGTGGATCAGCATGACGCGCTCCCGAGAAAATTGTTCTGGTTGTTTATACAGTAGTTTGCTTTGTGGCGACAAGTCCCCGCAATAGCATGAGCACACTGATTGATATTGACCCTTGAAGCTGTGTGGACTGTCCCCATATAGGTTGCCAGACGCGATCGGCGAGGCCGGTCGTTCATCATTGACTGCGTGTGCGGCGATTGCGCGCAAAGACACGCCCACCCTATGACAGGAGAAAGACATGGCAGAGGAACAGAGACCGGATCTGCAGGATCAGGACGACGTGGTCGATCAGACCGTTGCGACGCCCGAAGGCGATCTTGCCGCGCGCGTAGCGAGTCTGGAAGAACAGCTGGCTACCGCTCAGGATCAGGCTCTGCGGGCGGCGGCTGATGTGCAGAATGCGCGTCGCCGTGCCGAGCAGGATGTGGAGAAGGCGCACAAGTTCGCGCTGGAGCGTTTTGCCAATGATCTGCTGCCGATCATCGATAGTCTTGAGCGCGGCCTGGAGTTGTCCAATGCTGATGATCTGGCGATCAAGCCGATGCGCGAGGGTATTGAGCTGACCCTGAAGATGTTTGCCGACACCCTGGCGCGGTTCCAGGTAGTCCCGGTTCAGCCTGAGGGCGAGCCCTTCAACCCTGAACTGCATCAGGCCATGGCGATGGAAGAAAGCACCGCGGTTGAGCCGAACACCGTACTCAAGGTGTTCCAGAAGGGCTACACCCTCAGCGGTCGTCTGCTGCGCCCGGCCATGGTCGTCGTCAGCAAGGCTCCGGCTGCGGGTGCCGCGCCCTCGATTGACGAGCAGGCTTGAAATTGATTTGGCAGCCCCCATCAAGGGCTCAAGCATAGTTGAACAGCGCCGCTGACCAAGACGCGGCAGTCAGATTCGGAGAGAAACTTATGGGCAAGATTATCGGTATCGACCTGGGGACCACCAACTCCTGTGTCTCTATTCTGGAAAACGGTTCTGCCAAGGTGATCGAGAACGCTGAGGGTGGTCGTACCACTCCGTCGATCGTCGCCTACACCAACGATGGTGAAACCCTGGTTGGCCAGTCGGCCAAGCGTCAGGCGGTTACCAACCCGCAGAACACCCTGTATGCAGTTAAGCGTCTGATCGGTCGTCGTTTTGAAGAAGACGTCGTTCAGAAAGACATCAAGCTGGTGCCGTACAAGATCGTCAAGGCGGACAATGGCGACGCCTGGGTTCAGGTAAATGACGAGAAAATGGCTCCGCCGCAGGTGTCTGCTGAAGTACTGAAGAAAATGAAGAAGACCGCCGAGGATTACCTTGGTGAGCCGGTTACCGAAGCGGTTATCACCGTTCCGGCCTACTTCAACGACAGCCAGCGTCAGGCTACCAAGGACGCTGGTCGTATCGCCGGTCTGGAAGTCAAGCGCATCATCAACGAGCCGACCGCAGCCGCACTGGCGTATGGCATGGACAAGGCGCGTGGCGACTCCACCATCGTTGTATACGATCTGGGTGGTGGTACCTTCGACGTCTCCGTGATCGAAATTGCCGAAGTGGACGGTGAGCATCAGTTCGAAGTGCTGGCCACCAATGGTGACACCTTCCTGGGTGGTGAAGATTTCGACATGCGTCTGATCGACTACCTGGCAGACGAGTTCAAGAAAGAGAACGGCGTTGATCTGCACAATGATCCGCTGGCGCTGCAGCGTCTGAAAGAAGCGGCTGAAAAGGCCAAGATCGAGCTGTCTTCCAGCCAGCAGACCGACGTCAACCTGCCGTACATCACTGCAGATGCGTCCGGTCCGAAGCACCTGAACGTCAAGGTGACGCGTGCCAAGCTGGAGTCGCTGGTTGAAGATCTGATCAAGCGCAGCATCGAGCCCTGCCGCATCGCGATGCAGGATGCCGGTCTGGATGTGTCTGACATCAACGACGTTATTCTGGTTGGTGGTCAGACTCGCATGCCGCTGGTGCAGAAGACCGTTGCCGAGTTCTTCAATAAGGAGCCGCGCAAGGACGTTAACCCGGACGAAGCGGTTGCCATCGGTGCCTCGATTCAGGGTGCGGTACTGGCCGGCGACGTGAAAGACGTGCTGCTGCTGGATGTTACTCCGCTGTCGCTGGGTATCGAAACCATGGGTGGCGTGATGACTACGCTGATCGAGAAGAACACCACCATCCCGACCAAAAAGTCGCAGGTGTTCTCGACTGCGGACGACAACCAGACTGCGGTGACCATTCACGTGCTGCAGGGTGAGCGCAAGCAGGCGAGCCAGAACAAGTCGCTGGGCCGTTTCGATCTGGCCGACATCCCGCCGGCGCAGCGTGGCGTGCCGCAGATTGAGGTCAGCTTCGACATCGATGCCAACGGTATCCTCAACGTGTCTGCCAAAGACAAGGCAACCGGCAAAGAGCAGTCCATCGTGATCAAGGCGTCCTCTGGTCTGTCGGATGACGAAATCGAGAAGATGGTGCGTGATGCCGAGGCCAACGCTGAGGAAGACCGCAAGTTCGAAGAGCTGGTAACCGTGCGCAACCAGGCCGATCAGCTGGTTCACGCGACTCGCAAGACCCTGACCGAGGCGGGCGACAAGGCGACTGATGAAGAGAAGGCTGCCATCGAAACGGCGCTGAGCGATCTGGAAGCGGCGATCAAGACCGGCGACAAGGAAGAGATCGAGGCCAAGATCAACGCCCTGTCCGAGGCATCTGGCCCGCTGGTCCAGAAGATGTATGCCGAACAGGCTCAGGCTGGCAAGGGTGAAGGCCCGGCAGCGGGCGCGGAGTCCGGTAACGATGCGGACGACGTGGTCGACGCCGAGTTCGAAGAGGTCAAGGACAACAAGTAGGTCCTTGATGAACCGGGTAGGGTGGTGCACCGACGGCATGTCCGGTGTGTTGCCCTCCAACTCTGCCTGGCAACGCGGGAGCTTCTCCCGCGTTGCCGTTTGTGCCGGGTGTCTCTGTAAGGGAAGTCGAACACATGTCCAAGCGTGATTATTACGAAGTGCTGGGGGTCGAAAAGGGCGCCAGCGAGGCCGAGCTGAAAAAGGCCTATCGCCGTCTGGCGATGAAATACCATCCGGACCGTAACCCGGATGACGAGAATGCCGAAGAGAAGTTCAAGGAAGCGACCGAAGCCTACGAAGTGCTGACCGACGCCAACAAGCGCGCCGCCTACGATCAGTATGGTCACGCCGGCGTGGATCCGAGCATGGGTGGCGGTGCCGGTGGTTTTGGCGGCGGCGGCGCCAACTTCTCCGATATCTTCGGCGATGTATTTGGTGACATTTTCGGTGGCGGCGGCGGTCGTGGACGTTCCAGCGTGCAGCGCGGCAGTGACCTGCGTTACACCCTGGAGCTGGATCTGGAAGAGGCGGTGCGCGGTACCACGGTCACCATTCGTGTGCCGACCCTGGTTGCCTGCGAAACCTGTGATGGCAGCGGTGCGAAGAAGGGCACCACGCCGACAACCTGTACCACCTGCGGTGGTCATGGTCAGGTACGCATGCAGCAGGGCTTCTTCTCGGTGCAGCAGACCTGCCCGCGCTGTCATGGTACCGGCAAGATGATTACCGATCCGTGCAAGGACTGCCACGGCAATGGTCGTGTAGAGAAGCAGAAGAACTTGTCGGTCAAGGTTCCGGCCGGTGTTGATACCGGTGACCGTATCCGCCTGGCAGGTGAAGGTGAGGCCGGTGTTAATGGCGGCCCTGCCGGTGATCTGTATGTGGTTGTTTCGGTGCGCGAGCACAAGATCTTCCAGCGTGACGGCAAGAATCTGTACTGTGAGGTGCCGATCAGCTTCGTCGATGCGGCGCTGGGCGGAGAGCTTGAGGTGCCGACCCTGGACGGTCGGGTCAAGCTGAAGATTCCCGAGGGCGCGCAAACCGGTAAGCTGTTCCGCCTGCGCGGCAAGGGTGTGACGCCAGTGCGTGGTGGTTCGGCCGGTGATCTGCTCTGCCGGGTGGTTGTCGAAACGCCGGTCAACCTGACCAAGCGTCAGCGCGAATTGCTCGAAGAGCTGCGTCAAACACTTGAGGCCGAAGGCTCGAGTCAGTCGCCTCGTGCCAAGAGCTGGTTTGATGGTGTGAAGAACTTCTTCGAAGACATGAAATTCTGAGGCAGGTGCGCAAGATGAGACGGATTGCGGTAATTGGCGCTGCCGGGCGCATGGGGAAGACGCTGATCGAGGCAATCGGTCAGACGGAAGGTGCTGCGCTGACGGCGGCGATTGAGCGCCCTGACAGTTCGCTGGTGGGCGCTGATGCGGGTGAGTTGGCCGGTTTCGGTCGCCTGGGCGTTGCGATCAGTGGTGACCTCAAGCAAGTGGTCGACGACTTTGACGTGCTGATCGACTTCACTCATCCGACCACGACGCTGGTGAATCTGCAGATTTGCCGTGATGCCGGCAAGGCGATGGTGATCGGTACTACGGGTTTCTCCGAAGCTGAAAAGGCGTTGCTCGCTGAGGCCGGCAAGCAGATCCCTATCGTCTTTGCGCCCAACTTCAGTGTTGGCGTGAACCTCTGTCTCAAGCTGCTGGACATGGCTGCGCGGGTTATGGGGGATGAGGCTGATATCGAGGTTATCGAGGCGCACCACCGTCACAAGGTCGACGCTCCATCCGGAACGGCCCTGCGCATGGGGGAGGTCGTTGCCGATGCGCTTGGTCGCAATCTGGCTGACGTGGCTGTTTATGGGCGTGAAGGGCAGACCGGTGCGCGTGACCCCAAGACCATCGGTTTTGCGACGGTTCGCGCCGGTGACGTGGTCGGAGATCACACCGTGCTGTTTGCGACCGAGGGTGAGCGAGTGGAAATCACCCACAAGGCCTCCAGTCGGATGACCTTCGCAAAGGGTGCGGTACGTTCAGCGATGTGGCTTGAGGGGCGAGGTGCGGGTCTGTTTGATATGCAGGACGTGCTCGGCTTAAAGGGCTAGGCCTTTGGTTGACGAAAAAAAGGGGTGGCCTGCTGGCCACCCCTTTTTTGTTCCTGCCACCTTAGTTGGTGCTCACGCTGGCCTCGGCCAGGTTGGCCTGTTCACGAGCCAGTTCATCGAGTGTCTGGGTGTTCTTGGTCAGGTAGAATGCGGCGATGGTGGGTACCCAGTCGGCGTGATGGTTGATCAGACGCGGCTGGATGAAGCTGTACTGCTTATCCAGGCGGTCAAAGGTGTCCTTGTGCTCGGGCATCAGTTGCTTGAGCTGACTTGAGCCCTCGTTGATGCGGTTGTCCAGCTCGACAAACAGGCCCTCGCGGCTGGGCAGGAAGTACACGCCAACCGAACTGAACATGTTGTTTTCATACAGCAGCAGAATGCGGCTGGTCTCGATGCTCTGGCGTTGCAAGGCAACCAGATTGTCCGGGCTGCCTGCGACTTCCGCTTCATAAAGCTCTGCGGCGGCATTTTCGAGGTTGCCGTGTGCCATCATGATGCGGTTGACGGTGGCCAGGCTGTAGTGCGCCTGGTCCTCGGGCAACGCTTCCAGTTCCCGGATCAGGGTCAACAGCTCGCTGTAGAGCGGGCGAAGGTTGCCGGGGTTATTCATTTGGCGCAGCAGCGAGTCCATTTGCTGCAGCGCGGAGTTGTAGATTTCGCGGTTGCCTGGCTCACGAACGCGCTCGTAGAGGTTGTTGTCGATCAGCAGGTAGGTGCCGGCCTTGAAGGCTTCGCTGCGGAACTCATGCAGCTGTTGCAGGCGTTGCGGGTCGGCGTAGGCGAGTGAGGCGATAAGCAGCAGTGGCAGCACCAGCAGGCGTTTCAAGAGCGTTGGCATGGTGAGGGTCCCCGAGTCCTTTGGTTTTTCTTGTGTTATCCGGCGCCAGGGAGGCGTCCGGTTTTGACGGTCTGCGCCGTCTGGCGTGGGCTCCTGCCCATTTTCATACACCGGCTGTTGTAACACAGAGTTGTGCGAGATTGAAGCGATTGCTGGGCCGTGATCGCGACTGCCTGCGGGAAGAGCTGGGCGTTGCGGTGTGGATATTTTGGCCTCATGTGTTTAAACTATTGCGCTAATCTGTCTATTCAGCGCGTATCTGACAATGCCTTTGCAAGCGGGATGTTGTGTTCAGCACCACATTCCCGCTTTTGTGCAGCCCGCGTTTGGTGAAATGTGTCAGTTCTTTCGGAGGTTTTCTTGTCCAAGCCAGCCATTCTCGCACTCGCCGACGGCAGTATTTTCCGCGGTGAGTCCATCGGCGCCGACGGTTCCAGTGTTGGTGAGGTCGTGTTCAATACGGCCATGACCGGTTATCAGGAGATCCTTACCGATCCCTCCTATGCGCGTCAAATCGTGACCCTGACCTACCCGCACATCGGCAACACCGGCGTGACTCCTGAGGATGTCGAGTCCGACGCAGTTCAGGCTGCCGGTCTGGTGATTCGTGACCTGCCGCTGCTGGCCAGCAACTGGCGCTGCAAGCAGTCTCTTGACGAGTATCTGCGTGAAAACAACATTGTTGCCATCGCCGGTATCGACACCCGTCGTCTGACCCGGATTCTGCGCGAGAAGGGCTCGCAGAATGGCTGCCTGCTGGCCGGAGACGATATCTCCGAGGAAAAGGCGCTTGAACTGGCGCGCAGCTTCCCTGGCCTCAAGGGCATGGATCTGGCCAAGGAAGTGTCGGTCAAGGAAAGCTATCAGTGGCGCTCCAGTGTCTGGAATCTGGAGAGCGATAGTCATCCCGAGCTGTCCGATGCCGAGTTGCCCTACCACGTTGTTGCCTTCGATTACGGCGTGAAATTCAACATTCTGCGCATGCTGGTTGCGCGCGGTTGCCGTCTGACTGTGGTGCCCGCGCAAACGCCGGCCGCCGACGTGCTGGCCCTGAACCCGGATGGCGTGTTCCTGTCCAACGGCCCGGGCGACCCGGAGCCATGTGACTACGCCATTGCTGCGATCAAGGAAATTCTGGAAACGGACATCCCGGTATTTGGTATCTGTCTCGGTCACCAACTGCTGGCACTGGCCTCCGGTGCCAAAACCGTCAAGATGGGTCATGGTCACCATGGCGCCAACCATCCTGTTCAGGATCTGGATACCGGTGTGGTGATGATCACCAGTCAGAACCACGGCTTTGCGGTTGACGAGACCAGCCTGCCGGCCAACCTGCGGCCGACCCACAAGTCGCTGTTTGACGGCACCCTGCAAGGTATCGAGCGCACCGACAAGGCGGCCTTCAGCTTCCAGGGCCACCCCGAGGCGAGCCCGGGTCCGCACGATGTGGCACCGCTGTTCGACCGTTTCATCGACGCCATGAAAAAGCGCGCCTGAACCCCGGTACACCTAGGATTTGTAAACGACTATGCCAAAACGTACAGACATTAAAAGCATTCTGATCCTCGGCGCCGGCCCTATCGTCATCGGTCAGGCCTGCGAGTTCGACTACTCCGGTGCTCAGGCCTGCAAGGCTCTGAAGGAAGAAGGTTTCCGCGTCATTCTGGTCAACTCCAACCCGGCGACCATCATGACCGACCCGGCCATGGCTGACGCCACCTACATCGAGCCGATCAAGTGGCAGACGGTTGCCAAGATCATCGAGAAAGAACGCCCGGACGCGCTGCTGCCGACCATGGGCGGCCAGACCGCGCTGAACTGCGCACTGGATCTGGAGAAGCACGGCGTGCTGGAGCAGTACGGCGTGGAAATGATTGGTGCCAACGCTGACACCATCGACAAGGCTGAAGACCGTTCGCGCTTTGACAAGGCGATGAAGGCCATTGGTCTGGAGTGCCCTCGCTCCGGTATCGCACATACCATGGCTGAGGCCTACGGTGTTTTGGAGCAGGTCGGCTTTCCGTGCATCATCCGTCCGTCGTTCACCATGGGTGGTACCGGTGGTGGTATCGCCTACAACCGTGAAGAGTTCGAGGAGATCTGCAACCGTGGTCTGGACCTGTCGCCGACCAACGAGCTGCTGATCGACGAGTCGCTGATCGGCTGGAAAGAGTACGAGATGGAAGTGGTCCGCGATAAGAAGGACAACTGCATCATCGTCTGCTCGATCGAAAACTTCGACCCGATGGGTGTTCACACCGGTGACTCCATCACTGTCGCGCCGGCCCAGACGCTGACCGACAAGGAATACCAGATCATGCGTAACGCCTCGCTGGCGGTGCTGCGTGAGATTGGTGTTGAGACTGGCGGCTCGAACGTGCAGTTCGGTATCTGCCCGGACACCGGTCGCATGGTCGTGATCGAGATGAACCCGCGGGTATCGCGTTCCTCGGCCCTGGCTTCCAAGGCCACCGGTTTCCCGATCGCCAAGATCGCGGCCAAGCTGGCTGTCGGCTACACCCTGGACGAGCTGCAGAACGACATCACCGGTGGTCGTACGCCGGCGTCCTTCGAGCCGTCCATCGATTACGTGGTTACCAAGATTCCGCGTTTCGCGTTCGAGAAATTCCCCAACGCCGATGCGCGCCTGACTACCCAGATGAAGTCGGTGGGTGAAGTGATGGCTATTGGTCGCACCTTCCAGGAGTCCGTGCAGAAAGCACTGCGCGGCCTGGAAGTGGGCGTCTGCGGTTTCGACCCCAAGGTCGATCCGGCTGCCGACGACGTAATGACCGAGCTGACCCGTGAGCTGACCGTCCCGGGTGCGGATCGCATCTGGTACGTGGCTGACGCGTTCCGCGCCGGCATGACCCTGCAGCAGGTGTTTGATCTGACCAAGATCGATACCTGGTTCCTGGTTCAGATCGAGGATCTGGTCAAGGAAGAAGAGCGGGTCAAGACGCTGGGTCTGGCTGATATCGACTACAACCTGATGTTCCGCCTCAAGCGCAAGGGCTTCTCCGACCAGCGTCTGTCGCAGCTGCTGGCGGTGAGCGAAAAGAGCCTGCGTCGTCACCGTCACAAGCTGAACGTACTGCCGGTGTACAAGCGCGTTGATACCTGTGCGGCCGAGTTTGCCACCGACACTGCTTACATGTACTCGACCTATGAAGAAGAGTGCGAGTCCAATCCGTCCAGCCGTGACAAGATCATGGTGCTGGGTGGCGGTCCGAACCGTATTGGTCAGGGTATCGAGTTTGACTACTGCTGCGTACACGCTGCGCTGGCGATGCGTGAAGATGGTTACGAAACCATCATGGTCAACTGCAACCCGGAAACCGTTTCCACCGATTACGACACCTCCGATCGCCTGTATTTCGAGCCGGTGACCCTGGAAGACGTGCTGGAAATCGTTCGCGTCGAACAGCCCAAGGGTGTGATCGTGCAGTACGGTGGTCAGACGCCGCTGAAACTGGCGCGCGCGCTGGAAGAGGCCGGCGTGCCGATCATCGGTACCAGCCCCGAGGCAATCGATCGCGCCGAAGACCGTGAGCGCTTCCAGCAGATGGTTGAGCGTCTGGCTCTGCGTCAGCCGCCGAACGGCACTGCGCGCAGCGAAGACGAAGCGTTGGCACTGTCCAAGCGTATCGGTTATCCGCTGGTGGTGCGTCCGTCCTACGTTCTGGGCGGCCGGGCGATGGAAATCGTCTACCAGGAAGAAGAGCTCAAGCGCTACATGCGCGAGGCGGTCAAGGTCTCCAATGACAGCCCGGTGCTGCTGGATCACTTCCTGAACTGCGCTATCGAAGTGGACATTGACGCGGTCTCTGACGGCAAGGATGTGGTGATCGGGGCGATCATGCAGCACATCGAACAGGCTGGCGTGCACTCTGGCGACTCGGCGTGCTCGCTGCCGCCGTATTCGCTGCCGGCGAATATCCAGGACGACATTCGCGAGCAGGTGCGCAAGATGGCACTGGAGCTGGGCGTGGTCGGCCTGATGAACGTGCAGATGGCGGTGCAGGGCGAGGACATCTACGTGATCGAGGTCAACCCGCGCGCCTCCCGTACCGTGCCGTTCGTATCCAAGTGCATCGGTCAGTCGCTGGCCAAGATTGCTGCCCGTGTCATGGCAGGCAAGACGCTGCAGGAACTGGGCTTCACTGAAGAGGTGGTGCCGCCGTACTTCAGCGTTAAGGAAGCGGTGTTCCCGTTCGCCAAGTTCCCCGGCGTAGACCCGATCCTCGGCCCTGAAATGAAGTCCACGGGTGAGGTAATGGGTGTGGGTGACAGCTTCGGTGAGGCGTTTGCCAAGTCCCAGCTGGGTTCTGGTGAAGTGCTGCCGACCAGCGGCACCGTGTTCATCAGTGTGCGTGAAGACGACAAACCGCTGGTGGTCGATGTTGCCCGCGATCTGATCGATCTGGGTTTTGAAGTGGTTGCGACCGCCGGCACTGCCAAGGTGCTGGAAGCGGCCAACCTGCCGGTACGTCGCGTGAACAAGGTGACCGAAGGGCGTCCGCATATTGTCGACATGATCAAGAACGACGAGATTGATCTGGTGATCAACACCACCGAAGGTCGCCAGTCGATTGCCGATTCCTATTCGATTCGTCGCAACGCACTGCAGCACAAGGTCTACTCGACTACCACCCTGGCAGGTGGCGAGGCGGTCTGCACTGCACTGAAATTTGGCCCGGAGCGCGCAGTGCGTCGTCTCCAGGATTTGCACAAAGGTATCTGAGTTATGAAGTACCCGATGACCAAACAGGGCGCCGAAGCTCTCGAAGTCGAACTCAAGCACCTCAAGAGTGAGCTGCGGCCGCAGATCACTCAGGCGATTGCGGAAGCTCGCGAGCTCGGCGATCTCAAGGAAAATGCCGAATACCATGCCGCGCGCGAGCAGCAAGGCATGGTCGAGGCGCGTATCCGGGACATAGAAGGTCGCCTGTCGAATGCGCAGGTGATCGACGTGACCACTATCCCGCATACCGGCAAGGTGATTTTTGGCACCACGGTGACCATTGCCAATGTCGAAACCGACGAAGAGGTGGTTTACCAGATCGTTGGTGACGACGAGGCTGACATCAAGCAGCGCAAGCTGTCGGTCAATTCACCCATCGCGCGTGCTCTCATCGGCAAGGAAGAGGGTGAGATTGTCGCGGTGAAAACACCGAGCGGTGTGGTCGAATACGAGATTGTCGAGGTCCAGCACCTGTGACGCCGGCGGCTGTCGGTAGTGGCCGCCGGGAGGGCGGTCGCGTGGTCTGGCAGCTGCTGCTGACCCTCTGGGTCGGTTCGGTATGGAGTCTGCACTTTGTCTTTTTGCCGGCGCTGGAGCACTCCGGCCTGGCGCCGTTGCTGGTTGACGATGCCGCCTTGACCCTGCGCCCGGCGGTACTGGGCATCAGTGCGGTGGCAATGCTGCTGCAATTTGTTGTGCTGGTAGTGCGTGTGCGCGGAGCCATCTGGCGTGATGTGCGGACCCAGGTTCTCGTTCTGGCGCTGGCGGCGGTGGGGGCGTTTTTCCTGTTCCGCGGTGCTGGCAATCAGCTGCTGATGCTGATGAGTTATCTGGTGGTAGCGTTCGCTGGTCTTGTGCTGGCTGTGCAGCCCCGCCCGGACGAGTCGGTGGCTGACATCTAAGGCGAACGGGGCCGAAAGGCCCCGTTGCTTTTTCAGAGGCCCTGAAAGCGCTTCAGGTTGGACAGGTTGGCGTTGGGCTTCTTGGCCCGGCGCAGCAGGATCGCCATCTTGCCGATCACCTGAACCAGTTCGGCACCGGCCTGACTGCAAGCCTCGGCAATCAGCGCCTGTTTGGCCTCGCGATCACTGACGGTAACCCTGATCTTGATCAGTTCGTGGTCGTTCAGAGCGCGGTCCAGTTCGGCCAGGACGCCTTCGCTGACACCCTGTTCGCTGATGATGACGATCGGCTTCAGGTGATGGCCGATGCGTTTGAGGTCTTTTTTCTGTGCGGAGCTGAGCGCCATAATGTTCCGTATGAAGATTCAAATGAGTGTTGATGCACTAGTTTAACCGGCGGCGTGGTCCGCTGCACGAGGTATTCCGTGGCACAGTCCAAGACAAGCAAGCGTTGGCTCAAAGAGCATTTCGATGACCCGTTCGTAAAACAGGCCCAGAAAGACGGCTACCGCTCGCGCGCAAGTTACAAGTTGCTGGAGGTTCAGGAGCGCGACCGCATTCTGAAGCCAGGCATGACCGTGCTCGATCTCGGGGCGGCCCCAGGTGGCTGGTCGCAGGTCGCGTCACGTCTGATAGGTGAAAAGGGGCGCATCATTGCATCCGACATTCTGGCCATGGATAGCATCCCCGACGTCACCTTCATCAAGGGTGATTTTACCGAGGATGCGGTATTTGAGCAGATTCTGGCTGCCATTGGTGATGCTCCGGTCGACCTTGTTATTTCCGATATGGCCCCCAATATGAGTGGGACGCCAGCAGTTGATCAGCCGCGCGCCATGTATCTGTGCGAGTTGGCACTCGACATGGCCTCGCGCGTGCTCCGGCCCGGCGGCGACTTTTTGATCAAGGTGTTTCACGGAGAGGGTTTCGATGAGTATTTCCGTGAGATGCGGGGTCAATTCGACAAGCTGCTAACGCGCAAACCCGATGCCTCGCGTGGCCGTTCGCGTGAGACCTACCTGCTGGCCCGTGGTTTCAAGGGTGGTGAACGCTGATCCGTGTGCAGCGAATCGGAACCGGAGGTTGTCCCGGGTGGTCTGTGAGGCGGCTGTTACATAGCGGGTTACACTGAAGCCAATGCCGAGGTGACCTAAACTGGTGTAATGTTGGCAGGTGGTTAAAAGACTCAGCAAGGCGCCCGCGGTCGTGCAGCGGGGCAAGAGGGTAGCAAATTGAACGATATGGCGAAGAACCTCATCCTGTGGTTGATCATTGCCGCGGTACTGGTCACGGTGATGAACAACTTCAGCAAGACCAGCGAACCGGATACGCTGAATTATTCACAGTTTCTGGAACTGGTGGAGAATCGCCAGATCGAGCGAGTGACTGTGGATGGGTACATCATCACCGGTCGTGAGCGCAGCGGGGACACCTTCAAGACCGTGCGTCCGGCCATCCAGGATAACGGCCTGATCGGTGATCTGCTGGACAACGATGTCATCATCGAGGGCAAGCAGCCGGAGCAGCAAAGCATCTGGACGCAGCTGCTGATCGCCAGCTTCCCCATTCTCATCATTATCGCCATTTTCATGTTCTTCATGCGGCAGATGCAGGGCGGTGCCGGTGGTCGCGGTGGCCCGATGAGCTTTGGCAAAAGCAAGGCGCGCATGCTGTCTGAAGACCAGGTGAAGACGACATTCGCTGACGTGGCAGGCTGCGACGAGGCGAAGGAAGACGTGCAGGAGCTGGTTGAGTTCCTGCGTGACCCGGGCAAGTTTCAGCGTCTGGGTGGGCATATTCCGCGCGGTGTGCTGATGGTTGGTCAGCCTGGTACCGGTAAGACCCTGCTGGCGAAGGCGGTTGCCGGCGAAGCCAAGGTGCCTTTCTTTACCATTTCCGGTTCTGATTTCGTCGAGATGTTCGTCGGTGTGGGTGCGTCCCGGGTGCGCGACATGTTCGAGCAGGCCAAGAAGCATGCGCCCTGCATCATCTTCATTGATGAGATCGATGCGGTCGGTCGTCACCGTGGTTCCGGAATGGGCGGCGGTCATGACGAGCGCGAGCAGACTCTGAACCAGTTGCTGGTCGAGATGGATGGCTTTGAGCCGAACGACGGCATTATCGTGATTGCTGCGACCAACCGTCCTGATGTGCTTGACCCTGCGTTGTTGCGCCCCGGCCGTTTCGACCGCCAGGTGGTGGTGGGTCTGCCGGATATCCGCGGCCGCGAGCAGATTCTCAAGGTGCACATGCGCAAGGTGCCGCTGGGCGAGGATGTGAATCCGTCGCTGATCGCGCGCGGTACGCCGGGCTTCTCCGGTGCTGATCTTGCCAACCTGGTCAACGAGGCTTCGCTGTTCGCCGCGCGCTCCAACAAGCGCTTGGTGGAGATGAGCGAGTTCGAGATGGCCAAAGACAAGATCATGATGGGCGCCGAGCGCAAGTCGATGGTCATGTCCGACAAGGAAAAGCTGAATACGGCCTACCACGAGTCCGGTCACGCCATTGTCGGACGTCTGGTGCCCGAGCATGACCCGGTCTACAAGGTCACCATCATTCCGCGCGGTCGTGCGCTGGGTGTGACCATGTTCCTGCCGGAAGAGGATCGTTACAGTCTGTCCAAGCGGGCGTTGACCAGTCAGATCTGCTCGCTGTTCGGTGGTCGTATCGCCGAGGAGATGACGCTGGGCTTTGATGGTGTGACCACCGGTGCATCAAACGACATCATGCGGGCAACCCAGTTGGCCAAGAACATGGTGACCAAGTGGGGCTTGTCCGAAAAGCTGGGCCCTCTGCTTTATGCCGAGGACGAGGATCAGGGCTTCCTTGGGCGCTCCAGCGGTGGTGGCCTGGCCGGTGTCTCCGGCGAAACCGCCAAGCAGATCGACGAAGAGGTGCGTCGCATCATTGACGAGAGCTATGCCACTGCCCGCCGTCTGCTGGAAGAAAATCGTGACAAGCTGGACATGATGGCTGAAGCCTTGATGAAGTACGAAACCATCGATACCCAGCAGATTGACGACATCATGGCAGGGCGCGTGCCCCGTGAACCGAAGGACTGGCAAGGCGATGACAAGTCCGGGCCCGGTGCTGTAGTAACGCCCGACGATGCCAAGTCGGATGTCGTTGATACCCCCAAGGGCTCCGGTCCGATCGGCGGACCTGCCGGGGAGCATTGAGGGCCTGATGCGTTCTGACAGCAACAGCTCCCGTTTGCCTTGCGGCATTCGGGAGCTTGATCTTTCTCGTGCCCATGTCATGGGCATTCTCAATGTTACGCCTGACTCCTTTTCCGATGGTGGCCGTTACAATCGTCTGGATGCTGCGTTGCTGCATGTCGAGCAGATGATTGGCGCAGGAGCGTCCCTGATCGATGTTGGGGGGGAGTCCACTCGCCCCGGCGCAGCTGTGGTCTCCGTTGAGGAGGAACTGCAGCGCGTGGTGCCGGTAGTTGAGGCTATCGCTGCTCGCTTTGACGTGGTGATTTCGGTTGATACCAGTACGCCCGAGGTGATGGTGGCGTCGGCCGCAGCCGGTGCGGGTCTGATCAATGACGTCCGTGCGCTGGAGCGCCCCGGTGCGCTCGAGGCCGCGCGCGATACCGGTTTGCCAATTTGCCTCATGCATCGCCAGGGCGAGCCGGATACCATGCAGCTCGCGCCGCGCTACGCCAGTGTGCTGGATGAGGTGAATGCGTATCTGCAGGCGCGGGTCGAGGCCTGCGAGGCGGCCGGCATTACCCGTCAGAGATTGATCCTTGATCCCGGGTTTGGTTTTGGCAAAACGCTGGAGCACAATCTGGGATTATTTGCGCGTTTGCGCGATCTGCGTCCGGCCGGGGTACCGCTGCTGGTGGGCGTGTCCAGAAAAAGCATGATTGGCCAGGCACTGGATCGGCCAGTTGATCAGCGTCTGTATGGTGGTCTTGCCCTGGCGGCCCTGGCGGTGGATGCCGGTGCGGCGATTTTGCGCGTGCATGATGTCGCTGAAACGGTCGATGTGGTGCGCATGGTTGAGGCGGTTAAAAGCGCCCGTCAGTCCTAACAATTTCAAGCGGCAGAGTCAGTTAATGGAAAAACGTTATTTTGGCACCGATGGCATTCGCGGCCGGGTAGGCAGTGCGCCGATTACCCCCGAATTCATGTTGAAGCTGGGCTGGGCCGTTGGCACGGCCTTTCGGCATCACGGTGCCTGTCGCGTGATTATCGGCAAGGATACGCGTATCTCCGGTTACATGTTCGAGTCGGCGCTGGAGGCGGGGCTGTCTGCGGCGGGTGCCCATGTTCAGTTGTTGGGGCCAATGCCTACACCCGCGATTGCCTACCTGACGCGTACCTTCATGGCTGACGTCGGTATTGTGATCAGTGCCTCTCACAATCCGTTTTACGATAATGGCATCAAGTTTTTCTCGTCGGTTGGCAGCAAGTTGCCGGACAGTCTGGAGCTCGAAATAGAGCGGCTGGTAGATGAGCCCATGACCGTGGTTGACTCTGCCCAGCTCGGCAAGGTGTCTCGCGTGGAAGATGCCTCCGGCCGCTATATCGAGTTCTGCAAGAGCAGTGTACCTACCAGCACCAGTTTCAAGGGGCTGAAAGTGGTGCTCGACTGCGCTCACGGTGCAACTTACAAGGTGGCGCCGAGCGTGTTTCGCGAGTTGGGTGCCGACGTCAGGGTGATCGGCGCGAGCCCTGACGGCCTGAATATCAATGCCGATGTCGGATCAACCCACCTGGCCGCGTTGAGTGCCGCCGTGGTCGCCGAAGGGGCGGATCTGGGTATCGCCTTTGATGGCGATGGTGATCGGGTGTTGATGGTTGATCAGTCTGGCAATGAGGTGGACGGTGATCAGCTGCTGTATATCATTGCGCTCGACCTGCACGAGCGCGGCTTGTTGCGGGGCGGAGTGGTCGGCACCCTGATGACCAATCTCGGGCTTGAGCTGGCGATGAAGGCTCGTGGCGTCGAGTTTGTGCGGGCCAATGTCGGGGATCGGTATGTTATGGCCGAGCTGCGTCAGCGCGAGTGGATCCTTGGCGGCGAATCTTCCGGCCACATCGTCTGCCTGCATCACACCTCGACTGGCGACGGCATTATTGCTGCGCTTCAGGTGCTGAAGGCGCTGCAGCGGTCGGGGCTCTCCCTGGAGCAAGCCTGCGCAGGCATGCAGAAGTGTCCGCAGAAGCTGATCAATGTACGTTACGCGCCGGGTGCCGGGTCGCCGCTGGAGCAGCAGGCGGTCAAGGATGCGGTGGCGCAGGCCGAGGCCCGTCTCGGCGACGCCGGTCGAGTGCTGTTGCGTCTGTCCGGTACCGAGCCGCTGGTGCGGGTTATGGTCGAAGGCCAGGACGCGGCTCATGTTGAGCACGAAGCTGCGGCGCTGGCCGATGTTGTAACGCGGATACTAAACGGATGAAAAAGGCAGTTGTGTCACTGATACAACTTGGTTAAGATTGGCGCCCGCTTGGGGAGAGAGGTTTGGCATGCGACGTCCGCTAGTTGCCGGCAACTGGAAAATGCACGGTTCTCGGCAGTCTGTAGATGCCTTGCTGAATGGTCTGGTCGAGCAGGAGTGGCCTGAAGGGGTTGAGCTGATGATTGCTCCCCCGGCACTGTATATTGATCGTTGTGTCGGTCGTCTGCAGGGCTCGCCGCTGTCGGTTGGAGGTCAGACCTGTGCCACACAGGCTGAGCCGGGCGCACTGACTGGTGAGATTTCACCGGCGCAACTTCGGGATGCAGGATGTGGCTATGTCCTCGTTGGTCATTCCGAGCGCAGGACCCTGTTCGGTGAGTCTGACGCGGTTGTCTGTAAAAAGTTTGCTGCTGCGCTTGCCTGTGGATTGCGCCCCGTATTGTGTGTTGGCGAGAGCCAGGCTGAACGGGATGCCGGCCAGACGGCTGATGTGGTTGCACGTCAGTTGCAGGTTATTCTCGATGCCTTTGGTGTTGGTGGTCTGGCAGAGGGCGTAGTTGCGTATGAGCCTGTGTGGGCTATCGGAACTGGCTTGACTGCGAGTCCTGAGCAGGCTCAGGATGTGCACGCCATGATTCGAGCCAGGCTGGCGATGCTGGATGACGCGCAGGCGCAAGATGTGCGGATTGTTTATGGCGGTAGTGTAAAGGCGGACAATGCAGAGGCGTTGTTCTCCATGCCGGATATCGACGGGGGGCTCATTGGTGGAGCTTCTCTGAACGCAGAAGAATTCGGTGCGATCGCTCGCGCCGCTGGACGAGTGTAATGATTGAGACCGTGATTGTAGTGCTGCACCTGCTGGTTGCCATTGCCGTAGTCGGCCTGGTTCTGATGCAGCAGGGCAAGGGTGCGGAAGCGGGTGCCTCCTTTGGTTCCGGTGCCTCCGCAACCGTATTCGGCAGTCAGGGTTCGGGCACCTTTCTGAGTCGCCTGACTGCGATTCTGGCTGCGGTGTTCTTTGTGACTTCTCTGGGGCTGGCTTACTATGCCAGCCACAAGGCGGACGCGGCTGTCGAGGCTGGTCTGCCGGCTCCGGCCCTGCAGGTTGAGCAGCAGGCTCCGGCGCTGATTGATGAGGATGTGCCGGTGCTGGAGCAGGATGTTGCTCCATCGGATGTGCCGGAGTCGATTGGGGAAGAGGTTCCGTCGGCGGCTGAATAAGTCTCGGCACTGGTAGTACAGGTTTTGCGGAAGTGGTGGAATTGGTAGACACGCTATCTTGAGGGGGTAGTGCCTTAGGGTGTATGGGTTCGAGTCCCATCTTCCGCACCATCTACAGGGGTCTGATGTATCAGGCCCCTGTTTCTTTTTCAGGGGTGAATAGGTGTGCCGGTTGTCATGTTGCGCCGGTAGACGTATAATTCACGCCCTAGATTCGACGCGGGGTGGAGCAGTCTGGTAGCTCGTCGGGCTCATAACCCGAAGGTCGTAGGTTCAAATCCTGCCCCCGCAACCAGTATCAAAGGGCCCCTTTTAAGGGGCTTTTTGTTAGGTTTTTGCCGCGGTTCATTTCCTTTTGGCTGCGGAGCTAACGGTCTCTGGGCTTCGTTTTTGCGAAGCGGCCAGACTCACGATGGGCTTAAGGCCCATTTTTTATTCATGCGACAAATATAGGCGGTGAGCGTGTCCGGCAAAGTGACTGAGTTGGAGACCCTGCTGGTCCCGGTCGTCGAGGCATTGGGGTACACCTGCTGGGGTATTGAGTATCTGTCCCAGGGGAAACACACCCTGCTGCGCGTATATATTGATCATCCGGATGGCGTCAGTGTCGAAGCCTGCGCCGCCGTCAGTCGTCAGGCCAGCGCTGTGCTGGATGTCGAAGATCCGATTTCCGGCGACTATACCCTGGAGGTTTCCTCCCCGGGCATGGACCGTCCCCTGTTCACGCTGCAGCAGTATCTGGACTGCACCGGCGAGCAGGCAAAGATCAGGCTGCGTACCCCTTATGAGGGGCGCCGTAATTTTCAGGGTGTGATTCGCGGAGTGGAGGGTGACGAGGTCATTCTGCAGGTAGGCGAGCACGAGTACCTGCTGCCCATCGATTCGATCGACAAGGGCAATATCATTCCGCGTTTTTGAACAAATTTCGGGCTGAACGAGCCCAATGGACGGCGTTAGGCGAGGCATACGATGAGCAAAGAAGTGTTGCTGGTTGTGGAATCCGTTTCCAACGAAAAGGGTGTACCACCCGGTGTAATCTTTGAAGCGCTTGAGCTGGCATTGGCAACGGCGACCAAAAAGCGTTACGAAGATGAAGTGGATGTGCGCGTGTCGATCAATCGGCACACCGGTGACTATGAAACATTCCGTCGTTGGGCGGTGGTGGCGGATGAGGATTTTGACGACCCGGCCATCCAGCTGACTCTGGATCAGGCTCAGGAGCGCGATTCTGCGCTCAACATTGGTGACCAGTACGAAGAAAAGATCGAGTCGGTCGAGTTCGGTCGTATCGCTGCGCAGATTGCCAAGCAGGTTATCGTGCAGAAGGTTCGCGAAGCCGAGCGCGCTCAGGTGGTTGACGCTTATCGTGATCGACTGGGCGAAATCATCAGCGGTACTGTAAAGAAGGTGACACGTGACAGCGTCATCGTCGACCTGGGCAACAATGCCGAAGCCGTTCTGCCGCGTGAAGAAATGATCCCGCGTGAGACGTTCCGCACCGGCACCCGTATCCGTGCCCTGCTCAAGGATATCCGCACCGAGAACCGCGGCCCGCAGCTGGTGCTGTCACGTGCCTGCCCGGAGATGATCATCGAGCTGTTCCGCATTGAAGTGCCGGAAATCGCCGAGGAACTGATCGAGGTGATGGGCGCTGCCCGTGACCCGGGGTCGCGTGCCAAGATCGCTGTGCGTTCCAAGGACAAGCGCATCGATCCGCAAGGGGCCTGTATCGGTATGCGCGGTTCGCGCGTTCAGGCCGTATCCGGCGAACTGGGCGGCGAGCGCGTCGATATTGTCCTCTGGGACGATAACCTGGCTCAATTTGTCATCAATGCCATGGCCCCGGCGGAAGTCGCGTCCATCATTCTTGACGAGGATACCCAGACCATTGATCTGGCGGTTGCCGAAGACAACCTGGCGCAAGCCATTGGCCGTAATGGCCAGAACGTTCGTTTGGCCAGTCAGCTGACCGGCTGGACCCTGAACGTCATGACTGAAGACGATATCCGTGCCAAGCAGGAAGCCGAGACCGGCGACGTGCTGCGCAACTTCGTCGACGAGCTGGATGTCGATGAGGAAGTGGCACAGATGTTGGTCGAAGAAGGTTTCACCACGCTGGAAGAAGTTGCCTACGTGCCGATGGAGGAACTGCTCGAGATCGATGGCTTTGATGAAGACATCGTCAACGAGCTGCGCGCCCGCGCCAAGGACCGTCTGCTGACCAAGGCGATTGCCAACGAGGAGAAGCTCGAAGAAGCACAGCCGGCTGACGACCTGCTGAATATGGATGGTATGGATCGGGCGCTGGCCTTCCAGCTGGCGGCCAACGGCATCCTGACAATGGAAGATCTGGCCGAGCAGTCCGTGGACGACCTGCTCGACATCGACGGTATCGATGAAGAGCGTGCTGCGGCTTTGATCATGGCAGCCCGCGCCCCCTGGTTTGAATAACCGGTCGGAATCGACGAGATCCCCCTGCGGAGACGCACGGACCCGACTGAGGAGAGAAGTGAATGGCGGAAGTGACGGTCAAACAATTGGCTGACGAAGTAGGTACTCCGGTAGAGCGCCTGCTGCAACAGATGCAGGAAGCGGGTTTGCCGCAAACAGGTCCTGCCCAAGCGGTCAGTGATGACGAAAAGCAGGCCCTGCTGGCGTTTCTGAAAAGCGCCCATGGCGACTCCGGCTCGGAGCCGCGCAAGATTACCCTCAAGCGCAAGACGGTCAGCACCCTGAAGGTTGCCGGCAGCAAGACGGTCAACGTCGAAGTGCGCAAGAAACGCACTTACGTCAAGCGCGAACCGGCCGACCTGGAGGCCGAACGCCAGCGCGAGCTGGAGCAGCTGCGTGCCGCCGAAGACGCGCGTCAGCAGGCTGCCGAGGCCGAGGCCAAGCGTCAGGCTGAGGAAGCTGCCCGTATTGAAGCAGAGGCCGAGGCCAAGCGTCAGGCTGAAGCGGCGGCTGTCGCTGCCGTTGCACAACCTGCAGCTGCGGCTGTAGAAGCTGCGCCGGCTCCTCAGCCGACCGAAGCGGCGCAGGCTGCCGCCGAGCACCACAAGAAGAAAGAAGAAAGCCGCCGCAAGGCCCGCGAAGAGGAAGAAGAGCGTGGTCGCAAGCGTGCTGGCGGTCATGGCGGGAAGGACAAGGCGCGTCATGCTCCGCGTATTTCTGTTGATGACGAAGCTGAAACCCGTCGCCGTGGCGGCGGTGGCAAGCTGAAGGCGGGCAAGAAGCGCAATCAGCACGGCTTCGAGAAGCCGACCGGTCCGGTTGTGCGTGAAGTCGTGATCGGCGAGACCATCACTGTGGCCGAGCTGGCGCAGAAGATGTCGGTCAAGGCGGCTGAAGTCATCAAGTACATGTTCAAGAACGGCACCATGGTCACCATCAACCAGGTGCTGGATCAGGACACTGCATCCATCGTTGCCGAAGACATGGGCCACAAGGTCAAGCAGGTCCGCGAGAGCGACCTGGAAGACAAACTGGTCGAGTCGCTGGCCCACGAAGGTGAAGAAGTCAGCCGTGCGCCGGTCGTCACAGTAATGGGTCACGTTGACCACGGTAAGACTTCGCTGCTGGATTACATCCGCCGTGCCAAGGTGGCTTCCGGTGAAGCCGGTGGTATCACCCAGCACATCGGTGCATATCACGTTGAAACCGACCGTGGCATGGTTACCTTCCTGGATACCCCCGGCCACGCTGCGTTTACCGCGATGCGTGCCCGTGGTGCCAAGGCAACCGATATCGTGATTCTGGTGGTTGCCGCCGACGACGGCGTGATGCCGCAGACCGAGGAAGCGATTCAGCACGCCAAGGCGGCTGGTGTTCCGGTGGTTGTCGCCATCAACAAGATGGACAAGGAAGATGCCGATCCGGATCGTATCAAGAACGATCTGGCTGCCCGTGACGTTATTCCGGAAGAATGGGGTGGCGACACCATGTTTGTTCCGGTTTCCGCCAAGGCCGGTACCGGCATCGAAGAGTTGCTCGAAGCTGTTCTGCTGCAGGCCGAAGTCCTTGAGCTCAAGGCTCAGCCTTCTGCACCCGGTCGGGGTGTCGTCGTTGAATCCCGTCTCGACAAGGGCCGTGGCCCGGTTGCTACCGTGCTGGTTCAGAATGGCACCCTGCGTCAGGGTGACGTTGTACTCGCCGGTGTAAACTACGGCCGCGTTCGGGCAATGCTCGACGAGAACGGTCAGCCGATCAAGGAAGCCGGCCCGTCCATTCCGGTCGAGATTCTCGGTCTTGATGGCACGCCGGACGCCGGTGACGAACTCAACGTCGTTGTCGACGAGAAGAAGGCCCGCGAAGTCGCTCTGTTCCGTCAGGGCAAGTTCCGCGAGATCAAGCTGGCTCGTCAGCACTCGGCCAAGCTGGAAAACATGTTCGAAAGCATGGGCCAGGACGAGAAGAAGACCCTCAATATCGTGCTCAAGGCCGACGTGCGCGGTTCGCTGGAAGCGCTGCAGGGCTCGCTGGTCGACCTGGGCAACGACGAAGTACAGGTCAAGATTGTCTCCGGCGGTGTAGGTGGTATCACCGAGACCGACGCCAACCTGGCGCTGGCGTCCAACGCGGTGATCTTCGGTTTCAACGTTCGTGCCGATGCAACTGCACGCAAGATCGTTGAGAGCGAAGGTCTGGATCTGCGCTACTACAGCGTGATCTACGAGATCATCGATGACGTCAAGAAAGCACTGTCCGGTATGCTCGGCAGCGATGTCCGCGAGCAGATCCTAGGGGTTGCCGAAGTACGTGACGTGTTCCGTTCGCCGAAGTTCGGCGCGGTAGCCGGTTGTATGGTCATCGAGGGAACTGTGTACCGTAACCGTCCGATCCGCGTTCTGCGCGAAGACGTCGTTATCTACGAAGGCGAACTGGAATCCCTGCGTCGCTTCAAGGATGACGTGGGCGAAGTGCGTAACGGCATGGAGTGCGGTATCGGCGTCAAGAACTACAACGACGTTCGTCCCGGTGACCGTATCGAGGTCTTCGAGCGTGTTCAGGTTCAGCGCAGTCTGTAACACTACAGCGGCGTTCCTGCGGGGCGCCGCCTGACATTCGCGACAAACTCCGGGCTGCCAGGCAGCCCGGAGTTTGTTGCTTGAGACGGTTAATATGGCAAGAGAATACAGTCGTACCCAGCGTGTGGCGGATCAGATGCAGCGTGAGCTGGCCCAACTGATTCAGCGCGAGGTACGTGACCCGCGTCTGGGTATGGTGACCGTGACCGCGGTCGAAGTCAGTCGCGATATGTCCCACGCCAAGGTGTTTATCACTCTGATGAACCGGGACAGCGCCGAAGACATCGCGCTCAACCTTGAGATCCTCAAGGATGCCTCCGGCTATCTGCGGATGCTGCTTGGGCGTTCGATGAAGCTGCGAACCATTCCGCAACTGCATTTCCAGTACGACGAGAGCATTCGTCGTGGCGTGCATCTGTCTTCGCTGATCGAGCGGGCAGTGGCCGAGGATCGCCAGCACGGCGATGGCGACGAGGAGTAAACCGTGGCAGGAGCGAAGAGCAAGCGCCGTTCCATTGACGGCATCCTGATTTTCGACAAGCCGCTGGGCATGAGCTCCAACGCGGCCCTGCAGAAGGTGCGCTGGCTGTTCAACGCCAACAAGGGTGGTCACACCGGCAGCCTTGATCCGCTGGCGACCGGCGTGCTGCCGCTGTGCCTGGGTGAGGCAACCAAGTTTTCCCAGTACCTGCTGGACGCTGACAAGGCGTATGTCACCGAGGCGCGTCTGGGTATGACCACTGCCACCGGCGACGCCGAGGGCGATGTGCTGGAGATCAAACCGGTCAATGTGACGCTGGCTGAGGTCGAGGCACTGCTGCCGCGCTTTACCGGTGAGATTGATCAGGTGCCGCCGATGTACTCGGCGCTCAAGCATGAGGGGCAGCCGCTTTACAAGCTGGCCCGTGCCGGTGAAACCATCGAGCGCAAGGCGCGTACCATCACCATCAGCCAACTGAAGGTGCTGGGCCTGGAAGGGGATCGTCTGCAGCTGGAAGTGCACTGCAGCAAGGGGACGTACATCCGTAGCCTCGTCGAGGATATGGGCGCCGCGCTGGGCTGTGGCGCGCATGTGTCTGCGCTGCGCCGGATCAAGGCCGGGCCGTTTGACTTGTCCCAATCGGTTACCCTGGAGGCCCTTGAGGCGCTGCACGCCGAGGGTGGCGCCGAGGCGCTTGATCATCTGCTGCTGCCGATGGATAGCGGGCTGGAAGACTGGCCGGTGCTGGAGTTGACCGAGCAGACCGCCTACTACCTGAATCACGGACAGGCGGTGCGCGTGCCGGGCAGTCCGGCGTTTGGCAAGGTCCGCCTGCGCGACGCCAGCGGCCGCTTTCTCGGTATCGGCGAAATGACTGACGATGCCCGTGTTGCGCCCAAGCGGCTGTTGCGCTTCGAGGCGTGATGCTCCGCGGTCTGTGCCGCAGGGACGTCATACAGAATTGGCTGAATCCCCGATCATTCGGGAGTATGATTCGGCATGGAGTTGACCCGATAGCGGGTCGCCACGAGGGTGGCTGTCAACAGGCATGGTCATTCCTCGATTTAAAACACGGGACACTGGTCCCGGCCTGTTACCTCAGAGGAAATACGAGATGTCACTGAGTGTTGAAGAAAAAGCTGCAATCGTTGCCGAGTACAAGCGTGCTGAAGGTGATACCGGTTCTCCGGAAGTCCAGGTGGCTCTGTTGACTGCAAACATCAACAAGCTGCAGGGCCACTTCAAAGAGAACAAGAAGGATCACCACTCCCGCCGTGGTCTGATTCGCATGGTTAACCAGCGTCGCAAGCTGCTGGACTACCTGAAGTCGAAGGACCTGTCTCGTTACAGCGCTCTGATCAGCAGTCTGGGTCTGCGTCGCTAAGACCAGCTCCGTTTGGACATGGCCGGGTCCGATCCCCGGCCATGCCCAGAGTTTCCCCCAAAGGCAAAAGAAGAGAGAGAAGACACCGTGAAACCGGTAATCAAGCAATTCAAGTTAGGCAATAGCACAGTCACCATGGAAACAGGCCGCATTGCTCGCCAGGCTTCCGGTGCCGTTCTGGTCAGTATCGATAATGCTGTCAGCGTTCTGGTCACCGTTGTGGCCGCCAAGCAGCCCGAAGCTGGCCGCGATTTCTTCCCTCTGTCTGTTCATTACATCGAAAAGACTTACGCCGCCGGCCGTATCCCCGGTGGTTTCTTCAAGCGTGAAGGCCGTCCTTCCGAAAAGGAAACCCTGACGTCCCGCCTGATCGACCGTCCGATCCGTCCGCTGTTCGCCGAAGGCTTCATGAACGAAGTGCAGGTTGTCTGCACCGTTGTTTCCACCGACAAGACCACCGATCCGGACATCGCTGCCCTGATCGGTACCTCCGCTGCTCTGGCTATTTCCGGCGTTCCGTTCAGTGGCCCGATTGGCGCTGCCCGCGTTGCCTTCGACGATCAGCGCGGTTACGTGCTGAACCCGACCTACGAAGAGCTGGCAACCTCGCGTCTGGACATGGTCGTCGCCGGTACCGAAGAAGCCGTACTGATGGTTGAGTCCGAAGCGCAAGAGCTGACCGAAGACCAGATGCTGGGTGCGGTACTGTTCGCCCACATGGAATTCCAGGGCGCTATCGCTGCCATCAAGGAATTCGCTGCCGAAGCTGGCAAGCCGGCTTGGGACTGGCAGGCGCCGGCAGAGAACACCGCGCTGATCAACGCCATCAAGGGTGAGTTCGGTGCCGGTATCGCCGACGCCTACACCATCGTCAACAAGCAGGAGCGCTACACCCGTCTGGGCCAACTGCGCGACCAGGCTGTTGCTGCACTGTCCGGCGAAGACGAAGGCAAGTTCCCGGCTGGTGAAGTCAAGGACGTGTTCGGCGAGATCGAATACCGCACCGTTCGCGAAAGTATCGTTAACGGCAACCCGCGTATCGACGGTCGTGACACCAAGACTGTCCGTCCGCTGAACATCGAGGTTGGCGTTCTGGATCGTACCCACGGTTCTGCACTGTTTACCCGTGGCGAAACGCAGGCGCTGGTTGTGACCACCCTGGGTACCGCGCGTGACTCCCAACTGCTGGACATGCTGGAAGGCGAGCGCAAAGAGCCCTTCATGTTCCACTACAACTTCCCTCCCTACTCGGTAGGTGAGTGTGGTCGTATGGGCGGTACTGGCCGCCGCGAAATCGGTCACGGCCGTCTGGCGCGTCGCGGCGTTCAGGCTGTCATGCCCGATATGGATCAGTTCCCGTACTCCATCCGTGTGGTTTCCGAGATCACCGAGTCCAACGGTTCCAGCTCCATGGCTTCCGTTTGCGGTGCCTCTCTGGCGCTGATGGACGCGGGCGTGCCGCTGAAGGCGCCGGTTGCCGGTATTGCCATGGGTCTGGTCAAGGAAGGCGAGAAGTTCGCTGTTCTGACCGACATCCTGGGTGACGAAGATCACCTGGGCGACATGGACTTCAAGGTTGCCGGTACCGAGAAGGGTGTTACTGCGCTGCAGATGGACATCAAGATCAACGGTATCACCGAAGAGATCATGGAAATCGCGCTGCAGCAGGCGCACGAAGCGCGTCTGCACATCCTCAAGCAGATGAACGAAGTGCTGCCCGAGTCGCGCAAGGAAATCTCTTCCAATGCGCCGACCATGCTGAGCATGAAGATCGACCCGGAAAAGATCCGCGACGTGATCGGCAAGGGTGGTGCAACCATCCGTGGTATCTGCGACGAGACTGGCGCCTCCATCGACATCACCGACGACGGCATGGTCAAGATCTTCGCCGCCAGCAAGGACGCCGCCAACGCTGCCAAGGCACGTGTTGACGCCATCACTGCCGAGGCCGAAATCGGCAAGGTCTACACCGGTAAGGTTGAGCGCATTGTCGACTTCGGTGCCTTCGTCAACATCCTGCCGGGTAAGGACGGCCTGGTTCACATTTCCCAGATCGCCAATGAGCGCATCGAGAAAGTGACCGACGTACTGCAGGAAGGTCAGGAAGTGAAGGTTCTGGTACTGGACGTGGACAACCGCGGCCGTATCAAGCTGTCCATGAAGGACGTTGAAGCTGCGGAGACCAGCGGCGTCTGACGACCCGCTGCCTCAGGCACTTGGAAACCCGGCTTCGGCCGGGTTTTTTTGTGGGCATTCACCCTGCATGATCCGGTTGGCACACCCTGTTTGCGTTCGCTGGTCGTCTGGGTGATGCTTCTGCCTGTATTGCAATGATGGAGCGGCGAAATGAAAGGGACTTCCCGGCTGGTGGCTGCGGGTGTGGTGCTGTTTACGACCCTTGGATTGCTGGGGTACCTCTGGGCCAACCAGTTGCGACTGGATGTTCCGGGTTATGGCTTTATTCGGCCTCAGGCAGCCGGGCTTTCTGTACGCCTCGGCTCTCACCTTGTCTGGCTTGATCACGAGGGCCGGGAGCAACAGCATCTGGATCTTGGTCAGGCCGGTATCGCTCCGGCGGGTGACCATGCGTTTTTAAGTAATGGTGATCTGCTGGTCTATCATCGCCCCGAAGAAGCCGGGTTCGGCTACTGGCTGGCGCGCTACCTGCGGCTGCAGAAGACCCCCGGCAGGGCTCTCGTTGGTCCTGAGGGGTTTTATCGTTGCGCCCTGCCTCAACTGGCCTGTGAACCCTACGGTCGACTGCTGCCGGCAATGGACAGTGCCTTTCGTCTTGCACTGGCGGCAGACGATGTTCTCTTTGTTGCGGATACGCCCGGCTTCCATGTTTACCGCCTGTCTGCCGATCAGCTTGAGCTGAAACGCTCACCTGAAGGACTGCTGCGTTTCCCCAATCAGCTTCGCCTGACCGCTGATGGTCTTTGGGTCGCCGATACCAATAACCATCGGTTGGTGATGCTGGATGACGGCGTCGATGACTTTGGCTTGCCAAGGCGCGATGTTGAGCTGCCGGCCCAGGGCGCGCTGCGCTGGCCACATCAGTTTGCCGAACGCGCGGATGGCTGGCTGGTCAACCTGGCCAATAACGCCATGCGTAATGGCCGTCTGGTTCAGTTTGATGGCGATCTGAAGGTCATTGCCACGCCTGCTGCCGAGCTGATCGGTGATCCGTTGGCATTCGAGCTTTGGGGTGACCGTCTGTGGGTTGTAGACGGTGCCGCGCAACGGCTTTTCCTGCTGGATAGTCAGGGCGGACACCCGACCGCGATAGCGAGTCCGACGCTGACCTCGCTGGAGCAGCAGGCGACGCAGCTGCGTGAGCACTACCGCTGGCTGGGGTGGCTGGGACTTGGGGTGATGGGGCTTAGCCTGGTTGCTGGCTTTGCTGCGGCGTGGTTGCTGGAGCGCAAGGAAACCCTGGCGCAATTCCGTGGTTTGGCCGGTCGCGGGTTCATTGCGGCGGTCGCGGCAGAACCTGCGCCGATCCCCGGAGGCGACGTCTACTGGCTACCCAATCGGCTGCAACGGCGCCTGCGCTGGATCATGCCGATGCTGGTGCTGGTCGTTGCAGCACTCGGGTATGTGTTGTTTCAGATGGTGATGCTGGGTAGCGCCGCCTGGCCGCTGGTGTCGCTGGCGTGCTACGGAGCTCTCTGTCTGGGGCTCATGATCCATGATCTGCGGGCCTCGGCGCGGCAGCGGCTTGGGGTGTCCGATCGGGCGTTGATCCTGGATGGACAGGGCAGGCAGCGCACCGTCCCGCTGGCTGAGGTACGCTATAGCGCGACCCATCTGATGGCGGATGACATTGTGCTGTTTCTAGGCAACCCAATGCAGCCGGTGTTTGACCGTCAGGCGCTGGAGACGCTGGTCTTTCCGCGGCTCAAAGCCTCGCGCTTGTGTCCGCCGTGGGCTGTCTGGATGGCACTGTGGCGCAGTCACCACCCGCAGGCGGTGATGGGGGCCATTCTGATTCCGGTGACTCTGGCGCTGCTGCTTTTCTTGCCACAGCTGTCGTGAGTAAGCCGGTGCCCCCGGGTTGCACCGAGGCGCTCGCTATTGCTCTTGGGGTATCAGGCCTTGCCTTGGTCGTCTGTGTCGGTATTGGCCCGCGCCTGCGCCTCGATGAGCTCCTGAAGATAGTCAGCGGTACTTTGACTGGCTGTGCGGTCACTGTTTTGCTGGAGGCGCTGGCGGTTGTCATCGGCCTGGATAGCAGGGCTGGAGGCGAGGAAGGATGCCACAATCAATGCAGACAGATTTTTCATGCAGGGTTCTCCTGTTGATGAGTCCCGCCCCGGTTCCAGCGTATACTTCTGAAATATTCTGAAACTGTTTCTGTTTTTGCAGGATTTCTGGTTCTCGACTTTCTGTCGAGAACCTGTCGCAAGGGCGGTTCGGTCACTATATGGCAGCGACAAAGTGTCGCAGTAGCGTGCTATTTGGCGATTCAGAATTTCCTTTTTGGAAACAATAGGCCCGTTTACGCCCGTCTCACTGTGCATTCGGGTCCCTCTGAACAACCCTGGTGGCGCTTCCGATGCAGGATATGAACGATCTGTTGTGCTTTGCTCGCGTCGTGCGTTTTGGCGGGTTTGCGGCCGCCGAACGAGCAACGGGTGAGCGCAAGTCGAAACTCAGCAAGCGGGTTGCGCGGCTGGAGGCACACTTCGGCGCCCGGCTCATCGAGCGCTCCACTCGCCACTTCCGAGTGACGGATCTGGGGCGCGAGCTTTACCGTGAATGCGAAGTGATCCTGCAGCGTCTGGAGTCGGCCGAGGCGCTGGCGATGACAGCGCGTGATGAGGTGTCCGGTACGGTTCGAGTCAGCATGTCTTCTGGCATGCTGGAGTATTTGGGGCGCGATACCCTGGTCGACTTCATGACCCGCTATCCGCAAGTACGCGTGCAGATCCGGCTGTCCAGTCAGCGGATTGATCTGATTAATGAGCGCATTGATGTTGCCTTCCGAGTGGCAACCCGTTTCGATACCGATCAGTCATTGGCTATGCGTTCGCTTGGGGTTGGCGCACGTATTCTGGTTGCCAGCCCAGCGCTATTGCAGCGCATGGGGGGCGCGCCGGCGCAGCTGGAGGATCTCAGCCGTTTTCCAACCCTGTCGGTTGGCGAGATGCTTGAACGGGATCGCTGGGAGTTTGCCAATGATGCAGGCGAGACCTGCGACTTTCACCATGCCCCGCATTTCAGTTGCGGTGACTTGCAACTGATATGCGAGGCGGCAGTTGCCGGTCAGGGCGTGGTGTTGTTGCCTGAGCATATTTGCGAGCCGGAGGTTCGTTCAGGCCGGCTGGTTCACATCCTGCCCCAATGGCATGCACTGGAAGGCCAGATTCACATGGTCTTCACCACGCCCCGCGGCATGCTGCCGCCGGTGCGTGCTTTTATCGATCACTGTGTGGAAACCCTGGCGCAGCGTGGCGACCGGGCAGCGCGTTGATGGGCGCCGCCTGCAACCGGTCGCGCCGGAAATCGAGCTGGCGCTGCTGCACCGGCTGCAGCTTCACGCGGAGTATCGGGTGTCCTGTTCGGCATCGCCCCGCTTTTCCTGCTTGTGCTGGTCTTCGCTGGCGCCATGCTTCCAGTAGCTGGAGATGTACAGGTCGCTGCGGGCGATTTGGCGTTCCTCTCGCAGGAATTGGCGCAATGCACGCATGCTGGCGAATTCGCACGCGGCCCATACATTCACGCGACCTGCCGGCCAGTCTATCTGGCGCAGACGCTCCACCAGTGCCGCAGGGTTGCTGCCGGGCTCGGGATTGACCAGCCAGTTCAGCGCGATACCGGTTGGCGCGTTCAATGGCTGAATATCCGCCGGATCGATCACTTCCAGTACTGCGACTCCGCAGGCGCTGACCGGCAGGGACTCCAGATTGACACTGATAGCCGGCAGGGCAGTCATGTCACCGACTACAACAAATCCGTCGGCGTCCTGCAGCAGCGGCTTGCGTGGCCCAGGCCCGCCAATCAGGATGGTATCGCCAGGGCTGCATTGCTCGGCCCAGCTTGAGGCCGGACCGCCGTCGGCATGACGAACAAAGTCGACATCAATCTCGCCCGAGCGCTGTGTGCGCACGGTATAGGTACGCATCCGTTGGGGCTGGGTGGTGGTAGCCGGGAAAATCAGTTTGATATAAGCGCCGGCCTGGGCATCCGGGAAGGCTTGCATGCCTTCTCCACCGAGGGTGACTCGTAGCATGTTTCGAGTCACTGGCTGCTTGCGGAGGACCTGCAGGGTCCGTGGTGCGGGTTTGGCCATGGATAATTCTCCAATCAGCTGTCTGGTGGCAGGTCGCCTTCCAGGTTTTGGGTCATATGCCAGGCGATACGGATAAAGTGCTCGACCTCTGCTTGGGTCAGGTCACAGGTCATGCGTGTAAGCGTTTGCTGCTCAAGTTCCTGAATACGCTGCATCATTGCCTCGCCTGCCGGGGTTGGGTGCAGCAAATGGCTGCGTTTGTCTGCCGGGTTGCAGGCCTTGCTGATCAGTCCGGCTTCAAGCAGATCGTTGAGTACGCGGGTGATCTGTGCCTTGTCACGGCGCATGCGCTGGGCGATGCGCCGGGCGGTACAAGCCTGCACATAGCACACTGCCTTGAGAATGCGGACATGGGTGCCGGGCAACGGCAGATTGGCGTCACGGATGGTTTGCACCATATGGCCTCGATAGGCGTGAGCGACTTGCTGCAGAGCGTGGCTGAGTGATGGGCGTTGCATCGATTTGGCTGTGATTAGGTTGACTTTGTCAACCATGTTCATTTTGGTTGACTGTGTCAATCAATTGCCGGCTGTGCCGACGAGCGGCTACATTGAGAAGGAAAGGGCTAGTGGAGGAAATTGATGCCGCGCCTGTTTCTTGGTCTGGAGTTGCCTGAACATCAGTGCCAGCAGTTACTGGCTCTGCAGGAGCCGATTGTTTCCTTGCGCTGGCAGACGGCTGCGCAGCTGCATTTGACTGTGCGTTTCATCGGTGCTGTGCAAGAGCTGCAGGTGGACGAGTTGACATCGGCACTGGCTGCGCTTGATGCGCCGGCGTTTTCACTCCAGCTCGGCGGAGTCGGCTATTTCGGCTCGCCGCAACGGCCAAGTATTCTCTGGGCTGGCGTGGTTGCGCCAGCGCCGCTGCAGGCGCTGCGTGAGCAGGTCGACGAGCTGATCGCCCCTTGGTGCGCCGCCGAGCCACAGCGCTTTGTACCGCATGTCACGCTGGCGCGCTGCGGCCCGGGCAGCGCGCCTCTGCAAGGTTTCCTGCAGCGTCGGCGGGGATTGCTGTCGGTGCCCTGGCAGGTGAAAGAGCTTTGCCTGTTCAACAGTGATCCTGGCTCCGGTGGCTCGCGCTACTCGGTACTGGCGCGTTATCCATTGGAGGGCTGATGCAGCCATTGATTCGTCGTTACGACCCTACAGCCGAGTATTACTTTGACGAAGGCTGTTATATCCATGAACTGTCCAATGCGGCGGATGATCCGCTGTTGTCGGTGGCTCGCGCGCGCCTGCCGCTTGGCGGTCAGACTCGCTGGCATCGGTTGCACGGGGTGACCGAACGTTATCTGATCGAGGCAGGTGAGGGGCTGGTCGAACTGGCAGATCAGCCGGCCCGGCTGGTGGGCGCCGGTGATGTGGTGGTCATCCCGGCGGGCTGCCCGCAGCGTATCCGCTGCGTCGGCGAGCAGGTGCTGGTGTTTTTGGCACTATGCACGCCGCGCTTTGTGCCGGGCTGCTACGAGGATCTGGAGCCAGTGGCCGGTTGATCGACCGAGGCGACTTCCGCAGCGGTGAGGGCCCTGTACTGCCCTGCCCGCAGCGCAGGGTCGAGTTGGATCGCGCCCATGCTTTCGCGGTGCAGGGTAGCCACCTGATTGCCAACGGCATGAAACATTCGCTTGATCTGGTGATAGCGGCCTTCGTAGATGGTTAGCCGGCATTCTCGTGCACCGACCTGCTCCAGTTGCGCCGGTGAGGTGGTCAGCTGCTCGGTGGTCATGTAGATCCCCGAAGCAAAACGCTCGGCGGTGTCGCTGGTGATGGGCCGCAGTGTCGTGACGCGATAGGTCTTGGGCAGCTTTACCCTGGGCTCTGTCAGCCGCCTCGACCAGCTGCCGTCGTTGGTCAGAATCAGCAGCCCGCTGGAGCCGCGATCCAGGCGGCCACCGATATGCAGCTCCGCGCGCAGCTCTGCAGGAAACAGCTCCAGCACGGTTGGGTGCTGCGGGTCGCGGGTGGCGCTCAGGTAGCCGACCGGTTTATGCAACATGAAGAACAATGCAGGACGGTATTGCAGCAGCTGTTCTTCCAGGCAGATAGCCACGAACTGGTCGACCTCAAAACGCGGGTCAAAGACCTGCTTGCCGGCAACGGTTACCCGGCCGCTGGCAATCAGCAGACGCGCGGTCTGCCGACTATGGGGCGTGTTATTGCTGATAAATCGGTCGAGTTTCATGGTCGCGGAGTATACGCGTCTGCCATTACTCCTCGCGATGGGTGCGCTCCCACTCCGGCGGGCGCCAGAGATGTTGCAGGCGCTGCCAAAGCGTGCCCGGTTTGCGCATGTCGCGGGCGATGTCGCGGTATTCGTGCAGCCAGTTGACCAACAGGCTGTTGCTGCAGACAGGTCGGGTAATGCCGTACTCGATCGGCTGATCGTCGCGCTCGCTGGCAAATGTACCAAACAGCCGGTCAAAGAGAATGAAGACACCACCGTAGTTTTTATCGATGTACCCGGGGTTGCGGGCGTGATGAACCCGATGGTGGTTCGGCGTGTTGAACACATACTCGATAGCCGGGTGCAGCTTGCCGATCAGGGTGGTATGGATGAAAAACTGATACACCAGTGACAGGGCATAGCAGATGCCGATCCATACGGGGTTGAAGCCCAGCAGTGATAGCGGCACATAGAACAGCCAGCCGCCGTTGAAGATATTGGTCGCGTTCTGGCGCATGGCGGTGGAGAAGTTCATCCGCTCGCTGGAATGGTGGGTCACGTGTGCGGCCCAGAACCAGCGTACTCGGTGGGAGCTGCGATGCATCCAGTAGAAGCACAGGTCGGTCAGCACCCAGAGCAGAACTGCCGTAGTGAAGGTCAGCGGAATATCGAACAGGCGATGCTGGTAGGCCAGTGCGTGAACCGGGAAGGCAATCAGGCCGGCGAACAGTAACTCTGTCGTCTGGTATCCGGCTCCGAGCATGAAGTTGCGCACGGACTCCCGGGTGTCGACCAGCCTGTGGTCGTGGCGGATTTTAAGGTACTCCCAGACGAATACGCCGATGAACACCGGTGTAGCCAGGACGAATATCAGCTGGCGCTCATCGAATGCCAGCCAGGCGGGCAGAGCGTTCAGCAGGGTCGTCAGGCCGCTGTCTGCGAGCACCTGGGCAAAGCTGTCATAAAGGCGTTCCATCATCCCCTCCAGGTGGTATCGAATGTGATGATGCGCCATGGCGCCGCTTGAATATTGACCGGATATGCTGCATTTTTGACCCAATACGCCAACAGGAATCACCATGGCCATGCCCATGCGGGTCACCGGCGGCTGGATACAGCTGCTGACTGACTGGCTTGATCTTTACCAGTTCCCCGCCCCGGATTTGCGCCTGCTGCTTGATAGTCGGCGTCAGGACGAGGCGGTGCCACTGGCAATCTGGCAGCAACTGCTGGAGCGCGCCAGTATGCTGCCTGCAACGGCGGTTGTGCCGGCGCTGGAGATAGGCGCGCAAGTTCGGCCGCGGCATGTCGGCGTACTTGGCTACCTGAGCCTTGCAAGCCATACGCTGGGCGAGGCATTGCAGGTCTACCGGCGCTATGAGCAGCTGTTCTACGGTCAGCAACTGGTTCGTGTACGCGTGCAGCATGACCTGGTTGTGCTCTGCTGGGACGCTGATGCCAGTACTGGGGCATCGGCCGATACCGTTGCCATCGCAGCGCTGGTCAGTTTTCTGCGACGGCTGCTGCCGGAGGTTTCGGCTGTGGCGCGGGTCGGATTTGTTTTTCCCACGCCTGATGATCGTTCGCGCGCGGCCTATGACGCCTTTTTTGGCTGTGAGGTCGTATTTGACGCTGCTGCTACCGAGGTCGCATTGCCAGTCAGTTGGCTGGCCTGCCGACTGCCGCACAGTGATCCGGACGTGCGCGAGCAGCTGGATCAGCAGGCCAGGGCTCTGTTGCTGGCGCTGCCTGGAGCGGATGCCTTTGATTGCGCACTGCAGCGGGCGCTGGTGCGTCGGTTACCGGAGGGTGAGGTTGGGTTAGAGCTCGTTGCCGAGGAGCTGTGCCTGTCTGCGCGAACCCTGCAACGTCGTCTGCAGCAGCGCGGCCTGACTTGGCGGAGTTTGCTCGATCGCACCCGGCAGCGGCTTGCTGAAGCCTATCTGGCAGACTCGACGCTGCAACTCGGTGAGGTTGCGCTTTTGCTTGGGTTTTCCGAGCAGAGTGCCCTGAACAGGGCTTTTCGTCGCTGGACAGAGACGACTCCCGCACGCTGGCGGCGAGGTCTGCGGGCTACTGCCGTGCCTCCGTCGGCTGGCGGCGATGGGGCGGTAGCGGAGGCATTCCGGTAACTGCCAACGTGCTTGTGTTGCATGGGTGACTTCGTCCAGCGACACTCGCATCATCCGGCGCTACCCGCGTTGGCGGTAGACTTGTATTGACCGACAGGAGATGCAGATGGACTTGCAAGGTTACCTGAGAAGCAAACCCGAGGCTGAGGACGGCTATCCGTTCGGCCCGGATGCCCAGGTCTTCAAGGTTCAAGGCAAGCTGTTCGCGCTGGTGTTCCAGCGGTCGGGCTGCGAGTGCGTTAACCTAAAGTGTGACCCGCACCAGGCTCCGGGCCTGCGTGACCTGTTTGCTGCGGTCAGTCCCGGGTATCACATGAATAAGCGGCACTGGAACACCGTACGCAACGACGACAGTATCCCGCCGGGTGAGCTGCAACGGATGATTGATCACTCCTATGCATTGGTAGTGCGGGGCCTGCCACGAGCCAAAAGACTCGGGCTGGAGGCGCGGCACGGCCGCGACCAGATCTACCGTGGGGCGTTGTGAGCCGCGTGCTGCGCTGCGCCCAGCCCGCTGATTACGAGCGCTGTGTCAGCCTGTTCACCCGCTCGGTGCATACGCTGGCGGCCAGTGATTACGATACTGCCCAGCGCCTGGCCTGGGCGCCGCTGGAGCCGGACCTGCCGGCTTGGCGGCAACGGCTGGATAGCGTGCAGTTGTGGTTGCTCGAAGAGGCGGGCGTATTGCTGGGTTTTATCGGCTTCAGCACGGATGGTCACATCGACCTGCTCTACTGTGCGCCGGAGGCAGCACGCGATGGGGTTGCCTCGCAATTGCTGGCGCACGCCGAAAGCCGCATGCGGGCTGCAGGTGCGGAGCAATTTCGGACCGAGGCGAGTCTGGTTGCCCGGCCGTTCTTTCTGCGCCACGGTTACCGGGTAACGGCGCAGCAATGGGTACAGCGTGGCGCCATACGGCTGCTACGCTGTGAGATGCACAAGCAGATTCGCAGGGAGACAGCGGATGCGGCGGGACGAGGCGAAAGCGCAGCTGGCCAGATTGATGATGGCGGAGATGGAGGCGTCCGAGCGCGCTGAAATTGTCGCGTTCTGGTTTTTCTGCGGTTTTTCCGAGGCAGACCCGCAGGTCGCTGTGCTGCCGGATGCACTGCGCACCCTGGTGTGCCGCGGAGTCGAGCCGGCTGACCCCGGCGACAGTCTGCTTGATCCGCTGGTGCACTCCAGCCTGATCGAGGACCTCTACGGTGTGACCAACGCCTTTTTGCAACAGGCGCTGACTGAGCGTGGGCTGATTGTCGAGCAGATCGACGGTGCCCCCGAGCCCACGTACGCATGCCCTTGCTGCGGTTACTACAGTCTCGGCAGTGAAGGCGGCTATGAGATCTGCGCGGTGTGTTTCTGGGAGGATGATGGCGAGCGTGACCCTGAACAGGTCAGCGGCCCAAATCATCAGACCCTCGCCGCCGGGCGACAGAATGTGCTGACGCTGGGGGCCTGCGACCTGGCGACGGTTGAACGGGTCGACAGGCAGGCGCGACAGCGCTACCGTGCTCCGCAAAGCTGACTACAACAACAAGCAGAGCACCGACCATGACCGAGAAACTGATTTTCCTCCCTGTACTGATGCACATGGCGCTGGTGTTCTGGCTCTACATCGCCCTGACCCGGGCCAAGGCGCGTGCGCAGGCGGCCGGACAGCTCGATGAGGCGCGGCGGGCGCTGCACGACGATGCCTGGCCCGAGCCGGTGCAGCAGATCAATAACTGTATTCGTAACCAGTTCGAGCTGCCGGTGCTGTTCTACGCGCTGGTAATGGTGCTCTGGAGTCTTGGTGCCGCGGGTCTGCTGGCGCAGGGACTGGCCTGGCTATTTGTCTTCAGCCGGCTGGTTCACGCCTGGGTTCATACCGGCAGCAACTATGTGCCCGCCCGCCGCCGCGCCTTCACCATCGGCGTGCTGGCGCTGATGGCAATGATGTTGCTCGCGCTGGCGGGGGTATTTGGCGCATGAGAGAGGGGGCTGTTCGTCGGCTGCTGCGTTCCAGTGGCAGGGGTTACCTGCTCGAAGCGGTGGTGTGCTTCGGCAGTCTGGTGGTGCTGATTGGGCTGGGCGTGCTGATGCTGCCGATGGCCTTTGCCAACGAGGCGGACAAACCCTTCGCCTGGCTGCTTACGCTGCTACTGCTTGGTGGACTGTGCGGCCTCTGGGCGCTGATCCAGCTGGTGTCCAAGGTGGTCATGCCGATGCGCGAGGTGGCCTCGCCACGGGCCATCGTGATCATGCTGTTACTGGGGGTGGCCAGCCTGCTGACCTTCTACAGCCACTGGACGTTATCGCCGGCTGCCAATCTGATGCTGGTAGTCCTGCCGTTGATCGGCAGCGCGCATTTTCTGTTTCTGGCGCGGGGCTATCTGGCGCGTCGTGGTTGACAGCACCGAGGCAAATCCGCTCGACTGGGGGCTTTCCCACGCCGGATGAGCGCCCATCATGACTGAAACCGCCGTTACCCTGCTGTCGATCAATGCCGCCGAGCCGCAGGCACTGCGCATTGGTGCGCGTTTAACCCGTACCGGGCATTTCAAACAGGCCCGCAGCGGCGAAGTGTTGATCGGTGCCGGCGGCATTGCCGGGGATTTTATTGCTGATCTGAAGCACCACGGTGGCCCCGATCAGGCGGTCTACCTCTACAGTCAGGTAGACATCGACTGGTGGAGCGAACAGCTGCAGCGTCCGCTTGAGCCCGGCTTTTTTGGCGAGAACCTGACCCTCTCGCACTGGTGGCCGGAGCTGCGAATCGGCGACCGTGTGCGCATCGGCGAGCTGTTGCTGGAAATCACCGCACCGCGGATTCCCTGTTCAACGCTGGCGGCACGGGTGGGCGACAGCCGTTTTGCCAAGGCGTTCGTGCAAGCCGAACGCTGCGGGGCCTACGCACGGGTGCTCAACGAAGGTGTCGTCTGCGTCGGACAGCCGGTAGCCGTAACCCCGGGTGATACGGCCTTCCCCAGCATCAACGAGGTGTTCCGTTACTGCCACAGCAAGGGCCTGAATCCGACCTTTCTGCGCCGCTTGCTGGACGCACCGCTGGCCGAGAAGATGCGCGCCGAGATGCAGCAGAAGCTCCTGAGGGCCGAGCAGCAGACCCAGCCGCTACCCGGCCTGTAAAGGCTCCCCAGGGGCCGCGTCTTCGACCACCGGTTGCCAGCCCGGGTCCGGCGCAAAGCGGGGGCCGAGATCGTTACTCAGCTCACGCAGGCGCTGCACGATTGCCGCATGCCCGGTTTCGCGTGCGTGGCAAAGCGGCCCGCCGCGAAACGGCGGGAAATAGCCTGCCAGCACCAGAGCCGCATCCAGCATGTCCGCGTCGCTGACAATTCCCTGACGGCAGGCGCGTACCGCACTATTGAGCAGGCTGAGCAGCAACCGGTCGCTCTGGTCAGCGCTCAGTTTGGCTGACCGGGCTTTGCCGGTTTTCCAACGGCGCCGTTTGGGGTCAAGCAACGATGTGCGCCCCTGCTCGACGCTGTTGCGCAGGATGGCAGGGGGCTCCGCCAAGGGGGTGTCGCGTTCGCCGTGCAGGCGCTCGAACAGGGCCAGGCAGTGGCTCAGGCCCCATCCCTCAGCAATTGCCAGCGGGCCTTGGGGGCAGCCGAACGCTAGGGCGGCCTGTTCGATGGCGTCGGCGCTGGCTCCTTCCTCCAGCAGCAACATGGCTTCAAGCAGCCAGGGTGCCAGCACCCGGCGCAACAACAGACCCGGCTGGCTGCTGACCGGCAGCGGCAGACAGCCTAGCTGGCCGACCAGCTGACGGGCGTGTTGCTGACTGATAGTTCGGCTGGTGCTATGCGCGGCAATCTCGACCAGGGCGCCGCGCTCTGGCGAAGCGAAGCGCAGGCCCAGCAGGCGGCCGGCATCGCCGAGTGCGGCGCGCAGCGGCTCTACCGGATCGGCGAAGCTGAGCACCAGGGCCTGCGGGCGCAGGCTGGTTTCCAGTGTTTGCAGTTGCGCGCGGCGCTGCTCCATATCCGCCTGCTGGCCGTCGATCAGAGCATCGGCCAGCGCCACTCCGTGGTGCTGCGGATCAAAAACCAGCGCGTCCAGCGCCTGCTGGCGCTGTGCCTCGTCGCGGGCCAGCCGGCGGATCTGCCCGATGCAGGCGCTCATGCTGGCTGCCGAGCCGCCAACGCTGACGCGCAGGCCGGCCAGCGCCGCCAGTGCCGCAAGTTGAATACCGTCGCCGCTGTCGCCGATCAGATGCAGCTGGGACAGGCGACGGCTTTCCTTGCCGGCGGCCAGCTCCTTGAGGCGCTGGCGCTGGAAGAACAACTGAATCAGGTGGCGGCTGGTCGGGCTATTGATCAAGCGCGCGAACGAATAGATCTCCCGGTGCAGCAGCAGGTCGGGCTGGCCGCCGTGGCGCTGCCAGAGCTCGATCAGGGCCTCAGCCGCCGGGTAGTGGCGCGGGTCGGCCTTGGCGCCGGCCTGACGGCGCATGGCCAGTGCGGCCAGTCGGCGCACCCAGTCAAGCCGGAACGGGCGCGCTTTCAGGTTACGGCGACGCAGGGCCAGCCGGCCGTTGAGGGCATCTTCGATCAGCGGCCTGAGCTTGTGCTCGGCAGCGACCTGGTCAAGCAGCCCTGCCTTGTGGGCTTGCTCGGCGCCAAGCGCCGTGCCGGTCAGCATCATGCGCATCGCCAGCATCGGGTCGATCAGGTCGGGCAAGCGTGCGGTAGCGCCCAGCCCGGGATGCAGTCCAACCCGAATTTCCGGCAGGCCGGTGCGGGTGTCCGGCGTCGCCAGACGCATGTCGCAGCACAGCGCCAGTTCCAGTCCGCCGCCCAGGGTCTCACCATGCAGCACAGCCAGGGTCGGGCAGGGCAGGTCGATCAGTTGCTGGGCCAGCAGGTGGGCGTCGACCAGTTGCCGTACCGCATCGGCTTCGTTGTCGAGCTGGCGGAAGTCTTTCAGATCAGCGCCCATGCAGAACCCGGACGGCTTGGCCGAACGTATGACCAGCGCCGCCGGCATGTCGCGGCGCAGGCTGGCCAGCACGTCGCCCAGCTCGGTCATCGCCGCCACGCAGAGCAGGTTGGCGTTGCTGTCGGCATGGTCGAACAGCAACCAGGCCACGTTGCGTTCGTCCCGGCGCAGGCGCCAGTGGCGCCAGGTGGACTGGGCAGGGTGCTGCAGTTCCAGATAAGTGAACGGCCCCAGCTCGCGTTCGCGCAGCGTGAGCGGGTTGCTCGCCTCGGTCATGCGCTGGTCTCCTGTGGGTGGCTTATCAGCAGTGCCCGCGCGTGGCCGTCGGCGTGCTGATCGCAAACGATGCCGCGGGAAAGCGCATGACGTTGCAGGCTGTCTGCCAGCTGCAGCAACTGGCGGCAGCCGTCACCCGCGCTCAGTGTGCCGAGGGCGAGACTGCCGCCGTGAATGTTGAGGCTGCACGGGTCCAGACGGCCGACGGGCTGCTCCAGCTCAAGCTGGCGGTGGCAGAAATCGGCATCCTGCCAGGCAGCCAGATGGCTCAGCAGTGCCAGTGCAGGCGACTCCGGCAGCTCCCACTGATCTATATCGTCGAGCGACAACCGCCGCTGGCGCAGCAGGCGTGTGGACGCCAGCAAGGGGGCCAGCGTCGGGTATTCAGGCGGTGCCTGGGCATGCGTGCCGGCTCCGAGCTGGGCGAGCGGTGTGCGTTTCAGCTGTTGCAGCCCCGCTGTTGAGGCCAGCAGCAGGGCGCAGGCACCCGCCACTGCGTCCGCTTGGTCTTCGTTGTGCGTGCGCCCCTGGCTATCGAACAGGGTTATACGGTGACGGGCAGTGAGTCCGCCCTGTTCGGCATCGCCAGCGCGCAGGCGACTGGCTTCGGCGAAGGCACTGGCGTCTTCATCCTGTATATCGAACATGCGCGCTGTGCGTCTGGCGGAGGTCAGCAGTGGCTCTTGGGGTGTGGCTTGCAGATCGGCACTGATGACCAGCACCAGATCGGCGTCGCCACTGCGAATTTGCTGGCAAGCCAGCGCAACCGCAGAGAGGCCATGGCTGCATTGATAAAGTTCGGTCGTGCTGTCCAGCCGCAGGCGTTTGCGCAGGGGATGTACCTGAGATTCGCCGTCCGCCGCGAGAATCAGGCTGTCCAGCCGGTGCGCAGGAACCGCACAGCGCAGCAGCAGCGGTGCGCCGCACTGCAGCGCCAGGTCGAGCAGACCAAAGCCGCTGGTCTGCAGCGTTGCGGCGTTGACCCAGGGCGTGCGCAGGCCATCAATGAGAAAAACATCGGCTGGCGCGGAGGCAGAGTGATTGGTCTGGCTGTCCATGCAGGGCTCGTGTGGTTGAACGTCAAATCAGGCGGATGCGCGGCGCAGGCCCGTGCGACTTTCCGTGACAGGAAGGCCGCGCAGGCTATGACCGGACCGACCCGGATCAGTTCAGTGTAGATAAGCGATGAGCAAACGTGCGGCGCCCTGAAAGGCGCCGCCGGAAGGGGGATCAGTCGCGGGCGAGCGCCAGAGCAACGCCCTGACCGCCGCCGATGCACAGCGTCGCCAGGCCTTTCTTGGCGTCGCGGCGCAGCATTTCGTGCAGCAGGGTCACCAGTACACGGCAGCCGGAGGCGCCGATCGGGTGACCCAGAGCGATGGCACCGCCATTGACGTTGACCTTGCTTGTGTCCCACTGCAGTTCCTTGCCGACAGCCAGGGCTTGAGCCGCGAATGCCTCGTTGGCTTCGATCAGATCCAGATCGGCAACCTGCCAGCCGGCCTTGGCCAGGCAGCGCTGGGTGGCTGAAACCGGGCCAATGCCCATGATCGCCGGATCAACGCCGGCGTTGGCGTAGGAGGCGATGCGGGCCAGCACCGGCAGGCCCAGCTCGGCGGCCTTGCTGGCGCTCATCATCAGCACGGCAGCGGCGCCATCGTTCAGGCTGGAGGCGTTGCCGGCGGTAACGCTGCCGTCTTTCTTGAATGCAGGCTTGAGCGCAGCGAGGCTCTCGGCAGTGGTACCGGCGCGGGGTTGTTCATCCTGGGTGATCAGCAGTGCGTCGCCCTTGCGCTGGGGAATGCTCACCGGAGTGATTTCCTGATCAAATACGCCAGTCTCGCGTGCGGTAACCGCTTTCTGCTGGGAGGCGGCGGCGAAGGCGTCCTGCTCCTCGCGGGTGATGCCGTACTTTTCGACCAGGTTTTCGGCGGTAATGCCCATGTGGTAGTTGTTGAACGCATCCCACAGGCCGTCCTGAATCATGGTGTCGATCATCTGGCCGTGACCCATCCGCTGACCGGTGCGGGAGGTCGGGATGATGTGCGGCGACAGGCTCATGGACTCCTGGCCACCTGCGATCATGATCTCGGCATCGCCGCAGCGGATGGCCTGAGCGGCCAGATGCAGTGCCTTGAGGCCGGAGCCACAGACCTTGTTCAGGGTCAGGGCGGGAACGCTGTGCGGCAGACCGGCGTGGATAGCAGCCTGGCGAGCGGGATTCTGGCCGCAACCTGCGGTCAGAACCTGGCCGAAGATGACCTCGTCAACCGAAGCCGGATCGATTTCGGTTTCGTCGAGCAAGCGGCGGATAACGGTAGCACCCAGCTCATGGGCGGGTACCTTGGCAAACTGGCCCCCGAAACTGCCGATGGCGGTACGGGTGGCGGCAACAATCACGACCTCTTGCATGAACGGGCTCCTCTATGCAGGCACTGTTTTTCGAGTGCACAAGCATAGAGGGGCGCCCTACTCCAGACAAGTTGTCTCGGCCCTGGTACAGCAGTAGTGCTGTGCCAGGGCGTCGAATCGCGTCAGGCGTGCTCGATGCGGTTGGCGATGAGATCCTGTACAACCGCCGGATCGGCCAGGGTCGAGGTGTCGCCAAGGCTGTCGAGTTCGTTGCAGGCAATCTTGCGCAGAATGCGGCGCATGATCTTGCCCGAACGGGTCTTCGGCAGACCTGGTGCCCACTGCATGAACTCGGGGCGGGCAAAGGCGCCAACCTGATCGGCCACGAAGGCCTTCAGTTCCTTGACCAGCTCCTCGCTTGGGGTAACGCCGTTCATCGGGGTGACATAGACGTAGATGCACTGGCCCTTGATGTCGTGGGGGCAGCCAACCACTGCCGCTTCGGCGACCGCGTCGTGCAGCACCAGTGCGCTTTCCACCTCGGCGGTGCCGATACGGTGACCGGAGACGTTGAGCACGTCATCGACCCGGCCGGTGATCCAGTAGTAGCCGTCTTCATCGCGGCGGGCGCCGTCACCGGTGAAGTAGACGTTCTTGTAGGTGTTGAAGTAGGTATCGATCAGGCGCTGGTGGTCACCGTAAACGGTGCGGATCTGGCTCGGCCAGGAACGCTTGATTACCAGGTTGCCGCTGGTTGGTCCCTCCAGCTCGTTGCCTTCCGGGTCGTACAGGGCCGGCTCGACGCCGAAGAACGGGCGGGTGGCGGAACCCGGCTTGAGCAGGGTACAGCCCGGCAGCGGAGTGATCATGGCAGCGCCGGTTTCGGTTTGCCACCAGGTATCGACAATCGGGCAACGCTGCTCGCCGACCACGTGGTAATACCATTCCCAGGCTTCCGGGTTGATCGGCTCGCCGACGCTGCCGAGCAGGCGCAGGCTGGCGCGCGAGGACGACTTGACCGGCGCATCGCCCTTGGCCATCAGTGCGCGCAGGGCGGTTGGCGCGGTGTAGAAGATGTTGATCTGGTGCTTGTCGATCACCTGCCAGCAGCGGGATGCATCCGGGTAGGTCGGTACGCCTTCAAACAGCACGGTGGTCGCGCGGTTGCAAAGCGGGCCGTAGACGATATAGGAATGGCCGGTGATCCAGCCCACGTCAGCCGTACACCAGTAGACCTCGCCCGGCACATAGTCGAACACGTAGTAGTGGGTCATTGCCGCCATCAGCAGATAGCCGCCGGTGGTGTGCAGCACGCCCTTGGGTTTGCCGGTGGAGCCGGAGGTGTACAGGATAAACAGCGGGTCTTCGCTGTCCATCGGTTCTGGCGCACACTGGTTGCTCGCAGCGCTGGTCGCTTCGGTGTAACAGACGTCACGCTTTTCATCCCAGGCAACGTCAGCACCAGTGCGCTTGACGGTTATCACAGTGTGGACGTCGGGGCAGTCTTTCAGCGCTTTTTCGACGTTGACCTTGAGCGGGACGGTCTTGCCTCCGCGCACGCCCTCGTCGGCGGTGATGACTGCTCGGCAGTCGGCATCGAGAATACGGTCACGCAGTGCGTCCGGCGAGAAACCACCAAAGACCACCGAGTGAACCGCACCGATACGCGCGCAGGCCAGCATGGCGTAAGCCGCTTCGGGGATCATCGGCATGTACAGGCAGACACGGTCACCCTTGCTGACACCGCGCGCCTTAAGCACGTTGGCCAGGCGGCAGACCTTGTCGTGCAGTTCGCGGTAGCTGATGCGGGCATCCTGGCTCGGGTCGTCACCTTCCCAGATGATGGCGATCTCGTCGCCATGCTCGGCCAGGTGGCGGTCAATGCAGTTGACGCTGACGTTGAGCTTGCCGTCGATAAACCAGGCAGCCTGACCTTTGCTCAGATCGCTTTCGTGTACCTTGCTCCAGCGCTTGTCCCAGGTCAGAAAGCGTTCGGCCTGCTCGGCCCAGAACTGGTCGGGCTGCTCAAGCGACTGCCTGTACATACGCTGATAGGTCGCGTCATCCAGGTGGGTATGCGCGCGAGCGGACTCGGACACCTTGTGGTTTTCGATTGCGTACATGGGTATTCCCCTCTTGTTATTGAATTCAGGCAGTCTCTTGTCAGCCGGCCCTGAAGAGGGTCATTCCGGTGCTGCAGCAGAGATTCCGGACCGACAAAGCCGTTGGGGCTGTGCGATCAGTCTAGGCCATTTAGCGTCGGCCATCAGAGGGGGGCAAGACAACCCTTCTTTGGTATGAGAGGCGGGCGTCAAATCGGCGGGCCATCGGCCCGCAAAAGAGAGGGGAAAGCCGCTCAGGAGCGGCTGAATTCGAGGTTGTCGATCAGGCGTGTGGTGCCGAGGTAGGCGGCGGCCAGCACCACCAGATCGCGGGTCTGATCGTTTACCTGTGACAGGTTGCTGGCATCTCGCAGGTCCAGATAGTCCGGGCGCATGCCGGCGGCACTCAGCTGCTGACTGGCCTCGTTGATGATCTGCGCATAGTCGGTACGACCCGAGGTTACCTGCGCTGCAATCTGCTGCAGGGTCCGCTGCAGCAGCGGCGCAACGGCGCGCTGCTCTGCGTTCAGGTAGCCATTGCGCGAGGACAGCGCCAGGCCGTCTTCGGCACGGATGGTCGGATGCCCCATGATCTTCACCGGCAGACAGAGGTCCTGCGCCATCTTGCGAATGACCGCGAGCTGCTGGTAGTCCTTCTGGCCAAACACGGCGACATCGGGGCCGACGATGTTCAGCAGCTTGCTGACAACGGTCGCCACACCCTCGAAGTGGCCTGGGCGGCTGGCTCCGCACAATCCTTCCGAAACCACCGGCACGCTCACCCGGGTGTGACCGTCCATGCCCTCGGGGTACATCTCGCTCGCGCTGGGGGCGAATACCAGATGTGCTCCTACTTCCAGCAGTCTTTTCTGATCTTCGGCCAGGGTGCGCGGATAGCTGTCCAGGTCTTCACCGGGCCCGAACTGCATCGGGTTGACGAAAATGCTGACGACCACGTAGTCGGTGCGCTGCAGCGCCTTCTCGACCAGAGCAATGTGGCCAGCGTGCAGGTTACCCATGGTGGGAACCATTCCGATTCGCTTGCCTTCCTGGCGGGCACGACTAACCGCAGCGCGCACTTGCGCAATGGTATGCAGGGTGTTCATGGGCTCAGAACTCGTGTTCGGCTGCTGGGAATTCGACCTTTTTGACCGCTTCGACGTAGGCGCGGATGGCCGACGGGATGTCGGGCTGGCCAGCCATGAAGTTTTTCACGAAGCGCGGCATGCGTCCGCTGAGCGACAGTCCGAGCATGTCGTGGACCACCAGTACCTGGCCATCGGTGCCACTGCCGGCACCGATGCCAATAACCGGAACACTGACCGCAGCAGTAATCGCGTTGGCCAGCGCCGGCGGCACGCACTCAAGCAGCAGCATGGCTGCACCGGCCGCTTCCAGTGCCTTGGCGTCTTCGACCATGGCGCGGGCCTGCGCTTCGTCGCGACCCTGCACCTTGAAGCCGCCCAGCACGTTGACTGTCTGTGGTGTCAGGCCCATGTGTGCGCAGACCGGAATACCGTTGCGGCTCAGTACTGTAATGCTGTCTGCCAGCCAGCGACCTCCCTCCAGCTTGACCATGTGTGCGCCTGCGCGCATGAGCGCTGCGCTGTTGGCCAGGGCCTGGTCGAGGGTGGCGTACGCCATGAAGGGCAGGTCGGCCATGATCAGCGCGCCCTTGTTGCCGCGCTTGACGGCTGCGGTGTGGTACGCCATGTCGGCGACGCTGACCGGCAGGGTACTGTCGTGTCCCTGCAGGACCATGCCCAGCGAGTCGCCGATCAGGATAACTTCGACGCCGGCTTCACTTTCGACATGGGCGAAGGTCGCGTCGTAGGCTGTCAGACAAACGATCTTTTCGCCGCTTTGCTTGAGTTTGTTCAGCGTGGTCAGAGTAACGTCAGGCATGACTGATTCCAGTGTGTGGCTGTTACTTGGCGCTTCGGCACCGTTGAGGTTGGCTCTCGCGCCGGGTGTCCTGGCGAGAGTATAGCCTTGGCCGGGCAGGATTTCGGTAACACTTGGCTGGTCACCGGAATCGCATCCTACGTGTCAGCCCGGGGGTGTCAAGTCCGTTTGCGCACCAGGCTGTTGTATAAAAAACGGCAATGCCTGCAGATCACCGCGGGGGCAGTTCTGCAGCAGCGTTTCCAGCGCTGTGCCGTCAGGCATTCTCAGCGCGGGCGCTATCTCGGCCAGGGGGTAGAGGACGAAGGCGCGGGCATGCATGTGATAGTGCGGAATCTGCAGGCGCTCGGTGCGGATGAGCTGGTCACCGAACAGCAGTATATCCAGGTCCAGGGTACGCGGCCCCCAGCGCTCGGCCTTGCGTACCCGGCCGTGCTCCAGCTCGATGCGTTGCAGGTTATCGAGTAGTGCCTCTGGCTCAAGCTCGGTATCCAGCGCCAGCACCGCGTTGATGTAGCTTGGCTGGTCCTGTGGCCCCATGGGCGCGCTGCGGTACAGCGATGAGCAGGCTACAAGCTGGCTGCGGGGCAGCTCGCGCAGCGCGTCGCAGGCGGTCTGGACCTGCTGAACCGGGTCGCCCTGGTTGCTGCCCAGGGCAATATAGCTGCGCGGCATCAGTTGCTCTGCGGCTTGCGCGGCTTGTTTCTGCGCGGACGCGAGCGAGCGCGTTTACCGCTGCTTTTGCTGCCGTCACCCAGCTCGCGAATCATCTGCCGGCGCTGTTCGGGGTTGGCGTCCTGGTATTGCGTCCACCATTGACCAAGGCCGTCGGTTTCCTCGCCGGCAGCTTCGCGCAGCAGCAGGAAGTCGTAGGCCGCCCGGAAGCGCGGATGCTCCAGCATCTGGTCTGCCCGGCGTCCGCTGCGGCGCTCCAGTCGTGGCTGCATGTCCCAGATTTCCCGCATGGGAATGCTGAAGCGCTTCGGAATCGCGGTATGGCGGCATTGCTCGGCGAGCAGCTCGTGGGCTGCCTGCTGGTAGGCGGGTATCGCCGGGATACCCTGCTCCTCCAGATACTTCACCCGCCCGGGCAGGGCAGGCCAGAGCAGGGCTGCAAACAGGAACGCCGGGGTAACCGGTTTGTCCTGGGCGATGCGCTCGTCGGTGTTGCGCAGGGCCTGGCGAACCAGCTGCAGGGTGTAGTCAGGGCGTTCAAGGATAGCGTCGTCGGTATCCGGAAACAGCGGCGCTACCAGATCGTATTGATACAACAGGTCAAAGGTTGCCAGGCCCTGGCCGCTCATCAGCAGCTTTAGACTTTCATCGAACAGGCGCGCTGCGGGAATGTCGTGCAGCAGTGGTGCCATCGACTCGATGGGCGCTGCGGTATGTTGCTCGATGTCGAAGTTCAGCTTGGCCGCAAAGCGCACGGCGCGCAGCATGCGCACCGGGTCTTCCTGGTAGCGCTGTTCCGGTTGACCGATAAGACGGATCAGGCGGTTGCGAATATCATGCACGCCGTTGGCAAAGTCGTGGATCTGGCCACTGGTTACGTCGAAGTAGAGCGCGTTGATCGTGAAGTCGCGGCGTTGGGCGTCCTGTTCAAAGGTACCGTACACGTTGTCGCGCAACAGTCGGCCCGATTCGCTCTGGCGGGACTGCTCCTCCGAGGCCTCTGCTTCGTGATTGGCGCGGAAGGTCGCGACTTCAATGATCTCCCGCCCGAAATGCACGTGGACCAGCTTGAAGCGGCGGCCAATCAGACGCGCGTTGCGGAACGTTGCGCGGACCTGTTCGGGGGTGGCGCTGGTGGCGACGTCAAAGTCCTTCGGGGTGATATCGAGCAGCAGGTCACGCACACAGCCACCCACCAGAAAGGCCTGATAGCCTGCCTGCTGCAGCCGTTCAACCACGCTGACCGCGTGCCTGCTCAAGCGCTCACGGCGTAGCGAATGCTGGCTGGCGGGGATAATGCTCGGCGTAGTTCGGCGGCGCTGAGGGTGGCCGAAGGGAGAGGGTATTTTCTGCAACAGCTTTCGAATCATAGGGGCTGGTTGTTCCGGCTGCCGATCAGCGTGAGCGGTTGCTCTGCCTGTTGACCTGCACGGTAGCGCTGGTGAATGGGGCGCGCAACAGGCGGTTGGGCCGGACGCGCATGCAGCCTGTTGGCCGCGATTGACGTGCATTCTAGCCTGAATTGTCGGGAAAGGTAAGAAATCAGGGGGATGGGCAATGGAGAATCAGGAGGGGGGGAAAGCTCAAGGGGAGTGGTTAACTCCCCCTAATGGTTTTTTATTATTGTTTTTATCAGAGCTGTTCTTCTTGTTTGTTTGAAGCGGTAGTCACCGCTTTGCGACTGACCCATCTCGGGTTGTCCAAAACAAACGGATTGCTTTGGAAGCTTAGGTTCGAAGTGGCCTGCTGCTGGCTTTGGACGGTGGGTTGCTTGAGCAACTTTTGTTCTTCTCTGTCCAACCGAACATCCTGTTCGCAAATCGACTGCTATTCTCCAAAAAAATCAGTTTGCTGCGTCTCTCACGTCTTGTTTTTATTGTGTGTGGAGTCGAATGTTATTTTTGTTATGTGTTTTGGTTTTTATTGTTGTTGTGCCAGATATAAAGCATTCCGCGTGCCAACTTTTTAAAGTTGTTTGAAATCAATGACTTGCGATTTTTCTGTCTTTTCCTACTCTGTGTTACCCCTAGGTGTTACCTCCAATTGGACTAAAGTGTTACCTCTGTGTGGGGGTGCGGTAACAGTTTTGCGGGAACTTTCCCGGTAACAGGTAACACATTGGCGGGCTAAGGACGGTACTGAGCAGGGATGGATAGAGCCAGAGGGGAAGGCTGCACGTTGCCGGCAGCCTTGCAGGGAGGGCAAATCAGGTACTGGCGGTTTTCTTGCGCGGAATACCCAGGCGCTGCCGGCGCTCCCACAGACACTTGCGGCTGATGCCGAGCTTGTGGGCCAGCTGGGTTTCGGTCATGTGGTCCTGGTGCTCCAGTACAAAGTGCTGGAAGTAGTCCTCCAGCGACAGGTCCTCGGCCGGCTCCTGCCCGGGGGTTACTTCGTTCTGCATGGTTTGCAGGGCGTTGGCGGCCTCGGAAGCACGCTCGATCTCGGCATCCAGCTCAATGCCCAGCAGGTCGGCAGTAATTTCCTCGTGATCACAGAGAATGGCCGAACGTTCGATTGCGTTCTCCAGCTCGCGCACGTTGCCCGGCCAGCTGTAGGCGAGGATTGCGCGCTCTGCGTCCCTGCTGAAGTGCAGACCTTCCATATTCATGTTGCGTGCCGCGCGCTGCAGTAGCGCCTCGGCGATCAGCATCACGTCCCGGCCGCGCTCGCGCAGTGGCGGCAGGCGCAACTCGATCACGTTCAGGCGGTAATACAGGTCCTCACGGAACAGACCTTGTCGCGCCATGGTCTTGAGGTCGCGGTGGGTGGCGGCCACCAGACGCACATCAACCTTGTGCGATTGCACCGAGCCGACCCTGCGAATCTCTCCTTCCTGCAGCACCCGCAGTAATCGCGCCTGAGCCTCCAGTGGCAACTCGCCGATCTCGTCAAGGAACAGGGTGCCGCCGTCGGCCGCCTCGACCAGGCCGGTACGGTTGCTGGTGGCGCCGGTAAAGGAGCCCTTCTCATGGCCGAACAGTTCAGACTCGATCAGGGTTTCCGGAATGGCAGCGCAGTTGACCGAAATCAGCGGTGCCTTGGCGCGCTGGGATTGTTCATGCATGGCCCGGGCAACCAGCTCCTTGCCGGTACCGGACTCACCCTGAATCAGTACGGTCGAGTCGGTTGGCGCGACCTTGCGAATGCGCTTGAAAAGAGTCTGCATGGCGTCACAGGCGCCGATGATACCCATATCCTGGCCACCACCATCGGTGCTGGCCGTGGTGGCCTTGGGCGCCGGCTCTGGCGTCGGAGTCGCGCCGCTCTGCTGCTTGCGCTGGTCGCCGGCGGCAATAATGCGCTGCACGGTTTCAACCATTTCGTCATGATCGAACGGCTTGGCGATGTAGTCGACAGCGCCGAGCTTCATCGAGTCGACCGCCGAGCGCAGGCTGGCGTAGCTGGTCATGATCAGCACGGGCGTGTTCGGCGCACGGCGGATGAGTTCGGTGCCGGGCTCGCCCGGCAGGCGCAGGTCGCTGATGATCAGCTTGAAACGGTCGAGATCGTGTCGCTCGACGGCCTCGCTGACCGAGCCGGCCTCCTCTACCTGGTAGTGGTGGCGCTCCAGCAACCGTTTCAATGCCGTACGGATGATGGCTTCGTCTTCAACAACCAGAATGTCTGACATAGTTACCTCACAGGTGACGGCGCCTGTTGCAGCATCAGGCAGGGACGCCGTTACCGCTCATGCTATAGCGCGGCAGGGTAATGGTGAAGCGAGTGCCGCGCCGGGTTGTCTGGTCGACCGGGCTGTCGATGGTTATCTGACCATAATGCTCTTCGACAATGGAGTAGACCAGTGCCAATCCGAGCCCGGTACCTGTCCCTGGGTCCTTGGTGGTGAAGAACGGCTCGAACAGCCGATCCATGATGTCCTTGTCGATGCCGCTGCCCTGATCCTCTACTTGCAGCAGTACCTGGTGTTCGTTTTCCTGGGTGGCGATGGTGATGCTGTCGCCATCAGTGCTGGCGTCCCGTGCGTTACCCAGCAGGTTGATAAGGACCTGAACCAGGCGCTGGGCGTCACCGGCTACCATGTGTTCGGGTCGGCACAGGTTAACATACTTGACCTCCGGCCCCCTGCGGTTGAGCGACAGCAGGTGAATCGCCTCGTTGGTGCAGGCCGCCAGATCGACCGGCTCGTTGGGGTTCTGGTGGCGGCTGCCAACGTGGGCGAAGTTGACCAGTGACTGCACGATCCGGGAGACCCGGCGAGTCTGGTCGAGGATCTGTTCGGCGGCTTCGCGTGATTCCGATTGTTCCGATTCGTCGCGCAGGTTTTGCGCCAGACAGGCGATGCCGGTGATCGGGTTACCGATTTCGTGGGCAACGCCAGCAGCCAGACGACCGATTGAGGCCAGACGCTCGGAATGCATCAGCTCCTCTTCCAGCATCTGGGTTTCGGTCTGGTCCTCGACCAGCAGTACCAGGCCGCTACCGCCAACATAGCCGGGCTCGTCGATCGCAGCCTTGTGCAGGCTGAGCCACTGGGTATGGCCATTGACTGCCAGTTTCTGCTTGTACAGGTGCGAGGCCTGGTCTTCGACGAATCGCTCGAATAGGTCTCGCCAGGGGCCGGGCAGGCTGCTCAGGCGCGAGCCGATGACGCTGTCGGCGTCGATGCCGGTCAGCGCCTGCATGGCGTGGTTCCACATCAGGATTTCATTGTCCTGGGCCAGCGAGCAGACGCCCATCGGCAGGTGCTGCAGCGTCTGGCGGTGATAGCGTCGCAGGGCGTCGAGTTCGGCGGCCAGTCCGGTCAGGCGGCTGTGGTAGTCCTCCAGCCGGTTTTCGATGAAATGGATGTCCTCGGTCATATAGCCGTCGCGGCCCATCTTGAACGGCAGGAAGGTCTCGATGATGTCCTGGGCCACCGAGGGACCCATCAGGCCCGACAGGTTGGCTTCCAGCCGGTCGCGCAGGCGGCGCAGGGCATAGGGGCGGCGCTCGTCAAATGGCAGCTTTAGGTCTCGCAACGCCTGCTCGACCTCGTGCTGGGCGGTCTTGTTGCCGAGCGGCTTGGCCAGTTGCTGGGCAAACTCCTGCGGCGAGGACGCCATCAGCTGCATCCGTTGGGGGCGACTGACGTTGTCGACCGAGCAGGCCTCGGCAGCACTCTGCTCCTCAACCGAGCGTTGGGTAAATAGCGAGACGAGCGCCAGCACCACGACGTTGACAGCCAGCGAGGAGATCGCGGCCAGGTGCCAGGTGTCGGCATTGAATGACAGGGTCAGCCCGAACAGGGTGATGCCGTGCAGCTCGGTAACCAGTGGCAGCAGCAGGGTGACGGCCCACACCAGCATGCCGGCAATGACGCCGCCGATGAAGCCGCGGCGGTTGGCTTGTGGCCAGTACAGCACTGACAGGGTCCCCGGCAGAAACTGTACGGTGGCGACAAACGAGGCAATACCGAGGTTGGCCAGGTCCTGTTCGGCGCCGAGCAGGCGGTAGAAGCCGTAGCCGGCCATGATGATGGCGGCAATCAGCGTGCGGCGGGTCCACAGCAGCCAGCGGTAGATGTTGTTGTCGGCGCTGGGCTGGTAGAGCGGCAGCACCAGATGATTGAGCACCATGCCCGACAGTGCCAGGGTGATGACGATGATCAGGCCGCTGGCCGCCGACAGACCGCCGACAAAGGCCAGCAGCGAGAGCCACTCGGATCCACCGGCCACGCCCAGGCCCAGTGAGTAGTATTCCGGATTGGTGCGTACACCCAGATGCAGGCCTGCCCAGAGGATCGGCGGGACTGCCAGGCTCATCAGCAGCAGGAACAGCGGCAGACCCCAGCTGGCTGTGCTGAGGGCGCGCGGATTGAGGTTTTCGGTAAAGGCCATGTGATACATGTGCGGCATGACGAATGCAGCCGAGAAGAACACCAGCAGCAGGGTACGCCAGGGACCTTCCTGCAGCGGTGTATGCAGCGTGCTGAGGGCCTCCTGATTGGTATCCAGCCAGAGCTGCAGTCCCTGCGGACCGTCGAATACAACATAGAGCGCATACAAACCGATGGCGCCGATAGCGACCAGTTTGACCAGTGACTCGAAGGCAATCGCCATGACCAGCCCTTCGTGTTTCTCGCGTGCCGAGATATGGCGGGCTCCGAACAGGATGGCGAACAGGATGATCAGCACGCAGAACCCGAGTGCAACCGACCCCTGGCCAGATTCCTGAGTCAGGATCTGCACCGAGTCGGCCACCGCCTGTATTTGCAGTGCCAGCAACGGCAGTACGCCGACCAGCATGAATATGGTGGTCAGGGTCCCAGCCCAGGTGCTGCGAAAGCGGAAGGCAAACAGGTCGGCCAGTGAAGACAGCTGGTAGGTGCGGGTAATCCTCAGGATCGGGTTGAGCAGCACCGGTGCCAGCAGAAAGGCGCCGCAGACACCGAGGTAGTAGGTTAGAAAGCCGTAACCGTACTGATAGGCCAGTCCTACTGTTCCGTAGAACGCCCAGGCGCTGGCGTAGACTCCCAGTGACAGGGTGTAGACCGCGGGATGGCGCAGCACGGCGCGCGGCACGCGACCATTTTCGGTGGCCCAGGCCACGCCAAACAGGAGGATCAGGTAGACAATGCTGATCAACAGCAACTGGCTGAGATCAAAGCTCATCGGCATCTCGGGGACTCTGTAGCAGCATGCCGGCGACGATCAGGATCAGCCACAGCACATAGGGTCGGTACCAGGCACCCTGCGGTTCTATCCACCAGTCCATGATGGCCGGCGAGAACAGGTAGATGCCGATGACCAGCAGCAGTACCAGTCGGTAGATATACATGGGTATCCGTCGGTTGGGGCAACTCCCCGAAGGAGGGGCGTCGCGGTTCAGTCGGTGATGGTAATCAGCGCGCCACGGCTTGCCAAGCAATCAACTCGGCAGGCCGGCCTCAAGGATGTGTTTTGTGGCGGGCAGACGGCCGGGTTGCCAGTGGGCGATGCCCCACTGCAGCAGCTCGGCGACGGGGGCGCCGCGCAGTGTCTCGGGTACCGGCTGGGCCAGGGCGCGCAGGGCCCGCCAGAGCGATGCTGGCGCTTGCGTGCGCTGCAGCGGGGCCGAGCCCAGTCGCTTGCTCAGCTTCTCGCCGTCGGGGCGCATGATCAGTGGTACGTGCAGATAGCGTGGTGGCGTCTGACCGAGCAGCTGATACAGCCAGATCTGTCTCGGTGTTGAATCCAGCAGGTCGGCGCCACGCACGACATCTGTTACACCCTGATCAATGTCGTCCAGCACGACGGCCAGTTGGTAGGCGTACACTCCGTCGCGCCGGCGGATAATGAAATCGCCTAGCTCTCTGGCCAGATTCTGTGTCAGCGGTGGCTGAAGGCGATCGACACAGGTTATCGGGGTATCGTTGACCCGTACCCGTACTGCGTGATCGGCGGCTGCCTGCAGCCGGCGCCCAGCGCAGGTGCCGGGATAGACTGGGCCGTGCTGCAGTAATGTTTTGCGCGGGCAGTCGCAGTAGTACGCCAGCCCTTTATCCAGCCAGCGCTTGATCTGTGCGCGATACAGGTCCAGCCGCTCGCTCTGACGCACTATCTGCCCGTCGTGCTCCAGGCCAAAGTCGTCAAGTGCCTGCAGTATCTGGGTTTCGGCGTCGGGCTGGCTGCGCGCCTGATCGAGATCTTCGATGCGAATCAGCCATTGACCGCCTGCGTGACGGGCATCGAGGTAGCTGGCCAGTGCCGCGACCAGAGAGCCGAAGTGCAAGAGGCCGCTGGGGGTGGGGGCGAAGCGCCCGATGTAGGGAGAGGTCATGCTGGGTAAGGCAATTGCAGGCTGCCGGGCAGCCTGCAATGCGGCGGGTCGACTCAGCTGCCGACCTGCTTTTCCTTGATTTCGGCCAGGGTCTTGCAGTCGATGCAAAGCGTCGCTGTGGGGCGTGCCTCAAGACGACGAATGCCGATTTCGACACCACAGGAGTCACAGAAACCGTAGTCATCTTCTTCGATGCGCTGCAGCGTCTGGTCGATCTTCTTGATCAGCTTGCGCTCGCGATCACGGGTCCGCAGTTCCAGGCTGAATTCCTCTTCCTGACTGGCCCTGTCGGCGGGATCGGGGAAGTTGGCCGCCTCGTCCTGCATGTGATGCACGGTACGATCGACTTCTTCCATCAGTTCCTGTTTCCAGGTGTTGAGAATGTTGGCGAAATGCGCGAGCTGTTGCTCGTTCATGTACTCCTCACCCTTCTTTTCCTGATAGGGGACGAAGCCACGGATCAACATTGATGTTTTCTGTTTGGCATTGCTGGGCATGAGGACCCCTCACTTGTTGCTCTATCTTCCTGTTTCAGGTCTCACCCACTCAACCTGACGTGCTTCGGCCTAAAGCCTGCAAGCGGGCAAAGCTACCAGAAGCTGATGGCCTGCGCTACTGTTTGCCGCCAGAAGGCAGACGCAGGCCTGCAAGCCGCTGCCAGTCGGGCTCTGACAGGGTATCATCGGCGTTTTTGTCGCCATCTCGGGATGTTTCTATGTCGCAGCAGCGCTGGGCCGGACGGGTTCAGGAAATTCAACCGTTTCACGTCATGGCCGTTTTGGCACGCGCCCGTGCGCTTGAGGCCCATGGGCGTGATGTCATTCATATGGAAATTGGCGAGCCCGATTTCACTACCCCTGAACCCATTGTTCGTGCCGGTCAGCAGGCGCTGGCTGACGGTTGTACCGGATATACGCCGGCACTCGGGCTGCCGGCGCTGCGCGAGGCCATTGCGGGCCTCTACCTTCAGCGTCACGGGTTGGACGTGGACCCCGCTCGGATCGTGGTTACCCCCGGTGGGTCGGCAGCGCTACTGCTGGTCAGCGCATTGCTGGTCGAACCCGGCCGCAAGGTGCTGATGGCCGATCCGGCCTACCCCTGCAACCGGCATTTTCTGCGCCTGGTTGAGGGGCGCGCGGTGCTGGTGCCGACCGGGCCGGAAACCAACTATCAACTGACGCCCGAGCTGGTCGAGCAGCACTGGGATGCCGATTGCGTCGCCGTGCTGGCGGCGTCGCCGGCCAATCCAACCGGCACCCTGTTGTCGCGCCAGGAGCTGGCTGCGCTGTCGGCGACCTGTCGGCGCCTTGGGGCAGAGCTTATTGTCGACGAGATTTATCACGGACTGACCTACGGGCTGGATGCGCCGTCGGTGCTGGAGGTGGCTGATGATGCATTTGTGCTCAACAGCTTCTCCAAGTATTTCGGCATGACCGGCTGGCGCCTTGGCTGGCTGGTCGCGCCCGAGGCGGCGGTGCCTGAGCTGGAAAAGCTGGCGCAGAATCTCTACATCTGCGCGCCGCATATGGCGCAGCAGGCGGCCCTTGCGGCCTTTGGCGAGGAAAGTCGGGAAATCTGCGAGATTCGCCGTCGTGCCTTTCAGGTGCGCCGTGACTTTCTGCTTCCGGCCATTCGCGACCTCGGCTTCAAGGTACCGGTTACCCCGCAGGGTGCCTTCTATTTATATGCCGACATGCAGGGGCTGGGGGGTGACAGTGCCGGATTCTGCCAGCATGTAATCGAGCGCGAGTTCGTCGCCCTGACGCCAGGGCTGGATTTCGGTCATCACCGTGCCGCGCAGCATCTCAGGCTGGCCTACACCACCTCGCTGGAGCGCCTGGAGCAGGCAGTTGAGCGACTTTCGCGGGCGCTGAACAGTTGGTCGCCCGAGTGCTGATTCCGTTTGAAACGCCGCTGCGCGAGGCGACGCTACTGCGCCGTTACAAGCGCTTTCTGGCCGATATTCGGCTGCCGGACGGCCAGGAAATCACGGTGCATTGCCCCAATACCGGTTCGATGCGCAACTGCGGTCAGCCCGGCGACCGGGTCTGGGTGAGTCTGGATTACAAGCCCGGGCGCAAGCTGCCGGGTACCTGGGAGCTGGTCGAGATCGGCTCTGGCCAGGTGGCGTGCATCCACAGTGCGCGGGCCAACCGAGTGGTTGCTCAGGCGTTGCAGCAGGGGCTGATCACGCCCCTGGCCGGCTATCCGGAGGTGCGCGCTGAGGTGCGGCTGCCCGAGGGCTCCAGCCGCTTTGACTTTCTGCTCTCCGGCGGCGGCAGGGCGGAGTGTGTGGTTGAGGTGAAAAGCGTAACCCTGGCTCTGGGGAAGGTTGTGGGGGCGTTTCCGGATGCGGTCAGTGCCCGGGGTCAGAAGCATCTGCGCGAACTGATCGAGGTGGTGCAGGGCGGACGCCGTGCCTGTCTGCTGTTCTGCGTGATGCATTCGGGCATCGAACAGGTTCGGCCGGCGGACGAGATCGATGCGGAGTATGGGCGGTTGTTGCGCGAGGCGGCGGCAGCCGGGGTAGAGGTGCTGGCCTGGTCGGTCTGGCCGCAGCCGAATGGAATGCAGGTACGTGGCGCGTTGCCGGTCGTGTTATGACGGCTGTTCGTCGTCCAGCCAGACGTGCCCGTTGCTGACGTGGCAGCGCAACTGGCGCAGTGACTGTCCAGCGCAGGGGCCGGCAACGCATTCACCGTTTTCCGGCAGGAACAGGGCGCCATGAGTGGCGCACTGGATCAGTCTTCCTGAGCTGTCTAGGAACTGGTCGGGTACCCATTCCAGGCTGATACCGCGATGCGGGCAGCGGTTTTCGTAGAGATAGACGTGCTCACCCTGGCGTACCAGGAACAGTGATTGCCCCTGATAGAGAACGCCCTTGCTGCCGCGCAGGGGCAGTTCATCAAGGTGGCACAGAGGCTTGGGCAGAAAGTCGTGGTCTGACATGGGGCGGATTATCCTGCGATGCTCGTTACAAAGCCAGTCGTGGTCATGACGCTGACAGCGTCCCCCGGTATGCTGGCAGTCCTTTCAAGGTTGGCGTCCGCGCCACCGATCGGTAACAGGAATACGACATGGTGCTGCAGCCGCGCTACAAAAGACTGGTAATGATGGGGTTGCTGGCGTTTCTGCTGGTTGCCTGTCTGCTGTCGCTGGCGCTCGGCCCGGTCAGTATTGCGCCGTCCGACACGCTGCGTGCGCTGTTCTGGCGCTTTGCCGGCACCGCAGTGCCGGCCGATCAGCAACTGATCATCGAACAGATTCGTCTGCCGCGCATGCTGATGGGCGTGGTTGCCGGCGCCACCCTGGCGCTCACCGGTGCGGCCATGCAGGGGCTGTTTCGCAATCCGCTGGCCGATCCCGGCCTGATTGGTATCTCCAGTGGTGCGGCGCTCGGCGCGGCACTGGTAATCGTGCTGGGTTCGTTGCTGGTTGGCCCGCTCGGCGCCGACTGGCAGCCCTATCTGACGGTGCCCGGGGCGTTTGTTGGCGGACTGGCCTGCACGGCACTGGTGTACCGTCTCGGCCAGTCGGTGCAGGGCACCTCGGTAGCCAGCATGTTGCTGGCGGGTATCGCCATCACAGCCATCAGTGGTGCACTGGTTGGCTTGCTCAGCTACCTGGCTGATGATGGCATGCTGCGTACGCTGACGTTCTGGAATATGGGCAGTTTGGCCGCTGCCGACTATCCGAGAGTCGGGCTGCTGTTGCTGTGCTGCCTGCCCATCTGGTGGCGCCTGCCCCGGCTGGCGCCAGCATTGAACGCCCTGCTGCTGGGTGAGTCGGAGGCCCGCCATCTCGGCGTTGAAGTCGAGCGGGTCAAGCGTGAACTGGTGCTGTTGACGGCGTTGGGTGTGGGCGCCTGTGTGGCCGCCTGCGGACTGATTGGCTTTGTCGGGCTGGTGGTGCCGCATCTGGTCAGGCTGGTGCTGGGGCCGGATCATCGCTGGCTGCTGCCGGCCTCGATGCTGCTGGGGTCGGCATTGCTGCTGCTGTCGGATGTGACTGCCCGATTGCTCCTCGCTCCAGCGGAACTGCCCCTGGGGATCATTACCGCGCTGCTGGGGGCGCCGTTCTTTTTGTCACTGCTGATGCGCGTGCGTCGCCAGGGTGGTTTCTGATGCTCAGTGTCGAACAGCTGGGTTGCAGTCGCGGTGGGCGACAGGTACTGCGCCACCTGACATTCGATCTGTGCGCAGGGGAGGTCATCGCGGTGCTGGGCACCAACGGCGCCGGCAAAAGTACCTTGCTCGCGGCGCTGTGTGGCGCGCTTGCGGTAGATGCCGGGCGAGTGCAGTTGGCAGGCAGGAACCTTGATGAGTGGACGGCAGGTGAGCGGGCTCGCCGGCTGGCCGTATTGCCCCAGCAATCGGAGCTGGTCTTTCCGTTTCGCGTGGAGGAGGTCGTGGCGCTGGGCCGTATGCCGCACGCCACTGGGTTGCAGCAGGACCGGGCTATTTGTGCCGATGCGATGGCGGCAGCCGATGTGACGCACCTGTCGCAGCGCAGCTATCTGACGCTATCTGGCGGTGAGCGTCAGCGGGTTCATCTGGCCCGCGTGCTGGCGCAGGTCTGGGAGGTTGGCGAGGGTGGCTGTCTGCTGCTGGATGAGCCAACCGCCTCGCTCGACCTGGCGCATCAGCGACTGATCATGCAACAGGCCCGTGCGATGGCTTCCCGGGGCTTGAGTGTGCTGGTCGTGCTGCACGATCTGAATCTGGCTGCGGCGTTTGCCGATCGTGTTCTGCTGCTGCACGAGGGCAGGCTGGATGCATTGGGTACGCCCTGGCAGGTGTTGCAGGCCGACCATATTGAAAGGGTGTTCGGCGTTGCGGTGCAGGTTCAGCGGCATCCGCAGCACGACTGCCCGCTGGTTATTCTGTGAGGTGGCAATGAACGTACTGATTCTGATCGCCGGTCTTTTCGGGGCGGCCTTGGCGCTGGCTGCGCCGCTGCCTGCCTGGCAGGCAACCGATGGTCTTGATGATCCGCATCTGGGACAGGTGTGGGACACCCATGCCCAGCGCTGGCTTGATCCGCAGCAGTTGGTCGACGCGTTGCTGGATGAGCCGCGGGTCATTCTCGGCGAGCGACATGATCATCCTGATCATCACCGGCTCCAGCTCTGGTTGCTGGAACAGCTGCAGGCGCAGCGACCACAGGGTGCACTGGTGATGGAAATGCTGCAATCCAGCCAGCAGCCGCAGGTCGACGCCTTGCAGGGTAAGCCGCTGCCGGCTGACCCGATGCTGGCTGAACAGCTGCAGTGGCAGCCGGGTTGGGATTGGGCGTTGTATGGCCCGCTGGTGCGTTGGGGGCTGGTTGTGCCGGAACGGCTGCTGACGGCGAATCTGGATCGTGACGAGTTGATGGTGTTCTATCGCGATCCGTCCTCCGATGTATCTGGCTACCCTGCCTCCGCCCGCGCCGAGCTGGAGCGCATCATTATTGCCAGTCACTGTGACCTTATTGATGCGTCGCAGGTTGCTCCCATGCTGCGCATTCAGCAGGCGCGCGATCTGCGCATGGGGCAGGCATTGGCGACAGCCCCGGTGCCGGCGCTGCTGATTGCCGGGGCGTATCACGGGCGCCGTGACCTCGGCATCCCGCTGCATTGGGATGCCCAATGGGGGGCTGCGCCGGTGGTCGTGTTGCTATCGGAAGCGGGTAGCCCGTTGCCCGGCCCGGAGCAGGCGGACTTCGTCTGGCTGGCTCCGGGATTGCCTGAGCAGGACCACTGTGCGGGGATGCGAGCGGCGGCTGAGAGCTAGACGCTGCGGCTGCGCAGATGCGGGCTGCTGCGCAGCATGTCCAGCAGCGTGGCCGCGATGTCATCTGCCCGCTCTACCAGGCTGAGCTGCTGCGGCTGCATCAGCCATTGATGCAGTACGCCGTAAATGAACGAGTGAGCACAGAACAGGGCCATATCGATATCCAGATCAGCGGGTAGCTCGCCGCTGGCAATGGCCAGCATCAAGGATGTGCGCAGGTTGTCATCATGGTGCCGGTTCATGGTCTGCAGGTGTTTTTTCTGCGTGCAGGGCTCGTCGATGTAGTCGCATTTGAGCAACAGAATCTCGTTCACCCGGCGCGATGACGGGTCTGACTCCAGGCGCTTGAGCACGGTCACCAGGAGCTCGCGAAAGCGCTCCAGCGGATTCGGGGCGCTGGCATCGCGGGCTGCCTGGTTGAGCGATGCCAGTGGCAGCTGAATGCGCTGGAACAGGGCCTCCAGCAGGTCTGCCTTATCCTGGAAATGCCAATAGATCGCTCCCCGGGTCACGCCGGCAGCCTGGGCGATATCACTCAGGGAGGTGCGTGAAACACCTTTTTTGTGGAAGCACTGCTCGGCGGCGTCGAGGATGCTTTCGCGGGTTTCAAAGGCTTCTTCTTTTGTGCGTCTGGCCATGCAAGTCTCGAGCGGAAAACAGGGAGCGGGGGGCCATGGTGGCCAAGTTGTGAGCGAATGTTATCGTAAGACCAAAACAATTTACAGACAGGTGTGAATGTAAGTATATTGTGCGCCAATCAGTGATGCCCCTAACGGGACCCAAGGGGCATGCGCCTAATCAGACATAACGGTTTTTCACGAGGATTCACCATGCCGATGAAGCCAGCGCGCGCTGCTCTCTTCCCGCTTCTTGCATCCCTGTTGCTGATCAGCGCCTGCCAGGACGCCGAACAACAGGGCGGGCAGCAGCAACAACAGCAGGTGCCAGAGGTTGGCGTGGTCACGCTCAAGGCCGAACGCTTCCTGCTGACCAATACTCTTCCCGGTCGAACCACTGCATACCGAGTTGCCGAAGTGCGTCCTCAGGTGAACGGCATCCTGGAGAAACGTCTGTTTGATGAAGGCGCTGAAGTCAAGGCCGGCCAGCAGCTTTATCAGATCGACGACGATGTTTATCAGGCCGCGCTGAAGAGTGCCGAGGCAAGCAGTATCTCGACCCGTTCTCTGGCCGAGCGCTACGGCATTCTGGTGAAGGAGAATGCGGTCAGTCAGCAGGCGTTCGATGAAGCCCGGGCTGCCAGCCTGCAGGCCCAGGCTGCGCTTGATGAGGCGCGTATCAATGTGCGGTACACCCGCGTGCTGGCACCCATTGACGGTCGGATCGGCCGCTCAGCGGTCAGCGAGGGGGCGCTGGTCACCAGTGGCCAGGCCCAGCCGCTGGCAACCATCCAGCAGCTTGATCCCATTTATGTGGACATTACCCAGTCTTCGCGCGAGATGCTGGATCTGCGTCGTGATCTGGAGGCCGGCCGTCTGCAGCGCGCAGGCGATAATGCTGCCACCGTGACGCTGACACTTGAAGACGGCAGTCGCTACGCCCAGGAGGGCAAGCTGGAGTTTTCCGAGGTCAGTGTTGACGAAGGTACCGGTTCGGTCATCCTGCGCGCGGTATTCCCCAACCCCGATCGGCTGCTGCTGCCTGGCATGTTTGTGCACGCGAACCTGGTTGCTGGCGCCAAGAGTGATGCGATTCTGGCGCCGCAGCAGGGTATTACGCGCACACCGCGCGGCACTGCCGTTGCGATGGTGGTCAATGCCGAGGGCAAGGTCGAGCAGCGCGAGGTGGTGACCGATCGCACAGTGGGCAATCGCTGGCTGATCGCATCGGGCCTGGGCGAGGGCGATCAACTGATTACCGAAGGCCTGCAATACATCCGCCCGGGAGCTCCGGTAACAGTCAAGCCGGCCGGCAATGTCGCCGAGCAACAGGATAGCGCTGCTCAGCCTGACGCTGATCAGTAAGGAAGCGAATCATGTCGAGATTTTTTATCGACCGCCCGATCTTTGCCTGGGTAGTCGCACTGGTCATCATGCTGGTTGGTGGGCTTGCCATCCTCAAGCTGCCGATCAACCAGTATCCGAGCATCGCACCTCCGGCGGTCGGTATTTCCGTGTCCTACCCGGGGGCCTCTGCGCAGACCGTGCAGGATACTGTCGTACAGGTCATCGAACAGCAGCTTAACGGCATCGACGGTTTGCGTTATATCTCGTCGGAGAGTAACTCCGACGGCAGCATGTCGATTACCGTGACCTTCAACCAGGGCATTGATCCGGACATCGCTCAGGTGCAAGTGCAGAACAAGCTGCAGCTGGCCACGCCTCTGTTGCCGCAGGAAGTTCAGCAGCAGGGTATTCGCGTGACCAAGGCGGTGCGCAACTTCCTGATGGTCGTCGCCGTGGTATCTGAAGACGGCAGCATGGACCGTGTCGACTTGGCGGACTATATCGTCTCCAACATTCAGGACCCGATCTCGCGCACCGAGGGCGTCGGCGATTTTCAGGTGTTTGGCGCGCCCTACGCCATGCGCATCTGGCTTGATCCCGCAAAGCTGAACAGCTTCAACCTGATGCCGGGTGATGTCAGCACGGCAATCAAGGCCCAGAACGTGCAGGTGTCGGCGGGTCAATTTGGTGGCCTGCCTGCGGTCCCCGGTCAGCAGTTGAATGCAACTATCCTGAGCAAGACGCGCCTGCAGACTCCGGAGCAGTTCCGCGACATTCTGCTCAAGGTCAACAGTGACGGCTCACAGGTGCGGCTAGGTGATGTTGCCTCCGTCGAACTGGGTGCACAGAATGCCGATATTACGGCGCTCTACAACGGTATGCCGGCATCCGGCCTGGCGATCAAGCTGGCGACCGGCGCCAACGCGCTGGAGACTGCCAAGGCCATTCGCAAGACACTGTCCGATCTGGAGCCCTTTTTCCCCGAGGGGATGAAAGTCGAGTTTCCTTACGACACGTCGCCGGTAGTGTCCGAGTCGATTCTGGGGGTTGTCAAAACCCTGTTCGAAGCGGTAGTGCTCGTGTTCCTGGTGATGTATCTGTTCCTGCAGAACTTCCGGGCGACGCTGATTCCAACCCTGGCTGTGCCGGTGGTGCTGCTCGGGACCTTTGGTCTGCTGGCGGCATTTGGTTTCACCATCAACATCCTGACCATGTTTGCCATGGTGCTGGCGATTGGTCTGCTGGTGGATGATGCCATCGTGGTGGTTGAAAACGTCGAGCGAGTCATGGCCGAAGAGGGGCTGTCGCCGCTGGAGGCAACGCGTCGTTCGATGGGGCAGATTCAGGGCGCGCTGGTGGGCATTGGTCTGGTGCTGTCTGCGGTGTTTCTGCCAATGGCATTCTTCGGTGGCTCTACCGGTGTGATCTACCGCCAGTTCTCGATCACCATTGCATCGGCGATGATTCTGTCGGTGCTGGTCGCGCTGATTTTTACTCCGGCACTGTGCGCCACGATTCTCAAACCGCTGCAGAAGGGGCATACCCAGGCAGAGCGTGGCTTTTTCGGCTGGTTCAATCGGACCTTTGATCGCGGCGTGAAGCGTTACGAGGGTAGCGTAGCCTCAATTCTGCAGCGCAAGACGCCCTATTTGCTGCTCTATGTGGTAATTGTTGCACTGATGGCGTTCCTGTTTACCCGTTTGCCGAGCTCTTTCCTGCCTGGTGAGGATCAGGGGGTGCTGTTTGCCCAGGTTCAGGCTCCTGTTGGCGCGAGTGCCGAACGCACGCAGCAAACCGTCGACGCGATGCGGACGTATTTGCTTGAGCAGGAATCGGACTCGGTCAGCTCCGTGTTCACTGTTACCGGCTTCAATTTTGCCGGCCGCGGACAGAATGCCGGTCTGGCATTCATCGGTCTCAAGCCTTGGGAAGAGCGCAATGATCCTGACCTGAGCGTCTTCGCTGTGCAGCAGCGAGCACAGCAGTATTTTGCTGGGTTCCGTGATGCCATGGTCTTTGCATTCGCGCCTCCGGCAGTGATGGAACTGGGGACTGCGTCAGGCTTCAACGTCTACCTGCAGGATAACGCGGGTGTGGGGCATGATGTGTTGATGCAGGCGCGCAACCAACTGCTCGGCATGGCCTCGCAGAACCCGGTACTTGCCAATGTAAGGCCCAATGGCCAGGACGATCAGCCGCAGTTCCAGTTGATTATCGACGATGAGAAGGCCAGTGCTTTGGGATTGTCGCTGGCCGATATTAACCAGACGCTGTCGATCGCCTGGGGCTCCAGCTACGTGAACGACTTTATCGATCGTGGCCGAGTCAAAAAGGTGTTTCTGCAAGGTCAGGCAGATTCAAGGATGAATCCGCAAGACCTGCAGAAATGGTTTGTGCGCAACAGCAAGGGCGAGATGGTGCCGTTCAGTGCCTTTGCCACCGGCGAGTGGGTCTATGGCTCACCGAAGCTGTCGCGCTACAACGGCGTGCCGGCGATGGAAATACAGGGTGAACCTGGTCCTGGCTACAGTACCGGTGATGCGATGGCTGAAATTGAGCGCCTCGGGCAGCAGTTGCCCAAGGGGATCGGTCTGTCCTGGACCGGCCTGTCGTTCGAGGAGCGGTTGTCCGGTGATCAGGCGCCGGCGCTGTATGCGCTGTCGCTGATTGTCGTGTTCCTCTGTCTGGCCGCGCTCTACGAGAGCTGGTCAATCCCGCTGGCAGTCATGCTGGTCGTTCCGCTTGGTGTTATCGGTGCCTTGTTGGCAACACTTGGCCGCGGCCTTTCGAACGACGTGTTCTTTCAGGTCGGCCTGTTGACGACCATCGGTTTGACGGCCAAGAACGCGATTCTGATTGTCGAATTTGCCAAGGATCTGCATGAGCAGGGCATGAGTATCGGCGAAGCAGCGGTTGAAGCCTGCCGCCTGCGCCTGCGCCCGATCATCATGACCTCGCTGGCCTTTACCTTGGGGGTTGTGCCGCTGGCGCTGGCCTCCGGTGCCGGTGCCGGTAGTTCGCATGCGATCGGTACCGGTGTGATTGGCGGCATGATCACCGCTACTGTGCTGGCGATTTTCTGGGTGCCACTGTTTTATGTCCTGGTGACTCAGTGGTTCACCGAACGCAAGGGCAAGACTGACACAGCGGAGGACGCACAGTGAAACGCGGCGTATTGAGCCTTGCGGTCCTGGCTGCTCTGAGCGGCTGTTCATTGATACCGGAATATGAGCGTCCCGCACCTCCGGTGCCGCTCAACTGGAGTGAAGGTGTCGAGCAGGGGATGGAGCAGACCCCGCTCGTTGGCTGGCGCGGGTTCTTCAAGGACCCGCAGTTGCAGCATCTGATAGGTCTGGCACTGGAGAACAACCGCGACCTGAGGGTTGCGGCCTTGAACGTGCAAGCCAATCGCGCGCTTTACGACATTCAGGGTGCCGAGCGCTATCCGCAGCTTGATGCCAACGGCAGCGGCACGCGTACCCGAATGCCGCAGGATCTGTCCGGAGGCGAGCAGCGCTCAATCAATTCCCAGTACTCGGCAACCCTGGGGTTATCCTGGGAGCTGGACTTGTTCGGACGCATCGGCAGTCTGCGAGAGCAGGCGCTGCAGACCTTCCTGGCCAGTGACGAGGCCCGCCGTGGCGTGCAGATCAGTCTGGTTGCCGAGGTTGCCAGCACCTACCTGACGCTGCAGGCCGATCAGGCGCTGCTGGATGTTACCGCAGAGACTCTGAAAACTTACGAAGACAGCTACGCGTTGACCAAGCGCAGCAACGAGGTTGGCGTGGCGTCGAGTCTGGAACTGGCTCAGGCCAGGACGGCGGTCGAGTCGGCCCGGGCGGTGCTGGCTCGCTATCAGCGTCAGGTCGCGCAGGATCGTAATGCCCTGACCGTGCTGGTTGGGCAGCCGTGGTCAGTAACAGCAGGCAATCCGCTGCTGCTGGACGAGCCGGTGCTTGCTGCGTTGCCGGTGGGGCTGTCCTCCGAGGTGCTATACAACCGTCCTGATGTGCTGCAGGCCGAGTACCAGTTACTGGCGGTCAATGCCAGTATCGGTGCTGCCAAGGCGGCATTCTTCCCCCGTATCAGCCTGACTGGCGCCGCCGGCACAGCCAGTAATGAGCTGTCGGGTCTGTTTGGAAGCGGGTCCGAGTACTGGACATTCTCGCCGAGCATCAGCGTACCGATTTTTCGCGCGGGTGCCCTGAAAGCCAGTCTGGATTATGCCGAGATCAGCCGTAATCAGCAGGTTGCCCGCTATGAAGGCGTCATTCAGAGTGCGTTCCGCGAGGTTGCCGACGGGCTGCAGGCGCGGCAAACCTATGTAGACCAGGTGGCTGCCCGGCGCGCGCTGCTGGAGGCGTCGGAGGAGTATTTCCGCTTGGCGGATCGACGTTACAACATTGGTGTCGACAGCTATCTCACGTTGCTGGACGCCCAGCGTCAGCTGTTTGAAGCCCGGCAGAGCGTGATTGCTGATCGACTGAGTCAACTGCTTAGCGAGATCAGTCTGTATAAGGCGCTGGGCGGTGGTGACTTTGCCGAGACCCGGGCCACGCAGGCTGCCAATACGGAAGGCTAGGCTTGCAGCGTGTCTGAAGCGCCGTTCAGCCTGGGCTGGACGGCGTTTTTTGTGTGCAGAAAGCAAAAAAAAGCCCGCTCAGTGAGCGGGCGAAATCCGTGATTAGCCTGATGAGGAGATAACCGTTTGTCTCGCGACAATCCTGTTATCACAGCCATCTCGCGATGACTTGTTGCTAATGATAAACGTTATCATTTGAGTGTCAAGCCCAAGTGAGAATTATTTCTGCGCTTGTTGCTTGTAGTGTGTCAGTTCCTTGTTCATCAGGTCGATGCGTCGGGCCATGCTTTCAATCAGGCTGTGCGCGATGCGTGGATTGCTCTGCATCAGTGCGAGGAACTGTTCCTTGGGAATCATCATGACGGTGGTCGGCACGCTGGCAATCACGGTGGCGGAGCGCTTTTCGCGGGTGAACAGGGCCATGGCACCGAAAATTTCATCTTTCTGTACGTCACCGACCTTGATGCCCTGAACGAAGGCTTCGGCGTGACCCTCGGTGATGATGAACACGTGATCAGCCTCATCTCCCTGGCGAATCAGCTCTGCTCCCGGGGCAAAGTGCTGGAACCCGGTGACCGGCCTGACTTCGGGTTGCTTGGTGTGTGCCAGTGCATCCGACATCAGTGCGGCCTGACCCAGCACGTACTGGGTGAACTGCTCCTGACGGCGGCTGTCAGTATGAATGTGCCTGAACAGGGCTTCGCGGTCGTAGGGAATCAGAGTCAGCGATTCTTCGCTCAGATAGGTGCAGGGCGCCGCGTTCAGGCCCTGACGCAAGCCGATGAGGTCACCCTCCTGGATATAGAACAACGGCTTCCCATCTATCAGTGCGTGCAGCAGACCGCTTTTGAGCAGATATAGCTGAGCTCCGCTGACGTGATCGTAAAGGTTGTCCACTGCACCCAGTTCAATCGGTTCACCGCAGGGCTCAAGCCCCTCAAGCAGAAGTTCCGGTATGCGTTGAAGCGAGGCAATGAGCTTCTCGGCGTAGGGTGGCTGATCGCCTATCAGATACATGGCTGAATTCCTTTTGTTGTTGCCCTGATACGCCGTCGGAGTCACGGGGTCGGACGGGGGCGCCGACGCTGCAGGATAGCGTTACATTAGCGCAGTCAGGTTGCATTACGTCAACATAAAAGGCTGCCGGTGCACGGGCAAGATCATCGCGGTGCCAGTGTGAGCCAGGTCGCTTAATCCTCGCCGGTGTCGCTGCCTGTTCTGCCCTCAAGCTGCTCGAGCAACTGGTGCTTGTATGCCGGATCAAGTTCATTCCAGTGCACGTTTTGCAGGGCGCCGGCGATTGAGAACATCAGCGCTTTGGAGGCATTGAAGCCGCGCGTGCGAACGGCGCGGTAGGCTTCTACCGGCCCCAGCTGGCGGAGCTGATCAAGGCTGTGGATGCCGGAGGCGTGCAGCCATTGCGCCGAGGTTTTTCCAAGGTTGCGCAGGCCCAGCAGTTCATCGGTATCCATAGGGGCACTCCCGCGTGGATCGTTGCGATTCTGGGGTGCTACGTGAAGACAGCAAAGGCAGAAGGCGAGGTGAGCCCGGCACGGTATCCGGGCACAGAGTAATATGCGGCATGGCGTCGGGTTCGGCTTTTGTTATTAGTGATCCCGAACTGCAGTGTAGATCGACCTTGGCTATCCGTACAGCGAGCGACGGCCAGCGCTTAAAGACGCTGGCGAAGCTGCTCGGCAATGCTGTTCATGGCTGCCTCGCTGCTGGTATCGATCTGCACAGCCAGTTGTGCCTCCTCGTCACTGAGCGGTTGTCGGGTGGTCAGTTGGTGGTGCATGACCTCAATACCGGCGTCGGAGATGTCACCGCCTTGCTGCTGGCGTTGCTCAAGCCAGTGTTCGATTACTTCCTGCGGTGCTTCGCATTGAAGAATCAGGCAGGGCGCGCCCTGATTTTCGATAGCATCGCGGACCAGGTCGCGCTGGTTCTGCTTCAGATGGGTTGCATCAACAATCACGGGGTAGCCGCTGGCGAGTATCTGGGCGGCCAGATTGGCTAGCCGCCGGTATGTTTGTTCGCTGCGTTCCGGACTGTAAAGGCCGGACTCCAGACTGGCATTGTCTTCGTCGCCGAACAGGCGTTTGCGCTCGACGTCGGAACGGATGCGAATGGCGCCGAGCTGCTCAACCAACTTGACGGCCAGGGTGCTTTTGCCGCTGCCGGAGACGCCGAAGGTCAGCAGGCCGAAACGCGGCGCCAGTTCGCTGTAGCTTTCGGCCAGCGCGGTATAGCCGTAGTAGCGCTGCATGGTTGCGGCCCGCTGCTCCTCGGTCATGCCGTCGTGCAGGCCGAACAGGGCAACCTTGGCTCGTACCATGGCCCGGTACGCCTTGTAGTAGTTGAGCACTGCGAGGCCCTGGTAGTCGCCGGTCTGCTCCAGATAGGCGCTGACAAAACGGTTTGACAGGGCGTGCAGACCGCGGTCTTCAAGATCCATGCTCATGAATGCGACATCGGCCATGACGTCGGTCCAGCGGAAGGGCTCGTTGAACTCGATGCAGTCAAACAGAGTCACTTGCCCGTCGATCAGGGTAACGTTATCCAGGTAAACGTCGCCGTGACATTCGCGGACCATACCGCCGGCCTTGCGTTCGGCGATTTGGGGAATCAGCCGCTGGTAGGTAGTATTCGCCCACTGCTCGAGCGCGTCGAGCTGTCCCAGATCCCGTGCACTGCTGAGGAAGGGGCGGATCTGTTCAAAGTTCTGGGCAACCGGGGCATGAACCTGCTCCGGCGCGCCGAACGGGGTATCGAGCTCAGCGTGTTCGATCTGGCCGTGAAAACGCGCCATAACCTGGGCAAGTTCGTCGATATGGGCGCTGGTCAGGCCGCCGTCCCGCTGCAGATTGCTCAGCAGGTCCTGCTGGCGGAACTGCCGGGTCTTGACCATGTACTCGATGGCAGGACCTTCGCCGCTCAGGGTTGGGGCGTCTTCGCTGCCGGTGACGGCAATGACGTCAAGGTACAGGTCGGGCGCGATGCGGCGGTTCAGACGAACCTCTTCACGGCAGAAATGCTCGCGTTGCGCCAGTGTGGAAAAGTCGAGAAAACCGAAGTTCACGGGCTTCTTGACCTTGTATACGTAGTCGCCGGTCAGCAGTACCCAGGAAATGTGGGTCTCGATCAGAGTAAAACCGCTCACCGGGTGGTCATACAGGTCAGGGTTCTGCAGCGCAGTTAACAGGGTCTGGCTCACGACGTTTCCTTGTTTGGTCGGCAATGCGAACATTATGCGGGTTGGCTGGTCCGAGGCCAACCATAGTCAATTACCGGCGGCAGCGGCTGCGGGTTCAACGGATGCGGAGCAAGACAGACAACGATGGCTAAAAAACGCAGGTCTCGAGGCAAGGTCAAGTCCACTGGCGGGCGCCGGTTATGGGGTTGGTTGCTCAAGTTGGGACTGGTCGGCATGGTGCTGCTGGGGGCGCTCGCGGTCTATCTGGACGCGGTTGTGCAGGAGAAGTTTTCGGGCAAGCGCTGGGCCGTGCCGGCCAAGGTATTCGCGCGGCCGCTGGAGTTATACGCAGGGCGAGCCCTCACTCGTGATGACTTCCTCACCGAACTGCGTGCGCTGGGTTATCGCCAGACCAATGCGGCCAACGGACCGGGGCAGATGGCGGTGGGCAGCAATCGTATCGATGTCTACACCCGCGGTTTTCAGTTTTTCGAGGGCGCCGAACCTGCGCAGAAGGTCAGCGTTCACTTCAGCGGTTCAACCATCAGCAGCATTGGTGGCAATCGTGACCTGGTGATGGCGCGGCTTGAGCCCATGATGATCGGCGGTATCTACCCGGCACACAACGAGGATCGCATCCTGATTCGGCTGGATCAGGCGCCACCTTATCTGGTTGATTCGCTGGTTGCTGTGGAAGACCGCGATTTTTTCAATCACTTCGGCGTATCGCCCAAGGGGATTGCCCGTGCGATGTTCGTCAACCTGACCTCTGGCAGCTTGCAGCAGGGCGGCAGCACGCTGACCCAGCAACTGGTGAAGAACTTCTTCCTGTCAGCCGACCGCAACATCGTGCGCAAAGGGCTTGAAGCCATGATGGCGGTGCTGCTGGAGCTGCACTACAGCAAGGAAGACATTCTCGAGGCGTACCTCAACGAAGTGTTCCTGGGCCAGGATGGCAATCGTGCCGTGCACGGTTTTGGCCTGGCCAGTCAGTACTACTTCGCCCAGCCGTTGCAGGAGCTGCAGCTGCACCAGGTCGCGCTGCTGGTGGGTATGGTCAAGGGGGCGTCCTACTACAATCCGCGGCGCAACCCGGAGCGGGCGATGACCCGGCGCAATCTGGTTCTGGATCTGATGGCTGAGCAGGGCATGATCAGTCAGCAGCAGGCCAGTGATGCCAAAGGTAAGCCGCTGGATGTGACGGTTGGCGGCAGTATGGCCAACACCAGTCATCCGGCGTTTATGGATCTGGTCAAACGTCAGTTGCGTGCCGACTATCGCGATGAAGATTTGACCAGCGAGGGGCTGCGTATTTTCACCAGCTTTGATCCGTTGCTGCAGAAGAAGGCTGAAGATGCCGTGCAATCGACGCTCAAGCGCTTTGGCCAGACACCGGACAGGCCGCCGCTGGAAGCAGCAATGGTGGTGACTGGCGCGCAGACCGGCGAGGTGCTGGCGCTGGTAGGCGGCAGCAATCCGCGTTTCTCCGGTTTCAATCGGGCGCTTGATGCTTCGCGACCAATCGGCTCGTTGATCAAGCCCGCAATCTATCTGACCGCCCTGGAAAAGCCGGAGCGCTATTCGCTGATTACTCCGATTGACGATGAGCCGATTACCCTTGAGGCCGAGCCCGGCAAGACCTGGTCTCCGCAGAACTATGATCGGCAGAGCCACGGGCAGGTGCCGCTCTATTTGGCCCTGGCCAAGTCCTACAATCAGGCCGCGGTGCGTGTTGGCGTGGATGTCGGCGTGGACAATGTGCTCAATACTGTCCGGCGGCTTGGTGTTGACCACGACTGGCCGGCCTATCCGGCGATGCTGCTGGGGTCCGGCGCAATGACCCCCATGCAGGTAGCCGATATGTTTCAGACCATCGCCAATGGCGGATTCAATACGCCGCTGCGCGCGATTCGCAACGTGTTGACTGCCGAGGGCGAGCCGCTCAAGCGTTATCCGTTCGAGGTGCGCCAGCGCTTTGATTCGGCGACGATCTACCTGACTCAGCAAGCCATGAGTCATGTCATGAGTGAAGGCACCGGTCGCTCGGCCTACAGCCATGTGCCGACGAGCGTGCGGCTGGCGGGCAAAACCGGCACAACCAATGACCTGCGAGACAGCTGGTTTGCCGGCTTCTCTGACGATCTGGTCGCCGTGTCGTGGATCGGTCGTGATGACAACAGTCAGACGCGACTGACCGGTGCGACCGGCGCGCTTCAGGTTTGGAACGCGTTTATGGGGCAGGCGCATCCGCAGAGCCTGTCGGCAGTGCCGCCGGGTGGGGTGGTCTCGGCCTGGGTTGATCCGACGACCGGGCTGGGTAGCGATCCGTCCTGCGAGGGCAGCGTCGAGTTTCCGTTCCGCTCCGGCTACGAGCCATTGCCTGGTCCTGGCTGTCGTCCGGTGATCGATACCGAGGTCCTTCGAGACGGTGCCAATCGTGTGCTGGATACCATTCGCGACTGGCTGCGTTGAGCTGCTCTCAGTATGCTGTTGCGAATCCCGGTTCAGATGATTCAGCAGAGGAACAGACGTGAAGATGATTAAACAGGCTGCACTGACTGCAGCCGCCCTGGCGGTGCTGTCAGGTTGTACCGTTTCCGGCGGGGCGATCCCGGTAGTGGATTCGGGGCGCCCGGTATCCAATGAGGATATGCGCACCGGTGCGGGCAGGGTCGTCGGCAGTTCTCCGCAAACTTCTGCGCCGCAGGATAGCGGTGTGGTCGTGATGGTTCCGGATGGTGCCGGCGGCTCCAGTGCCGTGCAGTCCTATCCGCTGGACAGTCAGCCGGTGTTTTCGAGCGATGTCGGCGGCGCCGCTGCAGGCACAGCCGGCAGCAGCACTGGCAGCAGTGCCGGCGGCAGCTCCGTGCTGCAACCCGATGAGCAGCTTTCCGGCCCGGTGCTGGCGTTGCTGACGACTGCGCGGCAACAGGAAGGAAGCGGTGATCTCAATGGTGCCAATGCCAGTCTGGAGCGAGCCATGCGCATCGCCCCGCGCGAACCTCAGGTGCTGTATCGGTTGGCGCAGGTGCGGTTGCGTCAAGGGGATGCAGCCCAGGCAGAACAACTGGCACAGCGTGGCCTGACCTACGCATCTGGCCGTCCAGCCCTGCAGGCCGGGCTTTGGGAGCTGGTTGCGCAGGCGCGTGATGCGCAAGGCAATGGCGCCGGTGCCGAACAGGCGCGTCAGCGGGCTCGCGTTTCGCTTTGAGTGCGGCTACCGGACAGGCCTTGTTCAATGCGCTTGGCGAACTTGAGCAAGTCCTTCGCGAGCTGGGGCTCTGGTCGCAGACGGCTCCGGAAGACTGGCGCCTGGAGAGTCAGGCACCATTCTGTGTTGATACTCTTGCCTTAGAGCATTGGCTGCAGTGGGTGTTCATACCGCAGATAACGATGCTCATTGAGCAGGGGCGGCCACTGCCCGGTGAGTGTCGGCTGCATCCGATGGGTGAGCAGGTTTTTGCTCACCTCGGTCGTCGACGCGAACGTCTGCTGGCAGCTCTGATCAGTATCGATCACCTTGCTGCCCGCTGGGCTGAGGCTGTCCGTCAGTCCTGACAGTACTTCTGCAAGTCTGAGCGAGTTTCGGCGATCATGGCCTGTCGCTCATCTTCACCTATGCGCTCAACCGTGCCGTCCGGCAAGGTGCGACTCAGTCGCGGGTTGTTCTCCATCGTGGTAAGGCGATTGCGCTGTGATGCACAGTACGCTTCAAGCTCCGCTTTGGCAGCGGCCTCATCGACTGCCGGGGACGCATCGTTTGTCGCTGGCTCCGGGCTGTCACTGGTCACTGGTGGGTTCTGCTGCGCCGGCGCACCCAGCTCCGGCACGGGTGCAACGTTCATGCGCTGATATTGATTGTCTGGCGGAGGTTGCTGGCTGAACTGTGTCACGCCATTTTCATCGACCCATTTGTACAGCTGGGTCGCCATTGCGCCGCTGCAGCCCAGGGCCAGTAGGAAGGTGATCATCAACTTGCGCATGGTTCTAGCATCCTTGTATTGCCGCGAAATAAGCGTTGCCCGCTACCGAGTGCGGATCCTCTTGACAAGGTATATCCCTTGGTAGGGGTTTTCTGCAACTTGGCTTGACTTGTACGTCTTGAGTGTAAACAATTCGTGGTTCTCATGAGTCAGCTGTTTTCGGAGCACACCCCGCGTTCGTGACGGCTGATTTTGTTGCTCATTCCGGGAGGCGAAACCCGTCGCCACCTGGCCTGGCACCCGCACGCGCTACCTCGCGCTGGGTGAGGCGATTCCGAAACAGCAGGAATGCGCCTCCAAGCACGTAGTCAAAGCTGATGCAGTACAACCACCGTTGTTCTGCGCTGCCGAGCAGTAAACAGGTATCCTGCTGCCCGCCATGTTGGTGGTCGGCATGCTAGAGGTGATTCAAAAGTGGAGCTTTTATCCGGCGCTGAGATGGTCGTCCGCTCATTGCGTGACGAGGGTGTTAAATACATCTACGGGTACCCGGGCGGTGCCCTTCTGCATATCTACGATGCCATTTTTCGGCAGGATGACGTAGAGCATATTCTGGTTCGCCACGAACAGGCCGCAGCCCATATGGCTGATGGTTACGCGCGCGCCACCGGCAAGCCCGGTGTGGTGTTGGTGACCTCCGGTCCGGGCGCGACCAATACCATTACCGGTATTGCGACTGCCTACATGGATTCCATTCCGATGGTCGTCATCTCCGGTCAGGTTGCGAGCAACATGGTGGGCTCCGATGCCTTCCAGGAAACCGACATGGTCGGCGTCTCCCGCCCGATCGTGAAGCACAGCTTCATGGTCAAGGATCCGCGCGAGATTCCCGAGGTCATCAAGAAGGCCTTCTATCTGGCTCAGAGCGGTCGTCCTGGTCCAGTTGTCATCGACATTCCCAAAGACATGACCAATCCAGCCGACAAGTTCGAGTACAGTTACCCGAAGAAGGTCAAGCTGCGCTCATATAATCCGGCTACCCGGGGTCATTCCGGCCAGATTCGCAAAGCCGTCGAGATGATGCTGGCGGCCAAGCGTCCGGTCATCTACTCCGGTGGTGGGGTCATTCTGGGTGGAGCATCAACTCCTCTGACCGAGCTGGCCAAGGCGCTGAATGTGCCGGTTACCAACACGCTGATGGGCTTGGGCGCATTCCCTGGCACCGATCGGCAGTTTGTCGGCATGCTAGGTATGCATGGCAGCTACACCGCCAACCTGACAATGCATCACGCTGACGTAATCCTCGCGGTCGGCGCACGATTTGATGATCGCGTCATCAACGGTGAGGACTCTTCCAAGTTCTGCCCGAACGCCAAGATTATTCATATCGATATCGATCCAGCGTCTATCTCCAAGATGGTCAAGGCCGATATTCCGATCGTCGGTCCGGTCGAGAGCGTGCTGACCGAGATGGTTGCAATCCTCAAGGAGATCGGCGAGACACCCGATCCGGATGCGCAGGCCACCTGGTGGAAGCAGATCGACGAGTGGCGCGGCGATGGCGCGCTGTTTCCCTATGACAAGGGTGACGGCAGCATCATCAAGCCCCAGGCCGTGATCGAAGCATTGTGGGAAGTTACCGGGGGGGATGCCTTCATTACCTCCGACGTTGGTCAGCACCAGATGTTCGCTGCACAGTACTACCGCTTCGACAAGCCCAATCGCTGGATCAACTCCGGTGGCCTGGGCACCATGGGCTTCGGCTTTCCTGCAGCCATGGGCGTGCAGCTGAATTTCCCGGAGGCCACCGTCGCCTGTGTTACCGGCGAAGGCAGTATCCAGATGAACATTCAGGAGCTCTCGACCTGCCTGCAGTACGACATGCCGGTCAAGATCGTCAATCTGAACAACGGTGCGCTCGGCATGGTCCGCCAATGGCAGGACATGCAGTACAACAGTCGCTATTCGCACTCCTACATGGATTCGCTGCCGGACTTCGTCAAGCTGGCCGAGGCCTATGGTCACGTCGGTATTCGCATCACCGATCCGAAGGAGCTCAAGAGCAAGATGGCTGAAGCGTTTGCCATGAAGGATCGACTGGTCTTCCTGGACATTGCGGTTGATACCAGTGAGCACGTCTACCCGATGCAGATTCGTGGTGGCGCGATGCGTGATATGTGGCTGAGCAAAACGGAGCGCACCTGACATGAGACACATCATTTCCGTTCTTCTGGAAAACGAACCAGGCGCGCTCTCTCGGGTGGTTGGTCTGTTTTCGCAGCGCAACTACAACATCGAGACGCTGACGGTTGCGCCAACTGAAGATCCGACCTTGTCGCGCCTGACGCTGACAACCGTCGGTCAGGATGAGGTGATCGAGCAGATCACCAAGAACCTCAACAAGCTGATCGAAGTGGTGAAGCTGGTCAACTTGTCCGAAGGTGCCCACATTGAACGCGAGTTGATGCTGGTCAAGATCAAGGCAACCGGCGCTCAGCGTGCCGAGGTCAAGCGGACGACTGATATCTTCCGCGGTCAGATCGTGGATGTGTCACCGAGCGTCTATACCGTGCAGCTGACTGGTACCAGCGACAAGCTGAACAGCTTTGTCGAGGCCATCGGTCCGACGTCGGTACTGGAAGTTGTGCGCACCGGGGTATCGGGTATCGCCCGCGGTGAAAAGGTTTTGAGTATCTAAACTAATGGGTTGCGGGCCAGATGGCCCGCTCAGTAAGCAGGGGAATTTCATGCAAGTTTATTACGATAAAGATTGTGATCTGAGCATCATCCAGGGCAAGAAAGTTGCCATCATCGGCTACGGTTCGCAGGGCCACGCGCACGCTTGCAACCTGAAAGACTCCGGCGTCGATGTAACTGTTGGCCTGCGTCCTGGTTCCAGCTCCATCGCCAAGGCTGAGGCCCATGGCCTGAAGGTCAGCGATGTGCCGGCCGCTGTAGCAGCAGCTGACGTGGTCATGATCCTGACCCCGGACGAATTCCAGTCTCAGCTGTACAAGGCCGAGATTGAGCCCAACCTGAAGCAGGGCGCTACCCTGGCCTTCGCTCACGGCTTTGCTATCCACTACAACCAGATCGTTCCGCGTGCTGACCTTGACGTCATCATGATCGCACCGAAAGCGCCGGGCCATACTGTGCGCTCGGAGTTCGTCAAAGGCGGCGGTATTCCTGACCTGATCGCGATCTTCCAGGACGCGTCCGGCAATGCCAAGAACGTTGCGCTGTCCTACGCCAGCGGTGTGGGCGGCGGTCGTACCGGCATCATCGAAACTACGTTCAAGGATGAGACCGAAACCGACCTGTTCGGTGAGCAGGCTGTTCTGTGTGGCGGTGCTGTCGAGCTGGTCAAGGCCGGTTTCGAAACGCTCGTTGAGGCAGGCTACGCGCCGGAAATGGCCTACTTCGAATGTCTGCACGAGCTTAAGCTGATTGTCGACCTGATGTACGAAGGCGGTATCGCCAACATGAACTACTCCATCTCCAACAACGCGGAGTATGGTGAGTATGTAACCGGTCCGGAGGTCATCAACGATGAGTCCCGTGCAGCCATGCGCAACGCCCTGAAGCGTATTCAGGACGGTGAGTACGCCAAGATGTTTATCGCTGAAGGTGCTCACAACTATCCGTCGATGACTGCTGCCCGTCGTAACAACGCGGCGCACCCGATCGAGCAGGTGGGTGAGAAGCTCCGCGCAATGATGCCGTGGATTGCTTCGAACAAGATCGTCGACAAGTCCAAGAACTAAGTCGAGCGATAATGAAAAACGCGGCTTTCAAGCCGCGTTTTTTTATGTCCGAACGCGGAGCTGAACTGGTTATTTGTTTGTCAAATTGCCACACTGTTCAGCCCGGCAATGTTGCAAGGTAACTCCATGACAGAACATCAAAACAAAGACCATGACACCGAGGTAGAAGGTGCACACGCGCTGCTGCCGATTGATGAGCACGTCGAAGAGGTGTCAGGGCCAGACGGTCGTAAGGTCCGTCACAAAGGAATTTATCTGCTGCCCAATCTGTTTACCACGGCGGCGCTGTTTTCCGGCTTTTACGCCATTGTCAGTGCAATGGACGGCAACTTCACCCATGCGGCGGTCGCCATTTTCATTGCCATGGTGCTTGATGGCCTGGACGGCCGCGTTGCGCGTCTGACCAACACCCAGAGTGCCTTTGGTGCCGAGTACGACTCGTTATCGGATATGGTCGCTTTCGGCATCGCTCCAGCTGTTGTTGTGTTCAGTTGGGCGTTGACTGATTTGGGCAAGGTGGGGTGGGTGTTTGCGTTCATCTACGTAGCGGGTGCTGCACTGCGTCTGGCTCGCTTCAATACGCATATTGGTGATGACGATAAGCGTTACTTCACCGGGTTGCCGAGCCCATCTGGGGCGGGGCTCGTCGCCGGCATGGTCTGGTCGCTGAGCGACTTCGGTGTTGACGGCAACGATATTGCTCTGTTGGTTGGCATACTTACTGCGCTGGGCGGCTTGCTGATGGTCAGTAACTTCCGCTACTACAGCTTCAAGGATCTGGACTTCAAGGGGCGGGTTCCGTTCTTTGTTATTCTGGTGGTGGTGCTGGGGTTCGCGGTCATTTCGTCTGACCCATCGCGGATACTGTGGGCAATCTTTGTTGGGTACACCATCTCCGGGCCAGTCATGTCCCTTTGGCGCTTGCGTCAACGCACCAAGTCCGCCTCTGCTGAGTAATTTCGGGCTGCCTTGTAATAAAACAGTAATTAGGGCTTGACGGAAAA
>NZ_NBYK01000010.1 GCF_002197985.1 Halopseudomonas aestusnigri
TTTTTTATGCGCCCAATATCTTCACCACCAAGTTTAGAGACCGACCACCGGCGGCTCCTGCTCAAGCATTACACCGTAACGCTGAAACACGTCGTGCCTGATTTTCTCGGCCAGCCCGAGCACCTCGGCACCACTACCTCCGCCGGGATTGACCAGTACCAGCGCCTGCTCACTGTGCACGCCGACCGACCCCTCTCGATAGCCCTTCCAGCCCGCCTGATCAATCAACCAGCCCGCCGCCAGCTTTACCTGTCCGTCAGCCAGCGGAAATTGCGGCATCGCCGGGAACCGGGTGGCGAGCTGATCTGCCGCCAAGCCAGGGACCAGTGGATTCTTGAAAAAACTTCCCGCATTGGGCACGACTGCCGGATCCGGCAGCTTGCTTCGCCGAATCGACATGACCAGCTCGGCGACAACCCTTGCATCCGGCCGACTCAGGCCCGTCGACGCCCAGGCCGCAGCGAGCGGCGCGTAATCCACTCGCAACTGAGCACGTGTGTGCAAACGCAGGCGAACACGGAGAATGACAAAACGTCCGGCGGCACGCTTGAACACGCTGTCACGATAGGCAAAATCGCACGCATCACGGGTAAAGCAGCGAATTTCGCCGGTCTCGCGATCAAGGGCATCCAGGCTATCAAACAGATCACGCACTTCGACACCGTAGGCGCCAATGTTCTGCACTGGCGCAGCGCCCACCGTACCCGGAATCAGCGCCAGGTTCTCCAGCCCGCTCAAGCCAAGATCCAGCGACCAGCCCACGAGACGATGCCAGTTCTCCCCTGCCTCGGCCTCGATCAGCACGTCACTGCCCCGACGCTGCAAAATCCGCCGCCCCCGACTGCACATCACTACGACGAGCCCCGAAACAGGACCGGCCACCACGATGTTGCTGCCACCTCCCAACAGGGTAACCGGCCAGCCATGCGCGTCAGCCTGCGCGAGCGCTTCGCGCAGCTCGACGTCAGATTCCACCCGCACCAGATACTCAGCGCGTTCGCGAATAGCCATCGTGTTGAACGGCTGCAGGTCAGCGTTGGTCTCCAGCGTCAGCATCCGTTGTGCGCCTCATCCAATAGCCCGGCGGAGGCCGCCTCCAGCATGTCCAGCACCTGCTCAAAGCCTTCATCACCACCGAAATACGGATCGGGTACCTCTGCGGGCAAGGACGGCGCATAACTCATGAACAGCCGAATTCGGGCCGCACAGTTGGCTGGCGCGACCCGCAACAGGTTCTCCAGGTTGCTGCGATCCATCGCCAGTATCAGGTCGAACTGCTCAAAGTCGTCTGCGCACACGGCGCGGGCACGCTGGGCACTGAGATCGTAACCGCGGCGGCGGGCTGCCAGCTGGGCCCTGCGATCAGGCGCCTCGCCGGCGTGATAGCCGCCGGTACCGGCCGAGTCCACGGTGTAGTGCGCCTGCAGCCCGCGCTCGGCGAGCATGGCTTCGAACACACCCTGCGCAGTAGGCGAGCGACAGATATTGCCCAGACAAACAAACAGAACTCGAGTCATGCCGACCCCAGCAGTGCCCGCACCCGCTCAAGATCCTCGGCGGTATCGACACCAGCCGGCAATGTCTGGCAGGCATCGGCGACGTGAATACGGGTACCGAACCAGAGCGCCCGCAATTGCTCAAGTGACTCGGCCGTTTCCAGCGGACTGGCAGGCCAGCCAACGTAGGCATGAAGGAAGCTGACCTTGTAGGCATAGATACCCACGTGGCGACGGAACGGAATGGCCTCCGGCAGCGCCGCCGGGCCGTTTGCAAACTGATCACGACACCAGGGCATGGGCGCTCGACTGAAGTACAGCGCGTAGCCCTGATGATCACAAACCACCTTGACTGCATTGGGATTGAACAGGGTCTCGCTGTCGTGAATCGGCTCAGCAAGGGTAGCGATACCTGCGTCCTGCGCCGCGATCAGGTTGGCCGCCACCTGATCAATGACCGCCGGCGGAATCATCGGCTCATCACCTTGCACATTGACCACACAGGCGTCGTCCGGCAGACCCAGCTGACTCACTACTTCCTGCAGGCGATCAGTCCCGGTCGGATGGTCCGCCCGGGTCATGATTGCCCTGGCGCCAAAAGCAGCACAGGCATCCATGATGCGCTGATCATCGGTGGCCACAATCACCGAGGCTGCACCGCTCTTGCACGCCTGCTGCCAGACATGCTGGACCATCGGCTTGCCGTCAATCAGCTGCAATGGCTTGCCGGGTAACCGGGTGGAGGCATAACGTGCCGGGATGATGACGTGGAACATGTTCAGTCACCCAACTTTTCATCGGCATCCAGAGCCCGCGCTTCGGTTTCCAGCATCACCGGAATACCATCGCGCACGGGGAACGCCAGGCCGTCGGCGCGGCACCACAATTCCTGCTTGTCGTTACTCAGCACCAGCGGCCCCTTGCACAGGGGACAAGCCAGCACATCCAGCAATTTAGGGTCCATCAGTTACTCCTGCTTGATTTCATCGGAAGGAGAAGGCACCAGGCGGTACAGCGCCGCCGCGAAAGCCTCACTCAATTGAGCCTCAACACTCAGATACCACCAGTTTTCTTGCGCCTGCGGCGCGCACTTCACCGCATCCTTCTCGGTCATCACCACCGGGCGGTCCGTCGGAAGAACCGACAGTATGGACGCGTCGTAATGCGCGTGGTCGGGAAAGATACGGGTATCAAAATCAAAGGCCAGGTCATCGAGGGTGCGAAAAAAGCGCTGCGGATTGCCGATGCCGGCCATGGCGGTCACCTGACGTGGCCCGGACCAGCGCGCCGCGGCAACCCGCTCCCCGGTTACCAGATTGACCAGTGCCCGAGGCAACAGTTGCATGCCAAAGCCATCGACCGCATCGCCGGCGGCGCCATTTCTGACCACCAGATCAACCGACTCCAGTCGCTCGGCCGGCTCACGCAGTGGCCCCTCAGGCAGACAGCGCCCGTTACCAAGCCCACGCTGCTGATCCAGCATGACCAGCTCGACAGTGCGCCCCAGCGCGTAATGCTGCAAACCATCGTCGCTGATAATCAGGTTTACATCCGTGGTGGCGAGCAGATGACGCGCAGCGGCGGGCCGATCGGGGTCAATCACCACCGGCACGCCACAGCGGCGGACCAGCAAGGCTGGCTCGTCACCACAGACCGCAGGATCATCGGTGGCAGACACGCTCCACGGATAACTCGGCGGCCTGGCGCCGTAGCCACGGCTGACCACCCCAACCCGATAGCCACGCGCACGCAGATGCTCGACCAGCCACACCACCATCGGCGTCTTGCCAGTGCCGCCTACCGTGATGTTGCCAACCACGATCAGCGGCACTGGCGGCTGCCAGTGCGCGCGCGCACCGGTCAGATAAGCCTGTCTGCGACGCACCGCCAGACAGCGATACAGGGCAGAAAGAGGCCGCAGCAGAGCCAGCCAGGCAGCCTTGTCATACCAGGCACGCAGCAACCGCTGCTCCAGCGAGGGCACGCTCACTGCTGCGCGTCCGCCTCGGCTTCACTGGTGGTCAGGCGCAGGCGATTGAAACCGAGCTGACCGGCGGCGTCCATGGCGGTAATGACATATTGGTGCGGGGTCTGGGCGTCTGCACTGATCACCAGAGGGATCTGGCTGTCACCTGCGGACTCTTTTTGCAGCGCCGCCATCAGGGTCTTCAGGTCGGAGCTGATCAGGGTGCGTTCATTCAACGCCATCTCACCTGCCGCGTTGATGGTGAGTTCCAGCTGTTTGACGGTACGGTCTTCCACCCGCTCACCCGATACGGCCTCCGGCAGATCAAGCTTCAGCTGGGTTTCGCGGGTAAAGGTGGTGGACACCATGAAGAAGATCAGCAGCAGAAACACCACGTCGATCAGCGGTGTCAGGTTGACGCTGACCTCTTCTATCTTCTGCCGGCGAAAGTTCACGCTCAGGCCCCCTTTGCGCCGGTCGCAACCTTGCGGCCGTTGCCGTTGCCGTTGCCGTTGCCGTTGCCGTTAAAGTCGACCTCGCGGTTACCCTGCATGACTTCAACCAGCTTTGTCGCTTCCTGCTCCATGGTGACGACCAGCTCGTCCACGCGGCGCACGAAGAAGCGATGGAAGAACACGGCAGGAATGGCGACCGTCAGGCCGGCTGCCGTTGTAATCAGCGCCTTGGAGATGCCGCCAGCCAGCACGCCGGTGTTGCCCGTACCCTGGATCATGATCGCGCTGAACACGTCAATCATGCCGATCACGGTACCCAGCAAGCCGAGTAGCGGCGTAATGGCTGCAATGGTCCCCAGGGTATTGAGGTAGCGTTCCAGTTCGTGCACCACCTTGCCGGCGGCTTCCTGGATACACTCTTTCATGATCTCGCGACCATGACGCGAGTTGGCCAGCCCCGCAGCCAGAATCTCACCCAGCGGAGAGTCGGCGCGCAGCGTCTTGAGTTTTGTCGAGTCCAGTTGACCATCCTTGACCCATCGCCAGACCTGTCCAAGCAGGTTGACCGGCGCCACTCTGCCGCTGCGCAGCGTCCATAGACGCTCGATAACAATGGCCACCGCGATGACTGACGACAGGATGATGGGCAACATCAACCATCCGCCAGAACTGATCAATTCCCACACAAGCGATCCCTCCCCCAAAAACGTTGCCTACTCTAGCACAGCGAGCCGGCTCAAAGGCCCGCGCAAGCAGCGCACTACTGTTTGTTATTCATGCCAGAAACGCCGCGCCCTGTCGCGCCAGCGCCACTCCGGAACAAGCGGCCGATCCGGGCTCAGGATAAAGCTGACCGCACCGGCGCTGCCAGTATAAATTGCTTCACTGCCCAATTCGCGGTACCGATCCACAACCTGCTGATGGGGGTGTCCGAAGGGGTTATGATAGGCCGCGCTGAAGACAACCCAGTGCGGCTCAAGACGCCTGATGAAGGCATAGCTGGAAGAGCTGCGGCTGCCATGATGGGGCGCCAGCAACACATCAGCGGGCGCCAGCTGCGCCAGCAATTGCAGCTCGTCCGCCTTGCCGATATCACCTGGCAAGAGCACAGAGCGCTGGCCTGCCCATATCTGCAGAACGCAGGAGCGCGCATTGCCGTCCTCCCCTTCGTTCTGCGCCTGCAACAGGCGAAAGCGCACGCCGTCCCAGACCCACTCCTGCCCGTTAGAACAGGGCACAGCCGCCAGCACCGCAGGCAGCTGCTCGGCCTCACCGCTGATCACCCGGTGCGGTTGCAGCCGCTGCATGACGGCAACCGCGCCGCCGGCATGATCCGTATCAGCATGACTCAACAGCAGCAGATCCAGCTGACGGACACCCAGACCAAGCAAGCCCGGGGCGACAACCGCCTCACCCAGGTCGAATCCGCTGGCATGCCGTGCGGCAGCGTCGTACAACAGATCGTGGCGGGCGGTCTGTACCAGAACCGCCAGCCCCTGCCCCACGTCCAGCACGACCACACGCGCCTCGCCCACCAGCGGACGCTCGTGCTGGGGCAGCAACAAGGGGAGAACACATAACACCCCGAGCGGACGCAACAGCCCAACCGGCAACAGCCAGATCAGCACACCCAGCAGGCCAATCATCCAGGCCAGCCAGCCGGGGAACGGCAGATGCAGCACAGCGCCCCACTGCGCCACCCAGTCCAACGCAAGCATCAGCAGATTGAGCAGGCGGGCCGCCAGCAGAAGCAGCAGATCCACCCCGAAAAGCAGGTCAAGCACAGCGCCAAGCAAAGCTGCAGGCACAATCAGCAGACTGACCCAGGGGATTGCCAGCAGATTGACGCCCATGGCGACGGTACTGGCCGGCATCCCCCACAGCAGCAACCAGGGCCAAAGGCCTGCGAAGGCAATCCATTGCGAGCGTCCCCAGCGCCACCATGGGGCACGGACGTGCAGCCGACCTCCCATCCCCAGTAACAGCAGCCCCACCGCCATAAAGGACAGCCAATAACCCGCCCGCAGCGGTGCAGCAGGATTGACCAGGGTGACCATGACCATCGCCGCCAGCCACAGCTCAATGGCCGGCAACTGACGCCGCCAAAGCTTCAGCAGCAACACCAGCGAGCACATCAGCAGTGCACGCTGAACCGGTACCTCCATACCGGCAAGTCCGGCATATCCGGCCGCTGCCAGCAAGGCGACAGGTGCGCTCAACCACAGCTGAGGGCGTGACCAGCGTAGCGGAAGGTAACGCAGGACAAGGGCAGTCAGGGCAAACACCGCTGCCGCCAGCATGCCGACATGCAGGCCGGAGATAACCAGCAGATGGGTTGTACCGGTTGTCTGCAGTCGATCCCAATCCGCCTGGTCAAGCGCCTGACGGTCCCCCGTCAGCAAGGCCAGCAGCCGCCGCCCGCCCTCAACAGCCTCAAGCGAGCCGGCCAGGCGGGCCTGCAGTCGATCGCGCCACTGCCCCCAGCCCGGAGCAGGCTCAATGCGCTGGCCAGCTGTCACACTGCCGACTGCACCAATGCCCTGGGCATACAACCAGGCTTCGTAATCGAACGTGCCGGGATTACGCATACCGCGAGGCCGCCGCAGACGTACCTCAAACCGCCAGTGTTCCCCCGCCGCCAGCGGCTCTCCACCCCACCAGTGCAGGCGCATGTTCGGCAAAGCCTGCCCACTCGCATCGCGTACATCGCGCAGCAGAAAGCGCCAGCCTGTTTCCGTCTGTGTGGGTAATGAGTCGATGCGACCACTGAGCTGAATACGCTGATTATCCAGTGCCTCGGGCAAGCGCCGATCAAGCAGCAGCTGATGACTGAACAGGGCCCAGCAAAAAGCCAGCAGGAATGCCATAACAGGCCGGACTGCCGCTGCTGGCCGAAGACAGCAGAACACCAGCAAAAGCACGAAGCCGAATGCAAACGGCTGCCAGGGCGGCAGAGCCGAGAACAGCAGCGGACAGAGCAGCCCTGCCAGCAGGCTGAACAGCAGCAGGCGCATCTCATTCACGCAAACATCCTGTTTTGCTTTAGCCGTCAGGCAGTAGTGCCCGCCCGACATTCCATGCATAATTGGCCCACGCCAGCCAGACCGAACCCTGCGATGCCGCGCCGTTTCCTCAAACGCATGATGCCCCACCCCGACCGTATCAAGGGCAGCAAATCCCTGCAGTTCATGGGTAATTTGCTGCATGATCCGAATCTGTGGCATCTGAACCGACACAGCGTCTCACGCGCCATGGCGGTTGGCCTGTTCGTAGCCTTGATGCCAATACCGATGCAAATGGCCGTTGCCGCTGCCATCGCCATTATCGCGCGCTCCAACCTGCCAATTTCGGTCAGTCTGGTCTGGCTGACCAACCCGGTCACCATGCCGCCGATTTTCTTCGCCCAGTATCAGGTCGGCGTATTGCTGCTTGGCGCATCCGAGCGCAGCATGCCGATGGAGCTGTCAGTGAACTGGCTGATGGCTGAACTGCATCACATTTGGCAACCCCTGCTGCTGGGGTCGCTGGTGGTCGGTACCGTCGTCGCAGCACTGGGTTACGTGTTGACGCTGTTGTATTGGCGCATGTGGGTGTCACGCAACTGGCAACGACGCAAATTGCGACGTCGTCGCCAATCGCAGGAGTGAAGCCTCAGGCCGACAGCAACTGGCCTTGACGCAGGGTGAGGGTACGATCCATCTGCGCAGCCAGCGCAAGATCGTGGGTTACTACCAGAAATGCCGTCTGCAGCGTCTGACTCAGTTCCAGCATCAGTTGCTGGACACTCTCGGCAGTATCCTGATCCAGATTACCGGTCGGCTCGTCGAGCAGCACACAGGCAGGCTTATTGATCAAGGCACGGGCAATGGCAACCCGCTGCCGCTCGCCACCTGACAGCTCCGCCGGCTTGTGCCCGATGCGCTTGCCCAACCCAACACGCTCCAGCATGGCTGTTGCACGCTCACGCGCCTCGGCAATCGGCGTGCGACCGATCAGCAGCGGCATGCAGACATTCTCCAGCGCACTGAACTCCGGCAGCAGATGATGAAACTGATAGACGAACCCGAGCTCCTCATTGCGCAGCCGGCCCCTCTCCACCTCTTTCAGGGCGGACAGCTGTCGCCCGGCCAGTCGCACCTCGCCTGATGTCGGTGTATCCAGGCCGCCAAGCATATTGAGCAGCGTCGTCTTGCCGGACCCGGAGCTGCCGACAATGGCCACACGCTCGCCACGCTGAAGGTGCAGCTGAACATTATTCAGTACCCGCAAATTCTGCGGCCCGACGGCGTAGTCCTTGCACAGATCCCGACATTCGAGAACCAGATCAGTCATAGCGCAGCGCCTCCGCAGGCTCGGTTCGTGAGGCCCGCCAGGCGGGATAGAGGGTAGCAAGGAAGCTGAGACTCAGTGCCGTCACACAGATGACGACCACATCACTCCAGATCAGCTGGGATGGCAGGTAGCTGATGAAATACACATCCGAGCTGAGGAACTGAATACCCAGCACGCGCTCAAGCCAGGCGACTATCTCGGAGACATTCAGCGCGGCAAGCACGCCCAGAATACCGCCACTGAGGGTGCCCACCACACCGATCAGCGAGCCCTGCACCATAAATATCCCCATGATCGCCCCTGGCGTGGCGCCCAGGGTCCGCAAGATCGCGATATCCGCCTTCTTGTCGGTCACCACCATAACCAGGGTGGAAATGATATTGAACGCAGCGACTGCGACGATCAGCATCAGCAGAAGACCAATCATGGTCTTTTCCATCTTGATCGCGGCAAACAGGTTACCGTGCGTACGGGTCCAGTCCTGGGCGTAGTAGTCACCCGGCAGTTCACGCACCAGGTCCCAGGCCACCTGCGGAGCCTCAAACAGGTTCTTCAATTTCAGCCGAACGCCCTGGACCTGGCCCGGTTCCCAGCGACTGAGCCGGGCAGCGTCATCAACGTGAATCATGGCCAGCGAGCTGTCCAGCTCGGCACCCACCTTGAAAACGCCTGTCACGGTGAAGCGCTTGAGTCGCGGAAAGACCCCCGCCGGGGTAACCGAGGCCTCAGGCAGCACGAATGTCAGCTTGTCACCAACCGCCACGTTGAAGCGCTTGGCTATCAGCTCGCCGATCACGATGCCGAACTCTCCTGCCGCCAGATTATCCAGCGAGCCCGATTGCATGTGGTTTTCCAGAATCGAGACGCGCTTCTCTGCCTGCGGCTCGACACCGTTGACCAGCACCGGCGCAACGCTGCCGTTGTGCGTCAACATGCCCTGAAGCTGAATAAAGGGTGCAGTGCCAACCACCTTCGGATTCTGCTCGAAGCGCTCGGCCAGCGATTGCCAGTCACTGATCGGCTGGTAACCATTGATTGTGGCGTGTGGCACCATACCGAGAATCCGTGTGCGCAACTCCCGATCAAAGCCGTTCATCACCGACAGCACCAGGATCATGACCATGACGCCCAGCGTCAGCCCGAGCATGGAAATGAGCGAGATGAAGGAAATGAAATGATTTCGCCGCTTGGCGCGGGTATAGCGCAGGCCGATAAAAAAGGGTAAAGGTCTGAACATGAAAAGCGGTTTACCTTATGCTCCAGCCGCAGCCGGTGGATTTTGAGCGACATGTTACACTGAACATCACAGTCTGGTCAGCGCCTGCCGACGGCGCGAATAGAGAATCGCCATGCACACAGACCACGAAGACAGCCGCGAGTTCTTTCGTATTCAGGATCACATTCACCTGGACTGCAAGCCCATTGCCGGGCCGGAAGATGACCTGGGGGCCAGGCAAAGCGCCCTGTTCAATCTGCTTGCCGATCTGCACATGCTCGACTACGAGTCGCAGCATCTGCTGCGGCAGATCAGTGAGCGTGACAGGGCTCTGGCCCAATACCTCAAGATCATCAACAAACGCATCGATCTGCTTGGCAAGACGCTGGCCCTTGAGCTGGGCGATGACCTGGGCGAGCCGCAAGGCGTTACCCTGAGCGAAGGCGGTGTCGATTTCGAAAGCAGTGTGGCCTACCCGGCCGACAGCTGGGTAGCTGCGCGCCTGGTCCTGCTGCCTGCACCACTGGGCCTGGCCATTCCGGCCCGGGTCGTGCGCTGCGAACCAACTGGCTCACCCGGCCGCTGGCATGTCGCACTGAACTTTGACCTGATCAATGACGCCCAGCGTCAGCTGCTGGCGCGGCATATTCTGCAGAAGCAGGCACAGGACATACGCGCCGCCAAATCCACCTGAAAGGACCTCCGAGATGAAAGCTACCCCTTCATTGCTGTTATGCGCCTGCCTGGCTCTGGCCGGCGCCGCCCAGGCAGATACCCTGCGCATTCCCGTCGGCGAGCAGGCCGGCAGCCAGCACACGCCCCTGCCGCAGCGTGGCGCCAGTTTTGACAGCGTCACTGCGCGCTGGGGGGAACCGAGCAAGCGCCACGCTGCGGTCGGCCAACCGCCAATTACCCGCTGGGACTATCCGGGCTTCAGTGTCTACTTCGAGTATGACAAGGTCATCGACAGCGTGCGTCAGCATACGCCAAAGGCCCCCTGATCCGACATGACACTGATTTACGGCCACCGCGGTGCACGGGCAGAAGCACCGGAAAACACCCTGCCCAGCTTTCGCAAGGCGCTCGAGGCAGGCGTTACCCGGGTCGAACTGGACCTTCATCTTTCCGCCGATCAGCAACTGGTCGTCATTCACGACCCGACCCTGAAACGGACAACCGGCCTGCGCGGCAAGGTTGCCCAGCATACGGCAGCGGAGCTGTCGCGCATCGACGCGCGTTTCGGTCTGCCCGGCTGGCAGACGCCCTGTGCGATACCCACCCTTGCCCAACTCCTGCAGCAATGCCCGGAAATCGAGCATTACCAGCTTGAGGTAAAGAGCGGTTCAGAGCGTCAGTCACGAATCGTGCTGGACGCCATCGCCACGCTGACCGAACGATACAACCTGCACAACAAGGCCGTCGTCACCTCTTCCAGCCGAACATTACTGCGCTATGCCAGGCGCAGCAACTTCATGCTGCCAACCGGGCTGGTCGAAGAATACGGACTGCTGGATCCGGTAAAAAGCGCTCGACGCTACGGTTGCGACTATCTGATTCTGAACTGGAAACTATGCAGCCAACAGCGCCTGCGTGCAGCGCAGGCGGCCGGACTTCACGTGTCGGTATGGACAGTCAACGACGCTGCGCTCATGCAGCGACTTGCCGAAATGGGGGTCGACAGCCTGATTACCGACCTGCCGTCACTGGCGGTGAAGGTAATCAATCAGGGGCGCGCATAGCGCCCCGAACACTCAGAACAGCCTGTTCAGGCCATCCAGCGCAGCCACCCGGTAGGCTTCGGCCATGGTCGGATAGTTGAACGTAGTATTGACGAAGTAGTTGATGGTGTTGGCGCCATCTTTCTGGTTCATGATCGCCTGACCGATGTGCACGATCTCGGCGGCCTGGTCGCCAAAGCAATGGATACCCAGTACCTCGAGCGTCTCGCGGTGGAACAGGATCTTCAGCAGGCCGACCGGCTCACCACTGATCTGCGCACGCGCAATACTCTTGAAAAAGGCCTGGCCAATCTCATACGGCACACATGCATCGGTCAGCTCCCGTTCGGTTTTACCCAGCGAGCTGATTTCAGGAATCGTGTAAATGCCCGTCGGCACGTCATCGACAAAGCGCCAGCCGTCATTGCTGACAATATTGCCCGCCGCTGAACGCCCCTGGTCAAAGGCTGCACTGGCCAGGCTTGGCCAGCCGATCACATCACCGACCGCATAGATATTCGGCACGCTGGTGCGGTAGTTTTCATCCACTTCCAGCTGACCACGGCCATTGGGATGCAGAGCCACGTTCTCAAGGCCCAGTCCATCGGTGTTGCCGGTACGCCCGTTACACCACAGCAATGCATCGGCCTTCAGCCGCTTGCCGGACTTGAGCTGCAGGACAACGCCTCGGTTGTCCAGCCCTTCGATCTTTTCATACTCCTCGTTATGGCGAATCAGCACACTGCTGTTGCGCAGGTGATAACTCAGCGCATCGGAGATCTCATCGTCGAGGAAGCTGAGCAGCCGATCACGGGTATCGATCAGGTCAACCTTGACCCCAAGACCACAGAAAATCGAAGCGTACTCGCAACCAATGACACCGGCACCATAGATGATCAGCGTGCGAGGTGTATGGTTGAGCTTGAGAATGGTGTCACTGTCATAGATACGCGGATGACTGAAATTAACGTCAGCCGGACGATATGGACGCGAGCCGGTGGCAATGATCACCTCTTTGGCGATCAGCTTTTCCACCGCGCCGGAGCCGTCTACCACCTCGATGGTATGTTCGTCGGCAAAGCTGCCCTTGCCAAAGAACACGTCAACCCGGTTGCGTGCGTAGTAGCTGGTGCGCGAAGCCACCTGCTTGTTCATCACCTTCTCGGCACTGCGCAGAACGTCCGGAAACGAGAACCAGCGCGGTTCACCAATCTGCCGGAACATCGGATTGGTGTTGAACTGAATGATCTGCTTGACCGAATAACGCAACGCCTTCGACGGGATGGTGCCAAGATGGGTGCAATTACCGCCCACTTCACGACGTTCTTCAACCACAGCCACCTTGCGACCATGCTTGGCGGCATTCATCGCCGCGCCCTCACCCGCCGGGCCGGAGCCCAGCACCACTACGTCGTAGTTGTATACGGCCATTCAGTCTGTTCCTTGTATCTCGCAAAAAGAGGGTGCCACGCGTCACCAACAGCGACTAGTCGACCTTGGTCGCGTCGCGGGCAAGATCAGCATTAAGCGGACGCTGCGGCGCACCGGCGTTGGCACTGGCCTCCTCACACTTGGTGACATCACCACCACAAATGCCGCAGGCCTTGTCGACACCTACCGCACCGATCCCACCGCAGGAGCCGGCAATCGGCTTGCGGCCCATCATGACACCCACAGCCATGCCGGCCACACACAGCAGCATCACCATAAAGGCCATTAACCAAACCATGTTTTACTCCTTGCCCGGGGTCAGGGCATCAAAGCGGGGCGTCACCCTGGACTCGAACGTGTCACCCTCGCGAACAACAAAAAACGCGGCGATATCATGCGCCAGCGCATATTTCCATCCTGCCTCTTCGCCCATGATCATGAGCACGGTAGATAGCCCGTCAGCCTTCGCGGCAGACGGATCAAGCACGGTTACCGACGCCAGGCGATGCATCACCGGACGCCCGTTACGAGCATCGAAGGTATGCGAAAACCGCTGTCCGTCGAGCTCGAAATAATTGCGGTAATCTCCAGAGGTCGAAACCCCCTCGCCGTCAAGCGAGACAATGATCTGGGCGACACGGTTGTCGTCGCGCGGCTCTTCAATGGCAATACGCCAAGGCCGATCACCGGGCTTGCGGCCAACGGCCTTGAGCTCACCGGTCAACTCCACCATATAGCTTTTGATGCCGAACTGCTCAAGTCGTTCAGCTACCCGGTCAACCATGTAGCCAGCTCCCACGCTGCTCAGGTCGACGGTTAACGCACGATCCTTGCAGAGCTGGGTGCCCTGCAGGTGCAGATGCTGCTGGCCAACCGATTGCATTGTCTCGGCAAGTGCCTGCGGGTCTGGCACGCTCTGTAACTGAGGGTCGCCGTGGAAGCCCCAAAGCTGGAGCAATGGCGCCACGGTAATATCAAATGCTCCGCCACTCTCCTTATGCAGCCGGTCTGTCAGAGCAACCAGTGTCAGAACCGACTCCGGCATATCCATACAGGTCCCGGCCGGTGCCGCATTGAAACGCGCCAGGTCGGAATCGGAGCGCCAGGTCGATACTTCATCGTCAAAACGCGCCAGCATGGCGTCAATATCGGCCTGCAGGGTCTCGACATCCGGCGAATCATCGACCGGCACCCACTTGATCGAATAGGTACTGCCCATGGTTGCACCGTATATTTCTGCAACCGGGTCCACAGAATTGAAACAGCCCGTTAGGGCTGTTGCCAGGGCAACAGCAATAACGGGCCGGATAACGCTCAGCCGCATACTAGCCGCCGAAGTCGTCGAGCAGGATATTCTCGGGTTCGACACCCAGGTCCTGCAGCATCTTGATCACGGATGCGTTCATCATCGGCGGTCCACACATGTAGAACTCGCAGTCCTCGGGCGCCGGATGGTCCTTCAGATAGTTCTCGAACAGGACATTGTGGATAAAGCCGGTCGGGCCTTCCCAGTTGTCTTCAGGCAGCGGATCGGACAAAGCCAGATGCCACTGGAAGTTGTCGTTCTCGGCCGCCAGTTGATCGTACTCTTCGACATAGAACGCCTCGCGCAGCGAGCGCGCGCCGTACCAGAAGCTCATCTTGCGCGTGGAATGCAGGCGCTTGAGCTGGTCGAAGATGTGCGAACGCATCGGAGCCATGCCGGCGCCGCCACCGATAAACACCATCTCGGCGTCGGTATCACGCGCAAAGAACTCACCAAAGGGACCGTACACGGTAACCTTGTCACCCGGTTTCAGCGAGAACACCCAGGAGGACATCTTACCGGGCGGCAGGTCATCACGACCGGGCGGCGGCGAAGCCACACGGATGTTGAACTTCACCAGACCCTTCTCTTCCGGATAGTTCGCCATGGAATAGGCACGAATAGTCGTCTCATCGACCTTCGATACGTACTTCCACAGGTTGAACTTGTCCCAGTCACCGCGAAATTCCGGCTGAATGTCGAAATCCTTGTAGTGGACGGTGTGCGGCGGGCATTCCAGCTGCACATAACCACCGGCTCGGAAGTCAACGTTCTCACCTTCGGGCAGTTTCAGGGTCAGTTCCTTGATGAAGGTTGCGACGTTCGGGTTGGAAGCGACAGTGCACTCCCACTTCTTCACGCCGAAGACTTCTTCAGGCACTTCAATTTCCATATCCTGCTTGACCGGAGTCTGGCAGGACAGACGCCAGCCTTCCTTCGCTTCACGCTTGGTAAAGTGCGACTCCTCGGTCGGCAGCATTTCGCCGCCACCGCTTTTCACGATGCACTTGCACTGAGCGCAGGTACCGCCGCCGCCACAGGCAGACGACAGAAACACGCCATTGCTGGCGAGGGTATTAAGCAGCTTGGACCCGGCAGCCACAGTGACCTTGCGCTCACCGTTGATGTCGATAGTGACATCGCCGCTGCTGACCAGCTTGGAACGGGCGATCAGAATGATGGCCACCAGCGACAGCACGATCGCGGTAAACATCCCGACGCCCAGATAGATTTCCATGTTCATCAGTTACAGCTCCTCTTACAGTTGAACGCCGGAGAAGGACATGAAGCCCAGCGACATCAGACCAACAGTAATGAAGGTGATGCCCAGGCCACGAAGCCCGTCCGGTACATCGCTGTACTTGAGCTTTTCACGGATGCCCGCCAGGGCAACGATGGCCAGCGCCCAGCCGATACCGGCACCGGCGCCATACACCACGCTTTCACCGAAGGCGTAGTCACGTTCAACCATGAACAGGGAAGCACCCATGATCGCGCAGTTAACCGTGATCAGCGGCAGGAACACACCCAGCGCGTTGTAGAGCGCGGGCACGAACTTGTCGAGCAGCATCTCGAGGATCTGTACGATCGCCGCGATGACACCGATATAGCTGAGCAGACCCAGGAAGCTCAGATCAACGTTCGGCATGCCGGCCCAGGCCAGCGCGCCATCCTTGAGCAAGTAGGTGTAGATCAGGTTGTTGGCCGGCACCGTGATGGTCAGTACCACAACCACCGCAATACCCAGACCCAGCGCGGTCTGAACCTTCTTGGAGATGGCGATAAAGGTACACATCCCCAGGAAGAAGGCCAGCGCCATGTTTTCGACGAAAATCGCCCGCACCAGCAGGCTGATGTAATGTTCAATCATGGCTTACATGGCCTCCTTCATGGCACGGCTTTGCGGCGCCATCTTGAACTCTGCAGCTTCCACCTGATCCTTCTTCCAGGAACGCAGCGCCCAGATGATCAGACCAATGATGAAGAACGCAGACGGGGGCAGCAGCAGCAGACCGTTGGGCTGATACCAGCCACCGGCACTGACCAGCGGCAGGATCTCGATGCCGAACAACTTGCCGGCACCAAACAGCTCACGGATGACCGCAACGCAGATCAGAATAAAGCTGTAGCCCAGACCGTTACCCACACCATCAAGGAAGCTCATGTGCGGCGGATTCTGCATGGCAAAGGCTTCGGCGCGACCCATCACGATACAGTTGGTGATGATCAGACCGACGAAGACCGACAGCTGCTTGCTGATGCTGTAGGCATAGGCCTTGAGCACCTGGTCTACCACGATTACCAGCGATGCGATGATCACCATCTGCACGATCATACGAATCGAGCTGGGGATCTGGTTACGCACGATCGAGATAAAGAAGTTCGACAGTGCCGTTACCGAGGTCAGCGCGATACACATGACCAGAGTCACGCTCAGGCTGGTGGTAACCGCCAGTGCCGAGCAGATCCCGAGGATCTGCAGGGCAATCGGGTTGTTGCTGAAAATAGGCTCGAACAGAACCTGTTTTGCAGTGGCCTTAGCCATGATTATGCCTCCCCTGCACGAAGATGTTCGAGGAACGGACCGAAGCCGTCTTCACCCAGCCAGAAACGCACCAGATTCTCTACACCACGACTGGTCAGCGTGGCGCCGGCCAGCGCGTCCACCTGGTGTTCGGCGTTCGGGTTGCTTGGATCAACGCCGCCCTTGACGACGCTGATAGCCGGTTCGCCGGACTCGTCAAAGACAACCTTGCCAGTCCACTGAGCCTTCCAGTTCGGGTTATCCACCTCGCCACCCAGACCGGGAGTCTCGGCGTGCTGGTAGAAGCCAAGGCCGACGACGGTCTTCAGATCGCTTTCCAGCGCCATAAAGCCGTACAAGGTCGACCACAGGCCATAGCCGTGGATCGGCAGGATCAGGGTCTTGATGCTGCCATCGGGATTTTCCACCACATAAACGGTGGAATAGTCAGCGCGGCGACGGATGCTGGCAATATCCTGCTCGCCATCCAGCTGCTGGGACATGGCCGGATCTTTCGACGCTTTCTGCTGATCGAATGTCAGCGCATCCAGAGCATCACTGAACTCACCAGTACGCAGATCAACCAGACGCGGCGTGATCTGCTGGAACTGCTCCTGCACACTGACACCCGGCTCGAACAAACCGGCAATCTGCAGAATGTTGCGCTGCTTGTCCTGCAGTTTGTTGGTCGTCTGCACCGGCTTGAGCGCAACCGCGGCGGCGGACACCACGACGGAGCAGACCAGACAGACGAGCAGCGCGACCGTCAGCGTGCGGGCAACGGATTCTTTCTTAGCGGACATTACGTGCAAGCCTCCGTTTGATGTTGGCCTGAACCACGAAGTGGTCGATGAGCGGAGCAAACAGGTTGGCGAACAGAATCGCCAGCATCATGCCCTCGGGGAACGCCGGGTTGACGACACGGATCAGGATAACCATCAGACCGATCAGTGCACCAAAGAACCACTTGCCGGTGTTGGTCATCGACGCCGATACCGGATCGGTCGCCATGAAGATCATGCCGAAAGCGAACCCGCCCACTACCATGTGCCAATACCAGGGCATGGCGAACATCGGGTTGGTGTCAGAGCCAATCATGTTGAACAGCAGGCTGGTTGCAACCATGCCGAGCATCACGCCGGCGACGATGCGCCAGTTGGCGATCTTGGTCAGCAGCAGAACCGCACCACCGATGAAGATGGCCAGGGTAGACACTTCGCCCATGGAACCCTGCATGTTGCCGTAGAAGGCGTCCAGCCAGGTCAGGCCGCTGGCAACGATCTGCTCGACACCGCCGGAAGCAGCCATGCTCAGGGCAGTCGCGCCGGCATAACCGTCCACTGCAGTCCAGACCGCGTCACCGGACATCTGCGCCGGATAGGCGAAGAACAGGAACGCACGACCGGTCAGTGCCGGGTTGAGGAAGTTTTTACCGGTACCGCCGAACACTTCCTTACCGATCACAACACCAAAACTGATACCCAGAGCGACCTGCCACAGCGGAATGCTCGGCGGCACGATCAGGGCAAACAGGATGGAGGTCACGAAGAAACCTTCGTTGACTTCATGCTTGCGGATGGACGCGAATACCACTTCCCAGAAACCGCCGACCAGGAAGGTCACAGCGTAGACCGGGAGGAAGTAGGCTGCACCGTGGATCAGATTGTCCCACAGGCTGGCCGGATCAAATCCGGCGAACATGGCGATCAGCGCCAGACGCCAGTTGTCCTGGGCAGCCAGCAGATCCGGGTTGCCGGCATAGATGCTGTTGGCCTGGAAACCGATGTTGTACATCCCGTAGAAAATGACCGGGAAGGTGCACAGCCATACGGTAATCATCATGCGCTTGAGGTCGAGACCGTCGCGCACGTGCGCAGTCGTCTTGGTGACGCTGCCCGGGCGGTAGAAGAAGGTATCAACGGCTTCGTAGAGGGCGTACCACTTTTCGTGCTTGCCGCCCTTCTCGAAGTTATGCTCGATCTTGTCGAGGAATGAACGCAGGCTCATGTCAGCCCTCCTTCTCGATGCGAGTCAGGTTATCCCGAAGAATCGGGCCGTACTCGTACTTGCCGGCGCAGACGTAGCTGCACAGTGCCAGATCTTCTTCATCCAGCTCCAGTGCACCCAGCTTCTGGGCCATATCGGTGTCACCGACCACCAGATAACGCAGCAACTGGGTCGGCAGAATATCCAGCGGCATCACCAGTTCGTAGTTGCCTACCGGGACCATGGCACGGGGGCTGCCGTTGGTGCTGGTATCAAAATTGAACAGGCGCGACGGCGCCAGCTTGGAAACGAAGATATTCAGAACAGAGTGCTTGTTCACGCCAGCACGCAGATAGTGCAGCATCTGGCGCTCGTTGCCTTCCTTGAGAACCGACACCTGGGAGTGAAAACGCCCGAGGTAAGCGATCGGACCACGAACGGCGCGACCACCGAACACCGAGCCGGAAATCACCCGGTTATTGCCGGCTTTCAGCTCGCCAGCGGTCAGCTCGTCCAGATTGGCACCCAGGCGAGTTTTCAGCAGACGGGCCTTCTCTACCTGCGGGCCAGCGAGGGCGACATAGCGATCAGTCCAGATACGACCCTGGGTGAACAGCACACCGAAGGCGATCACGTCCTGGTAGTTGATCTGCCAGACGCTCTTGCTCTCGTTAACCGGATCGAGGAAATGGATATGGGTACCGGGCAGGCCTGCAGGGTGCGGACCGGCAAAGCTCTCGGTACTGACACCACTGACCCCTTCGCCCGGCAGGCTGACACCATCAGCCTTGCACAGCCATACCTTGGCCAGCCGTGCCAGAACCTTCAGACCGTTTTCGAAGTCTGCAGCGTGCTCCTTGATGATGACAGCCGGATCGGCCGCCAGCGGATTGGAGTCCATTGCGGTGACAAAAATCGAACTGGGCTCAGCATCGACAGCCGGGGTCTTGCTGTAGGGGCGGGTGCGCAGCGCAGTCCACAGACCCGAGCTGATCAGCTGCTCGCGAATCTGCTGGGGCGCCAGGCCATCCAGCGCTTTGGCGTCATGGGCAGGAAAGGTCTCGGCGTCATCGCCGTCGATCTCGATAACGACCGACTGCAAAACACGCTTGTCACCACGATTGATTGCGCTGACGACACCAGCGGCAGGCGCGGTAAAGACCACACCAGGAGTTTTCTTGTCGCTGAACAGAACCTGTCCAAGTTTGACCCGATCTCCCTCACGCACTTCCATGGTCGGCTTCATGCCGTGGTAGTCGAAGCCGACGACGGCAACACTACGCACCGCACGAGCGTCTTCAATGCGCTGTTCGGGAGAACCGGTGATTGGCAGATCCAAGCCCCGTTTGATTTTTATCATACGAATAGCCTAATCACTGTTTGAAATCTTCACGGGCGGGGCTGCCAAAGCGAACGCAAATGCGTTGTCCCATCCGTGCTGACAGCCAACGCAGGCACGAATCGGAGCAGCCTCAAACCCCCATAAAAAATCCCGCCAAGTATAAAGAGCATGACTACTCAATGCTACCGAGCCCCGGGATTTTTCGGTTTTTAAATTGCCCCCATTGATGAAATCGATAACACCGGCTGCCCTTTCGGGGCGATCCTGAAATACTCAGAAACACTGATCTTCAGACCCAGTGATCAGTTTGTCCGAAAAGCGGTCCAAACAGCATAAACTGATCACAAATCATCCAACCGGGGAGATTCACATGTCACTGCCGAGCATCTTCCTCAGCGCTTTGCTGCTGCTCGCTTCAACCAGCGCCGCAGCAACCACCGAGACGACGCTGACTACCCGCAATCAGCACCTGTTTCGCTACCTGTTCGTGGATGTCTACACCGCCACACTGTACGCCCCGAGCAACAGCAACCTGACCGGTATTCTCGACAGCGGTCAACCGGTTCGACTAACCCTGCAGTATCACCGCTCGATAGACCGGGATGACATGATCAAGGCCGCCCAGGTCACACTGGAGCGCCAGCACCCGGCATCCCGACTTGCCCAACTGCAAGCCGACATCGACCAGTTGCACACCCATTTCGTCGACGTCAGCGAGGGAGACACCTATAGCCTGGCTCGCACTGCCGACGGAGAACTCCAGCTGTACCATAACAATCAGCTCAGCTTCAGCAGCAAGACCCCGGGCCTGGCCGATGCGTACCTTGGCATCTGGCTCGGCCAAAACGGGCTGTCTGACGACCTGCGCAGCGCCCTGCTGCGCTAGCAACGCAGCAAAAGCAGAAACCGAGCAACAAAAAAGGCGCCGAAGCGCCTTTTTTGTTGCTGCCATATCCGACAATCAGACCGGGAACGCCGGCGGATTGACGTGGGCCATATCTTCCAGAATGCGCACAACCTGGCAGCTGTAGCCGAACTCGTTGTCGTACCACACGTACAGAATCACACGATTGTCGTTGCAGATGGTTGCTTCGGCATCGACCACACCAGCGTGACGCGAACCCACGAAGTCAGTGGAAACCACTTCCTGCGAGTTGGTGAAGTCAATCTGCTTGTGCAGCTCGGAGTGCAGCGCCATGTGACGCAGGTAGTCGTTGACCTCATCGCGATTGGTCGACTTTTCCAGGTTCAGGTTCAGAATCGCCATTGAGACGTTCGGAGTCGGAACACGGATGGCGTTGCCGCTCAGCTTGCCAGCCAGCTCCGGCAGTGCCTTGGCGACCGCCTTGGCTGCACCGGTCTCGGTGATAACCATGTTCAGCGCAGCGCTGCGACCACGACGATTGCCCTTGTGGAAGTTGTCGATCAGATTCTGGTCGTTGGTGTACGAGTGAACCGTCTCAACGTGGCCATTGGCGATGCCGAACTTGTCGTTGATCGCTTTCAGTACCGGCACGATGGCATTGGTGGTGCAGGACGCCGCAGAAATGATCTTGTCTTCGGGTGTAATGGCAGCGTGGTTGATGCCATGAACGATATTCTTCAGGTCGCCCTTGCCGGGCGCAGTCAGCACTACCTGGGACGCGCCCTTGCACTGCAGGTGCTGGGACAGGCCGGCTTCGTCACGCCACACACCGGTGTTGTCGACAACAATGGCATCTTCGATACCGTAGGCTGTGTAATCGATACTGGTCGGATCGCTGGCGTAGATAACCTGAATCAGGTTGCCGTTGGCAGTGATGGTGTTGTTTTCTTCATCAATGGTGATGGTGCCCTGGAAGGAGCCGTGAACCGAATCACGACGCAGCAGGCTGGCACGTTTGGACAGGTCGTTGGTTGCGCCCTTGCGGACAACGATGGCGCGCAGGCGCAGGCCATCACCGGCACCAGCCTTCTCGATCATGATGCGCGCCAGCAGGCGACCGATGCGACCGAAGCCGTACAACACCACGTCACGACCCTGACGGCGCTCGCCGGTCTTGCCGATAACACTGGCCAGCTCGACCCGCAGGAAGGCATTCAGGTCGTCGCTGCCGGAGGCACGGAACTTGTTGACCAGACGGGCAAGATCGATGGAGGCCGGGCCCAGGTTCAGGTCCAGCAGTTCCTTCAGAACCGGGAAGGTGTCATGAACCGACAGCTCATTGTCATCGATCTGACGAGCGAAACGGTGGGATTTCAGCAGGCTGATGACCGAGCGATTGACCAGGCCACGACCGTAAACGGAGGTGACAACGTTATGCTCACGGTACAGACGGCCAATCAGAGGAATCATCGCCTCAGCGGTGGCTTCACGGTCCGTCCAGTTTTCCAGACACTGCTCAAATTGGGCTTGAGTCACGGCTTTACCTTCCAAGTCTTGATAACCAAAGGGCGCATATTATGCTTTCAGCGCGCACCTTAGGCAATGATCAGGACAAAATCCAGCCGGTGCGGGCACAAACGCAACGAGCACGGTAAACTGCCTGCCGTTGCCAGCCGCGCATCGGCCAGCACGCCACCGAACCGACCTCAAGAGTTATCGCATGCCCGCATCAAAGCTGCTGCTATCTCCTCCATTGACGGCCGCCACCGGCAACCGCCTGTACTGGTCCGGCCTGCAGGGCGCCGCTCGCGCCCTGGCCATCGCCGAAGGTGCCCAGCAGCACGACGGCCTGAGCCTGGTGATCACACCCGACACCGCTGCTGCCGACAGTCTGGAGCAGGAGCTGCGCTTTTTCGCACCACAGCTCCCCGTTATCAGCTTCCCCGACTGGGAAACCCTGCCGTACGACCGTTTCTCTCCGCACCAGGACATCATCTCCCAGCGCCTTAAAACGCTGTTCCAGCTGCCTCGCATCGGTCAGGGCATCCTTGTTGTACCCATGACTACGGTGCTGCACCGGCTGCCGCCGCGTGATTTTCTGGGCGGCTCGGTCCTGCTGCTGGAGATTGGCCAGCAACTGGACATCGACCGGATGCGCATCAACCTCGACGCGGCCGGCTACCGCTGCGTCGACACGGTCTACGAACACGGTGACTACGCGGTACGGGGAGCGCTGCTGGATCTCTATCCAATGGGCAGTGCCCTGCCCTACCGCATCGACCTGCTGGACGACGAGATCGAGACGCTGCGCACCTTTGATCCGGAAACCCAGCGCTCGATAGACAAGGTTGACCGCATACACCTGCTGCCGGCCAAGGAATTCCCGCTCGACAAGTCGGCGCTGACCGGCTTTCGCGCGCGCTTTCGCGAACGCTTTGAAGTGGATCATCGGCGTTGCCCGCTGTACATGGACCTCAGCGAAGGCCTTGTTCCGCCAGGCATTGAGTACTATCTGCCGCTGTTCTTCGACGAACTGGCCAGCCTGTTCGACTACCTGCCGGACAATACCCGGCTGTTCACCCTGCCCGGCATCGAGCAGAACGCCGAGCACTTCTGGCAGGACGTACGCACCCGCCACAGCGAACAGGGCGTAGACCCAACTCGCCCGCTGCTGCCGCCAGGCGAACTGTTTCTGCCGGTTGAGGAAGCCTTTGCGCTGCTCAAACAGCATCCGCGCATTGTCTGCCATCAGGATCGTCCTGACGAATCGCAGGCCAGCGTATTTGATTGCCCGTTGCCGCCCGACCTGGCGATCGACAATAAACTGGAAAATCCGCTGGCAGCGCTTCAACGCTTCCTGCAGCAGCACCCGGGCCGCACCCTGTTTGTCGCCGAGACCGCCGGACGCCGCGAAGCCCTGACCGAGCTGCTCGCCCGCATCCAGATCAAACCGGATGACGTCGACAGCTGGCCGGCCTTCAGCACCGGCAGCAGCCCCGTCGCCATCACCATCGCGCCGCTCGACCAAGGCATGCTGATCAACAGTGCCGCCGTTGCCCTGATTGCCGAAAGCCAGCTGTTCGGCCAGCGTGTCATGCAGCGCCGCCGCCGTGGCAAGGCGACCGATCTCGGCGACGCGGTAATCCGTAACCTGACCGAGCTGCGCGAAGGCGCGCCGGTGGTTCATATCGACCACGGCGTCGGCCGCTATCGGGGCCTCACCAACCTGACCGTTGAAGATCAGCAGGCCGAGTTTTTGGTGCTGGAGTACGCCGACGAGGCGACGCTGTACGTGCCGGTCGCCAACCTGCACCTGATTGCCCGCTATTCCGGCAGCGATGACGACAGCGCGCCGCTGCACCGCCTGGGCTCTGATCAATGGCAGAAGGCGCGGCGCAAGGCCGCCGAGAAGGTTCGCGACGTCGCCGCCGAACTGCTCGACGTATATGCCCGCCGGGCCGCGCGCCAGGGCTTCAGCTTCGCCGACCCTGAACAGGACTACCAGAGCTTTGCCGACGACTTCCCGTTTGAGGAAACCGCCGACCAGCTGGCCGCCATTGAAGCGGTATTCAAGGACATGACCAGCCCGCAGCCGATGGACCGCCTGGTCTGCGGCGATGTCGGCTTCGGCAAGACCGAGGTCGCCATGCGCGCGGCCTTCCTCGCGGTGCACAGCGGCAAGCAGGTCGCGGTCCTGGTGCCGACCACCCTGCTCGCCCAGCAACACTACAACAGCTTCAAGGACCGCTTCGCCAACTGGCCGGTGCGCGTGGAAGTCATGTCGCGCTTCAAATCCGCCAAGGAAGTCAAAGCCGCGGCCGCCGAGCTGGCCGAGGGCAAGGTCGACATCATGATCGGCACCCACAAGCTGCTGCAGGGCGACGTCCAGTTCCAGGATCTCGGCCTGGTGATCATCGACGAAGAGCACCGCTTTGGTGTGCGCCAGAAAGAAGCACTAAAAGCACTGCGCAGCGAAGTCGATGTGCTGACCCTGACCGCTACCCCGATCCCGCGCACCCTGAACATGTCGTTTTCCGGCATGCGCGACCTGTCGATCATCGCTACACCGCCCGCACGCCGGCTGTCGGTCAAGACCTTCATCATGGTGCAACAGAAACCGGTGGTGAAAGAAGCGATCCTGCGCGAGCTGCTGCGCGGCGGCCAGGTCTACTATCTGCACAACGACGTCGAGACCATTGAAAAATGCGCCGCCGATCTGGCCGAACTGGTGCCGGAAGCGCGCATTGGCATCAGCCACGGCCAGATGCCCGAGCGCGCACTGGAACAGGTGATGCGCGATTTCTACCATCGCCGCTTCAATATTCTGGTCACCAGCACCATCATCGAAACCGGCATCGACGTACCCAGCGCCAACACCATCATCATTGAGCGCGCCGACAAGTTCGGCCTGGCCCAATTGCATCAGCTGCGCGGGCGCGTTGGCCGCAGCCACCACCAGGCCTATGCCTACCTGCTCACTCCGGAAGGCCGAAAGATCACCAGCGACGCAGAGAAACGACTGGAAGCCATCGCCGCAGCCCAGGACCTGGGCGCGGGTTTCACTCTGGCCACCCACGACCTCGAAATTCGCGGCGCCGGCGAGCTGCTGGGAGAAGGCCAGAGCGGCCAGATTCAGGCAGTCGGCTTTACCCTGTATATGGAAATGCTCGAACGCGCCGTCAAGGCGATCAAGCAAGGCAAGCAGCCTGAGCTGGAACAACCACTGGGCGGCGGAACCGATATCAATCTGCGCCTGCCGGCGCTGATTCCCGAAGACTATCTGCCCGACGTGCACGCTCGCCTGATCCTCTACAAGCGCATCGCCAACGCCGCAGACGAGGATGCGCTGAAGGATCTTCAGGTTGAAATGATCGACCGCTTCGGCCTGCTGCCGGAACCGGTAAAAACCCTGTTCCGGATCACCTCGCTGAAACTGCGTTGCGAGCCGCTGGGCATTACCAAGATTGACGTGGGTGCCGAGCATGGCCGTATCGAGTTTGCTGCCGATACCCGCATCGATCCGATGGTGCTGGTGCGCATGATTCAGGACAACCCGCAGCGCTATCGACTTGAAGGTGCTACGGTATTTCGCTTCAATTCGCCCATGGGCAATGCCGAGCTACGCCTGAACACGGTCGAAGCCCTGTTTGAGCGCCTCGCCAACATCCCGAAAGACACCCCTCAAGGCAAAGGAAAACGCCCATGAAACTGCTGAGCAAACTGCTCTCGATTGCCCTGCTGTCCACCTTGGCCGGCTTCTCGCTGGTGGCCAGCGCCGAAGAGTATCTGGTCGAAGTCGTCTTTTTCGGTCAGCCGTCGGCACCGCTGGTACAGGGCAGCAATCCGGAGCTTGATTGGGAAGTAGACGCGGTAGATCTGGAAAACACTGCGCGAACCGATGTTCGCGCCATCGACCAGACCCGCTACCGCCTCAGTGACCAGGCCCGCAAGCTGGAGCAGAACGGCTATCAGATCTACCTGCATCAGGCATGGTCACAACCACTGGATAACGACCTGGTCGTCGCCCTGCACCGCGGCAATCCAGAAAACGGGGTTTATCCGATTCAGGGGCTGGTTAACCTGCGCCAGGCAACCCTGACCGAACTGAAGGTGGCGTTCTGGCGCAACCGCTCAGCGGCGGAACTGCAACTGCAGTCCGAGACGCCACTGATTTCCGAGTTCCTGCATCAAACCCGCGCTTTGCGCCCGGGTGAAGTTCATTACCTGGACCATCAGAGCCTTGGCATGCTGGTCACCATCAGCCGCTGATCACCTCAGCCCGCCGCACACTCAGGCGTGTGGCGGGCCCTGCAGTAGCCGCTGCAGCACAGCCTTGACCTGCTGCATGCCTGCCAAGACAACCGCCTCGATAGCTTCCATGGTAATCACCTCGGTCGCCTTGCCGGCCGCCGGATTAACCACCAGCGCCAGACAGGCGTAAGCGAGCCCCAGCTCTCGGGCCAGCGCCGCCTCGGGCATACCGGTCATGCCGACCAGATCCGCGCCATCGCGCTCCAGCCTTCGAATCTCGGCCGCAGTTTCCAGCCGCGGCCCCTGGGTTGCCGCATAGACGCCATACGGTAGACAACCGATATTCTGCGCCTTGAGCGCGGCCAGCAGCCGCTCGCGCACTGACTCGTCGTAGGGCGAGGTGAAATCAATGTGAGTGACGCTTTGCAGGTCATCCTCGAAGTAAGTCGAGGCGCGCCCCCACGTGTAGTCGATCAGCTGATCCGGCACGCAGAACGTGCCGGTCTGCAACTGCGGGTGAATACCGCCGACCGCATTGACCGCAACGATGCGATCAACTCCGGCTTCCCGCAGCGCCCAGAGGTTTGCCCGGTAGTTGACCCGATGCGGCGGTATCCGATGCGGATGGCCATGCCGCGCCAGAAAACAGACCGTCTGCCCGCCAATGCGGCCACGGACAACCGGCGCAGAAGGCGCACCCCAAGGCGTCTGAATCAGCTCTTCACTCTCGATTTCCAGACCGTCCAGGGCGCTGAGGCCGGTACCACCGATAAGACCCCAAATCCCGCTCACGCGTCATTCTCCTGCAGCTCACGCACAGAATCGCGCGGCCGCCCGTCGGCAAGCTGAGCGCCGCGCAACTCAAGCGCATCCGGCAAATGAATGGTCGACGTCGGAAATGCGACCTGGGCCTCATGCTTCTCGACGATCGCCAGAATCTTCAACAGCACATCCTCCTTCACCCGGTGGAACTCGGCCCATACCGGCGTCGTGAAGCAGTAGATAAAGAAATCCACCGACGACGGCGAGCAACGATCAAAGAACACCATCAGAGTCTGTTCCTGATCGATATCCTCATGCGCCTGCAGCATCTTGCGCACGTCCGCCACAATCGGCTCCATGCGCTTGATATCGTCATAGCGAATACCGATATGCTCGTAAATTCGCCGATGGGTCATGCGCGAGGGGTTTTCCACCACAATATTGGCGAACACCGCATTGGGGATGTACAACGGGCGCTTGTCGAAGGTGCGAATCCGGGTCAAACGCCAGCCGATATCCTCGACGGTACCTTCAATGTTGCGATCCGGCGAGCGTATCCAGTTGCCCACCACAAACGGGCGATCCAGATAGATCATCAGCCCGCCGAAGAAGTTGGCAAGCAGATCCTTGGCAGCAAAGCCGACGGCAATACCACCAATACCACCAAATGCCAGCACCCCGGAAATGCTGTACCCGAGCGACTGCAACACAACCAGCGCCGCAGTAATGACCACCGAGGCCCTGAGCAGCTTGCCAATCGCACCAACCGTCGTTTTGTCCGCTGGCGTCTCCCTGTAGGCCGGATCAACAAGCCGCTGCTCAACCTGCCGCATCATGCGCAGGACAAACCAGGTCAGCAGCCCAATCAGCAGCAGCCGCTGCAGCTGATCCAGCACCGCAGCCAGATCGTCATCCATCTGCAGCGCAGTGATCCGTGCGGCCCACAGCAGCCCCATACTCCAGATCAGCACCCAGGCCGGGCGCCGCGCCGCATCGACCAGCGCATCGTCCCAGATATTGCGGGTTTTCTCGGCGCGTGCCTGTACGTGGTCCAGCACGCGTTTGGCAATGTAGGCGCAGACCAGCGACGCCAGCACCACCGCAAACACATGGTAGATCCAGGCCTCGCCAATCAGCGGAAGCTGGTCGAGCTGCAACTGCTCCGGTAACTGTTCGATGAAATCATTCAAACCAGATCAAACTCCCTCAACAAGGAAACAGCCTGACGCCATTCAGGCGTCGCATGGTAATCGGCACCGGCCGGCTTGAGCGTCAGCATGCGAGCGATGCGCGCCGGGCATTGCAAGCCTTGCTTCTGCGCGTGCACCAGCCCTTCTTCCGCCGCCGCACGATCATTGCAGATCAGCAGCATGTCGCACCCCGCCGCCTGCGCCGCGTCAATCCGCTCCGCCATACCGCCGACCGCATGCGCACCGGCCATGGTCAGGTCATCACTGAAAATGACGCCATCAAAACCCAGCTCTGCGCGCAGGATGTCCTGCAGCCAGCGGATGGAAAACCCGGCAGGCAAAGGGTCGACCCGAGAATACACAACGTGCGCCGGCATGATGCCGTCCAGCTTGCCGGCAAGCGCCGCAAAGGGCACCAGATCGCTCTGGCGAATATCCTCCAGTGACCGGTCATCTACCGGCAGCGCAAAGTGCGAATCCGCCTCGGCCCAGCCGTGGCCAGGGAAATGCTTGCCGGTGGCCGCCATACCCGCCGCGTGCAGACCATCAATGTAGGCACTGGCGAGACGCGCCACGCGATCAGGATCGCCGCCCAGCGAGCGGTTACCGATCACCTGGCTACGACCGTAATCAAGATCAAGAACCGGCGCAAAGCTGATATCGATACCACAGGCCAGCATCTCGGTCGCCATTACCCAGGCAGCAGCCCGGGCCACCGCGTCAACGTGGGCGTCATCCACCGCAGCGACGTCAGCCAGCGCGGGCAGCCTGAGTACGTCACGGCGCAGGCGCTGAACGCGCCCGCCTTCCTGGTCTATCGCAATCAGCATGTCCGGGCGCTCCTTGCGGATGGCCCTCACCAGCTCGGCGACCTGGCGCGGCGATTCTGTATTGCGCGCAAACAAGATCAAGCCGGCGACTTCCGGCTGACGCAACAACTGCCTGTCCTCTGCTTCCAGCCACAGGCCAGGCAGATCCAGCATCAAGGCACCCTGTTTCAATATTGCTTCTCCTGAAAACGACAGCGCATCATCACTGCGCGTCAATCTGAACGCTACAACCGACCGGCGTACGTTCGAACAGTTCCAGCATGTCGGCATTACGCAGACGAATGCAGCCATGGGACAGCGGCGCACCCATCGGCTGATCGTCGCCGGTACCATGCAGATAGATATAGCGGCGCTGAGAATCAACCCGGCCACCGCGGTTGAATCCGACCTGCTCACCGCAGAGCCAGAGAATTCGGGTCAGAATCCAGTCACGCTCGGGAAATTGCTCCGCCAGCGCCCGGGTCCACACCTCCCCGGTGGGACGCCGGCCGATGAACACGGCCCCCAGCGGCTGACCATCGCCGATTCGTGCGCGCACCCGATGGGCGCCGCGCGGCGTGCAACCGGAGCCTTCCTGCTCGCCAGGGCCATTAAGCGCTGTGGATACGGCATAACGACAGACAACCTCGCCAGCGCAGAAGCCAACCAGGGTCTGATCGTTCAGGGAAATATGAATATGATCGAGCTGCATGTCACCTCCAGCGCTGCGCACACCTTAGCGGACAGCGCAGCGGAGGTAAATGCAGGTTACAGCGCCATCGCCTCGGGCCGGCTCAACGTCGCGCTCTCGGCGCGCATTCCGGCCGCCAGGAACGGAACCATCAGCCGCAACACATCGTCGACCGGACGCGGCTCGCCCAGCTCCGCCTCCGCAATCGCACGCAGCGCCTTCATACTGGACATGGTGAAGGCCGCGCTGCCGAGCATAAAGTGAACGCGCCAGAACAGCTCCTGCGGAGGGATGCCCGGCACAGCACTGACCAGAAGCTGCATATAACGCTGAAATACCTTGCCATACACCTCGCTGAGGTATTTGCGCAGATGGCCCTGGCTCTGGTTGAATGCGAGCCCTAGCAACCGCATGAAGGTTGAGAGGTCATGGCCGTTGCGCGGCTTCACTGCCAGCGCCTGCTGAACCAGCATTTCGAGCAGAACCTCAAGACTGGGTGGCGCGCCCTTGTCACGCGACTCGCGCAGATCCAGTTCCTTCTCAAGGCTGCTGACGAAGGGGTCCAGGAACCGGACGAATACGGCCTGAATCAATGCCTTCTTTGAGCCAAAATGGTAGTTGACCGCGGCCAGATTGACGCCTGCCTTGCTGGTAATCAGGCGTAGAGAGGTTTCCGCGAAACCCTTTTCGGCAAAAAGCTGTTCTGCGGCGTCAAGTATTCGCTTGACCGTGTCGGACTGCGCCATGCGCTCCCCCAAGTGAGGCAAACATTCGTTTCAAACATACGTTTAAAACGATTTTAGTGTCAACCCCAGACTACCTCCCTGCCCACGTAAATCCCATCCTCCCTTTGGCAAACCGGTGAACAGCGACACGAAAATTAGGGGTTGCCGGAGCAAAACAACTGTATATAATCTCAGTTACTGGATAAAAACACAGGCAACCCGCCATGCAGAAACTTACCGCGCGACAACAGCAGGTTCTGGCGTTCATCAAGGAATACATGGACAGCAACGGCTACCCGCCGACGCGCGTCGATATTGCCAAGACTCTGGGCTTCAAGTCGCCCAACGCAGCCGAAGACCATCTGCGCGCCCTGGCCCGCAAGGGTGCTATCGAGATGATCCCGGGCGCCTCGCGCGGTATTCGCCTGCCGGAGTCGGATAGCGAAGCCAGTGATGACCAGCTTCCGGTGATCGGTCGAGTGGCAGCCGGTGCGCCGATTCTGGCGCTTGAAAATATCGAAGACCATTGCCGTATCTCCCCAGACTTTTTCACCCCCCGCGCCGACTACCTGCTGCGGGTACATGGGGAAAGCATGAAAGATATCGGCATCATGGACGGCGACCTGCTGGCAGTACACCGCACCAGCGAAGCCCGTAATGGGCAGGTCGTAGTGGCCCGCATAGGAGAGGAAGTCACGGTAAAACGCTTTCAGCGCCAGGGCCGCAAGGTTTCGCTGATGGCAGAAAACCCGGACTTCAGGCCGATTGAGATCGACCTTGCAGAACAGGAACTTACCATTGAAGGTTTAAGCGTCGGAGTTATCCGCCGCTGAGGAGCTGATCATGCAGTACGCCCGCACCGAGCAACAGACCCTGACACAGACCGACCTGTTTCACAACGCCCTGATGGCAACACGCCTGAAGCACCGTGCCTTTACGCAGCCAGCACAGGCACTGCCGCAGGATGATGAACAGGATGGCAGTTACAGCGAGATGACCCTGCAAGGCAGCGCCCGCCAGTGCCTGCAATGGCTGGCGCCGGTACTGCGCGAACTGAGTCAGAAAGACAGCCGGCGCTGGCTTACCCTGATCGACCCGCCCGCTGCACTCAGCCAGCAATGGCTTCGCGGCGCCAACCTTGATCCTCAACGCATCATGATCGTGCGCTCCAAGGCCGGCATGGACAGCCTCAAACTCTGCTGCGACCTGCTCAGGATGGGCGGCAGCCATACCGTTGTCAGCTGGCTTGATCACGACAGCTGCATTGCCCCGCGCCTGGAACGAGCGGCCCAGGCCGGCCGCTGCCACAGCCTGAACGTCCATCTGGGCTGAAAACAGATACAAAAAAGGCCAGCTCAATGCTGGCCTTTGAACTATCGCGGTTCCGATTAATGCAGGACACGGCTTTCAGGGATGGCGTCACCGTCGTCATCCTCATCCATCATCTGGCCAGCGGCCTGCATGCCGGCACTGATCATTGCCTTGGCTACTTCAATATAGCTTTCCTGCAAATATTCGCGCGCATCGCGGGAAAACTCGATCACCACCAACGGCTCACCCTCTTCGTCGGAACGGCGCAGAGCAACCTTGCCATTGGCGAGCTCGACGATTTCAAGGAAGGGTGAAGGCATTGCGGATATCTCCTGTCTGAACTGCGCGCAGTGTAACACAGCGCCGTACTCACAGCATCCGCGATACCGCCTTCACCATTCCTGCATGCCGTCGCGATAGGCACGCACGCGACGGGAAACCTCCTGCAGGGCCTCCTCGGCTTGCACGCTGGTCCACTCAGTGACGGGCGTGGCACTGGTGGCAATCAGCGAGTTGGTCGAGTTGTCGATCGGCTGCGGCGGTGCCTGCAATCGCTGCCAGGCGGCAATAACACCGGCCAGCCAGGTGCCAGCGCTGTCGGCCAGCTCGGTGAGTTCCGCCAGCTCAGGACCGGGAAAACGACTTACCACCGCGGGCACCAGCACCGACTCGACCTGACGCGCATCAACCAGCGGCCAGCGGTACCGGTCTGCCACCTCATGAATCAGCGCCAATACGCCCCGGTAGAGGTGAAATACCGCATGCTCACGATGATACTGCGCCTGCGTCAGCGCATCGATCGCGTCGCTCTGCTCTGCCTGCTGCCAGGACTCGATCGCACGGCGGGCAAAATACAGCGCCTGATTGGTGCGGGTATAGACTTCATTAGCCATGGTTGCCTGCCTTACCGCTTGGCCTTCTTGCTGCGGCCGTCATCCACCGACCACTGCTTGCCATCATGGAAAGCCCGCCACCCTGTGGGCTTGCCCTCAACTTCGGTCTGCACGTACTGCTCCTTGGTCTTGCGGCTATAGCGCACGACAGTCGGATTGCCGTCAGGATCAGCCACCGGCGCATCCAGCAGGAAGTGGTATTTCGGATCGATCTCCGCCTTGTGCGGAATCAGCTCCTTGACCAGAGGCGCCCGGGTTTCCCGGTTTTTCGGGAACTGGCTTGCAGCCAGGAACAGGCCGGAAGCACCGTCGCGCAGTACGTATACATCATCAACCTTTTCACACTTGAGTTCCGGCATCGGCACCGGATCCGCTTTCGGCGGCGCGGCCTCACCGTTACGCAGCAGCTTGCGGGTGTTCTTGCACTCGCTGTTGGTACAGCCGAAATACTTGCCGAAACGACCGGTCTTGAGCTGCATTTCGCTGCCGCACTTGTCGCACTCAAGGGTTGGACCATCATAGCCCTTGATCTTGAACTGACCTGTCTCGATCTCGAAACCCGAGCAATCCGGGTTGTTACCACAGACATGCAACTTGCGCCGCTCGTCGATCAGGTAACTGTCCATCGCCGTGCCGCAGATAGCGCAACGATGCTTGCCACGCAGTACGCGAGACTCGCCTTCTTCGTCATCTGCCGCCACTTCATTGCCCGGCACCAGATTGATAGTCGCCTTGCAACGCTCTTTCGGTGGCAGGGCATAACCGGAACAGCCGAGGAACACACCCGTCGAGGCCGTACGAATCATCATCGGTCGCCCACAATCCTGACACGGGATATCGGTCATCGTCGGCTGATTCGCGCGCATCCCCTTATCTTCACCAGACGCAGAGGCGGCACTCAACTTGGCGCTGAAATCGGCATAAAAATTATTCAGCACCTGCTTCCACAGCACTTCACCGTGAGCGACGTCATCCAGTGACTCCTCCATCTTCGCGGTAAAGCCATAGTCCATCAGATTCGGGAAGCTCTCGTTCAGGCGCTCGGTAACGATATCGCCCATCTTCTCCGCGTAGAACCGGCGGTTATTCAGGGTGACGTAGCCACGATCCTGAATCGTGGAAATAATCGACGCATAGGTCGAGGGGCGGCCAATCCCGCGCTTTTCCAGCTCCTTGACCAGGCTTGCTTCGGCGTAGCGCGCCGGCGGCTTGGTGAAGTGCTGCTTGGGGTCCAGACCCTGCAGTGCCAGCACATCATCAACCTTGATCTCCGGCAACACCTCGTCTTCGCCGCCCTTGCCCTGCTGCGGCATCACCCGGGTATAGCCGTCAAACTTGAGAATGCGGCCCTTGGCACGCAATTCAAACTCGCCAGCGGCTACCTGGATACTGGTCGACAGGTACTTGGCCGGCGTCATCTGACACGCCACAAATTGACGCCAGATCAACTCATACAGACGCTCAGCATCGCGCTCCATACCCTTAAGGTCGGCCTGCTTGAGCTTGACATCAGACGGACGGATGGCTTCGTGTGCTTCCTGCGCGCCTTCCTTGCTGCTGTACAGGTTCGGCTTTTCCGGCAGATAGGCGTCGCCAAAGTTGCTTTCGATATAGCTGCGCGCCATCGCAATGGCATCCGCCGACAGATTGGTCGAGTCGGTACGCATATAGGTGATGTAACCCGCCTCGTAGAGACGCTGGGCCATCATCATGGTTTTCTTCACACTGAAACCCAGGCGCGTACTGGCAGCCTGCTGCAGTGTGGAGGTAATAAAGGGCGCATTCGGACGCGAGCTGGTCGGCTTGTCCTCACGCTTGACCGCCTTGTAGACCGCCTTTTCAAGCACCGCCAGCGCGGCATCGGTCTGCGCCTTGTTGGTCGGGCGGAAGGTCTCACCGTTCTGCTTGACCACCTCGAAGCGGACACTTTCTGCCTTGGGCGTGTTCAGGCGCGCATGCACCTCCCAGAACTCCTCAGGCACAAAGGCACGGATTTCGCGCTCACGATCAACGATCAGCTTGACCGCCACCGACTGCACGCGGCCAGCAGAAAGCCCGCGAGCAATCTTCTGCCACAACAGCGGCGAAACCATATAACCCACCACGCGATCAAGGAAACGACGCGCCTGCTGGGCATTGACCCGGTTCATATCCAGCTCGCCAGGCTGCGAGAACGCCTCCTGGATAGCCTTTTTGGTGATTTCGTTGAACACCACGCGCTTGTAGCGTGAATCGTCGCCACCGATGCTCTCGCGCAGGTGCCAGGCAATGGCTTCTCCTTCGCGGTCCAAGTCCGTTGCGAGATAGACGGTGTCGGCGTCCTTGGCCAAACGACGCAGTTCGTCGACGACCTTTTCCTTGCCGGGCAGAATTTCGTAGTGGGCTTTCCAATCGTTCTCCGGATCGACCCCCATGCGCTTGACCAGTTGCGCCCTGGCTTTCTGCTGCTTTTCCTGCTCGCTGGCAGCGGTCTTGCGCCCACCCTTGGGTTTGCTTTCGGTCTTGCCACTGCCGCTGGTGGGCAGGTCGCGAATATGGCCGATACTCGACTTCACCACATACTCGTTACCGAGATACTTGTTGATTGTCTTGGCCTTGGCTGGCGACTCCACAATGACCAGTGCTTTTCCCATGGATACTTTTTTTCCTGACCCGAACTGAACTCGAAACTGGCGACTCAGCCACATCACACGGCAAACTGCCGGATGGGCTGGAGGGGCCAGAGCCTACACGTCTTCGCTGATAAAGGTAAAGCGCGGATGTGACTCGCCGTCAACCTCGACCACTTCGTTGAACATGGCCAGCGGTCTTACCCAGAGGTCGAAATCGCCGTACAGGGTTCGATACACGACGAGCGGCTCCTCGGTCTCCGAGTGCCGCGCCAGACCAATGACCTGATAGTCCTTTCCTTTATAGTGCCGATAACGTCCCGGACGCATTACTGCTCTCCTCTGTATCCAGTGTCAGCATCAATAAAAAAGCCGAGGCACAAGGCCTCGGCTTTCGCTACCACCTGCAGACTTCAGACACGCTCGAAGACTGTGGTGATACCCTGACCCAGACCAACGCACATGGTAGAGATACCAATAGTGCCGCTGTTCTGTTTCATGACGTTCAGCAGAGTGCCGGAGATACGTGCACCGGAGCAGCCAAACGGGTGACCCAGGGCGATCGCACCGCCGTGCAGGTTCACTTTCTCGTCCATCTTGTCCAGCAGCTTCAGGTCTTTCAGGACCGGCAGTGCCTGGGCAGCGAAGGCTTCGTTCAGTTCAACGAAGTCGACGTCATCCATGGTCAGACCGGCGCGCTGCAGCGCCTTCTTGGTCGACGGAACCGGGCCGTAACCCATGATCGCCGGATCAACACCGGCAACCGCCATGGAGCGAATGACCGCCAGCGGCTCAAGGCCCAGGGCCTGGGCGCGCTCGGCAGACATCACGATCATGCAGGAAGCGCCGTCGGTGATCTGCGAGGAGGTACCCGCAGTGACGGTACCGCCTTTCGGGTTGAACGCCGGACGCAGGGCAGCCAGGCTCTCGATGGTGGTTTCCGGGCGAATGGTTTCGTCCTCGGTGAACACCCGCAGGAAGCCGTTCTCGTCGTGGCCTTCCATCGGGATGATTTCATCCTTGAAGTTGCCTTCGACGGTGGCCTTGTGCGCCAGACGGTGAGAACGCTCACCGAAGGCGTCCTGCTGCTCGCGGGTGATGCCATGCATCTTGCCCAGCATTTCAGCAGTCAGACCCATCATGCCGGACGCCTTGGCAGCGTACAGCGACAGCGCCGGGTTCGGATCAACACCGTGCATCATGCCAACGTGGCCCATGTGCTCGACGCCACCGACGACGAACACATCACCGTTACCGGTCATGATCGCCTGAGCGGCAGTGTGCAGCGCACTCATGGAAGAACCACACAGACGGCTGACGGTTTGCGCGGCACTGGTGTGCGGAATCGGGGTCATCAGCGACGCCATGCGCGCGATGTTCCAACCCTGCTCCAGGGTCTGGTTTACACAGCCCCAGATCACATCCTCGACTTCTGCCGGATCGATTTTCGGGTTACGTGCCAGTACGCCGGTAATCAGGTTGGCGGACAGGGTTTCAGCACGCACGTTGCGATACATGCCGCCCTTGGAACGGCCCATCGGGGTGCGGCCGAAATCGACAATTACGACGTCTCTCGGATTCAGGCTCATAGATTTACTCTCGCTCTGTACGTTCCGCGGTTAACCGAAGAATTTCTGACCGTTCTTCGCCATTTCACGCAGCTTTTCAGTCGGTGCGTACATGGCGCCGAACTCGGCGTATTTATCAGCAATGGCAACAAACTCAGCCACGCCGATGGTGTCGATGTAACGCAGGGCGCCACCACGGAAGGGCGGGAAGCCGATACCGTAGACCAGACCCATATCTGCGTCAGCCGCGGACTCGACGATGCCATCTTCCAGGCAGCGTACGGTTTCCAGGCACAGCGGAACCATCATGATTTCGATGATTTCCTCGTCGGTGAACTCGCGCTGCTCCAGAACTACTTCTTTCAGCAGCTCATAAGCCTTGGCGTCGACAACCTTCTTCGGCTTGCCCTTCTTGTCCATCTCGTAGGCATAGAAGCCGCTGCCGGTCTTCTGACCCAGACGGCCGGCGTCATACATGACGTCAACAGCGGTGCGGGTCTTGTCGGCCATACGGTCCGGGTAGCCTTCAGCCATGACGTCACGGCCGTGGTGACCGGTGTCCATGCCGACAACGTCCATCAGGTAAGCCGGGCCCATCGGCCAGCCAAACTTTTCCATGACCTTGTCAACGCGCTGGAAGTCGGCACCCATCCCGATCAGGCGAGCAAAGCCACCGAAATACGGGAACAGGATACGATTGACCAGGAAGCCGGGGCAGTCGTTGACCACAACCGGGGTCTTGCCCATCTTCTTGGCGTAGGCAACGGTGGTGGCGACCGCTTTGTCGCTGGACTTCGCGCCACGGATAACCTCAACCAGCGGCATCATGTGTACCGGGTTGAAGAAGTGCATGCCGCAGAAGTTTTCCGGACGCTTGAGCGCCTCGGCCAGATAGGTGATGGAGATAGTCGAGGTATTGGAAGTGATGATGGTGTCTTCCGTTACCTGACCTTCCACTTCTGCCAGCACCGCGTGTTTGACCTTCGGATTCTCGACAACCGCTTCAACCACCAGGTCAACTTCCTTGAAGTCGCCGTAGGACATGGTCGGACGGATGGCGTTCAGCGCCTTGGCCATTTGCTCAGGCTTCATGCGGCCTTTGGCAACACGCTTGCCCAGCAGCTTGGAGGCTTCGTCCAGACCCAGCTGGATGCCTTCCTCGCGGATATCCTTCATCAGGATCGGAGTGCCCTTGACGGCAGACTGGTAGGCGATACCGCCACCCATGATGCCTGCGCCCAGTACGGCAGCCAGCTTCACATCACCAGCCTGCTTATCGTACTTCTTGGCTTTGTGCTTGAGTACCTGATCGTTCAGGAACAGACCAACGAGGCTGGCAGCAACAGAGGTCTTGGCCAGCTTGGCAAAACCGGCAGCTTCAATTTCCAGCGCCTTTTCACGGCCGTGGTTGGCTGCTTTCTGGATGGTCTTGATCGCTTCAACCGGCGCCGGATAGTTCGGGCCTGCCTGACCGGCGACGAAACCCTTGGAGGTTTCAAACGCCATCATCTGCTCGATGGTGTTCAGCTTGACCTTTTCCAGTTTGGGCTGACGCTTGGCCTTGTAGTCCAGCTCGCCGGCGATGGCGCGCTTGATCACGTCAATGGCAGCCGCCTTGAGCTGATCATCGGCAACAACCGCATCAACTGCACCGACTTTCAGAGCCTTGTCAGCGCGCTGCTCGGTACCGCCGCAGATCCACTCGATGGCGTTGTCCACGCCGATCAGGCGCGGCAGGCGAACGGTGCCGCCGAAGCCCGGGTAGATACCCAGCTTGACTTCCGGCAAACCGATCTTGGCGCTGGCGGCCATGACACGGAAATCGGCCGCCAGACACATTTCCAGACCACCACCCAGCGCGATGCCATTGATGGCAGCAACGGTGGGAACGTTCAGGTCTTCAAATGCGTTGAAGATCTTGTTGGCTTCCAGGTTCCCGGCAACCAGATCTTCTTCCGGCAGCTTGAACGTACCAACGAATTCGGTGATGTCGGCGCCGACGATGAAAACGTCCTTGCCGCTGGTGACAACAACGCCGGTGACATCGGCATTGTTCTGGATGGCCTCTACCGCCGCCTGCAGCTCGGACAGAGTGGCGCTGTTGAACTTGTTGACCGACTCGCCCTGCAGATCAAATCTGAGCTCGACGATGCCGTCTTCAAGGCCTTGAACCGTGATGGCTTTACCTTCGTAAATCATCAACTGATCTCCACGCTATGAAAAGCACATGAGAAACACCGGCCAGCCACGTCTCTTTGCCGACACGTCGCCCGCCAGTGTCATGAACGATCCCGATAATCGGGGGACACGCTGAATCAAAAAATTCATACGACCGTTTGATTCGGGTGCGCACACCTTCTTTGAATTCAGCCCTGTTGTCAATTGGGGGACGGCATCAGCGCCGCCAAAACAGCTGTCTTCCCCCAACAAAAACAACAAATAAATTCTTTAAAAACAATTAGATAAAAAGAACACCCAATTCCAAACCAGGCCATCAACTTTCTCTTCAAGCAATGCAGCCTGCAGCAAAAAACCCGTCGCCACCGCAGTCTCGGCTGCCGCCAGGCCATGAAAAACGGCCGGAAACAGTCTGCATCAACGCCCTGATCGGCGCTATGCTGAGAATAGACGAGGTTCGCCAGGCGGCCGCTTAAGCCCTCGAAGAAACGGGCTGCACCTTGCTCGACAAGACTGCTAGTATCGCTGCAAAAAAGGAGAAAGAGCCGATGCTGTACAAACATGTGCTGGTCGCGGTTGACCTGATCGAAGAGTGCCGCGCAGTCGCTGACCACGCCCTGCAGCTGGCCAAAGCCCTGGATGCAAAGCTGTCATTGCTGCACGTGGTAGAACCGCTGGCAATGGCATACGGCGGAGATGTACCAATGGACCTGTCGATGCTGCAGCAACAGCAGTTCGAGCAGGCAAAGGAGCGCATGCAGCTATTTGCTGCGGATTACGGCCTGCCTGAAGAGCAGCTGCAGATTGCCTTCGGCCATCCGCGCCAGGAAATCCACCGGGTCGCCACCGAGCAGGATTGCGACCTTATCGTCGTAGGCAGCCACGGCCGCCACGGCCTGGCGCTGCTGCTGGGCTCGACCGCCAACGACGTACTGCACGGCGCGCCCTGCGACGTGATCGCAGTGCGGCTGGGGAAGAAGGGCTAGCGCCCCTGCGGGGGCGCAAGCCACAAGCCTCAAGCTGCAGGAGAAACCCGGAAGACAGCCTTCCCTCGCTTGTAGCTTGTAGCTTGTAGCTTGTAGCTTGTAGCTTGTAGCTAAAGCGAGATGGCTTAGCCGCCCGCCATATCCTCCAGCTCCGCCCAGCGCTCCATGGCGGCGTCCAGTTCGGCCTGTTTGGCTTCCACTGCCGCCAGCACCGGGGCGGTCGCTTCATGGGACTGCAGGTAGAAATCGGGATCACCGACCTGCACCTGCAAGGCTTCCAGCTCCGCTTCCAGCTTTTCCAGCACCGCAGGCAAGCCATCCAGTTCGCGCTGCAACTTGTAGCTGAGTTTGGGCTTGGCGGCCGCTGCCGGTGCTGCCGGAACCGGCTCAGGGGTCGGCTCGGCAACAGGCGCACTCTGCGGCTGCGCCTTTTCACCCCACTCCGCCAGCTGGTCGACGCTACCGCCCTGACGCAGCCAGTCGGCATAGCCGCCGACATACTCACGCACCCTGCCCTGACCTTCAAACACCAGGCTGCTGGTGACCACGTTATCCAGAAACGCCCGGTCGTGGCTGACGATCAGCACGGTGCCGTCGAAACCGGCGAGCACTTCCTCAAGCAATTCAAGGGTTTCCACGTCGAGATCGTTGGTCGGCTCGTCAAGCACCAGCAGGTTGGCGGGCTTGCTGAACAACCGCGCCAGCAGCAGCCTTGCGCGCTCACCACCGGACAATGCCTTGACCGGCGTACGGGCGCGCTCGGCAGAGAACAGAAAGTCCCCGAGATAGCTGATGATGTGGCGGCGATCGCCATTAATCTCGATGAAGTCGCGCCCTTCGGAAATATTGTCGATCACGGTCTTTTCCGGATCGAGCTGGTCACGCAACTGATCGAAGTAGGCGACCTCCAGCCGCGTGCCGCTATGAATGCGGCCACTGGTCGGCTGCAACTGCCCCAGCAGCAGCTTGAGCAGGGTACTTTTGCCGGAACCGTTGTTGCCGATCAGACCGATCCGATCCCCGCGAATCACATTAAGCGACAGGTCACGCACCAGCGGCGCGCGGCCAGGCCAGGCAAAGCTGACATTCTCGACCTCAATAACCCGCTTGCCGGACGCCTCGGCAGTTTCCAACTGAAAGCTCGCCTTGCCCTGACGCTCAATACGCTGGGCACGCTCGTCCCGCATCGCCTTGAGTGCGCGCACACGGCCTTCGTTACGGGTACGACGGGCCTTGATGCCTTGACGAATCCAGACCTCTTCCTGCGCCAGCTTCTTGTCGAACAGCGCATTGGCTGTCGCCTCGGCTGCCAGTTGCTGCTCCTTGTGCTCCAGGAAGCTGCGATAGTCACCCTGCCAATCAATCAGCTGACCGCGATCCAGTTCAAGAATGCGGGTCGCCAAGGCCTGCAGGAATGCCCGGTCGTGGGTGATAAACAGCACCGCACCACGGAACTCCAGCAGCACGCTTTCCAGCCAGGCAATGGTATGAATATCCAGGTGGTTGGTCGGCTCGTCCAGCAGCAGCACGTCCGGCTCTGCCACCAGCGCCTGCGCCAGCAGCACCCGGCGGCGCCAGCCACCGGAGAGCTCCGACATCTGCTTGTCGGCCGGCAATCCGAGCCGGGTCAGGGTGGTATCGACCAGTTGATCAAGACGCCAACCGTCCTTCGCCTCCAACTGCCCCTGCACCTTTTCCAGCCGTGCCAGCTCGGCATCACCCATATCGCCTGAGATCAGATGATGATACTCGGCAAGCAGCTCACCGACACCAGCCAGACCGGACGCCACCACGTCATAGACGGTCTTGTCATCGGCCGCCGGCAGCTCCTGCGGCAACTGCCCCACCTTCAATCCCGGGGCAAACCAGATCTCGCCTTCGTCGGCTGTCTGCTCACCGGTCACCAGGCGAAACAGGCTGGATTTACCCGCACCGTTGCGACCAATCAGGCAGACCCGCTCGCCACGATCGAGCTGAAAGCCCACTTTATCCAGCAGCGGATTGAGCCCGTAGGCCAGAGATACATCGGAAAACGAAAGCAGCGGCATAACTCACCTGTTGGCTATCAAGCCGGACATTCTACCCTGTGCGGCGGCAACACATAACCGCCACCCGGCGATTGATTAAGGAAGCACTGATTAATTCCACGTGCCCTCTGCGAGCGGAACCGAGAAGTGCCTGCTCCCCCCCCTATGCCGATATCAGGCAAACCGCTAAGCTGTAGCAACAGCCTTGTCGTCCGTCGCACTCGCGACGAGCAGCTGACGTTCAATCGCGCTACACCGCCCTGCGGCAGGATCATCATGCGTTACCAAACCCGCTTCGCTCTTCGTCACACCCTTATCGTCATCAGCGCTCTGCTGCTGCCCGCGCTGTCGCACGCTGACGGCCGCATCGAAAGTCAGCGACTGGCCTATGACCGGGCCCTGGTCAGCATAGAAAAGCAGCAGTGGGCCGTGTTCCAGCAGCTCGAACCCGGTCTGCGCAGCTACATTCTTTACCCCTATGTGCGCCAGGCCTATCTGAATCAGACCTTTGCCAGCGCATCAGACGAAGATCTGGCCCGATTCGTTACCGGGCACAGCGACCTGCCGTTTGTCGCACGACTCAAGGACCGCTGGCTGACCCGGCTGGCCAGTGAGGGCAAGTGGGCGCTGTTCGATCAGCACTACCTGCCCGGCGACAGAAACGCCAGCCAGGACTGTCGACGCGCCATGCACCAATGGGACCTGGGCGACCGCGCCGGCGCCATGCAGCAGACCCGCACGCTTTGGACGGTTGGCCGCTCTCAGCCCAATGCCTGCGACCCCCTGTTTGAGCGCTGGCGCGCCGCTGGCGGCCTGACGGACGAGATCGTCTGGCAGCGTATTCGACTCGCCCTGCTCTACCGACAGGACGCGCTGGCGCGCTATCTGACCAAACTGATGCAACAGAATCAGGCACTGGCGACCCTGTTTGTCGACACTGCTACCCAGCCGGCCAAACTGGCCGATGCCGACCGCTACCGGGGCCTGCCGGCCAGCAAGATGGCAGATATCGCCACAGTCTCGCTGCGCCGCATGGGCCGCGACGACGCCAGTGGGGCGCTCGCTCTATGGCCTCATTACCGCGACCTGCCGTACAGCGACGAAGACCGTCTGGCCATCACCCGCGACATTGGCGTGCGTCTGGCCAAGAAGATCGACCCGGCGGCGCTGCCGTTCATGGCCGCCAACGATCCACACATGCAGGACAACGATGTCAGTGAATGGCGTGTGCGACTGGCCTTGCGCACCCGCCAATGGGATACCGCCCGACAGCTGACTGAACAGCTGCCGGCATCACTTGCCGAACAGAGCCGCTGGCGCTACTGGCGCCTGCGCAGCACCCAGCTGTCCTCCAGCTCCGCCGGTGAGCTGGTCAGCGAATACAAGTCACTGGCCCAGGAACGGGACTTTTACGGATTCCTGGCCGCCGAGCGTGCCCGCCAGCCCTACGCCCTCAATCACCAGCGCGCCAATGTCGCCGACGAGGTAATGCGCAGTGTGCAACAGGATCCGGGCATCCTGCGTGCCCGCGAGTTTCTTGATCGCAACGACGTTATCAGCGCCCGGCGGGAGTGGTATCACGCCGGCGAGCGCTTCAATCGCGAGCAACTGATTGCCCAGGCGGTGCTGGCAAACGACATGGCCTGGTACTTTCCGGCCATCCGTGGAGTCAGCCAGGCGCAGTACTGGGACGATCTGGATATCCGCTTCCCAATGGCCTACCAGCAACCGATTCAGGATCAGGCCCGTGCGCGCCAGATCAACTCCACCTGGGTCTACGCGATCACCCGCCAGGAAAGCGCCTTCATGGCCGACGCTCGCTCGCATGCCGGCGCCATGGGCTTGATGCAACTGATGCCTGCCACCGCACGGGAAACTGCACGTCGCTACGCCATTCCCTATTCAGGCAACCACGACGCACTGATCCCGGAGCGCAATATCGCACTGGGCGCCGCCTATCTGTCCGGTCTCAGCCAGCAGTTCCGTGGCAATCGCGTCCTCGCGTCTGCCGCCTACAATGCCGGCCCGGGGCGCGTGCGCCAGTGGACACGGGACATGGGCAGCCTGCCCGCCGATGTCTGGATCGAATCCATCCCATTTGATGAAACCCGCAAGTATGTGCAGAGCGTGCTGAGCTACGCGGTGATCTACGGCCAGAAACTCGGCATTCAGCAACCGGTGATGGAGCAGCACGAGCGCTATCTGGAACCGTAAGGATGCCAACGGGTTGGGGACGCTACGCCCCCATGATGCGTAGGGTGGCCTAAGCCGAAGGCGTGTCCACCAGAAACGCTACCAGACAGCATCGTGTGCAGGGTGGACTAAGCCAAAGGCGTGTCCACCGGAAAGGCTCAGGCATCGAGAAGCTGCAGGCGCGTGCGCACGGTTTCTACCAGTTGATCAGGTTGGAACTTGGACAGAAATCCGTCACAGCCCACCTTCTCGACCATCGCCTTGTTGAAATTGCCAGACAGGGAGGTGTGCAGCACCACGTACAGGTTCTTCAGGCGCGGATCCTGGCGAATCTCGGTGGTCAGGCGGTAGCCGTCCATCTCCGGCATTTCCGCGTCGGTAATCACCATCAGCAGCCGCTCGTTGATGTCTTCACCCGCATCAACCCAGGCTTTGAGCATCTTCAGGGCTTTCAGACCATCCGTTGCCACATGCAGTTTCAGGTCCAGCTGGGCCAGCGTGTCGCGCACCTGATTTACCCCGGTCGGCGAATCATCCACTACCAGCACCTCACGTCCGCGAGCACGCTCCAGCAGCGGATCCTCCAGCAGCGCATCACTGACACGGGTATTGAACGGCACGATCTCGGCCAGCACTTTTTCCACGTCGATGATTTCAACCAGCCGCATATTCTCCAGACGGGTAATGGCGGTCAGATAATGCGCGCGACCTGCACCCCGCGGCGGGGGCTGCACGGCGTCCCAGTTGAGATTGAGAATACGGTCCACCGTGCGCACCAGGAAAGCCTGAACCGACAGGTTGTACTCGGTCACGATGATGGTGCTGTCGGGTTCGGCCTTCTGCGGCTGAAGGCCTATGGCTCCGGAGAGATCAATGACCGGAATGGTCTGTCCACGCAGGTGAATCACACCAACGACGTGCGGATGGCGCTGCGGCATCTGAGTCAGAGCCGGCAGCGTGAGCACTTCGCGAATCTTGAACACGTTGAGGGCAAACAGCTGGGGGCCGGCCAGCTGAAACAGCAATATTTCCAGCCGGTTCTCGCCTACCAGGCGAGTCCGCTGATCGACCGTATCCAGTACCCCTGCCATAACTCGCCTCGCCAAACCGTAAACTCAGGGACTGGCAGGATGCCAGCCCGGTTCAGGCAGTATAGCGCCAGTCAGGCGAGGAAAGACAAGTCGTGCTCAGTAGTAGGCGTTTTCGGTTACCGAGTGGTCGGTAGCGTCACGCACCCCGTTAATCTCCGGAATCCGCGCGATCATGGTTTTCTCAATGCCTTCCTTGAGGGTCACGTCCACCATGCCGCAACCCTGACAACCGCCGCCAAACTGCAGAATGGCAATACCGCCCTCGACAACATCGATCAGCTTGACCTCACCACCGTGGCTGGCCAGCCCCGGATTGATTTCAGTCTGCAGCAGATAGTTGATTCGGTCGTTCAACGGGCTGTCATCGTTGACCATCGGAACCTTGGCGTTTGGTGCCTTGATGGTCAGTTGACCGCCCATGCGGTCGGTGGCGAAGTCAACGAGCGCCTCCTCCAGAAAAGGCTCACTCACCGCATCGATCCAGACACGGAAGGACTCCAGCGCCAGCAGGCGGTCCTCGGGCTTCTCTTCACCAGGCTTGCAGTAGGCGATACAGGTCTCCGCGTAGGGCGTGCCCGGCTGCGTGATAAACACCCGGATGCCGACACCCTCGGTGTCCTGCTTTGACAGCAGATCAGCCAAATACTCTTCTGCTGCCTTGGTAAAGATAATGCCTGCCATGAAATGCCTCTTGCTCAATGACCAGAGGGTGCAAGTGTAAGGGATGCGGCTGCACGAATAAAGCCCTACCTTTTTGCTTGGTTATTACCGTCAGCGCACAGAGATTCAGCCTGCCCGCGCTCCGTGGTATGCTTTGCGGCTTTTCAGCGCGCCATTTCGGAGTACCCATGTCTGACCGTAGCACCCGCCTGACCGCCCTGCGTACAGCACTGCAGCAGCGCATTCTGATCCTTGATGGCGGCATGGGGACAATGATCCAGAGCTACAAGCTGGAGGAACAGGACTACCGGGGCGCGCGTTTTGCGGACTGGCCAAGCGACGTCAAGGGCAACAATGATCTGCTGCTGCTGAGCAAACCAGAGGTCATCGCCGAGATCGAAAAGGCGTATCTGGACGCAGGCGCCGACATCATCGAAACCAATACCTTCAACGCCACGCGCATCTCCCAGGCTGATTACGGCATGCAGGAACTGGCGTACGAACTGAACGTCGCCGGCGCACGGGTTGCCCGCCAGGTTTGCGATGCCAAGACAGCAGAAACGCCGGATCGCCCGCGCTTTGTCGCCGGCGTACTCGGCCCGACCAGCCGCACCTGCTCCATTTCACCGGACGTCAACGACCCCGGTTATCGCAACGTCACCTTTGACGAGCTGGTCGAGAACTACACCGAGGCCACCCGCGGCCTGATCGAGGGCGGCGCCGACCTGATCCTGATCGAGACGATCTTCGACACCCTGAACGCCAAGGCTGCGATCTTTGCGGTTCAGCAGGTGTTCGAAGAAGACAGTGTCGAACTGCCGATCATGATTTCCGGCACCATCACCGACGCCTCCGGTCGCACCCTGTCCGGCCAGACCACCGAAGCCTTCTGGAACTCGGTGCGCCACGCCAACCCGATCTCCGTTGGTCTGAACTGCGCCCTTGGCGCCAAAGAACTGCGCCCCTATCTGGAAGAGCTGTCGAACAAGGCCGGCACCCACGTATCCGCGCACCCCAATGCCGGCCTGCCGAACGAGTTTGGTGAATACGACGAAACTCCGGCGCAGATGGCCGTCGTGGTCGAGGAATTTGCCGCTGCAGGCTTCCTGAACATTATCGGCGGCTGCTGCGGCACTACTCCGGGCCATATCCAGGCGATTGCCGAAGCGGTTGCGAAGTATTCACCGCGCGTCATTCCCGACATCCCTCGTGCCTGCCGCCTGTCCGGCCTTGAGCCGTTCACCATCGATCGCAACTCACTGTTCGTTAACGTCGGCGAACGTACCAACATTACCGGCAGCGCCAAGTTCGCCCGCCTGATCCGCGAAGAGAACTACGCCGAAGCGCTGGAAGTGGCCCAGCAGCAGGTCGAAGCCGGCGCCCAGATCATCGACATCAACATGGACGAGGGCATGCTCGACTCCAAGGCGGCGATGGTCCGGTTCCTGAATCTGATCGCCTCCGAGCCGGACATCTCCCGTGTGCCGATCATGATCGACTCCTCAAAATGGGAAGTCATCGAAGCGGGCCTCAAGTGCATCCAGGGCAAGGGCATCGTCAACTCCATTTCCATGAAGGAAGGGGTAGAACAATTCAAGCAGCACGCTCGCCTGTGCAAGCGCTACGGCGCTGCGGTCGTGGTGATGGCCTTCGACGAAAAGGGTCAGGCTGACACAGAAGCACGCAAAACCGAAATATGTCAGCGCAGCTACGACATTCTGGTCAACGAAGTCGGCTTCCCGCCGGAAGACATCATCTTCGACCCGAACATCTTCGCCGTGGCCACCGGCATCGAAGAGCACAACAACTATGCCGTCGATTTCATCAACGCCTGTGCCTATATCCGTGACAACCTGCCCTACGCATTGAGTTCAGGGGGCGTATCCAACGTCTCATTCTCGTTCCGTGGCAACAACCCGGTACGCGAAGCCATTCACTCTGTGTTCCTCTATTACGCCATCCGCAACGGCCTGAGCATGGGTATCGTCAACGCCGGCCAGCTGGAAATCTACGACGAGATTCCGCCGCTGCTGCGTGACCGGGTGGAAGACGTGGTGCTCAACCGGACTGCGGAAGCAACCGAAGCGCTGCTGGCGATTGCCGATCAGTTCAAGGGCGACGGCAGCGTCAAGGAAGCCGAAAATGAGGAGTGGCGCAGCTGGCCGGTTGAAAAACGCCTTGAGCACTCGCTGGTCAAAGGCATCACGACCTGGATCGTCGAGGATACCGAGCTGGCCAGGCAGGCCTGCGCGCGCCCGATCGAGGTTATTGAAGGCCCCTTGATGGCCGGCATGAACGTAGTCGGCGACCTGTTCGGTTCCGGCAAGATGTTCCTGCCGCAGGTGGTCAAATCGGCCCGCGTCATGAAACAGGCCGTTGCGCATCTGATTCCGTTCATCGAGGAAGAAAAAGGCGACACCCCCGAGGCCAAGGGCAAGATCCTCATGGCTACGGTCAAGGGCGACGTACATGACATCGGCAAGAATATCGTTGGCGTGGTGCTCGGCTGCAACGGCTATGACGTGGTTGATCTGGGCGTGATGGTCCCGGCGGAAAAGATCCTGCAGACCGCCATCGACGAAAAGTGCGACATCATCGGCCTGTCCGGACTGATCACGCCGTCGCTGGACGAGATGGTCCACGTTGCCCGCGAAATGCAGCGTCGCGACTTCCACCTGCCGCTGATGATCGGTGGCGCCACCACCTCAAAGGCCCATACCGCAGTCAAGATCGAGCCGCACTACCAGAACGACGCCGTGGTCTACGTGACCGACGCCTCGCGCGCGGTCGGTGTCGCAACATCACTGCTGTCCAAAGAGCTGAAGGGCGGCTATGTCCAGCAGGTTCGCGAAGACTACGCGGTGGTGCGTGAGCGCACCGCCAACCGCTCGGCCCGCACCGAATACCTGAGTTACCAGCAGGCGCTCGACAACCGCTTGCAGCTCGACTGGAACGACTACACCCCGCCAGCCCCCCGCGTACAAGGTGTCCAGCTGCTGGACAACATCGACCTGCGCACGCTGGCTGAGTACATCGACTGGACACCGTTCTTCATCGCCTGGGACCTGGCCGGAAAATACCCGCGCATCCTGCAGGACGACGTGGTTGGCGAAGCCGCCACCTCGCTGTTCAACGATGCTCAGGCGCTGCTGGAAAAAATCATCCGAGAGAAGCGCCTGACGGCCCGCGCCCTGTTCGGCTTCTGGCCAGCCAACCAGGTCGATGGCGACGACATCCAGCTGCGCAATGAGAACGGTGAGCCACTGGCCCGTCTGCATCACCTGCGCCAGCAGAACATCAAGCCGGACGGCAAGCCCAGCCTGTCGCTGGCCGACTTTGTTGCCCCTGAAAACAGCGGCAAGACCGACTATGTAGGCGGTTTTATTACCACTGCCGGCATCGGCGCCGAGGAAATGGCCAGGGAATACGAAGCCAAAGGCGACGACTACAACGCGATCATGGTCAAGGCACTGGCAGACCGCCTGGCGGAAGCCTGCGCCGAATGGCTGCACGAACAGGTGCGCAAGACCTACTGGGGCTACGCCGACGACGAGAAGTTGGCAAACGATGACCTGATCCGCGAAAAATACCGCGGCATTCGTCCGGCACCGGGCTACCCTGCCTGCCCGGACCACACCGAAAAGGCCACCCTGTTCAGCCTGCTTGACCCCCAACAGCAATGCGGCGTCAGCCTGACCGAGCACTTTGCCATGTATCCGGCGGCATCGGTCAGCGGCTGGTACTTCTCGCACCCGCAGAGCCAGTACTTTGCGGTTGGCAAAATCGGTCGCGATCAGGTCGAGCGCTACAGTCAGCGCAAACAGCAGGAGCTGGACGGTGTCGAGCGCTGGCTCGCCCCGAACCTGAACTACGACCGCTGAACCGATGGCCCTGCTGCCGGCGCGCGAGCGGCTGACACGCATCACCACCCTTGGTCTGCCGATCATGGGTGGCATGCTCAGCCAGAGCCTGCTCAACCTGATTGATGCCGCCATGGTCGGCAGCCTGGGCAGCGAGGCACTGGCCGGCGTCGGCCTGGGGAGCTACGCCAACTTCATGGCTGTTGCACTGGTCATGGGCCTGGGTGCCGGGGTACAGGCCATGGTCGCCCGCCGCAAGGGCGCCGGCGCAACCGGCGAGATCGCCGGACCATTGAATGAAGGCCTGCTGATCGCCCTGCTGCTGGCCATTCCCCTGACGCTGATTGGCTGGACCCAGGCTGACGCCATCATCCGTTTTCTGGCCGACGACCCGGCGGTCGTAGAGGTCGGCACCCATTATTTTCAGTGGCGCGTGCTGGCGATTGCAGCCGTTGGCGCCAACTTTGCGTTCCGCGGCTACTGGAACGGTATCCACAACGCCGGCCGCTATCTGCAGATCCTGGTGATCATGCATCTGGCCAACATTGGCATAAGCTACGGCCTGATCTTCGGCCACTTCGGTCTGCCGCAGATGGGCGCCGAAGGCTCCGGCGCCGGTACGGCGATCGCTATGCTGATCGGCTGCGCGCTCTACTTTGCCACCACTCTCTACAGCGGCCGCAAACACGGCTTTCTGCGCGCCCGCCCCCGCTGGCGGGACATCCGCGCCATGCTCCGGCTGGCGGTGCCGAACTCACTGCAGCAATTCTTTTTCGCCACCGGTATCACTACGCTGTTCTGGATCATTGCCCAGATAGGCACTGACGAACTGGCGATCGCCCACGTGCTGATCAACCTGGCATTGTTCCTCATCCTTCCCGGCGTCGGCCTGGGCATGGCCGCAACCACGCTGGTAAGCCATAGTCTCGGCCAGAATGATGCAGAGGAAGCCTATCGCTGGGGCTGGGACGTGGTGCGGGTAGCAGCATGCACCCTGTTTCTGCTTGGCATGCCATTCTGGCTGGCGCCACATCTGATTCTCGGCCTGTTCACCCCGGATGCAGACCTGATCGCCCTCGGCGAATGGCCGCTGCGCATCACGGGCCTGGGCATGAGTCTGGATGCAACCGCCCTGGTACTGACCCAGGCGTTGCTCGGAGCCGGCGCAAGCCGCACCGTGATGGGCGTCAACATGGGCAGTCAGTGGCTGCTGTTTCTGCCCTGCGCCTATCTGATTGGCCCGGTGCTGGGGGGCGGGCTGCTGGCGGTCTGGCTGCTGCAATCAGTCTATCGCTGCATCAACTCGCTGATATTTGCCTTCATGTGGCGCAGACGGCACTGGGCCGCAATCGATATCTGACCTGCGCCAAGGCGCAGGAGCGACTAAGCTGCTGAGAACGGATAACGTGGAGGCAGCATGAGCGACTCACGGGACAAGCCACAAAACGAAGAACCGATGCGCCTGCGTGACACATTGCAGAGCGTGCTTGCCGCGGCCCTGGGCGTGCAGAGCAATCGCGCCAGGGAGCGCGACTTCTCCAAGGGCAAACCCAGCCATTTCATCGCCCTTGGCGTGGCCTTTACCCTGCTGTTTGTGATGGTAGTTCTGGGCGTGGTAAAGCTCGTGCTCTACCTCGCCGGTGTCTGAATCCGGCGCACCTACTGGCCGCTTAGCCAGAATACCGCCGCCACTACCACGATAACGATCAGCGCAACCGATGCCACCGCATCGAGTGAAGACTGGTTGTTCTGTGACTGCTGGTCAGCCATGGCCTGGCCCCCTGATTATTGTTATGGTCAACACCCAGTAAAGACCATGGTACCGGGCCGTACAAGGCGGTTTTCTATGTGCATTTTCAATCTAAAGATATAGATAAACATTCCTTTTGTGCATATTCAAAAACTGCTATTGTCTGCCCGCCCAAGCCTGATGGGCCATGACTAGCGAAGGGCCGTCAGTGCCCGATGAACAGGTTTCTGTATGTATATCTACGACGAATATGATCAGCAGATCGTCGAGGACCGCGTAAAGCAGTTCCGCGATCAGACCCGCCGCTTTCTCGCAGGCGAGCTGAGCGAAAGTGAGTTCCTGCCGCTGCGACTGCAGAACGGCCTGTACGTCCAGCGCTACGCCCCAATGCTGCGCGTTGCGATTCCCTACGGGCTGATTTCCGCCCGGCAGGTACGCAAGCTGGCCTTCATCGCCCGTACCTACGACAAGGGCTATGTTCACTTCAGCACCCGCCAGAACGTCCAGTTCAACTGGCCGGCCCTGGAGGATGTGCCGGACATTCTGGCGCACCTGGCTGAAGTGCAGATGCATGCCATTCAAACCAGCGGCAACTGCATCCGCAACACCACCACCGATCAGTTCGCCGGTGTTGCCGCTGATGAACTGGTCGATCCGCGTCCGTGGTGCGAGATCATTCGTCAGTGGTCCACTTTCCATCCCGAATTTGCCTTCCTGCCGCGCAAGTTCAAGATCGCAGTCAACGGCGCCGAGGCGGATCGTGCCGCCATCGGCGTACACGACATTGGTCTGAACGTCGTGCGCAACGCCGCTGGCGAAATCGGCTTCCGTGTACTGGTTGGCGGCGGCCTCGGCCGTACCCCGATGGTGGGCTCACAGATTTGCGAGTTCCTGCCATGGCAGCACCTGCTGACCTATCTCGACGCCATTCTGCGTGTGTACAACCGCTATGGCCGTCGTGACAACAAGTACAAGGCGCGCATCAAGATTCTGGTCAAGGCGCTGACTCCCGAGGTCTTCGCCGAGAAGGTCAACGCCGAATGGGCGCACACCAAGGACGGCCCGGCCACCCTGACCCAGCAGGAGCTGGATCGTGTTGCCGGCCACTTCTCTGCGCCTGCCTATGAGCAGTTCAGCGGCGATGACGCCGGCTACCTGGCCAAGCGTGAAGCTGAAAAAGGCTTCAACAACTGGGCCATGCGCAACGTTCAGGCGCACAAGGTGCCGGGCTACGCCGCCGTCACCCTGTCGCTGAAACCGACCGCAGTTGCCCCGGGCGATGCCGACGACAAACAGCTTGAAGCCATTGCCGACCTGGCCGACCAGTTCAGCTTCGGCGAACTGCGCGTTACCCACCAGCAGAACCTGGTGCTGGCCGACGTACGCCAGAGCGACCTGTATGACCTCTGGCAAGCCTGCCGCAAGCACGGCTTCGCGACCCCGAATATCGGCCTGTTGACCGATATCATCTGCTGCCCCGGCGGCGATTTCTGTGCTCTGGCCAACGCCAAGTCGATTCCGATCGCCGAAGCCATCCAGCGTACCTTTGATGACCTGGATTACCTGCACGACATCGGCGATCTGGACCTGAACATCTCCGGCTGCATGAACGCCTGCGGCCACCACCACGTCGGCCACATCGGCGTACTGGGTGTCGACAAGAAAGGTCAGGAGTTCTATCAGGTCTCCCTCGGCGGCAACAGCGGCCGTGATGCCAGCATCGGTCAGATCCTCGGCCCGTCCTTCTCGGCCGAAGACATGCCCAGCGTCATGACCAAGGTAATCGATGTGTACATCGAGAACCGCACCCCCGAAGAACAGTTCCTCGATACCTTCAAGCGTATCGGCATGGCACCTTTCAAGGAGCGCGTGTATGCAGCGACTAATTAAGAACGGTGCAGTCGTTAACGACAGCTGGCACGTTCTGGACAAGGACGCCACCCTGGACGGCCTGCCCAATAGCGACAGCATCATCGTGCCGCTGGCGCTTTGGCTGGAGCACGCTCACGCCCTGAAAGCCCGCGACGGTGGCCTGGGTGTCTGGCTGGACAGCGACGAAGAAGTGGAAAGCATCGCCGGCGATCTGGATCACTTCCAGGTCATCGCGCTGAACTTCCCGGTCTTCAGCGACGGCCGTAATTACTCCAACGCCCGCCTGCTGCGTGATCGTTACCAGTACCAGGGCGAGGTACGCGCCATCGGCGACGTACTGCGCGACCAGCTGTTCTTCATGCAGCGCTGCGGCTTTGACGCCTTTGCCCTGCGTGCCGACCGTAATGCCGAGGAAGCACTGGAAAGCCTGAAAGACTTTTCCAACTGCTACCAGGCTGCGACGGACCAGCCCTTACCGCTGTTCCGCCGCCGCGCCTGAGGCGCACAAAAAAACCGGGGCACTGCCCCGGTTTTTTTGTGCCTGCTGCAGGGCTGCCGATCAACCCAGATTAACGACTACCCGACCGATCATCTTGCCGGCCAGAATGCGCTCGATCTCGGCGGGCAACTGCTCCAGCGTCACCTCGCGCTCAAGATTGTGCAAATCGGTCTTCCATTGCAGTGACAGCCGATCCCACATCGACGCCTTGACCACCAGCGGCAGCTCTACCGAGTCGACGCCCAGCAGGTTCACATTGCGCAAAATGAACGGGAACACACTGGCTGCAAATCCGCCGCCAGCAGTCATTCCGCAGGTCGCAACACTGGCACCATAGCGCAGCGACTTGACCACATTGAACAGAATGTCGCCACCGACGGTATCCACCGCGCCAGCCCACTGTTCCTTGAGCAACATTTTCTCGACACCCGCCGCCAGCGCAGCGCGATCAACGATCTGGCTGGCACCCAGGCCCTTGAGCATATCCACCTGATCGGCCTTGCCGGTCGAGGCTGCCACCTCGTAACCCAGAGATGCCAGCATGGCCACCGCAATACTGCCTACACCACCGGTGGCGCCGGTTACCAGCACCGGGCCCTGCCCCGGCGTAAGGCCCGCCTGCTCCAGCTTGTCGATACACAGCGCCGCCGTCAGGCCGGCAGTACCCAGCACCATGCTGTCACGCAGCGACAGCCCTTCCGGACGCTTGATCACCCAGCCGGCCGGCACGCGGATGTATTGACCAAAGCCGCCAGAGGTATTCATGCCGAGGTCGTAGCCGGTGACGATCACCTCATCACCGACTGCCAATTCAGGCACCGAGCTGGCCTCCACCACACCGGCCGCATCAATACCCGGGGTATGGGGGAAGTTCCGCGTCACACCCTTGTTACCGGTGGCCGAGAGTGCGTCCTTGTAGTTCAGGGAGGAGTAGCGCACACGAATGAGCACATCCCCTGCAGGCAGCTCATCCACATGCTGTTGCTTGATCTCGGTGACATACCGGCCGTCCTGCTCCGACACCACCAGCGCCTTGAATTCAGACATATCCACTCCTACCAGAAACGTTGATTGTTGAAGCGCGACACCCAGGTCAGCAACAGTCGGTCCGCCGCCTGGGCCAGCCCGCCGGACAACCGGTCCTGCAGGCGCTTGCGCTGCTCAAACTGCACCTCAAATACATCAGCCTGCCTGACCCGCTCACACAGGTACTGGTCACTGGTCTTGATCTCGTCGGCCAGCCCGCGCAGCAAGGCCTCGCTGCCGAACCAGACCTCACCTGTGGCGACCGTCTCAATGTCCAGGCTTGGGCGATAGCGCGCAACAAACTGCTTGAACAGGCGGTGAATGTTTTCCAGGTCATCCTGAAACTTTTCCCGCGCCTTGTCACTGTTCTCGCCAAATACCGTCAGTGTGCGCTTGTACTCCCCCGCAGTCAGCATTTCAAAATCAATATCGTGCTTTTTCAGCAATCGATTGAAGTTGGGCAACTGCGCGACAACGCCGATCGAGCCCAGCATGGCGAAGGGTGCCGCCAGAATCCGATCAGCGATACAGGCCATCATATAGCCGCCACTGGCTGCCACCTTGTCGACGGAGATGGTCAGCGGGATACCCGCCTCGCGCACACGCACCAGCTGCGATGACGCAAGCCCGTACGCATGCACCATGCCGCCACCACTTTCCAGGCGAACAACGACCTCATCCTGCGGACGCGCCAGCTCCAGCACCGCCGTCACTTCATGGCGCAGATTTTCCAGCGCACTGGCCTTGATGTCGCCATGAAAGTTGAGCACATAAACGCGCCCGCGCTCATCCTGGGCTGCATCCTTGTCGCGGGCCTTCGCCTCCTGCTTAAGCTGCTTCTGCCGGGCCTTGCGAGCGCCCTTGCTGAGCACCATCAGCCCAAGCTGCTCGTGCATGCGCTGCAGACGGTCGTTCAGGCGAGTCACACTCAGTGTGCCCTCGACGCGCTTGCTGCGCGCCTTGCCGGCAGCAATCATCGCCAGAATCAGCGCCACCACCACCAGCACCGTCAGGGCCTTGGCAAGAAAATAGACATATTGATCAAACCATTCCACAGTGTTCTCCCGTCTCTGCACAACCCGCTAAGCACAGCAAGCATACAGGATCATCAGGGCATGGGCGCAGGCCGTCCGGGGAAAATTCAAACGCCCGTATGATTTTTGGTTGACAGCTTCGCGAGCTTGCCCCTAACCTCCGTCTACATAACATTACAAGGCGGCAGATTGTGGGCAGTATCTATCTGATCAGGCACGGACAGGCATCACTTGGCGCAGCCAACTACGACGTCCTGTCCCCCCTCGGCATCCGCCAGGCACAGCTGTGCGGCGAACATTTCGGCGCGCTTGGCCTGCAGTTCGATGCCTGCTACGCCGGCACCCTGCAACGCCAGATCGATACCGCCCGCCACGCGCTCGACGCGATGAATCAGTCCTCCCTCGCGGTCCAGAGCGACGCCAGCTTTAACGAATACCACTCTGACCAGGTGCTTGAAAGCTACCTGCCGCAGGTGCTTGAAGCCATCCCCGACGCCGAGCATTACCTGAAGAACGCAGGACAGTTCCGCAAGGAATTTCAGCGCGTTTTCAGTCACGCCGTGACACTCTGGATAACCGACACCTGCGAGCGCCCCGGCTGTCCGTCCTGGCAGAGCTATGTCGACCAGGTTGCCAGCGGCCTGCGCCGGGTTATCGATGACAACCGCGGCAGCGGCCAGAACATTGCCGTATTCGCATCGGGCGGCACCATTACCGCCGCCCTGCAACTGATCACGCAAATGCCGGCCACCAGCGCCTTTGAGCTGAACTGGCAAATCGTGAATACCTCTGTAAGCCGCCTGCAGTACCGTGCAGACAAGCTGAGTCTGGCCTACTTCAATAGCCAGGCACATCTTGAGATTCACCGCCAACCCGAGTGGATCAGCTTCAGATGAGTCGCAGTGCGCATCCCGCGCCCTGCATTACCTAGCAAAGGAACCACCAATGACTACCGTTGCAGAAATCACCAGCCAAATGGAATCCAAGTTCAACTCAGCCGCTGCAGCCGGTCTGGATCTGGTATTCCAGTTCAACATCACCGACGACGAGAACTTCAACGTGACCGTCAAGGACGGCAGCTGCGCTGTAGCTCAGGGCGAAGCCGCCGATCCGAACGTGACCCTGATCATGGACAAGGAAACCCTGGTCGGCGTGATGACCGGTGAAACCGACGGCATGCAGGCCTTCATGGGCGGCAAACTGCGCGCCGAAGGCGACATGATGCTGGCACTCAAGCTGGGCGAACTGTTCCCGGCCTGATCCCAGGCAGACCGGCAGGCCGCCGCTCATTGGCACCTGCCGGTCCCTGCACCACAATTGCACTTCGTACTGCAGACCTGCACCAGCAATCCCCACTTCCTCGCCTGCCGCCTGACCAACAACTCAATAAAACAACATAAGCCTCTGTTTTTATTGATAAATAACAAACAGGCACGACGATTGCTCTGTAAATACCAACTTGTATCCAAGATGGTATTCAGACATGACACAACAGACCCTCGGCTTTACCCTCTCCGACTGGCAACAGGCATATCAACAGGAAGGTCGCTCGCCTGCAGCAGTGCTCGGCGCCCTGCGCAACGAGCTGAACACTGACGATAACGCCTGGATCAGCCTTGCCAGCGAGGCCCAGCTCAACGAGCAGTTAGCCGCTCTGGATGAACGCCTGCAACAGGCAGACGGCAAGGTCGCATCGCTGCCACTGTACGGCGTCCCCTTCGCGGTAAAGGACAACATCGACGCAGCTGGCTGGGACACCACTGCCGCCTGCCCGGCCTTCGCTCATCAGGCTAGTGCCGATGCCACCGTCGTTGCCCGCCTGCGCGCGGCAGGTGCCATTCTGATTGGCAAGACCAATCTGGACCAATTCGCCACCGGTCTGGTCGGCACCCGTTCGCCATATGGCGCCGTCAGCAACAGTTTCAACGCCGATTACGTCAGCGGCGGCTCCAGCTCCGGCTCCGCCAGTGTGGTCGCCCGTGGCCTGGTACCCTTTGCGCTCGGCACCGACACCGCCGGGTCCGGCCGCGTGCCGGCCGGCTTCAACAATATTGTCGGCCTCAAACCGACCCGCGGCTGGCTCTCCAATACCGGACTGGTACCGGCCTGCCGAACCCTCGATTGCATCTCGGTATTCGCCCTGACTGTTGCCGACGCCCAGGCAGTCGCCACCATCGCCGGCGGCTTCGATCCCAACGACGCTTACAGCCGCGCCAACCCCTGTAGCGCGCCGGTCGGCTTGCCGGTCAGGCCGAAACTGGCCATACCGGCCAATCCCGAGTTCTTCGACGACACGCAAATGCAGGCAGCCTATGAGACAGCGCTCGAGAAGTGGCGCGCGTTCGGCGCAGAGCTGGTCGAGATTGACTTCAGCCCCTTTGCAGACCTGGCGGCTCAGCTGTATCAGGGCTCGTGGGTGGCTGAACGCACCGTCGCCGTTGGCGGCATGGAACCGGACAAAATGGATCCGGTCGTGCGCAGCATCGTCGAAGGCGGCCACAAATACAGCGCCTGCGAGGCCTATCAGGCCGAGTACATCCGTGCCGAGTTGTCACGCCAGATCAGCCTGATCCTGGCCGACTTTGATGCCCTGCTGGTGCCAACCTCGCCGACCATTCGCCGTATCAGCGAGATGGCGGAGGAACCGGTGCTCTACAATAGCCAATTCGGCACCTATACCAACTTCACCAACCTGGCCGACTTGTGCGCACTGGCCTTGCCCGCAGGCATGCGCGAAGACGGCCTGCCCGCCGGCGTCACCCTGATTGCACCGGCCTGGCACGATCACGCCCTGGCCGAGCTGGGCAAACGCTGGCAGCAAGCCCAGGCACTGCCACTGGGCGCAACCGGCAAGCCCTGTCCGGGTGCGCAACAGACTATTCAAGTGCCGGGTAGCGTGCGCGTAGCGGTGGTCGGCGCGCACCTGACCGGCATGCCGCTGAACTTCCAGCTGACCAGTCGCGACGCCGTGCTGGTCGAACAAACCCTGACCTGTCCGGATTACCGGCTGTATGCCCTGCCCGGCACCGTTCCGCCCAAGCCTGGTCTGGCGCGGGTTGCGCAGGATGGCGCACAGATTATTGTCGAGCTGTGGGATATCCCGCTGGCCCGCTTCGGGGAATTCGTCGCCGAGATTCCGCCGCCGCTGGGCATTGGCAACCTGCAGCTGGCAGATGGTCGCTGGGTGAAGGGCTTTATTTGTGAACCGGCCGCACTCGCCGACGCCCGCGACATTACCGCCTTCGGCGGCTGGCGTGCATTCATTGCCAGCCTCAGTGCAGCCTGAGCAGGTCACACCGTGCAACTGAGCCAGCCATCCAACACAGCAGCTCGGCGGGAGAACCTCGCCGAGCGCATCCACGCGCGGCTCAAGGAGGACATCCTGTCCTTCCGGCTGCTGCCCGGTGACCGCTTTTCCGAGGGTGAAATCGCCGCACGCATGAACGCCAGCCGCACACCGGTGCGCCAGGCACTCTACCAGCTTGAGCGCGAAGGCTATCTGGAGGTGCGTTTTCGCAGTGGCTGGCAGGTCAGAAGCTTCGACTTTACCCGCTTCGAGGAGCTCTATGACCTGCGCATCGTGCTGGAGATGGAAGCGCTCAGGCGTCTTTGCACCGGCCAGCCCGGCACCGCAGCAGAGCACATACTGAAAACCCTGCATGACACCTGGTGCGTAGCGCCCGCGCTGCGCACTGGTGACGGCCAGCAGGTGTTCGTCATGGATGAGCACTTTCACTGCCAACTGGTGGAAGCCGCCGGCAACGGCGAGATGACGCGTCTGCACGCCGAGATCTGCGAGCGCATACGCGTTGTCCGAAAACTGGATTTCGAGCGTGCCGAACGGCTCGACAAGACCTGGGAAGAACATGGGCAAATCCTGCGGCACATTCGCGCCGGCGAACTGCAACAGGCCCAGCACCTGCTGACCGCGCACATAGAGGCAAGCAAGGCAGAGGTACGCAAAGTCACCCTGCACAAGCTGCAACAGGCTCGCCAGCGCGCCCTGCAGGCAGCAGACAGCGTGCCTTCTACGCCGAATGCTGTCTGCCCTTCAGACACTCATTGATCAAGACAATGGCCGGCCAACACCGGACCTGATGCATTCCCGGTTTTCTTGTTCGCACCCTGCCACTGCTTTAAATTAGGCGACCAAGCCGTGTCGCAGACAGCCTTGCTATCAGCAACTGCCCGACACCCACTGACAGCCTCGTGAGCCGGGGCAGCACGACAACAAGGATTCATCATGGAAAAGACCCAACTGTTCGACCTCGACGGCAAAGTTGCCCTGGTAACCGGCGCCAGCCGCGGTATCGGCGAGGCGATTGCCAAGCTACTGGCCCAGCAGGGTGCGCACGTGATCATCTCCAGCCGCAAGATCGATGACTGCCAGGCCGTTGCTGACGCCATCGTCGCCGCCGGCGGCAAAGCCTCCGCACTCGCCTGCCACATCGGCGACATGGATCAGATCGTTGCCACCGTTGCCGCCATTCGCGAGCAGTTCGGCAAGCTGGATATCCTGGTTAACAACGCCGCCGCCAACCCTTACTTCGGCAACGTACTGGACACCGATCTGGGCGCCTTCCAGAAGACCGTAGACGTCAACATCCGCGGCTACTTCTTCATGTCGGTTGAAGCGGGCAAACTGATGCGCGAAAACGGCGGCGGCAACATCCTCAACGTAGCCTCCGTCAATGGTGTGGTTCCCGGTCAGCTGCAGGGTATCTACTCGATCACCAAGGCAGCAGTCATCAACATGACCAAGGTATTCGCCAAGGAGTGCGCTCAGTTCGGCATTCGCTGCAACGCCCTGCTGCCGGGCCTGACCGACACCAAGTTCGCCTCCGCCCTGACTACCAACGACGCTATCCTCAAGCCGGCACTGCAGCGCATCCCGCTGGCCCGTGCAGCGGATCCGACCGAAATGGCAGGCACCGTCCTGTATCTGGTCAGCGACGCCTCAAGCTACACCACTGGCGCTGCGATCAACGTCGACGGCGGCATGCTCGCATAAACCTGCGGCATAAAGCAGAAAGGCTGCCCTGGGGCAGCCTTTTTTGTTTCCGCAACGGTATTACTGAAAGCGCTTGAGCGCGGCTTTGGCCTGTGTATTGAGCGGCTCGGGGGTCAAACCGGTCGGCCCGATTTCCAGCGAAAAGCGGGCGCCATCTACCAACGGAACAAAACGCACCTCGAAGGCGTCCGCATGCACCAGCGACGCGCCGCCCGCACGGTCCAGCCACAGCCAAAGGTCACGCCAGGCCGGCGTCGAGTTCAGATTCGCCGCCAGCGCAGAACTGGCCCCGCGCTGCTGCTCAAGGGCAAGATAACGACCCAGCAGGCGGTGCAGTCGATATCCATCTTCCAGACCAATCAGCGAAGCCAGCCCCTGCCAACGCAAAACCTGAACTTCCAGCTCCCACAGATCACCGGCCAGACGCACGCGCTGCTCGCCCGCCGAGGTCGTAATCACTGCATCGTATTGCTGGGGCGCAACCTGGGTAAAACTCAAGGTCCCTGCGGTGCCCTTGCCGTCAATGACACGGAAAGACTGGAGGTCCCAGGCCGCCAGCCCGAGAACCGCGGCCAGTGCCAGCGCTGCCAGCAGCAAATTGCCGCGCAGCCAACCCGCCAGCCAGCGCAGGCGCCAACCCTGACTCAACGTCAGCAGCACCAGAACGGCGGCAATGATTGCCGCAATCAGGGCCAATCCCGGAAATTGCATCGTGGCTCCTCGCCCGAATCAGCTTGGCACTGGCGGGGCTTCAACACCCGCCTGCCGCGCAAGATAGCAATCAATAAGCCAGCGCGAGATGGTGCCGCGCGGCGGTATCTTCGGCAACTCATCTATTGACCACCAGTAGGCCGCTTCAATCTCGCCCTCCTGAGGGATGATGTCGCCACCGGCATATTCGGCGTGGAAACCCAGCATCAGCGAATTGGGGAACGGCCAGCTCTGGCTGCCCAGGTACTCAAGGTTGCTGACCTCAAGATTGACCTCTTCCTTCACCTCGCGGTGCAGGCATTGCTCTACCGACTCGCCCGGCTCGATAAAACCGGCCAGCGTACTGAAAAATCCGGGAGGAAAATGCGGAGAACGGGCCAGCAGAATCTCACTGCCACGGGTGATCAGCACAATGATGCAAGGTGCCAGCTTGGGATACTCGCGCCGTTCACAGCGCACGCACTCCATCGCCCGCTCCTCTTCACGCGGCTGCATGGGCTCGCCGCAGCAGCCGCAGAAACGGTGACTCTGATACCAGGCATTCAGTTGCTGGGCGACGCCCAACAGACGAAACAGCTGATCGTCGACCTGCCCGACCAGCGTGCGCAGTCCGTGCCAACTCAGGCCCGGCATGTCCAGGCTGTCGCTCAGGTGAATCAGCTCGCAGGCCCGACCGTCGACCAGACCAAGAGGCAAACGGTGGCTCACATCGCCAAAGTACAACGCCTGATCCGGGTCATGCAGCAAGCTGCCGTCGTACATGGCAAATTGATTCTGATAAAACACCACGACCACGCCCTGCTGCTGCGCAGCAGCATCCAGGCGCGAGGCGGGTTGAAACACACGAAAGGATCTCATTCGGACGTATTCCCCGATACAGCGTATCCCAGTTCAGCCATGCTGTCCTCGGCCAGCGCCAGCACATCGCCTGAGGCTACCGTTGCACGCTCAGCTGACTCCAGATAGAACTCGATACTGGTCAAGGCATCGGCCAGCACCTCCAATTGGGCATCCGTCGGTACCTGCTTGCGCTCAAGCATGGTTTCACGGATGAAGTTCGCTGCCATGCTGATAATTCTGGCGGCACGCCCCATGCCCAGGAACAGCAGACCGCCGCGAACCGTCTCCAGCGAGGGCGGCACGTTGAGCAAATGCATGGCGTCGTTACCGGATTCCATGTACGCCGTGATGGACCGTTTCGCCAGTGCCAGGCCGGCTTGTGATTCCTCGATCAGAACGATGCGGGCCTCTTTCAGCTCCAGCGGTTCGGCAAACTCACCCTCGGCACCGGCAGCCGTATCGCCTGCAAAAGCCGAAGAGTCGAGTCGATTGACTGCTGTTTCAGCGCGCAACACCGCATCGGCGACCTGTTCCAGCACAGCAACGTCACCAGGCTGCCAACCGGCAAGACGACCGGAAATGGCGTGAATCGCCTCGGACTCGGCCTTGAGGTCAAGCATCGACAGCGTTTTCCACAGTCGCTCCAGTCCAGACGACAGGCTTTCCAGTGACTGTTCGGCATCCCCGGCATTGCGCGCCAACAGATCCAGCAGATCCTTCAGGGCGTTAACCTCTTCCCGCAACGCTTCGGCCACAGAGCGCATGACATCAATGCCGGGACCATGCAGCTTGGCAAAGGCGTCGTTCAACTCGTATTCGGTAAAGCCGGGATCCGGCAACTGATAGGCCGTGCTCACTTCGGCGCAACGATCACAACCGGCATCGGCCAGTGCAACGAGAAACAACAGCTCGCGCAACAGCCCTTCATTGAGTCGGTGCTCGGCGGCATTGAGCAGGGCTCCCCGAATTTCGCGATCCAGCAGCGCGAACAGGCGCTTGCGCGCGGGGGTCAGATTCAGCGGCGTTTGCTCAATGGCTTCCAGGGCCGCCCCGGCAACCCAGCACAGGGTCGCCATGCGTGAGGCAAGGCTGCCCTCAAAGCGTGCCAGCGCGCGCTGCATCAGCGGTACAGACGCCGCCAGCCCGTCATCGCGCAGCAACCCCAGCAGACCCAGTTGATACATCTGGCGCAGTCGGCCGGCGACCTTGGGTTCAACGGGCCCGGTTGCACCCTTGCGGAACCCGGCTGGCAAGCCGGCCACCGGCAGCGGATAAAAATGACTGTCAGGCAACGCGGGGACACCCGGCCGGTGCTGACGCATCTGATTGATCATCGGCAGCAGCAACTCGGGGCGTTCACGCCCCTGCTGGCGTGCCTGATCCAGATAGCGCTCCAGCAAAAACAGTGCATCGCACAACGACGACAGCGGCTCATTGCGCTCTTCCCCGTCGTGAACGGGAATATCCATCGCCAGACTGATCATCTCGTCCAGCAGCAATGCAGCGCCCTTGAGCTCTATCAAGGCCAGGGTACCGCGCAACTGCTGAAGCCCTTCGATGGACTGCTGCAGCAGGCTGCCGTCCTGACGATCCTCGAGGAACTGCTGCAACAGGTTTTCCACTTCACCCATGCTGGCGAAGAGTTCGTCCCTGACAAGATCCAGTGAAGTGGTACCGGTCAACATGGCATTCAGTCTCCCACCATCCCTGCGTAGCGCGGTTGTCGATCAGTCTGCAAACTCGGGCGTCTGCTTGCTCATATGCGCCATGACCGCAACCTTGAGGTCATCGGACTGCAGCATTGCGGCGTTCCAGGTCGCGATGTAGTTCAGGCCGTCTTCCACACTGTGGTCACGGGCAAAGCGGATCATTTCCTTGGTGCCACGAATAGCGAGCGGCGACTTGGAAGCAATTTCCTGGGCCAGCTCCATGACACCCGCCATCAGCTGGACGTGATCGCTCCAGGTACGATTGACCAGGCCGATACGCGCCGCCTCATGCCCATCGACGAAGCGACCGGTATAGGCCAGCTCCCGCATCATGCCATCGCTGATAAGACGCGGCAAACGCTGAAGGGTGCCGACGTCTGCGGCCATCCCCATATCGATTTCCTTGATCGAGAAACTGGCGTCCTCGGTGCTGTAACGCATATCGCAGGCGGAGATCAGGTCAATCGCCCCACCGATGCAGTAGCCGTGAATAGCGGCGATGACCGGCTTGCGGCAGCTATCGATCACGTTGAAGGACTCTTGCAACTGCAGCACGTTGCGACGAATGGCCTCTGCCTTGCGACCGATGTCCTTGTCCATGCCACTTGAGGCTTCGGCAAGCATCTGCAGGTCGATCCCCGCAGAGAAGTGTTTGCCCGCTCCGGATATCACAGCACAACGAACCTCGGGGGTTTCATCAACCCACTTGAAAACGTCGATGATCTCCAGCCAGAACGCGCGGTTCATGGCATTGATCTTCTCCGGGCGGTTGATCTGGATGTGGGCGACCTTGCCAACTTGCTCAACCAGCAGCGTCTCGTATTGCGACATATACGGCCTTTTTCTTGTAGGTAACAACCGGCACCTGACACGAATCCGATTCGAATCAAATACCACCTTGGACTATTTGCATTGGCATGACTATATCAAGCTGACACTCAAACTCCATAACCAATTACTCAGCAAGCTCGCCTAAGATACTGAAAATGCGACGCGCTTGGACTACCAGGCAGCTTCCAAAGTAGGGCAAACAAAGACCTGCGTCGGGGCAGCCATGAAGGAAGCAGTAGTTTATGCTTGCCTCGGGTCAGCGAGAGCATGTCGAACAGCCCCCTTGCCGGAACGGCAGGCAAGGGGGCTGTTCGACACACTTTCCCCCAATAGAAACAGGACCTTCACCATGTCTGAAGCCATGTTGCCGGCGCTGGCGCACAACTTTCTGGGCCAGGCGCCCGGCTGGTACAAGCGCACCATCATTGCCTTCCTGCTGCTCAACCCCCTCGCAATGTGGCTGCTGGGCCCTTACATAACCGGCTGGCTGCTGATCATCGAGTTCATCTTCACCCTGGCCATGGCGCTTAAATGCTACCCGCTGCTGCCCGGCGGCCTGCTCGCACTGGAAGCCCTGGCCATCGGCATGACCTCACCGGAAGCCCTCTACAAGGAGGTGCTCGGAAATTTCCCGGTGATTCTGCTGCTGATGTTCATGGTCGCCGGCATCTACTTCATGAAGGACCTGCTGCTGCTGACCTTCACCAAGCTGATCCTTGGGGTGCGCTCCAAATCGACCCTTGCGCTGCTGTTCAGTCTGGTCGCCGCAGTGCTTTCGGCCTTCCTTGACGCACTCACGGTAACCGCAGTGATCATCACCGTCGCTGTCGGCTTTTACGGTGTGTATCACAAGGTGGCCTCAGCCGGCCCGAGCGAAGGCGCCAGCGTTGACCCCGACGAAAACCCGCTGCACCGCGAGCACCTGGAAGAGTTCCGTGCCTTTCTGCGCAGTCTGCTGATGCACGGCGCGGTCGGCACTGCCCTGGGCGGTGTGTGCACGCTGGTCGGCGAGCCTCAGAACCTGCTGATCGCAGGTGTTGCCGGCTGGGACTTTATTCAGTTCTTCACCCTGATGGCCCCGGTCAGCATGCCGGTGCTGGCCGCCGGCCTGCTGACCTGCCTGCTGCTGGAGAAAACCAGCTGGTTCGGTTACGGCGCACGCCTGCCGCGCCCGGTTCGCAGGGTGCTTGAGGACTTTGCCGCCGCCGAGCAGGCCAAGCGCCGGGCGCCGCAAAAAGCCGCCCTGCTGATTCAGGCCATCGCTGCCGTGCTGCTGGTCATTGGCCTGGCACTGCACCTGGCTGAAGTCGGCTTTATCGGTCTGATGGTGATCATCCTGATTGCCTCGTTCAACGGCATCATTGACGAACACCAGATCGGCAAATCCTTCCAGGAAGCCCTGCCGTTCACCTCGCTGCTGGTCGTGTTCTTTGCCATCGTGGCGGTGATCCACGAGCAGCACCTGTTCAGCCCGATCATCCACGCGGTACTGGCATTGCCACCCGAGCAACAGCCCAGCATGTTCTTTATCGCCAACGGTGTACTGTCGATGATCAGCGATAACGTGTTTGTGGCCACCGTCTACATCAGCGAGGTCAAACAGAGTCTGGATGCGGGTGAAATCACCCGCGCACAATTCGAGCAACTGGCAATCGCCATCAACACCGGCACCAATTTGCCGAGTGTTGCCACCCCGAACGGCCAGGCCGCCTTCCTGTTCCTGCTGACCTCGGCGATCGCGCCGCTGGTGCGTCTGTCCTATGGCCGCATGGTATTCATGGCCCTGCCCTACACCCTGGTGCTGGGCGGAGTCGGCCTGATTGCCGTCACCTGGTGGCTGTAGAAACAAGAATGCCCCGCTGACATCAGCGGGGCATTCTTTTACGTCAGCACTTACTCAGCTCACTGCTCGGGCGCACCGCGCCACAGGGCAAACCCCGCCGACTTCTCGACCGCCGCCAGGCGCTGATCATGGGCCTCCAGCTCTTCGGCGCTGGCACGCAGAACCCGCAGCTGTTCGCGCAGAGCAGGGTCTATCCGCCGAATCGCGCTCACCGAGCTGCCATCCCCACCCTCACCCTGACCGTGCGCTGCCAGCGACAGCGCCGTCTGGCCACCGGTCATGGTCAGGTAGACGTCGGCAAGAATCTCGGCGTCGAGCAAGGCGCCGTGCAGCTCGCGCTGCGAGTTGTCTACCCCGTAGCGCTTGCACAGCGCATCCAGGCTGTTGCGCTGACCGGGGTGTTTCTCCCGCGCCATGGCCAGGGTGTCGAGTACGCTGCAGTGATCGGCAATCAGGCCATGCCCGCGATTGAGGCGGGTCAGCTCGCTGTCCAGAAAGCCGACGTCAAACGCGGCGTTATGGATGACCAGCCGCGCGCCGCTGATAAAGTTCATGAAATCATCGGCGATATCGGCAAACACCGGCTTGTCGGCGAGAAACTCCAGCGAAATCCCGTGAACGGCCTGCGCGCCTTCGTCAATCTCACGCTGCGGATTGATATAAACGTGGTAGTGACGGCCGGTCAGGCGTCGATCAATGACCTCGACACAGCCGATCTCGATGATCCGGTGACCTTCCTTGTGCTCGATACCCGTCGTTTCGGTATCCAGAACCACTTCACGCATGCTCAGCCCTTCCGTTCTTTCAACACGTGTTCAACACCGAGGTTGGCCAACTGGTCGGCCAGCTCGTTTTCCGGGTGGCCGGTATGACCGCGCACCCAACGCCACTCAATCTCATGCTGACTGACCAGCGCATCGAGCTGCTGCCAGAGATCCACATTCTTGACCGGCTGCTTGCTGGCGGTCTGCCAGTTGCGCTTCTTCCAGTTGGGCATCCACTCGCGGACCCCTTTCATGACGTACTGCGAGTCGGTGGTCAACACCACCGAAGCCGGACGCTTGAGCGCCTCCAGTCCGCGAATGGCAGCCGTCAGCTCCATGCGGTTATTGGTGGTCTCCGGCTCACCGCCGTACAGGCGCTTCTCGTGCGGCCCCAGCCGCAGCAGCACGCCCCAGCCGCCGGGGCCGGGATTACCCTTGCATGCCCCGTCGGTATAGATCTCGATTGCTTGACTCATCTACCTTCCCGTTTGTGCGCCCGCCGGCTGCCCGCTGCCAGAGGGGGCATCGTCAACGCCGGAAACACCCGCCCGCGCTCACGCTGCGGCGTTATTCCAAGCATCTGGCGCCGCGCCAGCAGACAATAGAAACCGCCCCCCGGCAGACAGCGACGCTGCCCCAGCGACTCCATGAAATCGAGACGTTGTAACCAGGTGGAGGATGCGAGCGGCGGACGATAGCACCCATCGATGCGTTTCTCCACCGCAAAGCCGAGCAGCTCCAGCCAATCGACCAGCCGGGCCGGACTGACGAACCCCGCCTCGCCAAACCAACTGCGGCCAAAATAGTGCTGCCAGCCCCAGGTACTCATCGGATTGAAGCCAAAGATCAGCAGATGACCGCCGGCACGCACCGCCTGACTTGCCTCGCGCAGCAACGCCCGGGGCGACAGACTGAAATCCAACCCGTGATGCAGCACCACCACATCCAGGGCCTGCGGCGCAAACGGCCAGCAGGCCTCATCCACCGCGATACTCTCGCCCTGGCTGAGCATATCCAGATGCCAGCAGTGACGCAGCACCTTGACCTCCGGTGCCAACAGGCCCGGGGCCAGGCCGTACTGAACCAGATGCTGCCCAAAGCAATTGGGCAGCAACTCGCGCTGCGCGCTGCACTCGGCCTGCAACAGCATGCGTCCGGCCGGCTGCTCCAGCCATTGCCGTGCCTCCTGCAGCAGACGCAACATGTCCGCCTGACTGATCGAGCGCCTGGCTTCGCTGATCTCCATTACCTCTCCACGGTACTTGCCATCGACACAATTCGCTAAGATAGCTCTACACGTTAAGGAAAAGCTGCCTCATGTCCACCTTTATCGCGCTACCCGCTTTCAATGACAACTACATCTGGCTGCTGGTCGACGAACAACGCCAACAGGTTGCCGCCGTCGATCCCGGTGACGCCAAGCCGGTCATCGCCTGGCTGGGCCGCCACCCGGAATACAGCCTGAGCCATGTACTGGTCACCCATCACCATCCTGACCACGTCGGCGGCATCAACGCACTCAAGGCCGGCACCGAATGCAAGGTCTGGGGCCCCGCCGCCGAAACCATCCCCGGCCGTGATCGCGCCCTGAACGACGGCGACCGCGTTACCCTGTTCGGCCACACACTCGAGGTGATCGGCGTACCCGGCCATACCCTCGGCCACATTGCCTTCTTCTGCGACAATACAGGTGACCCCTGGCTGCTCAGTGGTGACACCCTGTTCGCGGGGGGCTGCGGCAGGCTGTTCGAGGGCACCGCCGAGCAAATGCACCAGTCGCTGTCGCGTCTCGCTGCACTGCCCGACAACACCCGCATTTACTGCGCCCATGAATACACCCAGTCCAATCTGCGCTTTGCCCGCGCGGTCGAGCCCGACAACACCGATATCAAGATTCGACTGGAGGTCGTGGATGACCTGCGCGCGGCCGGTCGCATGACACTGCCAACCGACCTGGCACTGGAAAAACGCACCAACCCCTTCCTGCGCTCTGCCTGCGACGCTGTGACGCAAGCGGCCAGCCAGCAGACCGGCGCAGCCGTGGCACCCGGGGTTGAGACGTTCGCCGCAATTCGGGCCTGGAAAGACCGCTTCTGACCGAAGGCGCCTTGACCCTCCCCCGACTGGTCCATAGAATCGACCTCATTTTGGGGGTCGTTCATGCGTCGTGTGGTATCTGCCATCTTGCCCAGAGTGCTGTCAGCAGCGTCCCTCGGTGGTCTGCTGCTGATTGCCGGCTGTCAGACCACCGACCACAGCGGACTGAGCCAGAGCGAAGCCGATTACCGCTCACCGGTCACAGAACGCACAGCATCCCCATTCCGCACGCCCAGCGCACAAGCCGCCGCATCGCAAGCCGTACAGACCAAACCGCATACCCTGTGGGGGCGTATTCGAGCCGGTTTCAGCCTTGACCCGGCGACCATCGACAACCCCCGAATCGACCAGCAGCGCATCGCCTTCGCCAACCAGTCACGCTACTTCGAGCTGACCTCCGCGCGAGCGCAGCGTTACCTCTATTACGTTGTCGAGCAGCTGGAAAGCCGCGACATGCCGCAGGAGCTGGCACTGCTGCCATTCATCGAAAGTGCCTATAATCCGCAGGCCATCTCCAGCGCCCAGGCCGCCGGCCTGTGGCAGTTCATTCCGTCCACCGGACGCAACTTCTCGCTGCGTCAGGACTGGTGGTACGACGGTCGCCGCGACGTAACCGCCTCCACCCAGGCAGCGCTTGATTACCTCAGCCTGCTGCACGACTACTTCGATGGCGACTGGCTGCTCGCACTGGCCGCCTACAACTGCGGCGAAGGCTGCGTGGGCCGTGCGATCAAGCGCAACGAAGCGCTCGGCCTGCCAACCGACTACTGGAATCTGCAGCTGCCGCGCGAAACCATGAACTACGTGCCCAAGCTGCTGGCTCTGGCGCAGATCGTCGACAGCCCGACCGCCTACGGCACCGTGCTGCCAAGCCTGGCCAACGAACCCTATTTCGCCGAGGTTACCCTCGATCAGCAGATCGACCTGCGCAAGGTCGCGGAGCTGGCCGACGTCTCCACCGACGAGCTGCTGAGCCTGAACCCCGCGTTCAACCAGCGGGTCACCGCGCCCAACGCCGAATACCAGTTGCTGATTCCGGTCGACCGGGTCGACCAGTTCACCGAAGCGCTTGCCGAGCTGCCGGACGATGAGCGCATCAATTACCGGCACTATCGCGTTCGCAGTGGCGACACCCTCTCGCAGATTGCCCGTCGTCACCAGCTGACCGTCAGCGCTATCCGCGACGTCAACGACATCAACGGCAGCCTGCTGCGCGTCGGCCAGACCCTGATGCTGCCCCAGTTCAATGATGCCCCCGTCAGCGAACCGGTCAGCAGCCAGCGTATCGCCGGCGTCGAGCAGCTGCGCTACCGGGTAAAGCCAGGCGACAACCTGTGGAGCATCGCCCGCAGCCATGGCACTACCGTCAACCGCATCAAGCGCGACAACAATCTGCAGAACAACGCCCTGACCGTCGGTCACACCTTGATGCTGGCGTCGGCAGCACAGACGCAGGCCCAACCCGCCACAGCCAATGGACGGCGCATTGCCTATACCGTCAAGTCGGGCGACTCGCTGTACACCATCGCCCAGCGCTTCAATGTCAACGTCGAGCGGATTCGCGACTGGAACCAGCTTGGCCGCTACCTGCAGCCGGGCCAGCAGTTGACCCTGTTCGTCCCTTGAGCCGTCGGGCTTCCGCCCGGCTGCATCAGCATGGTAGCGTTGGCACATTGCTGACGGCTGCCGCTGATTCAAATGCGCCAGCCGTTATCCCACGGCCCTACCACCGCGCGGAAATCCATGTCGCTGCTGTCCCGCTCACTTGTCCTGACACTGCTCCTTGCAACCGCTCTACCCAGCTGGGCCACGCTGTATCGCCAGCACGGCTACTCCCTCTACGGTCAGCCCCGCTACCCTGAAAACTTCGAGCACCTCGACTATGTCAACCCGGACGCACCGAAGGGGGGCACCCTGCGGGTCATGGGCAGCGGCACCTTCGATACCCTGAACCCCTATACCCTCAAGGGCACCAGCCCGATCAACACCGGCGACTTTGCCCAGCTCGGCATCAGTGAGCTGAACGAGCCACTGATGGTCGGCAGCGGCCTGTATGACCCGTCCGGCGACGAGCCCTACTCCGCCTACGGTCTGATCGCCGAAAGCCTGGAGTTTGCCGACAATCGCAGCTGGGTAGTCTTCAACCTGCGCCCCGAGGCACGCTTTCACGACGGCCGGCAGATCACCGCCGAGGACGTAGCATTCTCCTATCGTCTGCTCAAGGAACAGGGCCACCCCAACTATCGCTCCGTACTGCAGGATGTCAGCCGCATCGACATTCTCGGCGAACGACGTATTCGCTTTGTCTTCAAGCGCCCCGGCAATTCGCTGCTGATCCTGCGCCTGGGCGAGCTGCCGGTGCTGCCGGCGCATTACTGGCAAGGCCGCGATTTTGCCAGCACAACCTTTGAGGCCGGCCTGAACAGCGGCCCGTATCGGGTGGTCAGTGTCGATCCCGGCCGCCGCGTGGTGTTCGAGCGGGTCAAGAGTTACTGGGGGCGAGACCTGCCGATCAACCGCGGCAAGTACAACTTCGATCGCATGGAGGTCGAGTTTTACCGCGACAACAACGTCGCCTTCGAGGCTTTCAAGGCCGGCGAGTTCGACCTCTACAACGACCACAAGGCCAGCAACTGGGCCAATGCCTACCAGTTTCCGGCAGTCGCGCGCGGCGACATCATCAAGCGCGAAATAACCCACCAGATTCCCAGCCCGACCCAGGCGATGTTCTTCAACACCCGGCGAACGCCCTTTGACAACCTGCCCCTGCGCAAGGCGCTCGGCATGCTGTTCGACTTCGAATGGTCCAACCGGGTGCTGTTCTACGATGCCTACCAGCGCTCGCAGAGCTACTACCCGAACAGTCCGTTCAGTGCCACCGGCATCCCGGCCGGACAGGAGTTTCTCTACCTGTCGCCGCACCGCAATCAGCTGCCACCGGAACTCTTTCTTGAGCCATTCAGTCTACCTGTCACCGACGGCCGGGGAATCCCGCGCGAGACACTGCGCGAAGCGGTGGAGCTGTTTGCCGAGGCCGGCTGGAAACTGCGCAGAGGGCGCCTTGAAAATGCCGATGGTGATCCGTTGCGCTTCGAGGTACTGCTGGTCAACTCGAGTCTGGAACGGATCCTGCAGCCTTATCGAGCCAATCTTGCACGGCTGGGTATCGACATGCAGATCCGCACCGTCGACCGGGCGCAATACAAGGCCCGGCTGGATCAGTTTGATTACGACATGATTCTGACTACCCTGCCGCAGGGGCTGTCGCCCGGACTGGAGCAGATCAGCTACTTCCACTCCAGCCAGCGCAATGTCAAAGGCAGTCGCAACTATGCCGGCATCAACAATCCGGTGGTCGACGAACTGGTCGAACGCCTGGGCGCCGCCAGCAGCCGCAGTGAGCAGATCGCGGCCGCGCGCGCCCTCGACAGGGTACTGCTGTGGAATCACTATACAATTCCGAACTGGTATATAAACTACCACCGCATTGCCTATCGGAACTGGCTGCGCACCCCGGACATACCGCCGTATACGCTGGCCATCCGCAGCTGGTGGAAAGACCCGGCAAGCAACTAGAAAAACAAGGGATCTGAATGCAACACTCGCTGAAATCCTGCTGTCTGGCACTGCTGACCTGTTGGGCAGGTGCCCTTAACGCCGCACCACAGCACGCCTTGACGCTCTACGATGAAGCACCCAGGTACCCCGCCGACTTCAGCCACTTCGAGTACGTCAATCCCGATGCCCCCAAGGGCGGTACCCTGCGGCTGTCCGGCTTCGGCGGCTTTGACTCGCTCAATCCCTACATCAGCCGCGGCACCTCGGCCGACCAACTCGGTCTGATCTACGACACCCTGACCTTCCATGCCCTGGACGAGCCCTTTACCGAATACGGCCTGGTTGCCGAAAGCATGGAAAAGGCCGATGACGGCAGCTGGGTGCGCTTCACCCTGCGCCCGGAAGCGCGCTTCCACGATGGCGTCGCCATCACCGCCGACGACGTGGTATTCACCTTCAATACCCTGATCGAACACGGTGCCCCGTTTTATCGCGCCTACTATGGCGATGTGGATCGCGTGGTCGCCGACAACCCGCAGAGCGTCACCTTCCACTTCAAGCACACCGGCAACCGCGAGCTGCCACTGGTACTCGGTCAGCTCCCGGTGCTGCCCAAACACTATTGGCAAGGCCGCGACTTCAGCAAGGGCTCGCTGGAACCGCCACTGGGCAGCGGTCCCTACCGCATCGGTCAGGTGCGCCCCGGTCGCAGCATCAGTTTTGAGCGCGTCGAAGACTACTGGGCCAAAGACCTGCCGGTGATGCGCGGCTTCTACAATTTCGACACCGTGGTGGTCGACTACTACCGCGACGGCAACGTCACCCTGGAGGCCTTCAAGGCCGGCCAGTTCGACTTCAACCAGGAAATGGCCGCCAAGAACTGGGCGACCGGCTATGCCAGCCCGGCGCTGGACGCCGGCCAGATCGTCAAGGAAGAGATCCCCAACAACAATACCCAGGGCATGCAGGGCTTTGTATTCAACCTGCGCAAACCCTACTTCCAGGACGCCCGGGTGCGCCAGGCGATCACGCTGCTGTTCGACTTTGAATGGTCCAACGCCACGTTGTTTCACAACGCCTACACCCGCACCTCCAGCTACTTTGACAACTCCGAGCTGGCTGCCCGTGGCGAGCCCGACGCCAGTGAGCTGGCACTGCTGGAACCACTGCGCGACCAGTTGCCGGCTGCCGTATTCGGCCCGGCATGGGTGCCGCCGAAAACCGATGGCAGCGGTGCTATCCGCGAGCAGCGCCGCACTGCCTACGCTCTGCTCAAGGACGCCGGCTGGCAGATCGTTGACGACCAGTTGGTCAACGCCGACGGTGAGCCCCTGCAGTTCGAGTTTCTGCTGGTGCAGCCCGAGTTTGAGCGGGTTCTGCTGCCTTTCAAACGCAATCTGGCCTCGCTCGGCATTACCATGGAGTTGCGCCGGGTCGATGTCTCCCAGTACATCAATCGGCTGCGCTCACGTGAGTTCGACATGGTGGTCACCGGCTTTGGCCAGTCCAACTCGCCCGGGAACGAGCAACGCGAATACTGGCACTCCTCCAGCGCAGATAATCCCGGCAGTCGCAATCTCATGGGTCTGAAAGACCCGGCCGTTGATGCTCTGGTCGAGGGGCTGGTGCAGGCCGACTCCCGCGAATCGCTGATCACCCATACCCATGCGCTGGACCGGGCCCTGCGTTCGCTGCATCTGCTGGTGCCCAACTGGTATACCAGCGTCTATCGGGTCGCCTACTGGAACAAGTTTGGCCATCCGGCGACGCCGCCAAAGTATGATCTGGGGCTGTTCACCTGGTGGGTCGACCCGGACAAGGAAGCGCGCCTGCGCGGCGCATTGGGCACCCAGCAAGACGACGGCGCCGGGCAGCAGCAAGGCGACCAGCCGGCAGGGGCTGAATAAGCATGCTGGCCTATATCGTTCGTCGTCTGCTGCTGATCATCCCCACCCTGTTCGGCATCTTGCTGATCAATTTTCTGATCATTCAGGCCGCCCCCGGCGGGCCGGTCGAACAGATGATCGCCAACCTTGAAGGCTTTGAAGGCGGCGCCACCAGCCGAGTCTCCGGCGGCGGCAGCGAGGTTGCCAGCGGCGGCAGTTACCGCGGCGCACAGGGTCTCGACCCGGACATCATCGCCGAAATCGAACGCATGTACGGCTTCGACAAGCCGGCCCACGAGCGCTTCTGGCTGATGATCAAGGGTTACCTGCAATTCGACTTCGGTGACAGTTTCTTCCGCGACGCCAAGGTCACCGACCTGATCATCGAGAAGATGCCGGTCTCGATCTCGCTAGGGCTGTGGACCACCCTGCTGACCTACCTGATCTCCATTCCGCTGGGCATCCGCAAGGCGATCAAGCACGGCTCGGCCTTCGACGTCTGGACCAGTTCACTGATCATCGTCGGCTACGCCATCCCCGGCTTTCTGCTGGCCATCCTGCTGATTGTGCTGTTTGCCGGCGGCAGCTATCTGGACTGGTTCCCGCTGCGCGGGCTGACCTCCAACAACTTCGATCAGATGAGCACCGGCGAGCAGATCCTCGACTACTTCTGGCATCTGGTGCTGCCGATCTTTGCCATGGTGGTGGGCAGCTTCGCCACCCTGACCATGCTGACCAAGAACTGCTTTCTCGATGAAATCGGCAAGCAGTACGTGGTCACTGCCCGCGCCAAAGGGCTTTCAGAGCGCCGCGTACTGTATGGTCACGTGTTCCGCAACGCCATGCTGCTGATCATTGCCGGCTTCCCGTCCGCGCTGATCAGCATCTTCTTTACCGGCGCGCTGCTGATCGAGGTGATCTTCTCCCTCGACGGCCTCGGCCTGCTCGGCTTTGAAGCGGCCATCAATCGCGACTACCCGGTGATGTTCGGCACCCTGTACATCTTCACGCTGGTCGGTCTGGTGGTGAAGCTGATCGGTGACATTACCTACACCCTGGTCGATCCGCGCATTGACTTCGACAGCAGGGAGGGTTGAGATGAAATTGTTCAACCTCTCTCCGCTCAACCAGCGCCGCTTCGCCCGTTTCCGTGCCAACCGCCGTGGCTGGTGGTCACTGCACCTGTTTCTGGTGCTGTTCGTGCTCAGCCTTGGCGCCGAACTGATCGCCAACGATAAACCGCTCGCTGTCGGCTATCAGGGCGAGCTGTATTTCCCGGTCTTCAAGCGTTATCCGGAAACCGCCTTTGGCGGCGAATTCCCGATTGAAGCGGACTACCGCAGCCCCTATGTTCAGCAACTGATCACCGAGGACGGCGACGGCTGGATGCTCTGGCCGCCAATCCCGTACCACTACGACACCATCAACTACGATCTGCGCGTTCCGGCGCCGGCGCCGCCCTCGGCGGACAACTGGCTGGGTACCGACGATCAGGCCCGCGATGTGATGTCACGGGTGATTTACGGGTTCCGTATTTCGGTACTGTTCGCCCTGACCCTGACCATTCTCAGCTCCATCATCGGCGTCATCGCCGGTGCCGTGCAGGGCTTCTACGGCGGACGTATCGACCTGATCGGCCAGCGCTTTATCGAGGTCTGGTCAGGCCTGCCGGTGCTGTACCTGCTGATCATTCTGGCCAGTTTCGTTCAGCCGAACTTCTGGTGGCTGCTCGGCATCATGCTGCTGTTCTCGTGGATGGCACTGGTGGACGTGGTACGCGCCGAGTTTCTGCGCGGCCGCAACCTGGAATACGTGCGCGCCGCACGCGCCCTGGGCGCCAGTAACCAGACCATCATGTTCAGGCATATCCTGCCCAACGCCATGGTCGCCACCCTGACCTTCTTCCCGTTCATTCTGACCGGTGGCGTCATCACCCTGACCTCTCTCGACTTCCTCGGCTTCGGCCTGCCGCCGGGTGCGCCGTCGCTGGGCGAGCTGATCGCCCAGGGCAAAGCCAACCTGCAGGCACCCTGGCTCGGCATTACCGCCTTTGTCGTGCTGTCACTGATGCTCAGCTTGCTGGTGTTTATCGGCGAGGCCCTGCGCGATGCCTTCGACCCAAGGAAATGAGATGAGCGAACAACCGTTGATCAGCATCCGCAATCTCAGCGTCGCCTTCCGTCAGGGCAACGATCAGACCATGGCGGTCAAGGACGTCAGCTTTAACATCCGCCCCGGCCAGACCCTGGCACTGGTCGGCGAAAGCGGCTCGGGCAAGTCAGTGACCGCGCACTCCATCCTGCGCCTGCTGCCCTACCCGACCGCATCGCACCCGAGCGGCAGCATCGAGTTCGGCGGGCAGGACCTGCTCAAGGCCAACGAGAACACCCTGCGCAAGGTACGGGGCAACCGTATCTCCATGATCTTTCAGGAGCCAATGAGCTCGCTGAACCCATTGCACACGGTCGAACGGCAGATTGGCGAGGTACTTGCCCTGCACAAGGGACTGAACAAGCTCCAGGCGCGCGAGCGCACCCTTGAGCTACTGGAACTGGTGGGTATCCCCGAACCACGCAAACGCCTCGGTGCCTACCCGCACGAGCTGTCCGGTGGCCAGCGCCAGCGGGTAATGATCGCCATGGCGCTGGCTAACGAACCGGAACTGCTGATTGCCGACGAACCCACTACCGCGCTTGACGTCACCGTGCAGCTGAAAATCCTCGAACTGCTGCGCGAATTGCAGCAGAAACTGGGCATGGCACTGCTGCTGATCAGTCACGATCTGAATCTGGTGCGTAAAATTGCCCACCGGGTATGTGTCATGTACCGCGGTAACGTCGTCGAAGAAAACGATTGCGCCACCTTGTTCAGCTCACCGCAGCATGAATATACCCGTCAGCTGCTTGCGGCCGACCCGCGCGGCGAACCGGTCCCCGTTGATCCGGACGCCCCGGAGATTCTGCGGACAGAGCAATTGCGGGTCTGGTTTCCGATCAGGAAAGGGGTGCTGCGGCGCACCGTGGATCACGTCAAGGCAGTGACCGACATCAGCTTCAGCCTGCCCCGCGGGCAGACTCTGGGCATTGTCGGTGAAAGCGGCTCGGGCAAGACCACGCTGGGCATGGCCCTGCTCAGACTGATCGACAGCCAGGGGCTGATCGAATGCGACGGCACCCGGCTTGATGGCCTGAGCCAGCAGCAGGTTCGCCCGCTGCGCCGTGAGTTTCAGGTGGTCTTTCAGGACCCGTATGGCAGTCTGAGCCCGCGCATGTCGGTAGGCCAGATCATCAGCGAGGGGCTGGAGATTCACCGTATCGGCACTGAGGCCGAGCGCGAACAGATGGTGATTCAGGCGCTGGAAGAAGTCGGCCTGGATCCGGAGACCCGCCACCGCTACCCGCACGAGTTCTCCGGCGGCCAGCGGCAGCGGATCTCGATTGCCCGGGCACTGGTGCTCAAGCCCAAGCTGATCCTGCTCGACGAACCAACGTCGGCACTGGATCGCACCGTGCAGGGCCAGGTGGTAGAACTGCTGCGCAGTCTGCAACAGAAGTACAATTTGACGTATTTGTTTATCAGTCACGACCTGGCAGTGGTCAAGGTTCTCAGCCATCAATTGATGGTGATCCGCCAGGGCGAAGTAGTCGAACAGGGACCGGCAGGTGAAATCTTCGCTTCACCGCAGCATGACTATACTCGTCAGCTGCTGGAAGCGGCCTTTGCCCTGCCGCAAACCGATAACAGGGCCGATACGGCCATGCACTAAACAGGAAAGTACTATGGGATTTCTCAGCGGAAAGCGCGTACTCATCGTTGGCGTTGCCAGCAAACTGTCCATTGCCTCCGGCATCGCCGCGGCCATGCACCGCGAGGGCGCCGAACTGGCCTTCACCTATCAGAACGAAAAGCTGAAAGGCCGGGTTGAAGAATTCGCTGCCGGCTGGGGCTCCGGTCCTGAGCTGTGCTTCCCCTGCGATGTCGCCGATGACGCCGAGATCGAGCAGGTATTCGTCGAGCTGGCCAAGAAGTGGGACGGCCTGGACTGCATCGTTCACTCCGTTGGCTTCGCTCCGGGCGACCAGCTGGATGGCAACTTTGCCGAAGTCACCACCCGCGAAGGCTTCCGCATCGCCCACGACATCAGTGCCTACAGCTTCGTCGCCCTGGCCAAGGCCGGCCGCGAACTGATGAAAGGCCGCAACGGCAGCCTGCTGACCCTGTCGTACCTCGGTGCCGAGCGCACCATGCCGAACTACAACGTGATGGGTATGGCCAAGGCCAGTCTGGAAGCTGGCGTTCGCTACCTGGCTACCAGCCTGGGCCCGGAAGGCACCCGCGTCAACGCGATCTCTGCCGGCCCGATCCGTACTCTGGCCGCTTCCGGCATCAAGAGCTTCCGCAAGATGCTGGCCCACAACGCTGCGCAAACGCCGCTGCGTCGCAACGTTACCATCGAGGAAGTCGGCAACGTCGGCGCCTTCCTCTGCTCCGACCTGGCCTCCGGCATATCCGGTGAAATCACCTACGTTGACGGCGGTTTCAACATCACCGCCATGGGTGGTCTGGAAGAGTAAGCCGCCGCTTTTTGCGGACAATAAAAAACCGGGCCCAACCAGCCCGGTTTTTTTGTGCCCTCAAGGCCCGTACCGCGTGGCCCCGATGGCGGACACGCTTCGCTTAGCCCGCCCTACCATACCGCACCGCACCGCACCGTAGGGCGGACTAAGCCAAAGGCGTGTCCGCCAGCCCCCGGCGCAGCTCAGTCGACCGAGGTCGCGCCGATCTTGTGGATCGACAGGTCGGCGCCCTGATATTCCTCTTCATCTGTCAGGCGCAACCCGGCTACCGCCTTGATCACGCCGTACACCAGCAGACCACCGGCAAAGGCGATGACCACACCGGCCAGCGAGCCAATCAGCTGCGACATGAAGCTCACGCCGCCCAGACCGCCCAGCGCCTCGGTGCCAAAGATACCGGCCGCCAGACCGCCCCACACTCCGCACAGGCCGTGCAGCGGCCAGACACCCAGCACGTCATCGATCTTGAAGCGGTTCTGGGTCAGGATAAAGGTCCAGACAAACAGGCCACCAGCGACCGCACCGGTCGCCAGCGCGCCCAGCGGATGCATCAGGTCGGAGCCGGCACACACCGCCACCAGACCCGCCAACGGGCCGTTATGAATAAAGCCCGGGTCGGCACGCCCCACCAGCAGCGCCACCAGGGTGCCACCGACCATCGCCATCAATGAGTTGACTGCCACCAGACCGCTGATGCCCTCCAGCGTCTGCGCAGACATCACGTTAAAGCCGAACCAGCCAATGGTCAGAATCCATGCGCCCAGTGCCAGAAACGGGATATTGGATGGCGGCATCGCCACCACATGACCACCGCGATAGCGGCCGTTACGCGCTCCCAGCAGCAATACCGCCCCCAGCGCAATCCAGCCGCCAACAGCGTGCACAACAACCGAGCCGGCAAAGTCGTGGAAGCCGGCACCAAACTGCGCTTCCAGCCAGCCCTGAAAGCCGTAGTTGCCATTCCAGACGATACCTTCAAAGAACGGATACACCACGCCAACGATCAGCAGCGAGGCGCACAGCTGAGGCGCAAACTTGGCCCGTTCGGCAATACCACCGGAGATGATCGCCGGAATGGCTGCGGCAAAGGTCATCAGGAAGAAGAACTTCACCAGCGCGTAACCGTTGTTCTGCGACAGGGTTGCCGCATCGGCAAAGAAGGTAGCCCCATAGGCAATCCAGTAACCGACAAAGAAATAGGCAAGACACGAAATCGCAAAATCACTGATGATTTTCGACAACGCATTGACCTGGTTCTTTTGGCGAACCGTACCTACCTCAAGAAACGCAAAACCGGCGTGCATGGCCAGAACCATGATCGCGCCCATCAGAATAAACAGGGTGTTTGCACCGTGGATCAGGGTTTCCACAGCACTGTTCAGGTTTTCCATTCAAGCAGCCTCTATCAAGTCAGAAAATGCACTCGTTGCGTGCGCATGCGAGATGGATGAACTGTTGTAGTGCAATCAAAAAGATTCCACACAAACCACCCTGATCGGCACGCATTCCGAGAAATCTGAAATAATTTCTATTTTTCAATTACTTGTATGCTAATCCTGACCGCCATTCGGCAAAACAGGCACCAAATTGATGCGGACGGACCAGCTCACCTCACCGTGATAGTGCAATCGCCATACCAAAGAGGCAGAATCATGCACTGAAAGCGTTCGACGGGTGCCCTGACACCCGAGAGCGCATGCCCGGCACACGCAGGCAGTCGCCTGCCGGTTGCTTGGCTACAATCTTGCATAAGTTCAGCGCCCGACGTTCCGACCCCGGAGAAAGATGTGTTTACTGGACAGCCACTGCCTTACTTCCAACCCCTGATCGATACCGCCACCGGCCGCATTGCCGGTTATGAGGCGCTGGCGCGCCTGCGCGACGATGAGGGCAATATCAGCAGTGCCGGCCCACTGTTTACCGACCCTTCAGTCTCGCAGGCCGAGCTGCTGGAACTGGATCGCAACATCCGCAGGCAGGCGCTGGAACGCTTTCGCGATACCCCCGAAGGCTTTATCAGCCTGAATATTTCACCGGCCTGGGTCAGCCAGCTGCAGCCGGGCAAGCCACTGCCCAGCCTGCAGCTGCTTGAGGAGCTGGGGCTGCCAACAGACCAGATCGTTTTCGAAATCACCGAACTGCAGGGCAGTATCGAGCAGCTGCGTGATGTAGTGCAGCGCTACCGTGCCGCTGGCATACGCATTGCCATCGATGATTTTGGCGCGGGATATTCGATGCTCGACCGGGTGCTGGCACTGGAACCCGACATTCTCAAGCTGGATATCCAGCTGTTCCGCCAGGCGGCAGCGGGCAACAGCAACAGCGGCGACTTTGTACGCGCGCTGGCACTGATGGCGGAAAAGAGTGGCTGCTGGATCATCGCCGAGGGCGTGGAAACCGAACAGGAGCTGCACTTTGCACTGGAGTGCGGCGCGCGGTACGTTCAGGGCTATCTGTTCGGCCGCCCGGAGGAGAACTTCCTGCCCAGCGACGCCGTGCAGAAGCAGTTCTCAATCATGCGCGATCATTACGTACGAGCCAAACTGGCCGAGCGGGAGAAGCTGGCGGCCCTGCGCAGCTCGCTGGCAGAGCTGTTCGCCGAACTGCGCCAGTGGCTGGCCCGCGGCGCACAGCCGACGCATCTGCCGGACCCGCGCAACTACCCATGGCTGCTGCGCTGTTTCCTGTGCGACGCCGAGGGCACCCAGATTTCGCCGAACTTCGAATGGCGTGGTGACGCCTGGCACACCGACCCGCGCTATCTGGACCATAACTGGTCCTGGCGGCCGTACTTCTATCAGATTCTCGCCGAGGCCGGCGAGGACAGCAGGGTCATCCTGTCGAACCGCTACCGCGATGCCACGACCAATCAGTACTGCATGACCTCAGGGCTGTTCATCGACGACAGCCGGCACCTGTTGTTGGTCGACATCGACGCATCATTCCTCTGATCAGCGCCGCTCCCGCGGCAAACTGATACTGACCAGCAGGCCGCCCTCTGGCGCCTGTTCAAGTGACAGTGTGCCGCCGTAGGCGACAACCAGATCCCGCACAATGGCCAGCCCCAAGCCGTGACCCGGGGTCTGCTGATCAAGCCGCAGGCCGCGACTCAAAACCTGATCACGCGCATCACGATCAATACCGGGGCCGTCGTCTGCCACCTCAACGCAGAGGTGCTGAGCGTCCAGGCGCCAACTTAGCCTGACCCGGGCCCGCGCCCATTTGCAGGCGTTATCCAGCAGATTGCCGAGCAACTCGAGCATGTCTTCCCGGTCAAACGGCCAGCGCGTGTCCGACGCGCCGTCCAGCTTGATCTCGGGCAGCGCCGGATACAGGCTGGCCAGCGTCTGCACCAGCGCCGGCAGATCGGTCGCCGGATCAAAACGCTTGGCACGCGACTGATCGGTTGCCAGTCTGGCACGCTGCAGCGTGCGCTCCAGCTGGTTACGCATGGCCTGCAGCTGCGCCTGCAGCTCGGTCAGTTGCTCCCCAGGCAAACTCGGTGCGAGGGCATCAAGCCGGCTCTCGATCACCGCCAGCGGTGTTTTCAGAGCGTGCCCCAGGTCGCCGGCACTGTTGCGCGCACGCAGCAGCAGCGCCTCGATCTGCGCCCCAAGATGATTGATTTCTGTCACCAGCGGCTGCAACTCCTGCGGCACCTGCTCGCTCAGATGCAGACGTTCACCGCTGCGCCATTCGGCCAGTTCCTGCTGTACCCGCCGCAGCGGCAACAACGAGCGCCGCAGCAGCCACTGCTGTATCAATACCGCCAGCAGCGTCACCAGCACAGCCAGAGCACTGATCCAGATGCTGGCCCGCCGAAACTCGGTCATCAACGGCTGATAATCGAGCGCCACGCTGATGGTCACCGGCTCCCCCGCCTTGCGGTATTCACCAGACCACACCAGCAGCTCCTGCCCCTGCGGGCCGGGCAGCAAACCGCTCTGCAAGCCATCCCCCGGCAGCGGCAGACGATGATCCCAGAGCGAACGCGAACGCCATTTCTCGCGCCCCTGAACAACGAAATAGCGCCCGGAATACGGCCTGCGGTAATCCGGATCAATCTTGTCCAGATCAAGAAACAGGCCGTCGGGGCCAACCGTCAGCGCCGCCAGCAGACTGTCGGTTTCGCGCTGCAGCAGCAGGGTCAGGTAATTGCGCTGTGCGCGGTCATAGAGCCATACGCTGCCCTGCACGATCAGCAGCACGCTGCACAACAGCAGCGGCACCAGCGTGGCCGCCAGCCGGCGACTGATCGATGTCATTCTGCGTGCCCGACCAGCACGTAGCCCTGGCCACGGCGCGTTTCGATCGCCTCGCGACCCAGCTTGCGGCGCAGGTGATTGATCAGCACCTCAATGACGTTGGAGTCACGCTCATCCTCGTAGTCGTACAGGTGCTCAGCCAGTTGCGTCTTCGACAGCACCTTGCCCGGATTGAGCATGAAGTAGCGCAACAGCTTGAACTCGCTGGCAGACAGGCTGAGCGGTTCGGCATCTCCGACCCGCACCTGCTGCTGCGCCTCGTCCAGCTGCAACCCGGCGACGCTGAGCAGCGCCTGGGGCACCCGACCGTGGGCGCGGCGCAGCAACGCCTGTACCCGCAGCAGCAGTTCCTCGTTGTGAAAGGGTTTGGTCAGATAATCGTCGGCCCCGGCCTGCAGCCCCTCGACCCGCTCAGTCCAGCGGCTGCGCGCGGTCAGAATCAGTACCGGCAGGCTACTGCCGGCTGCCCGCCAGCGCTGCAGCACGGCCAGCCCGTCCATACCGGGCAGGCCAAGATCGAGAATGGCAAGATCGTAGGGCTCCTGCTCCCCCAGCACCGCGGCATCGCGGCCATCGGTACGCCAGTCCACCGCATACCCGGCGCGTTTCAGCACGCTGCACAGGCTATCGGCCAGCGCCACATTGTCTTCCACCAGCAGCAGGCGCATCAGTCGTCCTCTTCCGCATCCAGCAGCTCGCCGCTGACAGCATCGTATTCCAGCTCCATAACCCGGCGATCACGGGTCACCAGCTCCAGTTCATAGATATAACGCCCGTCGTCCAGCTCCAGCTCGGCTTCCAGAAAGCGGCCGGGGAACCGCGTCAGCGCGTCTTCGATAAACACCGGCAGGGGCAAGATGCGCCCCTGCTCGGTTAGTGCCAGTGCTTCGTCCTGACTGAGGTCGTGTGCTGCCGCCACCCCTGGCAGCAGCACCAGTACACCCAGCAACAGGGCCGGCAGAGGACTGCGCGACCGATCAGTCGTCGCGGCGGTGTTCGAGCACATCACCATTGGACGCATCCAGGTCAATATCCCACTCCTGCCCCTGGGCGTCGCGGATTTCGACTTCATAGATAAAACGGCCATAGTGCTTGTCCAGGTCGGTATCAGTGATGGTGCCGGGTTGCACCGCCAATGCCTTTTCGTTCAGGCTTTCCAGGGATTGAATGGTACCCTGTTCCACCAGCCCGTTGACTTCATCCATGCGCACATCGTCGTCGGCCAGCAGTGCAGAACTGCCCAGCGCCAGGATTGCAGAACAGGAAAGAGCGAGAATGTGTTTGTACATGTTGGATTCCTCCGTTGCGTTTAGACAGTCTCAGACTATAGCGCCGAGCTGAAACCAACCTTAAAATTGGCCGCGCACTCCAAGGGACCCCTTACCGCATGACAGCCATCCAGGTTCGCGCTCCGGCATTGACGCTGCGAGCAGGGCATCGCGCCATTGAGCATATCCGCAACAACGGGTTACAGCCAGCCGACGTCCATATGATCCCCGGTGCGGCTGGCGGCCCCAAGGCGCTGGGCATTCAGGGGCTCGACCTGGCCCTGTTCGGCGAGTGGCTGCCACGCGCGCCCCAGCCGCGCAGCCTGATCGGCGCCTCGATCGGCAGTTGGCGCTTCGCTAGTGCCTGCATGCCTGACCCGGTGCACACCCTGCGCCAGCTGGGCGAACTCTATACCGCCATGCGCTTCCCCAAGGGTGTCACCATCCAGACCATCAGCGCCGCCTGCGGCCAGATGATCGACGAACTGCTGCAGGGGCAGTTTGAGGCCATCCTCAGCAATCCCAACTACCGACTCAATATCGTCGTGGTGAAAAGCCGAGGGCTGCTGCGGCATGATTCGCGCGCGCGCCTGGCGCTGGGCCTCGGTGGCGTGATCGGTGCCAACCTGCTGGGCCGTCGACACCTGGGGCGCTTCTTCGAGCGCGTCATTCTGCACGATCCGCGGCAATTGCCGGAGCTGGAAGAACTGCGCGACTTCACCAGCGCACACGTTGAGCTGACGCCGCAGAATCTGCGCTCGGCCCTGCTGGCGTCGGGCTCGATTCCCATGGTCATGGAAGCCGTTCGCGACATACCCGGCGCCGCGCCCGGTGTTTACCGTGACGGCGGTCTGCTGGATTACCACCTCGACCTGCCCTACACCGCCCCCGGCGTGATCCTCTACCCGCACTTTATTGATCGGGTAGTGCCCGGCTGGTTCGATAAGACGATACCCTGGCGCAAGCACAACGCAGAGCAGCTTCGCGACGTGCTGCTGCTGGCCCCCTCACCCGAGTACCTTGAGCGCCTGCCGCATCGCAAGCTGCCCGACCGCAAGGACTTCAACCGCTACGTCTATGACAACGACGGCCGTGAAGCCTACTGGCGCAAGGCGATGAGCGAGAGCCAGCGCCTCGGCGATGAATTTCTCGAACTGGCCGACTCCGGCCGTCTGATCGACCGCATCAAACCGCTGTGAGCGAGCAACACGAGGCACTGCCCTGCCCGCTCTGCGGCGCCGCAAGCCACTGGCTGCTGGATGATCGCAAGCGCAGCTACTGGCAGTGCGAGCAATGCCTGATGGTGCATGTACCGGCCCGCTGGCAGCTGACCGCCGAGCAGGAAAAGGCCGAGTACGACCGCCACGAAAACCATCCGGATGATCCGGGCTATCGACGCTTTCTCTCACGCCTGGCAGAGCCCCTGCTGGCGCGCCTGCCTGCCGCCGGCAGCGGCCTGGATTTCGGCTGTGGCCCGGGGCCGGCGCTGGCCATCATGCTGCGCGAACACGGCCATCAGGTTGCCCTGCACGATCTCTACTACCACCCCAACCCCGAAGCCCTGCGCCAGCAATGGGATTTCATCACCGCAACCGAGGTGGTCGAACATCTGGCCGCCCCGCGTGAGGTGCTTGAGCAGCTGTGGCAGTGCCTGAAACCGGGTGGCTGGCTCGGCCTGATGACCAAGCGGGTTACCAGTCCGGAGGCCTTCAGCCGCTGGCACTACAAGAGCGATCCGACCCACATCAGCTTTTTCAGCGAACAGAGCTTCCGCTGGCTGGCGGCAAAATGGCAGGCAGAGCTGGAACTGATCGGTGCCGATGTCGCGCTGCTGCGCAAGCCAGAGCTCAGCGCCGACTGAAACGCGCGGCAAAACCCGGCGGATCAGCCACAAACGACTGGATGCAACGCTGACAGATGCAGGCCCGGTTGCGCTGCGCCTCAGGCACCAGTGCCAGCAGCCCTTGCGGCACCGTCAGCGCAAAGCACCAGCAGCTGCCGCTGTCAGCGGCACAGGCATTGCTGCCGGCACAGAATGGACACCGCGCGGGGTCTGGCGGAGGGTTCGCCATGCGTGACTCAGAGACTGCCCAATACCCGGCGCGCGCCCTTGAAGCTGCGCTGCCAGAAGGAGGATTCGAGTTCGTCCACACGCACCACGCCACCGCTGCTGGGCGCATGCAGAAAACGCCCATCGCCGATGTAGATGCCCGCATGGTTCACCCGCCCGCCGTTCATCGCAAACAGCACCAGATCACCCGGCGCGAGCGAGTTTTCCGGGGGTCTGGATACCTTCATGTTGTAGAGGTCCGAGGTGGTGCGCGGCAGACTTACACCCGCAGCTTCGCGGTAGACGTACTGAATCAGGCCGCTGCAGTCGAATCCGGTTGCCGGCGAACTGCCGCCCCAGCGATACGGAATGCCGACCAGACTGAACGCCTGGAACACCACATCGTGACGCTTGAGTTCATAGTCGGGGATGGACTCAACCGGGCTCGGCACGCTCACGGTGACCGGCGCCGGCGGGGCACTGGAGCAGCCTGCCAGCAGGGCAGCAATCAACAATGTCAGCAGTCCAGCGAGCCGCATCCGGCCACCTCCAGCACAGGGGTTCTGATCAAAAAATGCACCGGGATCGGCGCGAGGTCAAGAATTTACTTTAACTTCATGTGCCAAGCGAGCAGCTTTTATGGAGAATTCAGAAAACACGGATCAATGGTTGACGGTATACGCCAGCATCATGGACAGCTGGCACAGCGGCCGTCCACTTTCCGCCCGCCACTGATTGAAGGCGGCCTGCACGGTGGCCTGATCGCGCTGACTGGTCGGCGCCTTGTCGATGATGCCCTGCGCCTTCAGCGCAGCCACCACATCGTCGGTAGCCACCCAGGTATCCTTGCCGACCATGCGCAGCAGTCGCGGTGCCGACAACCCGCCCAGTTGGGCGCCGCGCTTGGCCAGCAACCGCCAGAGCCCGATAATATCGTCCACCGGCCAATCGGCGATCAGATTGCCAACCGAGCCGTATTCGGCTCGCAGATCCAGCACCAGTTGCGCATTGCGCGGCACACTGCGCAGCTTGCCCAAGTGACGAATGATCCGGGTGTCGGCCATCAGTCGCTCCAGATGCTCGGCGCTCATCAGCACCACCTTCTCCGGATCAAAGCCAAAGAACACCTCTTCAAAGGCCGCCCACTTGGCATCCACCACACTGTGCTTGAGGCCTGCGCGGAACACCCGCAGGGCGATCATCGATAGATAGCGGTCGTCGCTGATCGCGCGTAACTGCTCGGCACTCCTGACCTGAGGCAGGCGCGCTTCCAGAGCAGCAGCCGATCCGAAGCGGTTGAGACAGTACTCGTGCAGCCAGCGGTAATCCTGCATCGGCTAATCCTGGGCTCAGAGGTTCATTACGCTCAGCACGCGCGAGGCAGCCTGCTCGTCGATACGCAGGCTGGCAAAATCGAACAACGCGGTATCGGCCAGCTGCGAGGGCTGAACGTTCTTCAGCGCCCGGAAGATATTCTCCACCCGCCCCGGGTTGGCCTTCTCCCAGCCCTGCAGCATCTCCTTGACGACCTTGCGCTGCAGGTTCTCCTGCGAGCCACACAGGTTGCACGGGATGATCGGGAAGTTTTGCAACGTGGCATAGGCCTCGATATCCACTTCGTTGCAATACGACAACGGGCGTATCACCACGTTGCGGCCATCGTCCGAGCGCAGTTTGGGCGGCATGGCCTTGAGGTTGCCGCCAAAGAACATGTTGAGGAAGAAGGTCTCAACGATGTCGTCACGGTGGTGACCGAGCGCCATCTTGGTCGCGCCGATTTCATCGGCGAAGGTGTACAGGTTGCCCCGGCGCAGGCGCGAACACAGTGAACAGGTGGTCTTGCCCTCCGGAATCTTCTCCTTGACGATCGAATAGGTGTCGCGCTCAAGGATGTGATACGGCACGCCAATACTCTCGAGGTAGGCCGGCAGCACCTCTTCAGGGAAGCCCGGTTGCTTCTGGTCCATATTGACCGCCACCAGCTCGAACTTGATCGGCGCCACCTTCTGCAGGTACAGCAGCATGTCGAGCATGGTGTAGCTGTCCTTGCCGCCGGACAGGCAGACCATCACCTTATCGCCGTCTTCGATCATGTTGTAATCGGTCACTGCCTCGGCAGTCAGACGACGCAGACGTTTCTGCAGCTTGTTCTGGTTAACGCTCAGGTGGCTCATGGACGGGGTACCGGCTCGGCAAAAACGGGCATTCTACTGAAATCTGCTGTACATAAAAACAACAACCCCCGTCAGCAGTGCTGACGGGGGTTGTTGCTGGCTCAGGCAGGCCGGGAATGACGCCGAGGGGTCCCCAAACCACTCAGCGAAGATAAACGGGACCGACGCCGAATCCCCAGAAGATGACCGAGGTCGCAATCATCGCAACCAGCACCACCAGACCCACGGCAAGCACGGAGCTGGAAAACAGGAAGCCCTCGTCACTGGGTATGTCCATAAAGATCGGAATACCCTGATACAGCAGGTACACCGTGTAGGAGATCGCTGCCGTGCCCACCAGCATGCCCAGCCAGAGGCTCGGATACAGCGCAGCAAGGCCGGCAATGAACAGCGGCGTGGCGGTGTAGGCGGCGAAGATCACACAATCGTTGAAGGTTGGATTGGCATCATAGGTGCGCGCCATCCAGTGAATGAAGGCGCCCATCACGGCAACGCCGGCCAGCATGGCGATATAGGACAGCACCGTCATCTGCAGGGCACTGGCCTGCGTCAGCTTGACCGGGTCCTCCGTGCCTATCGTCCAGCCCACCTGGGTGGTGCCGATATAGGCCGAAATGACCGGAATGGCGGCAAGCACAAGCACATGGGTGAGATACATGTGGCCAATGCTTTCGTCTTCGCCCTTGATTTCCTTCCATTCCTCATCGGGATGAGTGAATAGCCCCAGTACGTGATGGATCATGGTCTGACCTCCTGGTTATTATTCGGCTCCGCACGACAACAGCCGGCAGAGCAAGCGGACTGCGGGGTTACCCGCGCCCTGCATTGACTATAGCCAAAAAGAAAATGAAGTAAGGTGGTTTGCTTAGAGAGATTGGCGACTTCAGCTTTTGCCGTAATAGCGTTGCAGAATTAGCATGGCCTGGTTGATTTCCTGCGCGCGGGCGGTGCTGCCACCCCGGTCAGGGTGATGAACGCTGAGCATGCGTCGGTACTGCCGCCGGCACGCCACGGCGTCGGCGCCCGGCTCCAGCCCCAGCACGGCCAGCGCGGCATCCACCTCTGGCGCGGAAACCGGCGCGCGGCGACGCCAGAAGCTGTCGATCAGCTGCTCCACGTCATCCCGGTTGGTCGTACGCCACTGCGCCCAGTCGAGGTAATAACGCCGCAGTGGGTCATCGACCTGCAGCGCCTCAGTGCCGGAGGCGCGTGGCTGAACCTGAATATTCAGGGCATGGATCTGCAGCGTCAGGCCGTCGTCACCCAGCTGGTCGGCCAACTGATAAAGCTGGTGAAACAGCAGAAAGTGCACCCGAAACAACTGCAACGGGTCGCGCAGCACTCCCGGTTCGGCAAACAGTGAATCAGGAAAGCGCTCGGCCAGTGCCTGCAACAGGGCATATTCGCTCAGCCCTGCCGGATGGCCGTGCAGCAGTTGCAGCAGGCCCTCATCAAAGGCGTCGGGGAGCAGCATGTCGGGTTGCACATCAATCATGTGCCCTAGTGTAACAGAGCCGCCACATACCCTCCCCTCCACGCCTGTCATCACTCTGCCATCAGACTGACAACCCCATGTCATCGCCTGTGTGTATCACTGTCATCCTTCGTGAACCCAGTACAGGCAACAGACAATGAAAAAATGGATGATGGCTGCGACCAGCGCGGCCCTGCTGGCCACCCTGGCCGGCTGCAAGAGCAGCAGCAGCGACGATAACGATGCCCCCGAGGTGCTCACACCCGACAGCATCACGCTGAATTATCTCGGCCGCTACAGTGCCAACATCTTCGGCGCCAGCGCCGCTGAAATTCCGGCCTTCGATCCGGTCAACCAGCGCATCTTCATCGTCAATGCGCAAAAGGGTGCCGTCGATGTGCTCAACGCTGCCGACCCGGCCAACCCGGTGCTGCTGCAGGAGTTGACAGTCGAATCCATCACCGAAGGCGCCGTGGTCAACAGCATCGCCTACAAGGGTGGCTATCTGGCCGTGGCCGTCGAAGCACCCACCAAAACCGACAACGGCTGGGTCGCCCTGTTCGACGCTACCAGCCTGGAAATGCTTGGCTATGAGCAGGTCGGGGCCCAGCCGGACATGGTCACCTTTACCCCGGATGGCGAGTATGTGCTGACCGCCAACGAAGGCGAGCCGAGCACCGACTATCAGATCGACCCGGTAGGCTCGATCAGCATTCTGGGCGTCTCGGAAGGTCAGCTCGTTGACGTGCGCACCGCCGGATTCAGTGCCTTCAACACCCAGGCCGATACCCTGCGCAGCGCCGGCGTGCGGATCTACGGCCCGAATGCCAGCGTCGAGCAGGATCTGGAGCCGGAATACATTGCCATCTCCAGCGACAGCGGCACTGCCTGGGTATCGCTGCAGGAGAACAATGCGCTGGCCAAGGTCGACATCGCCACGGCCACTGTCACCGATATCCTGCCGCTGGGCTACAAGGATCACGGCACCGCAGGCAATGGTCTGGACGTCAGTGATTCCGACGACGCCATCAACATCGATACCTGGACGGGCGTACTCGGCATGTACCAGCCAGACAGCATCGCCGCCTACGAGGTCGACGGCGAAACCCTGCTGGTCACCGCCAACGAGGGCGACTCCCGCGCCTGGGGTGAAGACGACCAGGCTTACTGGGATGGCGATGCCAGCAAGGGCTTTGTTGAAGAGTTCCGCGTCAAGCATCTGGTTCACGTCAGCGGCTTCGACCGCCGTGCCGGCGACGACCTGCCGCCGCAGCTGCGCGAGCTGGCCGCCGGCGCCCTGCTCAACCCGACCACCTTCGCCTACTGCGGCGCGACCGCTGCCGATCCGGGTGACTGCCGCGCCGATGAGAACCTGGGCCGCCTGACCGTGGCCTGGACCGACGGCTACCGCAAGGACGCCAACGGCGATCCGGTGCTGTTCGACGCGTCCGGCAACCAGAACCTCGCCGGTGACCGGCTGATGTACGACAACCTCTACGCCTACGGCGCTCGCTCGTTCTCGATCCGTGACAGCGAGGGCCAACTGGTGTGGGATTCCGGCGACCAGCTCGAGCAGTATTTCGCCAGTGATGCGTGCATGCTCGGCGCCAACCGCACCATTCCGTGCACCGACTATTTCAACGCCACCCATGATGAAGGCGATACCTTCGACAACCGCAGCGACAACAAAGGGCCGGAACCGGAAGGCGTGACCGTCGGCCAGCTTGGCAACAAGACCTTTGCCTTCATCGGTCTGGAGCGCATTGGCGGTGTCATGGCCTGGGACATCACCGACCCGACCGCTCCGGTGCTGGTGGATTACCTCAACACCCGCGAAGACTGGACCACCGCAGACCCGTCCACCGTGCTGGCGACAGCCGGTGACCTGGGTCCCGAAGGTCTGGTATTCATTGCTCCGGAAGATTCGCCCAACGGCGAGGCGCTGCTGGTCATCGGCAACGAGGTCAGCGGCACCACTGCGGTGTATCAGATCAATCAGATCGTGAACTGATCAGCACCTGACCACACTTGCCGACCGGGTTCCCGGTCGGCAAGCCCCGCCTCAGGCAACCTCCCCCACCTCGTCAGCCTCCAGCGCGCTCGCAGCCTCACGGCGCTGGCGCACCGCCTGCAGAAACTCATCGCCCCAACGGCGAATGTCGTTGTACTGCACCACGCCAAACAATTCGCGCAAGCGTGCCAGCCGCTCGGCCTTGCCCAGCGTCAGGCCGATGTAGAGGGTGTCGCGCAGGTCATGGGGATCATGCGGATTGGTCAGCAGCGCCCCGTGCAGCTCGGCCGCCGCGCCGGCAAACTCCGACAGCACCAGCACCCCACTGCCCTGGCACAGCCCCTGGGTTGCGACATATTCCTTGGCGACCAGATTCAGACCGTCGCGCAGCGGGGTAATCCACATCACATCGGCCATCAGGTAATAGGCCACCAGATCCTCGAACGGCACCGCGCGATAGAAGAACTGCACCGGCGTCCAGCCGACCCTCGAGAAGCGCCCGTTGATACGCCCGACCGCCTGCTCGATCTGGCTGATCAGCTCGTCATAGACCGTCATCTCCCGGGCGGCCGGCACGCAGATGGTAATCAGCGTGACCTTGCCGATCAGCTCCGGGTGGGCATCCAGCAGCGCTTCAAAGGCCAGCAGCTTGGCATAGGTGCCCTTGGTGTAATCCAGCCGCTCGACCGACAGCACCACCCGCACCCCCTGCAGTTGCTCACGCAGCTCGCCGATCAGCTGCTGGCAGTGATCGCTGTCGATCACATTCTGCACGCGGCCGATATCCAGTCCGACCGGATGCGCGCCCAGACCGATCTCGCGGCCGTGCACACTGATGCAGCTGGTCATGCGGTCCAGCCCGACGGCGCAGCCGTAGGTCAGATAGCGCGGCGCGCAGCCCTTTTCCTCCAGCACCTCCAGCGGCGCGACGCCGCGGGCCACGTCGACAAAGTTCTCGGCCTGACGCGGTATGTGAAAGCCGATGTAATCGCACTGCAGCAGGCTGCCGATGATCTCGCGCCGCCACGGCAGCACGTTGAATACGTCAGCCGACGGGAAGTAGGTATGGTGAAAGAAGGCGATATTCAGGTCCGGCCGCAGCGAGCGCAGAAACGCCGGCACCATCCACAGGTTGTAGTCGTGCAGCCAGACTACCGCGCCCTCAGCCGCCTCTGCCGCAGTGCGCTCGGCAAACAGCCGGTTCACCTTGAGGAACACCGCCCAGTCCTCCTCGCGAAACACCGCGCGCTCCCAGAAGGTGTGTAGGGTGGGCCAGAACGCCTCCTTGGAAAAGCGCTTGTAAAACACGTCGACATCATCCTTGGTCAGGGCAACCCGCGCCGCCACCAGATTGGGGTAACGCTCGGCATCTACCTTGGTGTGCACCTCGAAGGCCTCGCGCTGGCGCGGGTCGTGAATCGACCAGGCCACCCAGGAGCCGGGCTGGTCGCCACCGAAGAAACTCAGCAGGGTTGGCAGGATGCCGTTGGGCGAGGTGGGCGGACGGCGCACCAGCTTGCCGTCCTCGATCACTTCCTCGTAAGGCAAGCGGTGATACACCATCACCAGGTCCGCCTTGCCCTTGATCTGCAGATCACGCAGCTCGGAATCCACACCGAGCGGGCCCAGAAAGCCGAAGTGCGACACCGCCTCCAGAATCCCGCCGCAGCCGCTCAGGCGCGCATGCAGCACCTTGGCCCGATCAGCGGTGGCGTCCAGCAGCCCCTGCTCCGATTCGCCCACGCACACGCCCATGAAGCCCTGCTCGTACATGGACAGGTCATTCAGGGTGTCGCCGGCCACCAGCACCCGGTCCATCGACTCACCCAGATGCTCAACCAGCCGGCGCAGCGTCGAGCCCTTGTTTACCCCCTTGGGCAGGCAGTCCAGATACATGCCGGCGGAAAACAGCAGATCACAGCCCAGCTCATCCGCCGCCTTGTGTACCCGCTCGGTCACCGCACCGGGTTCGCAGAACCAGGAACAGCGGCGCTGCTGGGGTACTTCCTGCCGTTCCAGTCCGGGGAAGCCGGCCATCCGCTGGGCGACCACCTGCTCGCCCGGCCAGCGCTGCTCTATTTCGCTCTGCACCGGGTAGACCGGCTGCAGGGTTTCGCCATCAACCAGGGTCGCACCCACATCACAGATGATGTAGTCCGGTCGCGGAATGGCCGGATCGGAAAGCAATGGCACCACTACCTCCAACCCCCGTCCCGTCACGAACACCAGAGTGATACCGGGGTGTGCGTTGATCAGTTGATACAGGCGCTGCCGGTTGTCCGGATCGCCTGCCAGAAAGGTTCCATCAAGGTCGGTTGCCAACATCATGGGCGTGATCTCCATCTTGCTGCTCGAATTCATCGCGGGCGGTCTCCCGACCGTCCGCCGCGTGATTGCTGCCTGCCAACTCGTCACCACTTGCCTCTTCCAGCATCATTTCCAGTACCGCGGTCGAGGTGCGCACCATCGGGACCTGATGCGCCGCGCCATCGACAATCCGGTCATCGCCCTGGCGCAGATGACGCAGGGCATAGGCGGCAATCAGCGAGAACATCAGGGCAAAAAACAGCGGCAACGCCGATGCAGCCGTGATTCCCATCAGGGCACCGGCCAGCGCCGGGCCAACCGCAGCCCCAAGGCCATGCAGCATCAACAGAGAGGCGTTGCCCGAGAGAATATCTTCCTGGTGTAAGTGATCGATCAGATGCGCCACCACGGCCGGATACACCGAGAAGGCGCCCGCGCCGAAAATCGCCGCAGCCACCAGCAACCAGAGACCGAACGGGCCGAGCAACGCCATCAGCACACCGCCAACCGCCGCCAGGCCGGCGATGATCACCAGCGCCCGGCGCCGGTCGATACTGTCGGACAGGCGCCCCATCGGCCACTGGGCCAATGCGCCAGCAAGGATCACCAACGACACAAAGCCGGCGATCTGCGCGGTATCCATTTCCATGCGCGCGGCATAGACCGCGCCCAGCCCCCAGAATCCGCCCATGCCAAGGCCCGACAGCACCGCGCCGGCGCACGCCACCGGGGCCGCCTGCCAGAGCCTGCCGAGCTTCAGTGGCGGGGTATCGTCAATTACCGGTTGCGGCAGCCGGGTGGCCGACACCGGCATCACCGCGAGTACGATGAAGGTCGCGGCCACGGCAAACAGGGTAAAGGTCAGCGGGCTGTCCCAGTTCAGCATCTGCTGGGCCAGCGCCAGCGCGCCGAGGTTGACTGCCATATAGCAGGCAAACACCTGGCCGCGGCGCTCGGGCGGCGCCTGGGTGTTAAGCCAGCTTTCGATCACGGTATAGATGCCCACCAGCGCCACGCCGGTGATCACCCGCAGCAGCAGCCAAAGGCCCGGTTGAATCCACAGCAGATGGATCAGCACACAGCCCGCTTCGGCAGCGGCGAGAAAGGTAAAGGCGCGCACATGCCCCATGCGCCGGATCAGCCGCGGGCACAGCCAGGTGCCGAGAATAAAACCGGCAAAGTAGGCCGAGCCGAGCAAACCCAGGGTTTGATCACTGAACTGCTCGGCGCTGCCCCGCAAGGCCAGCAGGGTATTGAGCAGTCCGGTGCCCAGCAGCAGCAACGCAATGCCGCAGAGCAGTGCCGCGATGGGCAACAAAAGCCTGATCATGGAGCCGCGTCTCCCAAACGGTGGATCGGTTCCAGGCAGGTAGGTAGAGGGGTGCAAATAGGGGTCTTGGTGACCCACGGATATTTATATTCAGCTGTAAACACCCTACCCCATCAGGGCCTCGATGACCAGCGCATGAGCGGAAGCGGCCCTAGCCGGTTTGCGCGGCGGGGCCGTCGGGTTACACTCGCCGAAAGGTTCCTCGCAGAGACACAGACTTCCGCATGGCCACACTCAAAGATCACGCCCGCACACTGTGCGCTCCCCTGCTCGCCCCGCTGGAACGCGGCGACGAGCCATTCCACTACGCGCCCAAAAGTCGCCTGATTCTGGTCATCATGTGCGCCCTGTTTCTGACCATCGCCATCGGCCTGGCGGTCTTGCTGCCCTCCGGCAGCGATCCGTTCTTCCTGCTGCCGGTCGCCGTGTTCGGCCTGATCGGCCTGGCAGGTTTGCTGATTGCCTGGTTGGGCAGCGACCGCGCCGTGTCGCGGCTGTGGAACAGCCGGCAGGGGTGAGCGCCATGCCTCGCAAACAGTTACTGATCGTCGCCCACGCGCCGTCGCCGAATACCCGGCGACTGGCCGAAGCGGCGCTGCGCGGCGCCAGCCATGCCGATATCGAGCAGGTAGACGCGCGCTGGGTGCCGCCGCTGGAGGCGCAACCTGACGACGTACTGGCGGCCGATGCGATTCTGCTCGGTACGACCGAGAATCTCGGCTACATGAGCGGCGCGCTGAAGGACTTTTTCGACCGCTGTTATTACCCGGTGCTGGAACAACAGCAGGGGCTGCCCTGTGCGCTGTATATCCGCGCCGGCATGGATGGCACCGGCACTCGCCGCGCCGTCGAGTCGATCGTCACCGGGCTGCGCTGGAATTGGGTGCAGGAACCACTGACCCTGCGCGGCGACTGGCAGGACGGGTTTGAGCAGCAGGTAGAAGAATTGGGGCTGTATCTGGCTGCCGGCCTCGACAACGGGGTGTTCTGAGTCGATGGACCGCGTAATCGCCCGCACTGAGGAATGCTACCGGCTGGCAGAGCAGCACTTTCGCCGCCGTTTTCCGCGCCCCGATATTGAACTGGATCTGCGTGGCCAGCGCGCAGGGGTTGCCTATCTGGATCGCAACCTGCTGCGTTTCAACGGCCGCATGTACCGCGAGAACCAGGAGCACTTCCTGCAGCACACCGTGGCGCACGAGGTCGCGCACCTGATTGCCCATCAACTGTACGGGCATCGCATTCGCCCGCACGGTCGCGAGTGGCAGGGCCTGATGACCGGGTTGTATGGTCTGCCCGCCAACCGCTGCCACAGCTACGCGGTGCCGACCCGGCGGGTCACCCGTTACCTGTACCGCTGCGCCTGCCCGGACCCGATGCCCTTTACCGCGCAACGCCACGCCCGGGTTGCCCGTGGCTCGCGTTATCTGTGTCGCCGTTGCGGTAGCCAGCTGCAGTTCACTGGCAGTCGGCAGCAGGGATAGCGTCTTCGGCTCTGCGCAGCACTTCCACATAGGGGCGCAGGCTGTACCCGAGCTGCGGCTCCAGGCTGTCTGCCCAGCGGCGCATCGTATCCTGATCCAGCGGCAACTCGCCCGCCTGCGGAATGAACAGCACGATATTGCCCTCCTCGACTTCCACCTGCAGATAGCGGTCACCAAACAGCTTCTGCAACCGCTCTGCCGCGTAGGGCTGCCCGGTATGGCCCAACTGCCACTGGTTCACCACCATCAGCCCGCCCGGGCGCAGCGCCGCATGGCACTGTTCGAGAAAGTCCATACGCAATTGCAGGGCGGTGATCCCGCCCTCCATGTACAGGTCGAGCAGCACCAGGTCGGCACTGGCCTGCTCACGCTCAATGACCTTCTCGGCGCTGTCGATCAGCACGGTCAGTCGCGGATCATCCGGCAGGCCGAACCAGCGCCGGGCTACCTCCACCACACCGGGGCGCAGCTCCACGGCGGTGATCTGCTGCGGTTGCAAATGGGTCAGCACCGCGCTGACCAGCGAGCCGCCACCGAGGCCCAGCGCCAGCACCCGCTGCGTATCCTCCAGCCAGTAGCCGGCCAGCAGCATGGCGCGGGTGTAGTCGTACTCCAGCCAGGCCGGATCGCCGATCAGCCCGCAGCTTTGCTCGGTCTGCTCGCCAAAGAACAGATAGCGCAGCTCGCCAAGCTCGGTCACCCGGATCAGCCCGAAATCATCGCGCAGGCGCTCGACCTCCCGCTCCTGCTCGCCACGCGGGCGCAACCCGAGCCATTCACCGAGCTGTCTGATGCGCTGCAAAATTGCCATGTTGTGCTGGTTGACCTCTGTTCTGTCTGAAATGTGGGGGCGCGGCGGACACGCTACGCTTAGTCCGCCCTACGTATTATCACCGCCGTGACCCAGCATCGTCATCGACTGCTTCGTCAAGCCCTGCGACAGGCCACCGGGGTTGAACGGCGGACACGCTGCGCTTAGTCCGCCCCACGCATTATCCCCGCTGTGGCACGGCATCGTCGTCGAGCCCTGCGACAATTCGCCTGTAGGGTGGTCAACGCACCGCGTTGGCCACCGGAGCTGAACGGCGGACACGCTGCGCCTGGTCCGCCCTGCGCAAGTGGACCTGCAGCGTGGCTGTTAAAAAAGCGTCTGCGGCACATTGAGCAGCAGGCCTGCGAGGGCCTAGAATTGGCCGTCTGGCAAGCTCTTGCCACCTCCCCCAGCCAATCTCCCTTCGGGTATCTCTTCATGCATGAACCGGGCAGCATTCTGCAGGTTGTTGTCGTCCTTCTGCTCGCCACCGTCATCGCGGTGCCCTTGGCCAAACGCCTGCGTCTGGGCGCTGTGATTGGTTACCTGGCGGCGGGTGTGATCATCGGCCCCGGTGCACTGGCACTGATCGCGCACCCGGAAAGCATGAGCCATGTATCCGAGCTGGGCGTTGTCCTGCTGCTGTTTATCATCGGCCTGGAACTGTCGCCCAAACGCCTGTGGGTCATGCGCCGCGCGGTGTTCGGCACCGGACTGGCTCAGGTGCTGCTGTGCGCAAGCGTGATGGCACTGCTCGCCTGGCTGGTGTTTGCCCAACCGCTGCAGACCGCGCTGATTCTCGGCCTGGGTCTGGCCCTGTCGTCCACCGCATTCGGCCTGCAGCTGCTGGCCGAACGGCGAGAGCTCAACAGCCCGCACGGCCGCCAGGCCTTTGCCGTATTGCTGTTTCAGGACATCGCAGCCATCCCGCTGATCGCACTGATTCCGCTGCTGGGCGTACAGCCAGAGGGCAGTGCTGACGGCAACCCGCTAGTGCGAACCGCTGAGGTGCTCGGCAGCATCGCCGTGATCGTAATCGGCGGACGCTATCTGCTGCGCCCGCTGTTCCGCGTGGTCGCCCGCACCGGTCTGCAGGAGGTCTCCACCGCCACCGCCTTGCTGGTGGTGATCGGCACCGCCTGGCTGATGGACATGGTTGGCGTGTCGATGGCACTGGGCGCGTTTCTGGCCGGCCTGCTGCTGGCCGATTCCGAATACCGTCACGAGCTGGAGTCGCAGATCGAGCCATTCAAGGGGCTGCTGCTGGGCCTGTTTTTCATCACCGTGGGCATGCAGGCGGACCTGTCACTGCTGGCCAGCAACGGCAGCGCGGTGGCCCTGCTGACCGCACTGGTAATCGGTCTCAAATTGCCGCTGATCTATCTGGTTGGCCGTAGCGTAGCCGGGCTCGATAGCGCCAACGCGCTGCGTCTCGGCCTGGTGCTGGCCGCCGGTGGCGAGTTCGCCTTCGTGGTCTTCCAGCTGGCTGCCGGGCACCAGCTGCTGAGCCCCTCTCTGCACGGCATGCTGGTGCTGGCGATCACCCTGTCGATGGCCATCACCCCGCTGCTGATTCTCGCCCTGTCACCGCTACTCAGCCGGGCCGCAAACAGCATCAGGCCGGTTCCACCAGAGTACGAACAGATCGAATCCGACAGCCCCCGCGTGGTGATCTCCGGCATGGGCCGGATGGGCCAGGTGATCGCCCGCATGATGCGCGCCCAGCGTGTGCCCTATATTGCGCTGGATACCTCGGTCGACAGTATCGACATGTCGCGCAGCCTCAGCGCCGACATGCCGATTTTCTACGGTGACCCGCTGCGTCCCGAGATCCTGCGCGCGGCCCAGGTCGACAAGGCGCAGTTCTTCATCATCACCAGCAGCGACCCGGACGTGACCCTGCGCACCGCCGAAACCGTGCGCCGCCTGTACCCGGCGATCACTATCATCGCCCGCGCCCGCAACCGTCAGCACGTGCACAAGCTGATCGACCTGAATGTCCTGGCCGTGCGCGAAACCTTCCATTCCAGTCTGGAAATGAGCCGGCAGATTCTGACCGGCATGGGTCTCAGCCCGGAGCAGGCCGACTCGCGTATCGCCCGCTTCCGCCGCCACGATGAAGCGGTGCTGGCGGCCCAGCACAGGGTCTACGATGACGCCGCCGCGGTAATGCAGACAGCCCGTCAGGCCCGTGCGGAGCTGGAAACACTGTTTGATGCCGACCGCATCGAGGTCAACAGCGTGCAGGATGCCGTGGCCGGGGCAACCCAGACAACCGATGCGGATGGCAGGCAACGGCAATAGCGACGACCCGCACTGTTATCGCAGCGCGATAGCCCCTAGAATGCGCGGCTAACTCAGGAGCAATGACATGGCCGACATCGGGCGATTCAACAAACTGCAGATCATCAAGCAGACCGGCTTCGGGCTGTACCTGGACGGCGGTGAAGACGGCGAGATCCTGCTGCCCAACCGCTATGTGCCAAAAGACCAGCCCACCGAGATCGGCGACTGGCTGCGGGTGTTTATCTACTTCGACAGCGAAGACCGGATCATCGCCACCACCACGCGCCCGCGCGCGCAGGTCGGCGAGTTCGCCAACCTCAAGGTGGTTGCGCGCAATCAGGTCGGTCTGTTCCTTGACTGGGGGCTGCCCAAGGACGTGCTGCTGCCATTTGCCGAACTGAAGAAGCCGCTCGAAGAAGGCCAGTACTGCGTTGCCTACCTGTACCTCGACAAGCACACCAGCCGGGTACTGGCGACCACCCGACTCGACCGCTATCTGGACAAGACCCCGGCCCGCTACAAGGTCGGTGATGCGGTCAACCTGCTGCTGGTCGAGCGCACCGACCTGGGCTACAAGGCCATCATCAACAGCGAACACTGGGGCCTGCTGCACCGCAACGAAGCGTTCAGGCCGGTCAAGCTCGGCCGCAAGGAACAGGGCTACATTCGCGAAGTCCGCCCGGACGGCAAGATCAACCTCAGCCTGCAACCGGTTGGCGGCCAGGCAGCAGACCTGCTCCAGCAACAGATTCTCGAACGTCTGCAGGCCAATGGCGGTCAGCTCGCCCTGAGCGACCGCAGCAGCCCCGAGGCCATCAGCGAGGCTTTCAACGTCAGCAAGAGCAACTTCAAAAAGGCGCTCGGCGGCCTGCTGAAAAAAGGCGTTATTCGGATTCATCCGGAGCATATCGAACTCGCCAACTAGGCAACGGCCCTCAAACGGCGGACACGCTACGCTTAGTCCGCCCGACGGAACGCCGCCCGACGTCGGGCGGAGTAAGCCAACGGCGTCTCCGCAATCGCGGCATCAGGCCTGCGCTCGTGCTGACCCTGTGCACCCAACGGTGGACACGCTGCGCTTGGTCCACCCTACGCATTACCGCTCCGCCGCAGGCCATAACGCCTGAGCGACAGACCGGCCTGATCCTCAAACGGTCATCATGCGTTCGCTGTTTTGTCACCTCCCGGGGCTAGTCTGCCGATCTTCGCGCACGGCAGCCGCCAGCGCCTACTCCCGATACAAGGACGAACAGATGACCCACTGGAAAGTGCTTTCGGCCGTGCTGCTCGGCAGCGCACTGCTCACCGCCTGCAAATCCTCCAGCAACGACGACGATGCCACCGTCACCCCGGAGCAGGCGCTCGCCACCAAGCTGGCAGCCTTCCCGATGGAGGGCGTCGAGCTGCCCTTCACCATCCTGCGTGATGACCTGATCGACGGCAAAACCGAAGCTCCCTTTGAAATCCGCAATGGCGGCTACGGCTCAGCCATGACCGCCCACCCGAGCCGGCTGGGCGAGTTCTACGCCATGACCGATCGCGGCCCCAACGCCGATTTTGTCGGCGGCGAATACGGCTCCGGAAAGTCCTTCCCGGTCGCCGATTACACCCCGCGTATCGGCCACTTCCGTATCACTGCAGATGGCGGCGTCGAACAGCTGGCAACCATCCTGCTGAAGCGTCCGGACGGTACCCCGATCACCGGCCTGCCCAACACCTCGGCGCTGGGCGGCACCGGTGAAACACCCTACAACCCGGATGGCACGCCGATCGTGGTCGACCCGACGCAGCCCTTTGATGCGGAAACCAACCCCATCAAGCTGGACGATTACGGTCTGGATGGCGAAGGACTGGTCGCACTGCGCGACGGCACCTTCTGGGCGAGCGACGAATACGGTCCGCACATGGTGCACTTTGATGCCGAAGGCCGCGAAATCGACCGCATCAATCCCTTTACCGCAGACACCCGCACCCGCATCAACCTGCCCGCCGAGTACGCCTATCGCCGTGCCAACCGCGGCATGGAAGGCCTTGCCATCACCCCGGACGAAAGCACCCTGGTCGGCCTGATGCAGTCCACCATGGACCTGCCGAGTAAGGCAGTGCGTTCACTGACCATCACCCGCATCGTCACCGTAAACATCGCGACCGGTGAAATCGGCCAGTATCTGTACCAGCAGGAAAAGCCCGCCAACTCCAACTCGGAAATGGTCGGTCTGAGCAGCACCGACTTCCTGGTACTCGAGCGCGACGGCAGCTTCCTGTATGGCGGCCCGAACGGCGCGGCCGGCGTGTCACCCAACGCACAGAAACAGGTCTACCGCATCGACCTGTCCACCGGCACCAACCTGGAAACCGTCGCCCTGCAACCCGGCATGGTACAGGACCCGGATCTGGGTCTGACCATCAACGGCAAGACGCTGGAAGAAGTAGTGCTGGACGGCGGCTGGGCGGCACTGGCAGCGGTCGGCATCTACCCGGTAGACAAGACCCTGGTGCTGGACATGGTGGTTGAGGCCAACTATCCGCACGACAAGATGGAAGGCCTGTGGCGCATCGACGATGGCCATCTGGGCGTGCTCAACGACGATGACTTCGCCACCTGGTCTACCGGCGGCGTGCTGGAGCAGAAAATGCTCGATGAAGCCACCATCGACGCAGGCCGCCTGTATATCCGCGAAGTGGATCTGTCGGTGGACTGATTCGCTGACCCGGCTGAAACACAGAACAGGCGCCCAATCCGGCGCCTGTTTTGCTTTCCAAGACTCAGGCCGCCTGATGAAAAGCCCGATACTGGCCCGGCGTCAGTGCCGTGCGCAGCTTGAAGTGACGCTGAAAGTGAGCCTGATCGGCAAACCCCAGATCCAACGCCAGATCATTGAGGCTGACCGCGTCAGCTCTCAGTCTCGCCCGCGCCTGCTTGATCCGCTCATCCAGCTGAAACGCATGCGGTGCCTGCCCGTAAAGACGCTTGAAGCCGCGAATCAACTGGTAGCGGTTGAGCTGCGCAGCCTCCGCCAGCTCATCGAGCTGCAGATTGCAGCCAAGCCGATCCATGATCAACTCCCTCGCCCGCAGCAGTCCGCTCTGGTGCAAGGTACTAGCGCTTTCCTGCTGGCAGGCAAACAGGGGTTGCAACAGGTCTATCAGTCGACTTTCCGCCTCCAGCGCCCCGTCGCTGCGCTGCAGGCTGGCAAACAGGCCATCGAACCCGGCACTCGCGCCGGCAGCACAAACGTCAGGGAAACAGCAATAATCGGCGCTGCCGCCAAAAGCCTCACGCTGCAACGTACCCAGCCAGCTGGCATCAACAAACAGCATCCGGTAGGACCACTGACCCGCTGCCGGATTACAGGAATGCACCTCACCCGGGTTTACCGTGACCAGGCTGCCCACACCAATGCGTTCAAGACGCTGACGGTTACGGTACGCCGCATGGCCGCGATCAATGACGCCAAAGGAAAACTCATCGTGGGTGTGGGCCTGATAGCATGCACTGGAACGACTGGCCTGGCGCAGCTCAATCAGGGGCAGCGCCGGACTGCGCTGGAGAAACTGCTCTTGCAACATGCTCACCTCATACCGGTTACGGCAACAAAATCAACACGACGCTCAGCACCAGCAACAGCGCCATCAACAGGTTGAATACGCGCATCGCCCGCGTGCCTGGCAGACGCCCGCCGAGCAGATGCCCCAGCACCGCCCAGCAGCCAACCCCAAACAGGCAGACAACCAGCGACAGGATACAAAAGATCGCCAGCGGCTGCGCCTGGTTGCTGACGAACATGCCGAGCCCCGACAACGAAAACAGCCAGGCCTTGGGGTTAAGCCATTGGGCCAGGGCGCCAGCCCAGAACCCCGGAATCGTGACGCCGGCAGCGCCCGACAGCCCTGGTTCGGCGCTGGCAATACGCCAGGCCAGATACAACAGATACGCCGCGCCAACCCAGGCCAGCACATCCAGCAGCGCCGGGCTCTGCGCCAGACTGCCGAGCAGGCCAAGGCCGAGCAGCAATACCAGCAGCGCATAACCAAACGATGCGCCGAACACGTAGGGCATGGCGCGCAGCAGGCCTGCCCGCGCCGCGCTGCTGACCGTCACCACACACACCGGCCCCGGCGCGACCGAACCCACCAGCGTAAAAGCCAGCATCGCCAACCACAGCGACAGCATCTTGCGCCCTCACAACCATGACAGCGGCATGCTGAAGCAATCGGGCTGGTCTGTATTGAAGGAAATTGCGCACGTAAAAAAGGCGCCTTGCGGCGCCTTCCCAAAGTCCGGGCTCAGGCCCGGTCCCCAGGCTGCTTCAACTTTCCGGCCTCCCCTGATCGGGCTGACTGTAGTCGCACACGCCCTGCGGGAAAATCGCGTTGAGCTGGTCGATCTCGCCGCTGTCCGGCACCCAACCTCCATAAGTACCATCAACCAGCGCAGTGCTGACCGGTTTCAGCGCGCATTTGAAGATGCTGCCTTCAATCGGTCCTCCCGCCTGCATACGCGAGGTTTTATAGGTCGGGAACTGCTGGGTACAGGCGCCTGCCGGCTGCTCGTTGATGATGCCGTCCCACACCCCGTCGCCTTCGGCGATCAGGCTGCCGTCGGTGTTGAAACAGCTGTCCAGTGCGGACGCCGGACGGTTCTCACCAATACTCAGATCGGGGTTTTCGCGGATGTTGGTCAACCACTCATCCAGCACCTCCAGCGCCATCCAGGTCTGATCGAAATTACGCTGCGGCCGCGGACGATCCGGGTCCGAGGTATCAGTTGGTCTGGCATCGGTAAACCAGATCACCTGGTTATCCGCATGGCCCATGCGGTTCAAAATGCGCTGGCGGGCAGAGAAGGACTGATGGCTGTTATGCATATCCAGCACCTCCTCCAGGTAATGCCGCCAGTCGATCACTGGTATGTTGAGCTGGCCATCAAACACAATACCCTGCGCGTAGGCGGCGTTCATCGCCAGCGGATCGCCCTCGGTTCGCGGCGCCGGTGTTGTCCCGTCAACACTCAGATTCATGTTGCGGCTGCTCCACGGATCAAAGTTGCCCGGCGTATGCGGCGGCAGAAACGGGGAGCCCTCCTGAACCATTTCGCTCGGCTGCTTCCAGCCGCCAATCAGCGCATTGAGGCGCAGGAACTCGGCCGGCGTGATCTGGCCCTGGCGCAGCGGCTGAAGGCCATACTGCACCCCGACATTGTCAAACAGCGTGCGTGGCTCGCCCTGCTCGTCAACGCCGTAGACGTTGCGCAGGTCATCGAAGTGGGTCCAGTGCACGTCTGCCATGATCTCCGGCGGGTACATCTGGTCCTGATAGGGCGCCTGGCCGTAATGCGGGTTCATGGTGAGAGGCGTCAATCCGCGCCAGGCAGGAATGCACTCAGTGGAACCGGGCGCACTGGCAAACCCCAGCGCAACTTTGGTGTCATACAGCGGATCAGGGTAATCGTCGGTCGCGTTGAGGCCCACCAGCAGGCTGCGGTTCTCGGTAGTCTGCCAACGCAGGTTGGCGCGGTCGGTTGCGTCCATAAAGTACTCGAGCAGCTCGCAATCCCCAATGTGAATCGTTTGGGTCACCATGTCCGGATAGGAATATTGCGGCACCCCGGCATCAATCAGCCCCGGGTGATTCTGCGAGTAGACGTACTGTTGAATCGCACCACCGGAGCCACCGATGGCCACAGTGTACTCCGGCACCCCGAAGCGTTTGACGAAGTGCTCCTTGGTCATCAGCGCGGTCTCGCCACCGACCTGCAGGTTGTAATGCGTACTGGCACGCGTGCCAGTGGAATAGATCACGGCATAGCCCAGCCCGAGGACCTCGGGGGTCAAGGCGTCACCACTCAGACGCCCCTGGCTGTGGCCAATACCCACTCCGCCCTCGAAATGATAGAGCAGCCGTCCGTTCCAAAGGTCGGTACTGGCGGCGTCATCCGCGTCGTTACGGTCAGCCAGGGTGGCAAAACTGTAAATAAACCGGTTCAGCGTACCGACCTCACGGCGCACCACGAAGTCGACCGTGCGGCCATCGGTTAAGGTCGTGGTAGCCATGTCTGCAGGGCGGCTGCGGTCCTGCGGTAATGGGGCGTAATCGCCTTCGGTGGTCATGTAGAGGAACTCTACCCGGGGCTCAATGGCGCAATCGCGGCTATAACCAACCACGGTTTCGCCTTCATAAACCGGATATCCGGCCTCCTGATTGTCGACCAGTGGCTGAATACCAACCTGTTGCACCACGCTGCAGACGAATGGGTACTGCTGCGGACCGGAGAACACCGGCCCGGTCTCGGGATACGCGGTCAAGGTCATGCTGTAGAGCTCGCCATGGGTGCTGTGGTGCAACTCAAGGCGGTTTTCACCCAGCGTCAGACCTTCGACCAGCACCTCCAGCCGACCATTGCGCTGCACCATGCGGCTGGGTTCGATCTCGGTATCGTTCAACCACAGCTCCAGGTTATCGAGCTCGGCATCAACCAGATCAATATCACCTTCGATGGTAATCAGAACGTCGTCACCGGTGACCTGATCGACCGCGCTGGAAAGCACGCCAAGGGACAGGTCCGGGCGATTTGTATCATTGGAATCGGAGCCGCCGCTGCTGCTCAAGCAACCAGACAGGGCCAACGTCAACAAACTGAGTGAAAAGACGGGTGCGAGACTGCGCAGGTGTGCCATGGATCATCCCTCTCCGGCAATGGGCTTTTTGTTTTTGGTATCACGCGCCCCATCCTAGGGCAGAGCGTTTTGTGGAAAACAGGTACAGATCTGCCAATCCCACTGATACAGATGTTGCCACTCACTGCATCTGGGCAACCAGCGCCCCCAGCCGCCGTAGTTTCTCCCGCACTTCGGGCGTCAGGCCGCTGCCAACGTTGAGTCGCATAAAATCGGAATGCCGCGGCCCGACGGAGAACACACTGCCGGGAAAAATGTGAATGCCGTCGTTCAGCGCCTGCTGGAACAGCTTGCGTGAGTCCCGGTGCTCGGGCAGTTTCACCCAGAGTACACACCCCCCCTCCGGCGGGTGCACCCAAGTCCCCGACGGGAATGACTCGCGCACCAGTTCCAACGCCTCAGTGACCTGTTGCTCAAGCGCCGCCCGAAGCTGCACCAGATGTTGGGCGTAGGCACCGCTTTCGATAAACCGGCTCATGACCAGCTGCGGCGCCGCGGCCGTAGTGATGCTGCTGATCTGTTTCAGCTCCCGCAGCCGATCATGGAAACGACCCGCCGCAACCCAGCCGAGACGCAGGCCGGGCATCAAGGATTTTGAAAACGAATTGCAGTAAATGACCATGCCAGTGTGATCGAGCGCCTTGGCCGGCTGCGCGTTGCCGGCATACACGGTGTCGCCCCATATATCGTTTTCGATCACCGGCACCTGATAGCGCGACGCCATCTCGACCAGCCGCTGCTTGCGCTCATCGGTCATGACATACCCGAGCGGGTTCTGCGCGTTGCACGACAAAATACAGGCCTTGACCTGCCCTTGCCGGAACACCTGCTCCAGCGTGTACAGGCAGATGCCATCGCGGTAATGGGTCGGAATCTCCACCGCACGGCGCTGCAGGACATCCAGCGCCAGCAGAGTCCCATAGTAGGTTGGCGACTCTACAGCCACCACGTCACCGGGCTTGGTCACCGCACGCAAAGCCAACTCCATCGCCTCCATGCAGCCATTGGTGACCAGAATGTCGTCTTCACCAATCCCTGCGTCATAACCAATGCTGCGGATGGAAAGCTGACGTCTCATCGCCGGCAGGCCGTTGGGATGACTGTAGTCCCACATCGTGCGGGCATGGCGACGGCTGGCATCGCGCCAAAGGCGCATGATGCGCTCAACCGGCATCAAGCCGGGGTCGGGTAGCGCAATCCCCAGGTGCAACGCTTGCTCGGAAATATGCGGTTCCATAAAGCGCAGGATCTCTTCGCTCAGAGATATCTCGACCGGCAGCACTGGAAAATGACTGACATTGTCATTGACCGCCGGCCTTGGCAGCGCGTGGCGCACGTACGCCCCTGAGCGGTCACGCACTTCGATATAGCCGTCCATTTCCAGCTTGCGCAACGACTGAACGGTGGTGTTGATGCTGACGCCAAAGGCTTTGCTCAGCGCCCGAACCGAGGGCAGGCGTTCGCCCGGAATAAAGCCGCCGCGCCGGATATGCTCGGCCAGGCGTTCGCTTAGGGTTTCGTAGAGAAACAGCTCCTGAGACATGGCATTCCCTGCCCCGCAGCATGCTGCACCGCGGCCACTTGTATTCTTGTAGGCATGCACGGAGTGTAGCGCCCGTGTTTCGATGCGCCAACCTGGTGCACCTCTCTGGCATCTTCCCCAGTGCCGATCGGCCCGGCAGCACATCCGTTGACTGAACATCCACCGCAGCCAGTCTGCGGCTTCTACCCTTCGACAGCTCGCTCCCCGTCACAGCGCCCCACTCGCCCGTTTGGGTGCTTGTTTACCCCGCCCCGCCGCCTAACATGCGCGATGCATATTGCGAAAATGTCTCCTTTTGTTTCAACACCTGATTCAGCCTTACTGGAGACCCGTCAGCACAACAACAAAAAGGAATGCCCATGCACACTCTGTTCAAACGCGGTCTGGCCGCACTCGCCCTCAGCACCCTGGTCAGCCTGCCGGCCATGGCCAGCAACCCCGGCATCAGCAGCCCGGACACCATGATCCTTGGCGATTCGATCTTTGCCCTGTCCGGTGATATTCACGAGAACCTGGAAGCCGATCTGGACGAGAACATCGACACCTACGCCCGCTCCGGCTGCCAGCTGACCGGCGGTAACGTTCTCTGTTCACGGCTGTATTCGGTAGAAAACCAGTATGCCCGGGCGGACAAGAGCGGCATTCGTACGGTGATCTTCAATGGCGGCGGTAATGACATTCAGCTCAACAGCTGCCGTCCGTCGCTGAGCGCCTGCATGCCGCTGCTCAACGAGCTGGAAGATCGCATCGCCACCCTCGTGCAAAAGATGCGCAATGACGGTATCGAAGAGATCATCTTCCTCGGCTACTACAACGCCGCGGGCAGCGCCGAGAACCTGCAGGACATCAACAACTACAGCATGAACTACAAGGCTGCCGCCTACCCGGGCATGGGTGTGAAGTTTATCGATGTGCGCGCCGACTTCGCCGGCCGCGAGTCGATTTACATCACCAGTGACGGCATTCATCCGACCGCAGCCGGCTCGCGTGTGCTGTCCAACCGCATCCTGCAGGCCTTGGACTGATCCGCACTGCTAACTCCATGGTCGCCGGGGCTAAACGGCGGACACGCTTTGCTTAGTCCGCCCTACGCATTATCCCCGCCGTGGCCTGGCATCGTCATCGGCTGCTTCGCCAAGCCCTGCGACATATCGCCTGTAGGGTGGTCAACGCACCGCGTTGGCCACCGGGGGTGAACGGCGGACACGCTGTGCTTGGTCCGCCCTACGCATTATCTCCGCCTTGGCCTGGCATCGTTATCGGCTGCGTCGCCAAGCCCTGCGACATATCGCCTGTAGGGTGGTCAACGCATCGCGTTGGCCACCGGGGCTGAACGGCGGACACGCTGCGCTTAGTCCGCCCTACGCGTTGCGCCGCTGATCAGGCGCTACCGGCCATGATCCGCGCCAGCAGGCCGGCGGTAGAGGCATCAGCGCCCGGCAGGCGCTTGATGTCGCCGCGGATGCAGGCCAACGCATCTACGGCGATACGTTTACCCATCTCCACGCCCCACTGGTCAAACGGGTTGATTTCCCAGATCACCGACTGCACGAACACCTTGTGTTCATACAGGGCAATCAGCGCACCCAGGCTGTAGGGCGTGAGTTCATCCAGCAGCAGGGTCGAGCTGGGTTGATTACCGCGATAACGACGGTTACGCGGCAAGGTGTCGGCATCCTCTACCGCCGCATCACCGAGTGCCAGCAGCCGCGACTGGGCCAGACAGTTCGCCAATGCCAGCTCATGCTGGGCCCTCAGTTCGGCCACGGCAAGGCTGTGCTGAGCCTCGCGGTAGCGCCGTGCCGGCACGATAAAGTCGCAGGTGACCGGCTCGGTCCCCTGGTGCAGCAACTGATAGAACGCATGCTGCGCGTTGGGGCCGATGGTGCCCCAGACAATCGGGCAGGTGGCGTAATCCACCGTGTCGCCGGCCAGATTGACCGACTTGCCGTTGGATTCCATCTCCAGTTGCTCAAGGTAGTTGGGCAGCTCCTTGAGGCGTCCGTCGTAGGGCAGTACCGCGTGGGCGTTGATACCCAGCATGTTGGTGTTCCAGATACCGATCAGCCCCAGCAGCACCGGCAGGTTATCGGCCCAGGGCGTCTGACGGAAATGCTCGTCCATCGCATGCGCACCGGCCAGCAACTCACGAAAACCCGCCATGCCGATCGACAGCGCAATCGGCAGGCCAATGGCCGACCACAACGAAAACCGCCCGCCAACCCACTCCCACAGCGCCAGTTGATTGGCCGGGGCAATCCCCCACTCCATCATGCGCTCGGCCGCTGCCGACACGCCGATAAAGTGGCAGGCCAGCAGCCCCGGCAGCTCGCCCAGCTCGCGCTCCAGCCAGCCGCGGGCGGTAGCGGCATTACTCAGCGTATCGATGGTGGAAAACGACTTGGATGAAATGATAAACAGCGTCGCATGGGGATTCAGGCCACCCAGCAGCTGCGACACCTGGCTGCCGTCCATGGTCGAGGCAAAGTGCACCCGCAGCGGTGAATCGTTAGCCGGGCGGGAGTCGGTGAGCGCCTCGGTGACCATCAGCGGGCCAAGGTCCGAGCCACCAACGCCGATATTGACCACATCGGTAATCGCCTCACCGGTGGCTCCACGCCACTGGCCGCTGCGCACCTTCTGCACGATGTCGTCCATGCGTTGCAACTGAGCCTGCACCTGGGCGTTGATGTCCTCCCCGGCCAGCACGCAGCCATGCTCGGCCGGCAGGCGCAGGGCCCAGTGCATCGCGGCCCGACCCTCGCTCGGGTTGACCGCAGCACCGGAGAACAGCTCGCTCATGTGCTCGGCCAGCCCCTGCTCGGCTGCCAGATCAAACAGCAGCGGCAGCGTGCGGGCGTCCAGCCGCTGCTTGGAAAAATCAAACAGCAGCGGGCCGAAGGTACGATGCAGGCTGTCAAAACGCCCTGCATCGGCAGCAAACAGCTCGGCCAGATGGCTGCTGCGCAGCTCCGCGGCATGCTGCATCAGCGCCTGCCAGGCGGGCTTATGCGTCAATGAACTGCTCATGTCATCGCCGTCCTATGCCGTAGTAGGTAAAGCCGTTCTGCTTCATGAACGCCGGATCCCATACATTGCGGCCGTCGAGCAGCAGTGGCGCGGCCATCAGCTCGCGCAAGCGCGGCAGATCAGGGCTCCAGTAGGCTTTCCATTCGGTAACCAGCATCAGCGCATCGGCACCGGCGACTGCTGCATACGGGTCCTGATGCAGCACCAGATCATCGCGCTCACCCGCCCAGCGGGCCAGCGTGTCGAGCGCACGCGGATCATGCACATGCACCTCAACGCCCTGGGCCCAGAGCGCCTCAAGCAATTTGAGCGCAGGCGCATTGTTGATGCGCGAGGTTTCCGGCTTGAACGCCACGCCCCACAGCGCCACCTTGCGGCCGCGCAGGTCGGTGCCGTAATGCCGCCACAGCTTGCGAAACAGCACCTCTTTCTGGCGCTCGTTGATATTCAGCACCTCATCAAGCAGCTGAGCCGCCAGGCCACTGCCTTCGAGGGTCGAGGCCAGACTCATCACATCGCGGGAGAAACTCAGACCGCCGAAGCCGCAGCCGGGATACAGGTAGGCATCGCCAATCCGCCGGTCAGCGCCCATGCCCTGGCGCACCTGTTCGATATCCACATCCAGGCTGTCGGCCAGATTGGCCATATCGTTCATGTAGCTCAGACGGGTAGCGAGCATGCCGGTGATCGCCAGTTTGGTGAACTCCGCTTCACGCGGGCGCATCGGCATGATGGCGTCGCGGCGGCGATTGAATGGCCGCAGCAGCTCGGTTACCAGTTGGCGGGCCCAGTCGGCATCAGCGCCCAGCAGCCAGCTGTCGGCACGCATGAAGCTTTGCAGCGCATTACCCTCGATCAGCAGATCCGGCAGGCTGACCACCGCCCCCGGATTCACAGGCGGCGTGTCGCAGTCGAGCAGCGTTTGTTGCAGCAACTCGCTGCTGCCCACCGCAAAGGTTGACTGGTTCACCACCAGCCAGCGCCGCGTGCAGCGCTCCGGCAACGCGGCAATCAGCGAGAGAGCCTCGGGCATGCTGTCCGGGTTCAACGCCAGCCAGATCACCGCGGACGGTTGCGGCGGTGCTGCGAGAGGCGCAAGCATCAGCCTGCCGCCTTGCAACTGCTCAGCCATCAGGTCTGCCAGCCCGGCCTCCCGAAAGGGGCACTCGCCGCGCTGCAACTGCTCGGCATGCGGACCGGCCGGCAGATGCAACTGCACCTGGTTACCGGTCGAAGCCAGCGCCGTTGCGCTGACCAGGGCGCAAAGCGTGTCACCGTAAACATCAACCTGCATGGTGCCTGTCCTCAGCCCGCGCGCTTACTGCGCATAGCGGGCCAGCAATCCCTTGAAATCCTGCCCCAACGCCGGATGCTCCAGCCCGTAGGCCAGTGTCGCTTCCAGATAACCCAGCTTGCTGCCGCAGTCGAACGAGCGGCCACGCATGCGATAGGCCTCTGCCCCGGTCTGCTGCATCAATGCCGCAATCGCATCGGTCAGCTGAATCTCGCCGCCGGCGCCCGGCTTTGTTGCTGCCAGCAGCTCGAAGATCTCACCCGGCAGCACATAGCGGCCCACAATCGCCAGATTGGAGGGTGCCGCCTCGCGGGCGGGCTTTTCCACCACCTGCTGCATCAGCGCCTGCTTGCCCTGATGCAACTGCGCGCCACCCAGATCAACCACACCGTACTGATGCACCTGCTCCCACGGCACCGGCTCAACCATCACCTGCGCCTTGCCAGTGGCGACAAAACGCTCGGTCATCGCCTGCAAGTCAGACGCCACCCCCGCCTGGGCCACCAGCACATCCGGCAGCAACACCGCAAAGGGCTGATCGCCCACCACCGGGCGCGCGCAAGCCACCGCGTGACCCAGACCCAGCGCACGGCCCTGGCGCACCGCCGTAACCTTCAGCTCCGGCGGCGCAATCTCGCGCAGCACCTGCAGCAGGGCGTCCTTACCGCGCCGTGCCAGCTCAGCCTCAAGCTCGTAGTTGACGTCAAAGTGATCTTCAATGGCCTTCTTGCTGGCGTGGGTCACCAGCACAATCTCGTTGATACCCGCGGCCAGCGCTTCCTCAACCACATACTGCACCACGGGCTTGTCCACCACGGTGACCATTTCCTTCGGAATCGCTTTGCTGGCCGGCAAAAACCGCGTGCCCAGCCCCGCTACGGGTAAAACAGCCTTGGTAACCTTCACGACAACTCCTGATTATTCAAATTCATTCATCCTGTGGGGCGCGACGCCAACGTCCACCCTGCCCCAACCGGCCACGGCATGCCGTGGCCCTACGAATCGACAGCGGCATTAGACAACTGCGGTGCATCGCACACACTGCCCACGCACCAAACACCCCGCACCCGCAGGGACGCGGCATGCCGCGTCCGCATAAAAACCCAAAACCCGACCAAGCAAGATTGGCACCACCCCAACGGGATCAATACGCCACCAAAGAACGTCAACCCCTCTAAACCGGCGATCCCGCAACGATCAACGATGCCCAGCCTGCGCCAGTACTTGCTCAATCACTGCACAGGTTTTGTTCATCTCCGCCTCGGTCAGCGTCGGGTGCACCAGAAACATCAGGCTGGTCTCACCCAGCTCACGCGCCACCGACAAACGCTCCGCCGGCCGCCAGCCGGTATCGTCAAACGCCTTCTCCAGATACACCTCGGAACAGGATCCCTGAAAACAGGGCACGCCTTCGGCCACAATCGCCTCGATAATACGGTCACGCGTCCAGCCAGCAGCCAGCTTATCCGGTACCACCTGAACGTAACACTTGTAATGGGCATGCACACAATCAGCGGGGAATGCCGGTACGCGCACAACATCAAATGCGCGGCAGGTATTCCAGATACGCTCCGCATTGCGCGTGCGCGCCGCCGTCCAGTCGGCCATGCGCCGCAGCTGAATTCGCCCGATCACCGCCTGCAGTTCAGTCATGCGCCAGTTGGTGCCAAAGCTCTCGTGCAGCCAGCGGAAACCCGGCGGATGCTCGCGCTCATATACCGCCTCCCAGCTCTTGCCGTGATCCTTGTAAGACCACATGCGCGACCACAGTTCGCGGTCGTTGGTCGTCACCATACCGCCTTCACCGCCGGTGGTCATGATCTTGTCCTGACAGAACGACCACGCACCCACATGCCCAATGGAGCCGACCGAACGCCCCTTGTAACGGGCACCGTGCGCCTGCGCACAATCCTCAATCACGAAGAGACCGCGCTTGGCCGCCAACGCCATGATCGGGTCCATATCGCACGGCCAACCCGCCAAGTGCACACAGATGATGGCTCTGGTGCGCTCGCTCAGCACCGCTGCAATGGTCTCGGCAGTGATGTTCTGCGAGTCACGGTCCACATCCGCAAACACCGGCACGGCACCTGCCGTCACAATGCTCGAAGCGGACGCCAGAAAGGTACGCGGCGTGACAATCACCTCGTCACCCGGCCCAATGCCCAGCCCCTTCAGCGCGAGGTCAAGCGCCTGCGTTCCATTGGACAGCGCAATGGCGTGATTGCAGTCGACCCAGGCCGCAAACTCCTTCTCAAATTCACGCCCCTCCTGCCCGGTCCAGTAATTGACCTTGTTGGACAAGAGCACCGCCTGCAGCGCGTCGGCTTCTTCTGAGGTGAACGACGGCCAGGGTGAGAAAGGGGTGTTAAGCATGGATGAAAGCCCTTAAAAGACAGACCGAGCAGCCATTACTGCTCGGCAACAATAGAGAATTAACGGGGGCGTGCTGGAACGCCAACCAAAGTCACGCCGTCAGCTGTATTAGCGACAACGGCAGCACCCGCACCAACCACAACATCACTGCCGATCTGCACCAACTGCCGAACACTGGCGCCAATGCCAACCCAGCTTCTAGCCGCGACAACAACCCCGCCAGCCAGATTGGCCCCAGGGCTGATATGCACCCCATCGGCGAGCACACAGTCATGGTCAACAGTGGCCCCCGTATTGACGATGACACCTTTGCCAAGTTCACTGTCAGCGTTAATGACTGCGCCCGCGAAAACGACTGAACCAGCACCGATACGTGCATACCGGCTGATGTAAGCCGAGGGGTGCTGCAACACAGGCACCTGCGCCCCGGCATTCAGCAGCTGATGGAGCTTGGTCAAACGGATAACATTGTTGCCGATACCCACAAGCACACCCTGAAACTCGGCAAGACGCGCAATAAGTTCAGCGGTGCCGCCGATGACCGGCCAATGACCGTTAACGGCCAGCGCTGGCCAGCGGTCATCAAAGAAACTGACCTGATCCCAGCCGCAGACCTCGGCGCAGTCGGCAATCACCTTACCATGACCGCTGGCACCCAGCACCGCAAGGTGCTTCACGAGTCGCTCCCGGTGAACTTCGACATGGTTGCCTCTCCTTCCGCGCTAATGCCATCACGCACCAACACTTTTTTAACGGTAAGAAACAACACCCTGATATCCAGCCACAACGAACGGTTATCCACGTACCAAACGTCCAGCTTGAACTTCTCTTCCCAGCTCAATGCATTGCGACCGTTCACCTGGGCCCAGCCAGTCACCCCCGGCCGCACCTCATGCCGCCGCGCCTGCTCGGCTGAATACAGAGGCAAATACTCCATCAGCAGCGGCCGTGGCCCCACCAGACTCATATCGCCTTTAAGCACATTCCACAATTCCGGCAACTCATCCAGACTGGAAGAACGCAAAAACTGCCCAAAGGGCGTTAAGCGCTCAGCATCAGGCAGCGGATTGCCGGCAGCATCCAGAGCATCTTTCATGGTGCGAAACTTGATCATCTCGAACGGCTGGCCATTCAAGCCCGGGCGCACCTGGCGAAATAACACGGGTGAGCCCATCTTGCGGCTGATTTGCCACGCAACATAGCCAATAACCGGAGCCAGCAACAGCAATGCACACCCCGACGCAACAATATCGAAGGCGCGCTTGATCATTGAATCCCCATTTCCTTGAGCATGACAGCATTCACTTTATGCACATCGTACTTCTCTTCCGCGATTTCACGCGAACGCTTACCCATGCGAACGGCCAGATCAGGGTCTTCAATAAATCGCGTCATAGCGTCGACCAACGCATCAACCGACTTCACAGGCACCAGAAAACCGTTCTCGCCATCGATGACCGTTTCACGGCAGCCAGGCGCGTCGGTAGTAATAATCGCGCGGCCCATTGCCATAGCTTCCAGAACACTACGGGGAGTCCCCTCTCGGTAACTGGGCAACACGAAGACGTGGGCTTGTGCGAGAACATCACGCACATCGGAAAGATGGCCGTGCCATACTAAACCTACGGACTTGGACCACTCCGTTGCTTCCTCCTCCGAAATTCCATTTGGATTTGAGTCTGACCCGCCAACGAGATGGAACTCCACGTCAGGCCGGAGAGCATGAAGGTAGCGCGCTGCAGCAACGTACTCGCGGATACCTTTATCTCCGAGCAATCTCGCAACGAGCAAAAATCGCATAGGTGGAGCGGGTAGTGGCTGGAGGACAAAATGATCTAAATCAACACCCGACCCCGCAACTAGTCTCACCGGAACCCTTGAGGGCAAGAGGCCAAGGCGATTGAAATCATTACGGTCATCTGGATTCTGAAAGAAGACCAAAGTAGATTGTCTTAAGGCAATCCAATAAAGGCTACGTGCCAGGTGACCGACAATCCTACGTACGCCGCTAGCTCCACTGGTAAACGCATAGCCAAGACCTGTGATTAAGGCAACTCGATTCCGCACATTCACAATCCGGGCAGCTATAAGGCCCCAGACAACAGGTTTTACAGTGTAGCCGATGAACAGGTCTGGACAAATCTGGCGCATTAACCCCATAAGCGCATAAACTGTCCGGAGGTCCGCGATTGGATTAAGCCCTGAGCGCAACAAAGGCACGGCGTGGCAGTGGACCCCCCGCGACTCAAGCCAGTCTTTGGTTGGTTGGTCCAGATCAAGGCCTGGCGCCACAGCGTGAACTGTATAGCCCCTACCGCACATTTCCTCAATCAGAGCGCCCCGAAAATTGCGCAACGACGGTGCAAATGAAGCAAGGATGAGAATCTTGGTCAATGTACAGACTCACTATTTCTAGAGTGATTCGAGCCACCTCTCCAAATCGAGAAAAGTAGGACAATTAGCATTGGCAAGAACATTGTTTTCTGCCTGATCGCGATGCCGAGATTGGCCGTTGTGTTGGCAAGCACGAACCAAGCTCCCAGAACAAAAAAAATATAAAAAGCAAAGGCAAAACGATTCAGATTAGATCGTGTACGCTTCAGTCGGAAAGCAACAACCAGAAACAGCAGCAAGAGCAATAAGTTTTCGAGCGAAACAGCAAAACTCAAAAGGCTGTTCGCATCAAAAAAAAGCGGCCGAAACAAGTAAGTGAATAGGCGCATTGGCGGAGACATTCCAGCAATATCGACGGAGCTACCCCCCTCAAGATTGTATCCTTGGCGCTCTTCAAAATAATTAGTAATATCGGCAACCCCGGTGGCATCTCCAAGGCCGGCATAACTCAGGCCAAACTGAACACCCGCGACACTTAGTGGAATTGCTGCCAACAGAAGAAGTAATTTCTTAATGGCTCCCATTTGGGAAGAAACCAGCAGAGCAAGGCATAGCGCTATAAGAAAGATACCTGCCATATGCGGCCTAGGTATCAGAAAGAGAACCGCCCCGAGCCCTATTGCCGGGAAACGTCTACCTGGATCCAAAGCAGCCCAAGTCACAAGACCTGCGGCCATGAAGGTCAGGGCATCTTTACCTATTGCCGAACTCCAAAAACTCAAACCTGGCAGATATAAAAAGAACACGCTAAAGTTTCGAATATAACGAGAGCTATTGCGAGTCACCTCTTGCACCCCAGAAGCAAATGCAAGAAGACCTATATAACCAAATATATTAAATACAAGAAAGGCATTTCCATACGAGAAACCCAGCCCTTGTGAAAGCAAGGCAGTTATGAAGTATATCCCAGACGTACCAAAGCTAAAATCAAACTCATACTCAAGCGAATTCAAATAATACAACCTTGAATCCGCGACATTATCTAGAGAGTACCAAATATAGAAAATACAAAAAAAACTATGCCAAAGATAAAGCGAAATAGCCCTACCATTAGAAACTTGAAAAATACGCCTTTGTGCGAAAGCAACAAACACCCCTGCAAAAAAAATAAAAAATGCAGAAATTACATGCCATGCTGTGTCTGCAAATACAAGCATCTCAAATAACCCTAGAGTTAGATTCAAGCCACGCCTGAAACATCAGCACGGTCCATAGTTGGTGATGCCACCGACGCTTCCCCGTTTGATGCTCATCCCACAACGTGCGCACCAGTCTGGTATCAAAGTATCCGCCCCTATTTAGAGCATCTTCACTCAGCAAAGTCTCTGCCCAGTCCCTAAGAGGCCCCCCAAGCCAATGTTCGATAGGGATGCCGAAGCCCATCTTTGGGCGTTCAAATAGTTCTCTGGGCACATGACGGGCCAGAACTTCACGCAACGGCCATTTCATTCGACCCTGACGATTCTTGATGTCACACGGTAAGCTCCAAGCATACTCAACGACCCGGTGATCAAGCATGGGAACACGCGCTTCCAAACTGACAGCCATGCTGGCTCTATCGACCTTCGTCAGAATATCGCCAGGGAGATAGGTTAACGTATCGAGATACATCATGACTTCGCGAAAGTCTTCAAGCTCCGGCCAGTCTTCCGCTCTGCTTAATAAAGTACCTGCTTCCGTAGCGCCCAGTAGCAGTGAGTCCGGTGCCTGAAATTGGGAAACCAAGCTTCGATAATAGGCCTTACCTTCCGAATGAGACAACACATCCCCCAGCTTTCGCAGGCGGTCACCAAGGGCAGGATATTGAAAACGCTTCGGCATATTCTGCATAACCTGATCAATCGCATGCGATGGTGCATGCGACAGAATTGCAGCCAATATTTTTCGCACAGGTGCGGGTAATCGACGCAAACCGCGATAGAGATTGAATCCCTGACCATAACGGTTGTATCCGCAAAACAGCTCGTCCCCCCCATCGCCGGACAGGCTAACAGTGACAGATTCCCGTGTCATTTTAGACAGTAAATAGGTAGGTATCTGAGAGGAATCGGCGAATGGCTCGTCCCAGAATTCAGGTAGTAGCGGGACGACATCCAACGCATCTTGGGGGCTGACATAAAGCTCGGTGTGATCCGTGCCAAGATGTGCCGCAATAGCCTTGGCGTGTTCTGCCTCGTTGAAACCTGGGACATCAAAACCGATGGTGAAGGTTTTAATCGGCTTATGAGATTGCGCCTGCATCATAGCGACTACTACGGAAGAATCGATGCCTCCAGACAAGAAAGCGCCCAAAGGAACGTCAGCCTCCATTCGCATACCAATCGCATCAAGAAGTAAGCACTCAAGTTGCTCAATCACCTGAGAGGTTGGCTCAGTTCTGCGCGGTGAGTTAACCGCATCCTTCAAAGACCAGTAGGGAACTGGCTTTTTCGCAATGCCGGACTCAACTTCAACCCAATGAGCCGGAGGCAGCTTAGCGACCCCCTCATAAATACATAACGGATCTGGTACGTACGCATGACGCAAATAGGTTGCGACAACATCGCGATCAACCCTACCAGACCAGTCCGGATGAGCAGCCATAGACTTGAGCTCAGAAGAGAATAGGAACGAGTTCCCCGAACGACCATAAAACAGCGGTTTTTCACCAAGGCGATCTCTAGCCAAAGACAAAACCCGCCTAACGTTGTCCCAAACAGCAAACGCAAACATACCGTTTAACCGAGGCAAAGCACCTTCTAACCCCCAGAGTTGCAAGGCAGCCAATAGCGTCTCGGTATCAGAGTGCCCCCTCCAACCAAACCTCCAGCCAGCTGCATTGATAGTACGCCTCAATTCTAAATGGTTATATATCTCGCCATTGAAAACGAGCACAAAGCGCCCATCAGCAGACAACATCGGCTGTCGACCCGCGTCACTCAGATCAAGAATTGCTAACCGTCGATGCGCTAAAGCGACGCCGGCTTCCGCATCAAACCACACTCCGGCACCGTCAGGGCCTCGATGACTGATCTGATCTGCCATTCGCGTTGCGATGTGCTCGAATGCTGACGTACCGTGACTAATAAAACCCGCAATCCCGCACATCAAACTGACTCCTTAAGTACAGACCGATAGAGGGCGCTATAACGCTCTACCACCGATGAAACCGAATAATGGTTCGCTATCCTGTCACGAGCTGCTATGCCGCGCTCTCTAAGAGTTATTGGCGCACAAGAAAGCGCCGCGTGAAGGGACGCAACTAGACCCTCAAGATCACGCGCAGGTGAAACCCATCCGGTATTCCCAACTATTTCACGCGCATCGCCAACGTCTGTTGCGACGCAAGGCACCCCCGTAGCCATCGCCTCGCCGATAACGTTTGGGAAACCTTCGGTACGTGATGAAAGACAAAAAAGATCCATTGCTCGCATCAAATCCTGTACATCCGCTCGCTGTCCCAACAACAAAGTGTTGTGATCAGGAGGATTGAACCGATCTAGATCTCGGCCTACCGCCAGCAGCCAGGCATTCTTGTGCGTTTTAGAGATGGTTCGAAATGCCCTAAAAAGAAGCTCTGGATCTTTTTCTAAGTGACCTCGACCAACATAGCCGATCACAATGGCATCCTGAGGAATAGCAAGAGAGTTACGAACCTCTCTGCGTGTACCTTCACACGGAAACCACATTCCGGTATCAAACCCGTTCGGCAGATGAACAGCCTTATCATCCTGATAGCCATGAGTGGCAAATTGAGCGCGAGAACGTGCGGAGTTATAAATTATGGCCTGCGTTGCGCCTGAGAGAGCCGCCTCAAGCCGGATCAGTCCTCGCTTCATCCAGGACTCATCCTCCAGAGTGTCAAGACTAGTACGTTGATTCCAAAGAAGTCTGGCATCTTTATTGCCGCAACGCCGAGCAAACGTTGCCGCTAGATTGCCATGGAGCATCCAACCTTGCAGGATATCTGCGGGCTCCTCAGATACCGCTGCTAGCAATCTTCGGAAAGCACCGATAGTAGGTTTACCGGGGTTCATATCAAGACAGGTAACGGGAACCCCTGCCTCATGCAATAACGGGCCATAATAGCCTGGCCCCATAAGCGAAATTACACGATTACAGAATTCCCTTTCGAGCCCATTTGTCAGCAAGGTATACAACGCCCGCTCGGCACCTCCAACTTCAAGGCCGGTGATGACATGAGTTATCGATACCAAGTATTTCGCTTTTAAAATAGTTTGCATAACACTCTACAGTATGTTCCTCAAGTACACGAAGCCTTGCTTTTCGACCCAATCGTTTGCGCAAGTCGTCATCACTAAGCAATTTTTTTATAGCCTGCAAAAGCGCACCAGAGTCATAAGGAATCAAAACTGCACAATTTTCATCCAAAAATCTACGAGTTTCTCCAACATCTGTTGCAATAATTGCACACTCAGATGCCATAGCCTCTAGGACAGACTGTGATGGATAATTATTTGTTGACTGCAGTGACAAAAATATCTTTGTTCGGCCAAGCACCGTTAACGGCTCATCGGTTTCGTATATAGAAAAGCCCTCAAAATCCATCTTAAGCGCCCCAAAACCACAAAGATGAACATTTAGACCAGCCATATCCTGCTTTATTGAATTTAACAGATCATAACCTTTATTCTCGACAAACCTAGCAAGCATCAAAACATCAATATCACGACGCGACGAAATATCAACCTGAGAAAAGTCAGTAAAACTACAAGGCGCCACCTTATAGTGCGCCCCGCCAGAACCACCAACTATCGTTTTCAGAATATTTCTTGCTTCAGCAGAAAGACAGTCAATACGGGAAAACAGCCTCACCGCCAAATTCGCATGGATTTTTTTTTGCCAATTTATTTTTAACGCAAAAGTTATATCAACCATTGAAACGCTTTTTTGCTTTCTTAAAGCAAGAAACCCACCAAAAAATGAAGAAATAACTCCTGGATTACAGCAAAAATGGATATGGTATTTTTTTAGCCCAATGATCATCCATGCAAGAGAAAGGGCGTCCCGTAGCCCTCCAAAAACACTAACATCATCTTCTCGATCTCTGCCATACATCAAAACCCTGACACCAGAATTTCTATTCAGATGACGCTCGACATTAAGCTCCGCGCCTTTTCTTGCAAGCAGGACTATCTCACCCACTTGGCTGCGTTCTGCCAAATGGGATGCAAGACGAACATATCGCCGTTCCATGCCCCCAAAGTTCTTGCCAGCCCAAAGTACAAAGGCTACTCGAACGGGCTCTTCTTTTCTATTCATGCTCCCCCTTAGACGGCAACCTTAAACATGCCAAGCAACCACATAGCCAAGTTATAAATACAGGACCAGCCATTTTCCAACTTCCAAACAAGAGCGCTCAAACGAAAATCCAAAAAAAGATACAACCTTAAAACTCTAAAACACGTCAACACCAGCAACGAAACAAAAAACAAACCGACCATAAAAATCGTTAATCTTATTTCGACACACAAAAAACACACACCGCCTTTGCAACTCTGGAGAGCACGCTATACTGCACTAATTTTCGACAATCCAATTTTCGATGCACCAACCACCACTGCTATATAAAGAAGGTAAAAGACTGCAGAACTTATCGCATAAGCTGGAACTAGCCAACCCTGATCAATACCTGCAGCAAAGGTAACCCCCCCTACGCGAAGCAAAAACCCTGCAATCTGAAGGCACATAGCCCAATGTTGACGATTAACCGTGTGAAGCACCGTTGACACCGGCGATGCAATAAACTGAAAAGCCATCCAAGGAACAAGCCACGCCACAATCTCTCCAGAACGAGCCCATTCAACACCAAATATCCACGGAAATAAAATGGGGGAAAGAAGGGCGGCAGCGACAAGAGGAGCAGTACCTATTATCACCAGCCTCCGCATAATTGAAAAAGTAAAATGCGCCAGTCTTCCCTGTCGAAATTCCTCCGGCGCCCGAGACATGTAGACTTGCGAAATTGATGCACCCAGAAGAGTCATAGGCGCCGTCATGATTTGCATCGCAAGCAGGAGAAAGCCCGCCTCACTACCTCCATATGCTGCAATGAGTAACACCGGCACTTGAATACCCGCGATATTAAATAAGGCCTCGGGCGTTGAATAAAGAGGATAACGATAGTATTTGCGTAGTGCTGCTCTCATCCTATTTGGACATATACTACGTAGGGTTCGGCGGTCGGACCGCACTGCCTGAAATGCAAGAGTCACCCCACCTGCGCCAGTATTAAGCGCGTTACCTAACAAAAGACCTAGAGGAGCCATGCCTGCCCATCCGAGCGTAAGAATGGTGGTCACACCAGTCACTGCCTGCCCGACCCGCGTTCGCGCTATCGCTCCGAAGCGTCGCGCACGAGTGGCCCAGAATTGAAACGCAGCATAGCTGCCGGCCAATGCGACCCCAAGCGGAACCAACCAGAGATGAGGGGCAATTTCGGGCTTACCGAACAGCTGAGCCAGAGGGGATGGCATTGTCAAGGTCAAGAGCAGCGCTATACCAGAAACGACAAATAGCGCAGTCAGCGCAAGAGCTAATAGATTCGCAGCATCTGTCTCATCGTCCGCCAGAGGAATAGCAATTTCAAGCCGGAAACACGCCATCACTGAAACAAGACTAACAAGCGAAAGATAGACCGCAAGAATGGCAAAATCCTCGGGCGCGTATAGCCGAGTGACCAAAGGCAAAGCAGCAAGCGAAAGAGCACGACCGAGAACCGTTCCTAATGCCAGCTTCAGAACATCGCGCAGGAAGCGGCCACTCGCAAGATGGCGTACCTTGCCAGCAATTCCCTGCATCAAAAGACACTCGCTCTTGCGGCGGCAATAGCAGAAACAATCTGTTTGATATGCTCTTGCAGTAGGTAGGGATGCATTGGCAAGCTCATGACTTCAGCTGAAGCCCGGTCTCCATGCGGCAAACTGGAGGACATTACAGCCACCGCGGGTTGACGATTTAAGGGTAACGGGTAGTGCACGGCTGTCGGCACTCCGGCTACCTTAAGAGCGGCCTGCAACGCATCGCGATTATCCACGCGTACCGTGTACTGAGCCCAAGCGCTAGTGCAGCCCTTCATGATACTCGGGGTCGTGATACCAAGTTTCGCCAACGCAGTATGATAAGCATCAGCCACTTTCTGACGGGCTGCAATCTCATCATTCAGAATAGTAAGTTTGGGTAGGAGGATTGCCGCCTGAATCGTATCAAGCCGTGAGTTCACCCCAACACGAACATGACGATAACGTTCTTCTTGACCGTGGCGAGCGATCTGTCTAATCACATTGGCAAGTTCGGGATCCGAAGTAAAAATAGCTCCGCCGTCACCGTAGCATCCCAAAGGCTTGGACGGAAAGAAGCTGGTGCAGCCAATAGTCGTCAGATTACCAGACTTCTGGCCCTTATAGGTTGCGCCAAAACTCTGGGCACCATCTTCTATCACCGCTATACCGTACTTTATTGCAATAGCATTGATCGCATCATAATCAGCGGGCTGGCCGTAAAGCGATACCGGAATGATCGCCTTGGTTCGCGAAGTGATCGCCTCTTCAATTAATGCTGGATCAACGTTATATGTAACCGGGTCGATATCGACATAAACAGGTTTTGCGCCTAGCACAGATGCGGCTTCCGCCGTCGCAATGTATGAAAAGCTGGGTGTAATCACCTCATCGCCGTGGCCCACCCCAAGCGCCATCAGAGCTATCTGGAGCGCATCGGTGCCATTCGCGACGGTGATGCAATACTTCGCACCACAGTAGGCTGCGAGCCTTTCTTCAAGCTCAGCCACCTCAGGCCCTAGAATGTACTGGCCGTGAGCAAGGACTCGGCTAATGCCAGCTTCGATTTCGCTGCGCAGCCTGTCTTGCTGTGCAGCCAGGTCTACGAACGGGATCATTCGCACGCCTCCACCCGGGTAACACAATTACCTGACAAGACATACCGATCTCCGGTATGTGGACAAGCCGTTTCTGCTTCCCCGGAAAGCGGTAAGCTGAGACGCTCGCCATAGGCGCTCATCCAGCCTATCTGCCGAGCCGGCACGCCAACCATAAGAGCAAAATCCGCTACATCGCGCTGAACCACTGCACCAGCTCCAACGAATGCAAAGGAGCCGATTGTCACCCCGCAAACAATTGTGCAATTGGCACCAAGCGTGGCGCCGGATTTTACTAAGGTATCGCGGTATTCGCTTTTGCGCTCAATCAGTGAACGAGGATTATAGACGTTGGTAAACACCATAGACGGACCACAGAAAACGCCCTCTTCGAGCGTCACATTGTCGTAGACCGAAACGTTATTTTGAATTTTGCAGCGGTCACCAATAACGACTCTGTTGCCGACGAACACATTCTGACCAAGGGACACACTCTTACCAATCCGCGCACCGCCACAAACATGAACAAAATGCCAAATACGGCAACCTTCGCCAATCTCGGCGCCTTCATCAACAATGGCGCTTGGGTGGGCCTGGTAACTCATTGTTTCACCTTCAAAACAAAGGGGTGTTGATCTCCACCGCTCTGGAGTGTGGCATTGCGTATGTTCGAAACCGTCTCGATGGCAACACGGTTCTCCTCCAGCCCGAAGCCACGGCCGGCAATAATCTCCTCGTAGCTTCGGGTATGTAGATCAGTAAACCCTGATGAGAACTCGATCTCCTGTTGGTCCACTGTGATCGAGCGGAAGGTACGTTGCCCCTGTTCACGGACTTGCGCAGGAACATCGTTAATGTCGATCGACAGAAACCAGCGTACGCGAGCGCGTTCATACTCTAGATAGCCGGCAGCACGCGTATCCTCAGATAGGTGAACCTTAATATCCTGCAACCGACCAAAGAGGAAGTGCAGCATATCGAAGAAATGCACACCAATATTTGTGGCTATGCCGCCAGATTTCTTTTCGTCACCCTTCCAGCTTTGCAGGTACCAGTGACCGCGAGAGGTTATATAGGTCAGATCGACCTCATATTTTTTCTCCTTGGGCTCGGTCAAGATTCGATCTTGCAGCTCGCAAATAGCCGGATGCAGGCGCAACTGCAAAATGGTATTGACCTTACGCCCGGTATCTCGCTCGATATCAATGAGCCCATCAATATTCCAGGGATTTAATACGAGAGGCTTCTCACAAATTGCATCCGCACCTGAACGCAAAGCAAAGCGCATGTGAGAGTCGTGCAAATAATTGGGCGAACATATCGAAACATAATCTACTTTTTTCTCACTACCCGAACGCCGCAAACGGTCCAAGTGCCTATCAAAACGCTCAAACTCAGTAAAAAAGTCCGCGTCTGGAAAGTGACTATCAATGATTCCCACAGAATCATTTGGGTCCAAGGCTGCGACCAGTTCATTGCCGGTAGCCTTAATCGCCTGCATGTGACGCGGCGCGATATAACCAGCGGCACCAATTAACGCAAACTTCTTCATTTTAATTACCCCGAAGCTCATGCTAAAAATTAATTAGCAGAAATATACCAAGCGATTGCTTTCCTTAGGCCATCCCTTACAACAAAAACCGGATCATACCCAAGTTCAATCCTTGCCTTTTCTATACTTGCCTGAGAGTGCCTAACATCCCCCACCCTGAACTCTGCATGCCGTAGACTGACGGCAACTTTAAGCCCCTGATCGAGCAAAGCTGCCTCTATCTCAGAGACAAGCTGATTCAAGCTTGTTCTATCTCCAACAGCAACATTATAAACCGATGAAGCTGCTGCTTCTTCTTCAACTATCGCAGCAAGCAAGTTGGCCTGGATCACATTTTCCACATAGCAAAAATCACGACTTGTTTCACCATCACCATTGATTTGGATTTCTTCGCCCTTAATTATTGCGGATATCCATTTCGGAATCACCGCCGCATAGGCCCCATCAGGGTCCTGACGCTTGCCAAATACATTAAAGTAACGCAGCCCAATGGTGTTGAAGCCGTAGGTTTTGGCAAAGACGTCTGCATACAGTTCATTCACGTATTTGGTGACTGCATAAGGCGACAGCGGCTTGCCAATCACATCCTCCACTTTTGGCAACCCTGGATGATCGCCGTAGGTGGAACTGCTGGCTGCATAGGTAAAGCTGTCTACCTTGGCGTCGCGGGCCGCTACCAACATATTCAGGAAGCCATCAATGTTGGTGGCGTTAGTGGTGATTGGGTCATTGATGGAGCGTGGCACTGAGCCAAGTGCGGCCTGATGCAAGACGTAGTTCACTCCTTCGCATGCCGTGCGGCAGTCATCCAGGTTGCGGATGTCCCCTTCTATAAAGCGGAAGCGTGCCCATTGTTCGGCAGTCACAAGGCTCTGCACTTCATCCAGGTTGCGTTGGTAGCCGGTGGCAAAGTTGTCCAAACCAATGACGGTCTGATCCAGTTTGAGCAGGGTTTCCAGCAGGTTGGAGCCGATAAAGCCGGCAACGCCGGTGACCAGCCAGGTCTTGGGGTCTTGAGGCAGCGTCTGCAGCAGTTCTTCGTAACGGGTCATGGTGTTGTTCCGTAAAAACGATCAAGCCGGTTCGGCCATCGCGCGAACCGGCTTTGGTATCTGGTTAAGGGCCGCGCTTACAGGCGCAGGTCTGACTGGCCCTCTGGCAGTACATACTTAAGGTCATACAGCACATGCTGCGGCTTGCCGAGCTGACGATAGTCCTGTTCGCTCATGGCAGCGAACTGCTGGTGGGCTACTGCGAGCACAATGCCGTCGTAACTGCCCGGTTGGGGCTGGGCTATCGGGCTAATGCCATACTCGTGCTGCGCCTCTTCAACTGATACCCAGGGGTCGTATACGTCGACCGCAATGTCGTATTCGGCCAGTTCGCGCACGATGTCGATCACCTTGGTATTACGCAGATCGGGGCAGTTCTCCTTGAAGGTCAAGCCCATGATCAGTACGCGGGCACCTTCTACGTGGATGCGTTTTTTCAGCATGCCCTTGACCAGCTGGGATACGACGTAAGCCCCCATGCTGTCATTCAGGCGCCGGCCGGCCAGGATGATTTCCGGGTGGTAGCCGATGGCCTGGGCCTTATGGGTGAGGTAATACGGGTCTACGCCAATGCAGTGCCCACCCACCAGGCCGGGACGGAACGGCAGGAAGTTCCATTTGGTGCCGGCAGCCTTGAGCACGGCCTCGGTATCAATGCCCATCTTGTTGAAGATCACCGCAAGCTCGTTGATCAGGGCGATGTTCAGGTCACGCTGGGTGTTTTCAATGACCTTGGCGGCTTCTGCGACCTTGATGCTGGTCGCCTTATGTGTGCCTGCAGTGATGATCTGGTTGTAGAGCGCATCCACCAGATCAGCCACTTCAGGGGTGGAACCGGATGTCACTTTCTTGATGGTGGTGACGCGGTGTTCCTTGTCGCCCGGGTTGATACGTTCCGGGCTGTAACCTGCAAAGAAGTCCTGGTTGAACACCAGGCCGGATACCCGTTCCAGCACCGGAATGCACTCTTCTTCCGTTGCGCCGGGATAGACGGTGGATTCGTAGATAACAATGTCGCCGTGCTTAAGCGTTTTGCCGATGGTTTCCGACGCCTTGCGCAGGGGAGTCAGATCGGGTTGCTTGTGCTCATCAATGGGTGTGGGCACTGTGACGATATAGACGTTAGCCGCTTCAAGATCGGCAGTATCGGCAGAATAGGAAAGCAAGCAGGCTTGCTTGAGCTCCTGATCGGAGACTTCCAGCGTGCTGTCATGGCCTTCGCGCAGGGCATTGATGCGCGATTGGTTGATATCGAAGCCGATAACCGGGCGCTGCTTGCCAAACTCGACCGCCAGCGGCAAGCCAACGTAGCCGAGGCCGATGATCGCGAGTTTGATGTCTTCCAGTTTGTGCATGCTGTTATCCGTATTGCGTTGACTATGTATAGAAGAAGAATCTGCGCACCGTCACTGGCAACCGTTCGGCTGCGACCAACGGTGCAAGTAGGGCTACTCCACCGTGACCGACTTGGCCAGATTACGGGGCTTGTCTACATCCGTGCCCTTGATCAGGGCGACATGGTAGCTGAGTAGTTGCAGTGGAATGGTGTACAGAATCGGAGAAACAGTTTCGTACACCCAGGGCATGGCGATATGGGTGATGCCTTCGCCGTCATCAAGCGCGGCGCGTTCGCAGGCGAAGTTGATCAATTGCCCGCCGCGGGCGCGGACTTCCTGCAGGTTGGACTTGAGCTTCTCCAGCAGGCTGTCGCTGGGGGCGACGCTGACGACGGGCATGTCGTCGTCGACCAGAGCCAGCGGGCCGTGTTTTAGCTCGCCGGCGGCGTAGGCTTCTGCGTGAATGTAGGAAATTTCCTTGAGCTTGAGCGCCCCTTCCATCGCGATGGGGTAATGCGGCCCGCGGCCCAGGAACAAGGCGTGATGCTTTGCCTGAAACTGCTTTGCCAGCTCGGCAATCGCCGGGGCCAGTTCCAGTGTGTCGCTGATGCGGGCCGGCAGGCTGCGCAGGGCACGCACATTGGCGGCGATGATTTCAGGGGCGCGCTCGCGCACCTGGGCCAAGGCAGTGGTCAGCCACAGCAGTGCGGTAAGTTGGGTGGTAAACGCCTTGGTGGAGGCCACGCCAATTTCAGGGCCGGCATGGGTCAGCAATCGCCAGTCTGCCTCACGCACCAGGGAGCTGCCCGGCACGTTGCAAATCGCCAGGGTGCCGAGATATTGCTGCTCGCGGGCATAGCGCAACGCAGCCAAGGTATCGGCCGTTTCTCCGGATTGGGAGATGGCGATCAGCAGAGTGCCTTCTGGCACACAGACCTGACGGTAACGGTATTCGCTGGCGACCTCGACCTGACAGGGCAGGCCCGTCTGCTCTTCGATCCAGTAGCGGGCAACCATACCGGCGTGATAGCTGGTGCCGCAGGCGACGATGTGAATATTGCGGATCAACGGCAGCTGGCTTTCAGCCCCGGGGCCCAGGGCGGCGGTGAGGACATGATCATCCGCGAGCAGGCCATCCAGCGTGTCGGCGATGGCGGCGGGCTGCTCAAAGATTTCCTTGAGCATAAAGTGCTGATACTCGCCCTTTTCCATGCTCAGGGCCGCGTGCTGGTATTGCTGCACGGCGTGCTGCACAGGCTGGTTCTGCTTGCTCCAGATCTGGCAGTCGTCACGGGTCAGGCGGGCGTGTTCGCCTTCATCCAGATAGATAAAGCGGTCGGTCACCTGCAGCAGCGCCAGGGGGTCGGAGCCGATGTAATGCTCGCCGCTGCCAACGCCGATGACCAACGGGCTGCCCATGCGGGCGCAATACAGGGTGTCGGGTTCATCCTGATGGATGATGCCGAGGGCGAAGGCGCCGCGCAGTTCGGCCAGCGTGCAACGCAGGGCGCTGAGCATGTTCTGCTGACGGCCGTAGTGGTGAGCCAGCAGGTGGGCGACCACTTCGGTGTCGGTCTCGGAGGTGAATACGTAGCCAAGTTCCTGCAGCTGCAGGCGCAACGGATGGTGATTCTCGATGATGCCGTTGTGGACGATAGCCAGACGGTCGGAACAATGCGGGTGGGCGTTCTGCTCACTGGCCTTGCCATGGGTTGCCCAGCGGGTGTGGGCGATTCCCAGTTGGCCCGTGAGCGGTTGCCGGGCAAGCCGCTGTTCAAGCTCGGCGACCTTGCCGGTGGAGCGGGCACGATTCACCGCTCCGGCCGCATCCAGCGCGGCAATGCCGGCCGAGTCGTAACCGCGATACTCCAGCCGCCGCAACCCTTCCAGCAGAACCGGGGTCAGGTCACGCGTGGCGATGCCACCAACAATTCCGCACATACCGTCAATCTTCCTTTGCAAGACTCGTGTCCCGTCACGAGGGGCAATCGATTGCCGTTCGAGTAAAGCGCAACCACATGGTTCAGCTCTGGCTGCCGACTGGCACAGGCAAGCGCAGAAAACCGCGATTGGCTCACATCTTCAGGGTCATCCCGAAGTCGCCTGAACAGCTCTGGCATGCGTCTCGAAGCAGCTCAATAGATGGCTTATTGCCACCAGCTTTTGACGAGAGGCGGGATCATAACCAGCAGCTCCAAGTTGGTGCAAGCAACATTTTGACGCTGAGTCGCGACGGGATTCTAACAGTCAAAGCAGGTAGAAACGCAATAATACAAATGGATTATCGAGAATGATTCGCACGCAGCGTGCGACGAATGGTTGAGGGGCTGTCGGTGCGGTAGGGGCGGCCACGACATGTCGC
>NZ_NBYK01000011.1:0-56249 GCF_002197985.1 Halopseudomonas aestusnigri
GATAATCTGTGCACCGATACCATCAGCATCGTCCAGGTTGACGACCGGAATGGCATCATTGTCTTCGATCAGGCCCACAGCAGACACATCGCCCGGCACCGCCGCAACGACATCGGTAATGGACACAACCAGGTCTTCAAAACTACCGGGGCCGCCTTCGAAAATAGCGTCATCGAAGGTCGGAATCGACAGCAGATAACTGGTCTCACCGGCCGGAATGGTAACCGTACCGGTCAAGAGGGTGCCGCCGGGCAGGTCATCGCCGTCAGCAGAGCCCAGGGTTACGCTCCAGGTAAAAGTAACCGGCACCGTGCTGGGTGCAGAGAGCGACACCAGAAAGTCGAGAGAGCCGCCTTCTACCGCCTGAGCACCGTCTACATCGCCGCCGGGCTCAACCGGAGTTATGGAAATAACCGGAACGCCATCCTCCGGCAGAAACAGGTCTTCTTCGTTGGGAATTTCAAGGGGAGCGGACGCGATCGGGGCGGTATCCAGGCCAACGTCGGGGGTCACACGCAGATCAAGACGATCGAGCAAAACGAAAGAATGGCCACCACCCTGACCGCCGGCACCTGCTGCGCCAGCCGCCGGACCGGCCGCAGTCGCTTCAAGCAATTGGGTCGGGTCAACACCGGCTGCGATCGCCGCCTGAATGGCGTCAATATCCAGATCTTGGGGCTGGTCTGTTGCTGCGGCAGCTTCATCGTCGGCGACGCGGAAGGAAGAGTCACGACCCAGGTCGACCTCGCGACCATCGCTCAATTCAAGCGATACACTGCCCTGCTCGCCGGTAAATACCTGCTCACCGGCCATCAAACGGTCGCCTTCAACCAGCAGGCGCTTCTCCCCGCTGGGCGCGACTGCAAAGACCTGACCGACAACCTGAGTAACTTTTGCGCTGGTAGCCATTTTCATGACTCCTTTCATTTCATGTGGACAACAGCCCCGGGGCTGTCAATTCCTGACATCGCCCGGGAACCCTCGGCTTCCCTTCACTACCCTCAACGCCAGCTCCGCTAGACTTCTCCTGACGAGACAGCCACCCTACGACGCGCGAGATTCAAAGCCAACCAATTGACGATGAAATAACATAAATATTCATTCGTCAATTTGATGGCTATGTGTAAATATACTAAACCTTCAGGGAACACGCTCTTACTGTTTTAGATGCTTTGGCAATATAGCCGCAGGAAGCTGCTCCAATTTAGTATCAAAACAGTATTACAGAGACAGCTCTCCCGTCGAAAAGCCTGACTAGACTTGAGAGCATGCGTGGAGCCTGTCATCCACCGCACAAACACTACCGGCGCACCATCAAGGAGGATCTATGAAATCCTTAACCCCGTGGCAGTTCCTTGTACTGCCTCTGACCCTGTCCGTCTCTCTGGCGGTTTCGGCGCAGTCGCTGCCCGAGGCTATCCAGACCGCTATCGACAACCACCCGGAACTGCGCGCCTCTGCCAGCAGCCGACTTTCAGCGGAAGAAGACCTCAGGGGAGCACGGGCAGGATATTACCCGACGGTTGACCTGACCGGCGGCTACGGAAGGGAAGGCACCGACAGCCCGGCCACTCGCGCTGCGGGTGAGCACTGGGAAAAACTGAACCGCGGCGAGGGCGCGCTGCGCCTTGGGCAGATGCTGTTCGACGGCTTTGCCACTGCCAACGAAGTGGGCCGCAACGTCGCGACCGTCAACTCCCGCGCCTATCGCGTACTGAGCACCGCCGAGCAGATCGGCCTGGCCACTGCCGACGCCTACCATCAGGTTCTGATGCGCCGCGAGATGGTTCGCCTTGCTGAAGAAAACATGCGCAGCCACGAACGTGTTCACGATCAGATCCGCCTGCGCAGCGAGCGCGGCGTCGGCCGCAATGCCGATCTGGATCAGGCCGAAGCCCGTCTGGCCCTGGCCCGCAACAACCTGGTTACCGAACAGGCCAACCTGGCCGATGCCGAAGCAGTCTATTACAGCATCGTAAGCCAGCCGCCGGGCGATCTGACACTGCCCGCGCCCATTACCGGCATGCTGCCCGCGTCGGTGGAAGCTGCGCTGCAGGGTATCCCCAATAACCCGTACATCAAGACCGCCGAAGCCGATCGCACCGCCGCCGAACGCCAGTACGAAGCAGCCAAATCGCCCTTCTACCCGCGCTTTGACCTGGAGCTGTCACGCAACTTCGACAACGACCTGGACGGCACCGACGGCCACTACAACGAATGGCAGGCCATGGTGCGGATGCGCTACAACCTGTTCAGCGGCGGCCGCGACAAGGCTCGCATGGCGTCCAGTGCGCACCAGATCAACGAAGCAATCGAGATTCGCAACAATGCCTACCGTCAACTGAGTGAAGAGTTGCGGCTGGCCTGGAACGCCATGGACAGCGCACGCAAACAGGTACCGATCGCCCAGCAGTACGTTGACCATACCGTTCGGGTACGCGAAGCCTACAGCTCACAGTTCAACATTGGTGAGCGCACCCTGCTCGACCTGCTGGACAGTGAGAACGAGCTGTTCACAGCGCAACGCCGGCTGACCGAAACCCGGTTCTCCGAGTATCTGGCACAGTACCGTCTGCTGGCGGTTGCCGGTGAACTGCTGCGCAGCCAGTCGGTAGTGCCGCCGGCTGAATCCATGGCTCTGAGCGATTCTGGCTCTTCCAATTCCGATTTGCCGACAGGTCAATAACGTTTTGACAACGCCTGATGTACTGACGGGGCCGCAAGGCCCCGAACAGGGGGCGAGCAGCAACGCGGGGGACGACCCCCGCAGCCGCTTCGATGATCCACTGCTTGATGCGCTGCTGATTCTCTGCACCTGCCTGCAGGTGCGGACCAGTCGTGGCGTGCTGGCCGCTGGCCTGCCTCTGCGCGACCAGCGTCTGACACCGGAGTTGCTGCCTCGCGCGGCGGCGAGAGCCAATCTGCAAGGCCGCATCCTCAATCGTCCGCTGGACCAGATTGACGCCATTGCCCTGCCCGCACTGCTGTTTCTCAAGGATGGCCGCAACGTCGTGCTTGAGTCCTGGCAGGACGGCAAGGCACGCCTGCTGACCAGTGAGTCGGCCGGCGGCGCCAAGCTGATGGACAAGTCGGCACTGGCAGAGCTGTATAGCGGCAAAGCCTTTTTTGCCCAGCCCAGACACCGCTTCGAGGTGCAGTTCGATTCCCCGCTGCCTCGCACGAAACACTGGTTCAAGGATACCCTGCGGCTTTCACGTCGCCTGTATTCCGATGCGATGGTGGCCAGCTTTCTGATCAACCTGATTGCGTTGATGACACCGCTGTTTGTCATGAACGTCTACGATCGGGTGGTACCCAACCAGGCCACTACCACGCTGTGGGTGCTGGCCATCGGCATATCGCTGGCACTGTTGTTTGATTTGATCCTGCGCACACTGCGCAGCTACTTCCTCGATCTTGCGGGCAAAAAGACCGACCTGATTCTGTCGGCAACGCTGTTTGAGCGGATTCTCGGCATGAACCTCAAGGCCCGCCCGACACGGGTTGGCAGTTTTGCGCAGAATATTCACGAATTTCAGAGCCTGCGGGACTTTCTGACCTCGCTAACCCTGACCAGCCTGATTGATGTGCCGTTCTCACTGCTGATCCTGCTGGTAATCGGAATAATCGGCGGACCACTGGTCGCCATTCCGCTGCTGGCCTTTCCTCTGACGTTATTGCTTGGCTGGCTTATTCAGGGGCCGCTGTCGCGCTGTATCGATCAGACCCTGCACCTGTCGAGTGAACGCCAGGCCATGCTGATCGAGACCCTGGGCGGCATCGACCTGCTGAAGGTCAACTGCGCCGAAAGCGAAAAGCAGCGCCAGTGGGAAACCACCGTGGGCGCGCTCGGACGCCTGGAGATGAAAGCTCGCAAACTCTCGACCCTCGCTGTCAACGGCACCCTGTTCATACAGCAGCTGGCCGGCATCGCGATGATTGTCAGCGGGGTATATCTGATCGGCGATGGCGCAATCAGCATGGGCGGTTTGATCGCCTGCTACCTGCTCAACAGCCGCGCCCTTGCGCCGCTGTCGCAGGTATCCAGCCTGCTCACGCGCTACCAGCAGGCGCGCCTGACCATCGGCACTACTGACGAAATGATGAGCATGCCGCAGGAGCGCCAGCCTCAAGCCATTCCGACCCAGCGTCGCCAACTGCATGGGGCCATCGAGGCGCGGGACGTCTGTTTTACCTATCCCGGTCAGCAATACCCCGCGCTCGACCACCTGAACCTGCGCATCCTGCCCGGCGAGCACATCGGCATCATCGGACGCAGTGGCTCGGGCAAAAGCACACTGGAGAAGTTGCTGCTGAATCTGTATCAGCCCGACAGCGGACATCTGCTGGTTGATGGCGTTGATATCCAGCAACTGGAGGTAGCCGACCTGCGCCACAACATCGGTTACGTACCGCAGGATATTCAGTTGTTCAACGGCACCCTGCGCGACAACCTGACCCTGGGCGCGCGCTACGTAGACGACGAGCGCCTGCAGCAAGTGGCCGACATGGCCGGGGTCAGCGAGTTCGCTCGCCTGCACCCGCTTGGGCTGAACCTGCAGGTTGGCGAGCGCGGCATGAACCTTTCCGGCGGCCAGCGACAGGCCGTGGCAGTCGCCCGCGCGCTGCTGCTTGACCCGCCGGTACTGGTGCTGGATGAACCCACCAGCGCCATGGACAACAGCAGCGAGGAACGCCTCAAGCGACAGCTGCAACCCATTTTGCACAACCGTACGCTGCTGCTGGTGACCCACCGGGCTTCAATGCTGTCGCTGGTGAACCGGCTGATTGTGATTGACGGCGGCAAGATTGTCGCCGATGGCCCCAAGGAACAGGTACTGGAAGCCTTGCGCAAAGGACACGTGAATGTCGCACGGAGCTAAGCCTACCCTGCAATTGGCTAACAAGCCTGCCCCCGCTAGCGCCGCGGCTGCAGAAACGCCATTACCGGATCTGACCCACGCCATTCTGGAGGATTCCCCGAGGTCAGCTCGCCTGATGCTCTGGGCGCTGGTAGCGTTTTTGCTGACCGGGCTGCTTTGGGCGCACTTTGCCAAGGTGGAGGAACTGACGCGCGGGCTTGGCAAGGCCATCCCGCCCGGCAAGCTGCAGCGGGTACAGAACCTGGAAGGCGGTATCGTTGCCGAGATTCTGGTCCGTGAAGGACAGATTGTGGAGAAAGGCGCGCCACTGCTGCGTCTGGATGATACCCGCTTTGCCTCCAACGTGCAGGAGACCCGCGCCGAGCAGCTGGGCAAACAGGCTACCTTCGCGCGTCTGACCGCCGAGGCCGAGGGTAGCGAGCTGGTCATGCCGGAAGAGGTACTGACCGACGCACCAGAGCTGGCCGAGGCGGAAATCGCCCTGTACCAGTCACGCCAGAGCCGACTGGCGGACGAGCTGGCAATTCTTGACGAACAACGTCGCCAGCGCGAACAGGAATTGAACGAACTGCGCTCGAAACAGCGGCAGTTCAGCAACAGCCTGGGGCTGCTGCAGCGCGAAATCAGCATGTCTGCGCCACTGGTAAAAGACGGCGCCATCTCCGAGGTGGAGGTACTGCGCCTGCGCCGTGCGGAAGTCGAGACCCGGGGCAATCTGGATGGTACGACACTGGCCATCCCGAGGGCTGAATCGGCGCTGCGCGAGGCTGAGCGCAAGGCCGAGGAGGCGCAGAACCGCTTCCGCAGCGAGGCGCTGGAAGAGCTGAACCAAACCCGCATTGAGCTGCAGAAAACCTCCGCCTCGGGCCTGGCCCTGGAGGACCGTGTGCGCCGTACCCTGGTGACGTCTCCGGTCCACGGTATTGTTCAGCAGTTGCTGGTCAACACCATTGGCGGCGTTATTCAGCCAGGCAGTGATCTGGTGGAGATTATTCCGCTGGAAGATACCCTGTTGTTCGAGGCGCGCATCCGCCCGCAGGACATTGCCTTCCTGCATCCAGGCCAGGAGGCCATGATCAAGATTACCGCCTATGACTACACCATCTATGGCGGGCTCAAGGGAGAACTGGAGCATATCAGCGCCGATACGGTCACTGACGAGAATGGCGACAGCTTCTATCTGATCCGCCTGCGTACCGACAAGAACCACCTGGGCAGCGAGGAGAACCCGTTGCTGATCATCCCCGGGATGGTCGCCAGTGTCGACATCATTACCGGTCGCAAGAGCATCCTAAGCTATCTGCTCAAGCCGGTACTGCGCGCCCAGGCCGAGGCGCTGCGAGAGCGCTGATTGCGCTCAGGCTGCAGCGCCGACCCAGCGCTGCAGCAGCGACAGCACCTCATTTGGCGAGCGATAGCCATTGCCCAGCAGCGCCAGCTGCCCGTCACGCTCGGCGAACAGAATCGGCAGCTCGGCCAGCCCCCGATCAGCCGCCCAGCCCCAATCCTCATCGAGCAGTTGCTGCGTATCGGCCTGATCGAAGCGTGCCGCGAATTCGACCGGGTCATAGCCGTTGGCAGCGGCAATCTCCAGCAACACCGCTGGCCGGGTAATATCCATGCACTCGGCGAAAAACGCCTGCTGCATGGCGCGAACAAAGGGCCACAGCCGCTCAACGTCGAGGGCGCGCGCGACAATCAGTGCCTGACTGGCGGGACGCACGTTGTAGATCAAGGGTTCGGGTAATGCCTGCGGGTCGGAAAACGGCTGACCACTGAGCGCAGCGACTGATTGCCAGTGGGCAGCCAGCGCCTGGCGGGAGGCGTTATCAAGCGGCGCCTGCAGGTGCGGCCGCAGACTGCCGGCCACCAGGTGGACCGGCACATCAGGATGGGCCTGGAATATCGCATCAATCAGCGGCGCCAGACCCCAGCACCATGAACACATCGGGTCCATCACGTAGATCAGGCGCTGCTGCATGGCGTACTCCGGGTTGGTCAGCTATCAGCCTTGGCGTTGGGCGAGGCCAGTTGCGGGGGCATGCCAATCGGATGCGGAAGGTTGCGCGCCTTGGCCAGCTGAATCTGGCGCTGACGCTCTTCGGCGCGTTGCCGGGTTTTCTCCGGCAGGCTGTCGTAGCAATGCGGGCAACTGATGCCCTCTTCGTACTGCGGCGATGCCATATCCTCGGCGGACACCGGGTGACGACAGGCGTGACACTGATCGAATGACCCCGGGGCCAGATCATGGCGCACGGTTACCCGGTTGTCGAACACGAAGCATTCACCGTCCCACATCGACTCTTCGGCCGGCACATCTTCAAAGTACTTGAGAATACCGCCCTTGAGGTGAAATACCTCGTCAAAACCCTCCTCCAGCATATAGCTGGAGGCCTTTTCACAGCGGATGCCCCCGGTACAGAACATTGCCACCTTTTTGTGACGTTTTGGATCGAAGTGCGCGCGCACATATTCCGGAAACTCGCGAAAGGTCTTGGTTTTCGGATCAATCGCACCCTGGAACGTGCCGATCGAGACTTCGTAGTCGTTGCGGGTGTCGATCAGCAGTACCTCGGGATCGCTGATCAGCGCGTTCCAGTCCTTTGCCTCGACATAGGTGCCGACCTTGCTGGTCGGCGAAATACCGGGCACCCCAAGGGTGACGATTTCTTTCTTGAGCTTGACCTTGGTGCGATAGAACGGCATCTCGTCGCAGTAGGACTCCTTGTAGTCCAGATCTGTGAGACGGGAATCGGAACGCAGCCAATCCAGTACCCGGTCCATACCGTCACGGGGGCCGGCGACAGTGCCGTTGATGCCTTCTCGCGCCAGCAGCAAGGTGCCTTTGACGCCGTTGGCGACAAGGGTATCAAGCAGGGGTTGGCGAAGAGCTTCGTAATCGTCCAGCTGGACGAACTTGTAGAGAGCCACAACAACAATTGCAGACATGCTTACCTCGGTATTCAGTGAGCGCCCGCGTAAAGGGCGTACGTTTTGAAGGGGCGCATTCTAGCAAAGTGACCGCCGGCGACAAACCGCCGGCAGACGGAGGGTCAGTGCTGGTCTGCCTTGCTGCCACCGAGACAGTTGGGCGAAGCCGGCGCCTGCTGACGCTGCTGCCACTCGGCCGGTGTGTAGGTGTGCAAGGCCAGCGCATGAATACGCTGCATCAGCTCGCCCAAGGTGGCATATACCAGCTGGTGCCGCTTGACCGAATTGAGCGCGCTGAAACGCTCACTGACCACCACCGCCTTGAAATGCGACTCCGAGCCGGGCGGCACGCTGTGCATATGGCTTTCGTTGATCAACTCCAGATGCGCAGGGTTCAGTGCCTGCAGGGCCTGTTCAAGTGCTTGTTGGACGACAGCCATAGTCATCTCCTGAAAAAGGTTTTCTCGTAATAGCGGCGGCCTTGGCATTCGCAGGGCGGACTAAGCGCAGCGTATCCGCAGTGCTCCCACATTTTCAGCCCCGGTGGCCAACGCTATGCGTTGACCACCCTACAGGCGATATGTCGCAGGGCCTGGCAAAGCAGCCGATGACGATGCCGGGCCACGGCGGGGATAATGCGTAGGGCGGACTAAGCGTAGCGTGTCCGCCATCGATGCTTGGCAACCATTCTAACGCAACAATCGACCGACGATTGCCTCAGGACCCGGCTGGCGGTGGTGTAACGGCAAGGCGGCGCAGGCGCCGCTGCCGAATACTGTTCATCAGGCTTGGTGCCAGCGCAATCAATGCCGAGCCTGCAACCACCATCAGTGCGCCCAGATAGGCGAGGCTGTTGAGAATCTCAGGCTCGATCACCCCCGGCCAGAGCATGGCCCCAAGGGCTACCAGCGAGAAGGTAAACAGCGGCGTAGTGGTCACAGTCGCGCTCACCCGAGAGGCCTCCCAATGCGCCAGCGCCTCGGCAAAGGCACCGTAGGCGACCAGCGTATTGAGACAGCAGCCCAGCAGCAGCCAGCCTTGCAGAGGAGTGAGGCTGAGCACCTGGGTTGGTGTAGCAAGCGGCGTGATCAGCGCAGCGCACGAGAGGTAGATGACCATCATCACCGATACCGACGACCAGACCGTCAGCAGCTGCTTCTGGGCCAGGCCGTAAAGCGCCCAACTGAAAGCCGAGGCAATGGCGATCAGGATACCCAGGGTGTAGCTGCTCATCTGCGTCATTAACTCAACCAGTCGCTGATTGAAGAACAGCGCAAATCCCGGCAACAGGACGACCAGCCCGAGTACCTGGCCGACCCCGAAACGCTCGCGAAAAACCAGCATGCTGCCCAGCATCAACATCACCGGAGCGGTCTGGATTATCAGTTGCATGGTGCCGGCCGACAGCCGGTTGAGCGCCATCAGATAGAGCACGTAGTTGAACGCCAGACCCAGCATGGCGATAACCAGCAACCCCCGATTGCGCGTCGACAGCGCACGAATCGAGGGCAGTTTGCGTTTGGCGGCCAGCCAGATCAGAAGCACCAGACCGGCACTCAACAGGCGATACCAGGTCACGGTATAGGGGTCCATGACCTTGAGCACTTCCTTGAGCATGATCGGCAGCACACCCCAGAGCAGAGTGGTGGTTAACGCCAACAGGAATCCGTACAGCCAACGGCCGGATGAAACATGCATGCTGCAAACTCGGAAAGCAAAGGGAGGGAACGCTATTCTAGAAAGCCGCCTCGCATCGCAACAGAGACAGTTTCAGCTGGCTTGTACCCGTAACTGTACCGGTCAGACCTCGGCTGCAGGCTGGGCGTCGGTGACCCGGTGCCACTGGTGCCCGCGCTCGTCCGGCGCCACCCTGTAGCGCGCCCAGCGGACAAACTCGCTGACCCGGCAGATGCCATTGCCACCCTCGCCTGCACCCTTGATGATGCGGTAACGCACGCGGCCGGCGCGCCCCGGCCGGCTGACCACCTGCAGCACCTCGCGTACCGACCAGTTCCGACCCGGCAAGCCGTTGCTGTAGAAGCCACCCGGCTCCAGGTCGGCCGCAGTCACACCCTTGCTCTGCGCGTTGGCGTTGGCCAGCTCGACAAGTCGCAGCAGATCGTTGAAGTCGATATCCATGTAGGCGTTCATTTGCTTGAGCGCATGCTCGAAATCTTCCGGCGCGATACCCGGCGCCCGGCCTATGGCATGCCGCGTCAACGGCAACGGGTAGCGCCGACTGGTGAACAGACTGTTGAACAGCACGGCAAACAGCACAATAACCAGTACATCAAGCAAGATCGGATAGAGCACGAAACTGAAGCCCGCATCGACAATCTGCGGCCCGCCCAGCACCACAATCATGGCGGTTGCGCTGCCCGGCGGATGCAGGCAGCGGGCATACATCATGATGATGACGCTACCCCCCACAGCCAGGGCCGCGAGCCAGAACCCGGAAGGCAACCACTGCACACAGGCCACCCCGAACAGCGCAGACAGCACATGGCCGCCAATGACCGACCAGGGTTGCGACAGGGTGCCGTGGGGCATAGCGAACACCAGCACCGCACTGGCGCCCATCGAGCCAGTCACCCACAGCGCACTCTCTGCGCTCATCACCAGATGGGTAATCCAGTACAGCAGAATCAGCGCCAAGGTGGTGCCCAGCGCCGAGATCAGCTTTTCCTGATGGGTGGTACTGTCCGGGCGCCAACCGAGGAATCTGAGCCACCGGCGCAACCACCGCACACGAATCACCTGTCCGAATCCCCCAATTTTGTCACCATGCGCAAGATGATAGCGCGTTCCGCCCAACCGCGAACTGCTAAGCTGCCTGAGAAACCCTCTGCTGGAGCACAAACATGCACGACCTGGCCGAACGAGAATTGGCATCGGCGGATAACGCCAGCGCACTGGTGCAGGAGCAGATTCTGGCCCTGCTCGCCGCCCTCCCCGACTGGGAGCTGAACTGTGTCGAGGGCATTCACCGCATTGAGCGAGTCTACCCCTTTGCCGACTTCGCCAGTGCCCTGGCGTTCGCCAACCGGGTCGGCGCTTTGGCAGAGGAACAGGATCATCACCCGGCCCTGCTGCTCGAGTGGGGGCGGGTCACCACCAGTTGGTGGAGTCACTCGCTGGGCGGGGTGCACATGAATGACCTGATCATGGCAGCGCGCACCGAGCGGCTATTCCAGAGCGGTGAGTCCCGCTGAGGGCGATTGGCGACATCACCGCGTGCGCTTGTAGCCATTTTGTCTAACACAATTCCACGCCGGGCCGGAACACCCGGGCATCGCGTGCTATAAAAAAAACAGGCACTATTTATCGCTACCGCGATCCGTTTTGCGGCCTCCCGTCCAACCAGACCATGCGCCGCCTGATACCCACAAGGTATTCATGCTAATAAAAACAAGAAGGCATATGCCATGAAATCGCTGCTCAAACCCAAATGGTCCACCGTTGCGCTGGTTGTCCTGGCTACCTGGCTGCTGCTGATTCTGCCCAATATGGGGTAACGGCGGTCAGCACGGTACAATAACCGGGAACCCTGTATCCCCGGAGCCCGCGTGAGCGCACCTACTGTCGAGTCTGCCGACCTGGTCTGGATGGAAGGCGACCAGCCCTTCTCCAGTCGCTTTGATGATGTCTATTTTTCCCGCGACAGCGGCCTGGAAGAAACCCGGCACGTCTTTTTGACCCACAACCGGCTGGCAGAGCGCTGGCATGCGATGGCCGCTGGCGAGCATTTCTGCATCGCGGAAACCGGGTTCGGCACCGGACTTAACTTTCTCGCCGCCTGGCAGCTGTGGCAGGCCAGCGCGCCCGACGATACCTGTCTGCACTTCGTCAGCACGGAAAAATACCCGCTCGCGCGCACGGACCTGCAACGCGCCCTGGCCATCTGGTCAGAGCTGGCAGACCTGAGTGCCGAATTGCTGGATCAATATCAGGATCTGACGCCCGGCTGGCAGCACTTTTCCTTTGCCGGTGGACGCGTCACCCTGACCCTGCTGATTGGCGATCTGTTCGATACCCTGCCGGAGTTGGACGCTCCCGTTGACGCCTGGTTTCTCGACGGGTTTGCCCCGGCACGCAATCCGGATATGTGGCAGCCGGCGCTGTATCAACGCATGGCGGAGCTGTCACGGCCGGGCGCCACGGTCGCGACCTTTACCAGCGTCGGTGATGTGCGCCGGGGGCTGATCGCTGCCGGCTTCGACATGCGCAAGGTCAAGGGTTTTGGTCGCAAACGCGAGATGCTCTGCGGTCAGTTGCAGCAGCCGCCAGCGCAACCCTGGCGAGCCCCCTGGTATGCTCGACCGGAAAAGACATGCAAACGCTCGGCGATCATCATCGGCGCTGGTCTGGCTGGCTGCAGCACCGCCCACGCCCTCGCTCGCCGCGGTTGGCAGGTGCAGGTTATCGAGCGTTTGCCCGACGTCGCGGGTGCCGCCTCCGGCAATCCGCAGGGCATTCTCTACTGCAAGCTATCGCCCCACCATCCGCCGCTGTCGCGGTTTATTCAAAGCGCCTATCAGTACAGCCTGCGCTTGCTGCAGCGCGAACTGAAACAGGGCGAAGGGCGCTGGCATGCCTGCGGCGTCCTGCAGCTGGGCACGGACGACAAGGAACAGCGCCGCCAGCAGGGTTTGGCAAGCCAGGGCTATCCCGCCAGTTTCCTGCAGGCAGTCGATGCCCGCCAGGCCAGCGCACTGGCCGGCGTGGAGATCAGCAGTCCCGGCCTGTTCTTCCCCGCAGGCGGCTGGGTCAGTCCGCCCACCCTGTGCCGGCAGTTGCTTGAGCACCCCAATATCGAGGTCAGAACCACCACTGCCGTCGCCGATCTGCGCCACGACGGCAGCCAGTGGCAGTTACTGAACGAACAGGGCGATTGCCTCGCTGCCAGCGGCACCGTGATCATCTGCGGCGCCCACGAGACCGCCCGCTTCGCCCAGACCCGCCATCTGTCGCTGAAACCGATCCGCGGCCAGATCACCCATCTGCCGGCCGACGCACACAGTAGCAGACTGAAGACGGTTCTCTGCGCTGATGGCTATGTATCGCCGGCAAGGCAAGACGAGCATCACCTTGGGGCAAGCTTTCGCTTTGACCGCCTCGATCTGACGCCCAGCGAAGAGGAAAACCGCCATAACCTGGAGCTACTGCAGAGCCTGTCGCCTGAACTACACCGGCACTTCAGCGTGACAGCGCCGCAGGGCGCACGTGTCGGCTTGCGCTGCACTGCCCCGGACTACCTGCCGCTGCTGGGGCCAGTGCTGACCCCCGACGCATTCCTTGACCAGTACGCGGTTCTGGGCAAGGACGCTTCGCAGCAACCAACTGCCCCCGCGCCCTGGCAGCCCGGGCTGTACGTCAACACCGCACACGGATCACGCGGCCTGATCAGCGCCCCACTCAGTGGTGAGTTGCTGGCAGCCTGGCTTGGTGACGAGCCACTGCCGCTGCCGCGGGACCTTGCTGAAGCCGTGCACCCCTCCCGTTTTCTGCTGCGTCAGTTGGTCAGGGGCAACGCCTCCAGCAACAAGATATCGACGCAGGGCCAGCGGCGATAATGACCCTGTGCTAGCATTCGGATAGATCAAAACAAATAACAAAAGATCACACGCTGGTGGTCTAGCCGAGTGCACTCTGTATGCGTTTGTGCCGCGTTCTTATACTGTGCTGGGTTGCGCTGGGCATGGCCTTCTCGTCCTGCTCGGCGTTCGCTCAGGTTAGTCACCAACTGGCTGAAAGCGTCGATATCAGCAACCTGCATGCTCGCCTGTCGCTCGGACAGCATTTGCTGCTCCTTGAAGACCCGCAAGGCAGCCTGACCATCGAGCAACTGCAAGGCGGCAGCGTTCAGCCCTGGCGGCCGATCAGCGGTCAGCATATCAATGAGGGCAAGGACTCATCAGTCTGGTGGGTTCATTTTGCCCTGCGCAACACTCTGACTACCCCCATCGAAGGGGTAGTGGAAATCGAGTATCCACTACTGGACAACCTGACACTGTACCAACTGCGCCCCGGGGCGGCCCCACTGATACAGCAGGGTGGTGACCACCTGCCGCCCAGTGCGCGCGCAGTTGCCGTCAGCAACCACTGGTTTCCGGTAACACTGGCGCCGGGAGAAACCCGCTTCTACCTGCGCGTTGACACCACCAGTACCGTGTTCGTCCCGCTCTACTTCTCCAGTTGGCCAGCCAGCAGCGCGCAGCTGGAGACCAGCATGCTGGGTGCAGGACTGTTCTACGGCATTCTGCTGGGGCTCTTTGCCTATAATCTCTTCCTGCAGCTGTCGCTGCGCGAGGCAACCTATGCCTGGTATCTGGCCCATATCCTGAGCATCTTGCTGTTCATGGCCACCTTTGATGGCCTGCTGTGGAAATGGATTGACGCCAGCATTACGGTGCAGACCCTGGCCATCTATACGCTGATGTTCATTCATTGCGCCGTGTCGACCCAGTTCAGTCGGCACTATCTGCACACCCGCGAGCAATTCCCGCGTTTGGATCGGATACTGCGCGTAAAAATTCTGATCGTGCTGGCCGCGATGGTGGTGATCCCTGTATTCAGCACCGCCCTCTACAACAACATGGCCAGCCTGTTTGTATTGGTCAGTTCGATGATTCTGCTTGGCACCGGTATTTATGTCTGGCGCAAGGGTTTCCGTTACGGCGCCCACTACACCTTGGCCTGGGGCTTTCTGCTCTGCTCGCTGATCCTCTCGACCGCGGGCTCGCTGGGTGTCGAGCTGCTCGGCGCCGGCTACGGAACACACTGGGTGAAGTTCGGCATGTGCGCGGAAATGATCATTCTCTCGCTGGGACTGGCCGACCGCATCAACGCCCTCAAAGAGGCACGCTACCGGGCAGACGAGGAAACCAGGCAAGCACGTCTGGAAACCCTGGCGCAGAGCCGCTTTCTGGCACGCATGAGTCACGAAATCCGCACCCCGATGAATGGGGTTCTCGGCATGCTGCAGCTATTGTTGGAAACCCGCCTGGATAATCAGCAGCGATTCTATCTGGACACTATCAGCAAGTCCGGCCAAACGCTGCTGACGGTCATCAACGACATCCTCGAATTCGCGCGCCTGGAATCCGGGCAGGTCAAGCTGGAAACCCTCGCCTTCGACCCGGAAGCCCTGGTGTCGGAAACGGCAGGCCTGTTCACCGCACAGACACTGGAGAAACACATTGGGCTGTATTGCAGCGTATCACCGGCACTGCCCGAGCAGTTGATTGGCGACCCTACCCGACTCAAGCAGGTATTGATGAACCTGCTCAGCAATGCATTCAAGTTCACCAGCAAGGGGCATGTCAGCGTCGAAGTCAGCGGCGTGCCGAGCGATCGAGGGAACGGGCAGTGGGATATCCGCTTCGATATCAGGGATACCGGCATCGGCATAGCACGTGACGCGCAGGCAGGCCTGTTCGACTCCTTCACCCAAGCCGACAGCAGTACCACAAGGCGCTATGGCGGAACCGGCCTCGGTCTGGCAATCAGCCAGGAGCTGGTGCGCTTGATGGGGGGCACCATCACGCTGGAGAGTGACAAGGATCAGGGAACCTGCATGTCGCTTTCACTGCCGATGCAGAGCGCTGGCGCAGCTCCGGACAAGCCACCCGCAGGTATCGCCGCCATTGTGACCCGTCATGTGGCAGCCCGCCCGCATTATCAGACCCAGCTCGCACGACTGGGCTACCAGGTCGAGCCCCCCGACGGTGAGGCTTGCGGCCAACAGGCTGCACTGGTGCTGCTCGACGCCCAGGACATACCGACCGACCGCCTCCAGCAACTGCTACATCACTACGAACAGGAGAGCACTCCGATCCTGCTGCTGCGGGCAGCCGACGATCATCGTCAGCTAGCCTGGCACGGCCAGGTGCTGGAGCAGAGCCTGCCGCTACTTCCGGGGCAATTGCAGAAGGCGCTGGCGCTGCTGCTCAATAGCAACCCGCCGCTGGATCAACTGACCGAGCGCCCGGTCAGCGAGCAGTGGCGTGGACGCGGGCATCTGCTGATTGCCGAAGACAACCAGGTCAATCAACTGGTGGTAAAGACGCTGCTGGAGAAAGCGGGTTACAGCCTGGAACTGACCGAAAATGGCGCAGATGCCCTGCGCCTCTACCGGGAGGACCCGGAACGCTACGATCTCATCCTGATGGACTGCGAAATGCCCCAGATGGACGGATTTGAGGCAACCCGGCGGATACGCGCCCATGAGCAGCGGGAGCATCTGCCACGCACGCCGATTGTCGCTCTGACCGCCCATGTACTCGACACTCATCGCCTGGAGGGCATGACCGCCGGCATGGACGACTACCTGCCCAAACCCGTCGACAGCGAACAGCTGTATGCCAGTCTGCAGCGACTGATCAGGAGCCGAGCAATCCCATGACGCCTTCGACCAGCAGCTTGCCACCGGTTAACAGCAGAAACAGGTAACACAACCGATAAATCAGTTGCTCATTGCTGCGTTGCAGCATCCAGAACCCGAGTTTGACGCCGATCGGAGCCAACGGCATCAGCGCCAGCGACGTCAGAAGGTTCTCAGTGGAAAATTGCCCGAGATAAACATAGGCAGGGACCTTTACCCAGTTGACCAGGGTAAAGAACACGGCCAGCGTGCCCATCAGCACCGTTTTCTCCAGCCGCTGAGGCAGCATGTACACATTGATCGGCGGCCCGCCGGCATGGATGCCGAAGCTGGTAAAACCGGAAACAAGCCCCCAGAACCGCCCCCGCCAGACACTGGCAGGACGCGCCAGCGTCTGATCACGGCGCAACCAGGCGTTTAGCACAAAAAGGACGGCGATGGTGCCAATGAGCAGGCGGATATGCTGCTCGTTGAGCACCCGAAACGAGAGCGCACCGAGCGCAACGCCGACCATTGCAGCAGGCAGAATGATACGCAGGTTGGTCTTGTCCCAGCGCCCGCGGAACGTACGAATGGCAACCAGATCCATTGCGCAGAGAATCGGCAGCAGGATCGCTGCCGCCTTCTGTGGCGACACCACCATGGCCATCAAGGGCACGGAGAGAATGGCAATATTTCCGCCAAAACCGCCCTTGGCGATGCCATACAGCAGCACCGCGGGCACGGCACAAAAATAGAACAGCGGGTCGTCGATCATCGTCCGGTCAATACCCTCTTAAAGGGCGCGAGTGTAACATTGCCCCCACCGTCAGCAGAGAAACCGGCGCATGTTGATTCCCTATCAGTTGTTGGAACCAGAAACCCTTGATGCACTGCTGGAAGACTTTGTCACCCGCGATGGAACCGACAATGGCGACGACAGCAGCCTTGAGGTGCGGGTTGCCCAGGTAAGACGCCTGCTGGAACGCAAGGAGGTGGTCATCGTATTCCACCCCGATACCGGTGATACCAGCCTGGCCCACCGCCACAGCGTGCCGCCCGAACTGCTGGAGGCGTTTCTCGAGTAACCGCAGCAAAACAGTCTGCGCTGAGCGGCGTGTGACATATCAGCGCATAGCAACCGCCGGAAAGCACCGGAAAAACCACGTCGAGCGAGCTATTTCGCGGCCTTCAGGTCCAAGCGGCGAGCTGATGACGATGCCCGGATGCATGCGCGAGCGCTTGGAGACCGGCCAGTGAGCGGCTACCATAGGGGCTTCCCCATGCAGGCATGCGAGGTAGAGATGAAACAGTTAGTTGTACTGGGCCTCAGCGGCCTGCTTGGTCTGGGCAGCCTCACTGCTCAGGCATGTACCCCGGAAGAGGCGATTGCCAAAGGCGAGCTTCTGGCGCAGATGATCTACGATCGCACCAAGGACCAGCCGGGCATGGCCGAAGAGCTCAATGCACGCCTCAAGGCGCTGCAAGAGCAGGATCCGGCCAACGGCCGCTACGACTCCTGCCAGGGCTACCAGCGCATCATTGACGAGCTGGAAGGCCGCGCCCCAGCCGACACACCTGCCGAGGCGCCCGCCGAAAGCAATCAGTAAATTCGATACGATTAACGTATTTTTTGCGTTATCAAATCGAATTTACCAGTCATACAATGGCGCAAAACCTATCCTTGGGAGATGCGCCATGACTCAGCACCGTGATCTGATTGAAGCCATTGTCGGACAACCCGCCTCGGACGGCGACGGCGTGCGCCTGACCCGCGTATTCGGCGGCCGCGATGCTGCGCGTTTCGACCCCTTCCTGATGCTCGACGAATTCAACTCGGACAGCGCAGACGACTACATCGGCGGCTTCCCTTCCCACCCCCATCGCGGCTTTGAAACCGTCACCTATATGCTTGAAGGCCGCATGCTGCACGAGGACCACCTCGGCAACCGCGGGCTACTCGGCCCAGGGGACGTGCAATGGATGACCGCGGGCCGAGGCATCATTCACTCGGAAATGCCGCAACAGGACCGGGGAACCATGCGGGGTTTTCAGCTCTGGCTGAACCTGCCGGCGGCCGACAAGATGCAACCGGCGCACTATCGCGACCTGCCAGCCTCGGCGCTGCCAGAGCAGGCACTCGCTGGTGGCGGACAACTCAAGCTGATCGCCGGCCGTATAGAGCACAACGGTCAATCCGTGACAGCCCCGATCAGCGGCGGTAAGACCGACCCCTTGTACATCGATGTGCAATTGAACGCGAACGAGCATGTCAGCTTGCCGATTCCGACTACTCACCGGCTGCTTGGCTACGTCTATGAAGGAAGTGTCACGGTGCAAGGCGAGCAGCGCACCGCCGTGCTGGAAAAGGGCCGCCTTGGACGCTTCGGTGAAGGCGACAGGGTCAGTTTGCAGGCGGGCCCATCCGGGGCCCGGCTGTTGCTGCTGGCAGGTCGTCCGCTGGCAGAGCCGATCGTGCAATACGGCCCCTTCGTGATGAACAGCGAGGCCGAAATCCATCAGGCCATACGTGACTACCAGCTCGGACGACTGACCGACTAGGCGCCGGCGCCGACCTCAGAGAATCGGGGTTCGGCCGGCCAGCGCGTGGGCCAGGGTGCCGCCGTCGATATACTCCAGCTCGCCGCCGAGCGGCACGCCGTGGGCAATACGCGATACCCGAATACCGCGCGGGCGCAGCAACTCCGCGATGTAATGGGCAGTGGCTTCGCCTTCCACGGTCGGGTTGGTCGCCAGAATGACCTCGTCCACCGGCCGCCCCTCGATACAATCGAGCAGCGCCGGCACGCCGATTTCCTCAGGGCCCATGCCGTCAATCGGCGACAGATGGCCCTTGAGCACAAAGTAGCGTCCGTTGAATCCGCCAGCCTGCTCTACCGCCCAGACATCAGCCGGGCTTTGCAGCACACAGAGCAGGCGGTCGTCCCGGCGGGGGTCACTGCACAGCGAGCAAATCTCGGTCTCGCTCAGGGTGCGGCAGCGCTGGCAATATCCCACACCCTCAACCGCCGCCTGCAGGGCATGGGCAAGGTGAGCCGCTGCAGCACGATCACGTTCCAGCAGATGCAAGGCCATGCGCTGGGCAGTTTTCGGCCCTACGCCCGGCAAACCACGCAGGGCGTCGACCATCTGACGAATCAGCGGACTGAAGCTCATCGATCAGAACGGCATCTTGAAGCCGTCGGGCAGATTCATACCCGCGGTAAAGCCGGACATTTTGTCCTTGTTTGCCTGCTCCAGCTTGCGCACAGCATCGTTCACCGCGGCCGCGATCAGGTCTTCCAGCACTTCCTTGTCTTCCTGCATCAGACTGTCATCCAGATTGACGCGGCGCACATCGTGGCGACCGGTCATGACAACCGAGACCAGACCGGCACCGGACTGACCGGTGACTTCCATATTGGCCAGCTCTTCCTGCATTTTGGCCATTTTTTCCTGCATTTGCTGGGCCTGCTTCATCAGGCCTGCCATGCCACCTTTCATCATGACGCTATCCTCCAGTATCAGCTTGCGGGCTCGTCAATCGGACGAATCGTATCCGCACAAATTTCCGCGGAAAACTCCGCGCACAGTCGTTGGACCATCGGGTCGTTATGAATGCTCAGCTCGGCCGCCTTCTGACGCGCCGCCTTGCGGCGGGCGGCGGCAACCGCTGGCGTTTCCTGGGTGGGCGCAGACACATCAACGGTCAGCGCCACATCCGCCTGCGCCACGGAGGCAATTGCCTGCTCAAGACGCTTGCGGTGGTTTTCGTTGTAAAGCGCACTATGGCCCGGGTCCAGATGGAGTGTCCAGCGCCCCCCGTCGCGCGCGACCAACTGGCAATGCGCGGCGATACTCTGGGTCAGACCGGACAGGCCCAACTGATCAAACAGGCCCAACCACTCGGCCGCCAAACCGCTGGCCGGTGGCAAATCGCTGAGCTCATCACCGGGTTCGTCAACAGCAGCCTCATCCGTCGATTCAGGCTGCCAATCGGCGATGTACTGACTGGCGTCCAGGTCGTCCTCGTCATCACGATCCACACCGCTGTCGTCAGGCGGTGGGCCATCCAGCCAGTCTGCTGGCGGCTCGTCCTGCGGTGGCCGATACGGCGCCTTTGGGTTCAGCGGACGTGGTGTTTCTGGCGCAGGGTGCTCGGGCACCTCGGCTGACGGGGCTGCCGGCGCGGGCGCGGGCTCTGTCTGCGACACCGGAGCAACTGTCTCAGGCGACACCACGGGTGCAGGTGCAGGTGCAGGTGCAGGTGCAGCAGGAGGCTGAGCGACAACAGCAGTAGCGGCAACCGACTCAGCGGTTGGCGCCTTGGTGTGTGCGGACTCAGTGCTGGCTGAACTGGGTCCTGTCGACTTTTCCGGCTCTGGCGGCGCTGACTGATCCGGTGGCGCGCCGGGCTTCACCGTAATACCGCCGGAGGCGGCATCAGCAAGCGTACCTGGGCGAAACGCCAGCATCCTCAGCAGCGCCATTTCGAAACCGCCACGCGGCTCCGGCGCCAGAGGCAGATCACGGCGGCCATGCAGGGCGAGCTGGTAGAACAGCTGCACATCCTCGGCGCTGACCTTGCCGGCCAACGCCAGCACGCGCTGCTGATCACCCAGGCTGTTGTCGGTTGCCTCGGGCACCACCTGCGCCATGGCTACGCGCTGCAGGGTTGAAATCAGTTCGGCCAGCACACCGGCAAAATCCACACCCTGCTCTGCCAGCTGCGCCGCGGCGGCCATCAGGCTACGGGCATCGCCGGCCACCAGCGCGTCCAGCACGCCAAATACCTGAGCATGGTCGATGGTACCCAGCATGCTGCGCACCTGCTCAACCCGCAGCTGGCCATTGCCAAAGGCGATCGCCTGGTCGGTCAGACTGAGCGCATCGCGCATTGAGCCATCAGCCGCACGCCCGAGCAGCCAGAGCGACTCCTCGTCAAAGCCGATCTGTTCCTCACCCAGCACGTGACGAAGATGCTCCACCACTTTTTCCGGTGGCATGTTCTTCAGGGCGAACTGCAGGCAACGGGACAGGATGGTGACAGGCAACTTCTGCGGGTCGGTCGTTGCCAGCAGAAACTTGACATGCTCCGGCGGCTCTTCCAGTGTTTTCAGCAGCGCATTGAAGCTGTGGCTGGAGAGCATGTGCACTTCGTCGATCAGGTAGACCTTGAAGCGCCCGCGCGACGGCGCGTACTGCACATTCTCAAGCAGCTCGCGGGTGTCCTCGACCTTGGTGCGACTCGCCGCATCCACCTCGATCAGATCGACAAACCGACCCTGATCGATCTCCTGGCAGGCCGAGCACTGACCACAGGGTTCCGAGCTGATGCCTCTTTCGCAGTTAAGACACTTGGCCAGAATCCGGGCGATGGTGGTCTTGCCGACCCCGCGGGTACCGGTAAACAGATAGGCGTGGTGCAGCCGGTTGTTATCAAGCGCATTGATCATGGCCTGCAGCACATGGGTCTGGCCGACCATCTCGCGGAACAGGCGGGGACGCCATTTGCGGGCTAGTACCTGATAACTCATTGGCTCTGTTGGTATCCGTTGGTCTAAAGCAAGCGAGTAATGTACCCAAGCAGAGGCTACAATGCGAGCGCAAGACGCCAATGCCAGCGATTGTTACCCATGACAGTCCGCATCAGGCATTACGGCCGGGCGCATCCGGCCGCCCACGCTTTCTCGCTAGCCGCAGCGAGCTTATTCATTACCCCACGCATAGGATCCAGCCAACTAATGTCGGCCCTGAGTAATCTGTCCATCAAGCTACGCCTTGTCATCCTCAGCGCATTTGCCCTGATTCTACTGATCATACTGAGCATCGTTTCGGTAAACGCACTCAGCAACGCAGCCCGGTCCCTCAAAACGGTCTACCACGATCGCCTGATACCTACCGGCCAACTGGGACGCCTTGAGCAGGCCATACAAACCATTCAGGTAGAACTGCTGCTGTCAGCTCAGCATAACCCCAGCCATCCCCTTCTCAGCAGTCACCAGCATCCGCTGGACCAGCATTTGGATGAAGTCGACGGAGAGGTAAGCCTGATCAGGAACGACTGGAGAGCCTACCTCGCAACCGAGCTCACGGTAGAGGAAAAGCAGCTCAGTGACACCGTCGATGCGCAGCTTGGGCGCATGCTGACCCAGGGTGTAATGCCTGCCCTAACGGCCCTGAGGCAAGCGGACTTTGCCGCAGCCAACCAAATATTGCTGACCACGCTGCGGCCGGAGGCCAACAAATTGACCGGCACACTCGCGCAGTTGCTCGAGCTGCAGAGCGCCATCGCCGAGCAGGAGTACCAGAACGCCGAAACCAGCTATCAGAACACGCTGATAATCGCGGCTATCACTACCCTGGTCGCCCTCACCGCACTGCTGCTGATGTCCTGGAGCATCATTCACGGTATCAGCGCTTCCGTCACCCGACTGGAGCTGGCCAGCACCCGGCTCGCCGACGGCGACCTGACCAGCCGCGCCAACGACCGCAGAACCGATGAGCTGGGACGCATCAGCCAGGCCTTCGACCGCATGGCAGAACGCTTCCAGAACACCATCAACCAGGTGGCCGGCTCCAGTGGCCAACTTGCCGCTGCGGCCGAGGAAACTTCGGCAATCAGCGTGCAAACCGGCAGCGGCGTGCGCCAGCAGCAGCATGAAGTCGAGCAGGTAGCGGCCGCAATGCACGAGATGACCACCACAGTACAGGACGTGGCGCGCAACGCTGCCGAGGCCGCTGATGCGTCACATCAGGCCGAACAGGAAGCCCAGCAGGGCCGCCAGCTGGCCACCCGCACCATCGATGCCATTCAATCGCTGGCAGAGGAAGTGGAACGCGCCGCCCAGGTTATCCAGCGACTGGAACAGGAAAGCGACAGCATCAGCTCGGTGCTGACGGTGATTCAGGGCGTCGCAGAGCAGACCAATCTGCTGGCGCTTAACGCAGCCATCGAGGCCGCCCGCGCCGGCGAGCAGGGCCGCGGCTTTGCGGTGGTGGCCGACGAGGTCCGAGCGCTGGCCTCGCGTACCCAGAAGTCCGCATCCGAAATCCAGCAAATGATCACCCGCCTGCAGGAAGGCACTGGCGAGGCCGTCAGCGTAATGCAGATCAGCCGCGACAAGGCCAGACAAGGGGTAGATGCTGTTGGCCTGGCGAGCGATCGCCTGCTGGCGATCACCGACGCCGTGACCCGCATCAATGACCTCAACGTGCAAATTGCGTCGGCCGCGGAAGAACAGTCATCGGTCGCGGAAGAGATCAATCGCAACATTACCAATGTCAGTGACATTGCACGGCAAACCAGCACGGCGTCGGAGCAGAGCGCAGCCACCAGCGAAGAGCTGGCACGTCTGGCCAGCGACCTGCAACAGCTGATCGGACGCTTCCGCGTCTGATCCACCGCATCAGGGCAACGCCGGACGCTCAAGGTCCGGCGCTGTCCTGTGCAACTCACCTGAATGACCAGCCTCAGCATAAAACCGTCGATACCCTTCGCTTGGCGGGTAACGGGCATGACTGCGTTTAAGGCTTAATGACGACAGAGGGTATTGAGCGAACGACGAATCTCGCGCCTGCCAATGACCGGACGCAACGATTGCGGCACCGCAACACGGCAGTAGAAGACAGCGTGACGGGAAAGCTGGATATAGGAGGGTAAGGCCTGCAGGTACCACCTCTTGTACCACCCGCACAAGAAACGGAAAAAGCCTTATAAATCAAGAGGTTGGAGGCAACCCCACCAGCCACACCCCGGCACACGATATGACCGCTGCGGCTGCTCCCTTCCGGGCCTGACCGGGTTCACGGCTGATCATTGCGAGGGGACCGGTGGGGCCACCATAGCGACCTGAGCTTGCTCAGGCCGCGCTATTGTAACGGCTTATGCTCAAGTTACAACCCGAATATCAGGTTTTGAAGCGACCAACCTGTTGCTGCAGGTTGGCAGCCAGGCGTGCGAGCACGTTACTGGCATCGCGACTTTCCTGAGACGACTGCGCAGACTGGTTGGACAGATCACGAATGCCGCTGATGTTGCGGGCAATGTCTTCAGTTGTCTGGCTCTGCTCCTCGCAAGCGGCAGCGATCTGCGCCGCCATGTCGTTGATGCGCATGACGGAGGCAGAGGTCTCGTTCAGCGATGATTCGGTAGTACCGGCCTTCTCGACGCTTTGCGCCGCCAGCTGGGCACCACGTTGCATGACGGCAACAGCCTGTCCGGTGCCGCTCTGCAGCTTCTGGATCATTTGCTGGATATCACGGGTGGAATCCTGGGTACGCGCCGCCAGTGCACGGACCTCGTCGGCCACCACCGCAAAACCGCGGCCCTGCTCGCCGGCGCGGGCGGCCTCGATGGCTGCGTTAAGCGCCAGCAGGTTGGTCTGCTCGGCAATACCCTCGATCACACTGAGCACGCCGCCAATCTTGTCGGTGTCCTGCTCCAGATTGTTGATCACACCAGCAGCCTCTTCAACATCGGCAGCCAGGCGTCGCAGATCGTTCATGGTGGCTGACACCACATCGGACGCTGAGTGTCCCTGACGGTCTGCCTCACGGGCGGCATCAGCAGTACTATGCGCGTTGTCGGCAACCTCGTGGATGGCAGCGCTCATTTCCGTCGCAGCGGTACTGACCTGATCGACCGCCATATACTGCTCGTTGACCAGTTTCTCCTGCCCCTCGGCAATTGCACTCATCTGCTCGGCAGCCGAGGCTACCTGCAGGGTCGATTCGGCAACGTCGCGTATCAGCCCCTGCAATTGCTCCAGAAAGGCGTTGAATGCCTTGCTCAGCTGGCCCAATTCGTCATTGGAGTGCACCACCACGCGGCGGGTCAGGTCGCCCTCGCCGTCTGCAATGTCGCGAATGCGCTGCAGCAGCTCACGTAACGGGTTGGTAATCAGGCCGGGAAAAAATACGATCATCAGAAAGCACACGACGGCACCGATGGCCAGCACCACCGTCACCCGAGCATGGCTTGCGGCGACGTCCGCTTCAGCTTCAGCCGCTTCCGCTTCAGCCTGCTGGTTGATCAGCTCGGTCATCTTGTTGATCAGCTCACGCGCGCGGGTGAACTGCTCATAGCCCTGGCCGTAGCTGATATCACGGGCCTTGTCCGCATTACCGGATCGAGCCAGGCGGACGTTTTCGAGCGAGGTGGCCTTCCAGACAGCAAACGCCCGGGCAAATTCATCCGCCAGCGCACGCCCTTCCGACGTTTTGGTGGCAGCCGCGTAACGCGCAATACGGTCGCTTGCCTGCTGCATGTTCTCGGTGAGTTCGGCATCCAGCCCGCTCGAGTTCACGCCTTCGATAATGGCCCGCTCGGCCGCCAGCGCCTGATACATGTCACGGTCGGCTTCGAGCACCACCGAACTGCGCGGCAAAAGGTCGGTCGATACGCGTACCAGACGCGACTCAACCTTGGAGACAGCCCAGAACGCGGACAGGCCAAGGAGGACGAACAACGCGGCCAGAATCAGAATGGGAAGGGTCAATTTCCAGCGGAAACTCAAATCACGGAAGACACTAAGCATGGCTCTTTTTCACTCTTGTCAGCACGGCAGGCAGGACTCGAAAGGACGAGTCCGCGATAACTCCCTGGAGGCAGGCTCGGCTTGGATCATTAAACATCACACCGACAACAGCCAACGCGCGCCGTCACGCACACGTCAATTTTTTGCTTCCTGAATTGAGTATCGACCATGAGCGCCAAAGCATGAGTGCTTTTTAGTTGTTTTTCTCATAAAAAACAGGGCGCTTACAAAGAAGTCTTAGACTGATCTCAGTTGGCACCTGTAAACAGCCAGGCGCTCATCAGCGGAATGTACAGCAGTGCGACCAGCGTGCTGAGCAGCGCGGTGCCGGCAACCTGCGCGGGATGGGTGTCGAGCAGCGTGGCTATGACAACCGTATTGGCGGCAATAGGGGTAATGGAGATCAGCATGATCGCCTGATAGACGGCGACGTCGTAGACCTGAAACAGACGGGCATCCAGCGCGCAAAATGCGAGCGCCAGCAACGGCCAGCTGACGAACTTGCCCAGCAGCGCCAGCCCGGTAAAGCGCAAGTCTCCGGCCAGACCGCGGAAACTCAGAATGCTCATACCGATAATCATCATGCCGAATACGCTGTAGGCACCGCGCAGGTTATCGAACAGCGGCTCGAATGCATCCGGAATCTGCAGGCCGGCACTGTTGAGGCCGACCGCCAGAAAGAAGGCATATAGCGACGGCAGCCGTACCACCTTCAGCAGACAGTCCCGAATGCCGTAGCGCCCGCGCGCAGCCAGATAAAACCCGACGGAGTTTTCGAACAGGGTGGTTCCGAGCATGCAGACGATATAAATCGCCAGCCCCTGCTCGCCGAACAGCAGCAGCGCAACCGGGATACCAAAATAGCCGGTATTACCGGTTCCGACCGCGAGGGGGATCATGTCGGCGCCGGCCCCTGGAAACCAGCGTTTGGCGATCTGCAAATGCGCCCAGCCGGTCAGACTGCATAGCGCGAAGGTCAGGAACGGCAGCAGGATGACTTCAGCTGACAACGGGGCGTGCATCACCCCGGAAAACACCACCGACGGCGTCACGATATACATCATGATGCCGGCGATATGCCGGCCACTGGCATCCAGATAGCGGCCGGCTAGCCAGCCAAGACCAACCGTCACATAGAGCGGCAACAGTTTGTAGAGTAAGGCAAGGGCGGCCAGCATGAGGGCTCCGCAGCGAACAGTCGGTGCCGCAGTCTAGCAGCCCCGACACGGCTTAGTCGGCGATCAGATACACCCGCTCGGTCAGCGAACGCATGCCCTGGCTGGCAAATACCTTGTGATCGGCCAGCACATCCTTCTCTTCCAGCACCTCGATACTGCAGCCCGCGTAGAGTTGCCGTACTTCGGCATCGGACACGCTGAAAGGCGGCCCGGGGCGCTGCTCCTGCGGATAATCCAGGGTCACCAGCAGCAGGCGCCAGCCCGCGGGCAGCAGCGCGCGTTGATGAGCAACGTAACGCGCACGCATTTCCGGTGGCAGGGCAATCAGCGCCGCGCGGTCATAGATTGCACCGATTCCCTGCAGATGCTCGGGCCGGAGCGCAAAGACATCGCCGCAATACAGCGTGAAACCGGCGCCCTCGGCTACCTCAAACTCCCCCTCAGTTTGCCATTGCACGTCCAGCCCATGCTCGTCAGAGAAGCTCTCCAGCGCGCTGCGCGCCAGCTCAACGCCCCGAACCGGGTGCCCCTGGCTGCGCAACCAGATCAGATCAAGCGATTTACCGCACAATGGCACCCAAACCGGTGCCTCTGCATCAACGCCGAGCCGCGGCCACCAGCGCTGCAGCAGCGGATTGGTTGACGCCTTGTGAAACCCGATTTCCCCGCGCTGCCAGCGCTCATGCCAGAATGCCGCATCCATCCTGCTTTCTCCCTACGTTGCAATGCGTTGACTATACAGCAATTTTTTTACCGCTCCGGGCCATAAACGATATAGTGAACGCGTTCCATCCACCCGCTCCGAGCTGCTCCCATGGACTATATCAACACCCTTTTTCTGATCGGTGCCGTGCTGCTCTGCTTCAGCGTGCTCGCCAGTTCGCTGTCGTCGCGTCTGGGCATCCCGCTGCTGCTGATCTTCCTGATCATCGGCATGCTGGCCGGGGTGGACGGTATTGGCCGTATTCAGTTCGAGGATGCCAACACCGCGTTTCTGATCGGCAGTCTGGCATTGGCGATCATTCTGCTCGATGGCGGCATGCGCACGCGGGTGGAAAACTTCCGGGTGGGGCTCTGGCCGGCCGTGTCCCTGGCCAGCCTCGGCGTGCTGATCAGCGCCGCGCTGACGGGTGCGCTGACCGCCTGGCTGCTGGAGCTCCATTGGCTGCAGGGGCTGCTGCTTGGCGCCATCGTCGGCTCCACCGACGCCGCTGCGGTGTTCTCGCTGTTGCAGGGCAAGGGGTTGAACCTGAAACAACGGGTTGGCGCAACGCTGGAGATCGAGTCGGGGTCCAACGATCCGATGGCGATTTTCCTGACCATTACCCTGGTCGAGATGCTTGCCAGCGGCCAGACCAGCTTCAGCTGGTCTTTCGCCCTGCTGCTGATTGAACAGTTCGGCATCGGCGCTCTCTGCGGGCTGGCCGGCGGCTTCGGCCTGGTCTGGCTGGTCAACAGGGTGACGCTGCCAGCCGGTCTGTATCCGCTGCTGATCACCAGTGGCGCCATCATGGTGTTTGCCGCGACCAACAAGATTGGCGGCAGCGGCTTTCTTGCCATCTATCTGACCGGGCTGATCCTGGGCAACAACCGGGTACGCAACCTGCAGAATATCCTGCAGGTGCAGGACGGTATGGCCTGGCTCAGCCAGATCGGCATGTTCCTGATGCTGGGTCTGCTGGTAACGCCCAGTGAAATGGTCATCATCGCCCTGCCGGCGGTGTTGATTGCGCTCTTCCTGATTTTCATCGCCCGGCCGATTGCGGTCATGATCTGCCTGATCCCGTTTGTGTTTTCCTGGCGCGAGCGGTTGTTTATCGCCTGGGTCGGCCTGCGCGGCGCAGTGCCGATCATCCTGGCAATTTTTCCCTTGCTGGCGGGGCTCGAGCAGGCGCAGCTGCTGTTCAACCTGGCCTTTGTGGTGGTGCTGGTCTCGTTGCTGCTGCAGGGGTCTTCACTGCCGCTGGCTGCACGCCTGTGCAAGGTAGAGATTCCGCCGCAGCCTGAGCCGCTGCAGCGCACCAGTCTGGATACCGCCATCGACGGCGACTTTGAACTGCTGATCTACCAGCTGGACAACGCCAACTGGTGCGTGGGCGTTGCCCTTCGGGACCTGAAGATGCCCGGCGAGACACGCATTGCCGCACTGTTCCGGGGCAACCATCTGATGCACCCGACCGGCAGTACTCAGCTCGCACTGGGCGATGTGCTCTGCGTTGTGGGGCGGCCGCGCGATCTGCCGGCGCTGTCAAAACTGTTCAGCAAGGCGCAACCGCCACGCTATCTGGAAAACCGCAGCTTCTTTGGCGACTTCATCCTTGAGGGCGAGGCCACACTGGGCGACGTTGGCACGTTCTACGGTTTCGCCGTCCCGGAGGATATGCGCGAGCTCAGCCTGGCGGCGTTTTTCAGCCGCCAGTTCGGCGGTCATCCAGTGGTGGGCGATCAGATCGAGTGGGAGGGTCACACCTGGGTGGTTGCCGCGATGGACAACGACTGGATCCTCAAGGTGGGTCTGAAGCTGGGCGATGGCGGCAGCCCGCCGTTCGGATTTTGACGGGGGCGGGTAACGGCACTTGACTCTGACATGATGTTAGGGTTCAAGCTGACCGCATACAAACCGTAATGGAGTCACCCCATGACTGAATTCACGCTCCATATCAGCGGCATGCATTGCGCAAGCTGCGTGGGCAAGGTCGAGGCCGCTCTTACCAATGTTGACGGCATTGACCAGGTCGCCGTCAACCTTGCCGCCGAAACGGCGCGCATCCGCCTGGATGCGCCTGCCACCCTGACCGACGCCGAGAAGGCGCTGAGTCAGGCCGGCTACCCGGTGCGAACTCAGGAAGCCCAGCTGCAACTGGAGGGACTGACCTGTGCCGGCTGCGTGCGCCGCGCCGAGCAGGCCCTTCAGGCGGTTGAAGGCGTGCTCTCGGCCCAGGTCAATCTTGCCAGTCAGCAGGCCCGCGTAACCCTGCTGGACGGCACCGACAGCGACGAGATCCTGCGCGCCTTGCGCAAGGCAGGCTATCCCGGTCAGTGGCTGGATGACGCACGACCCGCCGCCGACAGCGGCCCGAATCTGCGCAGCGAGCGCCGCTGGCTGATTGGCGCTGCGCTGCTGACCGCGCCCATGCTGCTGGCCATGATCCCTGTCCTGCTTGGCGCCGGTCACTGGATGCTGCCCGGCTGGTTGCAGCTGATTCTCGCCAGCCTGGTGCAGTTTGTCTTTGGCGCCCGCTTCTATCAGGGCGCCTGGCATGCGCTGCGCAATCGCACGGCCAATATGGACCTGCTGGTCGTGCTCGGCACCAGCGCCGGCTGGCTGCTCAGCAGCTGGAACCTGTTCGCCAGCGGCGGCCACTCGCCTCACCTCTACTACGAAGCCTCGGCGACCATTGTCACCTTCATCCTGCTCGGGCGCTATCTGGAAACCCGCGCCAAGGGGCAGACGCTGGAGGCGATCCGCGCCCTGACAGCACTGCGTCCGGATGTGGCTCGGCTGCGCGATGCCGATGGCGAGCGTGAAGTGCCATTGAGCCAGATCATTCCGGGTGACCAGCTGGTCGTCCGGGCCGGTGAGCGCATCCCCGTCGATGCGGAGGTAATCGAGGGCAGCAGCCACGTTGACGAATCGATGCTGACCGGTGAAAGCCTGCCCGTCGACCGCAGCCCCGGCGATGCGGTACGCGCCGGCAGCCTGAATCAGGACGGGCTGTTGGTGATTCGCACCAAAGCGGTCGGCAAGGACACCCTGCTGGCGCAGATCGTGCGCATGGTTGAAAGCGCGCAAAGCTCCAAGGCCCCGATCCAGCGCCTGGTAGACCGGGTCGCCGCCGTCTTCGTGCCGGTGGTGATTGTCATTGCCCTGTTGACCTGGGGCATCGGCAGCCTGCTGATCGGCCCGCAAGCCGCGCTGCTCAATGCCATCGCCGTACTGGTCATTGCCTGCCCCTGTGCACTGGGCCTGGCTACTCCCACGGCGATTATGGTCGGTACCGGGGTAGCCGCGCGGCACGGCATCCTGATCCGCGACGCCGAAGCGCTCGAACGGGCTCGCCAGGTTACTGCCGTGGTATTCGACAAGACCGGTACGCTGACCCGCGGCAAACCCAGCCTGACCCACATCGAAGCTGTGGACGGAGCCAGTGCCGATCAGGTGCTGCGCGCAGCGCTGGCGATTCAGCAGCAGGCCGAGCATCCGCTGGCCCGAGCGGTCTGTGACTACGCCGCCGACCAGGGCGTTAACGTCGACGCCGCGCAGGACCTGCAGGTAATGGCCGGACGCGGGGCCCGCGGCGAGGTCAATGGCCTGACCACCTGGCTGGGTAATGCACGCCTGATGGAGGAACAGGGGCTGGATCTGTCTGCCTACATGGATAAGGCGCAGGCTCTGCAGGCAGACGGGGCCAGCCTGTCGTGGCTGGCTCAGGATGACCGGGTGCTGGGCATGCTGACCTTCGCCGACAGCCTCAAGGACAACGCCGCCGAGACCGTCGCCCGGCTCCAGCGCCAGGGCATCGAGACCCTGCTGATCAGTGGCGACAGCCAGAATGCTGCCGAACACATCGGCCGTCAGCTGGGCATAGATCAGACCCGCGGCAATGTGCTGCCGGCCGACAAGGTCGGTGAAATCGAGCGACTGCAACAGCAGGGCAAGATCGTCGCCATGATCGGTGACGGCATCAATGATGCCCCGGCGCTGACCCGTGCCGATGTAGGTATGGCCATGTCCACTGGCACCGACGTGGCCATGCACAGCGCCGGCATCACGCTGATGCGCGGCGATCCGGCGCTGGTACCGATGGCGCTGGCGCTGTCACGCCGGACCGGCGCCAAGATTCGTCAGAACCTGTTCTGGGCCTTCGTCTACAACTGCCTGGGCATTCCGCTGGCAGCGGTGGGTCTGCTGAATCCGATGATTGCCGGTGCGATGATGGCCGCCAGCAGCGTCTGTGTGGTCAGCAACGCACTGCTGCTCAAGCGCTGGAAGCCGGAGGACGCATGAATATCAGCCAGGCCGCCGAGGCCTGCGGGCTCAGCCCGCGGATGATTCGGCATTACGAGAAAATCGGACTGCTGCCTGCACCGCCGCGCAGCGAGGGCGGCTATCGCCAATACAGCCAGCGCGACCTGCACACGCTGGGCTTTATTCAGCGCGCGCGCCGGCTTGGCTTCAGCATGGAACAGATCGGCCATCTGCTTACACTGTGGCAGGATCGCTCGCGCTCCAGCGCCGAGGTCAAGGCGCTGACCGCCGCACACCTGCGGGAGCTGGAAGAGAAGATACGTGATCTGCAGGCCATGCATGATACCTTGGCCGAGCTGGCAGACTGCTGCAGTGGCGATGACCGCCCGGATTGCCCCATCATTCGCTCGCTGGCCGATGACTGAGCCGAACACCAAGGAGCCGCCATGGAGCTGAAATCGCTGCGTCACTTTGTGGCCCTGGTCGAATATCAGGGTTTTGCCCGCGCCGGTGAGGCCATCGGCCTGAGCCAGCCGGCGCTGAGCCGCAGCATTCAGAACCTGGAACTGCGCCTGGGCTGCACGCTGGTCAGCCGCTCCGGCAAGGGCGTCGAGCTGACCCCGCAGGGCGAGCTGGTGCTGGAACATGCCCGTCGACTGATCGCCGGCAGCACCGCCATGCGCAATGCCCTGCGTCAGTTCAACGATCTCGAAGCCGGCGAGCTGCTGGTGGGCGGTGGCCCCTTCCCTGCCGCAGGCCTGCTGCCGCGGGTGCTGGGCGAGTTCAATCGACGCTATCCCGGCGTCAAGGTACGCCTTGAGGTTCAGCACTGGGTCGCACTGCGCAAACAGTTGCTGGACGAGGAGCTGGAGCTGTTTGTCGCCGACATTCGCGAACTGCAGGATGACCCGCTACTGCAGGTAACCCCGCTGCAGCAGCAGCCCAGTCGCCTGTTCTGCCGGGCCGGCCATCCGCTGGCTGGACGCAGCGACCTCAGCCCGGCACTGCTTGCGCAGTATCCGCTGGCCTGCTTCCGGGTACCCGACATCATTCTGCAGGACCTGCGCCGCACCCTGCCCCGTGAGGATCCGCAGATCAGCCTGGAATGCGACAACCTCGATGTGCTCAAACGCATGGTGCAGCATTGCGATGCGCTGAGTATCGGCAGCCTGGACATCCTGCAGGATGAACTGGCAGCCGGCACCCTCACCCTGCTGGACTGGCCCGACCTGATGCCTGGCACCAGCTTCGGACTGGTGACCCGTGCCCACGGGCCACTGTCACCGGCGGCTGACGCCTTTATCGAGCTGCTGAAGGCTAGCGCAGCAAATTGAACAGGCTCAGGCTGCTGACCTTCACAAAGCTCTGCTGTGAGGCCTCAAGCACCACCGATTGCAAACTCAGACGACTCAGAGCCTCGGCATAATCCAGATCTTCCAGCTGCGAGGTTACCGTGGTGTTGATCAGTGCCACTTCCTCGTTTTCGGTCTGGGTCGATTCGATCACGTTCATGCGCGCGCCAATGGTGGTCTGCACGCTCAGCACGTTGTTCATCGCGTTGTCGAGGTTATCCAGACTGACCGCAATCACATCGCGCAGCTGCAACTTGTCGTCGGTGGTCGCGGTGCCGTTCTCCAGGGTCTGGCGCAGCAATGAGACGGTTTCCAGAACACCGCGGGTCTCCCGATTGGTGCTGGTTGCAGTGCTGTCACCGGTGCTGATGGTGAAGCTGTCACCGGGCTGCAGATCGCCGTCGAGCTTCACCGAGACACCCGCATAACGGATGTTGTAACTGCCGTCGTCTTCCAGCTCCAGCGCACCAGTCACCGGCGGCACCAGCGGCAGGCCACCGCTGTCGACAATCTCGTAGGTGTCGCCAGCCGCACCAATCACAATGCCGACGCTGCCCTGCGGATAGAAGGTGCTGTCGTACTCGGTCTTGTTCTCTACCGTACCCAGCGAGATGCGCGCGGTGCCGGTATTGGTTGCCGCAGCCTCGGTATTGACCCGGTTGACGTTGGCGATGTTGACGAACAGATCCTTGCCGTTGTCGTTGATTGGCACGGTCTTGGATCCAGCGATCTGCACCGAGCGCTGGCCCTCATCGCCCTGGTAGGTGTAGGTGCCGTCCGGATTTTTGACAAACGGCGCTTCGCTGCTCTGAAAGCCGCCAAACAGGTACTCGCCACGGGCATTGCGGGTATTGAACAGATTGAACAGCTCCTGCTCGCGCTGCTCCAGCTCGGTTGCCAGCGCCTTGCGGTCATCGTCGTTACGCGAGCCGTTGCCCGCTTCGATGGCAATCTCGCGCACGCGCTGCAGGGCGTTGTTGACCGAGTTGAGGATACTCTCCTCTTGGGTCAGGCTGTTGTTCGCCGCCGTCATGTTGGTGCTGTATTGCTCCAGGCGGTTGGACTCCTGGTTCAGTTGCAGCAGCCGAACGGTCGCTACCGGGTCGTCCGCTGGCGTCAGCAGGCGCTTGCCGGAACTGATCTGTTCCTGGGTGCGCGTAACGCTGCTGTAATTGTCAGAGATACCACGCACGCCGCTGTTGAACTGCTGAATGGTTGAGATGCGCATGTGAGGCTACCCGTTATCTGATACTGCTGATCAAGGTGTCAAAAATCGTGCGTGCAACCTGAATGACCTGTGCCGAGGCATTGTAGTACTGCTCGAACTTGATCAGGTTGGCCGCTTCCTCATCCAGGTTGACCGCCGACACCGAGTCACGGTTGTTGGTGGCCTGTACCAGCACAGCCTGACTGGATTCGGCATCCGTACGCGCCTGGGCGGTGAAGGTAGCCACCCGCTGGACCAGGTCGCCATAGCCGTCAACAAAGGAAAACCCCTCGGCGCCGTTGGCCTGGCCGAGCACCTTGGCGCTCTGCAGCTCGGACATCACCAGCGCATTGCGATTATCCGCTACCCCGGTATTGAAGTTCAGGCTGAAACTGTCGCCATCCTTCGGCGTACCGGTGAGGCTCATGCTGAAGGTATAGGCACCTACCGTCACTTCAACACTGTTGGTCTGACCGGGCGTGATCACCAGCGGCGACGGATTGAGCGTCGCCGTACCACTGCTCACCTGCAGCTCACCGCTCGCCGCATCGTAGCCGAGCTCGATCGGCAGCAAGCCCTGCAGCGTAGCCGGATCAATCGGCGCCGGGCCGTCGATCAGGGTGGGCTGACTCATGGTGGCGGTACCGCGGTTATCCAGATTGGTGTCCACCACGGCAGGCGCGGCAAACGCCAGCTCCTGCGGCTGATCCATCACCACTTCCATGCCGGCGGCGGCGAAGCGGGTGGGTGTCAGCAGGAAGCGGTCCCCGGCGGCGATACCGCCACCACCCAGCTCGATGGTAAAGCCGTCCAGCTCCGGTGGCGGGACACTGGTCAAGTCAAACGGGCCGACCACACTGTCGTCAGAGGTCCGGCGTACCGTGAACTGGGTCGAGCTGGTGAACACAACGTCATACTCGGAGGTACTCAGCTGCGAGGTGTCGCTGATCCGCACGCTCAGTTTGGCATCCGGGTCGCTGTTAGTGGCACGGGCATAACTGCGCCCATCGACCAGATCCGGGCTGTTGACGTCATTGAACAGGGCGGCACCGGCATTGCCATTTAGATCCAGGCCCTGCCCCTGCTGACTGTTGAACTCACTGCTGATCGACAGCGCCAGCCGGCCGATGGCATTAAGCGCGGGGTCCAGCACATCGTTTCGGTACTTGAGCAAGCCACCCAGCTCGCCACCGCTGACCAGGCTGGTAATGTCCTGGACCGAGTTGCCACTTTTGAGTACCACCTCAACCCTGCCGGGATCGGCACTGCCGCTGCGCACGGCCAGGGTGGATGCTTCCTTGCCGACAACCAGCGGCTGACCTGACCCGACAAAGATATTCAGGGTGTTGTCGTCCTGCTGCACCACGGAAATACCGATCAGCTCGCTGAGCTGGCGCACCGCCTCGTCACGGGCGTCCAGCAGGTCATTGGGCTGGGCACCGTTGGCCGAGGCAATGGCAATGCTGTCGTTGTACTGGGCGATAGAGGTCGCCAGGCGACTGGTCTGATCCGCCAGCGTGGTCATCTGCTGGCTGATGAACTGGTTCTGGCTGTTCAGGCTGCTGTGGACCGTATTAAAGCGCGACGCCAGCCCCTCTGCCTCGGACAGAACGAGCTGGCGCGCCGGCAGGTTGGCCGGATCTTCAATCGCAGTCTGCAGGGCATCGAAATAGCTTTGCAGACCGGGGGTAATACCGGTCGCGCTGCTTGAAACCAGGGTATTGAGCTGCTCAAGCTGGGACTGGAACGCCTGCACCTCGGAGTTGGTCGAGGTGGAGGTACGCACCTGATTGGTCAGGAACTGGTTATAGATGCGCGAGACATCGACTACCTTGGTGCCGTTGCCGATATAGCCGGCACCGGTATAACTGGGTACCTGGGTGGCCTGCAGCGCCGACTGGCGGGAATAGCCGGGCGTGTTGACGTTGGTGATGTTTTGACCGGTCACCGCCAGCTGGGTCTGGGAGGCTCTGAGGCCCGTCAGTCCGATACCGAAAAGATCTGCCATGATCAGGCCCTGCTGCTGGAGTCAGTGGATGGGGTGCTGGCAGCAACGCGCTCATCGCTGTTGTTGATCAGTTGGCGCGCAATCTGCGACACCTTGCGCGCGTACTGCGGGTCGGTGGCATATCCGGCATTCTGCAACTCACGGAAGAAGGAGTCGGGATTTGCAGTGCTGCTCAGAGCCTTGCTGTAGCGCCCATTGCTTTCGAGGAAGCTGACATAGTCCTCGAAGCTCTGTTCCCAGGACGCGTAGCTGCGAAAATCTGCCCGCTCCCGGGTGCGCACGCCATCACGGTATTCAGTCGTTGCCACATTGGCGCTGTCGCCCTGCCAGCCGCCATGGGCCTTGATGCCGAACAGGTTATGACTGGAGCTGCCATCGGACTGACGAATGACCGATTTGCCCCAGCCGGTTTCCAGCGCCGCCTGGGCAACCAGGTAGTGCGGATCGACGCCAAGACGCGCTGCGGCTTTCTCCGCCATCGGCAGCATGGTTTCAACAAATTCCTGACTGTTGGCGAAGCGGGTGCGCTGGGCTGCTTCAGGGTTGACTGCCGCCATCGTCGAGCGGCCGTTACGCAGCGCCTCGATGCCGCGCAGCGGTTGCCAGCTGTCACTCTCGCTGCTGGTCGGGCGCTGCGTCTGCTCGGCCTGGGCCAGACGATCTGCCCAGGCGCTGTAGTCCGCCGACACCTGCAGGCGACGACGCGCCAGCAACGCCGACTGGTCGACCCCGGATGCGGCGCCCTGCTCACGCTCCGAGCCGGCAGCAGACTGTGGCGACAGCTGGCGCACCAGCGCATCGGTGAGACCCAGGCCGCGACCTTCCGACAGGTGCACCGATAGCTGGCTGTCGTACATTTCCTGATAGAACTTGGTCTGCGGGGTATTGAGCGGATTGCCCTCGGCAAACGCCGCGTTGGCGTCACGCATGCTCTTGATCATCATGTTGGTGAACAGCGATTCAAACTGCTGCGCCACCTTGCGCACATTCTCCGGGCTGTTGGCATTGGCACCGGATTTCAGCTGGTTGACGGTATTGATGTCGGTGTAGCTGATATTGCTGCTGACGTTCATGAGCCTGCCTCCCGTCAGATGATGACCAGATCGGCGTTCAACGCGCCGGCCTGCTTCAGGGCTTCGAGAATGGCCATCAGGTCACCGGGGGCAGCCCCGACCTGATTGACCGCACGCACGATTTCATCCAGCGACACACCCGGGCGGAAGACGAACATGCGGCTGTCGCCCTCCTCGATATTGATCTGCGAGCTGGGCGCGACCACGGTCTGACCGCCGGACAGAATGCCGTCCGGCTGACTGACCTGCGGGTTCTCGCTGATGGTCACGGTCAGGCCGCCATGGGTGACGGCAGCCGGCTGCACCCGCACATCCTGGCCGATAACAATGGTGCCGGTGCGCGAGTTGATGATGACCTTGGCCGCCGCGTTGCCCTGCTCCACGGTCAGGTTCTCGACCATGGAGATGTAATCGACGCGCTGATTGGGGTCGATCGGTGCGCGAACCCGCACTGAACCGCCGTCCAGCGCCTGCGCGACATCGGGGCCAAAGGTTTCATTGATGCGGTCGACAATGCGCTTGGCGGTGGTGAAGTCTGGGCGGTGCAGGTTGAAGGTCAGATGGTCGCCTGAGGTAAACGGGCTGGCCACAGCACGCTCAACGGTTGCGCCGTTGGGAATGCGGCCCGCGCTGGGAATATTGACGGTGATACGCGACCCGTCTGCACCCTCGGCACCAAAGCCGCCGACGACCAGATTGCCCTGGGCAATGGCGTAAACCTGACCGTCGATCCCCTTCAGCGGAGTCATCAGCAGGGAACCGCCGCGCAGACTCTTGGCGTTACCCAGCGAGGAGACGGTGACATCAATGGTCTGGCCCGGGCGAGAAAACGGCGGCAGATCAGCATGAATCGCTACGGCTGCGACGTTTTTCATTTGAATACGCGTGCCCGGCGGTACGGTAATACCGAACTGGCTGAGCATGTTCTGGAAGGTCTGCACGGTAAACGGGGTCTGGCTGGTCTGGTCACCCGAACCATCCAGACCGACCACCAGACCATAGCCGATCAACTGGTTGCTGCGCACCCCTGCAATACTGGCGATGTCCTTGAGACGATCGGCCAGCGACAGCGGGCTGACGAGCAGCAAAACAAGACCGAAAATCAGGCTGCGCATGACAATGCTCCTGTCAGAACGGCCACAGCGGGCTGAGGAAGAACTGGCTCAGCCAGCCCGGGCGATTGGAATCGGCAAAGGCACCCTTGCCGGAGTAGGTAATGCGTGCATCCGCCACGCGGGTGGAGAGCACGGTGTTGTCGGGGCCCACATCGTCTGCGCGCACCAGGCCGCTGATGCGGATCAGCTCGTCGCCCTGATTTAGGGTGATCCACTTTTCGCCGCGTACTGCCAGAATGCCATTGGGCAGCACCTCGGCAACGGTAACGGTAATCGAGCCGGACAGGCTGTTGCTCTGGTTAGCGTCTGAGCTGCCGTCAAAGGCACGTTGACCCGACATGTTCACGCCCAGATCCAGACCTTTGAAACCGACCACATTGCCCAGCAGGGTCGGGTTGGCAATCGTGGTCGAACTGGACTTGTCGATTTCGCTCTCAGCCGATTTCTGCGCCGCCGTCCGTTCGGTCAGGGTGATGGTAATGATGTCGCCGACCCGGTGCGCCTTGCGGTCGTTATACAGGCTCATCTCGAAACCGGGCTGATAGATCGCCCCGTTGTTGAGCTCCTGCGGCAGCGGCGTGCGCGGCAGCACCGGGGCATAGGCCGGATCGTCACGCATCGGCGGCGCCTGCATGCAACCAATCAGGCTGAGCGGCACCAGCAGCATCAAGAACTTAGCCAAACGGATCATGATTCCGAGCTCCCGTCAGAGGTTCTGACTGATGTACTGCAGCATCTGATCTGCAGTGGAAATGACCTTGGAGTTCATTTCGTAGGCGCGTTGGGTGGTGATCATGTTGACCAGCTCCTCCACCACGCTGACGTTGGAGTTCTCCAGGGTGTTCTGCAACACGGTGCCCAGGCCGTTCTGACCGGGGTTGCCGGTCTGCGGTGCACCACTGGACGCGGTCTCCAGGAACAGGTTGTTGCCAATGGCTTGCAGACCGGCCGGATTGATGAAATCGGCGGTCTGCACATTGCCAATCTGCTGTGATCCGGCGTTACCAAAGGTGGTAATGCTCACCGTGCCGTCTTCACCTACGGTAAAGGTCTGCACGTCGTCCGGCAGGACGATCCCCGGTTCCAGCGGGAAGCCGTTGGAGGTCACGATCTGGCCATCGGCATCCAGGTGGAAGCTGCCGTCACGGGTATAGCCGATGCTGCCGTCGGGCATCAGGATCTGGAAGAAGCCACGACCGTTGATAGCCATGTCCAGCGGCTGCTCGGTGGTCTGCAGCGTACCTTCGGTGAAGATCTTCTGGGTGCCCACCACTCGCACACCGGTACCCAGCTGCAAGCCAGATGGCAGCTGGGTATCCTGGGTGCTCTGGCCACCGGGCTGGCGCTTGATCTGATAAAGCAGATCCTCGAACTCGGCACGGTCACGCTTGAAGCCGGTGGTCGATACGTTGGCCAGGTTGTTGGAAATGGTCGACAACATGGTGTCCTGGGCGGACAGACCGGTCTTGCTGACCCAAAGTGCGTGGAGCATCACCTTTCTCCTCGCGTGTCAGTTAGTTGACACGCCGTTGCATTAACTCATCTGCAGAATGCGATCGGTCGCCTGCGCGTTCTCTTCCGCTGTCCGCATCATCTTGATGTGCAGCTCAAACTGGCGCGCCAGCGACAGCATGGCGGTCATCTCTTCGACCGCATTGACGTTGCTGCCTTCCAGGAAGCCGGTAGCCACCTGAACCACGCCATCGGCCACCTGAGGCTGACCGTCTTTGGTTCGCATCAGGCCGTCTGAGCCCTTCTCAAGCGTCGCAGGATCGGGGTTGACCAGCTTCAGACGATCCACCTCCGCCATGACCGCCGGGCCTTCACCCAGAGCACGGATACTGATGGTGCCGTCCGACCCGATCTCGACCTTCTGCGCCGGGGGAATGGCAATCGGACCGCCGTTGCCCAGCACCGGCAGACCACTGCTGGTGCGCAGCACACCGAAGGCGTCAATATTCAGGCTGCCCGCGCGGGTATAGGCTTCGGTGCCGTCAGCTGCCTGCACGGCAATCCAGCCTTCGCCCTGCACGGCCACATCAAGCTCGCGCCCGGTTTCCTGCATCACCCCTGCCGACATGTCGGTACCGGGGCGTTCGGTCATGGCATAGGCGCGCGTCGCGTAGCCGTCGCCAAATACCGGCATTGACCGGGCCTGCTCAAAGTCACGGCGAAAGCCGGTGGTGGTCAGGTTGGCCAGATTGTTCGCGTGCGCACGCTGCGCCATCGCGTTCTGGCTTGCCCCTGTCATGGAGATGTACAACGATTTGTCCATGCCCTTCTCCGCTTACGTGTGGGCGACAAGTAATTGCCGCTTTTACTCACTTACAAGGGATAAAGCAGGGATCATGCCAAGATTTAAAAATTAGGATTTATCGTTATTTTTCAAAAAGATAGAAAAACATAAAACAAAAAAGCGGCAATACCGGCAGATCCTTTTGCCGGTATTGCCGCTGTCATTCCGACGCCGCCGCTGGCGGCTGAGACGTTAACGCAGGTTGATGATGGTCTGGGTTACCGCATCCTCGGTCTGAATGGTCTTGGCGTTGGCCTGGTAGTTGCGCTGGGCAACAATCAGGTTGATCAGTTGCTCGGAGATATCCACGTTGGAGTCCTCCAGCGCGCCCGACTGAATGCTGCCAAGGGTGCCTGTGGTCGGCGCACCCACAACCGGGTCACCCGACGAGAAAGACTGCGCCCACGCTGTACTGCCAAGCGGCGTCAGACCTTGCTGGTTGGCAAAGGTAGCCAGTACCACCTGCCCCTGCACCCGAGTCTGACCGTTGGTATAACGGGCGACCAGCAGACCGGTGTCGTCAATTTCCAGCCCGGCCAGTTCACCGGTGGTGAAGCCGTCCTGGCTCACTGCGGTTACCGCAAAGCTGGAGGCGTACTGGGTAGAGCCCGTTAGGTTAATGGTCAGGTCATCGACCGGCGAAGTAGCACCAGTGGGTTGCCCCTCACTGTCAAGCGGAACCCAGCCTGCGATGGTATAGGGCTGATTGGTAGTCAATTCGCCGACACTGTTGAAGTCGACATCAAATCGAGTGGTTGCCAGCGGGTCGAATGCCGGATCGGACGCCTCGACACCGGACTGGACATCACGCCCGTCGATCAGTACGTACATATCCCAGCTGTTGGCGTCGTTCTTGACGAAGTATTTGGTCATCACATGCGAATTGCCGAGGCTGTCGTAGATATTGACCGAAGTAGAGCTGTTGTAGGTCGCCGAGTTGGTCGGATCGAAGGTGCTGCGCGCAGCATCCAGGGCCGCCGCCTCAGCGGTAGCGATCTCCGCCGGCGTCGGGTTGGCCGGATCAGCCGCGGTCGCGATCGACGCCGCGTAGGCGGCATCGTATTGCTGAACGTAGACCTCAGGACGGGTTTGCGTCGAATTCAGGTTCAGCGTAGTGACAACAGCACTGGTCTCGTTCGGATCTGCCGAGCGGGTATCGACCCGCAGATTGGTCTGCACGCCCTGGTTGATCTGCCCCGTCACTGCGTTGACACCGAACCCCTGCAGGTTCTCGCCGTTGTTGTTGACGATAAAGCCGTTGGCATCGGTACCGAAGTAGCCGGCACGGGTGTAGCTGAGCGCACCGTTGTTGCTGGTCACAAAGAAGCCGTTGCCGTTGATTGCCAGATCCAGACTGTTTTCGGTGAAGCTGATGTTGCCCTGGTTGAACAGCTGAGCCGCGTTGGCCAGCGCTACACCACTGCCGGTGGCATAGCTGCCTGAACCGAGCACCGATGCAGCGTAGACGTCCGCGAACTCGGCACGCGAGCTTTTGAAACCGACGGTACCGGCGTTGGCAATGTTGTTACCGGTAATGTTCAGATCGGAGGCCGCCGCCCGGATACCACTCAAGCCAATGTTGAAAGACATGGTTCTATCTCCTCGCCTACTTTCGTTCGGACGACTTATTGAATTGCGTACACACTGGACAAGCTGATACTGCCCAGCCCGGCCACATTAAGAAGCATCTCACCACCGCTACCCGCCCCCAGCGAAACGCTGTCCACATTGGCCGGCAGCAGTGTCGCCATCTGCGTATTGGTACCGTTGATGGTGGCCATGGCCTCGAAGGTGTAAACACCCGGTTCCATCAGGTTGCCGGCACCGTCGGTGCCGTCCCAGGTAAAGTCGTGCATCCCGGCTTCCAGTGCACCCAGGTTCACGGTATCCACAAGGCTGCCGGATTCGTCATAGACCTTGACGAACACGTTGCTGCTGCTGGAGCTCAGCGCCAGCTGCCCTTCCAGACCGGCCGAGGTATCCACTACCGCCTGGTCAGTCGGCACGATCACCGTCCGCCCGACCATCGACGAGGCCTGCAACGCCTGCGATGACTGGTAACCACTCAGCAGCGACTCCATCGAGCCATTGAGGTTGTCGATCCCCTCGACCGTACTGAACTGCGCCAGCTGGGCAATAAACTCGCCATTTTCCTGGGGTGAAAGCGGATCCTGGTTGTTCATCTGCGCCACCAGCAGTTGAAGAAACTGATCCTTGCCCAGCTCGTTGCCGGTCGCGAAGCGGTCTGAATCGAGCTGATACTGATCCAGCGCCGACGCACCTGATGAAACATTACTGATGCTCATGGTCTACTTATCTCCGTTCACTGACCCAGCGTCAGAACGCGCTGCAGCATGGTCTTGGCGGTATTCATGACCTCCACATTGGTCTGGTAGGACCTCGAGGCAGACATCATGTTGGCCATTTCCTCCACTACATTCACATTCGGGTAATACACATAGCCGTCTTCATTGGCCATCGGATGATCCGGCTCATAACGCGGCTCAAGACTGGCATCGGATTCGACGATGCCAAGCACCGCTACACCGTCACCGGCCTGCTGATCCGGACTGAACAACGAACCACCGGTCGCCTGCTGACTGTTGAAAATGGTGGCAAATACCGGGTTTCTGGCCCGGTAGGTTTGATCAATGCTGCTGGAGACGGTATCGGCGTTGGCGATGTTGCTTGCGACCGTGTTCAGCCGCAGCGACTGGGCGCTCATCCCGGAACCGGCGATATCGAACACTTTATCGAGCGACATGATCAGTCTCCTCTGATGGCTGACATCAGCCCCTTGAACTTGCTGTTGAGAAAGGTAAAGCTGGCCTGAAAATCGATGGCATTCTGGGCATAGGCTGCCTTCTCGACTTCGGAGTCGACGGTATTGCCGTCAACCGACGGCTGCAGCTGATTGCGATAGCGCAGGCCCGCCACCTGATCGACCAGACTTTCCAGCGCCATGTGCCCGGCATCGGTTCGCTCAACCGCCATGCTCTGGCCGTCGCCAGGCACACCGGCGCCCTGCTGGGCAGCCAGGACCGCATTGAAGTCCAGGTCCCGCGCCTTGTAGTTGGGGGTCTCGGCGTTGGCGATGTTGTTCGCCAGCACCTCGGCACGCTGGGAGCGAAACTTGAGTGCCTGCTCATGTAGCCCGAGGGCATTATCGAAACTGATGCTCATTGCCACCTTCCTCGTTTCGGTCCGTCGACCAAAAAACGTCACTGCAAACAGCTAAGCAATCAGCGTGCCAGAAAATAAATACCTTAAATTTCAGACACTTAAATATCGGGCGCCAGAAAAGCGGCAATGATTTACCGGCAAACGGCAAGGCGAAAGGGTTTCAGCGGGCGGGCGGCAAACGAAACGCCGGCAGAAATATGCCGGCTTGGGAGGGTACTGCGTATAAGGGTAAAGCCAACGGCGTCTCTGCCAGAGCGGCATCAAGCCGGCGCACACTGATGGACAATGGCCTAAGCACAACCCGCAGCGACTATCGAAACGAGACGCACGTATGACCGGCTTTTCAGGAGCAACCGAAAAAGCAGCCCTCAACGAGCCTTGTAAACAATCCCCGGGCTGCACTGAACCATCTGGTACAGCTCCGGCAGTCCGTTCAGCGCCTCGGAGGCCCCGAGCATGAGATATCCGCCCGGCTTAAGTGTGGCGTGAATTCGTCGCAGAATGTCTTTCTTCACGTCGGCAGAGAAATAGATGAGCACGTTGCGGCAATAGACAAGGTCAAACTTGCCCAGCATCGAGTAGCTGTCCAGCAGGTTCAGTGCTCGGAACTCGACACGATTGCGGATAGCCGGCTTGACCGCCCAGCGCCCCGGACCAAGCTGGTCGAAATAGCGGGCCAGACGATCCTGAGACAGGCCGCGCGCAACAGACAGGCTGTCGTACTCGGCCTTTTTGGCGGCATTGAGAATGCCACCGGAGAGATCGGTTGCCACGATCTGGGCACCACCACGCAGTTGGCCCAGATTACTGCGCTCGAACTCGTCGATTGCCATGCTCAACGAGTAGGGCTCCTGACCCGAGGAACAGGCAGCGGACCAGATACGCAGACGCTGGCCTGGAGAGCTCTTGATGAACTCCGGAATCAACCGGGTTTTCAAAACCTCGAACGGATAGACATCACGAAACCAGAGGGTTTCGTTGGTGGTCATGGCATCGATGACCGCCTCACGAAGGCCGCCACGCGGCTGGGCCTGGATGCGCTTGATCAGCTCGCCGAGGTTGGCAATACCCTCCTGCTCAAGCAGCCGATTAAGCCTGCTGGACACCAGATACTGCTTGTTGTCGCCCAGCACAATACCGCAGGCCTTCTCCAGAAAGTCCCGGAACAGCTGAAAATCCTGATTTGCCAAAGTCACGAAGCCTGCCTTGTCTCAGTTAAAACCATCTTGCTAGGCCTGACCATCAGCGTCACCGCGCAACGAACGCAAGCGCTCGATCACCCGCTGCGCCAGATCATCCGGCTTGAATTTGGCAAGGAAATCGTCCGCACCGACCTTTCTGACCATTGCCTGGTTAAACACCCCCGACAACGACGTATGCAGCATGATATGCAGCTTGTTCATGCGCGAATCGTTACGCACTTCAGCAGTCAGAGTGTAGCCATCCATCTCCGGCATCTCGATATCGGAGATCATCATCAGCAGAGACTGACTGACATCCTCACCCTGATCAGCCCTCGCCTTCAGCCAATCCAGTGCCTGGCGACCGTCATTCAGCGCTACGATCTCGACACCGATTTCCTGCAGGCAACGCGCCACTTGTTTACGCGCGATCGATGAGTCGTCCACGATCAGAACCGTCCGGGCTACAGCATCGGCCTGGGACTCCGCATCAATGACACCATCGGAAATCTTCTCGTTGGTGGGTACTACCTCTGCCAGCACCTTCTCCACATCGATAATCTCGACCATCTGATTATCAACCCGGGTGACTGCTGTCAGATAGTGCTCCCGACCGGTACCCTTTGGCGGCGGATGAATCTCGGACCAGTTCATGTTGACAATGCGCTCGACCGAACGCACCAGAAAGCCCTGCACCTTGTAGTTGTATTCGGTAATGATCACGAATGCTGTATCAAGGTTGTCCAGCCCGGGGCCGCCGGTGGCGCGATTGAGGTCGAGGATCGGCAGTGTGCCGCCACGGATGTGAGCTACGCCGCGAACGACTGGATGCAGCTTGGGCATCGCCGTCAGCCGAGGGCATTGCAGCACTTCCTTGACCTTGAAAACGTTGATGCCATACAGCTGGTTGCCGGCCAGCCTGAACAGCAGCAGTTCGAGTCGGTTCTGGCCAACCAGCTGGGTTCGCTGATTGACTGAATCCATCACACCAGCCATGGACTGCTCCTCATGTTTGCATCGGGTGAAACGGCATGTTTCGTGCAGGTCCATCAGCAGACGACGTTAATCTGACGGACATCACCCAACTGTTTGCAGGTAATTGTATGCGTTTTATCACCGGGTGCGCGGTATTGGCGATATTTTTTTCCGCCCCCACACAGGCAAACCCGCTCATTGACCAGCTTATCGGCGTGACCAGCCAATATCTTGAGCAGCAAGTGAGCGATTATGCGCAGACCCTGGGCGGCGACCCGCGCCATGAGGTTCGCATCAACAGGCTCGATCAGCGCCTGCGCCTGCCGATATGCGCCGAGGACGCCCTTTCGGCTCGCCTGGAGAGCCCGGACATCCCGATCGGCCGGGTTACCGTCAGGGTAACCTGTGACGGTCCTTCCCCCTGGCGGCTGTTTGTGCAGGCTCAGGTCAGCCTCTACCAACAGGTAGTGGTAAGCAGCCGCCCGTTATCACGGGGCGGCGTCATCGGTGCGCAGGACATTCGCCTGGCCGAGCGAGATACCGGCCTGCTGAACAGCAATTACCTGCTCGACCCGGCCCAGGCTATAGGCATGCAACTCAAGCGCAACGTCAACGCCGATACCGTCCTGAGTCATACCCAGCTGGAGCAGAATCGGCTGATACAGCGTGGCGACAAGGTAGTCATCAGCGCCGGCAACAGCAGTGTCAACGTTCGGATGCCTGGAGAGGCGCTGGAAGATGGTACACTCGGCGCCCAGATTCGCGTGCGAAACACGCGCTCCAACCGAGTCATAAGGGCCCGGGTAACAGGCCCTGGACAGGTAGAAGCAGGAATGTGATCATGCACGGCAACAGCATTTTCCGCTTGCCGGGCGCTGCCTCTCGCGCCGTGACGGTCTTCACACTATTTTTTCCTAAAGTTTTCCTTCCGGCTGCCGTTACAGCGGCTAGAGAAGATTTTACAGTTTGAGGAATTCATCATGGTCATCGACTTCAACTCGCCCAACGGCCCGAATGGCGCCGGTCGCAGCAGCCAGGCTGGCGGTGCGGCAGGCAAGCGTGAAGCAAGCTCGGTCAGCGAGTCTGGCACTCAGGCTGCGGCTGGCCAGGCCAAGTCGACAGAGAGCACTTCATCAGTCAACCTGAGCGCTCAGGCCCAGCAACTGCAGGCCATCGAAGAGAAGCTGCGCGAGCTGCCCGAAGTGGATAACGAGCGTGTCAGCCAGATCCGGCAAGCCATTGCCGATGGCAGCTACAAGGCTGACAGCAGCCGAATTGCAGACAAACTGCTGAATCTGGAAAGCTGATAGCCAGTAGTCAGACACCGACACTGGCTGTACTCTTCGACTAACCCCGCCTAGGGGCAGCCACAGTCAGGAGATACGCCATGCACCCACTGCAAGAACGCTTCGAGTCGGCGGAACAGGACTGCCAGCGCTATCTGGACCTGCTTGAACAGGAACGCGACGCCCTGACCCGGCAGGACATGGCCACGCTCGAGACCCTGCTAAGCCAGAAGCGCAGCCTCGCAGACGCGCTGGTTGTTCACGACCAGGCAATCAGGCACTACTGTCAGACCCACAACATTTCGCAAGATCAATTGGCCGCCCACATCGAACAGGCGGGCGACACCCAGCTCCAGCAGGACTACCAGCAGTTCCTTGAGGCGCTGGCCAATTGCAAGCAGGCCAATGATCGCAACGCCCGCCTTGTTCACCACAGCCAGCACAGCACTCGCTCCATGCTTGATCTGCTGCGCAATCAAGGGGAACCGGGTAGCGGCATCTATGATCAACTCGGCAATCGCAGCCGCTCCGGCATTACTCGAAACCTGAGCAAGGCCTGATCACGAATATCATTGCCGCCAACCTCGCGGTATAGTTGTGCCTGCTGTTACGAATCATAACGAGAAGCCGACGTGTCCAACCTGTTTTCACAAGAAACCGGCCCCCAGCCGCCCAGAGAGGTGCGCGCCCCCGTTGAGATACTTTCTCTGCTACGTACCCTGATGCAGGCTCGAGACGCGCTGACCATCAGCTTCACCGACCGGGCGCAAAAATTTCAAAGTTTTATCGTCAACGTCGATGCCGATAAGGGAACGATGTGGATTGACGAAATGATCCCCCGCGAGGGCGACCGCTACGCCAGCCAGGGCGAATCCTTCAGGATTGATGCCTGGCATGAAGGCATACACATGCGCTGGAGCTGCCCGGGCGCCAGCAAGGTCATGCTTGACGACGCTCCTGCTTACGCCTTTGCACTGCCGGAAGAGCTGATCTATCACCAGAAACGCGGCGCCTTCCGTGCCAGCGTGCGGCGCACTGCCGACATTGCCGTTGAGATAGCCGCTCCCGACCGGGATCGGCGCTTCACAAGCTACCTGATGGACCTGTCTGCCACCGGCTGCAAGGTGCGTCTGGAGGGCGACCGGAGCAAATCACTGAAGCCAGGCGAAGAGTACAGCAGCAGCGTGCTCCATCTGCCTGACGTCGGCCGTGTCAGTGTCACCGTTGAAGTTCGCCACGTCGTATTCCGAGAGGAAGCCAACGAAACCCACGCCGGCCTGATGTTCAAGCTGCAATCCGCGCAGGCCCAGCGCAGCATCGACCGCTTCGTCAACTATCTTCAGCGCGAAGCGCGGCGTCTCGAGAAGGAAGACCTGTTCTAACCAGGTCGATGATCATCCTGATCAGCGTCGAGCCCGGAGTCTGCTGCCGCAGACTCCTCGACCACCACCTCGTCCTGCATCTGCTCAATTACCGCACTCTCCTCCACCCGGGGATCAATTGCGGCGGCCAATGGGGAGCTGGCAAGGTTGCCGGCCGCCGGCATGAACTGCAGCGGCGCAGACTCTACGAGATGATCGCCGGTGACTGCGGCAGAACGCACCCTGAAGACCAGAATGGCACTGCAGGCAGCCATAAATACGTAAAGCATACCGGGGCCCAGCCACTTCATAAGCCCTGAACTGACCAGCGGCCCCACGCTCGCACCCAGACCAAAGGTCACCAGCAACATCGCCGACAGCGGCACCCGATCATCCGGCTCAACATGGTCATTGGCCAGCGCCACAGCCATGGGATACAGGGTGAACACCATCAGGCCGAATATCGCCGTCATGAAAATCAGACCGCCGGCCGGCATCAGACCAATCGCCATGACCACCGACACTGCGGTCAGCACCATGGCACTCACCTGAATCAACTGGCTGCGATCAATCCGATCGGACAGCCAGCCGGCAGGCCATTGCGCGGCCAGCCCGGCACAAATGGTCACCGCCATGAACATACCAATTTCCGATGTCGGCAACCCCACAGACTTGGCGTATACCGGCGCCATACCGTAAAACGCCCCCATCATCAGCCCCGCGACACCGATAGTGGTCAGCGCCTGAGGAATACGCTGCAGAAACAACCTCGCCTTCAACGGCGCAGGGCGCAGCGGCGCAGGGTGGATCTGCCGGGTGGTAGCGACAGGCACCAGGCAGAGCGAAAAGCACATTGCGACATACAGCAGATGATCCAGCGAAAGCTCCGGCTTGATGGCGAAAACCACTTGCCCCAGCACCAGACCAAGGTAAGTAACCACCATATAGCTGGCGAATACCATGCCCCGCTGATGCGACTCGGACTGCTCGTTAAGCCAGCTTTCCAACACCATGAACTGGCACATCATGGCCATGCCCACCAGCACCCGCAGCCCAAGCCACACGATCACATTCTCAAACAGCGCGTGGCACAGCACCGACGCCGTCACCAGCCCAGCACCGGCAACAAAGGCGCGAATATGGCCAACCCGAGCGATTAGACGGTGACCAACCGAAGCTCCCATCACCAAGCCGCCGTAATAGCCCGTCATCAACAAACCGATCCACAGCTCACTGACACCATTGGCTGCCAGCGTCAGGCCCAGGTAGGTACTCAGCAAACCGCTGCCAAGCAGCATCAGCAAGGTGGCGAAATACAGTGAAGAAAAGGCGGTCAGTGCGCGAGGCATGCAGGCTCCCGTTACAATCCCTGGAGATGACTAGCCGGCAACAATGCCAGCTAAACGCAGAATAGTCGACCCACCGGCAAAGGCAGGGTTCCCGAGCCGCTGGATCGCAGGCCAGGCCAGGCAGCAATCAGGAAAAAGGAAGATGGTGCGCGAGCCCGGATTCGAACCGGGGACCTACCGCTTAGGAGGCGGTTGCTCTATCCAGCTGAGCTACAAGCGCAAATACGTCGCAGGTGATGTCACAACCCGTTGAATTTAATCGAGAGTTCGAGATATTACCTGAAGCATACCGGGCATTTCCAGCGCAATGCTGGCAAAACCAAAGCAATAGCATAGTGCCATTCGTCGTAAACCCGTCACATTTCATAGACATTTTTTTGTCACCCTATAGCCTGAAACGCAAAAAAAAGGTCTACTAGGGCACCAATAGAAAAAATGTTGTCTATAACGATTGTATTTGGACAACCCATGGCCCTGGCCGCGCTTTTCCGCATTGATCTGCGGCACTTGGCCAGCATCGATTTTTTCAGCCAAGCGATTATCATTGCCCCATGAAAACAGCTACCCAACAGTACACCAGCCGAACCGCCGACAAGTTCGTGGTTCGTCTACCCCAGGGAATGCGTGACCGCATTGCAGATGTCGCCAAGCAACATCACCGCAGCATGAACTCGGAGATCATTGCGCGACTGGAACACAGCCTGCTGGATCTGCCGACGCTCCCCGAACAAAACCAGCCCTCGCGCAAGATGCTCAACGCACAGGATACGGAAGGCCTCAGCCATCACGAGCGCGAGCTGCTGACGCACTTCCGAGACATGAGCCGACGCCAGCAAAACGCCTTGCTGGCGCTGTTGGCCAACGAACAGGCCTGATACAGACCTGACCTCTGCGCACATCTGATTCAGCGCAGCAAGGACCAACAAAAAACCCGCTCAATGAGCGGGTTTTTTATTTCCAGCCAAAGCAGCGATCAGCCAACAAAGTTGAGCAGAATACCTGCCGCAACCGCAGAGCCGATTACACCCGCCAGGTTCGGACCCATCGCATGCATCAACAGGAAGTTCTGCGGATTGGTCTCCAGACCTACCTTGTTGGATACACGGGCAGCCATTGGCACCGCAGACACACCGGCAGAACCGATCAGCGGGTTGATCGGATTCTTGCTGAACAGGTTCAGCAGCTTGGCCATCAACACGCCAGCCGCAGTGCCCGCACAGAACGCGATCATACCCAGTACCAGAATGCCAAGGGTCTTGAGCTGCAGGAAGGACTCCGCAGACAACTTGGAGCCAACGGCCAGACCCAGGGCGATGGTAACGATGTTGATCAGCGCATTACGGCTGGTATCCGCCAGGCGCTCGACCACACCGCACTCACGCATCAGGTTACCAAAGCACAGCATGCCAACCAGCGGCGCTGCATCGGGCAGCAGCAGGGCAACCAGCATCAGCAGCAACAGCGGGAAGATGATCTTCTCGGCCTTGCTCACCACGCGCAGCTGGGTCATCACAATGCCACGCTCTTTCTGACTGGTCAGCGCGCGCATGATCGGCGGCTGCAGCAGCGGAACCAGCGCCATGTAGGAGTAGGCAGCAACCGCAATCGGGCCCAGGAGATCTGGCGCGAGCTTCGAGGTCACGAAGATCGAGGTCGGGCCGTCCGCACCACCGATGATGGCGATGGACGCTGCTTCCTTCATGGTGAACTCGAAGCCGGGAATCCCTGCAGCAGTCAGTGCCAGCGCACCCAGCAAGGTACCGAAGATCCCGAACTGCGCAGCAGCACCGAGCAGCAGCGTGCGCGGATTGGCCAGCATCGGACCGAAGTCGGTCATTGCACCTACACCCATGAAGATCAGCAGCGGGAACACGCTGGTCGGCAGACCGACTTCATAGATCATGTGCAAGATGCCCGACCCTTCGGCCATGTTGGCGACCGGCAGGTTGGCCAGGATGCCGCCAAAGCCGATCGGAATCAGCAGCAGCGGCTCAAAACCCTTGCGGATGGCAAGGTAGATCAAACCAAAGCACACCACGATCATCACTGCCTGACCCCAGGCCATGTGATAGATACCCGTGGTCTGCCACAGTTGGAGGAGCTTATCCATTAATCTCCCCCTTAACCGATGGTCAGCAGCGTGTCGCCGACGGCTACTGCGTCGCCAACCTTGACGTTAACGGAGACCACACTGCCACCGCGAACGGCGCGCACTTCGGTTTCCATCTTCATCGCTTCCAGGATCATGACAACGTCACCCTCTTCGATCTGATCGCCCGGAGCAACCAGCACCTTGAAGATGTTTCCGGACAGCGGCGCACCCTGCGGCTCGCCGTCGCCAGCGGGTGCAGCAGTAGCAGCGGCAGGAGCTGCTGCATCGCCCAGCGGCTTGATACCGGAAATGTCGCCACCCTCGGAGACCTGGACAACGTATTCCTTGCCATTGACGCTAACGGTGTAGGCCTCAGGACCGGCCGACTTGGCGCCAGCCGGCAGCTCGTTACCGGTCGGTACCGGCTCGAATGCATCCGGGTTACCGCGGTTTTCGAGGAACTTGAGACCAATCTGCGGGAACAGGGCGTAGGTCAGAACGTCGTCGATTTCATTTTCGGCGAGTTTGATACCCTTCTCGCTGGCCATGCCCTTGAGCTCGGCAGTCAGCTTGTCCATTTCCGCTTCCAGCAGGTCTGCCGGACGGCAGGTGATGGCTTCGGCACCATCAAGAACGCGAGCCTGCAGCTCGGCATTGAACGGCGCCGGCGCTGCACCGTACTCGCCCTTGAGCACGCCTGCGGTTTCCTTGGTGATGGACTTGTAACGCTCGCCAGTCAGAACGTTAATGACCGCCTGAGTGCCAACAATCTGTGAGGTCGGTGTTACCAGCGGGATGAAACCCAGGTCTTCACGCACGCGCGGAATCTCGGCCAGAACGGCGTCAAACTTGTCGCTCGCGCCCTGTTCCTTCAGCTGGTTTTCCATGTTGGTCAGCATGCCGCCCGGCACCTGAGCAACCAGAATGCGGGAGTCTACGCCCTTCAGGTTGCCTTCAAACTTGGCGTACTTCTTCCGCACTTCACGGAAATAGGCGGCCACTTCTTCCAGCAGCTCCAGGTTCAGACCGGTATCACGCTCGGTATTCTGGAAAATTGCGACCACAGACTCGGTCGGTGAATGACCGTAGGTCATGGACATCGAGGAGATAGCAGAGTCGACGTTATCAATACCTGCCTCTGCTGCCTTCAGGATAGCCGCAGTCGACAGCCCCGCAGTGGCGTGGCACTGCATATGCACCGGGATACTCAGGGTCGACTTCAGCTGGCTGACCAGATCAAAGGCAACATAGGGGTTCAGGATGCCGGCCATATCCTTGATGGCAATGGAGTCGGCGCCCATATCTTCGATCTGCTTGGCCAGGTCCACCCACATCTGCAGGGTATGCACCGGGCTGGTGGTGTAGGAGATGGTACCTTGCGCGTGCTTGCCCTGCTTCTTGACGGCCTTGAGCGCCGTCTCCAGGTTACGCGGATCGTTCATCGCGTCGAATACACGGAACACGTCGACGCCGTTGACGGCCGCGCGCTCAACAAACTTCTCGACTACGTCGTCAGCGTAATGGCGGTAGCCCAGCAGGTTCTGACCGCGCAGCAGCATTTGCTGACGGGTATTGGGCATGGCCTTTTTCAGGGCACGAATACGCTCCCACGGATCTTCGCCCAGATAACGGATACAGGCATCGAAGGTCGCGCCGCCCCAGGATTCAACGGACCAGAAGCCTACCTGGTCGAGCTTGCCAGCGATGGGCAGCATGTCATCAAGGCGCATGCGGGTCGCCAGGATGGATTGGTGTGCATCACGCAGGATGACATCAGTAATGCCCAAAGGCTTTTTGGTATCGGTCATAGTGTCATGGCCTTTATTTGATTTTTAATGGTGAAAACCGCGAAACGGATGAATCAGGAGCGTTGACGCGCACGGTGCTGCTTGATGGCAGCGCCAATGGCGGCAACCACATCGGGGTCTACACTGGCTGGAGCAGCGCTCGCCTTCTTGCGCACCGGCTTCGGCGCGGGCAAGGCTTCAGGGAAATAACGCGACAGAATGACCGACATGATGCTGGTACAGGCAACCAGCAGAATAAGGAAACTGAAGACGGCCCCCATCCCGAGGAGCATCAGCTCAACGCCTTCAAGAACCAGGTTATTAGAATCCATTTTCTCTCCCGCAACTCTGGGCATGGTTAATCCATGCTGCTTATATAGCTGGCATAACGTCAGTGGGTGCTTGGCAGATCAGGCTGTCTCGCGACAGTCCTCCCACACGAAAAAACGGCCTAATGTATCCTGATGTGACATTTTAGGCAATCAAAGCGACACACCCTGGAGAGAAAGACAATTGCACTAAAGCAGAAAAACAGTGGCAAGGCCGAGGAAGATAAAGAAGCCGCCGCTGTCTGTAATTGCGGTAATCAGTACGCTGGAGCCCAGCGCGGGATCTCCGCCCAGGCGCAGCCTTATAAGGGGAATGAATACCCCCATACAAGCCGCCAGCAGCATGTTCAGCGTCATCGCAGCCATCAGCACAACCGCCAGCGGCACGCTACCGTATAGCAGCAGAGCTATGGCAGCCAGCACCACACCCCAGAACAGGCCATTGATCAGGGCCACGCCCGTCTCCTTGCGCAGAAGACGACGCCCATGCGCAACCTGCACCTGGCCGGTGGCGATCCCGCGCACAATCATGGTGATGGTCTGATTGCCCGAGTTGCCGCCAATACCCGCCACAATCGGCATCAGCGCAGCGAGGGCAACCAATTGCTCAATGGCATTCTCGAACAGACCAATCACACGCGAGGCAATCAGCGCAGTACAGAGGTTTACCGCCAGCCAGGCCCAACGGTTGCGGACCGACTTCCAGACCGACGCAAAGATATCTTCTTCTTCGCGCAGACCGGCAGCATTGAGCACCTCCGCTTCGCTCTCTTCACGGATGTAGTCGACCATCTCGTCGATGGTCAAACGCCCACAAAGCCGACCGAGATTGTCGACCACCGGCGCCGAGACCAGGTCATAGCGCTCGAACGCCTGCGCCGCATCACCGGCGTCATCGGCCGGATCAAAGATCACCGGATCATCAGACATGACGTCGACAACCAGCGCATCCGGAGAACTGACCAGCAGCTTCTTGATCGGCAGCACGCCCTTGAGCAGACCTTCGGTATCGACTACGAACAACTTGTCGGTATGGTCTGGCAGCGCATCAAACCGACGCAGGTAGCGGCTGACCACCTCCAGGCTGACATCATCACGGATGGTGATCATGTCGAAGTCCATCAGCGCGCCGACCTGATCCTCATCATAGGACAGCGCCGACTTCAGGCGATCACGCTGCTGCGCGTCCAGGCTGTCCATCAGCTCACGGACAACGTCGCGCGGCAGGTCAGGCGCCAGATCTGCCAGCTCGTCCGCATCAAGGGTGTTGGCAGCCGCGATGATCTCGTGGCTATCCATGTCCGCGATCAGGGTTTCACGAACCGCGTCGGACACCTCGAGCAGAATGTCCCCATCGCGCTCGGCCTTGACCAGCTGCCAGACGGCCAGACGCTCATCCAGTGGCAAGGACTCAAGAATATAGGCAACGTCTGCCGGGTGCAGCTCATCAAGCTTGCGCTGCAGCTCGACCAGGTTCTGCTGGTGAACCAGATGCTCAACCAGCTCCTGATGCTGCCCCTCCTGCTTGTGCACCAGATCCTCGACCAGACGATGACGACTCAACAGCTCCTGCACCTGCTCGAGGCGATCCTGCAGGCTTTCCGGCGACTTTCTGTTGATATCCGACATGGCAAGGCTTCCTGACCCGCCCGCAGCGGGCGTTTACCAATCGACGCCTCCCGGCAGCAGGAGGCCACAGCGATATGAAAACAAAGCCTATCAGGCTTTCTACCCGAGCTCAGCTCTACTTTCGTGACGGCAAAAAAAACCCACTGAAATCAGTGGGTTTTCTG
>NZ_NBYK01000011.1:56274-110563 GCF_002197985.1 Halopseudomonas aestusnigri
TGGGGGCGAATTATAGGCTCTTTTCCTGCATCGTCAAATATTTTCTTTTGAATTCAAAAGCTAACGTCTGACAAAGCCTGCAATTCATAAAATGGCGGAGAGGGCGGGATTCGAACCCGCGATACCCTTTTGAGGTATACTCCCTTAGCAGGGGAGCGCCTTCGGCCTCTCGGCCACCTCTCCGAACACGCGGGGAATATTACCCGCGCGATTTTATTATTGCAACGAAAAACTCAATAAAATTAGTTATTTGGTTCTTCGTCCTTTTCTTTCTGGATGCGCTGGTAAATTTCCTCGCGGTGAACCGCGACTTCTTTGGGCGCATTGACGCCGATACGTACCTGGTTGCCTTTGACACCCAGAACAGTCACGGTCACTTCATCCCCTACCATCAGGGTCTCACCGACCCGTCGAGTCAGAATCAGCATTCCATTTCTCCTTGCTAATGATCAGGACACAGCTCTGCAAAAAACCGGCTAAGAGCCTGACGCAACCCGGACAGCAGGCAACGCAGGCGGACACGGCAGCCAGAGACCGTGCCCTTGCAGCGGGCCGTATCAGGCAGCCCGCCTATCCTCGGCAATACCTGTCAGGCATCACTGGAGGCAGGAGCATCCAGCCCGAACGCGGTATGCAGCGAACGAACTGCCAGCTCAAGATACTTCTCATCAATAACGACCGAGACCTTGATCTCGGAGGTCGAAATCATCTGGATGTTGATCCCTTCCTTGGCCAGCGCCTCAAACATGCTGCTGGCGACACCCGCGTGCGAGCGCATGCCGACACCCACGATGGAGACCTTGGCGATCTTGTCATCCGCCGCCACTTCACGTGCGCCGATCTCAGCCGCCACCTGCTTAAGGATAGCTTCTGCCTTACGGAACTCATTGCGATGTACGGTAAACGTAAAGTCCGTGGTGTTATCCATCGACACGTTCTGCACGATCATGTCGACTTCGATATTAGCTGCGCTAACCGGACCGAGGATCTTGAACGCGACGCCGGGAGTGTCCGGCACGCCGCGAATGGTCAGCTTGGCTTCGTCACGATTGAACGCAATACCGGAGATGACGGGTTGTTCCATTGATACGTTGTCCTCAAGGGTAATAAGGGTGCCAGGGCCTTCTTTAAAACTGTGCAGCACTCGAAGCGGCACTGCGTACTTGCCGGCGAACTCGACCGAACGAATCTGCAAAACCTTCGATCCGAGGCTGGCCATTTCCAGCATTTCTTCAAAGGTAATGCGATCCAGACGCCGGGCGCACTCTACGACCCGCGGATCGGTAGTGTAGACACCATCTACATCAGTATAGATCTGACACTCATCGGCCTTGAGCGCAGCCGCCAGGGCAACCCCGGTCGTATCGGACCCGCCACGCCCCAATGTGGTAATCGCACCAGTCTCATCTGCACCCTGGAAACCGGCAACGATGACAACGCGACCTGCAGCCAACTCGGCACGCATGCGTGCATCATCAATCTGCTGGATGCGCGCCTTGCCGTGTGCACTGTCTGTCAGGATGCGCACCTGCGGGCCAGTCATTGAGACCGCCTCGACACCGATCGCCTTCAGCGCCATGGCCAACAGGCCAATGGTGACCTGCTCACCGGTGGACACGATCACGTCCATCTCGCGCGGATCCGGATCAGCCTGAATCTGTTTGGCCAGATCGATCAAACGATTGGTTTCACCGCTCATGGCGGATACCACCACAACCAGATCGTCGCCACGCTCCTTGAAGCCCTTGATTTTCTCGGCGACCTGCTGGATTCGCTCCACGCTGCCGACCGAGGTACCACCAAACTTCTGGACAATAAGCGCCATTTTGCTACGTCTATCCTCACCCAGAGGCCGGTTCCCCGACCATTGCACCAGCGCTCAGCCGAGCGCTGCCCTTATTGCTGCCCGACCCAGCTGACGGCGTCGACGAGGGCCTGATCCAGCGCTGCGACATCGGTGCCACCGCCCTGTGCCATGTCCGGACGCCCACCGCCCTTGCCGCCGACCGCCTGCGCCGTGGTACGAATCCAGTCACCCGCCTTGAGCTGGCTAGCCAGATCCTTGGTTACACCGGCAACCAGTACGACCTTGCCGTCGCTCTCGCCGCCCAGCAGGATCGCCGCCGAACCGAGCTTGTTCTTCAGCTGATCCACCAGTGCCATCAGACCCTTACCGTCCTGACCGTCAACCCGCTGAACCAGCACCGTGCGACCGCCAATCTGTTGCGCTGCTGCTGCCAGATCCGAGCCCGCGGCGCTGGCAGCCTTGGCCTTGAGCTGATCAACTTCCTTTTCCAGCTGGCGACTGCGCTCTACCAGCGCCGCCAGCTTATCGAGCATATTGTCGCGACTGCCCTTCACGGTAGCAGCTGCTTCGCGCAACCGCTCCTCGGTGTCGGCAATCCAGGCCAGCGCACCGGCGCCAGTCACCGCTTCAATGCGGCGCACGCCAGAGGCAATACCGCTTTCTGCGGTGATCTTGAACAGACCGATATCACCCGTGCGCGATACGTGAGTGCCACCACACAGCTCGACGGAGAAGCCGTTACCCATGGTCAGTACACGCACCTGGTCACCATACTTCTCGCCAAACAGAGCCATCGCGCCCTTGTTTTTGGCCGACTCAATATCAGTGACCTCCACACCAACGACGGAGTTCAGGCGAATCTGCTCGTTGACCCGGTCTTCCAGAGCGCGCAGCTGCTCGGGCTTGATCGCTTCATAGTGACTGAAGTCGAAGCGCAGGCGCTGACTGTCGACCAGCGACCCTTTCTGCTGAACGTGATCACCCAGCACCTCGCGCAGCGCAGCATGCAGCAGGTGAGTTGCCGAGTGATTCAGCGCGGTGGCCTGACGCACGCCGGCGTCGACCGTGGCTTGCACCTCTTCGCCGTCACGCAGAGTGCCTTGCTGAACGATGACATGGTGCAGATGGGCATTACCCGCCTTGGTGGTATCTGACACTTCGGCGCGCAGGCCGGAGGCCGACAGATAACCGGTGTCACCAACCTGGCCACCGGATTCGGCGTAGAACGGGGTCTGATTCAGCACGACCACACCGTTATCGCCTTCGTTCAGCACCTCGACCGGCTCACCGTCACGGAACAGCGCAACGACTGTACCCTGCCCGTCGGTACCTTCGTAGCCCTGGAAACGGGTTTCGATATCCACCTTGACCAGGGCGTTGTAATCCAGCCCGAACTGACTGGCGGAACGCGCGCGCTCGCGCTGCGCTTCCATCGCTGCCTCAAAGCCAGCCTCATCGATGGTCAGATCGCGCTCACGGGCGATATCACCGGTCAGGTCAACCGGAAAGCCGTAGGTGTCGTACAGTTTGAACACAACATCGCCAGGGATTTCGCTGCCTTTCAGCTCGGCCAGATCCTGCTCGAGGATGCGCAGGCCCTGATCCAGAGTCTTGGCGAACTGTTCCTCCTCGGTCTTGAGCACCCGTTCGATATGCGCCTGCTGGGTCTTGAGCTCAGGGAAAGCCTCACCCATCTCGGCAACCAGCGCCGCAACGATCTTGTGGAAGAACACGCCCTTGGCGCCCAGCTTGTTGCCGTGACGGCAGGCGCGACGGATGATGCGGCGCAGCACATAGCCACGACCTTCGTTGGACGGCAGTACGCCGTCGGCAATCAAAAAGCTGCAGGAACGAATATGGTCTGCCACTACTTTCAGTGACGCGGCATTATCCTGCGGGCAGCCGATAGCTTCGGCAGCAGCAGCCAGCAGGTTCTGGAACAGATCAATCTCGTAGTTGGCATGCACGTGCTGCATGACCGCGCTGATACGCTCCAGCCCCATGCCGGTGTCAACGCTCGGCGCCGGCAGCGGATGCAACTCACCGTCGGCGGTGCGATTGAACTGCATGAAGACGTTGTTCCAGATTTCGATATAACGGTCACCGTCCTCTTCCGGCGAGCCCGGCGGGCCACCCCAGATATCGGCGCCATGGTCGTAGAAAATCTCTGTGCAGGGACCGCAGGGTCCGGTATCACCCATCGCCCAGAAGTTGTCGGACGCATAGGGCGCGCCCTTGTTGTCACCAATACGCACCATGCGCTCGGCCGGCACGCCAACTTCCTTTGTCCAGATATCGTAGGCTTCGTCATCGCTGGCGTAGACCGTGACCCAGAGCTTTTCCTGGGGCAGGTTCAGCCACTTGTCCGAGGTCAGAAACTCCCAGGCGTAATGAATGGCGTCACGCTTGAAGTAATCGCCAAAGCTGAAGTTACCGAGCATCTCAAAGAACGTGTGGTGACGCGCGGTATAGCCGACGTTCTCCAGGTCATTGTGCTTGCCGCCTGCACGCACACACTTCTGGCTGCTCGTGGCGCGGGTGTAGGCGCGCTTCTCAAGCCCGAGGAAGCAGTCCTTGAACTGATTCATGCCGGCGTTAGTGAACAGCAGCGTGGGATCGTTTGCCGGGATCAGCGAGCTGGAGGCAACGCGGGTGTGGCCCTTTTCTTCAAAGAAACGGAGGAAGGATTCACGGATGTCTGCGCTTTTCATAATTCCCTTACCAGAGACGGGTCGGCCAGCTGAACGTCGGAAGCATGTCGCGATCTGCGCCGCGTGGAGAGGTTGCCCCGAAAAGAGCGCGCAATCTGGCAAAGAGCCGCATTATATAGGCATCAGAGCGCACTATGCATTAACTGCTCCGTTGATATTCACTATGGCAACCATAGATTTTGACCCGCCGCAGAGCCAGCCAGTTCAACAACGGAGCGTGACGGGTAAGCCGGCGCCAGCTCAGCCTGTCAGCGAAACCGCTCTGACCAGCGTGCCTGCACGCAGTTTGAGTCGCTCTGCGGACTCGGCAGCAACCACCAGCGTTCCGGCTGCTACCCTGGCTGGCGCGGAAATCATGCGGCAGTTTTCCCGGCCGCGATTGGAAACAAGATAGGGTTGCGCCTCATCTCCCGGCGTACCGATCGCCAACAGCAGAGTGCGGCTGTCACGGATCGCACGAATCTGGCCGCGCTGTGCTTCCAGCGTAGCGCCACCGTCAAAAATGTCGATGTAGCCCTGATAGCGCATGCCCTCTTCTTCCAGCACCAGCCGACCAGCCTCCGAATCAGGATGCACCTGGCCAATCGCATCACGGGCAGCCTGACTGAGAAAGCAGGCGTAGAGCGGAAACTTGGGCATCATTTCAGCAATAAACGCCTTGTTGCCGATACCGGTCAGGTAGTCGGCACGGGCAAAATCCATCCGGAAGAAATGCTGCCCCAGGCTGTCCCAGAAGGGTGATCGCTCATCGGCGTCGGAAACGCCGCGCATCTCGACTACCACGCGCTCGGAGAACTCCTGTGGTGCATCTGCCATAAACATGAAGCGCGCTTTGGATAACAGCCGCGGGAAGTCACCGCAGCGAAATTCCGGCACCAGAAAGTAAGAGCACAGCGCAGTCGCGCCGGTCAGGTCATTGACCAGGAACAGCGTCGGATGCTGCCGATACACACCCAACTCGCTGCTGGCTGCGACAGTCAACCCCATCCGGTAGCTGTACCAAGGCTCACGCAGACCGGCCGCGCCCAGCATGCCACTGGAGCCGACAATACGGCCGTCCGGGCCTTCCATGACCAGCAGATAATCGGCATCAGCCTGCATCGCGGCACCGGCGAAACTGCGCTCGATCTGAAGCAGCCGCTCATGCAGCTTTTCTTCGCTGGCAGGCAGAGAGGTCAGGCCGCCTCCAGCACTGGTTGCCAGCGCTACAAGGCCTTCAAGATCCTGCTGACAGGCTGCTCTTACCAGCATTTCAACCTCCCCTGACCAGGCGCAGCTGATCGCCAGCGGCCACCTTGAGTGCCTGCGCCGTCAATGCAGACAGAACAACCGGCGCGCCCGGCTGCCAATCCATATGCAGGGCGCAGGCACGAAAATCACCTACTCTGGTATTGGCAACCAGCCACAAGGTGTCGCCTTCTTGCGGCTCACCAAGCTCAACGACCGCCAGCTCGCTGTGACGCACGGTCTTGAGCAATGCCGTCTTTGCATGAACCACGGGGCCGCCATCGAAGATGTCAACGTAGTTGTCGGTCTCGAAACCTTCGTCCATGAGGATGTCGAACACATCCTGAACGGATGGATTCACCTGCCCTATCACTTCCTGCGCCTCGTCCGACAGCATGGGCACATAGATCGGATAGCCCGGCATCAGCTCCGCCAGATAACCCCGCCCGCGCTCGCTGCCGATGCGCTCGGCCTCGGTATAGCTGACAGCAAAGAAGTGGCGGCCGACAGCGTCCCAGAACGGCGCGTGCCCCTGCTCATCACTGATACCAACCACCTCTACCGAGGTCGACTCGGCAAACCGTTGCGGATGACTGGCCATAAACAGCAGGCGCCCGCGCGCATTGAGCTCCATCACGTCGGGCTGATGGTATTCGTCAGACAGGTGATACCCCACCAGCAGGCTGTGACCGGTCAGGTCATGGCAGAGCGACAAAACATGGATGCGGTTGTGCAGCCCCAGCTCGCGCGAGGCATGCACAAACATTTCGTTGCGAAAGGTATAAAACGGTGACCGGAAGCCGGACGCGGCAATAATGCCGCTGCACCCGGCCAACACACCGGTTTCGGTGTCTTCAAGCACGAAGAAGTAGCGCTCCTCGCCGCTGAAGACAACCCCCTCGGCCATGGATGCTTCGGATGCGCCAAGGATTTCCGCCAGTCGCTCGCGACTGGCCGGCAGCGCGCTTACCCCAACCGGGCTGGCCGCCGCCAGGCGTTCAATCTGAGGCAGGTCCGCAGCCCTGCCCAAGCGCAGCATCAGCATCCACTTACCTCCCGAGGTCTAGCCGACCATCCGCCGCAGAGCAGCACGCAAGCGCGCCATGCCTTCGGCCATATCCACTTCGTCGATGATCAGGCTCGGCGCCAGACGCACCACATCCGGGCCAGCCTGCAGCACCAGCACGCCTTCTTCCTGCGCCAGCGCCTGAACATCCTTGGCCCGCCCCTTGAAGCCGTCGCTCATCACCGCACCGAGCAGCAGACCACTGCCACGCACCGACGAAAACACGCCAAATTCACGCCCCATTGCTTCAAGCTCGCCACGCAGGCGCTCATGACGCTGCTGGACCCCATCAAGCACCTCAGGGGTGTTGACGATATCGAGCACCCGCTCAGCAACCGCGCAGGCCAGCGGGTTACCGCCATAGGTGCTGCCATGGGTACCGACCGCAAAGTGCTCGGCAATCGCCGAGGTGGTCAGCATCGCCGAAATCGGGAAGCCGCCGCCGAGACTCTTGGCACTGGTCAAAATGTCGGGCACCACGCCGCTGTGCATGTAGGCAAACAGCTTGCCGGTCCGCCCCATGCCGCTCTGCACCTCATCAAACACCAGCAGCGCGTTGTGCTTGTCACACAGTGCGCGCACGGCCTGCAGATACTCGGCACTGGCCGGAATCACACCGCCCTCGCCCTGCACCGGCTCAAGGACCACGGCGCAGGTCGCATCAGACATGGCGGCTTCCAGCGCCGCAATGTCCTGATACGGCACATGGATGATGCCACCCATCGCCGGGCCGAAGCCTTCGGAGTACTTGGGCTGGCCACCGACGCTGACGGTAAACAGCGAGCGACCATGGAAACTGTTGGTACAGGCGATAATCTGATGCTTCTGCGCCCCGCCGGTATTGTGCCCCCAGCGACGCGCCAGCTTGAACGCGGCCTCGTTGGCCTCGGCACCCGAGTTGGCGAAGAACACCCGCTCGGCAAACGTCGCCTGCACCAGCTTGTCAGCCAGGCGCAGCGCCGGCTCATTGGTCATGATATTGGAGACGTGCCACAGCTTGTGCGCCTGCTCGGTCAGAGCCTCGATCATCGCCGGGTGCGCGTGCCCCAGCGCGTTGACCGCGATGCCACCGGCCAGGTCGACGTATTCTCGGTCCTGCTGATCCCACAGGCGCGAGCCCGCGCCGCGAACCGGAACCATATTCACCGGTGCGTAATTGGGAACCATCACCCGATCAAAATCGGACCGACCGACCGTTGCTGACACTGTCATCTCCTTTCTCTTCAATGGCGCCCCAACCGGGTGCGCATAAATATGAATCCGCCGGCGGCGAACTCAGTTGTCTTTGGCTGTACCCTCAGCGGCCTGCTGCGCGCGCCGCTGGTTGCGATCTTCCCGCGGTGTGACGCCGAAACAATTACGATAGGCACTGGAAAAATGCGGCCCGGACGAAAAGCCGCAGGACAACCCTATCTGAATGATGGATTTGCTGGTCTGCAGCAACATCTGACGCGCCCGGTTCAGGCGCAGCTCAAGGTAATACTGCGACGGTACGCTATTAAGATACTGCTTGAAAATTCGCTCCAGCTGGCGGCGTGATACGCAGACGTGACGCGCAATCTCGTCGGTCGTGAGCGGCTCCTCAATATTCGATTCCATCAGGATCACGGCTTGCGTCAGCTTCGGATGGCTGCTGCCCAGCCTATTGCGCAGCGGCATGCGCTGACGCTCGCTGCCATCGCGCATCCGCTCGATTACCAGGTCCTCCGCAATCAGCGCTGCCAGATCCTGCCCCTGCTCCTGCGCGACAATGGCCAACAGAAGATCGGTGCTGGCCTGCCCGCCGCTGCTGGAGCACACCTGAGCGTCACGCGTAAACAACTGGGTGACTGCCTCAACCGCGGGGAAACGCTCACGAAACTCGTCAACCATTCGCCAATGAACCGCGCATTGCCCGCCGTCGAGCAACCCGCAGGCGGCAAGCGCCGCAACACCGCCCTCCAGACCGCCGATAAGCACACCCTCGGACTGCCATTGCTGCAGCCGTGACGCCAGCCAGTCGGGCAACTGATCGGACGCCGACAGATGTTCAGCCACCAGCCACAGCTGGGCGAAGCCGGGTGCACACTGGTCAAGGGGAGAGGGCTGGAGCAGCAGACCATCTGCAGCGCGCATTGACTGTTCATCCAGCGTGCAGCATTCAATCTGGTAGCACAGTTCCTCAGCCATACGATTGGCCGACAGCAGGACCGACAGTGCCGGCATCAGACAGCCGGGGTGGGTGCCGGGCAGGAGCACGAAGACAACCCGGCGCAGCTCAGTGGCCATGATTACCCATCTCGTGCAGCAGCTCGCTCAGAAGCGTCACCGGACGTATTCCGTCTCAACATTAAAACCCGCATTGTGCCACAAGGGCTTGTGCCGCACACCGTAACAGTAGCGTTAAATCTGCAACAAAAAAGGCGCCTGTCCCGAAGGGCAGGCGCCTTTTCCCGCAGGGCCGCTTGCGCGGCCACGCAGATCAGCCGCGATAGGCTTCGAACAGGCCGGTTGCACCCATGCCACCGCCAACACACATGGTGACGACGCCATAGCGCTTGCCGCGACGCTGCAGTTCGCGAACCAGATGGCCGACCTGACGGGAGCCGGTCATGCCGAACGGGTGGCCGATGGAGATGGAGCCGCCGTTGACGTTGTACTTCTCGTTGTCGATCTTCAGGAAGTCACGGGCGTACAGGCACTGGGAAGCGAAGGCTTCGTTCAGCTCCCACAGATCGATATCGTCAACAGTCAGGCCACGGGCTTTCAGCAGCTTGGGTACCGAGTAGACCGGGCCGATGCCCATTTCGTCAGGCTCGCAACCGGCAACGGTGAAGCCACGGAAGTAAGCCAGCGGCTTCAGGCCCAGTTCGAGCGCCTTGTCCAGGCTCATGACCAGCGTCATGGATGCACCGTCGGACAGCTGCGAAGCGTTACCGGCAGTCACGGAACCGTCTTCGGCGAAGACCGGCTTCAGGCTGTTCAGGCCTTCGATGGTCGTGTCCGGGCGATTGCACTCGTCGGCATCAACAACGCCATCAACGATGCTGATTTCACCGGTGGCCTTGTCCTGAACCTGATATTTGACCGCCATAGGTACGATTTCGTCGTCGAACAGACCTTCAGCCTGGGCACGGGCAGTACGCTGCTGGCTCTGCAGAGCGTAGGCGTCCTGCTGCTCGCGGGTCACGTTGTAGCGGCGCGCAACGATCTCGGCGGTCTGACCCATCGGGTAGTAGATGCCCGGGAAGTCTTTTTCCAGAATCGGGTTCACGAAGTGATCGGTATTGCGGCTCTTGGCGGTCAGGGTGATGGACTCAACACCACCGGCAACGATGGCATCGGAGCAGCCCGATGCGACCTGGTTGGCCGCAATGGCGATAGCCTGCAGGCCGGAAGAGCAATAGCGGTTCAGGGTCATACCGGCAACGTCGATACCCATCTTGGACAGAACAGCGACGTTACGACCGATGTTGTGGCCCTGAGCACCTTCGTTGGAGCCTGCACCAACAATGCAGTCATCGATCATCTTCGGATCAACACCAGTGCGCTCCAGCAGGGCATTGACACAGTGGGCAGCCATGTCATCCGGGCGGGTCATGTTGAATTTGCCACGGAAGGACTTGGCCAGGCCAGTTCGTACACTGTCGACGATTACGACTTCACGCATTGCGATACCCTCATTTCTTGCCGATGGATTGGGACGACCCAGCCGTCCGGAGGACGACAAGAATAAAGGCGTCACGACGCAGGGTAAACACAATAGGCAGGCGTGATAAAACGCTATTTGGCAGCGAACACCCGTCAGCAGCCGGCGATCAGACGCCATACTGCTGACAGATGCCACATTGCAGGGCGCGAATCAGCCGGCTTGCAGGCGCTTGGCAGCGAGGCGGAACATCTCGTCGTAGATCACCTGCGGGTTGGCGCGCTTCTGCTCCAGCGCCAGGCGACCACGCTCATGCGGCAGGATCATGAACTGATCCGCCTCACTTTCACGGTAGGTAATGTCAGCCACCTCGGCCGCGCTGATCGGCGAGTTCTGCAGCAGCTTGGCCATATCGTCGCGCGCCTTGCTGTCGGGCCCGTGATAGGACTCCAGCAGATTGGTCTGGAAAAATGACGGACACACTACGCTGACCTTGATACCCAGCGGGTGCAACTCGGCCAGCAGGCTCTCCGACAGCGCCACAACGCCGGCCTTGGCGACGTTGTAATTACTCATACCCGGCGTCTGAATGTGCGCTGCCATTGAGGCGATATTGATGATCCGACCGTGACCCTGCTTCATGAAAATCGGCATGAATGCCTTGCAGCCCTTGACCACGCCCATCAGGTTGATGCAGATCTGCGAATCCCAGTCCTCCAGCGACAGGTCCCAGAACATGCCGCCAGACGCAATGCCAGCGTTGTTGATCAGGACATCAACACCCTGCATGCGCTCTTCGCAGCTTTGCTCCAGCGCAGCCAGCTGACTGAAATCACGCACATCGCAGCGCTGGGTGAATGCCCAGCCGCCGGCAGCCGTTGCCATTCGCCGCGTTTCTTCCAGCCCGGCGTCATTGATATCGGCGAGGGCCAGACGTGCCCCCTCACGCGCGTAGCGCAGCGCCAGTTCGCGACCCAGGCCACTGCCTGCCCCGGTAATCACGACCCGCTGTCCTGTTGTTTGCATGTGTTCCCCTTATCTGTCACCAGACAGTGCTGATACGACTGTTCTTGTTGTTTTGTTACGGACTGTAAGTCTGTAGCTCGCAGTCTAGCGAGCGCACGGGGCTAGCGCGGCAAATAACACGGATAATAAAAGTCGTGAATGGACAGCTCTAGGGAAGCGTTGATCCGTCGCGCCGGCTTTACTGGCGATCGCGGTAATTGCGCTGGTAGCGTTGTTCGCCCATTGCGCTGATCTGACCGTCGATCAGCGCCTCGAACGGCGCGAGCAGCCGATCGCGCTCAAATCCGGGGTGCAGCAGCGACAACGCCTCGGCGCCGGCCTCGATGGTGGACAGCGCATCGGCATGGGGTACCTTGCGCAGGCGATATCGGCTGCTCAGACCTGAAGCAAGCCTGACCTGCGGCAGCGATTGCAGAATCGGATTGAGATACAGCAACTTGCGCGCCTTGCGCCAGGTGCCGTCGAGCAGGATCAGGCGCCGCGGGCGCGTGTCGCAAGCAACACCCAGTTCACGGGCATCCGGACCGGGAAACAGCAATTCATTGCGCCAGCCGGAATCACTCAGACGCCTGACCCAATCGGGATGATCCGCCAGTGACTCGGTGACCAGCAAGTGAGCATTAACCAGACCTGCAACCAGCAGGCGGGCGGTATTGAGGGCGTGGGAGGCTTCATCCGGATGCTGAATCACCAGCAACTGAGTATCGGGCCACAGCCTGGGAATCAGGTGACACAGACAGTGGCTGAGCGGACGCGCACAGGCCTTACAGCGCGGACGAGAACCTTGGGGCATCACGGGCTACCAGCATTACACGGCAGTCCATTATGCCCCAGTCAACAACACCAGGCAGATCACTGGTTTTTCTTTTTGTGCGCATCGCGCCAGATGAACAGACCAACACCGCCCAGAAAGGCAACCATCAGACCGACAGTAATCACACCAGCAATGACCGCTTCATCAATGTACATAAGGCACCTCCTGCGTTTTCAATGACTGCAGGTTAAGCCTTACGACATGCGGGGTTATTGACACGGATCAATGGCAGGTGTTGCCACACTAACGCGATTTCTTTCCTTTCTTGCGCTTCTTGCCACCGGCCTTGCCAGACGGCAGCGGCAGCGCCCGGGAGAACGCATCACGCATAGCCTCCAGGCGAGCATCGTGGATATCGTGAATGCGTTGACGACGCGCCTCGGCAAAGTCGATTACAGCAGGGGTGTCATGTTTATCTGTCATCGCTTGACCTTCACGGACGATGTTGAGAGCCATCAGACTAGCATCGCCTCAGACTTCGATGTCAACCAGCAACCCCTTCTTTGGCAGGTCCAGCTCGCGTTCCTCCGGCGGCTGCTCCTGCAGGGTATGCACGCGACGGCGGCGACGGCGGCGGTCCGGCCAGCGCCCCTTGTCCTGGCGACGACGCTCAACCTGCTCAGTTGTGGCGTCGTGCACGGGCTCGGTGGCCGCGGACGGCTTGACCTCTGTTTTGGCCCTGAACGCATCATTTTGCGCTCCTGCAGGCGGCAAACCCGGAATCAGCATGATTGTTGAACCTCATCGCCCGGACGCCGGATTTCCAGCGTCAACACACACCACGTCTACAATGGTTATCGACTGTTAGACCAATAGGTTTACCTCTGTACTGTGTCATTGCGCACAAAACTGAGCAATTTTTAATCAATGCAAGATGTTCAGACCGACCTGATCGGCGCAACACCGCGGTTTCGGGTACCCGGACGATCGGGTAAGATATGCGCCCTTTTTTGCACCACCAGGAGAGCGGCATGACAGGTTTTACCCCCGGACAACGCTGGGTCAGCGACAGCGAATCGGAACTGGGTCTCGGTACGGTACTGTCGCAGGACGCCCGCCTGGTAGTCATGCTCTTCCCCGCCAGCGGCGAAACCCGCCACTACGCGCTGCGCAACGCGCCGCTTACCCGCGTGCGTTTCAGTCCGGGCGACAGCATTACCCACCACGAAGGCTGGAGCATGATCGTCAGCGACGTGGTCGAAGAGGATGGTCTGCTGGCGTACGCCGGCCTGCGGGACGACGGCACCCCGGCCGCCTTTGCCGAAACCATGCTGGACAATTTCATTCAGTTCCGGCTGGCCAGCGATCGTCTGTTCGCCAGCCAGATCGACCCCCTGCCCTGGTTCAGCCTGCGCTTTGAAAGCCTGCGCCATTTCTGCCGCATCCAGCGCTCGCCGCTGCTTGGCCTGGCCGGAGTGCGCACCCAACCGATCGGCCATCAGCTGCATATCGCCCGCGACGTTGCCGACCGCATGGCCCCACGCGTGCTGCTGGCTGACGAAGTGGGTCTGGGCAAAACCATCGAAGCCGGCCTGATCCTGCATCGCCAGCTGCAGACCGGCCGCATCCGTCGCGTGCTGATCGTCGTGCCCGAGAACCTGCAGCATCAATGGCTGGTCGAGATGCGCCGTCGCTTCAATCTCGAGTTCGCCCTGTTCAATGCCGACCGCTGCAACGGTGCCGAAAACAACCCGTTCGAAGAGGCCCAGCTGGCATTGGTCGCGCTGGAGTTCCTGCTGGAAAACGACAAGGCACGGGACTACCTGGACCAGTCCGACTGGGACATGCTCATTGTCGATGAAGCGCATCACCTGGTCTGGCACGAAGAGCAGCCAAGCGAAGAGTACACACTGATTGAAGGCCTTGCCCGGCGCACACCGGCGGTACTGTTGCTGACAGCGACCCCGGAACAACTGGGCCAGGCCAGTCACTTTGCCCGTCTGCGCCTGCTTGACCCGGACCGCTTCCACAGCCTGGAAGAGTTCATCAGGGAAACCGAGCGGTACCAGCCGGTCGCCGAAGCGGTACAGCACCTGCTCGAGCAGGACAGCCTAAGCGCAGAGGACAGTGCTGCCATCACCGGTTGGCTGGGTGACAGCGCCACCAGCCTGCTGAATAGCGTGAACAGCGATAGCGCTGACGCCGCGGCTGCCCGCGAGAGCCTGATCCGCCAGCTGCTGGACCGCCACGGCACAGGCCGCGTTCTCTATCGCAATACCCGCGCCGCAATCGCCGGCTTTCCGGAGCGCGAGCTGCACGCCTACCCGCTGCCCTGCCCCGAGCAATATCAGGACCTAGAAGGCCAGGCTGCCCTGTATCCGGAACAGACGATGCAGGCAGATCGGGACGCCGACGCCCCCTGGTGGCAGGCCGACCCACGGGTCGAATGGCTGATCGACACCCTCAAGCTGCTCAAGCGCACCAAGATTCTGGTCATCTGTGCCCACGCCGAAACAGCACTCGATCTGGAGGACGCCCTGCGCGTGCGCAGCGGGATTCCGGCCTCCGTTTTCCATGAAGGCATGAGCATCATCGAGCGCGATCGTGCGGCGGCCTTCTTCGCCGACGAGGAGTTTGGTGCCCAGGTGCTGATCTGCTCGGAAATCGGCAGCGAGGGCCGCAACTTCCAGTTTGCCCACCATCTGGTCATGTTTGATCTGCCAAGCCATCCGGACCTGCTCGAGCAGCGCATCGGCCGTCTCGACCGTATCGGCCAGCAGCACACCATCCAGCTGCATGTGCCCTATCTTGAAGGGACCGCCCAGGCGCATCTGGTCGAGTGGTACGACAGCGCGCTGAACGCCTTCCGTGCTACCTGCCCGACCGGCAATGCCCTGCAGCACCAGTTTGGCAGCGAGCTGCTGCAGCACCTGGACCATCCGCACCAGGACGGCTGGGAAAGCCTGATCGAACGTGCCCGCACGCAGCGTCTGGCGCTGGAAGAGGAGATGCACAACGGCCGTGACCGGCTGCTGGAACTGCATTCGCGCGGCCACAAGGACTCCGAACAGATGCTGGAGACCATCGCCCGTCAGGACAGTGACTTCCAGCTGCCTATCTACATGGAACGCCTGTTCGATGTATTCGGCGTCGACAGCGAGGATCATTCCGACAACGCACTGATTCTGCGCCCGGGCGAACGCATGCTGGATGCCGGCTTCCCGCTGGGTAACGACGAAGGCGTGACCATCACCTATGATCGCGACACGGCCCTGTCACGCGAAGACATGCAGTTTCTCACCTGGGAACACCCGATGCTGCAGGGCGGCATGGATCTGGTGCTGTCCGGCAGCATGGGCAACAGTGCCGTCGGCTTGCTGAAGAACAAGGCCCTCAAACCCGGCACCATGCTGCTGGAGTGTATCTACGTCTGCGAGGCGGTGGCCCCGCGCGCGCTGCAGCTGCAGCGTGTACTGCCGCCCACGCCGATCCGCTGCCTGCTGGATATCAACGGTAACAACCTGGCAGCCAAGGTCAGCTTTGACACGCTGGATTCGCAGGTCGAATCAGTGCCGCGGCAGCTGGCTGTGAAGATCGCCAAAACCCAGCGCGAGCCTATCGAGAAGGTGCTGGGCAAAGGGGAGCAGGCAGCAGCCGCGCAGCACCAGCAACTGGTTGAAGCCGCACGACAGCAGCTGGGCAACGAGCTGCGCGAAGAGATTGAGCGGCTGAAGGCCCTGCAGCAGGTCAACCCGCTGGTCCGCGATGAAGAAATCGAGGCGCTGGAGCAACGCCTGCGTGAGGGTGACCACCTGCTGCAACAGGCCAAACTGCGGCTCGATGCGATTCGCGTACTGGTGGCTGGCTAAGGGCGGATCCGGCTGGTGCCGAAGCCGCTCAGGAAGCGTTCGGCACCAGACAGAGCAGCCCCAAAAAGCGCTGCAGGGCATCGCGCTGGGCCATCGCATCACGCCGGCCCAGCTCTATCAGCTCGCGGGTGTAATCCGCCTCAAACAGCAGATAGCTGACCACGCTGCCGCCTGATGCCCGGGTTGCACCGCTGCCGCGCAGGAAGGTCCGCAAGGAGCGAGGCAGCAGCTTGCGGTGTCTGGCCGCGATCACATCCAGCGGTTCGCTCGGCGAAATGATCTGTACCTCAACCTGACGTACCCCCCTGCCCGACTGCCGTGCAGCGCTTGGCAGGTAACCGGCAAGCCGATTCATCCGGTCCAGCAGCTCGACATCCGCTTCAAGATTATCGACAAAGGTACTGTTCAGCAGATGCCCGCCGATCTGCGCCAGCGTTGGCGGCGCAGCAGCCCGCAGGCGCGGCCCGCGTCGCCCGCCTGGAGGATCGGCCAGATTGTCCGACACGCCGATCACCAAAACCTTGTTGGCACCCAGATGCAGCGCCGGGCTGATGGGCGCCTGCTGGCGCACAGCCCCATCGCCGAACCACTCGCGGTTGAGCAGAACCGGGGGAAATACCAGCGGAATGGCCGACGACGCCATCAGGTGTTCCAGCCCCAGCCGCGTCTGCACACCTACCCGCCGGTGCCGCGACCAGGGCGCGATCCGTTCGCGACCCTGATAGAAATTGACCGACTCGGCCGACTGATAGCCAAATGCACTGACCGATACCGCCTGCAGCAGGCCGGCCTGCAGCGCCTCATCAATCCGGCCAAAGTGCAGGGTGCGCTGCAGCAGAGCGCGCAACGGCGTGTTATCCAGCAGGGCCGTCGGCTGCCTGCCTGGAAACCCCAGCAGGTTGGCCTTGAGCCAGCGCCAGGCCTGAGCAGTAACGCCCGGCCAGTCTGTCCGGTACACCTGGTCACAGTGAAAACCGGACCAGACCGCATCCAGACGATTCACCCCTTCGGCAAAATGCTGCGCATGGGTCGCCAGCGCCAGCGCGTTGATTGCGCCCGCAGACGTGCCGCAGATGACCGGAAAGGGGTTCGCCGCGCCCTCCGGCAACAGCTCGGCGATGACCGACAGCACGCCGACCTGATAGGCCGCACGGGCACCGCCTCCAGACAGGATCAGCCCGGCGCAATCACTGCCGATACGCGGAGTCATCAGCTGCGCCGTGCCCGGCGCTTGCGCCGACGCCGCTTGGCATACGGCCGACTTTGCCCTTCAGGCCGCGTCTTGAAGCGGCGATGCACCCACATGTATTGCTCAGGCTGCTCACGCACAGCCTGTTCAACCCACTGATTGATGCGCAGCGCGTCCGCGGTCTCGCTTTCGCCGGGAAAATCAGTCAGCGGCGGATGCACGGTCAGCCGGTAGCCCTGTCCGTTTGGCAGCCGGGTCTGGGTAAAGGGCACCACCAGCGCCTTGCCCAGACGAGCAAAGGTACTGGTGGCGGTAACGGTCGCCGCTTCAACCCCGAATAACGGCACAAAGACACTGGCCTTACGGCCGTAGTCCTGGTCCGGCGCATACCAGATTGCCCGGCCGGTGCGCAGCGAACGCATCATGCTGCGCACGTCCTCGCGCTCCACTGCCTTGGCATCTAGATTGTGACGCTCGCGGCCCCGACGCTGCACAAAATCAAAGGCCGCGTTGCGATGCTCACGGTACATGCCATCGATGGTTACCGCCTGCCCCAGCAGGGCAGCACCGATCTCCAGAGTGGTGAAGTGCAGCGACATCAGGACCACACCCTTGCCCTGGGCTGCAGCATTGGTCAAATGCTCAAGTCCCTCGATATGCGCCAGACCAGCCAGCCGCTTGCGCGGCCACCACCAGGCCATGGCCATTTCAAACAGGGCGATGCCGTTGGAGGCAAAGTTCTCGCGCAACAGGCGCTCACGCGCAATCTCCGACATCTCGGGAAAGCACAGCGCCAGGTTGGTACGGGCGACCTCACGGCGCTCGCCCATGAGATGGAACATGCCCCACCCTACAACCCGCCCAAGAGCCAGCAGCCAGCGGTACGGCAACTGGATCACCAGCCACAGCAGTCCCAGCCCAAGCCAGAGTAACCAGTAACGCGGATGCAGCAATGCTGCAGAAAAGCCCGGCCTTTCCATCAACGGATCCATTCAACGAAAACCCACATTCTATGACCTGTAGCCGCCTGATCGCCAGCCGCGATGCCCGAACGACGCCAAAGCCCCGCCAGTCAGACCGAAGCCGGCTTGCGATCAACCGGCTGTATCTATATAAGGAAGCGCAGAACAGCGGGTACGCCCGCGGCCGCTCCGAGCGCCGGGGCGCGCCCCAATTTGCAAACTGGATTGATCATGACTGCTGATACTACCCTCGACCTGCTCGACAACGACCCGGTATTCCACCTCAAGGGCGGCATGCTGACGATGACGCTGGTCGAGCTGATTCGCCTGGCACCGGACCAGTTCGCCCGGCAGCTGGCTGAAAAGGTCGAGCAGGCGCCCAATTTCTTCGTCGACACCCCGGTGGTGATTGCCCTCGACAAACTGAACGAGCCGCTGACCGACCTTACCTTGCGCCACCTGTTGAACCTCTGCCGTGACCACGGCCTGCAGCCGGTTGCCCTGCGCGGCGGCGAGGCGTTCCGCGAGCTGGCTCAGGGCGCCAATATGGTACTGCTGCCCCCCGGCCGTCAGCGCGAGCGCAGCCTGGATCTGCCTGAACCGCCCCCCAAACCGGCACCGGCACCGGCCGTCGAAATCCCGCCACCACCGGCCGCCATCGCTGGCAAAATCATCACCGATCCGGTCCGCGGTGGCCAGCAGGTGTATGCCCGCGGCGGCGACCTGATCGTCATGGCCCCGGTGAGCGCCGGTGCCGAGCTGCTCGCCGACGGCCATATCCACGTCTACGGGCCGCTACGCGGGCGCGCCCTTGCCGGTGTGCAGGGCAACCAGGAGGCGCGTATTTTCTGTCAGAGCCTGGAAGCCGAGCTGGTTTCCATTGCCGGGCAGTACAAGGTGGCCGAAGATCTGCGCAAGCAACAATGGAAGCAGGCCGTGCAGATCAGCCTGGAGGGTGACAGCTTGAAGATCAGCGGGCTTTAACCGATACTGTCGAGCCATTCGGGGGCCCTCTTTCTCTGGTCTGTGACCGAGTTCCGCCGTAGCCATATTCCTTATCACCGCACCGGGAACCAATTGAGTCCGGTGCGCTCCACTATCCAGACAATTTCGACAGGAAGGTCATTTTGGCAAAAGTCATCGTTGTCACATCAGGCAAAGGCGGGGTGGGCAAAACGACCACCAGTGCCGCCATCGGTACCGGACTGGCACTGCGCGGTTTCAAGACCGTCATCGTCGACTTCGACGTGGGCCTGCGTAATCTGGATCTGATCATGGGCTGCGAACGCCGCGTGGTCTACGACTTCGTAAACCTGATCAATGGCGATTCCAATCTGAATCAGACCCTGATCAAGGACAAGCGCTCCGACAACCTGTTCATCCTGCCGGCGTCCCAGACCCGCGACAAGGACGCCCTGACCGTCGAAGGCGTGGAGCGTGTTCTGAACGAGCTGAAGGAAACCTTCGACTACATCGTCTGCGACTCCCCGGCCGGCATCGAGAAAGGTGCTCACCTGGCCATGTATTTCGCCGACGAGGCCGTTGTGGTCACCAACCCGGAAGTCTCCTCCGTGCGCGACTCCGACCGCATGCTGGGTCTGCTCTCGAGCAAATCCCGCCGCGCCGAGAACGGCGAGAAGATCAAGGAAAACCTGCTGCTGACCCGCTACAACCCCGAGCGTGTTGAAAACGGCGAAATGCTGTCAGTGTCAGACGTGGAAGACATTCTCTCCATCCCGCTGCTGGGCGTTATCCCCGAGTCACAGGCCGTTCTCAAGGCCTCGAACCAGGGTATTCCGGTGATCATGGACGAGAAAAGCGATGCCGGTCAGGCCTACAGTGACGCCGTCGAGCGCCTGCTGGGCAAGGATATTCCGCACCGGTTCCTGGAAGCACAGAAGAAGGGCCTGCTGCAGCGCCTGTTCGGAGGGCGTTAATGAGCATTTTCGATTATTTCCGCGATCGCAAGAAGTCGACGCCCGCGTCGATTGCCAAGGAGCGCCTGCAGATCATCGTCGCCCACGAGCGTGGCCAGCGTAATCAGCCGGACTACCTGCCGCAGCTGCAGCAAGAAATCATCGATGTCATCAGCAAGTACGTTCCTATCGATCGCGAACAGGTACACGTCGCGCTGGACAATCAGGATGATTGCTCGATTCTTGAACTCAACATCACCCTGCCCGAACGCCCTTGAGCAAGTCGGTGCCGCCCGTCCGGGCGGCGCCGCGGATTTCCCATGCCCCTGACCCATATCGGCATCATTCATCAGGATCCGACCTTCCTGATCGTCGACAAGCCGACCCTGTTGCTGTCTGTCCCCGGCCGCGCCGAGGACAACAAGGACTGCCTGATCACCCGCCTGCAGGATAACGGCTACCCCGAAGCCCGCATCGTTCATCGACTGGACTGGGAAACCTCCGGCCTGCTGGTAATCGCCCGCAACCCCGACGCCCATCGCGAACTGTCTCGCCAGTTCCATGACCGCGAGACCGAGAAGGCCTATATCGCCCTGTGCTGGGGCCAGCCCGAAGGCGACGCGGGACATATCGACCTGCCGCTGCGCTATGATCCACCCAATAAACCGCGGCACATCGTTGACCACGAACTGGGCAAGCACGCACAGACGTTCTGGCGGGTGCTCGAGCGCCATCAGGACTACTGCCGGGTGGAGCTGACCCCCATTACCGGCCGCTCGCACCAGCTGCGCGTGCACATGCTGGCCATCGGGCATCCACTGCTGGGTGACCGCCTGTACGCCGAGGGAGCCGCACTCGACGCCTGCCCGCGTCTGGCACTGCACGCCGCGAGACTGACCATCAGCCATCCGGAAACCGGCGAGCGCATGGCATTCGAGAGCCCCTGCCCGTTCTGAACACGGGCCTGAATTCAACCTTGCAGGAGACCGTCATGCAGGACCAACAGCTTCAGGATCTGGCCGACTTCATCGCCAGTTCACCCACCCCCTTCCATGCTACCACCACCCTGCGCGAACGCCTGATCGCAGCCGGATTTGAAGCACTGAACGAGCGTGAAGACTGGCAGTTGAAAGCGGGTGGGCGCTATCTGGTCAGCCGCAACGACTCCTCGATCATTGCCTTTCAGCTGGGTGCCGAGGGCGCGTTGGCAAGTCGCGGCCTGCGGCTGATCGGGGCGCACACCGACAGCCCGTGCCTGCGGGTCAAGCCGCAGCCGGAAAAAGACCAGCAAGGCCTCTGGCAACTGGGCGTGGAGATTTACGGCGGCGCCCTGCTTGCGCCCTGGTTCGACCGCGACCTGTCGCTGGCCGGCCGCGTGACCTTCCGTCGCGCCGATGGTGCGCTGGAAAGTCGGCTGATCGATTTTCAACGACCAATCGCGGTCATTCCCAACCTGGCGATTCACCTCAATCGTGGCGTCAACGACGGTCAGGCGATCAACCCGCAAACCGACATGCCGCCATTGCTGGCACACAGCCTGGAGGCCGGCCGTGACCTGCGCGCCCTGCTGGCGGCCCAACTGCAACAACAGCACCCGGATTGCACCGACGTTGCCGTGCTGGACTACGAGCTGAGCTTCTACGACACCCAGCCGCCGGCACAGATTGGCCTTGAGGGTGATTTTTTCAGCGCCGCCCGTCTGGACAACCTGCTGTCCTGTCACGCCGGCCTGCAGGCATTGCTGAACAGCGATGGCGAGCAACCGTGCCTGCTGGTCTGCACCGACCACGAGGAAATCGGCTCAGCCTCCTGCTGCGGCGCCGACGGCCCCTTCCTTGAGGACGTGCTGCGCCGCCTGGTGCCGGACGACGCCGAACGGATTCAGCTGATCCAGCGCTCGCTGCTGGTCTCAGCCGACAACGCCCACGCCGTGCACCCGAACTTCGCCATGAAGCATGACGAAAACCATGGCCCCAAACTCAACGCCGGCCCGGTCATCAAGATCAACAGCAACCAGCGCTACGCCACCAACAGCGAAACCGCTGCGTTCTTCCGCCACCTTTGCGCCAGTGCAGACGTCCCGGTCCAGGCCTTCGTAGTGCGCAGTGACATGGGCTGCGGCAGCACCATCGGCCCAATCACCGCGAGCCGTCTGGGCGTGCGCACTGTCGACATCGGCGCGCCGACCTTTGCCATGCACTCGATCCGCGAACTGGCCGGCAGCCGCGACCCGGGCTATCTGATTACCGTGCTGACCGCGTTCTACAACAGCGCACAGCTGATCTGAGCGCCGCCCTTGGCGGACACGCTGCGCTTAGTCCGCCCTACGGACCCGCGCTGTGCTGCAGGGCGGACTAAGCGCAGCGTGTCCGCGAAAGCCCGATCACAACAAGTGCTGGCAGACTCCCGCGCAACACCACAAAAAAGCCCCAAGCGTCAGCAACGCCTGGGGCTTGTCGTGGCTCGGAGCGCGGACAATCAGTCTTCGCGCACCAGAATCACCTTGCCGACCACCTGATCACGCGCGAGCTCTTCAAACGCAGCAGCCGCATCGGCAAACCCGAAGGTTTTTGCCACCATCGGCTTGAGCTCACCGGATGCAAACTGGGGCATCAGGCGCTGCTCCATGTCGGCCAGCAGGGTCGCCTTGAACTCGGCATCACGGGTCCGCAGGGTCGAGCCGATCAGGCTGATGCGCTTGGCCAGCACCTTGGCCAGATCCAGCGTCGCATCGCGGCCGCCCATCAGACCAATCAGTACCCAGCGCGCATCCAGCGCCAAGAGATCCAGATGATCAGCAGCGTAGGTAGCGCCGACCGGATCAAGCGCAACATTGAACGGACCAAAATCCTTCAGCGCAGCAATCCCGCCCTGACGCAGCACGCCACCCTCGGCACCCAGTTCAACACAGGCATCCAGCTTGTCCTGACTGCCGACACTGACCCAGCAAGGATTGCCCTGCGCCTTGCACAGCTGAATTGCCGCAGTGCCCACACCACTGGCACCGGCGTGAATCAGCACCTTCTCGCCCGGGCGCGCATTGCCCAACACAAATACATTCAACCAGGCGGTGCTGAACACCTCAGGAATGGCTGCCGCCTCGGCCCAGTTCAGGTTGTCCGGCACCGCCAGCAGATGGCGCTGGTCAACCACCACTTCTTCAGCCATACCGCCGCCAGCCAGCAACGCACACACGCGATCACCGATCTTCCAGCGCGCCCCTTCGGTTACCTCGATCACCTCGCCGGCACACTCCAGGCCCAGCACACGGGTTACCCCGGGTGGCGGTGGATACATACCCGCTTTCTGCAGCAGGTCGGCACGGTTCAAACCGGCGGCCATCACACGAACGCGAACTTCGCCAGATTTCAGCTCTGCAGCAGGCTGGACCTGCCAGGACAGCTCTCCGCCCTCAGCTTGCAATCCTCTCACGCTACCTCCATAGTTCATTCAATAGTGGCCATACGCGGGAACTCTGCGCTCCCGTCGGAACTCCAAAAGCATACTCTCTCCGGACACGATACCCCAGATGAAAGGTTTCCCTCTCCTGCGCCAGTCCTGTCTCATTGCCCTGCTGAGCTTCAGCGGCAGTGTGCTCTCGGCCGAGCAGAATCAAGCCCTCGACCTCGATTCACTGCAGCCGACCCGGGATCAGGTCATTGCCAGCCTGAATACCGTCGAATTACTGCGCCGCCACCACTACAACCGCATTCGTCTGGACGACGATCTGTCCGCCCAGATCTATGACACCTATATCAAGCAGCTCGACCCCCAGCGCAGCCTGTTTACCCAGCAGGATATCGATGCCTTTGCCGGCAATCGTCTGCGCTTCGACGACCTGCTAAAGGCTGGCGATCTGAACGTTGGCTTCGCCATGCACAAACGCCAGCTGCAGCGCGTCCAGCAACGTCTGGCCTTCACCCTGGACCTGATCGACAACAAGCTGGACACGCTTGACTTCAGCAGCGACCAGGAGATTCTGGTTGATCGCGAAGACGCGCCTTGGGTCGCTGACGAACAGGGTCTTGAACAACTCTGGCGCGCACAGGCCAAGGACGAGGTACTGCGCCTGAAGCTGGCTGGCAAGGACATGACCGGAATCAAGGAGCTGCTGGGCAAGCGTTACCGTGGCCAGCAGATCCGGATCAACCAGACCCGCTCCGAGGATCTGTTCCAGAGCTATATCAACGCCATGGCCCAGGTCTACGATCCGCATACCCAGTACCTCTCGCCGGAAAACGCCGAGAACTTCGACATCAACATGAGCCTGTCGCTTGAGGGTATCGGTGCGGTACTGCAAAGCGACAACGAATACACCAGGATCGTGCGTCTGGTACCGGCGGGGCCTGCGCAGCGCAGCCAGCAGCTGGCAACCAGTGACAAGATCATCGGCGTAGCCCAGGGTAACGACGACATGGTCGATGTGGTTGGCTGGCGTCTGGACGAAGTCGTCAAGCTGATCCGCGGCCCCAAAGGCTCGCCCGTGCGCCTGGAAGTCATCCCGGCCAGCAACCCGCCTGGCGATCTGACCAGCAAGGTAATCCAGCTGACCCGCGAAGCGGTCAAGCTGGAGGATCAGGCTGCCAAATCGTCGATCATCACGATCAACCAGCAAGGCCACGATTACCGCATCGGCGTGATCGAGGGGCCCGGTTTTTACATCGACTTCAAGGCCTACCGCCAGGGTGACCCCGACTACCGCAGCACCACCCGTGACGTGCGCCGCCTGCTTGGCGAACTGAGCACCCAGAATGTGGACGGCGTCGTGCTGGATCTGCGTGATAACGGTGGCGGCTCACTGCAGGAGGCAACCGAGCTGACCGGCCTGTTTATTGACCAGGGCCCCACCGTGCAGGTGCGCGACAGCCAGGGTCAGGTCCAGCAACTGGACGACCCGGAAGCCGGTATCGCCTACAACGGCCCGCTGGCCGTGCTGGTCAACCGCCTGTCTGCCTCGGCCTCGGAAATTTTCGCCGGTGCGATGCAGGACTACGGCCGCGCACTGGTCATCGGCGAGTCCACCTTCGGCAAGGGCACCGTGCAATCGATTCAGCCACTCAACCACGGTGAACTCAAGCTGACCCTGGCCAAGTTCTACCGGGTGTCCGGTCAGAGCACCCAGCACCGGGGTGTGGTACCGGACATCAGCTATCCGTCGCTGCTCGACAGCAAGGAAATTGGCGAAAGCGCCCTGCCCCACGCCATGCCGTGGGATACCATCGCGCCGGCGCGCTTCCGTGCCAGCAGCCAGTTGCAGCCGTTCATCTCGCAGCTGCAGAAACAGCACGAGGCGCGTGCAGCGAAGGACCCGGACTTCATCTACACCCTGGCCCGCATCAATCTGGATGCCGAGATTCGCGCACAACAGACCGTGCCGCTGAATGAAGCCAAGCGCAAGCAGCGCCAGGACGACTATGAGGCCCGCCTGCTCGCACTGGAAAACCAGCGCCTGACTGCGCGGGGCGAAGAGCCGCTAAGTACGCTGGAGAACCGCGACCCGCTACTGGAGCCCGACCACAGCGAGGAAAAGGAAAATCAGGCACAGGACGATGCCTTCCTGGTCGAAACCAGTCACATCCTGCTCGACCTGCTGCAACTCGAGCATCAGGTCGCTACCGTCGACTGACCCCGTCCAGCCGCCATCCGACGGCCCATGCCGTCGGATGGCAATCATACTGTCATCCTTCTGTCACACCCCAGTGACACACTTGCGCGGTCAGGACGAATCCCGCGCACGCCTCTAGCGCGAGCCCGGGCGGCCAGGTACGGCCACTTTCATTTGCCTGGGAACCTCTATGACCGTGTCCGAACAACGTCAGGCCCTCATCTCCATACTCAACCGCGGCGCGGTCACCAGCCTGTTTCAGCCGATCGTCTCGACGCTGGAAGAGCGTATTGTCGGTTTTGAGGCGCTCAGCCGCGGTCCGTCCGATAGCCCGCTGCATTCCCCGGTCACCCTGTTCGCCGCAGCCCGCCACCACGGCATCCTGACCGAATTGGAGATGCTCTGCCGGGATCGCGCCGTCAGCCGCTTCTGCAACCTGAACCTGCCGGGCAAGCTATTTCTCAATGTCTCGCCGGAGAGTCTGCTTGAGCATCAGCACTACCCGGGGCGGACACTGGAGATTCTGCAGCGCAATGGACTCAAGCCTGACCAGGTCGTCATTGAGCTGACGGAGCAGGCACCTATCGAAGACCTGTCACTGCTGCGCAGCGCATTGCATCACTATCGCGACATGGGATTCTCAATCGCCCTGGATGACCTTGGCGCTGGCTATTCCAGCCTGCGCCTGTGGTCAGAGCTGCAACCGGAGTTTGTGAAGATCGACCGCCATTTTATTGATGGCATTCACCGAGACCCGGTAAAACGGGAGTTTGTCGCCTCCATCCTGCATATGGCCAAAGCGTCCCGTGCCTGCGTAATCGCAGAGGGTATCGAGCAGCCCGAAGAGCTGGCAGTGCTGGAGGACATAGGCATCGACTGGGTTCAGGGCTACCTGCTCGGACGCCCAGACAGCCACCCGCGCGTCGACGAAATCCAGCTAGGCGAACGCATCGGTCAGAGTCCGTCCAGCGTGGTGGATGACGCACCGATTCACAGCCTGCTGCTACCCATACCGGGCGTACCGGACGACACCAAAGTACAGACCGTCCTCGACAGCTTTCAGCAGCAGCCAACCCTCAACACCCTGGCGATCATCAATGAGCAGGGTCACCCCGTCGGCGCAGTGCAACGGCATGCCCTGAGCCATATCATGCTCAAGCCCTTTGCCCAGGAAATCCACAGCCGCAAGCCGATTCGACAGTTGATGGACCCCGACTGCCTGATCGTCGATATCCGTCAGAGCCTGCAACGTGTCAGCCGACTGCTGACGAGCCGCGCGCGCCAGCGCCTTGAGGATGACTTCATCATTGTCGATCAGGGTATTTACAAGGGACTGGGACGCGGGATCGACGTGCTCCGTCAGATCACCGAGCTGAAACTGCAGCAGGCAAGACACGCCAACCCGCTGACCCTGCTGCCTGGCAATATACCGATCCAGCAGTGCCTGCAACGCCTGCTGGAGCGCGGAGTCGATGCACAGCTGTGCTATATCGACCTGGACAACTTCAAGCCCTTCAACGACCTGTATGGCTATGGCAAGGGTGACGAAATCCTGCTTGGCCTCGCGCAGCTGCTGCGCGAGCTCTGTGATCCGCGTTGCGACTTCGTCGGCCACATCGGCGGCGACGACTTCATCCTGGTAATGCAAAGTGACGACTGGCGGGAGCGCCTGCATAGCCTGGATAACCGCTTCCAGCAGCTATGCCGCACCCTGTACCGGGCCGAGCACCTGCAAAGCCGGAGCTTCACCGCACCCGACCGGGAAGGCCGCTGGCGCAGCCATGATCTGCTGAATCTGTCGATCGGCATTCTGCCCCTGATTGGAAGCCGGGCTCGCCAGTTCGACCCCGCACGTCTGGCCGAACTGGCGTCCAGGGCAAAGCACGAGGCAAAACGGCAGCGGGGCTTCAGCCTGGTCATTCAGGATCTACCGATTGACGGTTTCGACGGCAGCGAGCGACACCTCAATCTGTGTAGCTGAATGCCGGCGTTGATCTATGCTTAGGTAAGTCCAAGATACAGGTCATATCGTGAGGCTGATACCAATCTATCTGGGGGTGCTGTTGCTGCCGTGGTCGGCTTCCAGCCTTGCCGCCCCCATCAAATGGGGCTTCTCGCCTTCAGATCCGCCTCCGTATGTGGTGATGGACGGCGCCAGCCTGCAATCCAGCCTGACCAAAGACCTTGGCCAGCTGGTAGCCAATGCTACTGACCGCTCAGTGCTGTTTATCCCGGTACCCAACAACCGGATCGACGACGCCTTCAACCGAGGGCGAATCGACATTATCTGCAATACCCAACCCTCCTGGCACACTCACCCCGAGCAGCTGCTCTGGAGTGAGGTGCTGTACGAGGACGCTGACGTCATCGCCACGCGCAGCACCAGCCAGCTTCCCTCCAGCATAAGTGACCTCAGGGGGGCTATGGTGGGTACCACACTGGGTTACCACTACAGCAGCAAGCTCACGGACGCGTTCGAGAGCGGCCAACTGACCCGCCATGACGTCCGCGATCTCAATACCCGCATCAAGATGCTGGAACGCCGCCGCCTAGACGCGACCGTAGAGCTGCGTCGGCCGTTGCAGCACTATCTGCTTGGCAAGCCGGCCGACATCCGCATCAGTGACTGGGAAATCGAGCGCTTCGCCCTGCGCTGCGCCACGCCGAGACAACCGGAGGACCACCGGCGGTTGATTGATGCCATTCATCGCCTGCTGGATGAGGGGCAGATCACCGACCTGGTAGACCGCTACCAGTAACCCCGGAGGTTACCCACAGCTTCTGTGGATAAGTCTGTGAAGAAAATCAGGAAAAGTCGCTCAAACGCCCGTTTACATGCGCCTGCAGACAAACCGCGCACATTTTAACCAAAGCAAAAAATGCAGTTTTTTCAGCGAGTTAGCGAGAAGAAGCGGGATCAGAAAAACAGCGGAAAGTAAACAGCGGACGTTACCGAAGAATGTGCATAAAGGTAACACGGGAACGCCCGGAGGCCTTGCACCGGGCATTCCAACGTGTTACCGCGCGCTTACTCGCCGCGCGGCTTGATCGACATCAGTTCCATGTCGAACACCAGGATGGAGTTCGGCGGGATGACCGGACTCGGGCTACGCGGACCATAGGCCAGCTCGGCCGGCACGGTAACAGTCCACTTGTCACCAACGTGCATCATCTGCAGCACTTCAACCCAACCCGGAATCACACCAGCCACGGGCAGCTCGGCCGGTTCACCACGCTGAACGGAGCTGTCGAACACGGTGCCATCCAGCAGGCGACCTTCGTAGTGAACGACAACCACGTCATCAGCCTGCGGCTGCGGACCGTCCGCATCACCAGATGTCACCACCTCGTACTGCAGGCCGGAGTCGGTTTCGGTCACGCCGTCTTTGGCGGCATTCTCTTCAAGATACTTCTTGTTGGCATCCAGCGCTTCCTGAGCCAGCGCCTCGGCGCGCTCCTGGGAGCGCTGCTGCAACTCGTTGAAAGCGTTAGTCAGCTCTTCATCGCCAACACGCTGCTCCTGGCTGCCCAGGGCATCCTGCAGGCCCAGCGCCAGCGCTTGCGGGTCGATATCACCCAAACCGTCCTGCAGCAAACTCTGACCCATGTTCAGGCCGATGCCGTAAGACGCTTGTTGAATGGGAGTAGTGAGTTCCGGTTCATCCTTGTTACAACCGGCCAGAGCCAGAGCCCCGACTGCAATGCTGACTGCCAGCAGATTACGCTTCATGCTTACCTCAGTAGACAAGCCCTTTACGGGCGAAAAGAAGCGCCAGCTTAGCAGGGCTTTAAACGTCCGGCTACCGGAAGAAACGGGAATGTGAACAGGTACGGAACGTACCGGATAAAACCTGAGGGAAGATACTGCAGGAGGGGGAAATGGCGCAGCGGACGGGACTCGAACCCGCGACCCCCGGCGTGACAGGCCGGTATTCTAACCAACTGAACTACCGCTGCGCTATTCTTCTCGAGTGGTGGGTGATGACGGGATCGAACCGCCGACCCTCTGCTTGTAAGGCAGATGCTCTCCCAGCTGAGCTAATCACCCGTTTGCTCTCGAAGTGGTGCGCATTCTAGGGAGCTTTTTCGGTTCTGGCAACACCTTTTTTAAAAAAAATTCAGGTTATTTCAATATCTTATTTGGAGGCCGCGGAAACACTGGCTGCCGGCGGTCTGCTGGGGCAATATTGGCCGTTTTCTCGGGCAGCCCTGCCCACGGCAACAGAAGGACAGCACCCATGTGGTTTCGCAATCTGCTTATCTACCGTTTCAGCCAACCCGTCCCCTTCAGCGAATCCCAGCTGATTGAGGCCCTTGAGCAGAAGCCCTCGCGCCCCTGCGCCAGTCAGGAAACCCACACCCTCGGCTGGACCACGCCCTGGGGACGTCACTCGGAAAACCGTGTAGAAGTCAGCAACGGCTACTGGCTGATCGCAATGCGCAAGGAAGAACGCATTCTCCCCGGCAGCGTTGTGAAAGACGCACTGGCAGAGAAGGTCGAGGAAATCGAGAATCGGGACGCGCGCAAGGTCTACAAGAAGGAGCGCGACACACTGAAGGACGAGATCGTGATGTCCCTGCTGCCTCGGGCCTTCACCCGCACCCAGACCACCTTCGCCTGCATCTGTCCGGCTGAAGGCTGGATCGCGGTAGACAGCTCCAGTCACAAGCGCGCCGAAGATCTGCTCAGCCTGCTGCGCGAATGCACCGGTTCCCTGCCGGTGCGGCCGCTAAACGTCAAGATCGCACCTGCCAGCTGCATGACCCAGTGGGTGAAAGACAACCAGGCACCGGAACAACTGCAGATCGGCGACGAGTGTGAGCTGCGTGACACCTCTGAAGACGGCGGCGTGGTTCGCTGCAAGCGTCAGGATCTGGCCAGCGACGAAATCCAGCTGCACCTGAGCACCGGCAAGCAGGTCAGCCAGCTGGCGCTGCAGTGGCAGGAAAAGCTTAGCTTTGTGCTTGATGACAAGCTGACCCTCAAGCGCGTCAGGTTCGAAGACCTGCTGCGTGAGGAAGCGGACGACAACGCCGGCGATGACATGGCCAGTCAACTGGATGCCAGCTTCACCATCATGGCCAGCACCCTCAGCGAGCTGCTGCCGGCAATCACCAATGCGCTGGGTGGCGAGGACATCCCGCAGGGTATCTGAACCCTCTCCCTCCCTTTGTCGCCCCCCTGTGCGGGGCGACACCCCCCAGCCCTTGGGGCATACATCAATCTATCCACAAAACCTGTGGATAACAGTGTGGACAGCCTGCCGAAAAGTCGCCTCAGGGTATATGGAACGGGGCTACCACTTAAAATGGTTATTTTTTAACCTATTTTTTTATCTGTAAAATCAATAGGTTACGATATGGCATGAGATTTCAGTGACTTACAGCGGCTTTTGACAAAGAGATGACAGGAGTCTCGCCGGCTGTGCACAATCAAAGGGCAAGAGGCCCCCTCCAGACCAGCTCCGATGCGCCATTTCAACGCATCGGCCCTGCCCCGAACCGCTGCAAATGATCGTCTTCCGAAAGAGATGTCAGCCCTGATTGTCAAGCAGCCAGGCGGTTGCGTCGGCCGCCGCTGCGCTGCGCGGATAACCTCTCTGCACATAGCGCATCCGAGCCTTGGCGCGAGCCAGATCCCCCCGTTCCTGATCCAGTACGGCAAGATCGTATTCAGCCCGGGCCATACCCTCAAGGACAGCCTGCACCCGAGGCACCATCTCGGCCCGGTATCCCGACTGGGAATAGGCCCTGACAAACCCGGTCAGTGCGGCATGGGCCTCCCGACCAAGTTGCAGCTGCAGCTGGCTGTCACCGCGCGCGAGTTCGAAGCGGGCATAGGGAATCAACGCTGCCAGGTACGCGGCATAATCAGCCTCGCTGGCCTCGCCTTGCTGCCGGTAGCTGTCCACGAGAACCTGCGCCACATCGAGCCGGGCAAGGGTCAGGCACTGGTAGGCCGCCTCAAGCAGGACCGCCGGCTCCCCAAGGGCCTGCACCTGCTGCGTGAGTGCGGTATCACATTGCCCCATCGCCAGTCGTGCCCGGACATCGGCCAGCGCTGCCTCCTGGCCCTGTGAGCGCACCTGATTGCCGGCGCAGCCCGTCAGGCTCAATGCCAGAACAATCCAGCAGCCCATTCGAGTTGTCTTCATCGTTTTCATCTCTGTCATTGCAGTTGCACGCGCCAGCGCACCCAGCCGTCGGGATCAGCCCGGCCCAGCAGCTGCAGACCCGCGGCCAGATCCCGATCAGCATCGGCCCGGGCAAGCAGCCGGGTATCGAGTTTCAGCGGTTTGGCCGGTTGCCAGCGGGCGGTACCGGCCAGGCCCAGGGGGCCACCATTGTCTGCGAGATTCATCACCAGCCAGCCGTTTTCCGCCGCCAGATCGGCACCCAGATTCCCTAGCGCGAGGGGGCTTGGCAGCCCGCCACCGGCATCCTGCCAGGCAATCCGTCCACTGGCCTCGGTTACCTTGCGCAGATCCGCCAGGGTCAGCCTGGGAATATCCAGCAGCCAGTCTCCCTGCAACACAAACGGCGCCTTGTTCACCTGCGCCATACTGGCAGCGCTGAGGCGACCACGCACGCCTTCCAGCGACAGCCGGTCGACGGCCATACGCAATACCGCCTGTACCTGACCGTCACGCGGCCGCCAATTCAGATCCAGTTCAAGCTCACCCGCCAACAGCCCCGCAGGCTGCCAACGCCACTCCAGGGCACCCTGATCAATGCCATCAACCTGCAGGCGCGCCAGGCTGCCGCGCCACAGCGTACCGGTCAACCCGTCCAGCTCAACCTTCACCGGCAGGTGGGGTTGTACCTGCCGCCAGACCAGCTGCGCCGGGAGATTGCTGATCAGCGTCGCGAGCAGGACCAGACTTGCCAACAACCAGAGCCGTCGCCCTTTCAGCCAGCCCATCAGCGACGCTCCAGCAACAGACGTGCAGACACCTGACCGGCAGCATGCTGGCCCTCGATCATCAGTTCACTGACCCGCAGCCCCTGCCGCTGCTCCAGCTCCGCGAGCCACCCCATGAGCGCATCAAAACCGACCGCGTCCATGATCAGCCGGGCGCCCTCGCCTTCGGGTTGTACCCGGGTGAGCGCGGAGCGCAGGCCCGCCGCATTGGCCGAGACCTCGATCAGTGTCAGCACCGAGCCACCTGCTCCGGGCAGCGCCGGGGCACGCTGCTCCAGACGTGCCCGTCGACGCACGTCATCCGCCACCTGCTCCATCCAGACCGCCTCCGCCGACAGTCTGGCGACGTCACTGCGCAGTGCACTGCGACCTTGCAGCAGCGGCTCCCAGACCGCGACCCAGGCGAGGATCAGGCCCAATGCCACTGCGCCCAACACGAGAATACGACGCTCCCTCGGCGCCAGCCCTGCCCACCATGCCTTCATGATCCGCTCCTGGAAATACGCAGCCGCGCGGTCACCGCGCCGCTGTCCGAATCGGCTCCGAGCAGGCTTTCGCTCATGCCTTCGGTCGCAGCCAGAGCCGCACGTAACTGTTCGAGATCGGCAAAGGTCGCGACCTGCAGGTCGACCTCCAGTTCATCGCTGCCCGCACGCACCTGTTTCACCTGAACACCCTGCTGCTGCGCCACCGCATGGTAGAGCGCATACAGCAACTGACCGGCGCCGGACTGATCGTCGCCGCCCGCAACAGTCCCCAGCCGCTGACGGAACTGCATCACCGGGTCCAGCATGGGCTCGCCCGGCAAGGCATCGGAAAAACTGCGATCGATACGGGCCTGCAGCAGAGTGCGCTGCTGCTCCAGGGCGATACGCTCAGCTGCCAGCACACCGATACCAAGCACCAGCACCGCCGCCAGCGCCAGCAGGGCCGGGCGCATGGCCCGCCACGGGGGCGGAGCCATGCTGACCGCATAGGGCCCGGACAGCAGATTGAAGTCGGCGGTCATCAGCACCGACAGCAGCGGCAAGGTAGTCTCGCTCCGGGTAACAATCACGCCCGTTGGCAACACCGATGCCAGCTCCGCCGCCTGAGCACCCGCGAGCTCGACACTGCGCTCGACCTCGGGCAGTTCAAGCAGGCGCTTGCGCAGCCACAGGGCAAGCATGCCCGTCTCCAGCAACACAGCCTCTGCGGCACTGTCGCTGACCAGCCAGCGCGTGTCCTGCGGCAATGGGGAGGCCTGCACCCGCAACCCGGAGGCTGGCACCGCAGCAGCCGGCACAGCGGTTACCGGCGAAATGGCCTCCAGACGCAGGCCGGCGTCGGCAAAGCGCACCAGCCAGTCATCGAGCAGTTGCCGTTCAACCACCACCGCACTGATACGCCCGTCGCTGCGGCGGGGCCCCATGACAATGTGCAGTTCATCCAGATCCTGGCTTAGCTGGTCTTCCAGGGCATAGGGCAACGCCGCCCTGAGTGCGGCCGCCCGTTGCGCAGGCAGGTTGGCGCGCACCAGATTGACGCCATCAGCCAGCAGCGCCCTGACGCGCTCTCCCGGGTAGCGTCCCTGCAGCACGGCGAGCGTATCGCAGCCCTGATCCCGAATCTGCCCATCCCGTTCCAGATGCCACCAGTGCAGCGGCTGGTCGGGGTTGCTCAACAGCACTATCAGCATGCCTAGCTTCCTGTGGTCATTACGGCTCGCAGGCCGACTGTTCGCGCAACACGACTTTGCCATTGGGCGCGTCGAGCAGCGTACATTGATAGAAATTGCGTTCACCGAAGTGCGCAACAATCTGCAACCGCATGAACCACGGTGCATCATCGCCGGGCTGCGTACGGTCGCTGAAAACCGCCTTGATCAGGTCACTGCTGCGCTCCACGTCAATCGGGCTCTGATCGGACGGGTAAGCGGTAACGTAGGGTGCCAGCGCCTGCCAGGCCTCGGCGCTCATACCGTTGACCGAGGCCAGCTCGGAAGCGACCAGCATGGTGCGGTTGGCCGACAGGCGCGGCGGGGCCTGCAATTGATAAATCGGATCATCGGTTTCGGGATTCATCCAGTCCGTGACGGCCAGCGCCAGCTGGCTGCCGGCGGGCATGGCAACGCCTGAATCCTGAGCAACCCGGTCAACCAGCCGGGCAAACTCGGCCTGCAGATCCTCATTACCAGACGCCAGCGCGTTGAGATTGAATCGGCAGCGCATGTTGTCCAGCGTTGCCTGCAGGCGCACCTGATCGACCTCAAACGGCAACACGGGTGACAGGCAGGTATCCCACATCAGCTCATCTGCATCTTCCACCTGCTCCAGCACCTGCAACACCATTTTCTCGGCACCCAGCGCAATCTCCCGCGACAGGTCACGCTCGAACACCGCGCTGCTGCGCCGAATATCCGCCTGACCGCGCATTGCCATGCCGACCGCCGCGGTGACCGCCAGGGCGACAATCAGCAACGCGGTAATCAGCGCCACACCCTGCTCTCTGCGTTTCATTGGCCCACCGCAATCAGGCGACGAATCACTCCCAGACGAGGGATGTCCAGCTGGACCTCGACCGCCAGCGGCAACTGGGTGGACTCGGGGTCGAGATCCGCTGGCGGCCAGCTGTCGAGCCGCTCCAATCCGCTGGCTCCCCGCACGATGAAACGGAAGCCGGTTTCCACCCCGAGACGCTCGTCTTCAGCCACCAGATCGGCAAAGGGCTGCAGACGCACACTGTCGGCATCGGCTACGTCCACACCGGGCCACAACTCCCGCTCCAGCCCGCGCTCGGTCAACCGCCAGGCGGTGCGACGCAGGCGTTGCTCGCCGCCGGCGCCCGCCCGCACGAGCTCCAGCAGCGGCTGCTCATTACCGGCCAGCAGGCGCAGCGGCGGCAGGCGATCGCCGAACTCGTCACGCACACGCACGTCCACCAGCTGGGCCAGATCCCGCTCCAGCACACTCAGACTGACCTGCAGATCCGCCAGCTGGCCGGCATGCCCGCGACTGACCTCATTGGCCTCCAGCACGGCACGCAGGCCCTGATAGGCCACCACGCTCATGACCGCAAACAGCAGCATCGCCACCAGCAGCTCAAGCAGGGTAAAACCTCGCTGTGCGCTGACCGGCTTCATGGCAGCACAAACCCGCTGACCAGCGCACGCTGATCGCTTTCATCGCCGGGCAACAGCCATAGACGAATATCAATTCGCTTGACCGCCGGCAGCGGAAACGGCGAGATCGCGGTGTAATCGCTGATCCTGGCACGGTAGCCAAAACGGTAAGGCCCCATCCCGGTTTCCCCGTTCAGCTCACCGTCGGTCGCCGGACGCATGCCTGATTCATATTCGGCCAGCAGGTTGCTGCCGGCCCAATGGGCCAAGGTACGCTCCTGAAGATACGCCGTGTTGCGGGCATGATCGCTGCCCGCCTTGACCAGCGCCCCGAGCGCGACCGCCAGCACGGTCAACGCGACCAGAACTTCCAGCAGGGTAAAACCGCGACTGCTATGGACGTTCACTGAGCACCTCGATATGGCCGGTCAACTCAACCTGAATAAAGCGCTCCAGACTATGTTCGCGTGCCCGCAGGACAATCAGGCCCGGCGTCATCTCGCCGGTGTTGCTCAGCCGCAGCTGAGGGGTCCAGACCCGGCTGGACGACAGGCTGCGGGGCTGATCGGAGGCTTCAAAATCCAGCTCGATCAGGCCCTCGGTCACCCGATGCAGGCCCAGCTGCGCGTCATTTACCGGCTGCCACTCGCGGGTGGCGTCATCAAGCAGGACCAGGTCCAGCATGCTGTAGCTGTCGCGCCGAATCCCCAGCGCCCGCTCGCTGCCGCCACTGATCAGCAACTCGTCACGGGCCAGCTTGAGCACCGTAGCCAGCCGATCAGCCTCGCGGCGCAGTTCGCGCTCCGCCCCGTCACCCAGCGACAGCGTCGCCAGCCCCGCCATCACCCCGATCAGCACCAGAACAATCAGTACCTCAAACAGGGTGAAGCCGGTCTGGCGCGAAGGCGCAGATGGGTGACCAACTCGCATGACTGTCAGCGCTCGTCTTCTTGATCCAGATTCCAGTTGCCGATATCGGCAGCGCTGTCAGTGCCACCGCTGCGGCCGTCGGAGCCGAAGCTGTAGAGATCAAACAGACGACCGTCGCGACCCGGGTTCTGATACTGGTAGGCGTTGCCCCACGGATCCTGCTGCAGGCGATCCAGGTAGCCGCCCTTGCGCCAGTTGCGCGGCGCATTCTGGCCGGTGGGCTCCTGCACCAGGGCGCGCAGACCCTGTTCGGTGGTCGGATAGCTGAAGTTATCCAGTCGATACAGATTCAGCGCACTTTCGATGGCACGAATGTCACTCTGCACCTTGGTGATACGTGCCTGGTCCGGCCGGTCCATGACCCGCGGCACCACCACCGCCGCCAAAATCCCGAGGATGACTACCACAACCATCACTTCAATCAGGGTAAAACCGCGCTGCGCGGCACGGCGTACGTGGTTATTGCTCATCATCAATTCACCAGTTGGTTGAGTTCAAAGATTGGCAGCAGAATCGCCAGTACAATCACCAGCACTACCGCGCCCATGGTCAGAATCAGCAGCGGCTCGAAAACACCCATCACCATGGCGATACGCGCCTCGAGCTCGCGCTCCTGGGTTTCCGCCGCCCGCTCCAGCATGTCGTCGAGGGTGCCGCTGCTTTCACCGCTCTTGATCAGGCTCAGGGTCATCGCCGGGAAATAGCCACTGCGCTCCAGCGCCAGCCCGACTCCGGCCCCCTCGCGCACACGCTGGGCCGCCTCGCTGACCGCCTCGCGCATCGGCAAGTTGGTGATCACACTGGCACTCATGTTCAACGCATCAAGCAGCGGCACACCGCTGGCGGCCAAAATGTTCAGGGTGCGGGCAAAGCGCGCGGTGTTGAGACCGCGGGTCAGGCGGCCAATCAGCGGCAGCCGCAGCAGCAGATCATGCCAGCGCCGCTGATAGGCAGGCCGCTGCAACAGGGTGCGCAGGCCATAGCCCAACCCTCCAAGTATCAGCAGCATCAGCAGACCCCAGTCGCGCAGGGTATCGCTGACCGCGATCAGCATGCGGGTCAACAGCGGCAACTGCTGATTCATGCCGTCAAACACCTTGACCACCTCCGGCACTACATAGGTCAGCAGCGCCACCGTTACCAGCAGCGCGACGCAGGTCAGGATGGCCGGATAAAACATCGCCAGCTGGATTTTCTGGCGCATGGCGTTCTGCGCTTCAACGTTATCAGCCAGTCGCTCCAGCACCAGATCCAGCCGCCCCGCCTGCTCACCGGCAGCGATGGTGGTGCGATAGATGACCGGGAACACCGAGGGAAATTCGCCGAGCGCGTGGGCCAGTGGCAAACCTTCCATCACCCGCGTACGCACCGCTGTCAGCGCCGAGCGCACCTTGGGCGATTCACTCTGCCGCGCCACCGTGGCCAGCACTTCCTCAATCGGCAGGCCGGCGCGCGCCAGGGTTGCCATCTGCCGGGTAGCCAGGGCAAGTTCCAGCGGCTTGATGCGCTGCTGCAGCACCGGCATGCGCAAGACCGCTGCACGCTCGGCCACCTGGCTGACACTCATTGGTGTCAGCCCCTGCTCACGCAGCCGGCCGCGGACCTGACGGGGCGAATCCCCCTCCTCTACGCCCTTGCGGGTGCGGCCGCTGGCGTCCAGCGCGGTATATTCGAAGGCCGGCACGGTCAGTCCTCCCGGGTAACGCGCAGAACTTCTTCCAGCGTGGTGTCACCCGCCAGTATTCGCCGCATTCCGTCCTGTCGGATACCCGGTTGCGACAGCCGCGCATGGCGCACCATCGCCTGCTCACTGGCACCATCGTGGATCATGCCGCGCAGGGTGTCGTCGACCTCGATCAATTCGTATATCCCGGTGCGACCGCGATAACCGCTGCCGTTACAGGCAGGGCAACCGGTGGCGCGATACAGGGTCGGAGGCTGCTGCTCATCCACGCCCATCAGACGGCACTCGCTGCTGCTCGCCTGATGCGGCTCGCGGCAGTCCGGGCACAGGGTGCGCACCAGCCGCTGGGCGAGCACACCATTGAGCGTGGACGACAACAGAAACGGCTCGATGCCCATGTCACGCAAACGGGTAATGGCACCAATCGCCGTATTGGTGTGCAGGGTGGAAAACACCAGGTGACCGGTCAGACTGGCCTGAATGGCGATCTGAACGGTATCGACATCGCGAATCTCACCGACCATCACCACGTCAGGGTCCTGACGCAGGATTGCGCGCAGACCACGGGCAAAGGTCATGTCGACCTTGTTGTTGATCTGGGTCTGGCCGATACCGTCGAGGTAATACTCGATAGGATCTTCGACGGTAAGAATGTTGCGGCTGCGATCATTGAGCCGCATCAGCGCCGAATACAGCGTGGTGGTCTTGCCCGAGCCGGTCGGCCCGGTCACCAGCACAATGCCATGCGGGCGGCTGATCACCCGCTCCATGGCCGCATAATGCTCCGTGCACATGCCCAGCTGACGCAGCTCAAGGCGCCCGGCCTGCTTGTCGAGCAGACGCAGCACCACCCGTTCGCCGTGACCGGACGGCAAGGTCGAAACCCGCACGTCCACCGCCCGCCCGACCAGCCGCAGGCCGATCCGACCGTCCTGGGGCAGGCGTTTTTCAGCGATATCCAGCTTGGCCATGACCTTGATCCGCGAGACGATCACTGGCGCCAGTGCGCGCGGCGGCTCCAGCACCTCGCGCAATACACCGTCCACCCGCAGACGGATGGACAGGCGATTCTCAAAGGGTTCGATGTGAATATCCGACGCGTTTTCCTTGACCGCCTCGGACAGCAGCGCGTTGATCAACCGGATGATCGGCGCTTCATCCTGTGATTCGAGCAGATCCTCAGGCTCGGCCAGCGACTGGGCTACCGACAGCAGGTCGGCATCCTCACCCAGCCCTTCAACAAACTGCATTGCATCGTTGGCAGAGCGTTCGTACCGGTCACGCAACCGGGCTGCAAAAGCGTCGTCGTCCAGCTCGATGGGCAACAACGGGCAACCGTGGCGGCGGCGCAACTCAAGCAGGCCCTGCGGATCGCAATCGGCGCGTACAAAGACTTCCAGCTGGCCGTCCTCCCGCATGGCCCCGGTCAGTATCCCTACTCGCCGGGCGTAGCGATAACCGGTCTCGGCGGTTGGCGCGGCGACACTGCTTTGCTGCTCGCTCATCGACTACTCCCGGCCAGCGCTGGGCGGTGCACTGATGGCCGCCGGCGCCGGGGTACCCTGCATGGCGTTCTCGAACGGTGGCGGCAACGTCAGCAGGTAGTTCCAGTCCGGCAACACCGGAACACCCTCGCCGACATCCATCCGCCCATGGCGGTTCTGCTCAGCCACCTGGCGGTCACGAATATAGCTGTACTTGGCATGGGTCAGGCTTTCGGCAACCGCCGAGTCACGCACGATCACCGGGCGCAGGAAGACCATCAGATTGCGCTTCTGCAGCGAGGCAGTATCGTAACGGAACAGTCGGCCAAGCCCCGGAATATCGCCCAGCCCCGGCACCTTGTCGGCCGTCTCGACCATTTGATCGTCGATCAGGCCACCGAGCACGATCATCTGGTTATCGTCGACCATGACATGGGTAGTCAGGCTGCGCTTGTTGGTGATGATATCCGCCGCACCGCTGGTGCCCGGCGCGATCTGCGAAACTTCCTGGGCGATTTCCAGACGCACCGCATTGCCCTCGTTAATTTGCGGGCGAATCTTCAGTTTGATACCCACATCTTCACGCTGGATGGTATCGAATGCCTGCCCCGAATCCTCGACCGAGCGACCAACAATAAAGGGCACGTTCTGACCGACTACAATTTCGGCCTCCTCGTTATCGAGGGTCAACAGGCTCGGGGTAGACAGGATATTGCTGGCGGTATCACCCTGCAGGGCATTGACCAGCAAGGCTATCTGGGTGCTGCCAATGCTGCCGATTCCGCCCAGGCTGAGGCCGCTGCCCAGCGACGGCGGGCTGCTGACATCCCCTTCCAGGAAGGCATTCACACCGGCCGCCAGATCCACAATGCTGTTGCCATTGCGATTGAAATTGATGATGCCGACTCCGGAGTCTTCACTGCCGAAGCCCCACTGCACGCCCAGCTCCTTGGCGCGGTCATAGGACACCTCGGCGATCACTGCCTCGACCAGAACCTGGGCCCGACGGATATCGAGCTGACGAATGATCGACGACAACTCGCGGGACAGCTCCGCCGGCCCGTAGATGACGACCGCATTGGTACTCTCATGGGCCTCGATGCGAACACGGTTCTGCTCGGCCGTGGTGCTCGCAGTAGCATTGCCCGAGCTGGTTGAGGCGGTGCCGCTCTGGTTGCGCTCGCGCCCCTCGGCGATGCCGCGAAGCACCTCGGCCACTTCCTCGGCCTTGGCGTAACGCAGGTAATGCACCTGGGTGTTGCCCTGATCTCCTTCCACGTCCAGCCTGCGCACGACCGATCGCAGCGTCGCCCGCGCTTCGGGATCACCACGCAGAATGACCGAGTTGGTGCGCTCATCCGCAATCAGCTTGGGACCGCGGGTAAACTCCTCCGCCGGCGCGTTGCTGTCGAGCCCCTGAACGATGCGCACCACGTCCAGTGCCGAGGCGTACTCCAGCGGCAGCACTTCGAAGTCTTCGGTCGACTCACGGTCCATGCGCGCAATCAGCGCCTGAATACGGCGGACATTGGCTGCCGTATCGGCAATCACCAGACTGTTGGAGGCAGCCGCGGCAGCCAGATGCCCGCCCTTGGGCACCAGCGGCCGGAGGATACGCACCAGCTGGCCGGCATCCATATTGTTCACGGTAATCACTTCGGTGATGTATTCGTCGCCGGGCGTGTCCCCGGTCAGGCCTGCGACCTCGTTCTCCTTGGCCTGCACCTCCGGCACGATGCGCACCATGCCGTCACTGCCGCGCACCGCCGCAAAGCCCTGCGATTTGAGCACCCCCAAAAACAGGTCGTACAGCTCCTCGCGCCGGATCGGCTGGCCGGAAACGACATTGACCTGCCCGCGGACCCGCGGGTCGACGATAAAGTTGATGCCGGTTTCCTGGCTGACAATCTCGATCAGGCCATTGATGTCCGCGTCGCGCAGATTCAGCACCAGGTCCTGGTCCCGCTCCGCCGTCTCCGTCGCTGACTGTGCCAACACCGGACTACCCACCACCCCCAGACTCAACGCCAGCGCCAGCGCCAGCCGTTGTTTGCGAAACTGCATCGGCATCAGTATCAATCCATCGTTATCGTAATGTTCATGGGCTGCCCATCGCGCTCAAGCGAGACCGACACCGAGCTGGCGCCGGACATCTGGCCGAGAATCTCGCGGTAGTCCTCGATCTGCGAAACCGGTGTGCCATCGACGTCGGTAATCACATCACCCGCCTGCAGGCCTGCCGCTTCAAACTCGCGGGCGTTACGTGCAGGGGACACTTCTATTCCGTACAGGGAACCATCCACCATCACCGGATTGGCGCTGATGACATCGGCAAACCGCTGGGGATCATTGAGCCAGGCCTCACGGTCGATACGGGCCAGACCGCCATCGGGGGCCAGGGTCTGGCTGGAATCCACCTCGGGCAGCGCCGAGGCACGACCGGCACTGCGGGAAGGACGCCCGTTACCAGCCAGATCATTACGCTTGAGTCGCAGGGTTTCCAGCTGACCATCTCGCATCAGCATCACCCGGTCGCCCAGCACCTGCTCCAGGCGGACCTGCCCTGGCAGCGTCGCTCCGACGCGATAGAGTTTTTCAGGTTGACCCTGCGTGACCAGAATGGCGGCACTGCGCGCCGGGTCCGGGTCGGCCAGCACGCCCTTGAGCGTCCAGCTGAGCTTGGTGTCGGGCGCGTTTACCACCACGGGAGCCCGATCAGCCTGGCCGTAGGGGGACAGCATGGCCAGCTCGCGAAAGCCGGGCCGGGTGGTAGTGAGTTCGGAAGCAGAGACGGAGTAAGGGACAGGATCGACGGCCGGCAACACGCTTTGCGGCTCGATCAGAACCCAGACAAGACGCCCGAGAAGCCACGCCGCAACCAGTACGAACACGCCGCAAACCAGCGTAACAAGGTTTTCCAGCGATAAACGGGCAACCTGGGGCATGCTCTCTCCATGGCAAAGAAACCCGATTCTGATCGGGCACGGGGCAGTTGGGGATAAGGTACTGACCTTTCTTTGCAAAATTATTGTTATACGCCTGCAATGTGTCTGCGAGGCCGTTTCGATTGTCACGATAATGCAATCTCCCGGCAACCCCCCTGAACAGGTTAATCCAGACGGATCGCACCGGAGCGACGACGCTAGCGAGTCCCCCGACCCAGCCAAATCACCCATTTGGGTTAATCCACGAAAAAGCATGGGATAAAGATCACCCCAATGGGTGATCTCCCTGTTACAGCAATCCAATCCGCTGATAGCTGCGTATCCACACGCGCGAGAACGTCTCAAAAAGAGACACCCGATACTTGCCCTTTGCCAGCAGTCACCCTTTACTCAAAACCGCAAGAACCAATAAACAACAATCAACTTGCGCGTGGAGAACAACAAGAATGACAAGGCTGAAAAAGACGGCGTTGCTGACCATGGTGATCAGCAGCCTGACGCTGACAGGTTGTCTGAGTGGGGGTGGCGGTGGATCGTCATCCAACGATCAGGCCGACAATCGGGTCCGGTTGCAGGACCAACGTGTGGAGGAAGGCTTTTTTAACGTGAATGAAGCCGGCTTGCCATTCGATGCCTTGCCGGAATACAGCGACTCAAGCCGCTGGACAGGCGTACTGAACGGTGCAGGCTACCGAATTGAAGTGCCGGCAAACTGGAACGGTATGCTGGTGATGTACACCCACGGTTTCCGCATCAACAACATCGACCAGTTGACAGTCGACACTCCGCCCATGCGCCGTTATTTGCTCGAAGAGGGCTACGCTTGGGCAGCCTCCAGTTACAGCGCCAACTTCTACGATGTGCGTGCAGGTCTGGAAGATACCAACGCTTTGGCCCTGGCGTTCACTGATATTGCCGCCGAAAACGGCCGCACACTGGATACGCCGGATAAATACTACATTACCGGTGTTTCCATGGGTGGTCACATTGCTGCGGCGGCGGTAGAGCGGGAGACGCTGGCGACAGCCAATAATGTCGTCAATTACTCCGGTTCCGCACCGATGTGCGGCGTCGTCGGAGATACCGAGCTCTTCAATTTCTTTGCAGGCTACACCATCGCGCTTGCAACACTATCCGGTAACCCTATTGATGAATTCCCTTTGACCCAAGAAGAAGCTGCAACGATCGTAGCCAACGCCCGCACTGTGCTCTGGAACGACTACACCACGAACAAGTTTCCGAGTGGCCTGACACAGCAAGGGTTGGCGTTCTATCAGACGCTGAAGAACCTCAGTGGCGGTGAGCGACCGATGTATCCAATCAGCTTTGGCCTGTTCCAGGACCTGCTGCAGGGCTTTGCCGGATCAGACGGCACTGTCGACGGCATTTTGCTGGATAACGTGGTCGACACCAACGCCATTACCTATCGCTTTGAAAGCGAGTTGGGCGAGCCCTTAACCACAGACGAAATCAATTTCAACAGCATGATCGTCAAGGCCACAGCAACAGAGGGTGCCAACGATCTGCGCGATGACGGCCTGCGCTGGATTCCGAAGGTCAATGGCGAGTTTGATGTACCCGTTGTCACCGCACATACCATTGGTGATCTGTTTGTGCCGATTCTGATGGAACAGGAATACGCGCGGCGCGCAGCAGAAAATGGCAGTGACGACCTGCTGGTACAGCGCGCTATACGGGCTCCCGGCCACTGCGACTTTACCGAAGCAGAGTTCACTGCCACCCTGGCGGCCATGCTTGACTGGGAGCAAGGCGGGCCGAAACCAGGCGGCGATGACTGGCTGACGCCCGCCACCGTGGCGGCAGAAGACTTTGGCTGCACTTACACTATTGACGGACCGGTCGCAGAAGGGAACTATCCGCGCGCGGGCCTGCCATCCTGCACACCTGACTGATCGGATCGACACAGTCCTGTCGCCGCCGGGGCTCAGCCCTGGCGGCGTTCTTCATCTACCGCCAGACGCCGAACAAACTGTTTGACGTTGGTTTGAGCGCGCAGCTCACGAACGTTTTCGGCCAACTCCCTGACCTCATCAGCTGGCAGGCTACCGTCCAGCTCCCGCTGTACGTCAGCCCACAGCCCGCGTACCTTGCCGGTCGCCCGCCCCGCCATACGCACCAGCGAAGGCAGACGTTCGGGGCCGAGTACGATCAGCGCCACCACCCCGACCACCAGCCATTCCGTCATGCCGTTACCGAACATGCGGCACCGGCCTCAGGCGCGCGAGCGCGTTTCGCTGCGCTCGGCAACCTGCTCATGGACATCCATGGTCAGCGCATCGCGAGCTTCGTCGGTATCGCGAACCGCCTTGCGAAAGCCGCTCAAGGCGCCCCCCAGGTCGCTACCGATATTACGCAGGCGCTTGGTACCAAACAGCAGCATGACAATCACCAGCACGATCAGCAGAGAGCCGATACTGATTCCACCTATACCCATGACGATTTCTCCGTAAAAACCGGGGTCAGCAGCTGCCGACCCCGCAATGATCCGGCATTTTTTCTATCCAGGCAGCGCCGGCAGCGCTGCCTGAATCACGTCTCAGCTACCGACAATACCGCCATCGTTCTTCCACACCACGACCGTGGCCGAGCGCGGCGGACGGGTTGCCGGCGTGAAGTCCGGCCAGCTGCTGGTGTAGTTGCCGGCAGCAAAGTCGGTGGCGCTGGTGCCTTCACCCGGATGCTGAACGTTGATGAACAGGGTCTTCTGGTCCGGCGTCATGGTGATGCCGGTGATTTCCTGATCGATTGGGCCAACCAGGAAGCGCTTGAGATCGCCGGTAGTCGGATCGGCAACCAGCATGGCGCAGTTGCCGAAGGGGTCCGTGTAACCACTGTCCATCTGAATCCAGACGCGGCTGTCAGGGTCAATCCACAGACCATCCGGCGAGCTGAGGATATTGTCTGCGGTCAGCACGTCGCCGTTCGGGTCATAACCGATATTGGTGTCGACGCCGCTCTCGCCGCTGTCGCCGCCAAACAGGAAAATGTCCCAGCTGAAGGTCGTCGCTGCCTGATCACCACCGTCTTCCTTCCAGCGAATGATATGACCGTGGCGGTTGGCAACCCGCGGGTTGGCTTCGTTGACATTGCCGGCGTTGCGGCTGGTGTTGTTGGTCAGGGTGAAGTAAACATCGCCATTGGCCGGGTCAACCGCGCCCCACTCCGGGCGGTCCATCGGGGTAGCGCCCATGAAGTCGGCAGCCAGGCGGGTGTTGACCAGCACGTCGGCCTGACTGGTGAAGCCGTTGGCTTCGTCCAGACCGTTCTGGCCGTAGACCAGCGGCAACCACTCGCCGGTGCCGTCATCATTGAACCTGGCGACATACAGAGTGCCTTCATCCAGCAGGCTGCCATTGGCGGTCGCCGCGTTGTAGTTCGCCGCAGTGACAAACTTGTAGATGTACTCGAAGCGGGAATCGTCGCCCGAGTAGCAGACGACCGGCTTGCCCTCTTCAGCCGGGGCAAAAACCACACCCTCGTGGCCGAAACGGCCCATGGCGGTGCGCTTCTTCGGGTTGCTGGTCGGGTCGAATGGATCGATCTCGACCATCCAGCCGAAGCAGACCGGCTCGTTGCGATAGTCATCTGCGGCGGTTGCGCCCTTGATGCTGGCATCGAAGCGGACAAACTCGTCCGCACCGTTGTCAGCCAGTTCCCAGGCATAACGGCTGGTCGCGCCGGTCTGCACACCGTAACGGGAATGCTCGCGCGGGTTATCACCTTTGTTGGTGAAATAGCCGGCCCAGTTCTCCTCGGCGGCCATGTAGGTGCCCCAGGGCGTATAGCCATTACCGCAGTTGTTCAGGGTGCCGCGGGTCATGGTGCCGTTCGGGCTATAGAGCGTCTTGACGAAATCACTGCCGCGAACCGGGCCATGGATCTCCATCGGCGTCAGCGCGGTGATACGGCGGTTCAGCGCATCCGGCTGAACGCTCCACTCGTTGTTGGCACCCTTGACGATGCGGACCACCGATACGCCGTGGGCGTTGGCTTCCTTGCGTACCTGGTCAGCCGGGCGCTCGCCATCAACCAGCGGCGGCAAGGCACTGCTGGTGAGCGCAAGCCCTTGGGCTGCGGCGTGCATCAGGCGGGGTTCGACATACTCGTGATTGAGCACCAGCAGGCCGTCATCGGAACTGCCATCAATCGGGTAAAAATGCATGCCATCGTGGTGCGAGCCAACCTGCTCGGCCTGATCGGCACCGGTGCTGTTGACCGAAAATGACGGGAAGCTGCCCAGAATCGGCGTACCCCAGGGGATGATCACCTGGTAGCTGTAGCCCTCCGGAACGACAATCTCGTCGGCACTGCTGACAGCAACGGCGGAAAAGCCCAGCAACGGAGCGGGTGACGGCGAGCCGCCATTGTCGTCGCTGCTGGAACTGCTCTTGCAGCCAGCCAGTCCCAGACCGAAAAAGCCCAGGGCAGCCGCACCGGCGCTACCCTTGAGCAGCTGGCGGCGGGCAAGACGGGCCTCCAGCACACTGGAGAACAGACGGTTCATCTGTCGGTTGCTGAGGGGTTCATCACCCTCACCGTGATCGATGATAACCAACTGGTCACGTTGTTCGATGGACATCGGTTCCTTCCTCTCAGGTTTGGTTTGCTTGGAAACCCGAACAGGATGGCGAGCGAACGTGACAGATCAGGCAATGAACGATGAACTTTCAGCGGCGTTCCGAAGACATGTCCAAGTCTCTTTCATGACAATGCAACACTGCAGAAACAACCATTACAGTTCCATTGCCGGCAGCATGCGGCGACTGTATGCAAGTACGCACGACCGGCTGGTGCCGGCTCCCTCTGGCAGGGTGATACCTGCCGGGCGGCAACAACCTGCCCAACTGCCGGACCTGCGCATAGCCTAGTCATCCTTACTGAGCAGCTTGCCGAGAGTAGCCCTCAGTTTGCCGGCCTTCAGCGGCTTGTTGAGCACGATGATGTCCATCTCTCGGGCAATCTGCCGACAGGCTTCGCTGCGATCTGCGGTAATCATGATGGCCGGCAGTTCACGGGCATAGCGCGCTCTGAGCGCCGCTACCGCTTCAGCGCCGGAGCGGTTGTCATCCAGATGAAAGTCCACCAGCAGCGCATCTGGCGGGTGCGCTCCCAACCGAGCCTGCGCCTGCTCCAGATCGACGGCAGTCAGCACCTCGGCACCCCACTGCTCCAGCAGGCTGCGCATGCTCTGCAGAATGATCTGCTCGTTATCCAATACCAGCAACCGGCGCCCTTGCAGCGGCACCTCGATTGCACTGAGCAGTTGGCTGGCCTGAGCATTGCTTCGCTGAGGGGCGGCGACCGCCAGCGGAATACTGACCGAGAACATCGAGCCCCGGCCCAGGCGTGACTGTACCTCGATGCGGGCATTCAGCAGCCTTGCAATACGATCGACAATCGCCAGTCCCAGCCCGACACCGCGACGCTGGCCGGACCGCTCCACGTCCAGTTGATTGAACTCCTGAAAAATGCGCTTGAAGTCGCTGCGTGCGATACCACGACCAGTGTCCCAAACCTGAATACACAGCTCACTGCCGCGCGTCCGGCAGCCAACCAGCACGCCACCGCGTTCGGTGTAACGAATGGCGTTGCTGATAAAGTTGCGCAGGATCCGGCTGAGCAGACGGTAATCGGTCCGCACCACCTGATCACCAAAGCGCCCGCGCAGGCCCACTCCGGCGGCCTCAGCCACGCTGCCGAACTCACACAACAGCGGCTCCAGAATGTCGGATACCGCGCAGTCACCGCAATCGGGCTGCAGATTCGGCTGGTCCAGCCGCGAGATGTCCAGCAAGTCGCTGAGCATGTCTTCGGCACTTTCCAGCGCCGTGTGCGAACGCTCGACCAGCAGACCCGCAGCGTCATCCAAGGGGGTCTCACGCAGGGTAGAGATCAGCAACCGCGCGGCATTGAGCGGCTGCAGCAGATCGTGACTGGCAGCTGCCAGATAGCGGTCCTTGCTGCGATTGGCCTGCTCGGCAGCATCTCGCGCCTCGCGCAACTCACCCTGGGTACGCTCGTGCTCGATAATCTCGAAACGCAGGCTTTCGTTCAGCGCCTCCAGCTCCCGGGTGCGCTGCAGGACCCGCTGTTCCAGTTCATCGTTCAGTTGCTGCATTGCCTGCTGCGCCTGCTTGCGCTCGGTCACGTCGGCAACAAAGGCTTCAATCACATGGTCGGAAGCGTCAGGGCGCAGCAGAATGTTCATGCGTACGTCCATCAGGCTGCCGTCGGCACGACGCAGCCGGGTTTCATAGCCGGTCAGTTCGCCCTTGCGCAGCAGGTGATTGCGAATGCGCTGGAATTCCTCTGCCCCCTCGATGAAAAACTGCTCGGCCAGCGAGCGCCGAGCGTGCACCAGCGCACCGACCGAGTCATAGCCAAGCATCCGCGCCAGCGACTGGTTGGCTGCCCGCAGCCCATCCGTCAGGCTGGCCTGAAAAATCCCGTGCACCGCATTCTCGAACAGCCACTTGTAGCGGTTGCGCTCGTCCTCCAGCTCCTCAAGCCGCGCCAGCAATTCCGGGTAGTAGCTCTTGCGCGAGGACTGCGACCCCAGCCCCAGCAGCCCCGTCAGCACCTCACGGCGCGGATCAGAGGGCTTCGGCATAGACCACCTCGACATCCTGCAGACTGGATTCACGCGGATTGGTCAGGATGCAGGGGTCATCCATCGCGTGCAGCGACAGGGTGCGCAGGTCGCTGGTATCAACGCCATGCATGCGCAGACTCTGGTGAAAGCCCATTGCCTGTTTCAGCTCGATCAGATGTTGAACCAGCCGCTGGCGCACCTGCGGAGTCGTCATTCCGCGGGTATCAATGCCCAGAGTATTGGCGATCACCTTGAAGCGCTCCGGCGCGGCGTCAAAATTGAACGCCACCACATGTTCGACCAGGATCGCGTTGCATAGCCCGTGCGGCAGATCAAGGAAGCCGCCGAGGCTGTGTGACATAGCGTGTACAGCGCCAAGAATGGCGTTGGAAAACGCCAGCCCCGCCTGCAGGCTGCCGAGCATGATCTGCTCGCGCAGGGCAATGTCCTGCGGGTTCTGGATCATCTGTACCAGATTACCGTTAAGCAGGCGCATCGCCTCCAGGGCATGAGCGTCGGTCATCGGCCCGCTGCCGGTCGAGACGAAGGCCTCAATGGCGTGCACCATGGCATCGATTCCGGTACAGGCAGACAGGAAGGTGTCCATGGTTGACGTGGTTTCCGGGTCGATCAGCGACACGTCCGGCACCACCGCCTTGCTGATGATGGAGAACTTCACCTTCTCCTGCTGATCGGAAATGATCACGAATTGCGACACATCAGCCGAGGTACCGGCGGTGGTCGGAATGCAGATCAGCGGCGGGATGGGAGCGCGGATAGTATCCACGCCTTCAAATTCGAGAATATGCCGATCATGCGCCACGGCAATGCCGATGGCCTTGGCGCAGTCGATCGGGCTGCCGCCGCCAATGGCGACAATGACGTTGCAACCGGCTGCCCGGTACACCTCGGCACCATGCATGACCTCTTCGGTGCGCGGATTGGCAGAGACCTGGGTGAACAGTACATAGTCGAGACCCTGCTCCATCAGGCTTTGCTCAACATCGACTACCCAACCGGCGGCCTGCACTCCCGGGTCAGATACCAGCAGCACCTTGCGGGCACCGAAAGTAGAGGCGTAATTGGCGACGGTCTTGCGCGATCCTGCGCCAAAAATAATCTCGGGCGTGACAAACTTGCGCAATTGGCTGACATCGTAGGACATGCTCTGGCATCCGCGTTGTTGTTGTAATGCTGCGTGCTCCAGGGGGCCCCGCAGGCGGTCCCGGCAGACTACCCCAACGAGGCGTTTTTTATAAGCGCCAGGGCGGCGAACTAAGACTGAAGTAGCAACGGCTCGCCCCCTAAGTTGGATGGCTCGCCTGCCCTTGTGCTCGCCAGCATGGGAGCACAACAACAAGGATGAGCCTCCATGTCTGCGCGTCACCCAACGCTCCGTCAGCTTCTGCTGGTCTGTCTGCTTTGCCTGTTGAGCTTAAATCTGCGAGCCGAGAGCCCGCCGGCGCCCGGCTGGCAGCAGGCCGTGCAGTATCTGTTTCCCAGTGCCACCCGGTTGATCGAAAAGCAGGGCAGCCCGCCCGTGTATCAGGCATTCCAGCTGGATCAGCTGCTCGGCTACGCCTTTGAGTCAACCGACTACTCCAGCCTGCAGGGCTTTTCCGGTAAGCCGATTCGGCTGCTGATCGGCATGACTCCGGAAGGCAAGCTGACCGGGGTGAGCGTGCTGGAGCACCATGAACCGGTGTTCCTGCATGGCCTGGGAGAACAGGCCCTGTTCGACTTCGCCGGCCAGTACACGGGCCGCAACATCGCCACGCCCATCGTCGTCGGCAGTACCCACGGCGGCAGTGTCGATGGCGATGCGGTGGGTTACATCGACGGCGTCAGCAAGGCCACCGTGTCAGTCGTCATCCTCAACGAAACGGTACTGCAATCGGCGATGACGGTTGCTCGCGCGCTGCTGCCGGAGTTTGCCCAGGGACCACAGGCAGTCGCCCGTCCCGAGCTGTTCGAGCCACTGGACTGGCAGCAGTTGCTGACTCGAGGGTTGTTGCAGCAGTGGCAGCTGGATACGCCCGCAGTGGAAGCAGCACTGGGCAACAGCCTGAATCTGTACCCGGGCTTTTCAGACGATAGCGACCTGCCGTTCAGCGAGCTGTACTTTGCCTACCTGAACACCCCGATGACCGGCCGCAATCTGCTCGGCGAGGCAGCCTTCAGTCGTCTGCAAGACGAACTGCTGCCGGGCGAGCAGGCGTTGCTGGTGCTCTCACGCGGCCAGTACCCGCACGTACCGGAAGACTTTATTCCCGCCACCGCGCCCAGTCGTATCAACCTGCTGCAGCATGGCAAGGCGATCGAGCTGCACGATATGAACTTCAACAACGGCATCCTGCTTCCGTTGCTGGCAGCACCGCCAGGCGACTGGCAGGCCAATATCTTCCGCATCAAAACCCACGCGGCATTCAATCCGGTAGAGCCTGCCGCGCTGCAACTCAACGTTACCCTGCGCCGTAACCCGCTGAGCGAGCAGCAAAGCCACTTTGAGCATGCGTTGACACTGGAGCCTGGACTGTTCGAGCTGCAAGAAGCCAGCGCCGCTCCCGCCCCCACGCCAATCTGGCTGCAGATGTGGCAGCAACGTGCCTGGCAAATCGGCGCTCTGCTGCTGTCACTGGCGCTGGTCACCGCGCTATTCATCTATCAGCAGCGTGTCAGCCGGCACGCCCGCAGCTTTCATCTGCTGCGCGCCGGTTTCCTGCTGTTCACCCTGCTGTTCATCGGGTTCTACGCCCAGGGCCAGCTCTCGGTGGTCAATATTTTCACCCTGCTGCTCGCCGTATGGCATGGCTTCGACATCACCGTTTTTCTGATGGACCCGGTGATTTTCACTCTCTGGACCTTTACCTTCATCAGCCTGTTCCTTTGGGGGCGCGGCCTGTTCTGCGGCTGGCTCTGCCCCTTTGGTGCACTGCAGGAGATGGTCAGCTGGCTGGCGAAAAAGCTGCACCTGCGCCAGTGGAAGATCAGCGAGCGCTGGCACCACAGACTGCAGTGGCTGAAATACCTGATTCTGATCGGCCTGATTCCCACCGCCTTCTACTCACTGACCCTGGCCGAGCGGCTGGCCGAGGTGGAACCCTTCAAGACCTCAATCACCCTGGTGTTCGTGCGCAGCTGGCCATTTGTACTGTACGCGGTGCTGCTGTTGGGTATCGGCCTGTTCGTGCACAAATTCTATTGCCGCTATGTCTGCCCTCTCGGCGCTGGCCTGGCGATCGTCGGCCGGTTGCGCCTGTTCTCTTGGCTGACGCGCATTGACGCCTGCGGCAAACCCTGCCAACACTGCCACAACAAGTGCGAGATCGGCGCCATCAAACGCAGTGGCGCGATCGACTACGACGAATGCATTCAGTGCCTGGAGTGCATCGTGATCCTCAATAACGACGACCAGTGCGTCGCGCAGATCAGTGCCCGCAAAAAGGTCGAACGTACCAGGCGTGCCGACAGCATCATCGTCAGCGACTGGGTGCCGGATGCAGACACTGTCGCAACAAAACAGCTACGACGTTCCCCATAATCAGCAGACGTTATCGCCGCACTGGACATGGATAGCATTGAAGCCCATACGCAGCGGAGAAACGCCGGCAGAGCAGTCTGAAACATCCTGAATCAGCCAGATAATTGAGCCGGAATGCGACGGTCTTATACTAGCCACATCATTGGCCACTCAAGATCCCCATGTCCCTGCTGATAGCGTTTGCTGTCCTCTCCATTCTGGTTTCCTTCATCTGTTCCATCCTTGAAGCTGCACTGCTGTCCATGACACCCAGCTTCATCGCCCGGCAAAAGCTCGAACGCCCCAGACTTTATCCCAGACTGAAACAGCTGAAAGAAAACGTCGACCAGCCGCTGGCGGCCATTCTGACCCTCAACACGGTCGCTCACACCGTTGGCGCCACCGGCGTTGGCGCACAGGTGACAATCGTGTTCGGTGATGGCTACCTTGGCGTCGCGTCCGCGATCATGACCCTGCTGATTCTGCTGGGCTCGGAAATCCTGCCCAAGACGCTGGGCGCTCGCTACTGGCCGGCACTGGCACCGCTGATGCCCGGCGTGCTGAACAGCATGATCCTGTTGCTGAAACCGTTCATTCTGCTATCCGATCTGGTCACCCGCAGTCTCGGTGGCAAGACGCCGGAACATGACCTGCGTGCCGAGATCAAGGCCCTGGCTAGCCTTGGCCAGGAGCTTGAGTCGCTGGACGAGGAAGAACAACGAATGATCCATAACGTGCTGGATCTGCATACCATCCGCGCCCGCGACGTCATGACCCCGCGTACGGTAAGCGAAACTCTGAGTCCGGAGCTGACGGTTGCGCAGGCGCGCCAGCGCGTCCAGCACGGCCAGTTCTCGCGTTATCCGGTGCTCGACGAGAACGAAACCCCGCTGGGTGTGCTGTTTCGCGTAGACCTGCTGGCAACCGATGACCGCGAGGCTCTGGTATCCAGCCTGATGAAGCCGGTCAAGGTCGTTCAGGACAGCCAGAATATCGAGGCGCTGATGACCCAGATGCTCAAGGAGCAACAGCACCTGTGTCTGGTCTATGACGAGTTCGGCAGCTGGTGCGGACTGGTGACTATGGAAGACATCATCGAGACGCTGATCGGTCGTCCGATCCTCGATGAAACCGACGAGATTCCGAACATGCGTCGTCTGGCACGCAGGTTGTGGGAGCACCGACTGAAGGCCGCCGGGTAAGTAAGTGAATTCCGGTGTTCCGGAACGAAGGTTCAGGCTATTGCACCAAGGCCCTCTGCCGACTGCTCAGCAGGTGGAGTGCGCACCCGGGGTTAGTCCCGTTTACGCGGGCGAGTAGCGCAGGATTGG
>NZ_NBYK01000011.1:110588-124881 GCF_002197985.1 Halopseudomonas aestusnigri
GGGGGGATTCAGGGAAGCGCTAACTCATTTCACATGCACTCTGGCACTCAGGCCGGTCCGCAATCAAGGCGTGGTTTCGAAGGCATGTCGAGACCTGTCGAGAAATCACAACGCAGAGTTCGGACCGGCCTGAGCGCCCCGCAGGGCGAGCGCTCAAACATGCATCTGACTGCGTTGCGCTGCTTGCCAATAGAACCACTATTGGCTGCGCATCGCGCCTTGCATCTGCACGCTTGAGTACTCGCAGAGGGCGTGTGAAATGAGTTAGAGCTTCCCCTGGGGGCCGGGCAAGCTGCCACCCTTGGCTCGCCGTGAAGGCGAAAGGCTGACACAGCAATAGCGCAAACCTGAGATGGTAAACCGCAAAAGACGGTGCACCGCCGATCTTCCGAACAGAAAAAAACCGGTACCCATCCGCGCGGGTACCGGTTCAGGCCATCTGGCCAGAAGGGCTACTGTCGCAGCCCACGCACGATACAAAAAGCTGCCGATCAGGGCGCCTCGGCTACCCCCGTTGTCATCGCCGCGACACCGTTGTTGCCATGCTCCATCAGGGCATCGTTTTCCAGACTGTAGGGCGTCCATGCGAGCGACTCGGTGCTAGGATCGCCAGTGCGGGCAAAGTTGCTCCACTGGGTCATCAGCAGGTCAGCCATGGCCATGTCCTGTGCCCCCCAGCGCATGGAGGCATAGATATCCGCTGTGTCGCCCTGGGTCCCGGTCACACCGTTGTTGTTCAGGTCACCAATCTGCGGCCGGGTATAGGCGTCGGTCAGTACCAGGCCGAGCAGATAGTTCTGCACCAAACCGGCCGGATAATTGAACAGGTACGGCAGCTCGCAGCCATGGCAACTGCTCAGCCCCAGATCATCCCAACCCGGCGGCACCCGACTGAAGCGATAGATGTACTGATTAGACTGATACTCGGCGCTGCGCTGCTGCAACCAGATCGGCAAGGCGGCACGAATCGTGGTGTAGTCGCCGTTGGTCACCCCGGCCATCAGCGGCACATCGCTGGGCATGCCCTGCTGCACATTCCCGTAATAGGTGTTGGGCAGGTAGTAATTGTCCGAGTTGGGCCGATAGGTCTCCCGACGGATGTTGTTGTCCAGGTCTGCCTGGGCAAAGGCCGTCCAGGGCAGCGCCCGCGCCTGTTCCAGAGTGGTGACCCCGGCCCGCTCGAACAGTGCCTCACCAATAGCCTCCGACACCCCCAGCGAATCGGCCGGCGAGCTTTCCGTTTCCAGCGGCGCAACGCCACTCTGCACAATCGCCTTATGGAACAGTCCGACCGCCTGCGGCGAGTTCATCAGCGAGTAGACCTTACCGCCACCACCGGACTGGCCGAAGATGGTGACATTGCCTGGGTCTCCGCCAAACGCAGCGATATTGTCGCGAATCCATTCCAGCGCCATGACCAGATCCATCTGGCCATAATTGCCGGAGCCACCGTACCCACTCTCTGCGCTCAGCAGCGGATGGGCGATGTAGCCGAATGGCCCGAGGCGGTGGTTGACGCTGACCTGCACCACGCCCTTGGTGACCAGCCCGTTGGGGTTGTTGTACTGCGGCGAGTTGGCCGACAGGATGGCGAACGAGCCACCATGGAACCAGACCATGACCGGCAGCCCCTCGGCATCCTTGGGTGCGGTGATATTGAGATAGAGCGAGTCTTCGCTCATGCCACCTTCATTGACCCGCTCCAGGGTGAAGTCCTGCGCCGACTGATCCGCCCAGGACGTCGCTTCACGCACACCCTCCCAGGGCTCGGCCGGTTGCGGCGGGCGCCAGCGCAATTCGCCCAGCGGCGGTTTGGCGTAGGGCACGCCGAGGAACTGCCAGGTTGAGGCATTGGCTTCAAAGCCGCGCAGCCTGCCGCCGGTTGTCTCGACTTCAACCCGAGGGCTGGTCGAACGCTGAAAATGCGCCAGCGCATCGGCGGTATCGACAACCTTGCGGGCACGGGGATCGGTATCGGTAAAGGCACCAACGTCATCCAGTCGCTCCAGCATGGCCGTCAGGCTGTTGCGAAAGACGGCACTGGGCTGATCAAAGTTGATATTGCCGGCGTTGAACGAGACTTCCTCGCGGATCTCGTGGGTGATCTGGATGCCATTGTTCAGATTGCCGTCGGCGTCCAGTGTCTGCAGCAGAATCAGCATATTGATGACACGCTGATCGCTGGCCGACTCTGCACCGGAAACAATGCTCAGCGGTGTAACTTGGTCAGCGCCCACTGCCGATCCCAGTTCCAAGTCGCCGATGAAGAAGCGGATGGTTTCATCCTCACGATAGCGGAAGCCACCCTCGGCGTCAGTCTGGCCAGCTGGCGTCGTGCTGCCCTGGTAATCCAGCCCGGCCACCGGGCTGTCAATGAACACCCCGGTCTGCGCAGGGTTTGCGTCGGAGCCGCCGCCCCCGCCACCCAAGCACCCCGTCAATGCCAGAAACAGCGGGGTCAAAGTCAACCCCAGCGCGGCTGAGCGCGCTGGTTTACGCACATTTGAAATACCCATTTGCACTACTCCCTGTTGCTTGCAGAGCGACCGCACCGGGCTGCCGCAGCAGCCGGTGGGTCATGTACCAACCCTGAATTGAGTTGCCGGCAGCGGCGACTCAGTCGTCGCTGAAGCGCTCGCCCAGATAGGACTTCGCCTCGGCGATATCGGTAAGCTCGACATAGGATTCGCTGGTGGCGTTGTAAATCGGATAGCTGATTTCACCGTCGATGCTCGGGTTGCCGGTTTTGGCGAAGTTGGTCCAGATGGTCATCATGCGGTCGACAACCTCCTCGTCGGTGACGTCAAATCCCGCCGAAGCCATGATGTCGGCCGGATCGCCACGCGAGCCGCTGACACCGTTGCCATTCAAGTCACCGATCACCAACGAACTGCCGGTTGCCGGATCCAGTACCAGACCGAGCTGGTAATGGGTCACCACGCTATCAAGCTTGTTGAACAGATAAGCCAGTTCTGCCGCGTGATAGGCCTGCATGCCACGTGCGCGCCAACCCGCCGGCTGGTGGGCGAACAGGGTCGCGTACATTGGCTGAGCCTTCAGCGGTGCCATCCAGGGGAATACGTTGACGGTTGTGGCGATCGGCTCCTCGGTGTCGTTGGTGTTGACGCTGAACATGAACGGCACATCGTTATCCCGCTCGGTCTCGAACAGCGCACGCTCGGATATAGGCAGGTAGTAGTTGTCGACGTTGGTGTACTCGTTACCCGTGGCAGCTGCAGCAACCTCCTGCCAGGTGGCCTCACGCATCTCGGCCAGCGATGCGACTCCCATGCGATCCTGAATTGTCAGGCCAAGGGCCTCGCCATCGGCCAGCGAGCGGGTATCCGGACGCAGGGTGCCGCTCTGACTGATCGCGCGGTGGAACAGCCCTGCGGCCTGCGGCGACGCCATCAGCGACAGCACCTTGCGGCCGCCGCCGGACTCACCAAAGATGGTGACGTTATCCGGATCGCCGCCAAAGGCCTCGATGTTGTCCTGCACCCACTGCAGCGCCATGATCAGATCCATCTGGCCATAGTTGCCGGAACCGCCATAGTTGCTCTCGGCGGTCAGCTCCGGGTGCGCCAGATAGCCAAAAGCGCCCAGCCGATGGTTGACCGAGACCTGCACCACTCCCTTGCTGACCACCGCTTCGGGGTTGTTGAACGGAATGGTGTTGCTGGTCAGGGCAGTAAAACCGCCACCGTGGAACCAGACCATAACGGGCAGGTTGTCGGCGTCCTTGGGCATGGTGACGTTGAGATACAGCGAATCTTCACTCATACCGCCTTCACCAAAACGCTCCAGCGCCGCGTTCTGGGCGGCCTGGTCACTCCAGGCGACGGCATCGCGCACGCCTTCCCAGGGCTCTGCCGGCTCGGGCGCACGCCAGCGCAGCTGGCCCAGCGGCGGCCTGGCGTAGGGTACGCCAAGGAATTGCCAGGTCGTGTTGCTGGATTCGAAACCGCGCAGCTCGCCGCCGGTGGTAGCCACGACAATGCGCTCACCGGTCGAGCGGCTGAAATGCTCGCGGGCATCGTCTGCCGCTACCACCTTGCGGGCACGGGGATCGGTATCGGAAAACGCGCCGGCACTTTCCAGATCCGCAACCAGGCCGGTAATCGCCGTGCGGAAATCCGCCACCGGCTGAGCGAAATTAATGTCCGCAGCAGCGAGCGAGACTTCGGTGCGAATCTGCTCGGTAATCTGGATACCGTTATTCAGATTGCCGTCGGCATCCAGCGTTTGCAGCAAAATCAGCATATTGTTGACCCGAGGGTCAGATGCGTCGGTTGCCCCCTGAATAATACTCAGCGGTGTCATCACTTCTGCGCCGACAGCTGCCCCCAGCACGAGATCACCAATGGAGAAGGTAACCGTTTCGCCCGGGCGATAGCGGAAGGTTCCGGTTTCACTGGTTGTACCAGTGTTGCTGCCAGCACTGTAGTCAAGACCTGCCACGTGGCTGTCCACAAATGTGCCGGTGCGACGATCATCGTCACTCCCGCCACCGCCGCCACCAAGACAGCCGGCCAGCGGCAAGGTAATTGCCATCAGGGATATGCTCAGATAGCTGAGACGCTTGGGAGGTGTTGCGATACCGGGGTTCATGCTGCTCTCCGTTTTATTGTTGTAAGAAGCGAAGCAAGAGAAGTGACTGACTGGTCACCGCTCCGCTCCGGCTGAGCATAGGCAGACTTGCAAGGCACAACAACGGAAAAATGAATGATCATTCGCAGCGATACGGCGACTCATTTTCGAGACGTCAATCCTCTCCGTCTCGGCCAGTGCTTCCCCTCTCATGTCACGGCAGATAAGCCTATTAAATGGAGCGAACATTCATTCTTAATGAAAAACAGTCATCTATGAACGCTCGACCCCACGTCCCCATCACCACCGGCGCTTCCCGGAAGAGGCCTTTAGCGAGACAGAACACCATGACCAAACAGCTGCACAGCAACCCTGTTGAGCAATATTCACCGCGCTGATGGCAGCAAACGCGAGCGCAGAAACGCCACGGGCGCCTTGCGGCGCCCGTGGGTTGGAGGGGTAAAACCGGTGAATCAGGTCAGGTCGAAACGATCAGCGTTCATCACCTTGTTCCACGCTGCAACGAAGTCGGTCACAAACTTCGCCTTGGCGTCATCCTGGGCATAGGCCTCCGCCAGCGCCCGCAGCTGCGAGTTGGAACCAAACACCAGATCCACCCGAGTACCGGTCCACTTCACCGCGCCGGTCTTGCGGCAACGGCCTTCAAACACATCGGCATCGTCCGAGGTCGGGAACCATGAGGTGCTCATGTCGACCAGATTGACGAAGAAGTCGTTGGTCAACGCACCCGGGGTGCTGGTAAACACGCCGTGCTTGCTGCCACCGTGGTTGGCGCCGAGAACCCGCAGGCCACCGACCAGTACAGTCATCTCCGGCGCACTCAAGCCCAGCAACTGCGCCTTGTCGACCAGCATCTCCTCGTCCGAGACGGTGAACTTGGTCCGGCGGTAATTACGGAAACCATCAGCCTCGGGCTTGAGCGGCTCGAACGACTCGGCATCGGTCTGCTCGTCAGTGGCATCGGTACGACCCGGCGCAAAGGGTACGGTCACACTGTGCCCTGCATCCTGCGCAGCCTTCTCGATAGCCGCCGCGCCGCCCAGCACGATCAGGTCAGCCAGCGAGACCTTCTTGGCACCGGCAGCGTTAAAATCTGCCTGGATGCCTTCGAGTACCTTGAGCACCTTGGCCAGTTGCTGCGGCTGGTTGGCTTCCCAATCCTTCTGCGGTGCCAGGCGAATCCGTGCGCCGTTCGCTCCGCCGCGCTTGTCAGAATCGCGGTAGGTCGAGGCTGACGCCCAGGCAGTCGAAACAAGCTCGGCAACGCTCAGACCGGAGCCCAGCAACTTGGCTTTCAACGTGGTGATGTCCTGCGCATCGATCAGCGGGTGATCGACTGCCGGCACCGGATCCTGCCAGATCAGATCTTCCGCCGGAACTTCGGAGCCCAGATAGCGCACCTTCGGCCCCATGTCCCGGTGGGTCAGCTTGAACCAGGCGCGAGCAAAGGCATCGGCGAACTCTCCCGGGTTCTTGTGGAAGTGCTCGGAGATCTTGCGGTACTCCGGATCTTCACGCATTGCCATGTCGGCGGTAGTCATCATGATACCGACCTTCTTGCTGGGATCCTCGACATCCGGCGCGTGGTCTTCCGGCGCAAGATTCTTTGGTACCCACTGCCAGGCGCCGGCCGGGCTCTTGGTCAGCTCCCAGTCATAACCCAACAGCACATCCAGGTAGCCCATATCCCACTTGATCGGGTTAGGCGTCCAGGAGCCTTCCAGACCGCTGGTGATGGTATCGCGGCCCTTGCCGCTGCCGAAGCTGCTCTTCCAGCCAAGCCCCTGCTCCTCAATCGGCGCCGCCTCGGGCTCCGGGCCCACATGCGCCGCGTCGCCGGCACCGTGCACCTTGCCAAAGGTATGGCCGCCGGCGGTCAGCGCCACGGTTTCATAATCATTCATCGCCATGCGAGCGAAGGTTTCGCGAATATCGCGGGCCGAGGCGAGCGGATCGGGCTTGCCATCCGGGCCTTCCGGGTTGACATAAATCAGACCCATCTGAACGGCAGCGAGCGGGTTTTCCAAATCACGCTCACCGGAATAGCGGCTGTTCGGCTTGTCGCTGGTCGCCAGCCACTCGTCCTCTGCCCCCCAGTAAATGTCTTCCTCGGGAGCCCAGATGTCTGCGCGACCGCCACCAAAACCGAAGGTCTTGAAGCCCATGGATTCCAGGGCAACGTTACCGGCAAGGATATACAGATCCGCCCACGACAGCTTACTGCCGTACTTCTTCTTCACCGGCCACAACAGGCGGCGGGCCTTGTCCAGGTTGGCGTTATCGGGCCAGCTGCCAATCGGCGCGAACCGCTGGTTGCCGGTAGAGGCGCCGCCACGGCCGTCGGCCGTACGGTAGGTACCGGCCGAATGCCAGGCCATGCGGATCATCAGCGGGCCGTAGTGACCGTAATCCGCAGGCCACCACTCCTGGGAATCGGTCATCAGCGCGGTGAGGTCCTTCTTGACCTCGGCGAGATCGAGTTTGCTGAACTCGGCGGCGTAGTCAAAATCGCCACCCATGGGATCGGATTTGGGATTGTGCTGGTGCAGGATCGCCAGATTGAGCTGGTTCGGCCACCAGTCCTTGGTCATCTTGAGTCGGGTATTAGACCCATGCATTACCGGGCATCCGCCAGTCTTCTTGTCAGTCATGTCAGTCTCCGCTCTTGTTTGGGGTGTCATATCGCAGGATCGGAGGGAGTCAGTCTGCTGAGCGCCTGGGAACCTGCAACCTGCAAGTAAGTTAAGCACGGAGCCGGAATAGCGCCATTAACTTAAATCAAAGCATTCAATAGGCTTTGACTATAAAAACACCCCAAGCGATGTTTTAACGCCATCGCGCTGGCGCATCAGCGCCGGGTTGTGCTGAATAATGGCGGAAGGACATGGGAGTCGAACCCACCAGACACGCGTTGCGCATCTCACCGGAGTTGAAGTCCGGGCGCCCCACCGGGGACGATGTCCATCCATTGCAGCGGCAGGCTCAGCCTGCCACCAGGAAACGTTGTTCGCGAACGAAACGGGTCACGCCCGCGCGATCCAGATACTCCAGTACCTGAATGGTCAGGTTGCGGCCGATGCCCGAGGCGTCGCGGTACTCGGCGGCGTTAAAACTGCCGGACGGCGAGTCTGCCACCAACTGCCGTGCGACCGCTACCAAGCCTTCCACCTGTGATGGCAGGTAATAACGGTTGGGTGCTACGGCCACCAATTCACCCGCTCGCTGCATGCGCTGCAAGAACGCTTTAAGCACATCAAGCTCGATACCCAGCGCGCTGGCCAGTTCGCCGACAATCGGCGGTCGCAGCCCGCCCGGTGCCAGCTCGGCAGCCACCCGCGCCAGCAGTTCGGCATCCCCCGCCTGCAACTGCGGCCGGTGATCTGGCAAATGCAGCGCCCAGGCGGTGCGTTGCAGCCGCCCCTCGGCCTGCCAGCGCTGCAGCAACTGGCGCGCCACCGGCAACGGCAGTTGCAGGCAGCCGACCAGCCCAAGCTGCCCCTCCCCCGGCCCGAGTAATTCGGGGTGCTGCTGATGCCAGTCGGCCAGACGCTCGGCCAGTCGCTGCCAGCGCGCTTCGCTGGCCTCGACGGTCAGCGCGACCCGGTGACCGGCCGCCGCCAGCACGATCAGGCCCTCAGCCGGCAGCAATTGCTCAAGCTGGTCGGCGGACAGATTCAGTTTCAGCGCCAGTTCCGGCAGCGCCACCGCACCCTGCAGCAGCGCTGAGGCCATGACCTCACCTGGCATGCTGGCGGCCGCCCAGGCTGACAGCCATGCCAGCCGCTGCGGATGACTGCGGCCACGGCGCAGGCCCTGCGGGTCCAGCACCCGGCCGCCACCCAGCGTGGTGTTGGCCGCCGGATCGCGAATGATAAATCGATCTCCCCAGACTGCGGCCGCCGGCTGCTCCAGCATCAACTGCGCCAGACCGGCCGCTTCATCTAGCAGTACCACCCGCACCGAATGGATCGCCGTACCCAGATGCAGTTGCAGCACGCCCCGGTGCCAATGGCTGTGCGGCAATTGTGCAAGAGACACGTCCAGCCGATCACTCAGCGGCAGGACCTGCTCACTCAGCCAATCGCCACGCTGGGGCTGTTCCGCCGAAACCGCACCACCCAGATTGAGCGCGCAGCGTTGCCCGGCTTTAACCTCAACGACCTCACTGGACGCCCGCTGCAGGCTGCGCACCCGCACCTCCTGGCCATGCAGCCAGAGTGTCTGGCCTACCTGCAGGCGACCGCTGACCAGCGTGCCGGTCACCACACAGCCCGCCCCGGCAATACTGAAGCGCCGGTCGATCATAAAACGTGCCGGGCTGTCGCTCGGCCGTACCTGCCGCCGTTCGGCCCGCGCCAGTAGCGCCTGACGCAAAGGGTCGATGCCCTGCCCACTGGTACTCGACACCCGCCACACATCCGCATTGGCCCAACCCGCCTCGGCGGCCAGCGCCTGAAGCTGCTCGACAACACGCTCGCGCTGAGCGTCATCGACCAGATCGCAGCGGCTGATCACCAGCGCCAGCTCGCGTACCCCCAGCAGCTGCAGAATCGCCAGATGCTCGCGGGTCTGGGGCATCACGCCGTCATCAGCGGCGACCACCAGCAGCGCCATATCCACCCCGGCGACGCCCGCCAGCATGGTGCCGATAAAACGCTCGTGGCCGGGCACATCGATAAACCCCAGCGGCTCGCCGGTCTCGCTCGGCAGCCAGGCAAACCCCAGCTCGATGGTCAGCCCACGGCGTTTTTCTTCGGCCAGCCGGTCGGTGTCCACGCCGGTCAGAGCACGGATCAGCGCCGTCTTGCCATGGTCGACATGCCCGGCAGTGGCGATGATCACCCTGCCACTCCCAGGGCGGTGCGCAGCGCTTGTGGGTCTTCCAGGCAGCGGCAGTCGAGCAGCAGGCTGTCGTCGGCAATGCGGCCAATCACCGGCTGCGGCAGCTGACGCAGGCGCTCGGCCAATTCACGCAGCGCACGACTGCGCTCACGCCGATTGGCGCTGGTGCTGCACATACGCAGCGCGGCGCTGGGCAGCACGTCGAGCGGCAGCGAACCGGAGCCGATCTGACTGCTTACCGCGCAGACATCCACGGTAAAACCATCCCCCGCCCACTGCTGCAGGTCAGGCAACACAGCGTCGCAGGTCTGGCGGATCGACTCGGCGCTGCGGGTCAGCAGCCGGAGGGTCGGCACCCGCTGCACCAGGGTGTCCGGGTCGGCATACAAGCGCAGCACCGCTTCCAGTGCTGCGAGGGTCAGCTTGTCGCAGCGCAATGCGCGCTTGAGCGGGCTTTTACGGATACGTGCAATCAGATCGGCACGCCCGGCGATGATGCCGGCCTGTGGCCCGCCGAGTAGCTTGTCGCCACTGAAGGTGACCACGTCGACGCCTTCGGCCAGCACCTGAGCCACCACCGGTTCCGCTGGCAGCCCCAGCGCCTGCAGATCGATCAGCGAGCCGCTGCCCAGATCCACCGCCAGCGGCACCTGATGTTCACGGGCAATCGCTGCCAGCTGCGCCTCGTTGAGCGCGGTGCTGAAGCCTTCGATGCGGTAGTTGCTGGTGTGCGCTTTGAGCAGCAGCGCGGTACGCGGGCCAACGGCTTCACTGTAGTCGCGCGGGTGGGTACGGTTGGTGGCGCCAACCTCGCGCAGCTTGCAGCCGGCGCGGGCCATGATGTCTGGCAAGCGGAAGGAGCCGCCGATTTCGATCAGCTCACCGCGCGACACCACCACCTCGCGGCGGTTCGCCAGTGCGTTGAGCACCAGCAGCACGGCAGCGGCGTTGTTGTTGACTACGGTCGCGGCCTCGGCGCCGGTCAGGCGGCAGATCCACTGCTCGACGTGATCGTCACGGTCGCCGCGTTGCCCGCTGGCCAGATCGAACTCCAGATTGCTCGCGCCGAGGGCGACCGCATTCATCGCCGCCACCGCTTCCGGCGGCAAGGGCGCGCGGCCCAGATTGGTATGCAGCACCGTCCCGGTCAGGTTCAGCACCGGTCGCATGGACGGCGCCAGCGTCGCCAGCAGGTGCTGACGCAGCCAGTGCACCAGTGCCTCGTCGTCGCTGATCTCGCCGTCGCGCCAAAGCTGCAGCGCGGCACGCACACCATCAACCACCAGTGCGCGGCCGTGATCGGCAATCAGTTGCTGCACCAGCGGCCAGGTCAGTACCCGGTCGACCGCGGGTGGTCGGTTAAAGGTGGCCGTCATGCGACCACCCTTGGCTCAGTCTGCGTCGCCGCTTTGCAGCAGGCGCAGAATCTCTGCCAGCGCGCCATCGGCAAGCGCGCGCATTTCATCGTCGGTGCGGTCCTGAATCGGATGCGGAACAAAGACCATGGCCGGATCAAAGCCAAGGGCCTTCGACTGCAACGCCGCGGCCTGAACAAATTCACTGGAGGCAACCCCTACTCCCGGGATCTGACGTGACTCCAGGTCTGCGATGTCATGCATACAGCACGACGTGCAAGACCCTCAGTCGGCCAGACCTTCCACCAGCAGATCCACCTCGGCGGCCATCTGCTGCTTGAGTTCGGTCGGGGCAATGCGGGTGAAGGTCGGCTTGTTATAGCGCTTCACCGCAATACCCATGGCTGCCAGCTGCTCCTCGATACGATCGAGAAAGACATTACCGCGTGGCTTGGAAATGTCGAGCAGACCGACCACCTTGCCTTCAAGGCTGGCGGGACGGGCCAGACGCGCACGCTGCGCCGGCGCCCGTTCCGCGGTCGGATCGAGCACAATGCTGTGGTTCATGACGTTACCTCACGTGTTACCGGAGACGAACCAACCGGACCTGAAGCGGCCCAGCCGGCAATAATGGCGGAGAACAGGCCGGCGGTGCCTCCAGCCCGGACGATCAGCAGCCCGCCCGGACGGAACTTGGGCACCTGCTGATCCTTGAAACGTTCGGGGATACCTTCGGCGATGCCACCAGCACCGGCTACCAGCTCGGCACCGGGTGCCAGCAGCAGCTTTTCGAGTTCTTCGCGCAGCCGCTGTTTCGACCAGCCAGCTTCGATAAATACCCGCGCATGTTCGGGCGAGACTACCAGCACCGCGTCACCGGCCATCGCCAGCTTGGCGTGATCCACCGTGCGCAGCGACAGCGCAAAGGAGCGCGCCAAGGATTCAGGGTCACGCGACTTCTGATCGACAATCCCCTGCACACCCTCGCCGGGGAACAGCGTCACTGCCGAGCGCCCGGCTTCGATGCCACGCTCCTGCGCCAGCGGCAGCCAGTCGGCGTCTTCAGCCTCGGCAAAACAGAAACTGTACTTACCGGGATTGCCCAGGGTTGCGCGGTCAATCTCACCGGGGCGACCACCGCCGACGTTGCGGATGAGCAACTGCAGCGCGCGGCCGATGGTGGCGTTGGCGCGGTTGCCCTGCCCCAGCGCGTTGACGCCGGAATTCATGCCGATGGCGCGGGCGGCCGGGCCGTTGACCACAATCATCGGGCTGCCAAACATGGTGGTGCAGATCAGCCCGTGCAGGCCGAACTCATCGGTCAGTGCCGCTTCCAGCGCGGCCAGCAGCACCGGCATATATTCCGGTTTGCAGCCGGCCAGTACTGCATTGATGGCGACTTTTTCGACCGTCACCGGCACCAGATCCGGCGGCATCAGCCCCACCACCTCGTCGGGCTGGCGGCTGGTGCCCTTGAGCATGCGCAGCACCCGCACCGGCGTCGGCGGCACCACCGGCAGGCCATCGCTCCAGCCGCGCTCGAAGCAGGCTTCCATCGGGTCTTCGGCGCTACCCATGTCGATCTCGCGCGACTGCAGGCGAATATCGCCAAAGGCCAGTTCCAGCTCTTCACTGATGCCCGGCTCCAGCGTCTTCGAGCCACAACCCGGACGCATTACCGGCAGCGCCTCGCCCAGCTCGGGCAGGCCGGTCAGCTGTCGCCAGTCTTCCTTGTGCCAGCCGTAGGTGCGCTCGACTTCCACGCCGTTCTCGACCCGAATCAGCGTCGGCACAAACTCGATGCCAAGGTGGAAGGAGTGTTCGAGGGTTTTGTCGTACCGGGAGGATGGCAGGTCGGCGGCATACTCGGCCGAATCCTGCGCGTAGACAGTCAGCGGCCCGGCCTGGGCAATCTCGGCCAGCAGCGGCTCGACCAGTCGACAGGTCGGGCAGTCAGCCTTGGCGACGACGATCAGGCCGTCGGGAAGTGCAGGTTTCATGGGCAGCCCTTTGAGGGTCTTGTGTCTCGATTAGCAGACAGAATAGGCAGGCTGCCATCCAATTCCAACCACCGACCGCCGTCATGGATGCGCTGATTGAAGGGGTATCAATACAAGCGAAGCAGCTCACCAGCGCGCGTAATGGTCCTCCACCAGCCCCCAGGCGCCATCCAGCGTCAGCGTCTCCCCGGCAATCCGCAGCTCGCCGCGGTATTGACCGAAATGCTGTTTGAAATTGGAGGCTAACAGCAGCGCGTTGAGCTTCTCCTGTCGAGTGCCCGCGGGTTCGAACTGCAAGTCAACCTGCCCGTCCGCCGAGCGCAGCTGCCAGGGCCCCAGCGGCTTGGCGCGGTCGAATTGAAAGTCGACCATGTCGACCTTGATCAGTTGATCGTCCAGCCAGATGCCGTTCTCGGTAAAACCGGTTTCATTCACCCCGGCCGCCAGGTTGAAACCGATGCGCCGCCCATCAGGCAGCCGGCAGGACAGACTGCCCCAATTCCAGAACGTCTCCCGCCGCATGAACCCCGCCGACCAATCTACCGCCGCGAGCGCACCGAGCTGCCGCAGCTCAAACTGCTGCCCTTGCCAGCTGACGCGGCCACTGCAACCGCGCGCAGCCGTCTTGCGGGTGAATACCCAGCCCGAGTACCCAGCCCGCGTACACACGGACAGCGGCTGCTGGCTCGCACCCTCGTCAATCCGCGCATCAATGCGGGTACCGTCGGCCAACTCGACCAGCAAATGCCGTACACCCGGCTCTGCGGCAGGGTCCACCACAATGCGGTTGGCGCCCTTGGAAAACTCCGCCCGACCATCACCGGGGCGCGGTTCAATCTGTGTGTGCCGCGCCAGCGGCTGCAGAAAGCTGAACTCGTCAAAGCGCCGGGTGCGCGGATCGAACAGGTACACGAACGCATTGCTGACCAGCTTGAGATCGACAATCGCCACACCAACGATCAGCTCAGGGCTAAGCAGGCTGATGAACTGAAACTGATTGCAGCAAAAGCGCTTGGCCAAGTGCGAACGCGGCTTGTCCATCACCGTGCGCAGGTCAAAGTCCTGGTAGTTGATCTCCTCCACCCCGTCGGGGAAGAGGCCATAGCGGGGTTGGCCGGATGCGTCGATCAGGCGGGGTAATGCGGGCATTGGCGTGCTCTCTTGTTATTGGCAGAACCGAGCTCGACGAGCTGCGCTCAGTAAAGCAGATGCTGCATGCCAACCCTATCGCATTGACGGAAAAGTGCCAGAGCCATTGGTGATTGGGCAATGGATACTGCGCTAACGCGAACCCGCAACTGGATCCCTGCCTGCGCAGGGATGACGAAGGGCTTTGGTAATGGGCGCGATTTTGAAAACCGGCCCCGCCTGTGCGGGGATGACGTGATTAAGTGGATTGGTTAACAGAAATAGGACCAGCTCTCATGACGATCTGCTTGAGCGCAGAGCACCAACACACATCACGTTTCCCCGTCATCCCCGCGT
>NZ_NBYK01000012.1:0-17942 GCF_002197985.1 Halopseudomonas aestusnigri
GTATCTATTTGCAATAAAAAAACCACGCACTCTACCAAAGTTGAAGCTTCCAAAGAAATCCGCTAAATCCAAATTCAATACATTTTTTTTGGCTCGATGAACGCGAGCATTCGTTATAATAGATCTTTCTCTTTCAAATCCATGTGAGAGAGTGCATTCAACTTTGTTGTCAAGGTAAATAACAGCTTTACAGTCCAAGAGCAAATCAGACAGTTTGCGCTGCAAGTCTTTCAATTCATCTGATGGCGCATTGATTATCCTGATACCGCCTGATTTCTTGGCAATCTCAAATTGATGGTAATGCGAGTTTACGTGTGACTTTACACCTGGCTTATACAACACCCTGGTAAGGAAAGAAGCAGAAACGCCCAGTATTGAGGCTAATTCAGGTTTGGTTTTAGCCTGCTTGAGTAATAAATAGTTTCTTCTATGAATCAAATTATACTCTTCTCATTCAAAGAAAAATGGCTCACATGCACTCTTACGCGCCGCTAGCGAGTAATTCCGGAAAGCAATATGGAGCAATCCGAGAAGGCGAGTCATTCAGACAATGTTGTCACAGGTTGCGAAGCGCAACCAACAAATCTGCATGTGAGCCAAATCCAATTTATATCGTAATGGCATGACATTCAAGCAAAAAGTAACATTGATGGTACGTTGTCGGGGCTAGGCTTCGCCATGGCATTGCTTAATATAGCTATAGAATTAAAGGCTGTCCGCTTTCTCGCGCAGGACCAGTAGTGACTCGTTCTCGATTTTCAATATTTCCGTTTGTCTCGAATTTCATGGTTCATAGCTATCTTCACTTGGCTCTCAATAGTACCGTTTTCTTCGCGATTTTCTAGCGACTCGAATTAATGTTTGCTATAGCGTGCGATAAAGTTTTCTAGCGCGAAATTAAGGGGGGCGGTACACCGGTCCCAGCGAGTGAAACGAGCGTGCTTGAATGCCTATACTAGAAATTATCACTGAGCAGCTGCAGATACCGAAGGGGGATCGATCATCCCTATAACAGCATGACCTGGATGCATAGACTCCGTTTCAGCCTTTAATTTATCGATGTTCTCACGTAGAGCTGATATCGACGCGTCTACTCCTTCCACCAAGCAGTCTGTCAGCATTTTAAGTACTTGAGTATTTTTTTTGCCAAACTCCTCCTCCAAATCTGCACCTGGTAATGAAGGACCAAAGTGTTTCTCCAGCTGCTCAACAACAGGTTGCAGCTCTTCTACATGGAATTTCGAACGTTGATTTATTACATCAATTGTAGAGGCAACTTCTTGCTCTGCTAAAGATATAGTTCCGAGAATGTTGGGATTAGAAGACCTAAATATGAAAGAAATAGATTCGTAGTCAATTTTTGGCTGGCCCAAAGACATTCCTGCAGCTGGCAGAATTAAAAAATGCCGCATTGGATTGTTTCGATGCGCGTCAATAAATTGCTTTTTAAATACATGAAGCTTGTTGTACCACCTAGAAAGCTCAAATATTGCGTTATTTGCAGCAGCTACCTCGCGTGCGTCAGTATCTTTTCTGGCTTTCCGGTTTTGAAGTTGAAATGCAAACCAAGCGCCAGAAAAGGCCGCAGCAATATATATTGCAAGGTTAAATGCATAATCGTAGGTTTTCGGTAAAACCTCTTCTGCAATTGCTAGCGCAGAAAAATAGTAAACAAGCAGGGCTGCAAGTCCAATAAGAGTACCTGCAACTATGTCGTGGGAATGTCTCACGATAGCCTCATATCATTAAATGCATAACGCTTGGCTTTGCGGCGTGCTGAAGCGCAGCGAAGGCGCGTCCGCCAACAGCCACTGGTTATGTGGAAATTAGAACGGGATATCATCGTCCCACTCAGGTTCTTGTGTGCCCCCTACCGGGATATTTTCAACCCCATGTTTGGCAAAGAGACCGTTCAGCTCTTTCACGAAAGCTGTAGATTTAGTGAGCACCTGATTGCCACTGACTTCGCTACGTAGGCTTTCGAGCGAATCTTTTGGTATATCCGGTTGCTCTTGAAGAAGAGCTATCTTTTCTAGCGCATGGTCTACTTCAGTTGACTGAGAGATGACATTTGAAATACAGCGAATCATTTTCGCCCGTGTCTTTGGCGATTTTATGATTGTATTGAATATTTCCTCAGCCACCTGGGCAACGGTTTTATTAACTGCCTGTATTCCCTGGTATTTACCAATAAAGCCGTACGGATCTAGGCCTCTTCGAACCGGAATAATTAGTATGTCACGGCCGACGGCAACGCCAACCTCCTGATCACACCAATTGCTTTCTTTAAAGCCTGGCATTAACAGGCAAACCATGGCATCCATTGTTTGCAATGCCGCTTCTATTTCGATTTGCCACTCCTTGCTAGGCTCAATGTCCTCGTGCGCCACGAACCCTGATATGGCGTAATTTCGTAGTGCATGTTGGAGTTGACCAGTCTTTACCTTGAAGGAGGCCAGGTGACTTAAAAACAACCTGAAATGCCCAACTTTCCAAAACGTAGCCTCTTTGGGGGCGCTGAATGAATACGCGTGTTCTAGCTCCAATTCATCCGCGATTCTGAGTACCAAATCTTCGCTCGCGTCAGCCAATAGCTCCTTGACGTAAACCCACTTGCTATTTGCGCTCGGTTGGAAATCCTTGCAGTCAATGCCGTAGGCTCCGAGATAAACATCGATGTCAGAGAAAGTCATCCTCGACTGAAGCTCGCGGCCAATTCGGTCAATGAGATGAATTCTGTCTAATACCTTCACCGCGAAGCCTCCTTTCCCACATAACAGTGATTAGATCGCGCTAACTTTAATACGCGGCATAACGCCGGATGAGGCGATCTTATATTTTCTTATATTTCAATGGATTAGCGGCTATCTCGCATGAGTTCTGAACGTTAAACCGCGCGAGGTTTAATGCTCCACTGGTCGACGGCGAAGGCTTGCACGCGGGTGAGGGTGCTATCGGGTATTCGAGGTGAAGTGTGTCGAGTCTATGTAGCATCCATGCCTCCTGACGGGGCCGCGAGAAGTGCGGTGATTTGATAGTGCTACTACACGCCGCGTTTGCCAACCCTGAATTAGCCTAAAGGTTAGGTGAAGTAGCGCGGCTTTGCCCGCATCTGCGAACGTGGCGAATGCACGGACTCCAGTCCCGTTTACGCGGGCGAGTAGCGCAGGGCTGACGGGAAAAAGAGTTATAGGATGTCTGAGGCTCGTAGAGCCGAGTTTTATGACTCCCCGTCAGACCGAGCAACGCAGCGAACCCGAAGGGCCGCGTAGTCGGGTGCCCAGGGGGATCGCTAAGGGGGGCTGGGCATGCAGCCCCCTTGGCTCGCCGTAAAAGGCGAAAGACGAGTTACGGAGCAGCTCTAAAGGCGACATTTACGTGGTGGTGGAGGCAGCCCGGTTCTGGTAATCCGTGACCCGACGGAGCGTCTAAGCTCACACCCCCTCCGGCGGGCTCACCTTACTCTTTCGCGTCTTCTTACCTTTCGCCGCCATCGCCGCCGCATCCATCAAACGACAAAACTTCGGACACTCCAGGTGATTGGGCGCTGAGCAGGCGGCGGCGTGGCGCAGGCCGTCGCGCAGGTTGCTGAGTTGGCGGATCTTGCGGTCCAGCGCGTCGGCTCGGCTGGACAGCCGCTCGCGATCAATCTCGGGGCGGCCGTCTGGCGAGAACATCTGCGCAATCTCATCCAGTGAAAACCCCGCCGCGCGGCCCAGCGCGATCAATCCCAGCTGCTGTAGTACCCGCGGGTTAAATGCCCGGCGCAGGCCGCGCCTGCCAATCGATTTGATCAGGCCCTTTTCTTCGTAATACCGCAGCGTTGAGGCCGGCAGGCCGGATGCTTTCGAGACCTCGTTGATGTCCATATTCGCGCCCTTGACTTAAAGTCGACTTTAAGTGGCATCGTGCATTTTCTGCCCGTCCAGGGCAACTCACAGGAGGCAGAAAATGAATGAAATATTGAGTGCGATTGCCATTGGCACGGGCGCGACGCTGGTGATGGACGGCTGGGGGCTGGTGCGTAAACAGCTGCTGGGGATTCCGCCGGCGGACTATGGGTTGGTGGGGCGTTGGTTGGGGCATATGGCGCATGGGCGCTTTCGGCATGAGCGCATTGCCGCTGCCCGACCGATCCCGGCGGAAGCTTTGCTTGGCTGGGGCGCGCATTACCTGATCGGGGTGGTATTTGCGCTGTTGCTGGTGGCGATGTGCGGAGCTGAGTGGCTTCGTCAGCCAACGGTATTGCCCGCCTTGGCGTGGGGCGTCGTGACGGTGGCGGCGCCCTTTTTGCTGATGCAGCCCGGCATGGGTGCCGGCATTGCCGCCAGTCGCACGCCGCGCCCGAATGCTGCGCGCGTGCAGAGTCTGATCACCCATAGCGTGTTTGGTTTGGGCCTGTATGGCTCAGCGCTGCTTCTCAATGCTTTTAAAGGAGTCTGACATGGCTATTCCTGCCCGTTTTGCCCCAATTGTATTTGGCGCGTTGCTGTCGGCGATCATGGTGACCTTGGTGTCGGCCTTTGTGATTGCGGTCACCCAAGGCTTTGATGAGCACTTTGTTGCGGCGTGGCTGAGGAGCTGCGCGTTGACCTGGCCGGTGGCGTTTCCGACGGTGACGCTGGTGGCGCCTTGGGTGCGGCGGCTGGTGGGGTGGTTGACGGTGTGAGTGGTGGTGGAGCGTCGGACGGCGCATGCCCGAGCTCCGCGTTGCGTCAGATGCCGCTTGGTGGACAACGCTGCGCTTTTCTCCACCCTACGATTGAGTGCGTGGCGAATGCACGGACCCCAGTCCCGTTTACGCGGGCGAGTAGCGCAGGGCTGCCGGGAAAAAGAACCGTAGGGTGTCTGAGGCGCGAGGCGCCGAGTTTTACGGTTCCCCGTCAGGCCGAGCAACGCAGCGAACCCGAAGGGCCGCGTAGCCGGGTGCTCGGGGGATTCAGGGAAGCGCTAACCCATTTCACATGCCCTCTGGCGCTCAGGCCGGTCCGCAATCAAGGCGTGGTTTCGATGGCATGTCGGGACCTGTCGAGAAATCACAACGTAGAGTGCGGACCGGCCTGAACGCCCCGTAGGGCGAGCGCTCAAGCATGCATCTGACTGCGTTGCGCTGCTTGCCAATAGAACCACTATTGGCTGCACATCGCGCCTTGCATCTGCATGCTTTAGCACTCGCAGAGGGCGTGTGAAATGGGTTGGCGCTTCCCTTTGGGGGGGCCGGGCAAGCGGCCCCCTTTGGCTCGCCGTAAAAGGCGAAAGGCGAGCAGGACGGCGCCGCAAATGTTGAGCAACGTTGCGATGGTCGAAGCATTACGGCCACGGCATGCCGTGGCCCTACGAACGAGGTGGCGTGGGAGCGATCAAAATATGCCTCAACTCCGCGCTGCGTCAGATGCCGCTTGGTGGACAACGCTGCGCTTTTGTCCACCCTACGACCCGAATGATGCGCCCTGTGCTTGCAGGGCGCTGATAACGTTCAGCATCTCCCGCCTCGCGGCCTCCTGACTTACCACCCTTAACCTCACCTTTTGCCCCGGCGCACACTGCGCCAGCCGCGCCAGCGACAGCGGTGTGACCGCGCCGAGGCGCGGATAGCCACCGATGGTCTGGCGGTCGTTCATGAGGATGATCGGCTGGCCGTCGGGCGGCACCTGCACGGCGCCGAGGGGGATGCCTTCGGAGATCAGGGCCTGGCCCTGATAGCGCAGCGCGGGTCCGGTGAGGCGCATGCCCATGCGGTCGGCGCGCTGGTCGAGGGTCCAGACCTGGTTGAAGGCGGCGAACAGGCTGACTCCGGCGAAGGCGGCGATTTGTGCGCCGGGGATCAGGTCGAGCACGACCTCATTGCCCGGATACCAGAGTGCGCCTGCGGGCAGGGTTCTGGGGGTGGCATCGCTGGCGTTGCCCTGCAGGCGGTCGCCGTTGTGCAGGCCGCGGCCATTGCCGTGCAAGCCGCCGAGCTGTTTGCGCATGACGGTGGCGACGGCGCCCATCACCGGGTCTGCCGCAAAGCCGCCGGGGGTGGCGAGGTAGGCGCGTACGCCCCGCTTGGGGCTGTTGAACCGCAGGGTCTGGCCGTGGCGCAGTTGGAATGCCTGACCGGGTGCCAGTGGCTGATCGTCGAGTTTTGCATCCAGATCGGCGCCGGTCAGCGCCAGCCAGCCGCTGGTTTGTGCGCGCAGTTGCAGGCCGCCAAGGGGGATTTCGATCACGGCGGCGTCTGCTGTGTTGCCGAGCAGCCAGTTTGCCTGCTGCATGGCGACCCAGTCCAGCGCGCCGCCCTGGGTGATGCCCAGATGGCGCACGCCAAAGCGGCCGCCGTCCTGCAGCTGGGCAAAGCCGAGGCTGTGTTCGACCAGCAGCTCGATCATGCGCTGGCCTCCATCACGGTGTCGTCCCCGCCCAGGCGGATAAATTCGGCGTGGTCGATGGAGACAAAGCGCACCCGGTCGCCGGGTTGCAGCAGGCTGCCGCGCTCGGCACTGAACAGGGTCAGCGGGCAGCGCCCAATCAGGTTCCAGCCGCCGGGTGAGGTCAGCGGGTAGATGGCGGTCTGGCGTTCGGCGATGCCGACGCTGCCCTTGGGTACGCGCTGGCGCGGGGTGGCGAGGCGGGCCGAGGCGAGCGCTTCATCCACCAGCCCCATGTAGGCAAACCCGGGCGCGAAGCCGAGGGTGAAAACCGGGTAGTCGCGGCTGCAGTGCTGCTCGATCACCTGCTCGGGGCTTAGCCCGGCGCGTTGGGCGATGGTGGTCAGTTCGGGGCCGACGCTCTGGTGATACCAGACCGGGATGGCGTGCAGGGTGCCGGTCTCATTCGTCAGCGGCTGCAGGTTGTGCAGGCTGCTGTGGATCAGCGCGATGGCGTCGCTTTCGCTCAGGGCGTGCAGGTCGTAGTGCAGCAGCAAGGTGGTGTAGGACGGCACCAGATCGATCAGCTGCGCGCCGAAGGCTTGGCGCAGGTTTTCTGCGGCGGCCATCAGCCAGGGCATGTTGGCTTCGTCGATCTGATCGAACAGGCGCACCATCAGGCTGTCGATGGCTGCGCTCTCGATGCGCAGGTTCACAGGGCGTCCAGTGCGGCGCGGATGCGGGCGACCACGGCGACCGATTCGGCGTTGTCACCGTGCACGCAGAGGCTGTCGGCGCGCAGGGTCAGCTGGCTGCCGTCGCTGGCGGTGATCGGTTCGCCCCGGGCAAAGCTCAGTGCCTGGGCCAGAATGCGTTCCGGGTCGTGGTGCACGGCGCCGGGCTGGTTGCGCGGCAGCAGATAGCCGTCCGGGTCGTAGCCACGGTCGGCGAAGGCTTCAAACAGCAGGCCGATGCCCTGCTCCGCGGCCAGTTGCTCGGCCTCGTTGTTGTCGCGGCGGGCCAGCAGCATCAGCGGCAGCTGCGGGTTGAAGCGGGCGACGGCGCGCATCACCGCGGTGAGCAGCGCGGGCTGCTTCATCATGTCGTTGTACAGCGCGCCGTGGGGTTTGACGTAGCTGAGGCTGGCGCCTTCGGCGCGGCAGATGCCGTCCAGTGCGCCGAGCTGGTAGAGCAGCAGGTCTTCCACTTCCTGCGCGGAACAGGCCATCGAGCGGCGGCCAAAACCGACCAGATCCGGGTAGGCCGGATGGGCGCCGATGCGCACGCCGTGCTGCACCGCCAGCGCGACGGTGCGGCGCATGGTGGACGGGTCGGAGGCGTGAAAGCCGCAGGCGATGTTGGCACTGTGCACATGCGGCATGACGGCCTCGTCCATGCCCATGGTCCAGGCGCCGAAGCTTTCGCCCATGTCGCAGTTGAGTTGTAGCGGCTGCATGGTTGCTGGTTGTCCTGTGCTGTCACCGGCGCGGCGAGAATGAACCATTTGCGTCGATTGCTGCCGGATTTACTGTGTATTCATGCTGTCTGGCGCGCTTTCGCGTCACAGCCGTTGGTTCATCGATTGTAGAGAGGAGCGATATGAAGATTCTCATGGTTCTCACCTCACACGACAAGCTTGGCGATACCGGCCATAAAACCGGCTTCTGGCTGGAGGAGTTTGCCGCGCCCTATTACGTGCTGCGCGATGCCGGTGCCGAAATCACTCTGGCCTCGCCCAAGGGCGGCCAGCCACCGCTGGACCCGAAAAGCGCCGAGCCGGACGCGCAGACCGAGGCGACCAAACGGTTTGACGCCGACAGCGCCGCTCAGGCGCAGCTGTCACAGACGGTGAAACTGAGTGAGGTTTCAGCAGACGACTTCGATGCGGTGTTCTATCCCGGCGGCCACGGCCCGCTGTGGGATTTGCACAACAATCCGGATTCGGTGGCACTGCTCAATGCCTTTTCCCGCGCAGGCAAGCCTATCGGCGCGGTGTGTCATGCGCCGGTGGTGCTGCTCAATGCCCGGGCGGCTGACGGCGAACCACTGGTTGGCGGCAAGCGGGTAACCGGCTTCTCGAATGCGGAGGAGGACGCGGTAGGCCTGAGCGATGTGGTGCCCCTGCTGCTGGAAGACGCGCTGAAGGACAAGGGCGGCGTCTACAGCAAAGGCGAGGACTGGGGCGAGTATGTGCTGGTGGATGGCCTGCTGGTGACTGGCCAGAACCCGGCGTCATCCGAGAAGGCGGCGCGTGAGCTGCTGACGCTGTTGAAGGTATTGCCGGGGGTGTGACGGGTTGATTGGTGGTGGGCTCTTAGATGGAGCTGCTGCCGAGTCAGCCTTTCGCCCTTTACGGCGAGCCAAGGGGGGGCTGCTTGCCCAGCCCCCCAAAGGGAAGCGCTAACCCACTTCACATGCCCTCTGGCGCTCAGGCCGGTCCGCAATCAAGGCGTGGTTTCGAAGGCATGTCGGGACCTGTCGAGAAATCACAACGCAGAGTGCGGACCGGCCTGAGAGCCCCGTAGGGCGAGCGCTCAAGCACGCATCTGACAGCGTTGCGCTGCTTGCCAATAGAACCACTATTGGCTGCACATCGCGCCTTGCATCTGCATGCTGGATCACTCGCAGAGGGCGTATGAAATGGGTTAGCGCTTCCCTGAATCCCCGGGGCACCCGGCTACGCGGCCCTTCGGGTTCGCTGCGTTGCTCGGCTTGGCGGGGATCGGCAGAACTCGGCTCTTCGAGCCTCAGACATGCTGCCGCTCTTTTTCCCGCCAAGCCTGCGCTACTCGCCCGCGTAAACGGGACGACAATCAGTGCACACTCCAACATCAGGTGGTGGAACGAAGTGCCTTGAGCACCCGGATGCCTGATGTCTGTTCGTGCGGCCGAGTTGAAGCTCGGCCCTTGCGACGACACCATCCTTGCCGCTTGCCGCTTGCCGCTTGCCGCTTGCCGCTTGCCGCTATCAGCTGAGAATCATATTGGTCGCTGTGGCGTAGGCATACAGCGAGCCGCTTTCGTCGCGCAGATACCCTTCGCTGATGATCAGGCGGCGGGTTTTGTTGATGACCTTGCCTTCGGCGATCAGCGTTTTGTTGAACGGCACCGGTTTGCACATTTTCACGTTCAGCTCGATGGTGCCGTAGCCTTCGCCCGCGCCCAGGGTGGTGTGCGCGGAGCAGCCGGTAACCGAGTCCATGACGGTGGCGGCAAAGCCACCATGCACGCCGCCGAGCGGGTTGGTGTGGCTTTCGTCGGCGGTGGCTTCAAACACCACGCGGCCCTCTTCGGCCAGCTTGACCTGCATGGGGATGGTTTTGGCAATCGGGGCAATCGGCATATGGCCAGCGGCGGCGGCTTGCATGATTTGCAGGCCGGTCATTTCTTTCGGGTTCATTGCGTGTTCCTTGAGTCGATCAGGCCGCAGCGGCAGCCCGGGGTTGGCTGGCGAACCACTCCAGCGCGTCGCGCCAGAGCGGTTCGGCGTAGGGGCGGAAGTAACCCATGTGGCCCAGTGGCTTGAGGCCGAGCGCCTTGGGGTCGATATCCCGTGGTTGGTAAGCAGCGCCGCTGAAGGCGCTCATAAAGGCGTCGCGCGACTCGGGGCCGGCCCACAGGTCGTCGAGCGAAACGGCGCCGACAATCGGTGTGCGCACGGCGGCAAAGTGCTCGGTCAGCCAAGCCATCTTCGGGTCTTCAAAGAAGTAGCGCGGATAGCGGCACCAGTGTTTCCAGTCGCGGTACACGCCCTTGGGCAGGTCTTCGCCGAGGCCCAGCCAGTTCCACGCCTGATAGCCCTTGATGGCCACAATCAGCGGCAGCACCAGATTCCACATGACCTGCACCTTGCGGCGCTCGCCCTTGGGCATCCAGCCGTGCCAGCCGGCGCCGGTGCCGAAGGTGTAGACGGCGTGAATGGCGTCGCGGTTGGGCAGCAGGCCGAAGGCATGACCGCCGAACGAGTGGCCGACCAGATACAGCGGCAGATCCTGCTGGCCGAGATAGTCGACGCCGGCGGCGAGGTCCTTGTCGGCCCAGTCCAGATAGTCCATCTCGAAGCCCTTGAGGCTGGCCGGGGCCGAGGCGCCGATGCCGCGGTAATCCAGCGTCAGGGTGGTGAAGCCGTTGCTGGCGGCAAACTCGGCAAAGCGGCGGTAGAAGCCCTGCGGCACACCGGTGGCGCTGCCGACCAGAATCTGCCCGCGTGGCTCGCTGGCCGGGTACAGGGTGGCGCCGAGCTGGTAGCCGTCGGCGGCGGTCAGGGTCAGGCCTTGCGGGGCGAGCGATTCAGTGGCCATTGGCAAACTCCTTTTGTTGCAGGCGAACGTGGCTGAGCAGGGCGCGAAACGAACGCTCGATCGGGTCGGTACTGCCGGCAGCGCGGGCCATCATCAGACCGCCCTCGTAGCTGGTCAGCACCAGCACGGCGAGATCGGCGGCGGCCTCGGCGGGGAAGCCGGCGCGGCTGATCTGTCGGGTCAGCAGGTCGCGCAGGTTGCCGAACGCGCCGTTCAGCGCGAGCAGCAGATCGGTGTCCTCGGGCGAACAGTCCAGCGCGGCGGCGGCCAGCGGGCAGCCGAGCTTGAAGCGGCTGGCGGCGATACGCTGCAGCGCGCTGTCGATCCAGGCGGCAAGTGCCTCAAGCGGGTCATCGAAGCGGGCAAACAGCTGCTCCAGAAACCGCGACATCTCCTGCTCGGCGTTGGCAATGGCGGCCAGCGCCAACTCTTCCTTGCCGCCGGGAAAGTGGTAATACAGGCTGCCCTTCGGCAGTCCGGCGGTTTTCAGGATCTCGTTCAGGCCAACGCCGTGCAGTCCCTTGCTTTGCAAGGCGCTCTGCATGGTTTTGACGAGGATGTAGCGGCTATCTTCTTTACTCATGGCGCTAGTTATAGACCGATCGGTCTATAGAGTAAAGCGTGATGTATGGCCAGGCGACAAGCGTTTAGCTCTCCTGCCGGTCACGGCATGCCATGACCCAACGCAAAACGTGTCGGCAAACAACGCCCTTTGCGTCTTTAAATTATGGTTGACATTTAAGTTGGTCCATTTAAATTATGATCGTAATTCAAAAAGGCGTCAGCGCCCTCTTGCCCCAAGGAGCAATGCCATGACCTCCATCGTCATCGCCGGTTATCTGCGTTCCCCGTTTCAGTTCGCCCGCAAGGGTGGGCTGATCAATCTGCGCCCGGATGATCTGGCCGCACAGGTGCTGCGTGGCTTGGTGGAAAAGCTCGATCTGGACCCTGCCCTGCTGGAAGACGTGATCATGGGTTGCGCCTATCCCGAGGGTGAACAGGGCACCAATGTCGCGCGTATTGCCAGCTTCCGTGCCGGCTTCCCGGAGACGCTGGGCGGCGTGACGGTGAACCGCTTCTGCGGGTCGTCGATGACCGCGATCCACTTTGCCGCCGGGCAACTGCTGCTCGGCGCCGGTGAGGCCTATATCGCCGCCGGGGTCGAGTCGATGACCCGGGTGCCGATGGGCGGCTTTACCCCCTCGCCCAATCCGACCCTGCTGCAGGAATTTCCCGAGATCTACATGGCGATGGGGCATACCGCCGAGGAAGTGGCGCGGCGGTTTGATGTGAGCCGCGAGGATCAGGATGCGCTGGCGGTGCTGTCGCACAGCAAGGCCGCCAAGGCGCGTGACGAGGGCCTGCTGGCCGATGAGATCGTGCCGGTGACGACGCCGGACGGGGTGGTCAGCGAAGACGGCTGCATCCGACCGGGGACCAGCATGGAGGCGTTGGCTGGCCTGAAACCGGCCTTTGGCGGGGTTGTCACCGCCGGTACCTCTTCGCCGCTGACCGACGGCAGCGCCGCTGTGCTGGTCTGCACCGAAGACTTTGTCCGGCGCCACAATCTGCCGATGCTGGCGCGCATCAAGGCCACCGCGGTGGGTGGCTGCGCACCTGAGATCATGGGCATGGGGCCGGTCGAGGCGACGCGTAAAGTACTTGCCCGCGGCGGTCTGACAATCAATGATGTCGACCTGATGGAAATCAACGAGGCGTTTTCCAGTCAGTCACTGGCTTGCCTGCGGGAACTGGGCATGCCGCTGGAGCGCGTCAACCTGGATGGCGGCGCGCTGGCGCTGGGGCATCCGCTGGGTGCGACCGGTGCCCGCATCACCGGCAAGGCGGCGGCGCTGCTCAAGCGCACCGGCGGCCGCTATGCGGTGGCCACCCAGTGCATTGCCGGTGGTCAGGGGGTAGCGACGCTGCTGGAAGCCATTTAGCGCCATGCGTCTCGGTATAAAGCAATAACAATTGAATTGGGCCAGTTGGCCCGCAGGGAGAACACATGAGGTCCGCAGCCAAACTGGCCGTGCTGGTAGGAATTCTGGGTGGATTGCTCGGATGCCGCGAGGAAGCGGCACCCGTTGCCGACAACAGCGAGGCCCCGGCGCGGCTGGTGCTGTCGATGGAGGTCCACCCGGTTACCCGTGATGGTGCCCTGTTTACCGGCGTTGTTGCTGCCCGCACCGAAAGCGAGCTGGGTTTCCGCGTCGCCGGTGAGGTGATCGAGCGGCGTGTCGATCCCGGCGACCGGGTCAAGCGCGGGGATGTGCTGCTGGTGCTGGATGTGGACGATTTCGAGCTGGCCCTGCGCGCTGCCCGGCAGCGCGTGCGTTCGGCCGAGGCGTCGGTGCGCCAGCTGCAGAACGACGAGCAGCGCTATCGCCAGCTGGCAGATAACGGCGCCGTCTCCCGTCAGGCCTACGATCAACTGGCGACCGAACTGCGCGTCGCCGAAGCCAATCTGGCCTCGGCCCGCGCCGACGCCGCCCAGGTGGAAAACCGCCGCGGCTATTCCACCCTGACCGCCGACGCCGATGGGGTGATTACCGAGGTGCTGGCAGATCAGGGGCAGGTGGTGGCTGCCGGTCAGGTGGTCGCCCAGCTGGCCCATAGCGGCGCCCGCGAGGCAGTGATCAGCATTCCGGAAACCCAGCGTGCGCTGGCCGACAGCCCGGCCCAGGCGTATCTGTTCGGGCAACCCGATACACCCATTGGCGCGACCCTGCGTGAATTGTCGGCGGTGGCTGATCCGGTCACCCGCACCTACCGCGCGCGCTATGTGCTTGATACCACGGGCGAGCTGCTGCCGATTGGCTCGACCGTGAGCATTCGCCTGCAGGACAGCCAGAGTACGCCGCAGCTGCAGGTGCCGCTCGGCGCGCTGCTGGATCAGGGCGCCGGTACCGGCGTCTGGGTTATCGACGCGGATAATCGGGTGCGTTTTTCCCCGGTTGAGGTCGCGCGACTCGGACAGGAGTTCGCCGTGATCAGCGGTGGTCTTGAGGATGGTCAGCGGGTGGTGGCGCTGGGCGCGCACCTGCTGCATGAGGGGGATGCGGTGAAGCCGTTGCCGGAGGGCCAGCTGGCCGGGACTGAAACCGCGCGGAGCCTCTGACATGAGCCGTTTCAATCTGTCTGCGCTGGCGGTCCGCAACCCGGCCGTCACGCTGTTTCTGATCATCGCCGTACTGCTGTCCGGGGCCTTTGCCTTCAGCAAGCTGGGCCGGGCTGAAGACCCTTCGTTTACCGTCAAGGTGATGACCATCACCGCCGTCTGGCCGGGTGCGACTGCTTGGGAAATGCAGGAGCAGGTCGCTGATCGGCTGGAAAAGCGGCTGCAGGAGCTGGACTACTACGACCGGGTGGAGACCACCGCGCAGCCGGGTTTCGTGTCGATGAAGGTGCAGTTTCTCAATTCCACCCCGCCGGCGCTGGTGCCCGAACTGTTTTACCAGACGCGCAAGAAGCTGAGCGATGAAGCCAGCAAGCTGCCCGATGGCGTCGCCGGCCCGTTCTTCAACGATGAATATAACGACGTTTACTTCGCACTCTACGCGCTGGAGGCCGGGCAACTGCCACACCGCCAGCTGGTGCAGCTGGCCGAGCGCATGCGTCAGGACTTTCTGCAGCTGCCGGGGGTGAAGAAGGTCAACATCCTCGGAGAACAGGCGCAACGCATTTACGTCGAGTTCTCCTATCAGCGGCTGGCAACCCTGGGGCTGACGCCGGAGCAGATCTTTACCGCCCTGGCTCGGCAGAACGCAGTGGCGCCGTCCGGCTCGGTGGAAACCGCCGGGCCGCGGGCCTATATCCGTCTTGATGGCGCGTTCGACAGTCTGGAGCAGATCGAAAACGTACCGGTAGTCGCCAACGGCCGGGTCTTGCGCATCGCTGATGTGGCCGAGGTGCGGCAGGGCTATGAAGATCCGCCGAGCTATCGCATTCGCCATCAGGGTGAGTCGGCATTGATGCTCGGCGTGATCATGGAGAAGCACTTCAACGGGCTGGACCTCGACAGTGCGCTGCAGGCGCACGAGGCGCAGGTCCGGCAGAATCTGCCGCTGGGCATCGAGTTCACCAAGGTCTCGGACCAGGCCAGCAAGATCCGCAAGGCGGTAGACGAGTTCATGCTCAAGTTCTTCGTCGCGCTTGCTGTGGTGATGCTGGTCAGCCTGGTGGCGCTGGGCTTTCGGGTCGGGCTGGTGGTGGCCGCAGCGGTACCGCTGACACTGGCAGTGGTGTTTGTGGTGATGATGATGACCGGCCGCGAGTTCGATCGCATCACCCTCGGCGCGCTGATCCTGTCACTCGGATTGCTGGTGGACGATGCCATTATTGCCATCGAAATGATGGTGGTGAAGCTGGAAGAAGGCATGGACCGCCTGAGCGCCGCTACCTACGCCTGGTCGTCCACCGCCGCGCCGATGCTGACCGGCACGCTGGTCACCATCATCGGTTTTCTGCCGGTGGGGTTCGCCCGCTCCGGTGCCGGAGAGTACGCCGGCAACATTTTCTGGATTGTCGGCTTTGCGCTGATTGCCTCCTGGGTCGTGGCCGTGGTGTTCACGCCGTATCTCGGGGTGAAGATGCTGCCGAACATTGCCGCCAAGCCAGGTGGCCACGATGCCCTCTATGATGGCCCTGTCTATCAGCGCCTGCGCGGCGCTGTGCTGTTCTGCGTGCGTCAGCGCTGGCTGGTGACCGCTCTTGTGCTGGCGGCTTTCGTGCTCTGCGTGATGGGCATGAAGCTGGTCAACAAGCAGTTCTTTCCGAACTCCGACCGCTCGGAGGTCATCGTCGAGGTCTACATGCCGCCGGGCACCGCGTTCAAGAACACCGAGGCGGTGGTGGAGCGGGTCGAGCGGGCGATCATGGCCGAGCCGCAGACCCTGATGGTCGACTCCTACGTGGGCGGCGGCGCACCGCGCTTCTTCCTGTCGCTCAACCCGGAGCTGCCCGATGCCGCCTTTGCCAAGATGATCGTGCAGACGCCTGACGCCGGGAACCGTGATGCGCTGATTGCGCGCCTGCGTGAGCGGGTCAGCGCCGGGGAGTTCCCGGAGGCGCGGGTGCGGGTCACTCAGCTGGTGTTCGGACCGCCGGTGCCGTTCCCGGTGGTGTTCCGCGTCAGCGGGCCTGAGCTGGGGCCACTGCGTGCCATTGCCGAGCAGGTGCGCGAGCGGGTGGATGCCAATCCGCTGACCCGCGATACCTTTATCGACTGGGGCGAGAAGGCCAGCAGCTACCGGCTGGTGCTGGATCAGGACCGCCTGCGCCTGCTCGGCTTCACCCCGGCCCAGGTCAAGTCGCAGCTCAACGCGCTGCTCTCGGGTAACCCGATCACCGAGGTGCGCGAGGGCACGCGCACGGTATCGGTGGTGGTGCGTGCAGTCGAGACGCAGCGCCAGAACCTGGACAGCATCGATGATCTGACCATCACCAATGACGGCGGTCAGGCCATTGCGCTGCGCCAGGTCGGGCAGTTCGAGCCGGTCATGGAGGACCCGATCCTACGCCGCCGTGACCGCGAGCTGACCTTCGAGGTGCGCGCCGACATCGTTGCCGGGACCCAGCCGCCGGATGCAGCGATGGCCGCCTACCGGGATCTGGGCGATATCGTCGAGAACCTGCCGGCCGGCTATCACATCACCATCGGCGGGCCGGTGGAGGAAAGCGCGATTGCCAACAAGGCGCTGGCGGTGCTGTTCCCGATCATGATCCTGCTGATGCTGGTGGTGATCATGTTCCAGGTCCGCTCGTTCGGGCTGATGTTCATGGTCTTCGCTACCGCGCCCCTCGGCCTGATCGGGGCCGTGCCGGCGCTGCTGCTGTTCAACCAGCCGTTCGGCTTCAACGCGATTCTGGCGCTGATCGGTATCGGCGGCATTCTGATGCGCAACACGCTGATCTTTACCGACCAGATCCAGCAGAACCAGCACGCCGGAATGGCGGTTCGCGAGGCCATCGTCGAGGCGACCGTGCGGCGTGCCCGGCCTGTGGTGCTGACCGCGCTGGCGGCGGCGCTGGCGTTCGTGCCGCTGACCTTCTCGGTGTTCTGGTCGTCGCTGGCATTCGTGCTGATCGGCGGGGTGACCATGGGCACACTGCTGACCTTGCTGTTCCTGCCAGCGCTCTGTGCGCTGGTGTTGGGCAGGCAGACACGTTCGTCGGCAGAAGCGGGATCGACAGAGGCGGCGGCCGGTCATTCGATGTAAGATGATGACTGGCATTCAACGGGAGGCGGCATGCGCTATTCAGAAGATCACAAGGCGAAAACCCATCAGCTGATTCTCGACGAAGCGGCGCGCCGCTTCCGTCGTGATGGCGTCGGTGCGACCGGCCTGCAGCCGTTGATGAAGGCGCTCGGTCTGACCCATGGCGGTTTCTACGCGCATTTCAAATCCAAGGACGAGCTGGTCGAAAAGGCCCTGCGCCACGCAGTCGATGGCCTGAAAGCCTCGCTGGCCATGCACACCGGGCCGGATGTGCCGCTGGCTGCGCTGCTCGATACCTACCTGTCCGAAGGCCACCGGGCCAACCCCGATCAGGGTTGCCCGTTGCCGACCATCTCCGCCGAACTGGGCCAGCGCGGTCAGCAGAGCGAGATCACCGATGAAGTGGTGCAGGACCGGCTGGCTAACATCGCCGGCAAGCTGGAAGGCGACGACAGCCGCGCGCAGGCCATGCTGGTGCTTTCCGCGATGGTCGGCGCCCTGATGCTGTCGCGTAGCGTCAAGGATGAAGCCCTGTCTGCCGAGCTGCTGAGCAGCACTCGCGAGCAGTTGAAAGCGCTGACCGAGTCGGCCTGATTCGTAGGTGCTAAATGAAAAGCCCCGCTGGCAGCAGCGTAATGCTGTTCAGTTAGGCCTTTTCATGGGCTGTACCGGCCTTGAGGGAGGCGTTCTGCTGGACGGATACGGCATGTCGTGCTCGTGCGAACACAACCGCTGCAGGATTAGGCTTGGGCATGTTGCATCTCCCGGAGCCTTGCGGACGCGACGTGTCGCGTCCCTACGAATGCCATAACCACAACTCCGTAGTAGGGACACGGCATGCCGTGTCCGTAGGGGCCCTGCTACAGCGCGAGCGCGCGGTAGCGGGCAATCCGAGGGCCTTGGATTTCTAAGCTTAAGTGAACAGCATTACGCTGGCAGCAGCGGGGCTTTTTTGCTCTATGCATTCTAGCGTTCATCATTCCGGCATTGTGCTGTTGCTGACTCTGCCTTTCGCCTTTTCCGGCGAGCCAAGGGGGGGCGCTTGCCCGGCCCCCCTTGGCGATCCCCCC
>NZ_NBYK01000012.1:18536-45435 GCF_002197985.1 Halopseudomonas aestusnigri
GGCTGACGGGGAGGCCTCGCCGGCCACTCAAAAACTCGGCTCTTCGAGCCTCAGACATCCTATGACTCTTTTTCCCGTCAGCCCTGCGCTACTCGCCCGCGTAAACGGGGAGTTGGTACGTGCACGCTTCACGTATGGCTGGGCCTTGGCTCGACGTGAAAGGCAGACTCAGCAACAGCACATGACCGGAAGCGGCTCGCCGCACCTCACAGCCAATACCTCGGATAACTCCGCGGGCTACGCAGATTGTTGACCGCCCAGGCGGTCAGCACGATAACCAGCGAGCCGACCAGCACCGGAGACACCAGATAGCTCAGCGGCGCGCGACAGCCAGAGGTGGTGTCTACCCAGTTGTTTCTGATTGGTGAGGGGCTGATCGTCGGCAGTCAGGTGCAGCAGGCACAGCGCGTTGCCCTGGTTGATGGTGCACAGGCTGCCGCGCAGGTTATCTGGTCGGCGAGCCTGTGACGTGATCAGCGCTGCAGCGAGGCTGCGGCTCGGCTCAAAGGTAGCGGGCCGCAGGCTGGTTGTGCGACAGGTTGGGCGCCAGTTGCAACCGTGCCTGGGTCAGCGCGTGCCATTCGCTGCTGTCCGGCAGGGAGGGAATGGTCACCAGTTCGCCCTGATCGAAACCGCGCAGTGCGGCATCGACCAGATCCTCCACCTCCATCACCATGCCGGGTGGGATCTGCGCCAGCGAGCTGCCAGAGCGCTCGAAGATCTCGGTGCGGGTCACGCCGGGCAACACCACCTGAACCTGCACACCGTGGCTTGCCAACTCGGCGTGCATACTCTGGCTTAGGCTCAGCACGTAGGCCTTGCTGGCGCTGTAGATGGCGTTGAAGCGCTCCGGCAGCAGCGACACCACCGAGCCGATATTGATGATCGCGCCGCCGCCACCGAGGCTGAAGCGTACCGCAGCAGCGCTGGCGAGCATGGTCAGCGCCAGCAGATTGATCTGCAGCAGGCTGTGGGTGCTGTCCAGGTCGGCCTCGGCCAGGCTGCCGTTCAGGGCGATGCCTGCACTGTTGACCAGCAGCGTAATCTGCTCGTCGCTGCGTAGCCTGGCGGCAACCTTTTCGATGTCGGCGTGTTGTTCCAGGTCGGCGCTGAGCAGATCGACGCGCACCCCGTGGGCGGCAGTAAGCTCATCTGCGAGCTGCCGCAGACGTGTTTCGTTGCGGGCGACCAGCAGCAGGTCATAGCCGCGGGCGGCCAGACGGCGGGCGTAGGTCGCACCGATACCGCTGGAGGCGCCTGTGATCAGCGCGGTCTGGGCATGAGAGGAGGCTTTCATGGTCGTACTCCTGGCTTTGAATTATGGTTGTCATTCTATTGGTATGATGATCATAATTCAACAGGCCCTGACGCACGCCGACCAGCGGTTGTCGGTGGTTTCAGCCAAACAGCTTTTGGGTGAGACCGGCGACGTACTTGCCCTGGTAACGGGCGATGGCGCGCTCGCGGGCATCTGGCTGACGGGAGCCATCACCGCCGGCGATGGTCGATGCGCCGTAGGGTGTGCCGCCCTTGCCGTGCTCGATATCGGCCAGTTCCTTGGTGCCGTAGCCGATGGGCACGATGACCATGCCGTGGTGCGCCAGGGTGGTCCAGGTGGAGGTAATGGTCATCTCCTGGCCGCCGCCGGTGCCGGTGGAGGTAAATACGCTGGCGATCTTGCCGTGCAGTGCGCCCTTGGCCCACAGGCCGCCCGTCTGATCGAAGAAGGTGCGCATCTGGCTGGACATGTTGCCGAAGCGGGTCGGCGTGCCCACGACGATGGCATCGTAGTCGGCCAGTTCACCCGGGCTGGCAACGTCAGCGGCCTGATCAACCTTGCCGCCGGCTGCCTTGAAGGCGTCTTCCGGCATGGTTTCCGGCACCCGCTTGATGGTGACCTCAACCCCCTGAACCTGCCGCGCGCCTTCGGCGACGACCTGGGCGAGGATTTCGATGTGTCCGTACATGGAGTGGTAAAGCACTAGTACCTTGGCCATTGCTGTCTGCTCCTGCTGTGATGGGCGGTGCCGCGCCGGCGCTCGGGTTCGCGATTGATCGGCGCGCCTCAAAGCATAGAGCATGATGGGCAGGGCAAGTTCAGGCGATCTCGCCGATCAATCCTGATAGCGGCGGCGCGGACCCTGACGCAGCGGGTCGAGCAGCGGTTTTAGCCCGTTGTGGTCGATCTCCTGCATCAGCTGCAGCAGACGGCCGATCTCGCCCTTGGGAAAGCCCTCCCGGGCGAACCAGTTGAGGTAGTGGCCGGGCAGGTCGGCGAGCAGGCGACCCTTGTATTTGCCGAAGGGCATTTCGCGGGTGACCAGCAGCACAAGATCTTCGGGTTTCATTGCGGCTCGCAAATTCGGAGTGAAAGGCGATTATGCCTGCCCCGCTTCGTCAGGTCATGTTGGGCAGGTCGCGGCCAACAGGGTATCCTGCGCAGCCGTTTTCACCGCCACAGAGAGTTATTGCCATGATCGTCAAGGCACTGCGGGTCATTGTTGGCCAGCTCGTCGTCTTTTTCAGCTTCCTTACCCGGCCGCGCCCGATGCAGCGCGAACCCGCCGCGCAGGCTGCGGTGGATGACGCCGCGTCGGCACTGGTGCTGTATCAGTTCAACGGCTGTCCGTTCTGCGTGAAGGTCCGTCGTACCCTGCGGCGGCTGAATGTACCGGTTGAGCTGCGCGATGCCTCCGGCAACGCCGAGCACCGCCAGACCCTGCTGGCCGAGGGTGGCAAGATCAAGGTGCCCTGTCTGCGTATCGAGGAAGACGGTCAGACCCGCTGGCTGTACGAGTCCGATGCGATCAACGCCTACCTCGAATCCCGCTTTGCCTGAGCAGGCGCTGCACTAGGCCTGCTGATAGCTGTCGATGACTTCCTGCGCCGCACGGAAGGCATCGATGGCGGCCGGTACGCCGGCATAGACTGCGCAGTGCAGCAGCGCTTCGCGGATCTCTTCCACCGTGCAGCCGTTATTCAGGGCCCCACGCACGTGGCCTTTCAACTCCTGAGGGCACTTCAGCGCGGTCAGTGCGGCCAGGGTAATCAGGCTGCGGGTCTTGCGGTCCAGCCCCTCGCGATTCCATACCCCACCCCAGGCGTGTTCATTGACGAACTCCTGCAGCGGCTGACTGAATTCGGTTGCATTGTTCAGGGCACGGTCGACGAAGGCGTCGCCCATGACTTCCCGGCGTACCTGCACGCCTTCCTGCCTGGTATTGCTCATGTTTGGGTCCTCTTTCTGCGGTGCTGGCCGCAGTTTATCAGGCTGCCCTGCGAAAGCTGACGCAGATCAGCGCGTATTGGCAGCAGAGATCATTAAACTGTGCCAGAGTGGTGCAATCATAACGAAACACTGGAGGTAGACAGGCATGGCGAGTATTCGGTTTCTCGGTGCAGCGCAGGAAGTAACGGGCTCCTGCCACCTGCTGAGTTCGGCTGCGGTGGGCAAGGTGCTGCTCGACTGTGGCATGCATCAGGGTGGCGACGCGGTAGACCGCCTGCAGGAGGAGCGTTTCGCCTTCAAGCCCGCCGAGATCGACGCAGTGATCCTGTCCCATGCCCATATCGATCACTCCGGGCTGCTGCCCAAGCTGGTCAGCGAAGGATTTCGCGGGCCGATTTACTGCACGCGCGCGACTGCCGATCTGCTGGAAGTCATGCTCAATGATGCCGCCGGGCTGTATGAGCGTGATCTGGAGCGTGAGAATCTGCGCCGTGCCCGTCGGGGCGCGCCGGACCTGCCGCCGGCCTATACCCGCGACGATGTCGAGCGGGTGCTCAAGCAATGCTCGCCGCAGCGCTATCACCAGCCGTTTGCGGTTGGTGAGGCGGGCAGCGTGACCTTCCACGACGCCGGCCACATTCTGGGTTCGGCGATTGTCGAGCTGACCCTGCAGGAGCAGGGCCGGGAAAAGCGTCTGGTGTTCTCCGGCGACCTGGGCAAGAAGGACAGCGTGCTGCTGTTTGACCCTGAGGTGCTGACCCGCGCCGACCTGGTGATGATGGAAGGCACCTACGGTGACCGTGATCACCGCACCCTGGGCAATACTCTGGAGCAGTTCGAGCAGGTCCTGCACGAGGCCTGGGAGCGGGGCGGCAACGTGATGATTCCGGCCTTTGCGGTTGGCCGTACCCAGGAGCTGCTGTTTTACCTCGGCCAGCTGCATGAGCAGGGCAAGCTGGATAACTGGCAGGTGTTCCTCGACAGCCCGATGGCGATCGAAGTTACCCGGCTCTACGACCGCTGGCTCAGCCAGCTCGACTGCGAGGGCGTGAAGGGGTTGTGCAGCGGTGATCAGAGCCTGCTGCGTGACTTCCTGCCACGCCTGCAACTGACGCCCAGCACCGACGAGTCGATGATGATCAACAAAATCAAACGCGGCGCGCTGATCATTGCCGGCAGCGGCATGTGTACCGGAGGCCGCATTCGTCATCACTTCAAGCAACGCATCTGGGATGAGCGCAATACCATCGTGTTTGTCGGTTTTCAGGCACGCAATACGCTGGGCCGCATCCTGATTGACGGGGTGCAGCGCATCAAGCTGTTCCGTGAGGAGTATCTGGTGCGCGCGCAGATTGAAACCCTCGGCGGCTTCTCGGCCCATGCCGGGCAAACCGGGCTGGTGGAGTGGGTCAGTCACTTTGAAAACAACCCGAAGGTGGTGCTGGTGCATGGCGAGCCGGAAGCGCTGGATGCGCTGGCCAAGCGGCTGTGGGATGAGCGTCAGATCGAAGCCATGATCCCGACCCCGGGCCAGTGCCTGGCATTCTGAGTGGAGCAGCAGCATGGCCGAGCAGGGATCGCCGGTTGACTGGCACGCCATTGATCCGGCTGGTGCGTTTGAGCGACTGGACAGCAGCGACCTGGGTCTGAGTCAGGCCGAGGCGGCAATGCGGTTGCAGCGGCATGGCGCCAACGCCCTGCCGCAAGCGCCACCGGAGCCGGCCTGGCGGCGTTTTGCCCGGCAGTTCCGCAATACCCTGATTTATGTGCTGATCGCCAGTGGCGTGATCAGTCTGCTGATGGGGCATCGAGTCGATGCCGGGGTTATCTTCGGCGTGGTGATGATCAACGCGCTGGTGGGCTTTGTGCAGGAGGGCAAGGCATCGGCCGCCTTGCAGGCCATTCTCGGCATGACCCGCACCCGCTCGCTGGTCTGGCGCGACGGCCAGCTGCGCACCGTCGACAGTAGCGAGCTGGTGCCGGGTGATCTGGTCAGCCTGCAGGCCGGCGACAAGGTGCCGGCCGACCTGCGGCTGGTGCAGTTGAAGGATCTGGCCTGCGACGAGTCGATGCTGACCGGAGAATCGGTAGCGGTGCGCAAGCACCTGGCGGCGACAGCGGCCGATGCGCCGCTGGCCGAGCAGCACGGCATGGCGTTCATGGGCACACTGGTGACCGCCGGGGTTGCGCGCGGGCTGGTCTGTCGCACTGCCGCGCAGACCGAAATCGGCCGTATCAGTGAGCTGACCCGTCAGGCCACGCTGGCCGATACGCCGCTGCAGCAGCAACTGGCACGCTTCGCCCGCCAGCTCAGCATCCTTACACTGATTATTGCCGTGCTGACCATTCTGGTCGGCAACCTGCTGCGCGGCCTGGCGCTGGATGACATGGTTCAGGCCGCCATCGGTATCGCCGTGGCGGCCATTCCCGAGGGGCTGCCGGCGATCGTCACCATCGCCCTGGCCATCGGCGTGCAGCGTATGGCCCGGCAGCGGGCGCTGGTGCGGCGGCTGCCCAGCGTCGAGGTACTCGGCTCGGTCGATGTGATCTGTTCGGACAAGACCGGTACCCTGACCGCCAACGCCATGACCGCCCGTCAGTGCGTGACCGCCGTGCAGCTGCATCACATCGAGGGCGAGGGCTATAGCCCGCAGGGGCGCATCGAGCCGGCCGCCGACGGGGCGCTGCTGGCGGCCGCGCGGGTGGCACTGCTCTGCAATGACGCCAGCCTGTCGCAGGAAAACGGCCAATGGCAGCTGCATGGCGACCCGACCGAGGGTGCCCTGCTGGTGCTGGCGCGCAAGGCGCTGCCGCAGTTCGGTCAGGTGCTTGAACAGTGGCCGCGGGTCGAGGAGCTGCCGTTTGAAAGTGAGCGCCGCTATATGGCGACCCTGCACCGTTGTGACAGTGAGCCAACCGCCCTGCTGGCGGTCAAGGGCGCGCCGGACCGGTTGATGACGTGCTGTGAGACGCAGTTCGGCGCCAACGGTCCCGAGCCGCTGGATCTGGCCTGTTGGCAGGCCGAGCTGAAACGCCTTGGTGCCGAGGGGATGCGGGTGCTGGCGCTGGCCGAGCGAAGATTGCCGGCCGATGTCCACGCCGAGCACGGGCTGGTCGAGCAGGGCCTGTGTCTGCTGGCGCTGATCGGCATCAATGACCCGCCCCGGCCGGAAGCCATCGACAGCATCGCCCGCTGCCATCAGGCGGGTATCCGGGTCAAGATGATCACCGGTGACAACCCGCTGACCGCGGCGGCCATCGGCGCCGAGATGGGGCTGAATGTCGAGCGGGTGCTGACCGGTGCCGAGCTGGATCGCCTCGACAGCCAGGGGCTGGACGAGGCCGCGTCTGCTGTCGATATCTTTGCCCGCACCAGCCCGGCCAACAAGCTGCAGCTGGTCGAGGCGCTGCAGCGTCAGGGGCGGGTGGTGGCGATGACCGGGGATGGGGTTAATGACGCACCGGCGCTGCGTCAGGCCAATATCGGCATCGCCATGGGCGGCAAGGGCACCGATGCGGCGCGTGAAGCGGGTGACATGGTACTGACCGACGACAACTTCGCCACCATCGCCCACGCGGTCGCTGAAGGCCGCACCGTCTACGACAACGTGGTCAAATCGATTCTCTACATCCTGCCGACCAGTCTGGCCGAGGCGACGGTGATCATTTTCGCCATCCTGCTCGGCTGGACCCTGCCGATTACCCCGGCGCAGATTCTCTGGATCAACATGGTGACCACCGTCACGCTGGCGCTGGCGCTGGCCTTCGAGCCACCGGAGCCGGGGGTGATGGCGCGTCCGCCACGGCCGGCCGGCCAGAGCCTGATCAGTGCCGAGCTGGCCTGGCGCACGCTGCTGGTATCGGTCTGGGCCGCGGGGCTGGTGTTCTGGCAGTTCGGCGATTACCTGCGCCACGGCGCGTCAGTCGAGCTGGCGCGGGCGGTCGCGGTCAACACGCTGGTAATGATCGAGGCGGTGTATCTGATCAACTGCCGCTTCCTCGATGCCTCGGTGCTGACACCGGCAATCTTCCGCCGCGCCGGGCCTATGCTGGGAGCCATCGCTGGGGTCGTGGTGCTGCAGTTGCTGTACAGCTACCTGCCGTGGTCGCAGCAGCTGTTCGGGCTGGAGTCGCTGTCGGCCGCAGACTGGCTGCGGCTGACAGCGGTGGCTCTGTCGATCTTTGTTGTGGTCGAGCTGGAGAAGGCGTTGCGCCGCTGGCAGGCGGCGCGCCCCTCAGCGCGCCAGTAACTGCGGATCGCCCTCGCCCCTTAGCACCGCCTGTTCGACCTTGCCGAGCAGATCGTCCAGCGGGCGATTCAGCAGCTGCGCAGCCTCGGCGACCAGATGCGCCCAGCTCTGGCGGTTGGCGAACTGCATACCGAAGGTATCCAGCGTGCCACCGCGGTTACGGTAGCCCAGGAAGCGGCTGGTGCGCGGGCCGGTGTCGAGGCGGCGCAGCACCCCGGTCATCACCTCGGCGTGGCCGTGGCAGACGAATAGCCGGCAGCGGGCCGCCGGGATCTGCCGCGCCAGCTCGGCGTCGCTGTGCACCACTGCCTGTTCCATGGCATCACGTCCCTCGCGCAGCAGCCCCGGCTCGATGATCGCCACCTCGCTGCAGGGGACGCCGTGATAGCGCAGGTGCTGGGCGGCTTGGCGCACCGCTTGCAGCTGGTAGGCACCGACGGCCAGCAGTTGCAGCTCGGCGCCCGGATCGGCATTCAACACGGCAAAGCCGGTTTCAGCCGCGGCGTCGGCCTCGGGCACGGTGAGGCAGGCATCAACCGGGTTTTTCGGGGCGACGATCAGCGCCACCTTGCCGTGGCTGGCGTAGACCTTGCGCATCACCGCTACCGCGCTGTGGCTGTCGACCGGGAAGTAGACCGGGGCGCTGTCGCTCATTTCCTGCAGCCAGGCGTCGCACAGGGTCGGGTCCTGGTGGGACTGCTCGTTCTTGCCGTTTTCCCAGGTGTGCGAGGTGGCGATGATCGGCACGCTCAGCCAGCCGGAGGCGCGGCCCAGTTCGCGGGCGTGGCGGCTGAAGATCAGCTCCTGACGCATGGCACCGAGCATTTTCACCGCAAAGGCTTCATAGCTGACGGCCAGGTTGATGCCCTGGCGGTTGGCCAGTGCCGCGGAGACGACTGCTTCCTCGTTCAGCGCGGTAATCACGCTGCCCTGCAGACCTTCGGCGATGCCCTCTTCGGCCGCGGTGACCCGGTGCAGCAGCTGGTCGAGGGTCTGGTTCATGCGGTTGCTGCGCATTTCATCGGGGTTGCCGACCCGTACGCGCAGCTGCGGATTGGCGCGGGTCAGGGCGCAGAACCACTGGTCGATGGCGGCCATCGGCGCAGCGGGCTGTTCGGCGGCGATGGGCGGCAGTCGTGGCGTGGGGACCTGAATGCGGGCCAGCGGATGATCCTTTTCCTGTGGACGCTGCTGCTCGCTGTGGGTGCTCAGGGCGGCCACTGCGGCGCGCAGGTCGGCTTCGTCGACGTGCAGCGCGGCAATGCCCTGATTGAAGCGCTCGCGGGCGGCCTCGTTGACGGCCGGGTTGTCGACCAGCGGCAGGTTGTGGGCAGCATTGGTGCCCGCACCCGGGAAGCCGAAGCCCTTGACCGTTTCGGCGATGGCGTAGGGCAGGCGCACCGGGTATTCCGCGTCACCGTTGACGACGGCCTCGTGGGCGCGGCGCAGGCTGCGGGCCATGTTGATGATGGCCCAGGCGAAGGCGGCCGGATCGCGGCCGTCGATGTCGATCGGGTCAAAGCCGTTGAGCACCAGATGCTCTCGCAGCCAGTCGACGCCGCCAACCTGCGCCATGGTCGAGCGCTGGTCGATCCGCCGGCCGTTGGCGATCATGATCGGCATCACCAGCCCGCTGTCTTCACCGCGCCACCAGCGTGGCGCCCAGTCGCTGCCACGCTGCTCCTCAAAGGCGCCGTCGCTGAGGAAGGTCACCAGCTCCTGGCCGGGCAGCGGCATGTGTACGTATTGCAGGCCGGCAAAGCCAAGGTAGCCGCCCTCGCTGATACCGCCGCCGGTGTGCGGATTGACGTGGCTGCCGAGCGGCACCGCCGGGCGGCCTTCGGCGTCGATGGCGTAACTGTAGAAGTCCTGGCAAAGCTGGCTGAGCCCGGCATCGCTGAACGGATAGCGTTCGGCCTGCGCCGCTTCGGTATTGCCCATCAGCACGTTGACCGCATCAATCGCCGCCACGCAGTGCCCCTGCCCCATCAGCCAGCTGCGGGTGGTGCCGGTCAGCGCGTTGGCGAGCAGATAGCCGACGTAGGCTGGCACCATGTTCAGCGCGCCGCCGGTGTGGCCTTCGGGCGTTGGTTTGAAATCCCTCTGCGCAAGTGGGCGGCCGTCCAGATAGACCTGGCGGGCGTAGGTCATGTGCGCCACCTGGCGCATTGCCGCATTGCACAGGCGGTCGGCGGCCTTGAGCAAGGTGAGCGCCTGATCAAGCGGGCAGATGCCCTCGGCCGCCAGCTCTTCAAGCAGGTCGCTGATGCGCTCGCGGGTCAGAAAGTCGTGTTGAATGACGCCGAAGCCCTGGCTCCAGTCGTGCAACGTATTGGTCATGCTGGGTCTCCTTGCCCTGTCTGTCTGCCACGTTAGCAGAGAAAGCCGTTGCTGCCTTGCGCTGGGTCACGAAGGCGGCGTTTTGGTTGGCCTCGGCAGATCTCCGCCAAAGGCAGGGGCAAGCGCACAAGCACCCGCGTGGAGCGGGTGCAGGTATCTGTGGCCAGCCGGATGCTACAGCTTGGGTCGGCGGCCCATGATGAAGGACACGATAAACAGCACCAGAAAGACCAGAAACAGAATCTTGGCGATCCCGGTCGCGGTGCCGGCGATACCACCAAAGCCGAGAACTGCAGCGATGATGGCAATGATCAGAAAGGTAATGGCCCAGCTAAGCATGGTCGTTCTCCTTGTCGGCAGATCCCGAGCGCTTCGGCTTGATGCGCCACAGGTTCCGGGGGCGCCGGGGTGGCATCACGTCACCCCGGCCGGTCGGTTATTGCGCCTTTTTCAGGTCGCGCATCAGGTCATGGCAGGCGCGTACCTTCGGCATTTCGGTTACCAGTTCGGCGCGCAGATCAGGATCATTGCTCTGCATGGCGTCTTCGAATGCGTGCAGGATGCGATCCTCGGCCTCTTCCAGCTGGGCGATGTAGGTCGCCTCTTCATCACTCGACAGCACCGCGCGGGTGTCGGCGTACACCTGGCGAACCTTGCCTGTGAGCGTGCCGCCGCTGGCGGGTGTTTCCTGGTTGGCGGCAACGCGCTTTTCCAGCGCGATGATCACATTGCTTTTGGCCTGTGACATGTTGCTGAACAGGGTCTTGAGCTCGCCGCTCTTGACCTCATCGCGGGCATGTTCGTAGAAGCGTTTGCCGTCGCGGGTAATTTCGATCAGCTCGTTCAGTTGCGTGGCTGTGTTGCTCATGATCGTTCTCCGTCTCGTGGGTATATGTGACAGATGCGGGCGCCAGCCAGGGTAAGGCTGGCGCCGGGTGATCAGTTGGCGGTGCGCAGGTTCTCTGCACTCACGCCCTTGACGCCGCGGATATTCTTGGCGGTCTCGATGGCCAGCTCCTTCTCGGCCTCGGTCATGACAGTACCGCCCAGCGTGACTACGCCGTTATCGGTGTCGACCGAGATATCCAGGCCGCTGAGGTTGCTGCTCAGCAGGTAGCTGGATTTCACCTTGCTGGTGATCCAGGCGTCACTGATCGCAGCGCCTGCCTCATCGGCGGCGTTTTGCGCCTTGGCAGCGGCGGTGGCCTCACCGTCGACGCGGATCTGGTTGTCGACGCGATGCACGCCCTCGGTGTCCTTGGCCAGCATGCCGGCCAGATCCTTGGCTTCCTCGCTCTGGGCGGTACCGGTCAGGGTGACGACCCCGCCGCGGCTGTCGACATTAATGTCCAGGCCTTCGGTGTTGCTGTTCCACATCAGCTTGGACTTGATGCTGGCGGTGGTAGTCGCGTTGGTGAAGCTCTGCGACAGGCTCGGTGTGCCGGCGTTCTGTTCCTTGCGCTTGGCGTCCGGGTTGACGGTCAGCTGGTTGTCGACGCGCTGCACGCCTTCGATGCTCTTGGCAACCTGCTCGGCCAGATCGCGGTCAACATCGCTTTCGACTTCCCCGCTCAGGGTCGCGACGCCGCTTTCCACATCGACGTCGATGCTGAAGGGATTAAGGTGACGGTTCAGGGCGATGGCGGTCCAGATCGAGCCTTCCTGACGCGCCTCGGTCAGATCGCCGTCCGCAGCATGGGCGGCCAGCGGCATCATGCCCATCAGGCTGGCGGTGGCAGTGGCGAGTGCGATGGTTTTCAGCTTGTTCATGGGTGTCTCTCCTGTAATCGGTTTCCATCGGCGGCCTTTTCGTCGACCGTTGTGAGGATGATTGCAGGGCCTGTGCCAGCTTTTTTATTTTTTATAAATTCTTTTAAATCAATTAGTTATAGATTTTTGGCGGAATGCCATGACATGCGCATTGCACGAATTGGCAATATGGGTCGTGCAATTTGCAAGCGAATTTGCTGTCTATCTCCCGTAGGCTGGGCAGAGTGCTGCTGTGATGCCCCCGACAGCTCGCTACACTGCCTGAGGTAGTGGGCCGTCATGGTCTGGCCCGATGCTGAGGTTGGTCCTTTTCATTTTTTGTCGGAGTCTGTTCCCATGTATGCGCGCGTACTTGCTGTTATGCCTTTGTTGCTGTCGCTGGCGGCTTGCCAGGGTGCAGCAGTCAAACCGGATTATGATCTCACTCACGACTTTGCCGGCGATCAGACCTGGGAGTGGGTCGAGCCGCGGGTGGAGTTTCGACCAAGCGATGATCCGCGGATCGGTGGTGAGTTGATGGCCGGACGGATCGAGCAGGCGGTGGCCGAGCAGCTCGATGCCCGTGGCCTGCGCCCGGTGCTGGAGGGCAGAGATGCTGATCTGCAGGTCAAAAGCTATGTGCTGGTCGAGAAGCGGCAGGAGAACGTCACTACCAGCTTTGGCGGCTACTGGGGCACCGGCTGGGGCGGGTTCTGGGGTGGCCCGGCGGTTCAGACGTACCCGGTGGACTACCGCGAGTTGACGCTGCAGATTGATCTGCTCGATGGCGACACCGGTCGGCTGGTCTGGCGCGGCATTGAAAGCGAGCGCATGAGCGAACGCGAGCTGACGCCAAGCCAGCGCGACGAGCAGGTACAGCGGCTGGTGAGCCGCATCCTTGCGGCGTTTCCTCCGTATTAAAGCGAGGCAACCATCGCCTGATCGCCGCGCAGCTTGGTGACATCCGCGCGCGGCGGTGCGCCAAACATGCGGCGGTACTCGCGGCTAAAGTGTGAGGGGCTTTCATAGCCAACCCGGTAGCTTGCGGTTGCCGCTTCCAGCCCCTCGGTCAGCATCAGGCGCCGGGCTTCGTGCAGGCGCAGCTTCTTCTGAAACTGCACCGGCGACATGCGGGTGACCTGTTTGAAGGTGTGGAACAGGGTCGACTCGCTCATGTTCACGTCTTCAGCCAGCTCCCGCACCCGTAACGGTTCGGCAAAGCGGTCCTTCAGAACGGCAATGACCTTGGAGATGCGATGGGCCTGGGTATCGGTGGCGACAAAGTCGCGCAGGCGCCAGCCCATCTCGCCCATCAGCGCCCGATAGATGATCTCGCGACGCACCAGTGGCGCCAGAACGCGCGCATCGGTTGGCGATGACAGCAGTGCGACCAGTCGGGTCATGGCCTGCAGAATGCCGGTATCCAGGGGCGCCACGCACAGCCCGCAAGACGCCGCCGGGCATTCCCGTTGCTGATCCAGTGGCGGCAGTTCATCGCCCAGTTCCAGCACCAGCTCGGCGATCTCCTGTTGATTGAGCGACAGCTTGACCGCCAGGTAGGGCGCGTTCGGGGTGGCATCAATGACGCAACCGCCGACCGGCAGTTCGACTGCCGAAATCATGTAACTCAGCGGGCCGTAGAGAATCTCCTTGTCGCCCAGCTGCACGGTTTTGCTGCCTTGGGCGATGACACAGAGCGCAGGTTCATAGACGACGGAACTGAAGCTGGTCGGCTGGTCTGCACGGTAGACTTCCAGTCCGGGAATACGCGTTTCATTGATCCCCTCGTTGATCGCATGCTCGCTGACCAGGTCGGCCAGCTGGCGGCACATGGGCAGGTCCAGTGGCGCTGGCTGAGTGTTGTCGTGTGACACGGTCAATGACCTCCTTCGGAGTTTCGCGACAGTATACGCAGATCAATTGATAGCCAGATTACAGTCTTCAGGCAATTGCAGGATCAGGCAATAAGCTTGCAGGATTGCGCAAACCCTTGTGCTGTAAGGCTTGCTCTGCTCCTTTTGAGAGCTTTCTGTTACAGGGTCAGTGCTTGCCATAGCAGAATTGGGCGATTGCCGGATTCTGCTGATTTACAGAATTAGGCAATCTTCACGCAGGACCGAGCTACCTGAATGTGGCATGCCGAACGTATCGTTCACGCCATACCCGATCCCCCTCACCTACCGGCGTGCCTCTCGGCGCGCGGGGATCCCTTTCATTCCTGCCAAATATTGCTCATAGCACAGGGAGCGATGGATCTTATGAATACGCATGCTTTTAATGCCTTTGCCCGTGCCGGCGCTGCCGCCGCGCTGTTGCTGCTGCTGGCTGGCTGCGACGCCAGTGGTGATCAGGCCAACAGCCAGATGATGCCCGCACCGGAGGTCGATATTGCGGTGGCGCAGCCGCGCGATGTCACCCTCTGGGACAGCTTTACCGGCCGGATGGCCGCGCCGGAAACCGTGGCGCTGCGAGCCCGCGTCAGCGGTTACATCGACAAGGTTGCCTTCGAGGAAGGCGAGCTGGTCAAGCAGGGCGACGTGCTGTTTGTCATCGACCAGCGGCCCTATCAGGCGCGTCTGCAGATGGCGCGCGCAGAAGTCTCCCGTGCCCGCAGTCAGGTGACCCTGGCCGCGCGTGAGGCCGAGCGCGCCGAGCAGCTGTGGCAGCGACGTGCCATATCCCGCGAGGAGATGGAGCAGCGTAGCGCCGCACGCAGTATGGCGCAGGCCGCGCTGGCGTCGGCGCAAGCGGCGCAGGATAACGCCGAACTGGAGCTGGCTTACACCGAGGTCAGGGCGCCGGTGTCCGGCCGCATGGGCCGTGCCGAGATTACCCGCGGCAACCTGGCGACCGCCGATGCGACGCTGCTGGCGACGCTGGTCTCGGTCGACCCCATGTATGTCTACTTCGAGAGCGACCAGCAAACCGTCGAGAGCAACCCGTATGGTGATGCCATATCCATACCGGTGCGACTGGGGCTGGGCAGCGGTCAGGATTACCCCTACCAGGGTCAGCTCGACTTCGTCGACAACCAGTTCAACGCCGGCACCGGGACGCTGCAGTACCGGGCCGTGATCGCCAACCCCGAAGGGCTGTTCCGTCCGGGCCAGTTCACCCGGGTACAGATGCCGGTCGCGGCGGCCCGCCAGGCGATTCTGATCGACCAGAAGGCGGTGCTGACTGATCAGGATCGTCGCTATGTCTACGTGCTGGACGAGCAGAACCGGGCGACTCGCCGCTTTGTCGAGACCGGTCGCCGGGTGGAGGGCCTGCTGGTGATCCGCGGCGGTTTGCAGGCGGGCGACCGGGTGGTGGTCAACGGTCTGCAAAAGATTCTCTTCCCGGGTATTGAGGTCGCGCCGCAGCTGGTGGCGATGGATCGCAGCAAGCCGGTTCGCAACGAGGTAGCGCTGCAGACGGCGTTCTGACCCTGAGCTGATTTTCCCCTTTTAACGATATTGCTGGGGCGTGCTCTGCGGAGCACGCCAAGGGAGCGTATTGCCGTGAATATTTCACGTTTCTTTGTCGACCGACCGATCTTTGCCTCGGTGCTGTCGATCATCATCTTCGTGGTTGGTCTGATCAGCATCCCGATGCTGCCGGTCAGTGAGTATCCGGAGGTCGTGCCGCCCAGCGTGCTGGTCAGTGCGAGCTATCCGGGTGCCAACCCCAAGACCATTTCGGAAACCGTCGCCACCCCGCTGGAAGAAGCCATCAACGGCGTGGAAGACATGATCTACATGAAGTCGGTGGCTGGCAGCGACGGCAGTCTGGCGCTGACTGTGACCTTCGCCCTGGGCACCGACCCGGATCAGGCTCAGGTGCAGGTGCAGAACCGGGTCTCGCAGGCGCTGCCACGGCTGCCGGAAGACGTGCGCCGCCTCGGTGTGACGACGCAGAAGCAGTCACCCAACCTGATGATGGCGGTGCACCTGATCTCGCCGGATGACAGCCTGGATGCCACCTACATTCGCAACTACGCGGTGCTGCATATCCGTGACGAGCTGGCGCGGATTCCCGGCGTCGGTCAGGCCGGTCTGTTCGGTGCCGGTGACTACGCCATGCGCCTGTGGATCGACCCGCAGCGGGCGGCGTCGCTGGGCGTCAGTGCCGGTGATATCGTCGCGGCGGTGCAGGAGCAGAACGTGCAGGTGTCGGCCGGCCAGATCGGCGCACCGCCGATGCCGAACAGCTCCGACCTGCTGATTTCCATCAACGCCAAGGGCCGTCTGGACAGCACCGAAGCCTTTGGCGACATCGTGCTGAAAACCGGTGACGATGGGCAGATCACCCGCCTGCGTGATGTGGCGCGTATCGAGCTGGCGGCGCAGGAAGACTCCCTGCGTGCGCTGCTCAATGGCCGTCAGGCCGTGGCGCTGCCGATCTTCCAGGCACCGGGCTCAAACGCACTGGATGTGTCTGCCGCGGTGCGCGCCAAGATGGCCGAGCTGGCCGAAGACTTCCCGGCTGGCCTGAGCTGGGAAGTGGCCTACGACCCGACCGTGTTCGTCAGCACCTCGATCAGTTCGGTGATCCAGACCCTGCTTGAAGCGGTAGCACTGGTGGTGCTGGTGGTGATTCTGTTCCTGCAGACCTGGCGCGCCTCGCTGATTCCGCTGCTGGCGGTGCCGGTATCGATTGTCGGCAGTTTTGCCGTGCTGCTGATGCTTGGCTTCTCGATCAATACCCTGACGCTGTTTGCGATGGTGCTGGCGATCGGCATCGTGGTGGACGACGCCATCGTGGTGGTGGAGAACGTCGAGCGCAATATCGAGCAGGGGCTGGCGCCACTGGCGGCAGCGCATCAGGCGATGCGCGAGGTCAGCGGCCCGATTGTGGCGATCAGTCTGGTGCTCTGCGCGGTGTTTGTGCCCATGGCGTTTCTGGATGGCATTACCGGTCAGTTCTACCGCCAGTTCGCGGTGACCATCGCGATTACCACGGTGATCTCGGCGATCAACTCGCTGACCCTGTCGCCGGCACTGGCCGCCACCCTGCTCAAGCCCCATGGCGCGGAACCGGACCTGCCAACCCGGGTGATCAACCGCAGCTTCGGCTGGCTGTTCCGCCCGTTCAACCGCTTCTTCCAGCGCAACGCCGAGCGTTACGAGCGGCTGGTGGGCCGCAGTCTGGGTCGGCGCGGCATGGTGTTTGTGGTCTATCTGGTGCTGCTGGCAGCCACCGTAGTGATGTTCCGTCAGGTGCCGGGCGGCTTTATTCCGACCCAGGACAAAACCTACCTGATTGGCAGCATCCGTCTGCCGGAAGGGGCAACGCTGGACCGTACCGAAGCGCTGGCGCGTCGGGTCAGTGATCTGGCAATGGAAACCGAAGGCGTGTCGCACGCGGCGGCGTTTGTCGGCTTCAACGCGCTGCAGGGCACCAATACACCGAATGTCGGCACCGTGTTCATTCTGTTTGACGACTTTGACGTGCGTGAGCGTACCGCGCTGGAAATCGCCGACGACATCAACGCCAGGCTGGGCGCACTCAAGGAGGGCTTTGCCATCTCCTTTATGCCGCCGCCGGTATTTGGTCTGGGCGCCGGCTCCGGTTACTCGCTGTACATTCAGGATCGTCGCGGCGACGGCTATGGTGCGCTGCAGCAGGCCACCGACAGCCTGGCGATGGCGCTGAGTCAGACGCCGGGGCTGGGCTTCCCGATTACCTCCTATCAGGCCAACGTGCCGCAGCTGGACGCTGAAGTAGACCGGCTGCAGGCCAAGGCGCAGGGCGTGCGCCTGGATGAGCTGTTCGGCACCCTGCAGCTGTATTTCGGCGCGCAATACATCAACGACTTCAACCTGTTTGGTCGGACCTATCAGGTGCGCGCCCAGGCTGATGCGCCGTTCCGCGATGAGCCGAGTGATCTGGACAGCCTCTACGTGCGCAACGCCGCCGGCGAGATGGTGCCGCTCAACACCATGGTCAGTCTGAAGCCGAGCTTTGGCCCGGACCCGGTGATCCGTTACAACGGCTACCCGGCTGCTGATCTGATCGGCCAGTCCGATCCGGCCATGCTGTCGTCCACCGAGACGCTGGATACCGTCGCTGCGGTTGCAGCCAAGGCGTTGCCGCCGGGCATGCAGATTCAATGGACCGACCTGAGCTTCCAGCAGGTCAATCAGGGCAGCGCCGCGCTGGTGGTGTTCCCGGTTGCGTTGCTGCTGGTGTTCCTGGTGCTGGCTGCGCTGTACGAGAGCTGGGTGATGCCGCTGGCGGTGATCCTGATCGTGCCCATGTGTCTGCTGGCGGCGATGATCGGGGTCTGGTGGACCGGTGGTGACGCCAACATCTTCGTTCAGGTTGGGCTGGTGGTGCTGATGGGGCTGGCGTGCAAGAACGCGATCCTGATTGTCGAGTTTGCCCGTGAGCAGGAAATGGAAGGTGTCGAGACCGTCAAGGCCGCGCTGGAAGCCAGCCGTCTGCGTCTGCGTCCGATCATCATGACCTCAGTGGCGTTCATCGCCGGCGTTCTGCCGCTGGTGCTGGCCAGCGGTGCTGGCAGTGAAGTGCGCAACGCCATGGGTATTACCGTCTTTACCGGCATGCTCGGTGTGACCCTGTTCGGGTTGCTGCTGACGCCGGTGTTCTATGTGGCGCTGCGCAAACTGGCTGGCAGCTCGCTTGCCGTTGAGCCGACAGCGCACGCGGAGGAAAAAAGCCATGTATAAGCTGTTACCTCTGGCCCTCAGCGTGATGCTGACGGCCTGTGCTGTGGGGCCCGATTACCAGGCGCCGGAGCCGGTGCCGCTGGCCGGTTTCAGCCAGGCCGATGCGGTGGCCGATTCGAGTCAGGACAGCGAGAAGCGCTTCTGGTCCGGCTTTGGTGATCCGCAGCTGTCGGCGCTGATCGATCGTGCCCTGGCCCAGAACCTGGATCTGCAAACCCTGCTGGCACGTTATCAGGGTGCTGAAGCGCTGCTGCGCGGAGCCCGTCGGGACCGCTGGCCCAGCGTGACCCTGCAGGGCAGTGCCGGTGAGCAGCGCCTGGCCGAGGTCGAGCGAAGTGATCCGAACCGCGAACGGGTCGAGCAATACTCGCTCGGCGCGGTGGCCAGCTGGGAGCCGGACTTTTATGGTCGCCTGCAGCGGGCGGTGGAAGCCGGTGAGGCTGACCTTGAGGCCAGCGCCGCAGACCTGCAGGCGCTGCAGGTCGCCATTGCCGGGCAGGTTGCCAGTGGCTACTTCACCCTGCGCGGCCAGCAGCAGTTGCTGGCCGTTGCCGAGCAGAATGTCGACCTGCAGCAGCAATCACTGGATATCGTCACCGCCAGGCTGGATGCCGGCCGCGGTACCGAGTTTGATCGGGTGCGGGCGCAGGCCCAGCTCAATGCTCTGCGCGCCGCAGTGCCGCAGCGTCAGGCCGATGTGCAGCTGAGTCTGCATCGCCTTGCGGTGCTGACCGGGCAGCCGCCGGCGGCGCTCAATCAGTCTCTCGCAGAAGCCCGCCCTCTGCCGGCCATGCGTGCGCGCATCCCTGTTGCTACCCCGGCCGAGGTGCTGCGCCGGCGCCCGGATATACAGGCTGCAGAACGCCGTCTGGCGGCGGCTACCGCGCGCATCGGTGTGGCCACCGCAGACCTGTTCCCGCGCTTTACCCTGGGCGCACTGCTGGGCTCGGTGGTGGGCAGCGACGGTGACCTGTTCACTGCGGGCGCCGAGTCACGCAGCGTCACACTGGGTATCGACTGGACCTTCCTTGACGTAGAGGGCGTGCGCGCCCGTATCGCGGCGGCGGACGCTACCGGTGCCGAGCGGCTGGCGCAATACCAGCAGACCGTGTTGCTGGCGCTGGAAGAAACCGAAAACGGCTTGGTGCGTTACCGTCATGCGCGGGAGCGCAGCCGCTGGCTGCAGGCCTCCAGCGAAGCCGCCCAGGCTGCCGTGGATCAGGCGCGGCTGCGCTACGAGCAGGGCTATATCGAGTACTTCGAAGTGCTGGATGCCGAGCAGCAGTTGACCGCTGTGCGCAGTGATCTGGTGCAGAGCCGGATCGCGACGGCGACCGCCATGGTCAGTGTCTATCGTTCGCTGGCCGGCGCGCCGCCGGTACCTGAGGCCTAGGGCCACGGCATACCGTAACCGGACGGCCTTGAATACGATGCTGGGCGAGGCTGTCGAGATTGCTCGGTGGAGAAGCCTGCGGCGTTCTCCACCCTACGATCCACCGGCGGGTGATTAGAAGTTGGCGGGTGTGGTTGCGCTGATCAGCACGCAGGGCACGTCGAACGGGTTACGAAAACGGTGCGGCTGGTTGCTGTCGAAGTAGTAGCTGTCGCCGGTTTCCAGTACATAAACCTCGCTGCCGACGGTCACTTCCAGCTGGCCGCTGACCACGGTACCGGCTTCTTCGCCTTCGTGGTTTAGCATGTCCGGGCCGGTATCGGAGCCGGGCGGGTAGGTCTCGTTGAGGAAGGAGAAGGCACGGTTGGGGTGACCCTTGCCGACCAGTTTCATGGTGACTTCGTTGGAGCCGATATCCAGCAGTTCGTCGGCGCGGTAGATCACCTTGCGTTGGGTGTCTTCTTCCAGCTCCAGCGAGAAGAAATCGACCAGCGACATCGGGATGCCTGAGAGCACTTTCTTCAGTGAGCTGACCGAGGGGCTGACGCTGTTTTTCTCGATCATGGAGATAGTGCTGTTGGTGACGCCGGCGCGTTTGGCCAGTTCACGTTGGGATAAACCTTTGAGTTTGCGGATGGTTTTGAGACGGGCACCAACGTCCAATGGCAGATTCCTCCGGGGAATGGTCGGACTGAACGCCTCAGGGGGGCGTTCGACCCGGGGGATAATTGCACGGCTGTTCAGAATTTTCAACAGCCGTGCCGCCGCCATCACCCAATGTAGTGACGGGGTACCCGGTTCAGGTTGCAGAACAGCTGGTACGGGATGCTGTCGGCCCAGCCTGCCACTTCACTGGCGTTCAGGCCATTACCCCAGAGGGTCACGCTGCTGCCCAGTCCGCTGCCGGGCAGGTCGGTCAGTTCGACGGTCAGCATGTCCATTGATACCCGCCCGATCAGTCGGCTGCGCTGGCCATCGACCAGCACCGGTGTGCCGTCTTTGGCGTGGCGTGGATAACCGTCGGCATAACCCATGGCAACCACGCCGACGCGGGTTGGCCGGGTGGTGACGAAGCGTGAGCCGTAGCCGATCGGCTCGCCCGCTGGCAGCTCGCGTACGGCGATGATGCGCGAGGTCAGTTGCATCACCGGGCGCAGCTTCGCGGCATGCTCCTGCTCGAACTCGAACGGGGTTGCGCCATACAGCATGATGCCGGGGCGCAGCCAGTCGTTGTGGGCCTGCGGCCAGGCGAGTATGCCGGGCGAGTTGCACAGACTGGCCGGACCGTCGAGCCCGGCGGTGGCGGCGGCGAAGGTCGCCAGCTGCTGTTCGGTGCGACCGGTGCCGGGCTCGTCGGCGCGGGAGAAGTGGGTAATTTTGGTCAGGCTGGCGACTTGCGGCAGCGCGGCAAGGCGGTGCCAAACGTTGGCGTATTCATCGGGGCTGAAACCAACCCGGTGCATGCCGCTGTCGAGCTTCAGCCAGATGTGCAGTGGTCTGCTGAGGTTGGCCGCTTGCAGTTGCTGCAGCTGGGCATCGTGGTGCAGCACCGCCCAGAGGTCGTGCTCGGCCAGCAGTGGCAGCTCGTCGGCATCGAACCAGCCTTCGAGCAGCAGGATCGGGCCGCGAATGCCGGCTGCGCGCAACTCCAGCGCTTCCTCGATGCAGGCGACGGCGAAGCCATCGGCATCGGCCTGCAGGGCTTCGGCGCACTGCACGGCGCCATGCCCGTAGGCGTTGGCCTTGACCACCGCCAGCGCGCGGCGCCCGGACAGCGACTTGGCCAGTTGATAGTTGTGACGCAGGGCAGACAGATCGATCAGGGCTTGGGCTGGGCGCATGGGCAAGGCATCTTGGATAAAAAAGACGGGGCAATGTGCCCCGTCAGAATATCAGACACCACTGAACGCGTGGGAGCGGTGACTGAGAGGGTGAAACAGGTTTTGCCGCAACCTCAGGGCAGTGCAGCGACGACGGACATCTCGACCAGAATTTCCGGCTCACACAGCTTGGCTTCGACGGTCGCGCGGGCAGGGGCGGTGCCGGCGGGCAGCCACTGATCCCAGACACTGTTCATGGCTTCAAAGTCGGCGTCGATGTCTTTCAGGTAAATGGTCACCGACAGGATGTTGGTCTTGTTGGTACCGGCTTCGGCCAGCAGCTTTTCAATTTCCTGAAGTGTGCTGCGGGTCTGCTCGGCGGCGTCCTTGGCAAGGTCGTCATCGGCGGCCACCTGACCGGCAAGGTAGACCGTGTTCTGGTGAATCACGATCTGACTCATGCGGTGGTTAGTGTGCAGACGCTGGATGGCCATGGTGCTGGTGTTCCTTGTGGTTGGTGTAGCGGTCAAAGCTGTAATCGCCGGCGTTCAGCGCCGGCTTTTCGCCGGACAGCAGGTCAGCCAGCAGTTTGCTGGAGCCGCAGGACATGGTCCAGCCCAGGGTGCCGTGCCCGGTGTTGAAATACAGGTTGCGCAGACTGCTGGCGCCGATGATCGGCGTGCCGTCCGGGGTCATCGGGCGGAAGCCGGTCCAGAAGGTGGCTTCGGCCACCTTGCCGCCCTGAGGAAACAGGTCGGAGACAACCATTTCCAGTGTTGCGCGACGCTTTTCTTTGAGGGTGTCGTCAAAGCCGGTCAACTCGGCCATGCCGCCCACGCGGATCCGGTCGGCAAAGCGGGTGACGGCAACCTTGTAGGTTTCGTCCATGATGGTGGAAACCGGCGCCATGGCATCATCCGCCACCGGCAGGGTCAGCGAGTAGCCCTTGACCGGGTAGATCGGCAGATCGAAGCCGAGCGGGCGGGCCAGTTTTGGCGAGTAGCTGCCGAGGGCCAGCACGTAACGGTCGGCGGTCAGTACTTCGCCGCTTTCCAGGCGTACGCCGTTAATCTGCGCGCCGTCGCTGAGCAGCTCGTCGATGGCGCAGTTGTAGCGGAATTCGACGCCCAGCTCGGCGGCTTTGGCGGCCAGGCGGGTGGTGAACAGGTGGCAGTCGCCGGTCTCGTCGTTCGGCAGGCGCAGCCCGCCAACGATCTTGTCGGCGCTGGCGGCCAGACCGGGCTCTACGCGCACGCAGCCGTCACGGTCGAGCACTTCGTAGGGTACGCCGCAGCGTTCGAGCACGGCGATGTCCTGCGCGGCGGCATCCATCTGTTTCTGGGTGCGGAATACCTGCAGGGTGCCCTGCTCGCGGTGTTCGTAGTCGACCCCGCTGTCGGTGCGCAGGTCCATCAGGCAGTCGCGGCTGTATTCAGCCAGGCGCATCATGCGTTCCTTGTTGATCGCATAGCGGGCTTCAGTGCAGTTGGCGAGCATCTGTACCATCCAGCGATACTGGTGCGGGTCGCTGGTCGGGCGAATGGACAGTGGTGGGTGCTTGGCCAGCATCCATTTGACGGCCTTGAACGGCACGCCCGGTGCGGCCCACGGGGCGGAGTAGCCGGGGGAGATCATGCCCGCGTTGCCGAAGCTGGTTTCCAGGCCGGCGCCCGGCTGGCGATCAACCACGGTGACCTGATGGCCGGCGCGGGCCAGATACCAGGCGCTGGTAACGCCGATGACGCCACTACCGAGGATGAGAACCTGCATGACATTGCTCCCGGAAAATTTGCTGTGAATTTGCCCATGGGCGATATCGCTATTCTATGGCAAGTGATCTGGACTGATTTTTCGTTTATTTTTCGTATTACAGAGCAAGATTCTTTGGAGAATACGTTTTTCAGGGGTATTTCATGAAAACCAGAAAGGCCTCCAGTCGCGAGCTGGATCGGATTGACCGCCACATCCTGCAATTGCTGCAGGAAGAGGGGCGGATGTCCTATGTGGAGCTGGGCGAACGGGTGGGGTTGTCGACCACTCCGTGCATGGAGCGGGTGAAGCGCCTGGAGCGGGAGAAATTCATCCTTGGCTACGGTGCCCGGCTCAACCCGCACAAGCTGCAGGCTAACCTGCTGGTGTTCGTGGAGATCAGCCTGTACTCCAAGTCGGCCGACATCTTTGACGATTTTCGCCGCGCCGCGATCAAGCTGCCGCATGTGCTGGAGTGTCATCTGGTATCGGGTGACTTCGATTACCTGATCAAGGCGCGCATTTCCGAAATGGCGTCCTATCGCAAGCTGCTGGGCGATATCCTGCTGCGTCTGCCGGGTGTGCGGGAGTCGAAAAGCTACATTGTCATGGAAGAGTTGAAGGAGACGCTGGCGCTGCCGATTCCCGATGCAGACTGAGCGGGATTGTCGGGCCAGCGGTATCTGGTTATGCTGAGCGTCAATTTTTATTTACGCTGTTTCACGATTTCAAACGCCAACGACCGCTAACGGATAGCCCCATGCTGCGCAGTTCAACCCATACCCACGAGCACGCTCCTTCGTATTACGCCGCGACCACCAACCAGCAGCTCGGGCTGCCGGTCCTGCAGGGGGAGGAGCAGGCCGACGTCTGCATCGTTGGCGGTGGCTTTACCGGCGTCAACACCGCGCTGGAACTAGCTGAACGCGGGCTGTCGGTGGTGCTGCTGGAGGGGCATCAGATCGGCTGGGGCGCCAGTGGCCGTAATGGTGGTCAGCTGATTCGCGGCGTTGGTCACGATGTTGACCGGTTCGAAAAGCAGATTGGCGCAGACGGCGTACGCAACCTCAAGCTGATGGGTATCGAGGCGGTCGAAATCGTCACCGAGCGGGTGGCACGTTTCAACATCGACTGCGATCTGACCATGGGCTATTGCGATCTGGCCAACAAGCCGGCGCACATGGAGGGCTTTCTCGCCGATCGCGAGGAGCTCAAGTCGCTGGGTTACCGCCACGAAATGACGATGATTGAGCGCGATCAACTGCATACGGTGGTTGTCTCCGATCGCTACATCGGCGGCATGACCGATATGGGCTCAGGCCACCTGCACCCGCTCAATCTGGTGCTGGGTGAGGCGGCGGCAGCGCGTCAGCTGGGTGCGCGGCTGTTCGAGCATTCGCCGGTCACCCGCATTGACTACGGCGACACCCTGACCGTGCATACGGCAACCGGCCGAGTGCGGGCCAAACAGCTGGTGCTGGGCTGCAATGCCTATATGGGACAACTGAATCCGAAGCTCGGCGGCACCGTGATTCCGGCCGGCAGTTACGTGATTGCCACCGAACCGCTGGGCGAGGAACGCGCGCGCAGCCTGATCCCGCAGAATATGGCGTTGTGTGACCAGCGCGTGGCGCTGGATTACTACCGCCTCTCCGCCGATCACCGTCTGCTGTTCGGCGGTGCCTGCCACTACTCTGGCCGCGACCCGGCAGACGTAGCGGCCTACATGCGGCCGAAAATGCTCAAGGTGTTTCCGCAGCTGGCGGATGTGAAAATCGAGTACCAGTGGGGCGGCATGATTGGCATCGGCGCCAACCGTCTGCCGCAGATCGGGCGCCTCGATGACCAGCCGAACGTGTTCTACGCCCAGGCCTACTCTGGCCACGGCGTCAACGCCACCCACCTGGCCGCGCGGCTGTTGGCGGAGGCCATTACTGCCCAAGCTGGCAGCGGCTTCGATATCTTTGCCAAGGTGCCGCATATGGCCTTCCCGGGCGGTCAGCGCTTCCGCGCGCCGCTGCTGGCGATGGGTATGCTCTGGGAGCGGACGAAAGAGCTGTTTTAACCCCGCGCGCTTGGGCGCGCGGGGAGCTGCAAGCTACAAGCTAAACCAGCGTGAGCTGGCAGCAAAGTCGTGCGCCGCGGGGTTCTACTTGCGGCTTGAGGCTTGCGGCTTGTCGCTGGGGTTTAGGTCGACCAACCCCCACGGCAGTTCGGCCACCTTGGCCGGTTGAGCGCTGAGGTCTATCAGGTCGCCGTTGGCGGGTATCAGCCCGCCCAGTCCCAGCTCGCGACCCAGCGCCATGTGTGCCTGCTGGTGGTAGCGCTCGCCGTGTACGGGAAGCAGGTGGCGGGCCTTCAGCCAGCTGTAGAGCTGGCGCAGGTCGTCTTGTGGCGGGTGGCCAGAGGCGTGCACATCGGGTTGCATGTCGTCGTCGATCAGTTCGACGCCCTGCTCTTTCAGGCCCTGCTTGATGCGCTCCAGTGCCAGTTCGTTGCCGGGAATCAGGCGCGAGGAGAAAATCACCGTGTCGCCCGCCTCCAGGCTCAGCTGCGGATGGCTGCCGGCGGCAAGCCGGCCCAGCGCGGCCCCGGGTTCACCCTGGCTGCCGGTGCAGACCCAGAGTTGCTGCTCGCGCGGCAGATGGCCCAGTTCCCAGGGGCCAATGTAACCGGGACGCCCCGGCAAGTAGCCCTGGGCGCGGCCAATGCTGTGCATGTGGGTCAGGCTGCGGCCGAGCAGCGCGGCGTAGCGGCCGCAATCGAAGGCAATGTCCGCCAGACTGTGCAAGCGCGCCAGGTTGCTGGCAAAGCAGGTGACGATGACTCGCTGGCGGCAGGGCCGAATGGCGTCCTGCAGGCCATTTTGCACCGCGGCTTCGGAGCGGCTGGCACCGGGTACCGGGGCGTTGGTCGAGTCGCCGATGATGACATCGATGCCGGCACGGCCCAGTTGCTGCAAACGGGCCTGCGCGGTCAGCTCGCCAACGACCGGATGATTGTCCAGCTTCCAGTCGCCGCTGTGGTACAGGCGCTTGCCGGCAACCTCCAGCACGATAGCGTGTGATTCGGGGATCGAGTGGGTTACCGGAATCCATTCGGCCTGAAAGGCGCCGATGCCGATGGGCTCCAGCGGGCGGATTTCCTGCAGGCGCGGCCAGGTCAGGCCGGGATCGAGCTTGGCGCGAATCAGCTGGGCGGCGAAGGGGCTGGCGTAAATTGGACAATCCAGCGCACGCCACAGGTGCGGGATGGCACCGATGTGGTCCTCATGCCCGTGGGTAATCAGCAGCGCCGACAGCTTGATGTCGTGCCGCTCCAGTGCGGACAGGCTTGGCACCGAAACACTGTTGCGCCCGCTGGGTGTCGGATTCAGAGCAAAGCCGCAGTCCACCGCAATCCATTCGCCACCCGAGCCGTACAGATAAAAGTTCGCCCCGAACATGCCTGCGCCGCCGAGGGCCACAAACCAGGGGCCGGGTTGGCGGTGGAGTTGATCGAAGCGGGCGCGCATTGGGAAGCCTTATATCGGTTGTGAGGCGGGAACTGACAGCTTCAAGCCTCAAGCTTTAAGCTGCAAGTAAAAACCGTGTGACGTTGAATTGTGCGGGTTTTACTTGCAGCAATAGGCGGCAGTAAACGTGAGCAGAAAACAGTTGCTGGGTCTGCGGCCGAGCGCATCCTGATTTTGCTTG
>NZ_NBYK01000012.1:45460-116555 GCF_002197985.1 Halopseudomonas aestusnigri
CGGCCATCCGCCTTGCATCTGATTCTAGCCAAAAAACCAATAACACACCCCAATGGCGGTAAGCATGCCGGCGAGGTCGGCCAGCAGGGCGCAGCCGAGGGCGTGGCGCACGCGGCTGATGCCGACCGCGCCAAAGTAGACCGCCAGCACATAGAACGTAGTCTCAGTGCTGCCCTGGAAGGTCGCGGCCAATTGGGCTGCGAAGCTGTCGACTCCGAAGGTATTCATGGTCTCGATCATCATCGCGCGTGAACCGCTGCCCGAGAGTGGCTTGATGAACGCGGTGGGCAGTGCGTCGATAAAGCGAGTGTCCCAGCCAAGCCCCTCTACCAGCCAGCGGATACCATCGAGCAGTGCGTCGAGCACGCCGCTGGCACGCAATACGCCAACGGCGACCAGCATGGCGACCAGAAATGGCAGCAGCGAGATGGAGACCTCGAAACCCTGCTTGGCCCCCTCGATAAAGCTGTCGTACACGTTGACCTTGCGCAGCGCTGCAATCAGCAAAAAGGCGATGACGATGCCGAACAGGGTGAGATTGCCCACCAGGGTCGAGGTAGCGGCCAGTGCTTCAGCCGACAATCCGGCCAGAACCGCCAGCAGCAACCCGAGTGCTGCTGCTCCGGCGGCCAGATAGGCCAGCACCACAGGGTCCCAGAGTTTCAGCCGCTGTATCAGGGCAACGCTGAGCAGGCCAACCAGGCTGGAGGCGCTGGTTGCCAGCAGAATCGGCAGAAATACTTCGGTCGGATCGCTGGCGCCCTGCTGGGCGCGGTACATAAAGATGGTGACTGGCAGCAGGGTGAGTGATGAGGTGTTCAGCACCATGAACAGGATCTGCGCGTTGCTCGCCGTATCCTTGCTGGGATTCAGGCTTTGCAGAGCGTGCATGGCCTTGAGGCCGATGGGGGTGGCGGCGTTGTCCAGCCCCAGCACGTTGGCGGCAAAGTTCATGGTGATATGACCGAGGGCGGGATGCCCGCTGGGCACCTCGGGCATCAGTCGGCGGAACAGTGGATCAAGCAGGCGCGCCATGACGGCAATCAGGCCAGCGCGTTCGGCAATCTGCAAAAAGCCCAGCCACAGGGTCATGGTGCCGACCAGCACCAGAACGATCTCGACGCTGAGGCGGGCCATATCGAACAGTGCGGCGACCAGCCGGCTGAATACCTCGGCGTCACCCAGCCCCAGCCATTGCCAGAGCGCGGCGGCGAAGGCACTGAGGAAAAAACCAAGCCAGATCCAGTTGAGCATGGGCCTGTCAGTCCCCGCTGGCGCTGCAGGGGGGCAGGCGCGGAGGCAGGCTGTTGGCGTTCGGGTCGAACCACTGTGGCGTCGACTGGTTCAGCAGGATGCTGGCCTGGCCCGGTACCAGCGCGGCCAGAATGGCAGCGGTTTCGCTGTCGGGTATGCCGTCGAAGCGGGCGGGGCGAAAACGCATCTGGAACGCCGCAACCACGTTGCGGGTTGCCTCATCCAGTTCGCCATGCAACGGAACCTCATAGCCCCAGTCGTGCAGGGCGGTCTGGAACCAGCTGATAGCCGGTATACGCCCGCCCAGCCAGTGCTGCATGACGCGTTGACGCTGAGGGTCTGGGCCGACCGCGAGGCCGGCGTCGATCAGTTGCTGCCAGGGGAAAAGCGGCCCCGGATCGACCTTGCGCTGGGGAGCGATATCACTGTGTCCGAGCACATTCTCCGGGGTAATGCCGTGGCGTTGCTGGATGTCGCGCAGCAGTCGAATCAGCGCCTCAATCTGACGCGGATCCCAGGGCGGCCACTGGCGACAGCTTGCCTGGTCGATATAGCCCGGGTGCACCAACTCAATGCCGATCGAGCTGCTGTTGAGCCAGGTTCTGCCGCGCCAGCTGCTTTCTCCTGCGTGCCACGCCCGACGGTTCTCGTCGACCAGCCGGTAGATAACCGGATCATGGTCGCTGATCAGATAGTGGCTGCTGACGTCCTGCTCGGTCAGGGTATGCAGCGAGCGCTCGAACCCAGACGAGGTGTAGTGCAGGACGATATATTGGCTGCGACTGTCCTGGCTGCGAGCCTGATAGCGGTCATCAATAATGAGTGCCGGGCTGCAGGCGTTGAGCAGCGCCGCGCAGAAGAACAGCAGGGTAAGGCGCAGGGCATGGCTCATGGTGAATCGGCGGCGACTATCCGGTTGCGGCCGGCTTCCTTGGCCTGGTACATGGCTCGGTCTGCGCGCTCGAAGGTGCTGTCCAGAGTGTCGCCTTCGCGGAACTCGGTGAAACCGATGGAGATGGTCACCGGCACCGGTTCGTTCTTGAAGTGGAACGGGGCGTGTTCAATCCCGTTGCGCAGCTCTTCCAGTGCGGTGGCTCCCTGCTCGGGCGTGACGCCCGGCATCAGGATGACAAACTCCTCACCACCAAAGCGGCCGATGAAGTCGGTCTTGCGCAGTCGCCGCGAGAGTTGCTGGGCAATCAGTCGCAATACCTTGTCGCCGGCCAGATGACCGAAACGGTCGTTGATCGACTTGAAGTGATCCACGTCCAGCACCACCAGCAGCAAGCGGCCGCCATAGCGTTGCCAGCGCTCGTGTTCCTCTTCCATGCGGCGCTGCAGCCCGGCGCGATTGGCCAGCCCGGTCAGGCTGTCGATCATGGCCTGGCGGCGCTGCTCCTCCAGGTGGCGGCGGAAGGTCTGCGCTTCTACCTCCATCACCTGAATGCGCTCGACCATGGTGGTGAGCTGTTGCGAAACCTTGTTGTCACGTTCCTCGCGCAGTTCACGGGCGCGGTCGATGTTTTTCAGCAGGGAGTTGAGTCGCAACTCCACATTGGCCTTGAGTGAGCTCAAATCGTCTGCGTCGCGCACGTTCTCATTGAGGTCGGCGACCTGGTTGCGAATATCGCCGGCCAGCTCCCGTTCCGCCTCAAGTGAGCCGTTGTAGTTGGTGTGCGCTTCTTCAAGATTGCCCTGGAACTGGCTAAGGCGCTGGTTCAACTGCTGCAGATAGCCTTCGAACTCTGCCTGGCGACTCTGCTGGGCACCCAGTATCAAGCCGGTCAGGCTGTCGAGCAGCGCAGCCAGTTCATACCAGTTGAGCCCGCGGCTGACCTGCTCACGCAGGCGGTCGCGAATGGTCTGCTGGGCTTCCATCACCTGCAGCTCGTTAAGCAGGCTCAGCAGGATAGACTCGATATGGGCGGCGACCTGGGAGAAGCTCTGCTGTTCTCCGCTGATCACACCTGTGATGGCCGGTTGCGCTGGTTCGACAGGCCCGGCCTGATCATCTTCGTGATGCGCGAGTTGTTCGCTCGCCTCGGGCATAGGGTCCGCCTGGCTGGGTTCATTGTCAGCGCGGCGTTCACCGCGACCGAACAGACGCCCCCACAGGCCGGCGGTTTCTGCTTCCGGCTCGGACTGGAGGATCTCGCCCTGCAACTGCTGAAGGTCTCCAAGAATGCTGTCGAGCTGGCGTGGCAGCTCACCCAGATCAGTCAGGCGGCGACCGAGCGTGCGCAGTGCCTTGGCTGCGTCCTTCGGCGGTTCGCTGTCCTGCAGTTGTTCGATGATGATCTGCAGGCTTTTGGCGATATTGCTGGCGCGCTCCTGACGTTTCTGGTCAGCGGTGAGTACCGCATGTTCCAGCTTGGGCAGCAGATCGGCCAGCATGCTGGGTGGTGCATCCGCCCGCAGGGCTCGACGCAACTCGTTCAGGCGCTTGTCCAGCAGGGGGTCGATGCCTGATGCGGCAATACTGACGCGAACCAACCCTCGCTTGAGCAGTTCCGTCTGCTCGCCGGGCTCAACAGTCAGGGAAGAGCCTTCGGCGATAGGGTGGATATCCGGCATGGGTGCTCCAAGGATTGGTGTCTCAGAGATTATAGGTGATGCAAATGTTCTGACTAGCCTTTACATAGGGGGGAAGGCAATTTGATATGCATGGCGACCGGCAGGTGGTCGGAAATGGCATGTGGCAGCACATCAACCTGCTCAACGCTGAGGCTGGGGCTGACGAGAATGTGGTCAAGTACACGCGCCGGCTTCCAGCTGGGATAGGTGCCGGGCAGGTCGGGCGCCTGGAGGTCAGCCCCTTTCAGTGGCGAGTGCTGCAGCAGATCTTCGGCGTGGGTGTTCATGTCGCCCATCAGGACGACGTGGCGGTGGTCGGCGATGCGTTCGCGCACGTAGGCGAGCTGGTTGGCGCGGCCCTTGGTGCTCAGTGCCAGATGCATCATGACCACCAGCAATGACTCCTCACCCTGGCCGAACTGGGTCAGGATGGCGCCGCGGCCCGGCAGAATGCCCGGCAGCTTGTGGTCTTCCAGCAGGTCCGGCGCATAGCGGCTCAGGAGCCCGTTGGAGTGCTGGGCGAAGCGGCCAAGATTGCGGTTCAATTGCTGGTACCAGTAAGGGAAACCGCTTTCCCTGGCCAGATGCTCAACCTGATTGACGAAGCCTGAGCGCAGGCTTCCGCCGTCGACCTCCTGCAGAGCAACAAGGTCAAACTCGTTGAGCAGCTGTGCGACCTTGCCCAACTGGTGCTGACGGCTGGCGCTGGGCAGCAGATGCTGCCAGCTGCGGGTCAGATAGTGATGATACTTCTGGGTGTTGATGCCGACCTGAATGTTGAAGCTCAACAGGCGGAGTATTTCCGGGAGTGGGCGCTGCTCTGTCTGGCACTGGCTGTTGATCCGCAGCTCACCCGGCGCCATATGGCCCCGGGTGGTGCGGGTCGAGCTGATGTTGCCGACTGACAGCATGATTTAGCCCTGCTTGGCCTGGCGCTCCTGCTCGACCAGGTACTCGGCAATTTTCAGCATGTTTTCGAAGGTACCGGCCATCTTGCCTTCGATGCGGTACTTGCCATTGACGATCAGGCAGGGAACGCCGGTAGCACGGTAGTCGCGGGCCAGACGACCAGCCTGTTCAATGCGACTCTTAACGCCGAACGAAGACCATGCGCGCTCGAACTGCTCGCCTGTAATGCCGTAGGGAGCGAGGAACTCGATCATCTCGTCGGTAGTTTGCAGCTGTTTCTTCTCGCGGTGGAGCGCGTTGAACACTGCATCGTGGGTTTCTTCCAGCTTGCCCAGACTTTCTAGGGTGTAGAACAGCTGTCCGTGGGTGTTCCACTGGCCGCCGAACATGGCAGGTACCGGGCGGAAGTTGACGTCTTCCGGCAGGGTCTTGGACCACTCCTCAATGGTTGGCTGGAAAGCGTAGCAGTGGGGGCAGCCGTACCAGAACAGCTCGGCAATTTCGATCTTTTCAGGATCCTGGGTCGGTGCCGGAGTAGGCAGGACCACGTAATGCACGCCTTCCTGATAGGTGGTTTCCTGGGCCTGGACCAGGGCAAGGCTGCCGAGCAGCCAGATCAGGGCAACGCTGAAAAACGCACGCATGTAGTTCTCCATAACGGGGTAGTGACAGGTTTCAGACCCGACAGTAGAGTAAAGATTCCGCGATTACCAGACGTAACTGTGGCGCGGTATTACCGTAGTGAAACGCGCATGCAAAAAGGGGTAGCCGATGGCTACCCCTTTTCATTGCAACAGTGCGCGCGCTTAACGCAGGCCCTGGATATAGCTGGCAACAGCCTCGATATCCTTGTTGCTGAGGCGGCTGGCAACGGTGCGCATGATCATGCTGTCGCCGTCGTTGGTACGGTTGCCTTCGCGGAAGTCGGTCAGCTGTTTGGCAGTGTACGCCGCGTGCTGGCCAGCCAGGTGCGGGTAGGCTGCCGGAGCGTTACCCTGACCGGTCGGGGAGTGGCAGCCGGTGCACGCAGGCAGGCCGGTTTCCAGGTTGCCGCCACGGAAGATTTCTTCGCCGCGGGCTGCCAGCGCCGGATCAGCAACCCCGAGGGTGCCGGTCTGGGAGGCGTAATAGGCCGCCAGATCAGCCATGTCCTGTTCGCTCATGCCGTCAAGAATGCCGGTCATCTCGATGACGTTGCGACGGCCTTCCTTGATGTCGGTGATCTGCTTGAGCAGGTAGCGCTCGCCCTGACCGGCCAGTTTCGGGAAGTTCGGTGCAGCGCTGTTGCCGTCTGCTCCGTGGCAGGCGCCGCAAACGGCAGCCTTGGCCTGGCCAGCTTCAGCATTGCCCTCAACAGCGTGCGCACCAGTGGCGACGCCCAGGGTCAACGCCAGACTAACGAGTAATTTATTCATCGGCTAATCCAATAACGGCTAAAAGAAAACGGTTGGCAGTGCCTGCAGTCCGGCCTTAATGACCGCGTTATCAAGGGCAGGCAGCCGTGATTGTTTGCCCCATGCTAGCGGCGCGCTGCGCAGGGTGCAATGGCTGAAATGCCGCACCCCGGGTCGCACCTGCGGCGCTTCTGGGTTCTCGGGCTGACCGACCATCAACTTGCGCCTGGGCGCGGGTCAATTGGTAAGTGCTTCCCATAACCGCGGCATTATATACTAAGCCTGCCGCAAACGTGAATGTCATCAGTGCCCGGCTTTGGTATGTCGGCCCAAACGGAAATCCCATGTCCTCGAGTACTCCACTTGTTTCTCTCTGCCAGCAGGCCACCTTTATCAAAAGCGCCAGTCTGGTTACCCAGTGCCCGCCTGACATCGGTCTGGAAGTGGCCTTTGCCGGACGCTCCAACGCCGGCAAGTCCAGCGCGCTCAATACGCTGACCCACGCCCGACTGGCGCGCACCTCCAAAACCCCCGGACGCACGCAGCTGATCAACTTCTTTCGGCTGGATGACGAGCGACGGCTGGTGGATCTGCCCGGTTACGGCTACGCCAAGGTGCCGCTGGAATTGAAGGCGCATTGGCAGCAGCATCTGGACGCCTATCTCACCGGCCGTCACAGTCTGGCGGGCCTGGTGCTGGTCATGGATCTGCGTCATCCGCTGTCGGATTTCGATTGCATGATGCTGGAATGGGCTCGCAAGAGTGGTATCCCGGCCCATGTACTGTTGAGCAAGGCGGACAAGCTCGCCTATGGTGCGGCCAAGAACGAGCTGCTCAAGGTGCAGGCGAGAATGCGCAAGGAGCTGCGTTCCGATGCCACAGTGCAGCTGTTTTCATCACCCAAGCGCCAAGGGGTTGAGCAGGCGCATGAGGTGCTGGCTGGCTGGCTGTTCCCGCCGGAGGCAGAGGCTGGGCTGGAAGAGCCGGAGTCCTGAGTCTCCGGAGTTGGCAAAAAAAACGTAAAAAAAACCCCGAGCTTCTATGGGGAGGGAGGCTCGGGGTTCAACTAACCGGGCTGTGCTAGGAAAGGGAGTGCCCGGTTTTTCTGCCAACACTAAATCACATCTAAGGAGCATGAATGGCTCTCAAGCCGTTCATAAGCTCTGACCGGGCAGGTTCGGGATAAGTTCAAAAAAAGTTTTAGATGGGTTGGTTATGAAAACGGCAGCGCTTAGGCGCTGCCGTTTTCAGCCGCAAGCCGCAAGCCGCAAGCCACTCGGTGGTGGGTGATAGGGTTTGGCTTGAAGCTTGAAGCTGGCGGTTCGGCCCAAAGGGCGGCCTTCAGTGCGCTTCGTCCCAGTTGTTGCCCACACCGACCTCGACCACCAGCGGCACGTCCAGGTCTGCGGCCTGGCCCATGCGCTCCTTGAGTCCCTGGCTGACGGCCTCAATCTGGTCTTCGCGCACTTCCAGCACCAGTTCGTCGTGGACCTGCATGATCACACGGGCGTCCAGCGCGCTGTCGTCAAGCCATTGGGCGACTTTGATCATGGCGCGCTTGATGATATCGGCAGCGGTGCCCTGCATCGGTGCGTTGATCGCGGTGCGCTCGGCAGCCTTGCGCATGGCTTGGTTCTTGGCATGAATTTCCGGCAGGTACAGGCGGCGACCGAACAGGGTTTCGACGTAGCCCTGCTCGCTGGCCTGCTCGCGGGTGCGTTCCATATAGCTCAGCACGCCCGGGTAGCGGGTGAAGTAGCGGTCAATGTAAGCCTGCGCCTGCTTGCGATCGACACCGATCTGTTTGGCCAGACCAAAGGCACTCATGCCGTAGATCAGGCCGAAGTTGATGGCCTTGGCGCTGCGGCGCTGGTCGGTGGTGACCTCATCCAGGTCCACGCCGAATACCTCAGCAGCGGTTGCGCGGTGCACATCAAGATCATGGCGGAAGGCGTCCAGCAGACCGGCATCTTGCGCCAGATGCGCCATGATCCGCAGCTCGATCTGCGAGTAGTCCGCCGCCAGCAGTTTGTAGCCCTTTGGCGCGATAAAGGCTTGGCGAATGCGGCGGCCTTCGGCGGTGCGGATCGGGATGTTCTGCAGGTTCGGATCAGAGGACGACAGGCGCCCGGTTGCCGCCACCGCCTGATGATAGGAGGTGTGTATGCGCCCGGTACGCGGGTTGATCTGCTCCGGCAGGCGGTCGGTGTAGGTGCTCTTGAGTTTGCTGACGCTGCGATACTGCATGATCACCTGCGGCAGCTCGAAGCCTTGCTCGGCCAGCTCTGCCAGCACCGCCTCGGCGGTCGATGGCTGGCCCTTGGCGGTTTTCGACAGCACCGGCAGGCCCTGCTTTTCATACAGAATGGCGCCCAGTTGCTTGGGTGAGCCGAGGTTGAACTCCTCGCCCGCCAGCTCGAATGCCTGACGCTCCAGCGCGACCATTTTCTCGCCCAACTCGATGCTCTGTTCGCCGAGCAGTTTGGCATCGACCAGGGCACCGTTGCGTTCGATGCCGGCCAGTACCGGCATCAGCGGCATTTCGATTTCCTGCAGGACCTTGGCCAGCGATGGCTGTGGCTGCAGTTTGGCCCACAGGGCCTGGTGCAGGCGCAGGGTCACGTCGGCGTCTTCGGCGGCGTAGGGGCCGGCCTGTTCCAAAGCGATCTGGTCGAAGGTCAGTTGCTTGCTGCCCTTGCCGGCGATGTCTTCGAACTTGATGGTGCTCTGGCCCAGATACTTGAGCGACAGGCTGTCCATGTCGTGTCGGGTAGCGGTGGCATCGAGCACATAGGATTCGAGCATGGTATCGAAGGCGACGCCCTGCACGCAGATATCGTAATGGGCCAGCACATTGATGTCGTACTTGGCGTGCTGCGCGACCTTGGCCTTGGTCGGATCTTCCAGATAGGGCTTGAGTGCCGCCAGTACGGCGTTGCGGTCGAGCTGATCGGGGACGCCCATATAGCTGTGGGCGACCGGGATATAGGCGGCTTCGTTGGCTTCGACCGCCAGCGATACACCGACCAGTTCGGCGCGCTGGGCGTCAATGCTGGTGGTTTCGGTGTCAAAGGCGAACAGCTCGGCGTTCTTGAGCTTGTCGAGCCAGCGATCGAAATCGGCCTGTTCGGTGATGATCTCGTAGCGTTTCTCGGTTTCCGCGTTGGCGCCGTCAGTGCCATCGGCACTCGGGTCAGCCTTGGCTTCGCGCAACAGATCGTCCAGCCAGGTCTTGAACTCCATCTCGCGGTACAACGCGATCAACGCATCGCGGTCAACTTCGCCCGGCATCAGGGCATCGACCTTTACCTCCAGCTCAACGTCCAGTTTGATCGTTGCCAACTGATAGGAGAGGTAGGCCATCTCCTTGTGTTCCTGCAGCTTCTCGGGCAGCTTCTTGGCGCCGCGAATCGGCAGTTCGGGCACCTTGTCGAGACTGTTGTAGATGACGTCCAGGCCGCCGCCGACACCGGTCAGCAGGCCGAGCGCGGTTTTTTCGCCGACGCCGGGCACACCGGGGATGTTGTCGACCTTGTCGCCCATCAGCGCCAGGTAGTCGATGATCAGCCCCGGCCCGATGCCGAACTTGTCGTGTACGCCCTGAATATCCATCACCGTATTGGTCATGGTGTTGACCAGCGTGATGTGCTCATCGACCAGTTGGGCCATGTCCTTGTCGCCGGTGGAGATCACGACCTCCCGGCCGGCGTCGGCGCTCTGCCTGGCCAGGGTGCCGATCACGTCGTCCGCTTCGACGCCTTCAACGCATAGCAGGGGCAGACCCAGCGCGCGCACCGCCGCGTGCAGTGGCTCGATCTGGGCGCGCAGTTCATCGGGCATCGGTGGGCGGTGCGACTTGTACTGCTCGAACATATGGTCGCGGAAAGTCGGGCCCTTGGCGTCGAAAACCACGGCAAAGGGGCTTTTCGGGTACTGCTTGCGCAAACTCTTGAGCATGTTCAGAACGCCCTTTACCGCGCCGGTGGGCTGGCCCTTGCTGGTGGTCAGCGGCGGCAGGGCATGGAAGGCGCGGTACAGGTAGGAGGAGCCGTCCACAAGAACGAGGGGGGTAGTGTCTGTCATGCGTCAGGTCAACATTTCGAAGGCCAATGGGGCTAGAATGAGTGCATCATTCATGCAAAGGACAAGACTATCATGATTCGCAAACTTGGCTTTGGATTGGCCGCGTTCCTGATGTTGGGCAGTGTTTCGGTCATGGCGCAGGACGCAGTTCCCACCGAACCCGAGGTCACCATCCGTCAGGAAGGTGATCGCACGGTCGAGGAATACCGGGTCAACGGCTTTCTCTATGCCATCAAGGTAACGCCGAAAACCGGCGCGCCCTATTACCTGGTGGCGGTGGATGAGGACGGCAACTACGTGCGTTCCGACCAGCCCAATGGCCTGCGTATTCCGTCGTGGAAAATCTTCGAGTGGTGAGCTGAGGCATGTCGGTTTTTACGCCGGTCAGTCGCGAGCAACTGGATGCCTTTCTTGACGGGTTTGAGGTCGGTCGGCTGATCGACGTTCAGGGCATCGAGGGCGGCAGCGAGAACAGCAACTTTTTCGTCAGCTGCACCGGCGGCGAGTTTGTGCTTACCCTGGTCGAGCGTGGCGATCCGCAAGGCCTGCCGTTTATCGTCGAATTGCTCGACTGCTTGCACCGGGCCGAGCTGTCGGTGCCCTACGCGGTCACTGATCGGCAGGGCGTGGCATTGCATCAGTTGAACGGTAAACCCGCCATGCTGCAGCCACGGCTGGCCGGTCGGCATGTCGAGCGGCCGGATGCGGCGCATTGCGAGGCGGTCGGACGCTGGCTGGCACAGATGCATGCAGCCACGGCCGCCAGCTCGCTGGAACGAACCAGTGAGCGCGGGCTGGCATGGATGCAGGATCAACTTCCACGGCTGTCTGCCCGGCAGTCTGCCGACCTGGAGAGCCTGTTGCAGGCGCTGCTGGATCGGATCGTTGCCTGGCGGCAGCAGTCGCCCGATCTGCCCCGTGCGGTGCTGCATGCCGACTTGTTCCGTGACAACGTCATGTTTGACGGCCATCACCTGAGCGGAGTGATCGATTTCTACAACGCCGCCAGCGGCTGGGCACTCTATGACGTGGCCATCGCGGTGAATGACTGGTGTCTGGACGGTGCCGGTGCGCTGGAACCACGCCTCACCCGCAATCTGCTGGCGGGCTATGCCTCCCAGCGACGCTTTACCCCGGCCGAACAGGAGTGCTGGCCGGACATGTTGCGGCTGGCTGCGCTGCGCTTCTGGCTGTCGCGACATATCGCTGCGGACCAGCATGCCGGGCAGCCCGGCGTGCTGGTCAAGGATCCGGAGCACTTTCTGCAGCTGCTGCTGCGGCATCAGCAGGTGGATATCGGCTTGCCGCTTGCGCTCTAGCCGCCGCTCGGGTGAACCGCGCAGCAGTCGCGGGGTCATAGCGCAGTAGTGTCTACTGCCTCTTAACCCTGTTGCGGAGTGTCTGCTGCATGCTGACCGCCCACCTGCCGTCCGGCTACGTGCTCTCCAGCTATCTGCTGGATCGGTTACGGCGAGTGCCTGCAAAGGCATCCTGGCTGCTTGCGGCCGGCGTGCTGGGTGGTATCGCGCCCGACCTCGATATGTTCTATTTCCACTTCGTGGATATGGGCATGAAGCACCACCATCGCTATCCCAGCCACTGGCCGTTGCTGTGGTTCTGTCTTTTGGCTGTTGCGCTGCTTTGGACGCGGTGGCGACGACGTGCGGCGGGTGGCTGGTTGCTACTGGCCTTCAGCCTGGGCGGAATGCTGCATGTGCTGCTTGATACCCTGGCGGGCGACATCTGGTGGCTGGCACCCTTTGTTGACCAGCGTTACTCGCTGGTCACCGTCACCGCCCGCTACAAACCCTGGTGGCTGAACTTTGTCATCCACTGGGTATTTCTGGTCGAGCTGGCAATCTGGGGATGGGCGTTGTGGCGCTGGCGTAGCAGGCGGCGCTGGATGCCGTCGGCAAGCGGGCCCATTGCTGGGCCCTGAGACGTTGCTGAATCAGAACATCCAGCCTGTCGGGTTCGGGTGCGCCTGTTGGCTGTCCAGCGCTTTCATGCCTTTGATGCAGCGCACAATCAGCCATACCATCCAGAACAGCAGGACCAGCCAGCCGATCACAACGACAGACAGGATGGCGCCGATGAACAGGTACAGCGCACCGATCCAGAAAGTACGGATCTGGAACTGGTAATGGCTCTTGAGCCAGTCCGGTGCGCCGTCCTTGTTGACGTAGGCCAGGACCACGCCAATGATGCCGGTAATACCGATTACCAGGCCGACGAGATACAGAATGTAAACCAGTTTGGCGGAGCCGGTGTCGCTGTTGGTATTGGGTACAGTAGTGTCTGTCATGCGTGCTTCCTTGTTGCCTGCTGTTGTTGATGTTTACTGCGTGTTTGCCGATCGCGGTTTCTGGTACTGCGATCAGCGGGTTACGGTCCAGCCAGCGTCTGTTTCTGCCAGGGTGATGCTGGAGCGCTGAACATTGCGACCAACGAGGGGCGCGGTAAGGTCAACCTCTACATCGCAGCGGTAAACGTCGTCGCGCAACTCATCGCAGCCATGCAGCGTTACGTCGTGGATTTCGGTGCGCATGGCGTTTGCCATGTCCGCGCCAACCATGCTGGTGACAGCGCTGTTGGTCTGCTCCAGTTCCTTTTCCATCATGGCCTGGATATCGCCCTCCGAGGGCCCGCCGGAGCATGCGGTCAGGGTGATGACGCTGACCGCCAGAAAAAGACGTTTGGTAGTGGTGAGCATGCAGATTTTTCTTAACGTGACGGGCGGGAACCAGTGTGACCGGTTGTTCAGGACGGTTGCCCCGATCAGGTATGTGCGTGAGCAGGGGGGGAGCAGGTCAGCGGCGATGGCGATACCGGCAACTTTCAGGGGCGGCTGAAATCGCATCTGATGTCCTTATCATCTTGCTCCGGGTAGAGCGTTAATTTCATAGCGTTTGGCACGTGACATCGATGCGAGTCGCAGGCGCTGGCAGCCTCTGTGCCGAATTTGTCAGCAAGTCTGTCGGCAAGGTTAAGGCATTTTGATATTGCAGGTCTACAAATTGGCGTCAGCAAATTGCCTTTTGCTTGCGCATGGGCCGAACGCCGCGTCAGGGCATGGCGTTCGGTTTGTTTCGAAGCGGCGCCAGAGCTCAGAGTTTCGTCAGGCAGCCGGCCAGGTTGTCGGTGAGGTTGGTCAGTAATGTGACATAGCCGTCCGCACCAACTGCAATGTCGGCGCCCAGAGGATCAAGCTGGGCGGTTTCGACCGGCAGGCCTTCGGTCAGGCTGGCGATCAGCCGCGGGGTGAATTGGGGTTCGCTGAACACGCAGGCGCGGCCCGCGCTGCGCAGGTCTTCACGTAGGTCGTTGACGTGCCGTGCGCCCGGCTGGATCTCGTGGGCCAGGCTGAATACGCCGCGGTGTTCGATGCCGAGGTATTCCTCCAGATAGCCGTAACCGTCGTGGAAGACGAAGTAGGGCTTGTTCTTGAGCGGGGCGAAGCGCGTGCGCAGCTGCGCCTGCAGAGTACTGAGCTGTTGCTCGAAGCGATGCAGGTTGGCGTCCAGACGAGCTTCCTGTTCCGGGTAGAGCGGTGCCAGGTCGGTCTTCATCCAGCGTGCCAGCGTCAGGGCGTTATCGGGTGACAGCCAGATGTGCGGATCAAGGCTGCCGGCGTCGTGATCGTGATCGTGGTGCTCGTCGGCGTGTTCGGCGTGCTCCTCGTCGAATTCGCGCAGGGTGAGGCTGGCAACCGCCATCAGTTCGCGGGCCCGGGCATTGTCGTGCAGCAGGCTGTCGAGGAAGCGCTCAAGGTCGGGGCCTATCCAGTAAATACGCTCCGCCTCGGCAAGGGCACGGCGATCGGAAGGTCTGAGTGCGAAGGCGTGTGGCGATACGCCCGGTGGCAGCAGTACTGCGGGCTCGTCGATACCGTCGAGCAGAGCGGCGGTGATCTGCTGGATTGGCTTGATGCTGGTCATAATGCGGCTGTCTGCCATTGACGGAAAAGACAGCAGCAGGCCGGCTGCCAGGGCCAGCAGGGAGCGGATCGACATGGGGAATACCTCGGGAAGCAGAGTTGTTATATGATAACAGGTCATTGACCTCTGAAAAGTCCCGCTTGTCATTCGACTGCGGTACGCAGCCAGCGAGGCGTCAGCATGAGCGACTCCACTACCCTTCCCGATCCGCAGCAGCCGCACAACCACGCGCATTGTGTCAGTCATGCTCTGAGTGCAGCCGAACAGGTGTGCGCCCGTGACGGCGTGCGTTTCACCGCCTTGCGCAAGCGTGTGCTTGAGCTGGTTTGGCAAAGCCATAAGCCCCTGGGTGCTTACGATATTCTGGAAACCCTGTCACGCGACGATGGTCGCCGTGCGGCGCCGCCGACGGTTTACCGGGCGCTGGACTTTCTGCAGGAGCAGGGGCTGGTGCATCGCATTGCCTCGCTCAATGCCTTCATCGGCTGCCCGAGTCCGGAGCACCGCCATCAGGGCCATTTTCTGATCTGCCTTAACTGCCATATTGCCATTGAACTGGAGGAAGCCGGGATCAGTGATGCCATCGCGGCAGCTGCCACAACCCACGGCTTTTCTGTCAGCAGCGAAACGGTCGAAATCAGCGGGCTGTGTGCCCAGTGTCAGGCGGCAGCATGAGCGACGAGCTGCTGTCTCTCGGCAACGTCAGTCTGCGCCTGAATGCAACCGACGTGCTGGAGGGCGTGAACCTGAGTGTCAGGCGCGGCGAGATTGTCACGCTGATCGGTCCCAATGGTGCCGGCAAGACCAGCCTGGTACGGATTGTACTCGGCCTGCTCAAGGCGAGTGGCGGCAAGGTCTGGCGCCAGCCGCGCCTGCGCATCGGCTATATGCCGCAGAAGCTGCAGATCGATCCGTCGCTGCCACTGACGGTACTGCGTTTTCTGCTGCTGGTGCCCGGTACCAGGCGCCCGGCAGTCGAGGCGGCGCTGGCCGAAGTCGGCGCCGAGCACCTGATCGCACGGCCGTTGCAGCAGGTATCCGGTGGCGAGCTGCAGCGCATCCTGCTGGCGCGGGCATTGCTGCGCCAGCCTGACCTGCTGGTGCTGGATGAGCCGGTACAGGGTGTGGACGTTAACGGTCAGATCGAACTGTATCAACTCATTACCCGGCTGCGTGACCGTTACGGTTGCGGCGTGCTGATGGTCTCCCATGATCTGCATCTGGTCATGGCCACCACCAACACGGTGGTATGCCTCAATCGTCACGTCTGCTGCTCGGGCCATCCCGAGCAGGTCAGCCTGGATCCGGCGTTTGTTGCCATGTTTGGCGAGCAGGCCAGTGCGCTGGCGGTCTACAACCACCATCACGACCACGCCCATGACCTGCACGGCGAAGTCGTACCCCACGAACACAGCCACGGACCTGACTGCAAGCATGCCTGATTTTCTTGTTTACGCGCTGTTGGCCGGTTTGGCGCTGGCGCTGGTAGCCGGTCCGTTGGGTTCCTTTGTGGTCTGGCGGCGGATGGCCTATTTCGGCGATACGCTTTCGCACTCGGCGCTGCTGGGTGTGGCGCTCGGCATGTTGCTGGACATTAACCTGACGCTGGCGGTGACGGTGGGCTGCGTTCTGATCGCGGTACTGCTGGTGGCGTTGCAGCACAAGGAGTGGCTCGCCAGCGACACCCTGCTGGGGATTCTCGCGCACAGTACCCTGTCACTCGGACTGGTGGTGCTGGCGCTGACCGAAAACGTGCGGGTCGACCTCATGGCCTACCTGTTCGGAGACCTTCTGGCGATCACGGCGACGGACCTGGCCTGGATGCTCGGCGGGCTGCTGATCGTGCTGGTGCTGATGAGCATGCTCTGGCGCAGCCTGCTGTCGATTACCGTTCACGAGGAGCTGGCACGGGTAGAAGGCTTGCCGGTAACGGCGATTCGGCTCGCCTTGATGTTGCTGATCGCCATCGTCATTGCGGTGGCGATGAAGGTGGTGGGCGTACTGCTGATCACCTCGTTGCTGATTATTCCGCCAGCGGCGGCCCAGCGTCATGCCCGAACACCGGAGCAGATGGCGCTGGGTGCCAGTGTGCTGGGCATGCTGGCGGTACTCGGTGGGCTGGCGTTGTCCTGGCAGCTGGATACCCCGGCAGGCCCTTCCATTGTGGTCTGCGCGGCTGGCATGTTCATGCTGGCGCTGGCGATTCCTCGCCGCGCCTGAGCGGATTCTATTCGGCGCCGATGATCCGAGGTAGCCACTGGGCCAGCTTTTCAGTGTTCAGTGGCGGGCGGATAAAGCCGACATAGCGGCCGTTCGGGTCGACGATGACGACCTGGCCGCTGTGATCGACCAGGTAATTTTCGCTGCTGGTGTCTGGTTCGATATAGGCAATCGACAGGGCCTTGGCCAGTGTTGCCAGTTGCTCGGACTCGCCGGTTGCACCAGCGAAGCCGGCACTGAAGAAGTTCAGATAGGTCGTGATCTGTTCTGGTGTGTCGCGGTTGGGATCAACGCTGACAAAGGTGACCTGCAATTGGCTGCGAGTGGCCTCGGGCAGTTTCTGCATCAATTGGCGCAATTCGGCCAGCGTGGTCGGGCAGATGTCCGGACAGAAGGTATAGCCAAAGAACAGCAAATCCCACTGGCCGGTCAGGTTATCCCGTCCCCAGGGCTGGTCTGTTGCGGATCGCAGGCTGACATCGGGTATGGGGCGGGGGCTGTCGAACAGGTAGATGCCCGCCTCCTGCAGCGCTGTGCGATCCAGCGGCGCCGGTTGCATCACCTTGTTGACGACTGCTCCCACTACCAGCGCAATGCTGGCCACACATACCAGTACGGTTTTCTGTACCCCGGTCAAAGCCATCCAGCCACCTCGATATAGTGGTCCAGCAACAGGGCTACAAACAGCCACAGCAGGTACCACAGTGAATACTTGAAGGTCTTGATGGCCGCGTGCGGACGGCTGTCACGCAGCAGGGCGACAGCCCAGTCGATAAAGCGCAGGCCCAGCGCCACCGCGGCCACCAGATAGAGCGGGCCGCTCATGTGGATCACGAACGGCAACAGGCTCACAGCGAGCAGGATAAAGGTATACAGCAGAATATGCAGCTTGGTGTAGTGCTCGCCATGGGTAACCGGCAGCATCGGGATGTCGACCTTGGCGTATTCTGCCTTGCGGTGGATGGCCAGCGCCCAGAAGTGCGGGGGTGTCCAGGCAAAGATGATCAGTACCAGCAGTAGCCCCTCGGCCTGAATCTGTCCGGTGACCGCGGTCCAGCCAAGCAGCGGCGGTGCGGCTCCGGCGACGCCGCCAATAACGATGTTCTGCGGCGTTGCGCGCTTGAGAAAGGCCGTGTAAATCAGTGCATAGCCGAGGAGCGACGCCAGTGTCAGCAGCGCCGTGAGCGTGTTGGTCCATGACAGCAGGACCGCCAGTCCGGCGCTGCCGAGCAGGATGGCGAACAGCACCGCGTTCAGCGGCTCGACCCGGCCTTGCGCCATTGGGCGCCGCTGGGTGCGGGCCATATGAATGTCAATCCGGCGGTCGACCACATGGTTGATCGCCGCTGCCGACCCGGCGCACAGGGCAATGCCCAGATTGCCCAGCAGCAGGATACTCCAGGGTACCGCCTGCTCGCTGGCCAGCAGCATGCCGATGGCCGAGGTGATGATCATCAAAGCCACTACCTTCGGCTTGGTCAGCTCCAGATAGTCGCGCCAGCCAGCTCGGACCGGCACCGCTTGAGAGAGGCTCGCCATGGTCTGTTCCCCCTGTCGGTGCGTGCTGCGCACCTGTGTTGTTGTGTCTGGAGTATGGATGCCTCAGGCGTGACTCGCCAGTGAACGGCGTGGTCGTGCCTCCAGTCGGACCCGCACCGCTGCCGGCGCACGTACGCGATAGTTGACGGCCAGGGTGCACAGCAGCAGGAGTGCTGCCATGCCGTTATGCGCGACAGCCACCGCCAACGGCAGCGCTGCCAGTACGTTGGTGATGCCCAGGCCGACCTGGGCAGTCAGTGCCAGGCACAGCAGCAGCGCCAGACCGTGCAGGCGCGCGCGCCAGAGTTGCCAGCCGAGCAGCAGCACAACGAACGTGGTGATCAATGCGCCAAGGCGGTGGGTAAAATGGATCGCTGTCCGCCCCGGGCCTTCCAGCATGCCGCCCAGGTAGTTCGGGCCGATCTCCTGATGCAGCAGGTTGAAGCCGGTGTGGAAGTCCATCTCCGGCCACCATTCCCCGTGGCAGGTCGGCAGGTCGATGCAGGCCACCGCGGCATAGTTGGTGCTGGTCCAGCCGCCGAGCATGATTTGCAGGATGACCACCGCGAGTGCAAAGCGCGCCAGCAGGCGCAGTCTGGTGAGCGAGCGGGTGGGATGGAGTGCCGGTAGCCGGCCCGACAGGCGCAGTACCAGCAGCAACAGCAGGCTCAGGGTGGCGAAGCCGCCCAGCAAATGGGCGGTGACGACCTGCGGCCAGAGCTTGAGGGTCACGGTCCACATGCCGAACAGTGCCTGGCAGACGACAAGGGCAAGCAGCCCGACACACAGGCCGGTCGGGTAGCCGGGGTCGCGGCGCTGTCGGATACCAATCACGGCCAGGCCCAGAATCAGCAAGCCGAGGGTGCCGGCTGCGTAGCGGTGGATCATCTCCGCCCAGGCCTTGAAGGCTTCGACCGGGTCGTCCGGGAAGCGCAGCTGCGCCGTTTCCAGCGCATGATCGCTTTGCGGTACGGTCAGAAAGCCGTAGCAGCCTGGCCAGTCCGGGCAGCCGAGTCCGGCGTGTACCAGCCGGGTGTAAGCGCCAAGGATGACGACGATAAAGCACAGCAGCAGCCCTGCCAGTGCCAAGTTGTAGCCAGGTTTGCGCATGGCTCAGCCCACCTTCGAGAGTTTCAGCAGACGCTTGAGGTCATCAAGCAGGTCTTTGCCGGGCTGACCGGCACTGTGATGCAGCACCACACGGCCGAGTGGGTCGACCAGCCAGAGCTGCGGGCCGATCAGCCAGCTGTCTGGCTGGGTCTGCAGGCTGCGAAGATAGGCATTGCTGTCGAAGCGTGTACGCTGCAGGCGCGGAAATTCGGTTTCCAGCCGGGCCAGTTCATCGTCGCGCAGGGCGACCGGCGAGGCCAGGACATGCTCGACGCGGTCCGCTTCGCGGCCGACAGCCACATTGATCTGCCGGGCTTCGTGGATCAGCGCCATACATTCGCGTTCGCAGGCGCCGGTGTGGGTAACCAGCAGCCGCCAGGGTGCTCCATAGCCGATTGGCTCCAGCGCCAGTTGCCAGTCGCTGACCTGAATGGCCGGCTCGACCAGGGCGGATTTGTTTGAATGTGCCTGCGGCACACCGATGCCGAAGTGCGCCATCAGCGCGGCGATCAGAATGGGTACGACCACGACACCGATGACGGCGAGCAGCTTTAGCTGGCCGCGTGGGCGTTGCCGGGTCCGGTCAGGCTCGGTCAGGCTCATCATTATTATTCCCCCGATGGTCGGGCCGGAAACCGGCCCAGATAAACAAAGCAATCAGCGCCGCAGCGAGGCTGAACCACTGGACGGCATACCCGGTATGTCGGCTTGCGCTCATCGGCAGCGCTGGCCAGTCGAGTTGCAGTGCTGCCGCTGAACCCGCCCCAGTCAAACGGACGCTCCAGTCCTGCAGTGCAATGCCGGACTGCAGGCGTAAGGCTGCCAGGTCAAGCTGAGCTACCACGCAGTTGGCAGTGCCAGCCTCGCAGCGCCGGCTGCCCGGGCGCCAGCCGGTGCCGCTGTCTGGCAGTTTCTCTGCCAGCAGCTGCAGTTCTCCCGACGGCGTCTCGATCTGCGGCGCCTGACGGCGGTCCGGCCAGGGCAGCCAGCCGCGGTTAACCAGCAACCATTGGCCACTGGTGTCCTGAAAGGCCTGCAACACTTCTACTCCGGCTCGGCCGTCGCGGGTGCGATTGTCGAGCAGCCATATGTGCCGAGCCTCCAGCTGCCCGCGCAGAATCAGCGGTTGCCAGTCAGACGGCTGCGTTTGCGCGAACGCAGAGAGTGGCATCGCCGGGGTTTGATGCAGTGCGTCAATCGACGCCTGCATCTGCTGCTTTTCCGCCGCGCGCTGTAGCTGCCAGGTGCCAAGCGCGAGCAGTACCGGCAGCAGAGTCAGCGTGAACACCCACAGCGGCCAGCCAGGCGCAAAGCGGTGGCTGCGCGCGACTCGTTCAGCAAGCAGCATGGTGCGCCCTCGCTATACTTGAGCCCAACATAACAACAAGAAGGGGACGCCCATGTGGCTCAAACTGACCATTGTGATGCTGCTGGCGCTGATTGTGATCAGCCTGTTCAGCGGGCTGTTTTTTCTGATGAAGGACACGGATGGTCGCGGGCGGCTGGTAACCGCCCTGAGCGTACGCATCAGCCTGACGATCCTGCTGATGGGCCTGATCGCCTGGGGCTTCTGGTCCGGCAACCTGGTCTGGAATACGCCCTGGCTGCATTGAAAACGCCCCCGGCCGCATGGGTTAGAAAATGTAGACGAAGATGAACAGGCCGACCCAGACCACATCAACGAAGTGCCAGTACCAGCTGGCCGCTTCGAAGCCAAAGTGCTGTTGCGGCGTGAAGTGACCCTTGGTGATGCGGATCAGCATGATCGCCAAAATAAGCGTACCCATGGTCACGTGAGCGCCGTGGAAGCCGGTCAGCATGAAGAAGGTGGCACCGTAGATGCCGGAGTTCAGGGTCAGCCCAAGGTCGTGGTAGGCGTGCTGGTATTCCAGCGCCTGCAGAATCAGAAACACGGTGCCCAGTGCCACGGTCAGGCCAAGCCAGGCCTTGGTGGCGCCCCGCTTGTCGGCTCTCAGCGCATGGTGAGCGAAGGTGACGGTGACACTGGAAGAAATCAGCAGGATGGTGTTGATCAGTGGCAGCTGCCAGGCGCTGATCACCTCTTTAGGGCCGGGGAAGGCTCCGGGATCAGGGTTGACCATCAGCGGCCATTGATAGACGAACTCGGGCCAGAGCATGTTGGTCACGCCCTTGTCGCCCTCACCACCGAGCCACGGTCCGGCGAAGGTACGCACATAAAAGAGTGCGCCGAAGAACGCGGCGAAGAACATCACCTCGGAAAAGATGAACCAGCCCATGCCCATACGGAAGGAACGGTCCATCTGCGGACTGTAGAGCCCCTCGCGGCTTTCCTTCACCACGTTGCTGAACCAGCCGAACATCATGTAGGCGATCATCAATGCACCGGCAAAGAAGATCCATCTGCCGAGGCTGCTGCCGGCGCCGGCGGCATCGCCATTCATCATGCTGCCGGCGCCAAACACCGTCAGCAGCAGGGCGACCGAGGCAATGATCGGCCATTTGCTTTGGGCCGGAACGTAATAGGTTTCGTGATTGGCCATCTGTTGTTCTCCTTATCCGGCAATCATGTTCAGTGAGCCTGGGCTGACGCGTTCGCCAGCTTGTCAGGCATCCGCTCCGATACATCAAACAGGGTGTAGGCCAACGTCAGGTGTTTCACATCGGTCGGCAGTGCCGGGTCGACAATGAAACGCACCGGCATCTCCACGCTCTCCCCTGGTTGCAACACCTGCTGGGTAAAACAGAAGCATTCGGTCTTGTGAAAGAAAGCGGCGGCCTTGGCTGGCGAGACGCTGGGAATGGCTTGCGCCACCATCGGCCGGTCAGTCGGGTTGTGGGCATAAAACAGCATCTCGCGGGTTTCGCCTGGATGCAGACTGAGTTGCTCTGCGTCCGGGTTGAAGTCCCATGCCATGCCCTGCGCCCGGGTAGCGACGAACTGCACCCGCAGGGTGCGGCTCTCGTCGATGTGCTCGACGTCCTGCCGATAGGCTGTGCCGCTGGTCTTGCCATTGATGCCCAGGGCATCGCACATCACGTCATACAGCGGCACCATCAGAAAACCGAAGGCAAACATGCCGATCACGGTCAGAACCAGACGCGTTACTACCGGTTTGTTGGATTGCTGCTCGCTCATGGCCAGCGCCTCCGGTCATTTCACCTCGGGGGGGGTGGTGAAGGTGTGATAGGGCGCCGGCGACGGCACCGTCCACTCCAACCCTTCTGCACCTTCCCAGGGGTTGGCCGCCGCCTTCGTTCCGCCCTTGATGCATTTGATGACGATGAACAGGAACAGCAGCTGGGTCACCCCGAACATGAAGGCGCCAACCGAGGAGATCATGTTGAAGTTGGCGAACATCACGTTGTAGTCGGGAATACGCCGCGGCATGCCAGCCAGCCCGACAAAATGCATCGGGAAGAACGCCAGGTTCATGCCGATGAAGCTCATCCAGAAATGGGTCTTGGCCAGTGTTTCGTCGTACATGTGGCCGGTCCACTTGGGCAGCCAGTAGTAAGCCGAGGCGAAGATGCCGAAGATGGCGCCGGGCACCAGCACATAGTGGAAGTGCGCGACCACAAAGTAGGTATCGTGATATTGGAAGTCGGCCGGTGCAATGGCCAGCATCAGACCGGAGAACCCGCCGATGGTAAACAGGATGACAAAGGCCACGGCGAACAGCATCGGCGCTTCGAAGGTCAGCGCCCCCCGGAACATGGTGCTGACCCAGTTGAATACCTTCACCCCGGTGGGCACCGCGATCAGCATGGTCGCGTACATGAAGAACAGCTCCCCGGTAATCGGGATGCCGACGGTAAACATGTGGTGCGCCCAGACGATGAACGACAGGAAGGCGATGGCCGCGGTGGCGTAGACCATGGAGGTGTAGCCAAACAGCGGCTTGCGGCTGAAGGCCGGAATGATCTGGCTGACCGCACCGAACGCCGGCAGGATCATGATGTAGACCTCGGGGTGACCGAAGAACCAGAAAATGTGCTGGAACATCACCGGATCACCGCCGCCGGCGGCATTGAAGAAACTGGTGCCGAAATGGATGTCCATCAGCATCATGGTTACCACGCCGGCCAGCACCGGCATGACGGCGATCAGCAGAAAGGCGGTAATCAGCCAGGTCCAGACGAACAGCGGCATCTTCATCAGCGTCATGCCGGGTGCGCGCAGGTTGAGGATGGTGGCGATGATGTTGATCGCGCCCATGATCGAGCTGATGCCCGCCAGGTGAATGGCGAAGATGAAGAAGGTGACGCTGGGCGGCGCATAGGTCGTCGACAGCGGTGCATAGAAGGTCCAGCCGAAGTTCGGGCCGCCTCCCTCCATGAACAGTGTCGAGACCAGCAGCCCGAAGGCCATCGGCAGCAGCCAGAAGCTGAAGTTGTTCATTCGTGGCAGCGCCATGTCCGGCGCGCCGATCATCAGCGGAATCATCCAGTTGGCCAGGCCGACAAAGGCCGGCATGACTGCACCGAACACCATGATCAGGCCGTGGGTGGTGGTCATCTGGTTGAAGTACTCGGGCTGCACCAGCTGCAGGCCCGGCTGGAACAGTTCGGCACGAATGACCATGGCCATCGAGCCGCCGAGCAGGAACATGGCGAAGCTGAACCACAGGTACATCGAGCCGATGTCCTTGTGGTTGGTCGTCAGCACCCAGCGCATCAGGCCCTTGGCCGGACCGTGGGCATGGTCGTGGTGATGGGTATCGATCACAGCACTCATGGCAGGTCTCCTATTGGGCTTGTTTGGCGTTCAGCACGTCAACGGGGGCAAGCATCTCGCCGGTGTCATTGCCCCAGGCGTTCCGCTCGAAGGTGATGACAGCAGCGATGTCGACTTCAGACAGCTGCTTGCCGAATGCCGCCATGGCGGTGCCAGGTTTGCCGTGGAGCACGATATCGAGGTGGGCAGCCATGTCCTGGGTCACGATCGGGCTGCCCTTGAGCGCCGGGAACATTGGTGGCAGACCCTCACCGTTGGGCTGGTGACAGGAGGCGCAGGCGGTGGAGTAGACCTTCTCGCCACGCTCGACCAGTTCGTCGAGGGTCCAGGTCTTGTCACGCAGCTCGGCTTCCTTCGCCGCCGCCTCTTTCTGTTCAGCCAGCCAGGTGTCGTATTCATCCTGCGGCAGCACCTGCACCACGACCGGCATGAAGCCGTGATCCTTGCCGCACAGTTCGGTGCATTGGCCGCGGTAGATGCCGGGTTCTTCAACCCGGGTCCAGGCCTCGTTGATAAAGCCGGGGATGGCGTCCTTCTTGACCGCAAAATCCGGTACCCACCAGGAGTGAATGACGTCGGAGGCGGTGACCAGGAAGCGGACCTTTTTGCCGACCGGAATAACCAGCGGGTTGTCGACCTCCAGCAGGTAGTCCGGGCTCTTGGCGCTGACGTTGGTGATTTCGTCGCGCGGCGTGGTCAGGGTGCTGAAAAAGCTGACCCCTTCGCCGACGTACTGGTATTGCCAGCGCCATTGATAGCCGGTGACCAGAATGTCGACGTCGGCTTCATCGGCGTCGTAGATATCGATCAGGGTTTTGGTGGCCGGAACCGCCATGACAATGAGGATGACCAGCGGGATGACGGTCCAGAGGATTTCGACGCCGACGTGCTCGTGGAAGGTCGCCGGCTTGCTGTCATTCGATTTGCGGTGCATCAGCATCGACCAGAACATCACACCGAATACCACGACGCCGATGACGACGCAGATCCAGAAGATGGTCATGTGCAGATCGAACACGGACTGGCTGACGTCGGTGACGCCACGGCGCATGTTGATGCCCCACTCGGCGTTGGCCGACAAGCCAAGCGCGCACAGGAACAGGCCAACAGGCCAGGTGATTGCTGCTCGCAACATTCCCGGTTCCCCTTTTATTGTTGTTATCACTTCCGGTGCACGGAATGAGGGGTATCTGGAGCAGGTACAACACTGCGCAGATACCCGAAACCGCAGGATGCGCAGCGCGAAGATCGCGATGAATCACCCCCGGTCGGAACTCCCCCACAGGCTACCGACACAATCGAGTATAGACAGGGGTTTCGGCTTGGCAATGTTGCGTCTCACTGACAGCGAGCCGCGATAGTTGGAACGCGGGGAGGGTGTCCGCCCTGAGGTTGCTGTTATTACAATCGGGTCTAATGGCTCCTGATGAGTCACTTTGACGGAATGGGGTGCCTCTGCTAGCTTTTCTCGAAATGAGAATGATATCAATGTGCTGTTGGCCGCTTGCAGCATTCAGCCGTCGTTGTGGAGCGTGAAACATGAATATAACCGGCCTGAAACGCCGTATTGCCGATGCCATGGCGCAACCCGACTCGGTCGGGGCGATGCAGCGTTGGCTTGATTCCCGTCTGCCGGCCCTGCACCCATCGATCCGGGTGGAGAATAATCAGGTCGACACCCTGTACCGCTTTGTCCGGGCCTATATCGAGCAGGTGCCGGACGTGCTGGAAGCGGCAGCTGCAGTAGCGCAGGCAGCGCACTTGCGCGAGCGCATGCTGCCGGTGCTGAAGGTGGCGGAAGCCTTTGTCCTGCAGCCACCGGATTTGCCGAGTGAGCACAAGGGGTTGATCACCCTGCTGGACGAAGCCTACCTCGCCCATCGACTGGTCGAGGAGGTCAACGATCGTTACGTCGTCAACGGCATTGCGCCGCTGATTCCGATGGATACCACGCGGGCCAACCTGATTGTGCACCAACTGATGGGCGAGGGGTTTGCCAACCAGCTGGATACGGCGGTGGAAACAGCGGTGGCTGGCCTGCTGCCGGAGGATCTGTTTCAGTCGGAGCCGTTCAGGGCCTATCAGGCCAGTCAGGACCCGGCGCAGGTGCGCCGGTTATGGGCACAATGGCCCTGCATGTCCCGTCAGCTGGGGGTCGAGATTGAGTTGCGCGGCGCGGCTTGAACAGCAGCCGGCCCGTATTACGAGCCGGCTGCCCGGTCAGTCCTTCTTTTTCAAGCGCGGGTTGGGGAAGAACTGCACCGTCTGACTGCTCGGCTTCTTTGGTACCTTGCGTGCCTCGTTGACCCGGGTGGTCAGCTCTTTGGGTACCGAGTTGCCGCGGGCATCCAGCGTGTCGGCATAGCCGCACTCCACGCATTCGCGGTGCGGTACGCCATCTTCCTCGTACATCTTGATGGTATCCATCGCGCTGCACGCCGGGCAGACCGCGCCGGCGATGAAGCGCTTGATCGGTTGCTGGTTCATGCGGCTTCTCCGGTCAGGCCCGAGTGGCGCAGCAGCGGATCGATTGACGGCTCACGACCACGGAAGGCGACGAACAGCGCCATCGGCGCTTCGCTGCCGCCACGGGCAAGAATGTTGTCGCGGAAGGCGCGGCCGGTCTCGGCGTTCAGCACCCCTTCCTCCTCGAAGCGCGAAAAGGCATCTGCCGACAGCACTTCTGCCCACTTGTAGCTGTAGTAACCAGCTGCATAGCCACCGGCAAAGATATGGCTGAAGCCATTCTGGAAGCGGTTGAACGACGGTACCCTGATGACCGCAATCTCATCGCGAACCTGATCCAGTACCTGCTGCACGCTCAGCTCGGGGTGCTTGCGCACATGCAACTCAAAGTCGAACAGCGAGAACTCGATCTGACGCAGCATGCCGAGGCCGGACTGGAAGTTCTTGGCCGCCAGCATCTTGTCCAGCAGGTCCTGCGGCAACGGCTCGCCGGTTTCATAGTGGCTGGAGATCAGCGCCAGGCCTTCCTGCTCCCAGCACCAGTTTTCCATGAACTGGCTCGGCAGCTCGACCGCATCCCAGGCCACGCCATTGATGCCGCTGGCAGAGGCGTAGTTCACCCGAGTCAGCAAATGGTGCAGGCCGTGGCCGAACTCGTGGAACAGGGTGGTGACTTCGTCGTGGGTCAGCAATGCCGGCTTGCCGCCGACCGCCGGAGTGAAGTTGCAGACCAGATAGGCGATGGGGCGCTGCAGTGCGCCGTCGGGCAACAGGCGCCGGTCACGGCAGCCATCCATCCAGGCGCCGCCGCGCTTGTTGGCGCGGGCATACAGATCAAGGAAGAAGCGGCCGATGACTTCGCCCTGCTCGATCACCTCGAACAGGCGCGCGTCCTTGTGCCAGCGCTCGAACTCGGCGACTTCGCGCAGTTCGATGCCATACAGTTTCTGGACGATGGCGAACATGCCGTTGATCACGGTATCGATCGGGAAGTAGGGACGCAGCATTTCCTGGGAAATGGCGTAACGCTGCTGGCGCAGCTGTTCGCTGTAGAAGCCAACATCCCAGGGCTGCAGGTCGTCGCAGCCCTGTTCTGCGGCAAAAGCCTTCAGGGCGGCCAGGTCCTGTTTCGCGAACGGCTTGCTGCGCTCACCCAGATCACGCAGGAAGCCGAGCACCTGATCGGTGCTTTCGGCCATCTTGGTCGCCAGTGACAGCTCTGCATAGTTGGCAAAACCCAGCAGCTCGGCCAGCTCCTGACGTAATACGAGAATCTCGTCGATCACCGGGCCATTGTCGAACTGGCCGGCGTTGGGGCCTTGATCGGAGGCGCGGGTACAGAAGGCGGTATAGACCTCCTGACGCAGGGCGCGGTCGGTGGCGTAGGTCATCACCGGGAAGTAGCTGGGGAACTCCAGGGTAATGAGCCAGCCGTCCAGCTCGCGGGCTTCGGCGGCCTGTTTGGCCTGCGCCAGCGCGGACTCGGGCAGGCCGTCCAGCTGGGCCGCGTCGGTGATGTGCTTGGTCCAGGCCTGGGTGGCGTCGAGCACCTGATTGGAGAAGGTGCTCTGCAACTCGGACAGACGCATCTGCAGCTCGCCGTAGCGCTTCTGCTGCTCCGGCGGCAGGGCGATGCCGGACAGCTTGAAGTCGCGCAGGGCGTGTTCAAGGATGGTCTGCTGGGCCTTGTCCAGCGTGGCGAACTCGTCGCTGGAGGCGAGCTGCTGGTAGGCTTCAAACAGCGCCTGATTCTGGCCCATCTCGGTGTAGTACTGGCTCAGCAGCGGCAGGCAGCTTTCATAGGCTTCACGCAGCTCGGGGCTGTTCATGACCGCATTGAGATGGCTGACCGGCGACCAGGCACGGCCAAGGCGTTCGCCCATGTCATCCTGCGGCTCGATCAGGTTGGCCCAGGTCCATTGCGCTGGAGGGTTGGCCAGCAGGGCATCGAGCTGTGCGCGGTTGTCAGCCAGAATCTGCTCTATGGCCGGTTTGACGTGCTCGGCACGGATCTCGGCAAAGGGCGGCAGATCGTAGGGTTGCAGCAGCGGATTGGGCATGGCGGGTATCCTGATTCGATCGATGACTTACAATGCGCCCATGGTAATCAACTCCGGCGCGCTTGGCATCGTGACTTCGTTAGAAGTTCTCAATGACGGCGATAGCCGCAAAATTCAAGGGTGATGCGATGAACGTACGTGGCTTCAGGGACTGGCAGCCGGTGCTGGGTGACCGGGTGTTTGTTGATCCGTCGGCGGTGGTATTGGGCGACGTGCACCTCGGTGACGATTGCTCGGTCTGGCCCGGCGCGATCATTCGTGGCGACATGCACAGCATTCGCATTGGTGCGCGTACCAGCGTGCAGGATGGCAGTGTGCTGCACATCACCCACGCGGGGCCGTTCAACCCGGATGGTTATCCGCTGAGCATCGGCGATGACGTGACCATTGGCCACAAGGTGCTGCTGCATGGCTGCAGCATCGGCAGCCGGGTACTGGTCGGCATGGGCAGCATTGTCATGGATGGCGCGGTGGTCGAAGACGAGGTGATCATCGGTGCCGGCTCTCTGGTGCCGGCCAAGCGCACACTGGAAAGTGGTTATCTGTATATGGGCAGCCCGGCCAAACAGGTGCGCCCGTTGACCGATAAGGAACGTGAGTTCTTCACCTACTCGGCGGCCAACTACGTACGGCTGAAGGATCAGCACCTGCTGGAAAACTGGGCCTCCAGCTGAGGCGGGCTTCGCTATACTGCATCGCTACGGACAGTCATCGGACAGGAAAGCCATTGGATTCGGAGCACGGAATACATCGACGGGCGGCAGCCGGGCTGGAAGATTCTGCCCGGCGCTCATTGCTGCGTCTTATCTTCGCCTGCACTGGTGTCGTACTCTGCGGCTTTGCGCTGCTGCAGTTTGGCAATGACAATACCGGGCTGGCAACGCTGGAAATCATCGTTGGCCTGTTCCTGCTGTGGTCGGCCCGCACAGTCATGCGGGTCCGCTGGCTGACGCCCTGGATCTACGGCTACCTGTTGCCTACCTTCTGCTTTCAGCTCTATATCATGCTGATGCCCGAGGCGTCGGTTACCGCGTTTGTCTGGGTGTATATGGTGCCGGTGCTCGCCTATCTGCTGCTGGGGCGCCGTGCCGGATTGCTGCTGTCGATCCCGTTCATGGTCGCGGCCCTGCTGCTTTATCTGTGGCGCTATGCCGACCCGGAATCGGCTGCCGGGCTGATTGATATCGGCAACGCTGTAATCTGCGGCCTGATGATTCTGCTGTTCGTGCACTTTTACGAGGGCCGGCGCGCGGTGGCGCAGCAATCGCTGCAGCGCATGGCGGAAATGGATGGATTGACCGGTGTATTCAATCGCGCCCGTTTTCATCAGTTGCTTGCCCAGTGCATCGAGCAGAGTCAGCGCAGCAGCGACGAGTTTGCCCTGGTGCTGCTGGATGTCGATCATTTCAAGCAGGTCAATGACAGCTGGGGCCACGAAGCGGGCGACCGTGCCCTGCAGCACTTGTGCCGGGTGCTGGGGCAGCGCCTGCGCGGCACCGATGTGATCGGGCGGTTGGGTGGCGAGGAGTTCGGGTTGTTGTTGCGCAATACCGACGCGGTGGCTGCCGAACAACTGGTGCAGACGCTGTGCCAGCAGCTTGAGCGTTCGCCGCTGGTCTGGCAGGGCCAGGCGCTGCCGATTACGGCTACTTTCGGGGTGGCCTGCTGGCCCCGGGACGCACGTGATGCTGGCGGTCTGTACCGCTGCGCCGATCAGCGTCTCTACCGCGGCAAGGCCTACGGTCGCAATCGGGTGATCAGTTCCGGCGGAGCACTGTCGGTCAGCGATATTGCCTGACGCCGTTTCGGCCAGAGGATTGGCAGACAATCAGGTCTGTGAATAGTAGGCCTGCCGGGGCTGGTAGCGGCCCCGGTTCGTTTATGATCCGGGGGTTCGCGGAGGTTTCCGCCCATTCACTCATTCATGCAAGAGGCATCACATGTCTGCTCATATCAACCGCAAGATCGTGCTCAACAAGCGCCCGCAGGGCGAAATTCAGGATGGTGATCTGGTTCTGAAGGAAGAACCTGTTCGTGAGCTCAAGGATGGTGAGGTTCTGATCAAGACCCTGTGGCTGTCGCTTGACCCCTACATGCGTCCGCGCATGAACGACAGCAAGGGCTACATGGACCCGATTGAAATCGGCGCGCCGATTGTCGGCGAAAGCGTTGGCCGCGTTGTCGAGTCCAAGTCTGAAAACTATGCAGTGGGTGACGTTGTGACTGTCTACTCCGGCTGGCAGGAGTACTGCATCATTCCGGGCAACGCCCCTATGGTTTACAAGATCAAGGATCAGGGCGTGCCGCTGCAGGCTTACCTGGGTGTGGCCGGTATGCCGGGCCGCACCGGTTACTGCGGTCTGATGTATGTGGGTAAGCCCAAGGCTGGCGAAACCGTCGTGGTTGCCGCTGCGTCCGGTCCGGTCGGTACCGTGGTTGGCCAGACCGCCAAGCAGGAAGGCTGCCGTGTTGTCGGCATCGCCGGTGGCCCCGAGAAGTGCCGCTATGTCGTGGAAGAACTCGGTTTCGACGCCTGCATCGACTACAAGGCCGGTAACCTGGATGCGGATTTGGCCGCAGCCTGTCCGAACGGCATCGACGTGTATTTCGAGAACGTCGGTGGCGAGGTAGCCAAGGCGGTAGCCAAGCTGATCAACCCGGGTGCCCGCGTGCCGATCTGTGGTTATGTATCGGCCTATAACGCCGAAGACCAGAGCAAGGTCGAAACCCCGTTCCATATCTTTGGTGCGCTTGATCCCAAGCCGGAACACCGCTTCTTCCTGGTCACCGAATGGCAGGACAAGCATCAGGAAATCACTGCGCTGCTGGCTGGTCAGGTCGCATCGGGTGCGCTGAAGTACAGCGAGACCGTTGCCGAGGGTCTGGAGAACGCGGTTGAGGCGTTCAAGGGCATGCTCAAGGGCAAGAACTTCGGCAAGCAGCTGGTTCATATTGCCGACTGATGTTGTCGTAACTATCTCGGGCGCTGCTGCGCCCGGGATAGTGCACTTCTCCTCTCCTGCACACCCTTCCGGGTTGTGCATATTCGCCTTTCTGGCGACGACTTTCTGACCAAATCGACGATTTTTGGTACAGAACCTGCAAGGCTCTGCACTATCCTGAGCCGCATGGCGCGAAACTGGTCGGCCGCTGCACCAGTGGGGTGCATGACCTGAGCAGTTGCGCTATCAAAGTGCCAGTTACCAAATGGAACAGGTATCTCCCATGCCCATCCCGATGCTCGATGTTCTGTGGTTGGTTTTGTGTGCCGGACTGGTATTCAACATGCAGATCGGCTTTCTCTGTCTGGAGTCGGGGCTGACTCGCAGCAAAAATGCCATCAACGTTGCGGTCAAGAACATGGCTGACCTGAGCGTTGCCATTTTTTGCTACTGGCTGTTCGGTTTCGGTTTGATGTTCGGGGCCACTGCCGGCGGCTGGTATGGCGAGGGCTTCTCCATGCTGCCCTTTGCCGATACCTGGCATTCGGCGTTCTTTCTGTTCCAGGCGATGTTCTGTACCACGGCAGCGACCATCGTGTCGGGTGCCGCTGCCGAGCGCATGCGTTTTGCGTCCTATCTGCTGGTGACATTGATCATTGCCGGCTTCATTTACCCGCTGTTTGGTCACTGGGCCTGGGGCGGCGTCTTTGCCGATGGCCTTGGCTGGCTGGCCGAACGCGGCTTTGTCGATTTTGCCGGTTCTACCGTGGTGCACGGGGTAGGCGGCTGGGTGGCGCTGGCGGTAATTCTGATTCTGGGCCCGCGCCAGGGGCGTTTTGAGCAGGACCGGGACGGGCGCAGCATGCCCGGATCGAACCTGCCGCTGGCGATGCTGGGCGCGTTGATGCTGATGTTTGGCTGGTTCGGCTTCAACGGCGGCAGCACGCTGAGTTTTGATGGCCGGGTGCCGGGCATCATCGCCAACACGGTATTGGCCGCCATTGCCGGAACCCTGGGCGGCATGGTGATGTCCTGGCTGCGCTGGCGACTGGTCGATCCGGTCTACCCGCTCAACGGCATGATTGCCGGTATGGTTGCGGTAACCGCCGGCGCGCATGTTGTCGATGCGTCGGCTGCGTTCTTTATCGGCCTGATCGGTGCGGTCGTGATGTATATGGCGGACCGGTTGCTGCTTCGGTTTCAGATTGATGATGCGGTCGGTGCCGTGCCGGTGCACCTGGCCAGCGGTATCTGGGGCACGCTGGCGGTGGCGCTGTTCGCCGATCTGGGTGCGCTGGGCACCGGGCTGACCCGTAGCCAGCAGTTTATTGCCCAGCTGGAAGGGGTGCTGGTTGCCGGGGTGTGGGCCTTCGGGTTGACCTGGCTGCTGTTGCGCGCGGTCAATCGCTTCTGGCCGATGCGGGTAACGCCGGACGATGAGCTGGCTGGCCTGAACGTATCCGAGCATGGCGCCCGTACCGAACTGATCGAGCTGCTCGAAGCAATGGCCGCCCATCAGCGCGATGGCCGGTTTGAGCGGGATGTGCCGGTCGAACCCTTTACCGAGGTGGGCCAGATCGCGGCGCAGTACAACAAGGTCATTCACGCCCTGCGCCGCGCCGTGGGCGTGACCCAAAGCATCATCCGTGACATTCGCGACGGCGTGGTTACCTGTAACCGGGACGGCATCCTTGCGACCTGCAACCCCGGAGCCGAGCGCCTGTTCGGGCTGCCCGCCGGTGCCCTGATCGGCCAGCCGATGGCGCGTCTGGTGGCGGAGCGTGACTGGTCTGGCCTGCCCTTGCCGGAAGCCGGCAGCGAGATCAAGCAGGAGGTGCTGTTCAGTCGCAACGACCATGATCAGTTTGTTGCCGAGTTGACGGTCAGCAGCGGGTCACTGGAGGACGACCTGTATACGTGCATGATCCGTGATATCACCGAGCGTCGGCGTATCGAGCAACAGCTGTTTCAGGAGAAGATGCTGGCGCAGGTGACCCTGGCCTCGATCGGCGACGGTGTGATTACCACCGGTCCGGATGCGCGCGTGCGCTACCTCAACCCGATAGCGGAACAGCTGACTGGCTGGCGCGAGGCTGATGCGGCAGGAAAACCGCTGGATGAGGTGTATTGCCTGTTCGAGGAAAGCACCGGAGAAAAACTGCTCAATCCGGTCAGTGCCATGTTGCGGCGTTACCGGCAGGCACTGAGCCGCCCGGCCGGCAGTATGAACCAGCTGCGCCGGCGTGATGGCAGCGAAGTGACGGTGCAGGATGCGGTGGCGCCGATCCGCGATGCCGAAGGGCACATCATTGGCGCTGTGCTGACCTTTCGCGATGTGACTGTCAACCGCCGGCTGGCGCTCGAGCTGTCTCATCAGGCAGCCCATGACACCCTGACCGGCCTGGTCAACCGCAAGGAGTTCGAGCGTCGGGTGGCCCAGGCGCTGCAGCGCGGGCCGGGCGCGCGCGTCGATCAGGTGCTGTGCTATATGGATCTCGATCAGTTCAAGATCGTCAATGATACCTGTGGTCACGCGGCCGGAGACGAGCTGTTGCGGCAACTGGCCAAGCTGTTCCAGTCGCACATTCGCAGTTCAGACGTGCTGGCGCGCCTCGGTGGCGACGAGTTTGGCTTGCTGCTCAGTGGTTGCACGCTGGAAGAGGCCATTCCGGTGGTTGATGGCATCCGTGCGTTGGTCGAAGAGTACCGGTTCAGCTGGGAAGGGAAGACGTTTGCGGTCGGGGTCAGTATCGGCCTGGTCCAGATCGAAGAGCAGGTGGCCAGTCTCGATGTGCTGCTCAGCGCCGCAGACAGCGCCTGTTATGCGGCCAAGGACGCCGGTCGCAACCGTATTCACCTGTATCAGGCCGATGATGCGCAGATGCAGGAGCGGCGCGGTGAGATGCAATGGGTCAATCGCTTGCGTCAGGCACTGGATGCCGATCTGCTGCGGCTCTACGTGCAGCCCATTTACGCTATCAGCGAGCGCGAGACCCAGCCTGGCTATGAGGTGCTGGTGAGAATGCTTGGTGAGGATGGTCGTATCATCCCGCCGGGAGCGTTCATGCCGGCTGCCGAGCGCTATGATCTGGCGTCGGCCATCGACCGTTGGGTGGTGGGCAACTTTCTGGCCTGGCTCGGGGATTACAGCCGACGGCATGGCGTTGCACTGGGCAGCTACTCGATCAACCTGTCGGCGGCGTCGATTGGTGAGGAGAGTTTTCTCGACTTCGTGTTGGCGGCGATCGAACGTCACGGCGTGCCAGCCCAATTGATCTGCTTCGAGATTACCGAGACCAGTGCCATTGCCAATCTGAACAAGGCCATCGTCTTTATGCAGCGGCTAAAGGATATCGGCTGTCAGTTTGCGCTGGATGACTTTGGCTCGGGACTGTCGTCGTTCGCGTATCTCAAGTCGCTGCCGGTGGATTTTCTGAAGATCGACGGGGTGTTCGTCAAGGACATCGTGGCGGATCCGATTGCCCGGGCGATGGTCGCGTCGATCAATACCATCGGCCACGAAATGGGCCTGCAGACGGTTGCCGAGTTTGTCGAAACCGAGGCCATTCTGGACCAGCTGCGCGAGCTGGGGGTGGACTATGCCCAGGGTTATTTCCTCGGGCACCCGCAACCCTTGAGCGAGCTGGATGGCGTGCGGATGATGCCGCGCTAGCGACCGGCAGGAGGCTGCGGTTCGGCGCGTGTCCATAACCAGAGCGCAACGCAACAGAGAAATGGCGGCAGGCTCCAGCGCAGCCAGTCGGGGGCGGGCAGCAGCCAGATCATGACTACGCTGCTGAGCATCAGCAGACTTGCGGCCCATTTCGCCTGCCGCGGAACAGCGCGGCGCGTACGCCAGTCACGAATCAGCGGGCCGTAATGCGGGTGCAGCAGCAGGCGGGCCTCCAGCTCCGGCCAGCCGCGTGCCGAGGCCCAGGCGGCGACCAGCAGAAAGGGGGTGGTGGGCAAACCGGGAACCACGACACCGATGGCGCCGAGGGCGACGCACAGTGATGCCAGTGAGCGCCAGAACCAGATCATGGGCTGGCCGGTTGGGAACAGATGAAGTAGGGCATGGCTGTCGATCCGCAGAACTCGGGGTCAGCTTATCTCGAAGTGCCAGCGCATGTCTCGGCGGCTCAGGGCAACCAGATACGAAATTCGCCACCGCCCAGCGCGCCGCCATTGCTCAGGGCGATATGCCCGCTGTTGCCGTTGCGTTGATGCAGCTCGGCGATGCGCTGGCCAAAATACAGGCCCAGACCGGTACTGCCGGTGCTCATGTTGATGCCGAGAATATAGTCGGACTGGTTTTCCAGCATTGCTGGCGGGTAGCCGCTGCCATCGTCGCTGATGGTGATGACCAGTTGATCGCCGTCCATCGCTGCGCGCAGGTGGATAGCCGAGCGGGTGTAGCGAATCGCATTGTTGATCACGTTGCCCACCACCGAGCCGACCAGTTCGGCATCAAAGAATCCCATCAGACCGAATTCATCGACCTCGTAGGTCCCTTCGATATGACGCGAGCGCAGGATGTCGTGGTGGCGCGCCAGCTGATCCTCAAGGAACTCCTCCAGCTCGAGATAGCTCGGCCGCAGCGGCAACTGATTGACCCCCAGCTTGTACAGGCCAAGCATCTGCACCAGCATGCCGTTCAGTCGCAGGAACTCGTATTCGATGACGCCGCGCTCGGTGCTGTCGTGCTCGTTGGCGGGCAGCCGCTCGACCAGTTGCCCGTAGGACTGCATCAGCAGCCCCAGCGAATTCTTCATGTCGTGAACGGTGGAGGCGATGACGGTGGAGAAATCCAGCGATTGCTCCTCGGGTGCGTCGCTCATAGCGATTCGGCCTTTTCGCGCAGCTTGTTGTAGCGTTCGAATCGCGGGTCACCGGGTGGCATGTTGCGGACCCGCTGCAGGCAGTCGAGGCATTCTTCGCGCAGCGCCGGGTCCGGAGCACTGAGCAGCAGGCGCAGCAGCGACTGTGCGGTGTTGAGCGCATAGCTGATATTGCGCGGCTGCAGCGCCAGTGCGTTGCGAAATGCCTCCAGCGCCTGCGGAAACTGCTTGCCCTGATAGAGCTGCATGCCTTGCCGGTTCAGTTCCATGGCCTGGTCACCGCCACGCAGGATATCCGGGTCGCTGGTCTGTTCGGCGATGCCGGCCATGACCTTGGGGTCGTCGCCATAGATTTCGGCACAGCTGCTGAGCACCTGGTCGGCCTGGGCCTCCTGGCCAAGCGCGCGCAGCTGCGCTGCGACCTGCAGCGCGGTATCGGCGGCAAAGAAGTCTTCCATGTTGGCCAGACGCTCGGCCGCGTTTTTCGCCATCTGGGCGGCGTCTGCAGTCTTGCCTGCTCGCTGGAGCGCCGTGGCCTGCAACAGCTCTCCGCGGGCGGCCAGGGCATCGTTGTCGCGCCAGCTGCTGTTCAGATCGTCCATGGTCTGGCGAATCTCCAGCAGCACCTTGGGGCCGGGAGCGCTGTCACCGGCCTGCGCGCACAGACTGTCGGCCAGACTCAGGTGATGCTCGGGATCACGGAAGGCAGAGTGGCGGCCCAGGTTGACTGCCTGACGGAAGGCGCGCACAGCCCTGTCCGGGTCCTGGTTGGCGCGGGCAAGCCGTCCCAGCTCGGCCTGACGCTGCGGGTTGTTGGGCGAGATCTTGACCGCCTGCTCGAGAAAAACCTGTGCCTTGAGCTGCTCGCCGCGCACCTGTTTGGCGCGGGCGAGTCCGTCATACAGCGTGGGCAGCATCGGAAACTGGCTGATGCCCTGCTCGTAGAGCGCCTCGGCGCGGTCCAGATGGCCGCGCTCAAGCAGGTGCCCGGCCAGCATGACCAGCGCCCAGGGCAGTGGACGCTCATCGATGATGGCCTGCAGCAGGGTCTGAAGTTCGGCATCGCGTCCGAGTGCGGCCAGGGCGTTGGCCCGGTAGCGCTGGCAGAGCGGGGCAAGACGCGGCTGATTTGCCAGCAGGGTGTCGCAGGCGGCCAGCACGCCGGCCTGATTGCCGGCAGCCAGCGCATCAAGAATGGGCGCCAGCACCTGCTTGCGCTCAACCAGGCGATCAAGTCGCTGCTGCAGGCTGGCACGATTGAAGGGCTTGGTCAGATAGGCATCGGGTTCATATTCCAGCGCCGCCATGACCATGGCCTGACTGCTCTCGGCAGTGACCATGACGAAAATGCAGTGCGGGCCTATCAGCTTGCGCTGATGCAGCTCCTCAAGCACCTGCTGACCATTCTTGCCATCGCCCAGATTGTAGTCATGCAGGATGATGTCATAGCGGGTCTTGCCGCACAGCGCGATTGCTTCTGCCCCACTGGCGGCGACATCGATATGCTGTGCGCCCATCTGGGTCAGCATGGCCTTCACCGACGAGCGGAAGTCGCTGAAGTCGTCGACGACCAGAAAGCGCTTGTTGCTGTAGACGATCATGATTTCGCCATATTCCTGCCGTTGAATGCCGAATGTCAGTTTAGACCCTTGGCGCAAGTATACAGTGAAATCAAAGAGCCACTATTGATCCACTCTGCAGAATGGCAAATCGGGCCGCTCGCCTGCAGCCGGCCTGTACTCAATGCCGTCTGACGATTGCGTCGGATTCGATGACATGCTGGCCGACCGGCGCCATCAGGGCCGCCTGCAGCATCGCCGCTGCGACGTCGCCAGCCTTGACCGCGCGCAGCCGTTTCGGGATCACCGGCTTGAAGGTACGCGACAGCAGCAGACCAACCAGCTCTCCCGGTCGGTTCTCGGCGCGGGCACCGTCGAGCAGGGACGGCCGAATCAGGGTCAGGGAACGAAAATCCATGGCCGCCAGATCCTGCTCCGCTTCACCCTTGACCCGCAGATAGAACGAGCCAGACCGCGGGCTGGCGCCCAGCGACGAATTCAGCACAAAGGTTCGCGTGCCGGCGCGGCGGGCGTGACGGGCACAGGAGACGACATAGCCGCGATCCACCGCGCGGAAGGCGTCTTTGGAGCCGGCGTTCTGGCGGGTGGTGCCAAGGGCGCAGATGGCGGCATCGGCCTGCCACCAGTCGGCGTCTTCGGGCAGCGCTGCGAAATCGACCTGCGGGTTGTCGAGGTGGCTGTAATGCCTGACCGCCATGGGCAGCGGCGAGCGACTGGGTGCGACGACCCGGCTGATCGCCGGGTTGACCAGCGCCTGACGCAGTACCTCCATGCCAACCAGCCCGCTGCCGCCGAGTACCAGCAGGGTCTTGCCGTTGCTTGCTTCCATTCTGCTCCCCCGATGACGCCTGTTCGTTAAGGTTCAGTTAAGCGCAAGTTGGGCATGCTGCCTGCGCCGGACGGAAAAATACGGCAACAAAGTTCGGCTTGGTTGCCATGAGTGCTCGGACTCACTCTGTGGTCCAAGCAACTGACATGCCATTGACGGAGAAGTCCATGAATACCCGAAGCCTGCTTGATCAACTGTTGAAGTCTGCCAGCGGGGCCCTGTCCGGCGCAGGCGATGCCGCGCCCTCGGCCAAGGGGCAATCGAGCTCGAACGCGCTGGGAAGCCTGCTGACCGGTGCTGGCGGCGGGGCGCTGGCAGCGGGTGCGGTAGGCCTGCTGCTGGGCAGCAAGAAGGCACGCAAAATGGGCGGCAAGGCGGTCAAGTATGGTGGTCTTGCGGCTCTGGGCGTGGTTGCCTACAAGGCCTGGCAGCATTGGCAGCAAAATAGTGCCAGTGCGCCACAAGGCGAGCCGCAGACGGTGGACCGGCTGCCTGCGCCGCAGGCCGAGCAGCATAGCCATGCGATATTGCGGGCGCTGATTGGTGCCGCCAAGGCGGACGGGCATATCGACGACCGGGAGCGGGAGCTGATTGATGGCGAAATCGCCCGGTTGACCGGTGACGCGCAGCTGCATGCCTGGTTTGACGCCGAGCTGAGCAAACCGCTGGATCCGACCGAAATTGCCCGCGCGGCACAGACGCCGGAGATGGCGGCCGAGATGTATCTGGCCAGCCTGCTGGTGGTTGATGAGCAGAATTTCATGGAGCGGGCGTACCTGCAGGAGCTGGCGACTCAGCTGAGGCTGGATCCGCAACTGCGCACCGAATTGGAGCGTCAGGCAACCGCCGTCTGATCAGTGCCGGTGGCTGCGACCAACATGCGAGTCCGCATCGGGGGGGCTCACGCTGCCACTGGTTTGCAGCTGGGCGATGATGCCGCAGTGGTCAACATCATTATCGTCGTGACACTGCCGGCGTAGCTCCAGCAGTTGCTGCTGCAGCTGATTCAGTGCCGCAATGCGCTCGCCGACGTGCTCAATGTGCGCTTCGATCAGGCCGTTTACATCGCCACAGCTTGCCTCTGGCTGGCGGCGCAGCTGAAGCAGCTCGCGGATCTCGTTGTGGGTCATGTCCAGCAGACGGCAGTTGCGAATGAACACCAGCTGCTCGACATGGCGCTCGCCATACTGACGGTAGTTGCCCTCGCTGCGTTGCGGTTCCGGCAGCAGGCCTTCACGTTCGTAGTAACGAATGGTCTCTACCGTACAGTCGGTGCGGCGTGCCAATTCTCCGATTTTCACAGGTACCTCCCGGGCAGGCTTGACTCTGTAGTGGCTATAGGGTTTTTACTTTGCCCTAAAGTTGCCCGGAGGTCACATGTCTGCCCAACATTCGCATGATCACGCCACGCCTGCCCCCTGCTGCGGCGCAGCGCCAGCTACCCCGACGGACCCGGTGTTTGCGCCGGGCGCGGGGGAGCAGGTCAGTCGCATTCATATCGAACAGATGGACTGCCCCACTGAGGAGCGGCTGATTCGTCAGCGTCTGACCGGCATGGCCGGTGTCGGTACGCTGCATTTCAATCTGCTGCAACGGGTATTGTCGGTAAGCCATCTGCCCGAGCGGCGCGAGGCGGTGCTGACGGCGATAAACGAGCTGGGTTTCAGCCCCCGGTTACTGGTCGATGACCATCGGCCGGAGGCCAGCGCCGGCAAGCCCTGGTGGCCGCTGGCGCTGGCGGGTGGTGTTGCGTTACTGGCCGAGATCGTTCACTTCGCCTCCGGGCCGGTCTGGCTTGGGGCGTTGCTGGCACTGCTGGCGATTGCCCTGAGTGGCATCGACACCTACCGCAAGGGCTGGGTGGCCCTGCGTCACCGCACGCTCAATATCAATGCACTGATGAGCATTGCGGTCACCGGCGCGGTGCTGATCGGGCAGTGGCCGGAAGCAGCCATGGTGATGGTGCTCTTTGCCATCGCCGAGCATATCGAAGCCCGGTCGCTGGGGCGGGCGCGCGAGGCGATCAGCGGCCTGCTGGCGCTGGCGCCGGAGCAAGCCAGTGTGCAACTTGAGGACGGCAGCTGGGCGGTACGTGCCTCCAGTGACGTTGCCCTGGGTGCCCGGGTTCGGGTCCGGCCGGGGGAGCGCATCGCGCTGGACGGTGAGGTGGTCAGCGGACGCTCGGCGGTCAACCAGGCGCCCATTACCGGTGAGAGCATGCCGGTCGACAAGCAGCAGGGCGATCCGGTCTTTGCCGGCACCATTAACCAGAATGGCACACTGGAATACCGCGTTACCGCAGTGGCCGGGCAGACCACCCTGGCGCGCATCATTCATGCGGTAGAGCAGGCCCAGAGCGACCGGGCGCCGACGCAGCGTTTCGTCGACCGCTTCGCCGCCATCTACACGCCGGTCGTCTGCCTGCTGGCGCTGCTGATGGCAGTGCTGCCGCCGCTGTTAACCGATGCCGGTTGGTACGAGTGGATTTATCGGGCGCTGGTATTGCTGGTGGTGGCCTGCCCCTGTGCGCTGGTGATCTCGACCCCGGTGACCATTGTCAGCGCACTGGCGGCGGGCGCCCGGCGGGGCCTGCTGATCAAGGGTGGCGTGCACCTTGAACAGGGTGGTCAGATCGATCTGGTCGCCCTCGACAAGACCGGCACCCTGACCGAAGGGCGCCCGGTACAAACCGACTTCCAGCTGCTGGCCGGCAGTGACGCCGATGCGGCGCAGCAACGGGCCGCAAGTCTGGCCGCGCGCTCGGATCACCCGGTGTCGCGGGCCCTCGCCAACGCCAACAGCCTGCCTCTGCTGACGGTGGACGACTTCGCTGCCTTGCCGGGGCAGGGCGTCAGCGGGCTGATCAACGGCGAGCACTATTGGCTGGGCAACGCGCGGCTGGCCGAGGCCCGCGGTTTGCTGAGCGCCATGCTGCAGGAGCGTCTGGGGCTGCTCGAACGGGAGGGCAAGTCGCTGGTACTGCTGATTGGCGAGGATCAGGTGCTTGCCCTGTTCGCCGTAGCCGACACCCTCAAACGGGGCAGCCGCGACGCCATACGCCAGCTCCATACACTGGGTGTGGAGAGCATTATTCTCAGTGGCGACAACGCCCCGACGGTGCAGGCAATCGCTACCCAGGTTGGTATTGACCGGGCATATGGCAACCTGTTGCCGGACGACAAGCTGGCGCTGATTCGCCAGGCCCGCGCCCGCGGCAAGCGCGTTGCCATGGTTGGTGACGGCATCAACGATACTCCGGCGCTGGCTGCTGCCGATATCGGCTTTGCCATGGCTGCAGCCGGCAGCGACAGCGCAATTGAAACAGCCGATGTTGCGCTGATGGATGACGACCTGCGCAAGCTGTCGGCGTTTATCAGCCTGTCGCGGCGCACTCTGCGCGTCCTGCGGCAAAATATCTGGCTGGCTCTGGGTATCAAGGCGGTGTTTGTTGCCCTGACGCTGACCGGCTCGGCAACCATGTGGATGGCGGTGTTTGCCGATATGGGCGTCAGTCTGCTGGTGGTGTTCAACGGCCTGCGGCTATTGCGTTACCCGCTCTAGAGTGGGTCTGCGACGAAGAAAAAATTGTCAGAAGGTGGTGTTTTTTGCTGGACGTGTAGCAATTTCTGCAACAGACTGTTCTCCGCTAACAAAAACAAGATTGGCGCATCTCTGCCGGAGGTGCGCAAGGAGAAAGACATGACACGCCGCTATTCCGCGTGGCTGATGCCAGCTGTGCTTGCGGTGGCCTTCAGTGCCGCCACCCTGATCGTTTCCGAGCAGTCCGACCTGCCTGCGACTTCCTTTTCCAGTATTCCTGCCGTCTTTGTCAGCGATATTTTCAGCCGTTTCTGATCCTCATCGTTGTGCGCCCGACAACAAGTCGGGCGCTGTCTTGGTGACTTGCTGCGACATCGCCGCCATTCCGCCCTGTGCATCGCGCTGCTAGACTTCGCCGCATGTTATCGACTAATCCCCATCGCTCTCTGTTTACCTGGTTGCTGTATATCAGCATCCTGCTCAATGTGCCGACCTGTGGTCTGTTGCACGGGCAGATGCTGGGCATGCAGCTCAGTGGTGTGGGCGTGGTGTTTTGTTCTATTGGCAATGCCTCTATTGATCTGGCTGCGGAGGATGGGGCCGCCGACGCTGCGGCCATGATGAGCTTCAGCTGCCCGGTCTGCGGCAGTGTCAATCTGGCAATCGGCCTGCTGTTCGTCCTGCTCTGGCTGCGGTTTTTGCCTCGTCCGCGCTTGCCTATGGTGCGCTCGGCGCTGCGCCGCGTGTCACCGCGCTGTGTCTGGCCTCCGGCCAACCCCCGCGCCTCTCCGTTGTTCTGACCTTATCCGGCGTTTATTCGACGCCACCCTGTGTCTCGCTGCGCCGTTGTGTTGCGTCGGCGAGCTTGTGTTTCTGTCAGGACAATACCAATGAAATATTCGCGATATTCCCTTTGCGGCGCGCTGCTGTGCGCCCCTGTTTTTTTTGTGCATGCTGAAAATGCCATCGACCTGCCGACCTTGACCGTAACCGGCAAGATTCATCGGACAACCGACCTGCAGCTTGATACCCCTGCCGAGTCCGGTTCGCGGCTTGGCCTGACGCCGCGGGAAACGCCCGCCTCGGTCAGCGTGGTTGGCCGTGAGCAGATCGAACAGCGTGATGCGCTGGATACCCAGGACATTCTCTCCGGGGTGCCGGGCGTCACCGCTGCGTCGCCGCCCGGTCAGGCCGGTTTTGTGTCCTGGCGCGGCTTTACCGGCGCGCAGGTGACGCAGATGTTCAACGGCATCACCGTGCAGTACGACAGCATTGCCGCCCGCCCGGTCGACAGCTGGATCTATGACCGCGTTGAGGCCATCGGCGGCGCTTCCAGCTTTCTCAATGGTGCCGGCGGGGTTGGCGGCTCGATCAACTACATCACCAAGCTGGCCGACCCGAGCGAGTCGTTTCGCGAGGCGCGCATCCGCTATGGCAGCTTTGACAGCCGTGAGCTGGCGCTGGGCGTCAATCAACTGCTGACCGAGGGGCCGGTACGCAATACCCTGCGGCTGGATATCAGCCAGACCGACAGCAACGGTTGGGCTGACCGCGAAGAGCGCAGCGCCTTTACCGGCGCGCTGTCGCTGCGCACCGATTTCAGCGAACGGCTGTCGCATACCCTGGCGCTGGAGTATCAGAACGAGCAGGTCGACAGCCCCTACTGGGGCACCCCGGCGCTGCAGCCGCTGGGTGGCGAGATGAAGATCGATGACAGCCGCCGCTTCGAGAACTACAACGTCGAGGACGGGCGCTACGAGCAGCGGGTGCGCTGGCTGCGCTCGATCACCGAGTATCAGCTCAGCGACCAGACCCGCCTGCGCAATACCTACTATCACTACAACACCCAGCGCGATTACCGCAATCTGGAGCGCTACACCTATACCGCCGACAACAGCCAGATCAGCCGCTCGGCTGCGCTGCTACAACGCCACGATCAGGAGCTGAACGGCAACCGCGTCGACCTGCTGCATGAAGGCATGCTCTGGTCACGGCGCAGCGACTGGTCGCTGGGGCTGGACTATAGCCACAACGTGCAGACCCGCTACCCGCGCTCGATCTCGGCGGTATTTGATGTGGTGGACCCGGATCACTTCAATCCGGGCCGGTTCTACGATATTCCCGGTATGACCCCCGGCCACGATCCGCAGCGCACCAACGAGGTGGATACCTGGGCACTGTACCTGGAAAACCGCACCGAGCTGACCGACCGGCTGGCGCTGATCAGCGCCCTGCGTCACGACTGGATCGACCTGGAGGTCACCAACCATCAGACGCCGTCGGCGACCAACCCGGCATTTTTCAGCCAGACCTACGAGCCGACCACCGGTCGTCTGGGCCTGGTCTACCAGCTCACGCCGGCAGCCAACGTCTATGTGCAGTACAGCACGGCGGCGGACCCGCCGTCCGGTATTCTCACCACCGCCAGTTTCAATCAGGTGCAGGACTTTGATCTGACCACCGGCGAGCAGTGGGAAATCGGCAGCAAGCTGGATTTCCTCGACGGACGCGGCTCGGCCACCCTGTCGCTGTATCAGCTGGAGCGTGAAGATCTTTCCACCGCGGACCCGAACAACCCGGGTCAGACCCTGCCGGTCGGCAAGCAGTCAGCCCGTGGCATCGAACTGGCAGCGGCGCTGCAGGTGACCGACAGCGTGCGCGCCGAGGGCAACATGGCCTGGGTCGATGCCGAGTACGACGAGTTTAATGCCAACGTCGGCGGCAGCGCAGTGTCCTACGCGGGCAACCGGCCGAGCAACGTACCCAAGCGGGTCGCCAACCTCTGGCTGACCTGGGCACCAGTCAGCGACTGGCAGCTGGGCCTGGATACCCGCTATGTGTCCTCGGTTTATGCCGATTCGGCCAATACCCTGTGGGTGCCGTCCTACACCCTGTTTGGGGCGCATGTGCGTTATCAGCTCAGCGCCGAGACCGAGCTGACCCTGCGTGGGCGCAACCTGACTGACGAGATATACGCCCGTCAGGCGGGCAGCAGCATGCTGTATCTCGGCGTACCGCGCAGCGTCGAGCTGAGCCTGCAGACGCGTTTCTGATGCAATCGTGCCGCCGGCCCTGCTGGCCGGCGGTCAGGAGATTCCGATGAAACGTTATCTGTATTTATGGCATCGCTGGCTCGGCATTGTCCTGTGCCTGTTTATGGCCATGTGGTTCTTCTCGGGCGTGGTGATGCTCTATGTCGGCTACCCCAAGCTGACCCCTCGTGAGCATCTGGCGCACCTGCCGGCTCTGCCAGTTGAGGGCTGCTGTGCTGCACCGGTGAGGGCTGGCGCCGACTGGCCCGAAGGGCTGACCCTGAGCAGCATCGGCGGGGAGCCGGTGTACCTGCTGTCACGGTCAGGCCAGGCTGCGCAGGTGCTTGACGCGCTAACAGGAATTCCTGCCGGGCCGGTGGATGCGGAGCGGGCGCTGGCGGCCGCTGACCAGTTCGCACCGGGAGCACCGGCCGAGCTGCAAGCACTGATCGACGAAGACGCCTGGACCCACTCGCGGGCGCTGGACGCTGACCGGCCGCTCTACCGTATTGCGCTGCACGACGCTCAGCGTCGGCTGATTTATGTATCCAGTCAAACCGGTGCAGTGGTGCGCGATGCCACCGGCACCGAGCGGGTGTGGAACTGGGTCGGTACCTGGATTCACTGGCTGTATCCGCTACGCGGTAATGTGCTGCAGCCGATCTGGACGGACACCGTGATCTGGCTGTCGCTGGCTGCCACCTTGATGGGGCTGCTGGGCATGATCATTGGTGTGCTGCGCTGGCGTCGACGACGCTACCGCAGCGGCAGTCATTCGCCCTACCGTGGCTGGGCACGCTGGCACCACCTTACCGGTCTGGTGGCCGGGGTGCTGCTGATTTGCTGGATCTTCAGCGGATTGATGTCAATGAACCCCTGGGGCATTTTCAGCCGCGCACCAACCCTGGCCGTAGCTGCGTACAGCGGCTCGCCAGAGCCGCCTGCCCAGACGGATGTTGGCGATGTGCTGCGGCGCCTGCAGGTGGGTGGCTGGCAGCCGGTCGAGCTGCAATGGCGGCGGATCGGTGGCCGCTACTGGGTGAGCGCAAGCAACGCGGCCGGTGAGCAGCGGGTGCTGGACCTGCAGACTGGTGCGCTGGTCGGGCAGCTGCCGCGTGAACTGCTGCAAGCGTCGATTGCGGCCATGGCGCCAACGCAGCAGGTGCAGTTCGAATGGCTGACGGCCCACGATTTCTATTACTACCCGCGCGCCGAGCACAGCATGCTGGGGCACCTGCCAAAACCCTTGCCGATGTTACGTGCCCGTTTCGCCGATGGCCGTTGGGTGGAGGTTGACCCGGCGACCGGCGCGCTGCTCGGTCAAAGCAGTCCGGCGCGGAGGGTTTCGCGGGTACTGTTTGCGCTGCTGCACAGTTGGGACTGGTTGCCGCTGCTGGATCATCGGCCATTGTGGGATGTTTGGATGGTCGGCTTCAGTCTGGGTGGCATGCTGATCAGCGTCAGCGGTGTTGTGATTGGTTATCGGCGGTTGCGGCCGGGACGGCGCCGCACGGTGAGGAGCTGAGTGCGGTTGCGGGGTCGGTCTTGCCAGCTCTGACGGATTTCCGGCTCGCGTTGCCGGGGTTCGCTGCCGGCGGCGTACCCGGCAGGGTACGCCGCCTTGCAGACCGGGATTATGGCCTGATTCAGCGCTCCATAATCTGTTTGACGCTGGATGCGGGAATGGCTTGTTCGCGGCCTTCATCATCTTCGAACATGTACATTCCGGTGTCCTCATCGAGTTTGGGTTTGCTGTCGGTGGCGATTATCTCGCCACTGGTAGTGCTGATGATGTACTCGCTGGAGCAGCCAGCCAGAGCAACGGTGCACAGTAACGCCGGGATCAGTGGTTTCATCGGGCAGGGCCTTCGCTGGGGCAGTGCGCATCACACCTGTGGTGCGCTTCACCATGAACGTTAGCCGCTGCTTCAGAGGGTTGCCACAGACTGCAGGCTCAGGTGTTCACCGCGTCAGGATCGATTGAGGCGCCGGCCCCCAGCTGCGCGCGCTGTTGGGCGAGTTTCGCCCCTTCGGCAGCGGTAAAGGCGAAGGTGCGCTCCGGGTCGCTCGCGCGCATCTGCAACGCCATCAGCTCCATACCTTCGGCAACAACGATGTCGTGCTTGCCGGCGCTCAGACCTTCAATGATGGTGCGCGCGGCGTCGTCAGGATCGATACCGTTGTCGATGTTGGCGTCCGACCGGCCGCGTGCATTCCCGCCGCCCTCCAGCGCGTTGGCGGCAATGGCGGTGCGCACCGAACCGGGAATGATCACGCTCACGCCAATGCCGTAGGCCTGCTCGACTTCGGCGCGCAATGCCTCGAAGTAGCCGACTACCGCGTGCTTGGCACCGCAGTAGCCCGTGCGCAGGGGCGCGCCGAGCTTGCCGGCAACCGAGCTGACCACCGCCAGCTGACCGCTGCCCTGCTCGACCAGGCGTGGCAGCAGCAACTGGGTCAGGGCAACCGGCGCGAGATAGTCGACTTCCATCAACTGGCGATAGACCTGCAGGCTGGTATCCAGCGCAAGGCTGCGCTGACTGATCCCGGCGTTGTTGATCAGCAGATCAATGCGGCCACGCCAGCCCCAGGCCTGCTCGACCAATGCCGGCAGGCGGTCGTAGTCGGTGGTTTCGAAGGGCAGTACCAGGGTGCGCTCGGGCGCCACGGCGGCCAGAGCCTGCAGCGCGTCGGCGCGGCGACCGGACAGGATTACCTCGGCGTCCTGTGCCAGCATGGCCCTGGCCAGCGCTTCACCGATGCCTGAGGAGGCGCCGGTGATCCATACCACTCTGGATGCGAAACTCATCTTCTTGTTCTCCTGTTATGGTCGTGCCGCGACTGGCCCGGCCGGGCGTTCACCATAGGGAGACAGGCAGGAAGGAATCTGTCGCCGGGGCGACAGTCTGCAACGGCAGGATCAGGTCCTGACCGGACGCATGGCGCGTCCGGACAAGACCTGAAGGCGCTCAGTTGAGCGCGGCGAGGATCGACCGCAGCTGGCCGGCGTCCACCTGATTGGCGTTGGCCAGGCTCAGGAACGACTGGCTGGTGCCGCTCCAGGCGTTGATCAGGCTGGGCAGATTGCGGGCCACGGAGCTGGCCTCACTGATGCTGCGGGTCAGCTCACCGGCGGCCATCGGGTTGGACAGCAGCGAGCCGGCACTGCCCTTGGCGCTGTCCAGCCAGCTCTGGAACGCGCCGCTCAGCAGCGAGCCTTCCTTCAGACCGTTCTGGTAGAAGGGAATGGCCTCGGCCAGCGTGCTGCGGTTTGCCCCGCTCAGTGTGCCGCCCTGTGCGAGCAGGCCCTGAATCAGTGCCTGGTTGCTGCTGGTCAGCTCGGTGTCAGCGGCGATCGATGCCGTGTCCGTGTTTGCCCCCTGTGCATAGTTGGCGGCCGCAGCCAGCGTGCGACTGGCGATGTCGGTTTGCCCCGTCGCTTCCAGGGTTTTGGCCTGGGCCATCAGCATGTTGTTCATGCTCGCGTTGAAGCGCTGCATCAGCAGATCCTGCTGCTGGGCCAGGTTTTCGGCACCGGCGGCTTCGCCACCTTGCGCTGCTGTGTTCAGCGCTGCGCCTGCGGCGGCCTTCAGCGAGTCCAGACCAAATGCCTGAGCCTGACTGGCGGCCAGCATGCCGGCGGCGATCAGGCTCAGCAGGCCTGCGTGGATGCGGTTGTTCTTCATCTTTCCATATTCTCCTGAATGGGGCTCCGTCGTGGATTTGCGTCGTTCCAGAGGTCCTTCCTGCAGTGCTGCTGGCGTGCTGCAAAGGCAATGGCAAAGCGGGTCTACCTGACGCAGCGCGCACTCTACCCGATTCGAGCGCTCGGCGGGAGCAGGTGCAGTTGATAGATGCTGACTGGTTATCGGGCCGTGAGTACTTGGGCGAGGCGGAGCAGCGTCTGCGGGATGAGCGTCGTCTACTCACCGCCATGCCGTAATAAACCAAAAAAAGCCCGCGTTGCGCGGGCTTAATACGGAGCAGTGCCGGTGTTGCTGATCAGTTCCCGGTGGCGCGCATGTGCTGAACGCTGAACATGTCCGGGGTGCTCAGGCTGGGGTCGACCTGGCCCTTGAATTGGCCGGTGGTGCAGTGCATGGCCTGTACGTCGATCATGCTGAAGCTGTCGTCAATGGATACGCCACTGCCCTGGTTGGCAGGCAGGTGGTGGTCCGGGTGGGCCTGGCCGATGGTGAAGGTTTTCCACATGCTGCCCTTGCGGTCATAGGCCACGGTGCGCGGGATGGTGAAGGTCTGGGCATCCATGAAGTGCACGCGGCGGGACAGCGGGTGGCTGCCGTCGACCGGGGTGGCCTCCACTTCGTAGACCTTGCGCAGCTGCCAGGTGATGTTCGGGAAGCAACCGCCCTTGCCGGAGAACGCCACGACCTGATAACCGTCGCTGTCCTGATGGGTTTCGGTATCGAGTTGCAGCTCGTTGTGGTTGTAGAAGGGCATGAGCATGTAACGGGTGCCCTTGTAGGCCCAGTTCATGTCGGAAATACGGCCGTTGTAGCCCTCGAAGTCTTCGATCATCAGATCGGAACCCAGGAAGGCGTCGGTGACCTGACCGGTGGCCAGGCGGCGTACGCGGCGCTGAAAGCCCAGATACAGCCAGGAGTTGTCGCGCTTGAGGTCGTCCATGGCACGGTGGATGAGCAGTTGGGTGTTGCGCACATCATGCGGCTCGAGCACCTGCACGTAGATACCGCGGAACAGCTCCGACGGGTTGGGCGTGATCGCCGGCAGCGGCTCCTGATTGACCCGGCCGGTGAAGTTCAGGAAGTGAAAGTTGAACTTGATGGTGCGCTCAACCTTGTCGGTGTTCATGTCCCGATACTTCCAGTAGAACGGGTAGATGGCGGCGCTGTCGCCCCAGTTGTAGCCGTACTTGTAATTCCAGGCGAGTTTCTCGCCGGCACGCGGATCGTTGGCATCCGGCTCTTCCGGGAATGGCCGTCCGGCCTGCCAGCCGTTCAGCTCGCCGGGCTTGGCACCCAGACTGACGTTGCCTAGACCCGCCCGGCTGGCTTCCACGTAGTTGGGATGAAGGTCGAAGGAGGTGGTCTCGCCGACCTTGATTTCAACCCAGCCCTGTTCGATGAAGTTGTAGAACGCCGGGTCGATGATGTCCCGGAACTGGGCAACGTTGGCCTGATTGATGGTCATGCCGGTGGTGAGCCCCGGTGCGCTGGGCGCGGACTCACGATAGGGATAGAAGCTGTTGTCGACGACATCGGCCTGGGCCTGCGCGGTGCAGGCAATCGCCAGTGCCGTCAGTACGCCGGCCAGGATACGGGTGTGCTTGTTGTTGTTCATGCTGTTCTCCGAATCAGAAGCTGTAGCGGACGGTCAGTTGCAGTTCGTCCTGGTTTTTGGCCATGCCCAGCGGGCCGGCGCGGAAGCGACCCAGCGGCTCATAACCGGTCAGCCCCAGGCTGAAACCTTCGGGGTGGCCCGGATAGGCGGCGGTGAAGGGATCCCAGGGGTTGCAGGTGCGGCAGTCATCGAACTTGTTGGCACCGCTGCCGACCTTCAGGTTGGCGCCCCCGATGACCCGCAGGTTGTCGCTGACCAGCCATTCGATGCTCGGTGCGATGGTGGTGGCGCCGGCGCGGAAGTCATGCGCAGCCAGCAGTTGCGGGCTCAATCGGTCATTCATCCACCAGCCCTTGACCAGCAGGGTGCCGATCCAGTTGGCTTTCCAGTCCGGCATGCCGACCCGGCCCAGGGCCCGACGCTCACTCTGGTACTCGTGGATGTGCTGGCCAAAGATCTGACCCGAGAACAGGAAGGCGCGGCGGCTGTTGAGCCACGGCAGGAAGATGTTCTTGTCGGCACCGACCACATAGCGGGTGACGTTGCTCTCCGAGAACAAACGGGTCTGCATGGTGTTGGCGAACTCTTCCCCTTCGGTGTGGGCGAGTTCGACGCGGAACACGGTATCCAGCGCCTGGGCGTAGTAGTCCAGCGAGCCGCCGATCAGGTTGACGCGGGGGAAGTGGATGTCGAACGCGATCAGGTAGGGCCAGATGCCGGTCTCACCGGTGAACCCGTTCTGCGCCGGAATACCGCCGCGCAGCGAGGGCAGCTGGCTGCGATAGGTGAGGGCGTTGAGCGAGAAGCCAAGGTCGCGATAGACACCTTCAAGCTTGATGCCGAACTGGGTGTTGGACAGGCTCCAGTCAGGCATGTGCGCCTCGCGGATACCGATCTGGCCGGGGCCGAAGTCGGTCGCAATCGAGCCATTGGCGAAGTTGGCGACGGTGCCGCCGTGCTCCCAGAGTGTGTTCATGCCGCGGAAGAAGCAACCCGCGTCGAGAATCACGTTGGGCGAACCGCATTGGCCGATGTTGTGCGGACGGAAGCGGTCGAAGTTCCAGACGAAGGAGACGTTCAGGTCGTCGAAGATGTCGCCGGCGCCCATGCGGTAGTCGGATTTGACGATCCACATCGGGATGCGGATGTCTTCCAGCTCGTCGTAAATATTGTTGCGCGAGAAGTCGACCGGGTTGATGACGTCCAGCACCCGGAACAGGTCGGTGCGGCCCCAGATGACCTGTTGTTTGCCCAGGCGGGTGCTGAGGATATGGCCGTTGTCGAAGCTGTAGTCGAAGTCGACGTACAGTTCGCGAATGAAGTCGAGCCGGTCATTGAACTCGGAGAAGCGCAGGTCGTTGGTGTCCTGATCCAGGTAGCCGTTGATACAGCCGCGGCTGTCGACATCACAGGGCCGCACCGGGACGCCGAAGGCGACGCCGCCGCTGGTGCTGTGCAGGTTCTCGCCGAGCACAATCATGCCCTTGTTGGGGTGATCGGCCACATTGAAGGTGTTGGGCAATTGCAGACCGCCACCGTGGGGCACACTGGTGCTGCCGCCGAAACCGCTGGTGTTCTCCAGGCGAATGCTGCCGCCGGCGCTGCGGCCGTACTCGCTGCTGTTGAGGTCGTAGACCCCGTCGTAGCTGCCACGAAATACGCCGTTCCAGGAAACGTTGCTGAAGATGCCGAGTTCGCCGAACTCGCGCTCGGCGTTGATCTGCACCGTGTTGCGAAATTTCGACAGCCCGGCGGAGTCACGCACGTAGGTCGCGTTCTCGTAGAAGCCGGTTATCTCGGTTTCCTCACTGGCGATCGCAGCGCTGAGCGGGCTCAGCAACAGCCCGGTGCCACTCGCCAGAGCGAGGCTCCAGCGTCCGAGGCCTTTTATTTTTGTTTGCATTGGCAGTTCCTCATTACAGTGGGATAGGGCAGGACGAGTCGAACTCAGCCTGCCCCGTTATCAGCGCCCCGACAGGCTGCGGGGCACTGGCTGCCGGGCGATCGGCATGCAGGATGCCATCCTCGTCGGCGTAGACATCGGTGATGAAGCGCGGGCGCATCACCAGCACCCAGGAGGGCACCAGCAGCATGGCGGCCAGGCCGTTGATGACGATCATCACGCACAGCAGCATTGCCGCGTCGGACTGGAAGCGCAGGTCCGACAGCAACACCCACATGACGATGCCGGCCATCAGGGTGACGGCGGTGAAACTGATGGCCATGCCGGTGGTGGCGATCGCCTGGCGAACGGCATCCACCAGCCTGCCGCTCTTGGCCATTTCCTCGCGGATGCGGTCCATCATGTAGATCGAGTAGTCGATGCCCACACCAATGCCGACGGCGATGACCGGCACGGTGTTGATGTCGATGTTGAGTCCGGCCAGGCCCATGTAGGCGTAGGTAAGGGTGGTCGCGAAGGTCATCGCCAGCAGCATCATCAGCCCGGCGTGCCAAGAGGTGTAGAACAGCATCACGAAGGCGAAGATCAGCAGAAATACCAACGGCAGCACGACCAGATTGGTTTCGAAGGCCGACTCGTTCATGGCCGCGGCAACGCCGAGGGTGCCGCCGGCCAGCCGGATGGTCAGGCCTTCAACCTGGCCGTCGTGTTCGGCGATCCATTCGCGCGCCATGTGAATGGCACGACGGATGGTCTCGCCCTGGCGATCCTTGTAGTAGAACACCAGGTTGGCGATGCGATCGTCGGTATCGTTGAACTCGTTCAACGCCCCGGGAATCGGGCTCGACGCCATATAGGTAAACATCAGCCCGCCGACGTAGTCCGCTTCATGGGGGATCTGGAACCAGCGTGGATCGTCGTTGTGCATCAGCCGGTTGACCTGCTTGATCAGGTCCGGCAAACCCTTGCTGCCACCGACCGCCGGATCGGCCAGCATGTGCGCCTGCAAGTCTTGCAGGGCGCGCAGTACCTCGGGTTTTTTCAGCCCGCCTTTCTCGGCGTGTTCGGCGATGATGTACAGCTCTTCGGAGCCGGGGAAGCGGTCATTCACTTCCTTGGACGACAGGTTGTAGTCGTGGTCGGGGTAGAGGATGGGTGAACCCGGCTCCGAGTCGCCGATACGTACCTGGGAGGCGGCGACCAGACCCAGGGCAATGGCCAGCGCGGCAGCGCCAAGCACGACCCGCGCCGCGCCCGGACGGCTGACGGTGCGGGCACAGGTGGCGCCGATATGGCGCAGGAAGGTTTCCTTGATCTCGGGGTTTTTCGGTGTCGGCAGGATCGACAGCAGCAGCGGTACGCCAATCAGCACGGTCAGGATCACGGTCATCGCCCACAGCGAGGCATAGACGCCCAGCTTGGTATTCAGGGCAATGGAGCCGATGGCGATCAGCGACAGGCCTACGGCGTCGGAGACCACGCCAAGCGAGCCCGGGCGGAACAGGCTGTCAAAGGTCGCCCTGGCCGCTTTCGGGCCGTTGCCAAGAACACGCACCTCGGCGTAGTAGCGCTCGACCAGTTGCACCCCGTGGCTCATCGCCCGCGCGGCAATCAGGAAGGGAATAACCAGCCCCAGCGGATCCAGGTTGAAGCCCAGCAGGCTGATGATGCCCAGACCCCAGATGGTCGAGATCAGCACGCCGCCAAGGGGAATCAGCACCCCGTAGGCCTTGCGGAAATGGAACACCAGCAGCGACAGCATGATCAGCACGGTAAAGATGAAGATCTGCAGAATCTGGTCCATGTAGGTGTAGGCCCAGCCCACCAGCACCGGCTGGCCGGTGGCATACAGGGTGACGCCATTGCCGCTTTCCGCCTCGCGCAGGGCCTGCAACTGGGCGAAGGTGGCGGCGTAGTCGAGCTGGCCTTCGATCAGTTGCGCCTTGACCAGCGCCATCTTGAAGTCGGAGGACACCAGCGGGCCGTAGATGCGCGGGTTGGCGGCTACATCCGCGCGCATCTGCGCTAGTTGCTCATCGCTGTAGTTGCCGTTTTGCGCGTCAAAGTAGGGCTCGGAGTTGATCGAGCCGACCTCGGTCAGCCAGATCTTGCGCGAGTTGCGGTGGGTGACGCTGGTCACCAGGTTGTGGTTGACGCCGGGCAGGTTGTCGACGGCCTGGGTGACCCGGTCAATGGTGGCCAGGTTGGCGTTGGAGAAAATGTCACCGTTGTCGAAGGCGACGCCCACGACCAGCACGTTGGCCCCGCCGAAGCTGTCCTTGATGCTGTTGTGCAGCTCGATATAGGGGTGTTCCTGCGGCAGCAGATCGGCAAAGTCGGTATAGATTTTCAGCCCCGGTATGCGCAGCGCAAACAGCAGGGTCAGCAGGGCGATGGCGGCCAGCACCTTGCGTGGATTGTTGAACATCCACACCTCAAGACCGTGCATGGCATGGGTAAAACGATGTAATCCAGACATGTCGGTTCCTCAGTCAGCGCTGGCCGCCAGGGCCTTTGGGAGTTGAATATTCAGCAGCGTGCCGCGCCCGCCGGCCGCCAGCAGATGCTGCTCGGGCACGAGCAGACCGGCACGCAGATACAGGGGCTGATTGGGCGTGGCCAGCGGCTGCCAGCGGCTGCCGTGCAGGTTGAGTACGGTGGTGTTTTCGCCGAGGGCATAGAGTGCGTTGCCATCACTGACAAAGCCGAAGATCGGCGCTTCGGTGCCGCTGGGCTGCTTGCGCCAGGTTTCTCCGGCATCGCGGGTGTGCCAGATGAAGCCGTTCAGCCCACCGACCCAGCCTTCATCGAGGTCGCGGAAGAAGCTGGCGTGGGGGTAGAACTCGTCAGGCAGGCTGCCGGCCGGCTCCCAGCTGATCCCGGCGTCGCGGCTTTGATAGACCAGTCCGTATTCGCCGGTTACCACGGCGTGCTCGGCGTCGATGAACTGCAGGGTAGTGAGAATGGCGTCCTCATCCAGACTGGATTCGTCCCAGCTGGCGCCCTGGTCTGCACTGTGCTGCAGGGTGCTGAAACTGCCGACCGCCCACCAGCTGCCGTCCGGCGCGCAGGCGGTTGCCATCATCTGCTCGCTGCTGGGCAGTGAGTGGCTGCTCCACTGGCTGGCATCCGGGCTGCCGTGCCAGAGCTGGTTGTCGAAACTCAGGGCGATGAAACTGCGGTCCGGACACACATCCAGATCGACCAGACTCATGCTGGTCGGTAGCGGCTGGCGTTGCCAGCTGGTGCCCTGATCACTGCTGCGCAGCACCACGCCATCGTTACCGACGATGAGGGTGGTTTCACCATTGCTGGCCATGGCCTGGTAGAAGTCGGTGCGTTGCAGGGCTTCGCTGTGCTGGCGCTCTACCGCGTCCAGATTCAGCGGCGCCTCGCAGCCGGTCAGGAGCATCGAGCAAGCCAGTCCGGCAAGCAGATGCCGACGACCCGGCGCACCTCGGAGAGGTGTTGGTATGTCAAACATGGTATGTCACCAATCAGGGTTTTATTTTTATTCACGGAGCGACAGAGGCTCGGTAGCAAGCGCTGTGCCAGCGCTTTCGCATAATTCCAACTGGCTGATTGGTAACGGTTTTTTATTGGTTGGTGGTTTTTGCGCGGGAACCAAGCTGCGTTTCGGGCAGGGTAATTTGATCAATTGATAAAAGTGCAGGCGGGGCTTGCTGATTTGGTAAAGCGCGGGTTCGGACTGGGTTGCTCTGACGGGTGAGAGGGCGCTCCTTGCCCGGTGCAAGGAGCTATTCGGGCGGGTAGTCGCTGCCGGGCTAGTGCTGTTCGCTCTCTTCCAGAATGCCGGACTTCTTCAGCCGATATGCCAGCGCCGGGCGTGTCAGCCCCAGCCTCCTGGCGGCCTCGGATACGTTTTGGCCGGCGTCCTCCATGGCGCGACGCATGAGACTGTTTTCGACCTCTTCCAGGCTGACGCCGGAGGTCAGAATCTGTGATACCCAGTCGCCTCCGGTGGCAATGTCGCTGCCATGGACGATGGTGCCGAAATCGTTCAGACGGTCATCGCAGGATGTCTCGATAATCTCCGGGCTGACTGCGAACAGCGCGTCCTGGCTGATGCTCTCGTTGCTGTCGGTCAGAATCACGCCGCGTTCGATGACGTTTTCCAGTTCGCGGATATTGCCTGGCCAGTGGTAGTTCAGGCACAGCTCCAGCGCCTTGTCCGACAGCCCCAGGGTGCGCTTCTGGTAGGCATGGTGCGATTTGCGCAGGAAGTGCTCGGCCAGCAGCGGAATGTCCTCCTGCCGCTCCCGCAGTGGCGGAATCTGAACCGGGAACACATTCAGGCGGTAGTACAGGTCGGCTCGGAAGCGCCCCTTTTCGACGGCATCGGCCAGGCTTTCGTTGGTGGCGGCAATCACCCGCACATCGATCTTGCGGGTATGCGAGTCACCTACCCGCTCCAGTTCACCTTCCTGCAGCACGCGCAGCAGGGTGGCCTGGGCCCTTGGCGGCAGTTCGATCACCTCGTCGAGAAAGATGGTTCCGCCATTGGCCCGTTCAAAACGGCCGGCACGTGCCTGGTGAGCACCGGTGTAGGCGCCTTTTTCAACGCCGAACAGTTCTGCCTCGATCAGATCGGGCGGGATGGCGGCGCAGTTGACGGCCACGAACGGCTTGTCGGCGCGCTCGCTGCGTTGATGCACACTGCGGGCAATCACCTCCTTGCCAACGCCGGTCTCGCCCAGCAGCAGCACCGAGACCTTGCCCTTGGCGGCCTTGTCGATGGTCTGGCAGACCTTTTTGTAGGCGCTCGACTGGCCGATGCCGTAGTACTGACCTTCCTGCTGATCCAGGTCGTTTTGCAGCGAACTCAGCCGCGATTGCAGGTCGTAAAGCTCCTCGATAATGGGGTCTTCCCTGAAGTAGCTTTTGAACTGCTCCGCGTCATCCCATTCCTCCGCCGGCTTGCCGACGATCAGGCAGCGCTCATCGCCGCAGCCGCGGCAGCTGACTTCGCGGAAGATGATTTCACGCCGCATGAATGAGGAGCTGTAGGCACAGGCATAGCCCAGCAACGACCAGCAGGCGGGTTCATGCATCAGCCCCAATTCCGTCTGGCAAATCTCGACCTCGAACGAGTCTACCCACTCCAGCTCGCCATAGAAGTGGCCCTTCTGGTGGTCAAGATCAATCTGGATTGGCTTGACCTTGACCATGCCCTTGAGTGAATGCAGCTGCGGACCGACGAGGAATATATCGAGTTCGTTGTTGTGTGGCCTGAGTTTGCGAGCCAGCTCGGCATCCTTGAGTCCCGACTGGTAGCCCATGCGCAGAAAGAAGCCCTTGGCGCGCTCGATACCGAGGGTGTTTACCAGCTCACGCCGGAAGCTGGCCATGGCGGACACCTGCATCAGCAGCATGCGCTGCTCGGCAAACCAGATTTTGCCGTCCGTGCTCTGAAAGCGGATCTGCTCGGTCAGATCGTGATAGTCCGAATACTGCAGGTGCGGCTTGTAGCTGGTCGCCATGATGCATTAGCCCCTGTTGTTTTTGTTGGGCGTTTTGCGCTGTCTCACAACATGCTGTGACGCGCTGAGTGTCTCGGCATCTTGACGCTGTCTGCGGTTAAAAATCAACCAAATGATTAATTGGCCAAAGGGGGCGTCGCGCTGGGTGAGCATTTGCTGACATGCGCAGCGCTGTTTCATCAAATCATCAAATTCCCTTCGCGATTCCCCCCGCTGCCGAGCGTTTCCGGTGAGGCAGTTTATCAATGGGAAAAAATAAAAAGTCTTGAATATCAATTGGTTGAATTCTTATTTCGCGCCGTTATCGCTGGCTGGCATAGCCGTTGCTGTAGGTCTGCTCACAACAACAAGCACGGTGAAGCCCTATGAGCCAGACCGCCCAAAGCTTTGACCAGATGACCCGCTGGATTCGGGTACGCAGCGAACCGGACGCCCGCTTTGTCGAGTTCGACTTTGCCATCGGTCACCCCGATCTGTTCGTCGAACTGGTGCTTCCGAAAGACGCTTTCGTTCAGTTCTGCAAACACAACCAGGTTGTTCACATGGATGAGGCCATGGCCCGTCAGGTTGACGAGGACATGGTGAAGTGGCGCTTCGGCGAGAAAGGCCAGCGCTGATTCCGATCCGACACACCCCTACAAAAACAAAACGGTACGGTTGTCATGAGCATTGAAATCAAAACCAACTCGGTGGAGCCGATTCGGCACACCTACAGCAACATCAAGCGCCGCTTTGGCGACAAGCCTGCCTCGCGCTATCAGGAAGCCAGCTTCGATATCGAGGCGACCACCAACTTCCATTACCGCCCCCTGTGGGATGCCGAGCACGGTCTGAATGACCCGACCCGCACTGCCATCCGCATGGCCGACTGGTACGCGGTAAGCGATCCGCGCCAGTTCTTTTACGGTGCCTACGTGCAGAACCGCGCCAAGATGCAGGAGGCCGCCGAGCACAGCTTCAGCTTCTGCGACAAGCGCAATCTGCTGACCCGCATGCCGGAGGCGCTGCAGGAAACTTTGCTGCGTCTGCTGGTGCCGCTGCGCCATATGGAGCTGGGCGCCAACATGAACAACAGCAGCATCGCTGGCGATGCGGTGGCCGGCACGGTCACCCAGATGCACATCTATCAGGCCATGGACCGCCTGGGCATGGGCCAGTACCTGTCGCGCATTGCCCTGCTGATCGACGGCAGCACCGGCGAGGCTCTGGATCGCTCGAAGACCTACTGGATGGAAGACGTACTCTGGCAGCCGCTGCGCAAGCTGGTTGAGGACAGTCTGGTGGTCAAGGACTGGTTCGAGCTGACCGTACTGCAGAACCTGCTGATCGATGGCCTGCTGTACCCGCTGATGTATCACAAGTTCGATCAGTGGCTGGCGGAGCAGGGGGCCGAGGATGTCTCGATGCTCACCGAGTTCATGCGTGACTGGCACGCCGAATCCTGCCGCTGGGTCGATGCCATGCTCAAGACCGTGCGCGCGGAAAGTGATGCCAATGCCGAGCAGCTGCAGCGCTGGATTGCCCACTGGCAGCCGCGGGTCATCGCTGCCCTGCAGCCGCTCGCCAACGCCAGCGTCGGTGTCGCAGCGCTGGACGAGGTGGTTGGCCAATTCGACCAGCGGCTGAAGAAGCTCGGCTTGGTCGCCGAGGAGGTCGCCGCATGAGCCAGCTCGCCTTCATCGTTTTTCAGGACAACGACAACGCCCGCTACCTGGTAGAGGCGATTGCCGAAGACAACCCCCACGCCGAAGTGCAGCACCACCCGGCCATGATCCGCATCCAGGCTGAAAAGCGCCTGGTAATCAACCGTGCCACGGTTGAGGAAAAGATCGGTCGCGAGTGGGACGTGCAGGAAATGCTCCTGGACGTGATCAGCATCGGCGGCAACGTGGATGAGGATGAAGACCACTTCATCCTCGAGTGGAAAAACTAGGAGACCCCTCATGGCTACCAAGAACAAGAAGCTCAGCCTCAAAGACAAGTACCAGTACCTGACCCGCGACATGGCCTGGGAACCGAGCTACCAGAAGAAGGAAGATATCTTCCCCTACGAACGCTTCGAGGGGATCAAGATCACCGACTGGGACAAGTGGGAGGATCCCTTCCGCCTGACCATGGATGCCTACTGGAAGTATCAGGCCGAGAAAGAGAAGAAGCTGTACGCCATCTTCGACGCGTTCGCCCAGAACAACGGCCACCAGAATATTTCCGATGCGCGCTACGTCAACGCCCTCAAGCTGTTTCTGACCGGTGTTTCGCCGCTGGAATATGGCGCGTTTCAGGGCTACGCCAAGGTTGGCCGGCATTTCAGCGGTGCCGGTGCGCGGGTAGCCTGCCAGATGCAGTCGATTGATGAGCTGCGTCACGTGCAGACCCAGCTGCACGCCATGAGCCACTACAACAAGCACTTCAACGGCCTGCACGATTTTGCCCACATGCACGACCGGGTCTGGTTCCTGTCGGTGCCCAAGTCGTTCTTTGACGACGCTCGCTCGGCTGGCCCGTTCGAGTTTCTGACGGCCATTTCGTTCTCGTTCGAATATGTGCTGACCAACCTGCTGTTCGTGCCGTTCATGTCCGGCGCGGCGTACAACGGCGATATGGCCACCGTGACCTTCGGCTTCTCGGCGCAATCGGACGAGGCCCGTCACATGACTCTGGGCCTTGAGGTCATCAAGTTCATGCTCGAGCAGCACGAGGACAACGTGCCGATCGTGCAGCACTGGATCGACAAGTGGTTCTGGCGCGGTTACCGCCTGCTGAGCCTGGTCAGCATGATGATGGACTACATGCTGCCCAACAAGGTGATGTCCTGGAAGGATGCGTGGGAGGTCTATTACGAGCAGAACGGCGGCGCCCTGTTCAAGGATCTGGAGCGTTACGGCATTCGCCCGCCCAAGTATCAGGACGTGGCCAACGACGGCAAGAACCACATCAGCCATCAGCTGTGGTCGACCTTCTATCAGTACAGCCACGCCACCAACTTCCATACCTGGTTGCCCAGTGCCGCGGAAATGGACTGGCTGTCCGAGCAGTACCCGGACACCTTCGACAAGTACTACCGCCCGCGCTTCGAGCACTGGCAGAAGATGCAGGACAAGGGTGAGCGTTTCTACAACAACACCCTGCCGCAACTGTGCCAGGTGTGCCAGGTGCCGACCCTGTTCACCGAGCACGGCGATCCGACCCAGCTGAGCCTGCGCACACTGGAGCACGAGGGCGAGCGTTATCACTTCTGCTCGGATGGCTGCTGCGACATTTTCAAGTACGAGCCCGAGAAGTACATCCAGTCCTGGTTGCCGGTGCACCAGATCTATCAGGGCAACTGCGAGGGGGCAGACGTCGAGACCGTGGTCTCGAAGTACTACCACATCAATATCGGCCAGGACAATTTCGACTACGTGGGTTCGCCGGATCACCAGCGCTGGCAGGCGATCAAGGGCAATCGGCCGCTCGGGGGCGATGACGACTCCCGGGACGCCGCCTGACCTTTCACAACACCCGGCCCCGACCGACAGGTCGGGGCGACAACAAGAACAAGGTGATCTCCATGAGCGTTAAAGCCCTTTATCAATACAGCGCCGAACCGCGTGACCTGCAGGCCAACTTCAATGGCATGCAACTGGTCTATCTGTACTGGCCGAACCATCTGCTGTTCTGTTCGCCGTTTGCCTTTCTGGCGTCGCCCGAGATGAGCATGGGCGAGTTCTGCGAGCAGGTTGTGCGCCCGGCCATTGCCGCCCACCCGCAGGCCGCCGGCCTGGACTTTGGCCAGGCCCAGTGGCAGCTCAACAATCAGCCGTTCAGCCCGGACCCTGCGCTCAGCCTGGCGCAGAACGGGGTGGCGCACAAAGCGCTGCTGACCCTGCGCGTGCCCGGCCTTGACGGTATCGCCGGCGGCGCAATCTGAGGAGGCGGTCATGAGCTATACAGTCACGATTGAGCCGACCGGCGAACAGATTGAGGTCGAGGAAGACCAGACCATCCTCCAGGCCGCGCTGCGTCAGGGTGTCTGGCTGCCGTTCGCCTGCGGCCACGGCACCTGCGCGACCTGCAAGGTGCAGGTGCTGGAGGGCGACGTGGATATCGGCGAGGCCTCGCCGTTCGCGCTGATGGATGTCGAGCGCGACGAAGGCAAGGTGCTGGCCTGCTGCGCCACGGTGCAGAGCGATGTGACCATCGAAGCCGATATCGATGTGGATGAAGACTTCGAGGGCTATTCGGTAGAGGACTACCGGGCCACGGTCAGCGAACTGCTGCCACTGTCACCGACCATTTTGGGCGTGCGCCTGAAGCTGGATCGCGCGATGCAGTTTCAGGCTGGCCAGTACATCAACCTGGAACTGCCGGGCATTGAGGGCAGCCGTGCGTTCTCGCTGGCCAATCCGCCGAGCCGGCCGGACGAGGTCGAGCTGCATGTGCGGCTGGTCGAAGGTGGCGCAGCCACCGGCTACATCCATCAGCAACTGAAGGTGGGTGATCAGCTGTCGCTGTCCGGACCCTACGGCATGTTCTTTGTGCGCAACTCGCAGCCGGGCGATCTGATCTTTATTGCCGGCGGCTCGGGGCTGTCCAGCCCGCAGTCGATGATTCTCGACCTGCTGGAGCAGGGCGACAGCCGCCAGATCACCCTGTTTCAGGGCGCGCGCAACCGCAGCGAACTCTACAACGCCGAGCTGTTCGAGCAACTGGCTGCCAGCCACGCCAATTTCACCTACGTACCGGCGCTCAGCCAGGCGGCCGATGACAGCGAGTGGCAGGGCTTCCGTGGCTATGTGCACGACGCTGCCAAGGCGCACTTTGACGGCCGTTTTGCCGGTCACAAGGCCTACCTGTGCGGCCCGCCGCCGATGATCGATGCGGCTATTACCGCCCTGATGCAGGGCCGGCTGTTTGAGCGCGACATCTTCATGGAGCGTTTCTACACCGCCGCCGACGGTGCAGAGGACACCCAGCGCTCGGCGCTATTCAAGCGGATCTGAATCCGGGACGTGAAAGCCGGCCCCCGGCTGCGCATTGCCGCAGTGACAGGTGAAAGGGCTCTCACGTGAGCAAACGAACGGCAGTCGAGAATAACAACGATGACTGACACATTCGAAATGACCGAGCTGGTCAGAGGCCTGCGCTTCAACTGCGCAAGCGATCACTCGCTGCTCAAGGCGATGGAGCTGGCCGGCAAGCGCTGCATTCCGGTGGGCTGCCGCGGCGGTGGCTGCGGCCTGTGCAAGGTCCAGGTGGTCAGCGGCGAGTTCAGCTGCGGGCCCATGAGTAAAAAACATGTAGACGAGGCATCGCGCCGCTGCGGACGGGTACTGGCCTGTCGGGTCTATCCGCGCAGTGACCTGAGCTTTGAATATCGGCCAGCGCCCGAGCTGGCAGGCACCAACAACAATTCCAATGAGGTGATGTGATGAGAAAAGGTGTGATGCGTCCCGGTCACGTGCAGATCCGGGTACTGGATGCCGAAGCCGCCCTGAAACACTATCGCGACCTGGTCGGCCTGATCGAAACCGACCGTGACGAGCAGGGCCGGATTTACCTGAAAGCCTGGACCGAAGTCGACAAGTTCTCGCTGGTGCTCAATCCGTCCGATGAACCCGGCATGGATTTCATGGGCTTCAAGGTGGTGGACGAGGCAACGCTGGTGCAGCTGGAGCAGGACCTGCTCGCCTGGGGCTGCCCGGTCGAGCACATTCCGGCCGGCGAGTTGCGCGGCTGTGGCCGCCGCATTCGCTTTGTCGCCCCCAGCGGGCACACGTTTGAGCTCTATGCCGAGAAGGAATATACCGGCAAGTGGGGTGTCACCGAGGTCAACCCGGAGGCCTGGCCAATGGACCTCAAGGGCATGCGCGCGGTGCGTTTCGACCACTGCCTGATGTATGGCGATGAGCTGGCGGCCACCTACGATCTGTTCGTCAATGTGCTCGGGTTTTACCTGGCCGAGCAGGTGCTGGACGAGAACGGCGACCGCATCGCCCAGTTCCTCAGTATCTCGACCAAAGCGCATGACGTGGCCTTCATCATGCATCCCGAGAAGGGCAAGTTTCATCACGCCTCGTTCTTCCTCGAAACCTGGGAGGACGTGCTGCGCGCCGCCGACCTGATCAGCATGACCGATACCTCGATCGACATCGGACCGACTCGCCACGGCCTGACCCACGGCAAGACCATCTACTTCTTCGACCCCTCCGGCAACCGCAACGAGGTGTTCTGCGGCGGTGACTACAACTATCCGGACCACAAACCGGTGACCTGGGCAGCCGAACAGCTGGGCAAGGCGATTTTCTACCACGACCGTCAGCTCAATGAGCGTTTCCTCACCGTACTGACCTGACCCACTTTGGCGGGAGCTGTTTAGCCATGAAAGAAATCAAGCATTACATCAACGGCGCGTACGTCGGCTCGGCCAGCGGTCGTCTGTTCGACAATATCAACCCGGCCAACGGCAGGGTGCTGAGCAAGGTGCATGAAGCCGGGCGCGAGGAAGTCGATGCCGCCGTGCGCGCAGCGCGGGCGGCGCTGAAAGGGCCCTGGGGCCGTATGTCGGTCGAGGAGCGCACGGCCATCCTGCACCGGGTTGCCGATGGCATCACGGCGCGCTTTGACGAGTTCCTCGAAGCCGAGTGCCTGGATACCGGCAAGCCGCGCTCACTGGCCAGCCATATCGACATACCGCGTGGCGCCGCCAACTTCAAGGTATTCGCCGACCTGGTAAAGAATGTCGCCGCCGAGGCATTCGAGATGGCCACGCCGGACGGCGCCGGTGCGCTCAACTACGCGGTTCGCCGGCCTAAGGGCGTGATCGGTGTGATCAGTCCGTGGAACCTGCCGCTGCTGCTGATGACCTGGAAGGTCGGCCCGGCACTGGCCTGCGGCAATACCGTAGTGGTCAAACCCTCCGAGGAGACGCCGACCACCACTGCGCTGCTGGGTGAGGTCATGCAGCAGGCCGGGGTGCCGGATGGGGTCTACAACGTGGTGCACGGTTTTGGCGGTAACTCGGCCGGCGCCTTTCTGACCGAACATCCGGATGTGGATGCCTACACCTTCACCGGCGAGACCGGCACCGGCGAAACCATCATGAAGGCGGCCGCCAACGGCGTGCGTCAGGTGTCCCTTGAGCTGGGTGGCAAGAATGCCGGCATCGTGTTTGCCGACTGCGACATGGACAAGGCGATCGAGGGCACGCTGCGCTCGGCCTTTGCCAACTGCGGTCAGGTGTGTCTGGGCACCGAGCGGGTCTACGTTCAGCGGCCGATCTTCGACGAGTTTGTCGCGCGCCTGAAAGCCGGTGCCGAGCAACTGGTGCTGGGCCCGCCGGACGATGCCACCAGCAACTTTGGTCCGCTGATCAGCCTCAAGCACCGCGAGAAGGTGCTGTCCTACTACCAGAAAGCCGTTGAGGACGGGGCAACCGTGATTACCGGCGGCGGCGTGCCGGACATGCCGGCAGAGCTGGCCCACGGCGCCTGGGTGCAGCCGACCATCTGGACCGGCCTCAAGGACGACTCGGCCGTGGTCACCGAAGAGATCTTCGGCCCCTGTTGCCATGTCCGTCCGTTTGACAGCGAGGAAGAAGCCGTGGCCCTGGCCAACAGCCTGCCCTATGGCCTGGCCTCGGCCATCTGGACCGAGAACGTCACCCGTGCGCACCGGGTCGCCGGTCAGCTGGAGGCCGGCATTGTCTGGGTCAACAGCTGGTTCCTGCGTGATCTGCGTACCGCCTTTGGCGGCAGCAAACAGTCTGGCATCGGTCGCGAGGGCGGGGTGCATTCGCTCGAGTTCTACACCGAAATGAAAAATATCTGCGTGAAGTTGTGAGGTGCTCATGAATGTTGCAGTAGAGAGTCCCGAGCTGGGCCGCAGCATTACCGCCGGCGGTTACCAGACCAACGTGCATGAGCATGGCGAAGGCTTCCCGCTGATGCTGATTCACGGCTCCGGGCCGGGCGTTACCGCCTGGGCCAACTGGCGTCTGGTGATGCCCGAGCTGGCCAGGCAGCGCCGGGTCATTGCGCCCGACATGCTGGGCTTCGGTTACAGCGAGCGCCCGGCCAACCCGGATTATCAGCGCGATGTCTGGGTCGAGCATGCCATCGGCGTGCTCGATACACTGGGTATCGAACAGGCCGATCTGGTGGGTAACTCGTTTGGCGGCGGTATCGCGCTGGCGCTCGCCATTCGCTATCCGCAGCGGGTGCGCCGGCTGGTGCTGATGGGCAGCGTTGGCGTGAGCTTCCCGATTACCGACGGGCTGGATCGGGTCTGGGGCTATGAGCCGTCCTTCCAGACCATGCGCAGCCTGATGGATACCTTTGCCTACGACCGCGCTCTGGTTACCGACGAACTGGCCGAGCTGCGTTACCAGGCCAGTATCCGCCCCGGGTTCCAGGAGTCCTTTGCGCAGATGTTCCCGGCGCCGCGTCAGCGCTGGGTCGACGGTCTGGCCAGCAACGAGGCGGATATCCGCGCCGTGCAACACGAGACGCTGGTTATCCATGGGCGCGAGGATCAGGTCATCCCGTTGCAGGCCTCACTGCAGCTGGCGCAGCTGATTCCCAATGCCCAGTTGCATGTCTACGGCCATTGCGGCCACTGGACCCAGATCGAACATGCCGGTCGCTTTGCGCGGCTGGTGGAAGATTTTCTCAGCGAAGCCGACAGCGCTTCAGGAGTGCTTTGACCATGGATCAGTCTCAGATCAATCAGCTTGGTGACGAGCTGTACCAGGCAATGCTCAAGCGCGAGGCGGTCAGCCCGCTGACCAGTCGCGGCTTTGATATCAGCATCGACGATGCCTACCACATCTCGCTGCGCATGCTGCAGAACCGGCTGGACGCCGGTGAGCGGGTGATCGGCAAGAAGATCGGCGTTACCAGCAAGGCGGTGCAGAACATGCTCAATGTGCACCAGCCCGATTTTGGCTACCTGACCGATGCCATGGTCTACAACAGCGGTGAAGCCATGCCGATCAGCGAAAAGCTGATGCAGCCGCGCGCCGAAGGCGAGATTGCCTTCATTCTCAAGCGCGACCTCACCGGCCCCGGGGTCACCAACGCCGATGTACTGGCGGCAACCGAATGCGTGATGCCGTGCTTCGAGATCGTCGATTCACGTATCCAGGACTGGAAGATCGCGATTCAGGACACGGTCGCCGACAACGCCTCCTGCGGGCTGTTCGTGCTGGGTGACCAGGCGGTATCGCCGCGCAAGGTCGATCTGGTGACCTGCGGCATGGTGGTGGAAAAGAACGGCCAGATCATCAGTACCGGCGCAGGCGCTGCGGCGCTGGGCTCACCGGTCAACTGCGTTGCCTGGCTGGCCAACACCCTCGGGCGTTTCGGTATTTCGCTGAAAGCCGGGGAGGTCATCCTGTCCGGCTCGCTGGTACCGCTTGAGCCGGTCAAGGCCGGTGATTTCATGCAGGTCAGCATTGGCGGTATGGGCACGGCCAGCGTGCGTTTCGTGTGACTCGACGGGCGTGGCCCCGCGGTCACGCCTGCACAGCGGATTATTCCCAGAGAGGGAAAAGACAATGAGCAAGAAACTGAAAGCCGCGATCATCGGCTCGGGCAACATCGGCACCGACCTGATGATCAAGATTTTGCGTAACAGTCAGCATATCGCCATGGGTGCCATGGTCGGTATCGACCCCGACTCCGATGGCCTGGCGCGTGCTGCGCGCATGGGCGTGGCCACCACCCACGAAGGGGTGGATGGGCTGGTCAAGATGCCGGAATTTGCCGACATCGACTTTATCTTTGATGCCACTTCGGCCGGTGCCCACAGGCACAACGAAGTGCTGCTGCGCGGTCACAAGCCGGGCCTGCGCATCATCGATCTGACCCCGGCGGCCATCGGCCCCTACTGCGTGCCGGTCGTAAACCTGGAACAGAACATCAACGAGACCAACGTCAACATGGTCACCTGTGGCGGTCAGGCGACCATCCCGATGGTGGCTGCGGTCTCGCGTGTGGCCAAGGTGCACTACGGCGAAATCGTCGCATCGATTTCCTCACGATCCGCCGGCCCGGGCACCCGCGCCAACATTGATGAATTCACCGAAACCACCTCCAAGGCGATTGAAGTGATCGGCGGTGCCCGTCGCGGCAAGGCGATCATCATCATGAACCCGGCCGAGCCGCCGCTGATCATGCGCGATACCGTCTATGTGCTCAGTGAACTGGCCGATCAGGCCGCCGTTGAAGCCTCGGTCGAGGAAATGGTGCAGGCGGTCAACAGCTACGTGCCGGGTTACCGCCTCAAGCAGAAGGTGCAGTTCGACGTGATCCCGCCGGAGCAGCCGCTGAACGTACCGGGCCTTGGCCACCTGAGCGGGCTGAAAACCTCGATCTTCCTGGAAGTCGAAGGTGCCGCCCATTACCTGCCGGCCTACGCCGGAAACCTCGACATCATGACCTCTGCGGCGCTGGCGACCGCCGAGCGCATGGCGCAGTCGATGAACCTGGCCTGAGGACACGACCATGACATTCAATCCCGGCAAGAAACTCTATATCTCCGACGTCACCCTGCGTGACGGCAGCCATGCGATTCGCCACCAGTACTCGATCAAGAACGTGCAGGACATCGCCCGCGCACTGGACAAGGCCAAGGTCGACTCCATCGAAGTGGCCCACGGTGACGGCCTGCAGGGCTCCAGTTTCAACTACGGCTTTGGTGCCCACACCGACCTGGAGTGGATCGAGGCGGTAGCCGAAGTGATCACCCACTCGCAAATCGCCACCCTGCTGCTGCCCGGTATCGGTACCACCCATGACCTGGACAACGCCTACAGCGCCGGGGCACGCATCGTGCGGGTCGCCACGCACTGCACCGAGGCCGACGTCTCCAAGCAGCACATCGAGCATGCCCGCAAGCTGGGCATGGATACCGTCGGATTTCTGATGATGAGCCACATGCAGACCCCGCAGGGCCTGGCGCAGCAGGCCAAGCTGATGGAGGACTACGGCGCCACCTGTCTGTATGTAGTCGACTCCGGCGGCGCCATGGGCATGCAGGATATCCGTGACCGCTTCCGCGCGCTGAAGGATGTACTCAAGCCGGAAACCCAGACCGGCATGCACGCCCACCACAACCTGAGCCTGGGTGTCGCCAACTCGATTGCCGCGGTGGAAGAGGGCTGTGACCGCATCGACGCCAGCCTGGCCGGCATGGGCGCCGGCGCCGGTAACGCGCCGCTGGAAGTGTTTATCGCCGCCGCCGAACGACTGGGCTGGGAGCACGGTACCGACCTCTACACCCTGATGGATGCGGCCGATGATATCGTTCGCCCGCTGCAGGATCGCCCGGTGCGGGTTGACCGCGAAACCCTGGCGCTGGGCTATGCCGGCGTCTACTCCAGCTTCTTGCGTCACTCCGAGGTGGCGGCGCAGAAATACGGCCTGAAAACGGTCGACATCCTGGTCGAACTGGGCAGGCGCCGCATGGTCGGCGGCCAGGAAGACATGATCGTGGATGTAGCACTGGATCTGCTGAAAAAACAGGAGCAGTCGGCATGAAAGAGCAGAAACGCACCCTGACGCCCGAGCAGGTACTGGCACTGGCCGAGCACATCGAGAACGCAGAGCTGCAGGCGCACGACATCCACAAGATCACCAACGACTACCCGCAGATGACCTTCGCCGATGCCTACGATATCCAGTGGGAAATCCGCCGGCGCAAGGAGGCTCGCGGCAACAAGGTCGTCGGCTTGAAGATGGGTCTGACCTCCTGGGCAAAAATGGCGCAGATGGGCGTGGAAACCCCGATCTACGGCTTCCTGGCCGACTATTTCAGTGTGCCCGACGGCGGCGTGGTGGACACCAGCGAGCTGATCCACCCGAAGATCGAGGCGGAAATCTCCTTTGTGACCAAGGCGCCGCTCAAGGGCCCGGGTTGCCACATTGGCGATGTGCTCGCGGCGACCGATTATGTGGTGCCGACGGTCGAGGTGATTGACTCGCGCTACGAGAACTTCAAGTTCGACCTGATCAGTGTGGTGGCCGACAACGCCTCCTCAACGCGCTTTATCACCGGCGGCATGATGGCCAATGTCGAGGACGTTGACCTGAAAAACGTTGGCGTTGTGGTGGAGAAGAACGGCGAAGTGGTTGATGTCGGTGCCGGCGCCGCGGTCCTCGGCCACCCGGCGTCGAGCGTCGCCATGCTGGCCAATCTGCTGGCCGAGCGCGGCGAACACATCCCGGCCGGCAGCTTCATCATGACCGGCGGTATCACCGCGGCCATTACCGTCGAAGCAGGCGACAATATCAGCGTGCGCTACCAGGGGCTGGGTAGCGTCACTTGCCGATTCATTTAAGGAGCATGCCATGCCGATTGCACAGATTCATATTCTGGAAGGGCGCAGCGACGAGCAGAAGGAAGCGCTGATTCGCGAAGTGAGCGAGGCCATTGTCCGGGCGCTGGATGCGCCCCTGCCGAGCGTTCGGGTGATCATCAGTGAAATGCCCAAGTCGCACTTCGGCATTGGTGGTGAGCCGGCCAGCAAGGTGCGTCGCTAGTGGCGTCAGCGCAAAGACCGCCCCTGCCCGTGCTGTTTCTGTCCTGCCGAGAAGAACGGCAGGCAGATCCGGGCAGGGGGCCCTTGATGGCCCGGTTGCTTGCCTCTGGTGCAACGCCGGAGGCAGTGCTGTTTATCACGATTGCCGATCAGGATGACAGGCTGCAACTGATCGGCAGCGGCACGGATGGCGAGCGCTTGTCAGCCCTGGCCGAAGGGCTTTCAAGCCGAGGTGTTCGCGCATCGGTGCAGCGCAGCGCCAGCTCACCGCTGGACCAGATTGCCGCAGAACTGTTTGGCGACTTTGCCGGCGAATGCATCGAACTGCGGTTGGGCGCAACCTTTGAAGAGCCGGGTTACAGCGGTATTGGCCAGGCACTGAGCGACTGGCGCGAGAAAGGTACGCTGCTGGTGTGTCTGGATCGCGTTGACGGGGGCCAGCACCTGAAGTCGCTGTACGACTCCTCCTGGCTTGACCTGATGTCGTCGTGGATTGAACAACATCAGTGGCGTCAGGTTGTCACCGGGTTCAACGCTGGCGGCGGTAACGACCAGCCCGGAATCGGAACGCTTTGCCTGCTGCAGGCAGCCCTGGGGTTGGCCGGCATGCGATTACCCGAGCGCCTCGTCGGCTTTGATCTGGACGATGCGCGCCGCGCGCTGGTTGGTTTCGGCTGGATGAGTTGATTAACGAATCTTGAGCGTTGCCAGAGGCAGGCCCAGACTTGGCCGTCCCTGACGTCAAGTCTGACCCCAGCCCTTCTGCCGATAGAGAGAGAAACAACTTTCCATCGACCCTGATCGTTTAGACGCGCTGGTGTGGC
>NZ_NBYK01000013.1:0-40667 GCF_002197985.1 Halopseudomonas aestusnigri
CCCAAAGAAGACCTTGGCAGACTACTGGGGCCAGGGACGGACAGTGCTGCCAACGCAGGTCTCGTAGCCGTTGGCCAAACTATGGGTTCATGCACACTATTCTCCCCGAATATCTCTCGCAAAGATTCGCTGCGCATTTGTCGCACATCAGCCAAGCATGCGTGCAAGTTGCTAGACTCCAGCTGTTCATGTGCAGGAGAGTCGGAATGAAAGCCAAATCCAAAACCTTATTGGATGTCATCATCATCGGTGGCGGACAGGCGGGTCTGGCTACGGCGTACTTCCTGCGACGTACCGGCTTGTCGTATCTGATTCTCGATGCTGAAGACGGACCAGGGGGCGCCTGGCGGCACGGCTGGAACTCGCTGCGGCTGTTCTCTCCCGCCACCTGGAGTTCCATCGCCGGCTGGATGATGCCGCCGGTAGCGGACGGCTATCCTGCCCGCGACCACGTGATCGACTACCTGAGCCGCTACGAGGAGCGCTACCAGTTTCCGCTTCAGCGCCCAGTGCGTGTCACTGCAATAGAGCGTATTGAGGGAGGGCTGCGCGTGCGCGCCGGGCAGCAGCACTGGCAGGCCAGAGCCGTGGTCAGCACCACTGGCACCTGGAGCAACCCCTATATTCCCGTCTATCCCGACGCCGAGTCGTTTCAGGGCCAGCAACTGCATTCGGCCCACTATGTCGAGGCCCAGCCCTTTGCCGGCAAGCGCGTACTGGTTGTGGGCGGCGGCAACTCCGGCGCACAGATTCTTGCCGAGGTCTCCAAAGTGGCAGACTCCACCTGGGTGACCGCTACCGAGCCTCTGTTCCTGCCTGATGACGTTGACGGGCGCGTGCTGTTCGAACGCGCAACCGAACGCTGGAAAGCCCAGCAGGAAGGCCGCGCCATCGATAAGCCGGTGGGTGGCCTGGGTGATGTAGTGATGGTCCCGCCTGTGGTCGAAGCGCGTGAACGCGGCGTTTTGCACGCGGTGCGCCCATTCACTCACTTCACCCGCAACGGTGTGGTGTGGCCCGATGGTTCCGAGACCGAGGTCGATGCCGTGATCTGGTGCACCGGTTTCAGGCCCGCATTGGGCCACTTGGCGAGTCTGGGGCTCATCAACGATGAGGGCCGCGTCGAGGTTCAGGGCACCCGCGCCACCCACGAACCCAGGCTATGGCTGGTGGGCTATGGCGAGTGGACCGGGCTGGCTTCCGCAACTCTGATCGGCGTCACGCGCAACGCCCGCAGCACGACCACCGAGATAGCGCAGTTTCTGGCTGACAAAGAGAACTGAGAACAAGCTCTTGTTAGGAACCCAAGTGCGCAAGAACGCTGAGCCGGCAACACTCAGCGCCGCGCTAACTGCCCCCTCCCCCACACTGGCAAAACTGCTGCTACTATCGCCCCAACAAGCAGCCAGCCCCTGACAGACCGAGAGTGCGGCCCGTGGACCAATTGAATCTTCGCCATTTGCAGTATTTCTGGATGATTGCCCGAACGGGGTCGATTGTGCGGGCGGCGGAGAGTCTTGATCTGTCGCCGCAGACCCTGAGCGGTCAGTTGGCAACGCTGGAGGCGTCGCTGGGTGGTGCGCTGTTCAAGCGGGCCAACCGCTCGCTGCAGCTGACCGACTTTGGCAAGACGGTGTTTTCCTATGCCGACGACATTTTCCAGTCGGTGCAGTCGTTGACCGAGGTTCTGCAGCAGCCGCCGGAAAATCGCCCGTTGACGCTGGCTATCGGCATCGCCGCCTCGATTCACAAACTGATCGCCTACCATTTGACCGAGCCTGCGCTGTCGCAGCCGCGGCCGGTGCATCTGGTCTGCCAGACCGGGGAGACGGGGCAGTTGCTGCGCCAGCTCGGCCAACGGGAGCTGGATATTCTGCTGACCGACCGCCAGCCCGACTTCAAAGACGCCGGCCAGTTTCGCGCCACGCGGCTGGCCAGTTCGTCCATATCCCTGTTTGCCACCCCGGAGCTGGCCGCGCGGCTCAGGCCCGGCTTTCCCTTAAGTCTGGACCGCCAGCCCTTTCTGACGACCTCTCTCAATGCGCCCTATATCAACGAGCTGATGAACTGGTTTGCAGCCAAGCGGATCCGCATCAATGTGGTGGCCGAGGTCGACGACAGTGCGTTGATCAAGGTATTCGGCCGTCAGGGGCTGGGCTATTTTGCGGCCCCGACGGTGATTCACGATGAGGTATGTCGCCAATACGAAGTGGAGTGTATCGGCTCGATTGGCGAGGTCAGGGAGACGCTATACGCCGTCACCCGCGCGCGCTCCAGCGGCAACCCGGCCATTGAGGCACTGTTGAAGTCTCGGCCCGAGCTGGACGACAGCATCGAAAAAATCGAACTATAAATTCCAAATAGATCGATTTATAAAGACCCTCATTTAGCTGACCCTGAATCCGTCAAAACTGTTCGGAGACAGGTCATGAAAACCATCCATCAGTATCAACTGGCCAATGACAAGCAAGTGACCAGCCTGGCCCTGCGCGAGGGGTTCCGGATCGTGCGCTGCGAGTATGTGGTTGCCCAGAAACGCGTATACCTGTGGGTCGAAGAGCCGCTGAAGATCGACCTGCCGGTAAGCGAGCATCAGTTCATGGTGGTTGGCTCGGGTGTGCCGGTGCCGGTTAGCCATTGCTACGTAGACACGGCCGTTGATCCCTTTGGCCCGGAGGCCTTCCATGTCTATCAGGTGGTGAACAATGCTGCCAGCGCAACGGACGAGGAGCGCTCGGTGCACAGACCGCCTGCAGAGAGCGCACTCAGGCTCAGCGCCTGAAGCCTGAAACTCACCGACCAGAGCCCCGCACAGGGGCTCTTTTTTGGCCTACGCTTTTTAATCAAGCCCCTGCGGAACGTGCTTCATGCCCGATATCATCGTCATGTTTTTCATTCTCGGTCTGATCGCCGGCTCCCTGCGCTCGGACCTTGCCATCCCCAAGGCGGTCTACGACATCCTGTCGCTGCTGCTGATGCTGACCATCGGCCTGAAGGGTGGCATGGCCCTGCACGGCAACCTGCACTGGTCGCTGCTGGGGGAAGTGCTTGCCGTTACCGCGCTGGGCTTTCTGATTCCCTTGCTGCTGTACCCATTGCTGCGCTATCTGGTGCGCCTGAACGGGGCGGATGCGGCCAGTTTCTGCGCCCACTACGGCTCGGTAAGCGCCGGTACCTTTGCGGTGGCGCTAGCCTGGACCGAGTCACGCGGAATGATGGTCAGCGGGCAGGTCACGCTGTATCTGGTGCTGCTGGAGCTGCCCGCAATTATCACCGGGCTGTGGCTGTATCGCCGACTCGGTAGCCCATCCGGCCCGGCCCAAACGGTTGCGAGTACGCCGCTCTGGCAGGAGACGCTGACCAACCGCAGCGTAATTCTGCTGGTGGGCGGTGTGGTGATTGGCCTGCTGTACGGCAAGCAAGGCGGCAGCCAGGTCACTGGCGCGCTGACCAGCGGATTTTCCCTGATTCTTGCGCTGTTCTTGCTGGAAATGGGTCTGGTAGCTGCAGAAACCCTGCGCAAGGTCCGACTGCAGCACTGGCGGGTTATCGCCTTTGCCCTGTGCATGCCCACACTGCTGAGCTTGCCGGGCATGGCGACCGGGCTGCTGCTGGGGCTGGCTCCGGGCACGACGGTAATCCTCGCGACCCTGACCGCCAGCGCCTCCTACATCGCCGCTCCGGTCGCGGTGCGCCACGCCATTGAAGAGGCCGACATCGGGCTGGTAATGCTAGCCTCGCTGGGCGTCACCTTCCCGTTCAACGTGCTGGTGGGCATTGAGCTGTACGCTAGCATCCTGCAGCGGCTGACCGGCTAACGGCTCAATGTACGGGCAGCCCGGAGGCTGCCCGTGACAGCGGCTGCCGGAGCACCGATACTGCGCGCAACAGAATCCACATCAACAGCTGGATGACCCGCGGAGGACAACACCCTGGCAACCCTGAAATACCTCGCGGGCTACAGCCCCGATCTGCGCCAGCAGGTCCAGCAGTTGATCGATCGTGGCCAGCTCGGCGCCTGGCTTGAGCAACGTTACCCTCCCGGCGAGCAGCATTCGATCCAGACCGACGCGGCACTCTACGACTACACCCAGCGCCTCAAGCAGCAGCACATGCGCAGTAGCGGGCCGATCAGCAAGGTGTTGTTCGATACCCGCATGCACGTGATCGACAATGCGCTGGGGCAACACCAGTTTGTCAGCCGGGTGCAGGGCGGCAAGTTGAAGAGCAAGAACGCGATCAAGATCTCGGCCATCCTCAAGAGCCTGCCCGAGCCGCTGCTGCGCATGGTGGTGGTGCACGAGCTGGCGCACCTGCGCGAAAAGGAACACAACAAGGCGTTCTACCAGCTGTGCCGGCACATGGAGCCGGACTATCACCAGCTGGAGCTGGACCTGCGGCTGTTCCTGACCCTGCGAGACGGCTAGCGCGTTTGCGGGTTGGCGTGCAGCCAGGCGGCCAACTCGGCAACGGCCTGGGGCGCCGTTCTGCTGGCACCGACCCAGCTGCAGGCCAGCATCAGGTTGCGCGGCAGGCCGAAGTTCTCGACCACAAAGCCGTCCGGACACAGCCCCTGCTCATCACGCGGCAGTTGCTCGATCATAGGCTGTTGATCGGGGAAGTACGCCCACACCGGTTTGCCCAGCGCACAGGCAAAGCCCACTTCGAAGACGGTGCCGGAATCCGGCTCGTTACCGCGAAAGTGGCCCAGATTGGCCAGCACCGCGTCGGCGCGGCGCAGGCTGTCGAGGTTGGCCTGACAGATCCAGCCAGCCGGATCGATCAGCCCCTCCGGCAGAGCCGCATCCAGCGGATAGAGCCCTTCCAGCCCATGCGTGGCGCACAGCGCCTTGAGATACTCGCCACGCGCCAGGGCGTCGGGATAGAACACGTCAAAACCGGCCAGATATACCGATGGCACCGGGGATCTCCTGCGTGGATCAGACAAGCGGATTCAGCGTGGCAAGGTCTGCGGCCTGGTCCAGATCGAGACAGACACCGGCATCCTCCACCGCCAGCACCTTAACGCAATCGGCATGGGTGCGCACAATCTCGCGTCCGCCGCGATCACCACTGAGGGTCATCAGCTGCGGCCAGAAGCGCCGCCCGAACAACACCGGATGACCGCGCTGGCCCTGCCAGCTCGGCAGCACAATATCCTCCGGACCACACCGCTGCGCCAACGCTTGCAGGGTGGTCGGCTGGATACACGGCATGTCGGCGAGCAGCACGGCGATGGCATCCGCATCACCATGCCGCAGATGTTCAATACCCAGTACCAGTGAACTGGCCATGCCCTGCGCACTGCGCGGATTGAACAGCACGTCGACCGCCTCCGGCAGCGCCAGCGCTTGCGGGTCATCATCGCTGCGCAGCACCAGAGTTACCGCGCCGAAGGCCGCCAGTGCGTTCTCCAGTGCACGATTGAGTACCGTCTGGCCGCTGGCCAGACGTGCCTGCCGTTTGTCGCCGCCGAAGCGCCGGGAGAACCCGGCGCCAAGCATCAGGGCGGCAACCCCTGGCATCAGGCCTTGGCGTCCAGCAGCATCACTTCGCGCTCGGCAATCAGGCCTGCCAGCGCCTTGCCCATTGCCTGATAGTGCGGCGCCTGACGGTGCGCTTCGATGGCCTCCATCCCGGCCCACTGCTCAACAAACACGAAGCGACTGGCATCGCTGCGGTCGTGGTGCAGCACATAACCTCGGCAACCGGCCTCGGCGCGCGACGGCTCGACCGCGTCGGCAAGGATGGCTGCGACCTGTTCGGCTGCGCCAGGAACGGCGCGCAGCACCGCTACGACGGTAATGATTTCGGACATTTAGTTGCTCTCGATAGTGGAGGGTGCTGGCAAATCCTGCTCGCACCCGTCATGGATATGAATTGCAGAAGGTTCGTGGATGGCAGACCGCCGCTGCTGCAGCTGGCCACCGGCGCGTTCGTTGAGTACTGCTGTGATCTCGCCCAGAATCGCCAGCGCGACGGCTTCCGGGGTATCGCCCCCCAGGTCGAGACCGACCGGGTAATGCAGCCGCTCGACGCCCGGCAAGTTGGCTTGCGCCATGCCGGCCAGCAGCCGCTCGGTGCGCTCACGCGGTCCGAGCTGGCCGATGTAGCACGCCGACGACGCCAGCGCCTGCGCCAGCCACCAGGCATCCTGCTGCAGACTGTGGGTCATGACCACTACCGCCGCGTCGGCCAGCAAATCCTTCAGTGCGAAGCTGTTGTCCAACTGCCCGAGCAACACCGCATCGGCCTCCGGAAAGCGACTGCCCCGGGCAAAGTGCGCCCGACTGTCAATCACCGTCACATGCAGGCCCTGCAGTTTGGCCATCCGCACCAGCGGCTGGGCATCGTGCCCGCCACCGAAAATCACCAGCCGCTGCGCCGGGCGCAGGTGCTCGATCAGCACCTCAACCGCGCCACCGGGCTGAAGAAAGCGATGCAACGCAGCACGCCGGGCAGAGCGCGCCAGGCGCAGCAGTGGCAGCAACGGCGCCGACCAGGCATCGGGCAGGCAGCCCTGCAGCTGATCATCGGCAGTCAGAAGCAGTCGCTGCCCGAGCAAATCAGGCTGTGATGCGCTGACGACGGTCGCCACACTGAGTCCAACTGCGCCATTGATCAGCGCCCGGCAGCCATCCAGCAACAGCTGACAGGCCGCGGAATCGACACGCTCGAACAGCAGGTGCACGGTACCGTTGCAGCCGAGGCCAAAACGCACTGCCGCATCGCCATCTTCATCCTCTTCGGCGGTGCTGTAGCTGCGCAGCGCCGGCCCGCGTTCGGTCAACCAGCGCGCCGTGCGCGCCACCTCGGTTTCCAGGCAGCCGCCGCTGACTGTTCCCTCGGTCTGCCCCAGGGGGTTGATCAGCATCCGCGCGCCGGGGCGGCGATAGGCCGAGCCCTCGACCTTGACCACCGTTGCCAGCACCGCATCGTCGCCTTGCAGGGCGGCCTCATCGACCGCCTTGAGCAGCTGTTCCACTGCAGACATCACACCTCCCGCTGTCGGCTCAGTGGCCGGTGTTACCGCGCTTGGCCGCAACATCCTCAGCACTGAGGCTGCCGCCACTCTGACCGAAGTGCTGCAGCACGAAGCTGCCGACCGCAGCCAGTTCGGCATCCTGATAGCCCGCAGCGAAGGATGGCATCTGCTGGTCTACCCGTGCGCCCGGGCCGCCGTGACCGCGCAGCAGGATACCCAGCAGGTTGGTGCCGGCCGGATCATTGACGGTTTTCAGACCGCCGAGCGCGGCAATCGGCGACTGGGTGCCGCTGCCGTCCCAGGCATGACAACCGGCGCAGTTGCCGGCAAACAGCTTGCTGCCGAGCGCACCATCGGCCACCGGGGTCGCATCCGGCACCACCTCGGGCCGGGCGATGCCGGCGGCCTGCGCCGGGGTGCCGAGCAGGTAGGTCGCGATGGCAGACAAGTCGTCCGGGGTCAGATGACGCAGGCTGTGATTGACAACATCACCCATCGGCCCGCTGGCCACGCCCTTGCCCGGGGCATACCCCTTGCTGAAATAACTGACCAGTTCGGCCGGCGACCAGGCACCGATGCCATAGGTCTCGTCCGAACTGATGTTGTAGGCCTGCCAGCCCTGCACCAGGTTGCCCGCCAGCGGCTGGCTGCTGCTCAGCGCCTGGGCAAAGTTGCGCGGGGTATGGCACTCGCCGCAGTGACCCGGCCCTTCGACCAGATAGGCGCCGCGGTTCCACTCCTCGGACTGGTTCGGATCAGGCTTGAAGCGTTCGTTATCGTGAAATACCAGGTTCCAGAAGAACATGCCCCAGCGCTGGTTGTAGGGGAAACTCAGGGTGTTCTCCGGCACCGTATTGCTGACCGGTTCCAGGCTGAACAGATAGGCCTTGATGGCCTTCACTTCGTCGTCCGGCATCAAGGTGTAGGAGGTGTACGGAAAGGCCGGGTAGTAGCGCTTGCCATCCTTGCCGACGCCCTCATGCAGCGCGCCGAGGAAGTCGGCGTCGGTCCAGTCGCCAATGCCGGTCGCCTTGTCCGGGGTGATATTGGGCGAATACAGCGAGCCAAACGGCAGCTTGAATTCGACGCCCCCGGCGAACGGCTTGCCGCCCGGGACAGTGTGGCAGGCCACACAGTCGGCCGCGGCGGCCAGATACTTGCCACGGGCGATCAGCTCATCGTCAGCGGCCTGCACGGACAGCGCCGAGGCAGCCAGCCCCAGCCCGAGAATCACGGATTTGCTCAGATGCATGGGTTCAGCTCCTTAAACCGGGAAGTAACCAGCGCGGCTCAGCGGCAGACGCCGCAGACGCTCGCCGGATGCAGCGGCCAACGCGTTGAGCAGCGCCGGACCAATCAGTGCAGTCCCGGTTTCGCCGACTCCGCCGGGTGACTCTGTGCTGGGCACAATGTGCACCTCGACGCCGGGCGCTTCACCGATGCGCAACTGCCGGTAGGTGTTGAAATTGCGCTGCTGCACCTGGCCCTGCTCAATCGTGATTTCATTGAACAGCGAGGCCGACAGGCCGAACAGGGTGCCGCCTTCAATCTGCGCCAGCACCGAGGTCGGGTTGGTCACCAGACCGCAGTCGATGGCGCTGACCAGACGTTTGATGCGGATGCCCTTGTCCGCCTGCATTTCCAGCTCGACCACGGTCGCGACGAAGCTGCCGAACACCGCGCTGACCGCAATGCCACGCCCCTGCCCGACCGGCAACGGCGTTTGCCAGTCGGCCTTCTCGGCAGCCAGCTTGAGCACCGCCTGGGCCCGCGGATGCTTGTCCATCAGCGCCAGCCGGTAGTCGACCGGATCCTTGCCGGCGTTGTGCGCCAGCTCGTCGATAAAGCACTCCACCGCCAGCGTGCTGCGCAGCGGCCCCACTCCGCGCCACCAGGAGACCGGAATCACCTTGGGCTCCTCGCGGATGTAATTGACCTGCAGACTGTCCAGCGCATAGAGCGGGTCAATGGCCACTTCCACCGCATCGGCATCCACGCCGCTCGCCGGCAGGCTGCCGACATAGCGCGCCAGCACCGACGCGCCGGCAATGCGATGCTGCCAGCCCTGCGGCTTGCCGTCGGCGTCCAGTGCGGCGGTCAGCCGGTCGACGTAGTGCGGACGGTACATATCGTGGGTCATGTCCTCTTCGCGACTCCAGATCAGCTTGATCGGGTAACTCACCTGCCGCGCAATCGCCACCGCCTGGGCGATAAAGTCGTAATCCAGCCGGCGGCCGAAGGCGCCACCAATCAGCTGGTTGTGCACGACCACCTGCTCCGGCTTCAGCCCGGTGATGCTGGCGGCAGTCTGCTGGGCAAACACCGGCACCTGAGTGCCGACCCACAGGTCACAGCCATCCGGGCGCACGTGCGCTACGCAGGTCATCGGCTCCAGCGGCGAATGGGACAGGAACGCCTGTTCGTACACCGCTTCAAAACGGCTGCTGGCCGCCTCCAGCGCTGCTGCAACATCGCCGCTGCTGTGAGCAACCACGCCGTCTGCGCTGGAAGCCTTTTGCAGCGCCGCATCCAGCTCGGGCGAGCTGATCGAGGCGTTCTCGCCCAAATCCCATTCGATCTTCAGCGCCTTGAGCCCCTGCTGACAGGCCCAGTAGTTGGTTGCAGTCACCGCAACAGCGTTATCCAGCGTGACCACATCGCGTACACCCGGTACCTGCCGCGCCGCGCTGGCATCAACCGATTTCAGGGTGCCGCCGTAAACCGGACAGGCCAGGCTGGAGGCAACCAGCATGTCCGGCACCTGCAGGTCGATGGTGAACTTCGCCTTGCCGTTGACCTTGTTCGGGGTATCAATGCGGCGCGCCGGGGTGCCGATCAGGCGGAACTGATCCGGGGTTTTCAGGGTAATGCTGGCTGGCAGCGGCAGGGTGCTGGCCAGATCGACCAGCTCGCCATAGCCCGCCTGACGATCGCCCGGCCCGTAGACCACGCCCTCGCGCGCCTCGCACTGGGCAGGGTCGACCGACCATCGCTGAGCAGCCGCCTGAATCAACAGCAGCCGCGCGGTGGCACCGGCCTCGCGCAGGGGCTGCCAGGCATGCCGTGTGGACGTCGACCCGCCGGTAGCCTGAAATTGCATGATCGAGTCCGTGTAGAGTTCGGCGTCCGGTGGTGCATCCTCGACGCTGACATCAGCCAGTCGCACTTCCAGCTCCTCGGCCAGCATCATGGCGATACCGGTATGCGCCCCCTGCCCCATCTCGATTTTCGGCGATATGACGGTCACCTTGCCGTCGTGGCCGACGCGCACATAGGCCCCGTAGCCGCGCGGTGTCTGATCACCGAGACGGCCGGCGGCGGTCGCTTCGGCCGCGACGCTGTCCGGGATAAATCCCGGCAACCAAGTGCTGAGCACCAGGCCGCCCATCACTGCGCCGGAGCCTTTCAGGAAGCCGCGCCGAGAGACCTGCCGTGATTGCCTGCTCATGCCTGATCCCCCTTGCCGACGTCCTTGATGGCCGCACGAATGCGGGTGTAGGTCGCGCAGCGACAGATATTGCCCGCCATACCGGCGTCAATCTCCGCATCGCTGGGGTTGGGTTGGCGCTGCAGCAGCGCGGTGGCCGACATGATCTGACCGGACTGGCAGTAGCCACACTGCACCACCTCGTGCTCCAGCCAGGCCTGCTGCACCTGACTGCCCAGCGCCGACTCGCCAACCGCCTCGATGGTGGTCACCGCACGGCCGGCCACAGCACCCACCGGCAGCACGCAAGAGCGCACGGCTTCACCGTCCAGATGCACGGTACAGGCGCCGCATTGGGCGATACCGCAGCCAAACTTGGTGCCGGTCAGACCGAGCACATCGCGCACTACCCAGAGCAGTGGCATGTCGGCGGGAACGTCGAGCTCATACCGCTCGCCGTTAACGGACAACTGGATCATAAGTACCTCGTCAGGCAACGCAGGTTATTGGAGTTCCGTTCACTGTAGCATTCGAGGCAGGCATGGGACGTTGCGACGCAGAACGCCCTCAACAAGACGCATGACAAACGCCGGGACAGCTGCCGCCAATGTCGTGAAAAACGGACAGAATGCAGGGAGGATAACCAGCACGACGGCAGGGCCGATAGCACAAAACCCCGAAAGCCTTGCGCTATTGCCCAGCGGCCGGCCCCGTTGGCACTACTGCCCACACTCCCGTTCGGCGACCTCGCGAATCATCGCAATGGCGCGCTTTGCAGGTGGTGACAAACTGCGATCGGCGAGCTGCATCAGGTGGCTGTGCAGACGGTATTGCAGCGCCGGAAGATCAGGCGGCAGCCAGGCCGTCAGGTCAACCAGCGCTTCCTGAGCCAGATCCTCCTGCAGCCAGCCATCCCAGGTAAAAAGCAGGCTGTCAGTGTTAAGCACGGTATGGCGCAACAGGGATAGGCTGTTGCAGCTCATCAACGCCCGTGGCCTGACCTCGGATGACAGCCCCAGCAACGCCAGCAACTGCGGCAAAGAGGCATCATCCAGCAAGGCGGCAGACCAGGGGTAGTCAACCAGCAGCTCGGCCCGAACCGGACGGCCGGCTGACAGCAGCGGATGCTGCGCACGACAATAAATCGCGGTGGCCCGAGCCGGCAGTGGCGTGACCGCCAGACCCGGCGGAGGCTGCAACGGCCCGGTACCTCCGACCAGAAACTCGATGCGCTCCTGCTCCAGCAGACGCAGCAGATTCTGCCAGTGGTCGACCTCCACATTCAGCCGCAGCCCCGGGCAATCACGCCGCAGCCGCGGCAGCACCTCCTGCATATAACTGTGCGCTGCCAGCAGACCAACGCCGAAGTTCAGCTCGCCCCCCTCGGCATCGGCCAGAAACTGCGCCGACGCACTCAGGCTCTCGGCCCGTCGCAACAGGTCACGGGCCTGCTCCAGCAGTTGCCTGCCCGCCGCGGTCAGTTGCACGCTGCGGGTTCCCCGGTCGAACAGGCGCAGCTGCAGGTCGTTTTCCAGCGACTGAATGCTGCGGCTGAAAGCTGTTTGCGACAGGTGCGCACGCTTGGCCGCCCGGGAGAAATGCAGCTCCTCACTGAGCAGAACCATGTGAGTGAGACGCTTCAGATCAATTAATGAACTCATTGCATCAATAACTCGCAATATATGCATTGGACCTGATGTATAGCACTAACCAATACTGCCACCCAAGGGGCTGCTGCCCAGCCAGCCCGCCAAGAACAACAAGATAAAAGGGGGGACCCCATGAAACGCACAACCCGATGGCAGCACACCTGCCTGTCCCTGCTGCTCGGCGGCCTGCTGGCCGGCCAGTCAGTGGCGGACCAGCAACCGCTCGACGCCCGCGCCAGCGATCCGAACGTCATGGGCTGGATGCAGGGCTTCCCGCCGGCAGCCGACAAACAGATCAACGCCCGCAACTACCTGCTGTTTCCGCAGACCCGCTGGTCTTTCTCGCATATTCGCCAACTGCTGCCGACGGCGACAGTCGGCCGCGGCACCGGTGCCGTCAGCCCATTGCCCGACGCCCGCCGGGATGACATTGACGCGGTGCAGTTCAAGCTGGCCGACGGCTCGCAGATGAGCTGGGAGCAATCGCTGGCAGCCAATTACACCGACGGCATCGTGGTGCTGCACCGCGGCCAGGTGGTCTATGAGCGGTACTTCGGCGCCCTGCAGGCCGACCGCCCGCACATGGCCTTCTCGGTGACCAAATCGTTTATCGGCACCCTGGCGGCGATGCTGGTTGAAGAGGGTGTGCTGGACGAGCAGGCTCCGGTCTCGCACTACGTTCCCGAGCTGAAAGACAGTGGCTTTGGCGACGCCACCGTGCGTCAGGTGATGGACATGACCACGGCCATTCGCTATTCCGAGACCTACTCCGACCCGAGCGCCGAAATCTGGGAATACTCAAGGGCCGGCAACCTGATACCGCGCCCGGCCGACTATGACGGCGCCACATCCCTGTACGGTTTTCTGCAGAAGGTACAGCCCGAGGGGCAGCACGGCGAGGTGTTCGCCTACAAGACGGTCAACTCCGACGTCCTCGCGTGGATCGTTCAGCGCGCCACCGGCAGCTCCTTCGCCAACCTGTTGCAACAGCGGATCTGGAGCAAGCTGGGCGCCGAACAGGACGCCTACATCGTGGTTGACCAGATCGGCACCCAGTTCGCTGGAGGCGGCCTGAATGCCAGCCTGCGTGACATGGCCAGGTTCGGCGAAACCCTGCGCAACAACGGTCGCTTCAACGGCCAGCAGATCATTCCGCAAGCGGTGGTTGCCGATATCCGCCGAGGCGGTGATCAAAGCAAATTCGCCCCCGCCGGTTACGCCACCCTGCCCGGCTGGAGCTACCGCAATATGTGGTGGGTGTCGAACAACGACCATGGCGTGTTTGCGGCGCGCGGTATCCACGGCCAGACCATCTACGTCGACCCCAAGGCAGAAATGGTGATCGCCCGCTTCGCCTCCAACCCGGTGGCGGCCAACGGCGCCAACGACCCGATCTCGCTACCGGCCTACAACGCGCTGGCACAACACCTGATGCGCCAGCCGTAACAGGACTGGCACAGGCGCCATGCCTGCAAGGTCAGCTTCGCCGGTCGATCCGGTTGCCCCGTAAAAGCACCGCGCCGGATACCAGGGGCATCCGGCGCGGCATGGCAAAAGCGGGGCTACCTGCATCGCAAAGGTAGCCGCTGCACTCAACGATCAATCAGGGCAAAGGCGCCCTCACGATCCAGCCGTACCCAGAAGTGCGGCGTGCCTACCGACACCAGGCCGGCAGCAGTGCTGCACTCGGCACCCACATCAGCCGGCAGGCTGGTCAGATAGCTGCTGTCGTAGTCCAGTGCACTGAGGCACTCGGCTGCTACCACCGGCTCCCAGCTGCCCTCTGCATCATTCCAGCGAGCCAACTGCAGGCTGCTGGCATCCGCGCCGGACGGCACGTTGAATTGCAGCACGAAGTCATCACCACGCGAATCATCATCCAGCGTCCAGTTGCTGTTGACCCGGCCTTCCGGCAACAAATAGGGCTGTTTGCCCAGCTCGCTGCCATCTCCGTAGCTGCCGGCGAAACCGGTGTCGACGGCCAGGCTCTTCTGCGCCCCACGCGCACCGTTGTAGGTGCCGTCCTGGCCCTGAATTCCGCTGACCAGCAGAACCGCACTTTTTGCTCCCTCACGCGCGGCTACCCAGCTGAGCGATACCTGCTTTTTGAGGTCGATGGTCGTCTGGCGGATTTCCACCTCTTCGTCTTCCGTGCCCGCGTTGATCAGGCGCACGCGCTGGCTGTTGTTCAGGTTCGGGTTATAGCTGGCATGGGGAATATGCAGCCAGCGGTAGTAGCGAGCGGCAAGTGCAGAGTTGCTCTGCGCGGTTGAGACACCTGGCTCGACGCTGGTGGTACGGGTGCGGGTGTCGTAGCGATTGAATATACGGTTCTCGCCATCCAGAATCCGCGCTGCCTCTCCCGATCCGGCCACACACAGACTGGTGCGGTAACTTTTGTCATGGGTCATGTTCAACTGATTGCCGGCGGGGATGCTCGCCGGAAACACGATCTTGTCGCAACGCTCGGCGGAGCGGGTAAAGCGGTCGATCAGCTTCCAGTCCGGCGTTGCCAGCTCGCGCATGCCATCTTCGTTGCTGCGAATCGTGTGGCTTTCGTAGTAGGAGCGATAATCGACCAGTGTGCCATTGAACGTCAGAATCGAGGCGTTGACGTCGAGAGTGCCATCGACACTGCCGTCGTTGATTTTGGTCATGACCACCTGCTGGATCAGTTCGCTCTCGCCATAGCGGCTGTCGTAGCCCTTGTAGGACGCGTTACCGCTGACCAGTTCGGTGTAGTGTCCACCGTAGTAGCCCGAAATCAGACTGCGAAGGTACTGATGCTCATGACCGGCGACATAGATGACGTCATTATCGGCAAACAACTGGCGATAATCCTCGTGCACCAGCAGAAACTGCTGATCCCCGGCGGAGGTGTCATAGGCTTCTACCGCACGCTCGCGGATGTTGCCGTAACGGCTGCCGACCATGGTGTTATGGGAAGACACGATGATGTGATCAACCTGATCACGGTAGGTTTCGATCATCTCCCGAACAAAGTCATAGGCGAACGGAATCTGTCCGTACGAAACCGTGACAATAAGCACGTTGTCCCGCACCAGGGCATAGTTCTTGTCTGTCTGACCGGCCATCTGAATGGCGTCGTCCGGAATCAGGTCACTGACGTTGTCATACCAGTCCTGATCAGTGCCCTTGATATCGTGGTTGCCCTGCAACGGCAGCATGACGAAGTCATCCCGGTAATCGTCGACAACACTGCGCCACTGGGCATATTCGGCAGGAGTGGCCTCCTCAGACAGATCACCGACAATCAGCAGCAGGTCGACGTCCTGCTCACGGTAAAACTCCATCAACGCGCGCATCGGCATCACCGACGCATTCTGACCTCCGCCCTGGGTATCGGGAATGATCCCGACCCGCAGGGTCGGTGCCTCCGGCGCAACCGGCGGCCCTCCAGCATCGCTGCTGCTACTGCTTTCCGACGAAAGGCAGCCGGTCAACAGACCTGCCGCCAGTAAACAAACCAATCCTGTACGAATAAACATGGCGCATCCTTAACGAACCATATGAGTGAGTCGCAAAGACTACCGATGCGCTGTGAAAACCCCGAGACAGAGCGGTTACACTCTGATCACAAGAATGTTGCATGGAGCAGCGGAGCTACCGCACGAAGCGATAGAAGAGGTTGGGCTCGCTGACGACAAACAGCTCGCCGCGGCTATCCAGCACCACCCCTTCCGGCTGCGGGATGTCGGCATCAAGGCCGCCACCAGCCCGCAGGCTGCGGCAGTCGAGAAGCGCCCCGTCAGAGCCCAGTTCAAACAACACCTGCGACTCATCACTGAGCAGCAACAGGTGGCCGCTGTCAGGCTCGACGGTGATGGCGGAAAGGTCTTTTGACACACCGGCGGCATCGATCCAGTCACTCAGATCCCGGATATCGAGTTGCAGATTTCCAGCCAGGGTGGGACGCAGGCCGCTGATGCGGTAGAGCTGCTGGGCGTCACGTTCCTTGACCACGTAAAGCAGATCACGCCGGTGGTCGTAAGCGGCACCTTCAAAACCCTTGTTGTCATCCGACAAGGCCAGTCCCAGCGTCAGTTGCCGCGCCTGATCACGCCTGATCGGGGCAGGATGCGCGGGAAGACGGACCACATTCAACCGCTGCACCCGCTCTTCAACAATCAACAGCAGCCCGTCGCCCAGCCAGGCCAGATCTTCCGGGTCCTCGAAGCCGATCAGTGGATAGAGGCCAAGCAGCCGGCCCTGTCGGTCAAGGGCCAGTACCTGAACAGGGCCCGCGTTGGTGATCGCCAGCAGCCGGTCGTTATCGGCATCGTGGGTGATGCCGGACAGGTCATTGCCGATGCCGGCAATGACCTGTGCCTGATGTTTCACCCGGTAATCCGCAAGCCCGAACACGCCGCGCCCGTCGCTGATCGCCGCACCGCTGAAGCGGAATCCGGTCAACTCGACCAGCGTGTATCGCCACGCAAAGACTGCCGCCATCACACTCGCGGCAAGCAGCAGTAACAGCAGGCGTTGCGGCCAGCGTCTGCGCCTGAGCGGCCCGCCCCATTCAAGCGTGCCCGACATGGAGACGCCCCTTGCTGTTATGCCGCTTCATCCAACCTGCTCCTGTTCGCTGTCGGGCCGATACTAGGCGACAGCGGTGACAGGGCAGTGACAGTGCAGTGCAGTGCTGGCTAGCGGAACGGCGGCTCGTCGAAACTGCGCAGCTTGCGCGAATGCAGCGAATCGAGCTGGCTGCGCATCAGCTCCAGCGCATGAATGCCGATATGCAGATGCTGGGTCACGGCGCGCTCGTAAAAGGCGCCCGCCGCGCCCGGCAGCTTGATCTCGCTGTGCAGTGGCTTGTCCGACACACACAGCAAGGTGCCGTAGGGCACCCGCAGACGGTAGCCCTGAGCTGCGATGGTGCCGCTCTCCATGTCAACCGCAATCGCCCGCGCCAGATTGATCAGCGGCCGTTCCTGGGCCCAGCGCAGTTCCCAGTTGCGGTCGTCATAGGTCAGCACCGTGCCGGTGCGCAGACGGCGCTTGAGGTCATCGCCCTGCTCGCCCGTCACGTCGGCTGCCGCCTGCTGCAGCGCCTGCTGCACCTCGGCCAGCGCCGGCAGCGGAATGTTCGGTGGCAGAACCCGGTCGAGGATACCGTCGCGGCGCATGTAGGCGTGCGCCAGCACATAGTCACCGATGGTCTGCGACTGACGCAGACCGCCACAGTGACCGATCATCAGCCAGCAGTGCGGCCGCAGCACGGCCAGATGGTCGGTGATGTTCTTGGCGTTGGACGGGCCCACGCCGATATTGACCAGGGTGATGCCTTCGCTTGGGCTATTGCCCTGCAGGTGATAAGCCGGCATCTGGAACCGGTGCCAGACCACCGACTCGATGATCGCCTGCATCTCACCTTCGGACATGCCGCGTTCAACTACCACGTTGCCCGGCAGCACCATGCGCTGAAAGCGAGAATCGGTCTGCAGCATGTTCAGACCGTGGCGGATGAACTGATCCACGTAGCGGTGGTAGTTGGTCAGCAGAATCCACGGCTGTACATGGCGCCAGTCGCTGCCGGTGTAATGCACCAGACGGCGCAGCGAAAAGTCGGTGCGGGCGGCGTCAAACAACGCCAGCGGCAGCGGGTCCTGGTCTTCCCAGTCGTACAGGCCGTCGGCGGTGCCGTCATTGGCGGCGGACAGATCGGTACTCGGGAACACCCGCGCCAGCTCGGCAGCGGTAACGCCCGAGGCGCCCAGCTCGTCACCCTGCTCGACCACATACGGATAGGGAATATTGGCCTGACTCGGGCCCACTTCCACAGTGACGGTAAAGTCGGACATCAGTGGCCGCAGCTGATCCAGCAGGTAGGTACGGAAGGCGTCCGGCTGGGTCACGGTTACCGCGTAGGTGCCGGGCACCTGCACCTTGGCGTAGGCGCGCACACTGCTCGGCACTTCACCCTGGCAGTGATAGGTGAGCCGCAGCTCAGGGTAGCGGAACGCGCAGTGCGCGGCACTTGGCGGAGTGCGATCCTTGAGGTATTGCTTGAGAGCGCTGCGCAGCGCATTGGTGGCCTGCTGGTAAAGCATGGCCAGGCGGTCGACCGCCGCTTCCGCGGAATCGACCTTTACAAAATCGTCAGGACAAACTTGATTCACGAGGTGCCTCTGGGTTGTTCACGTGCCCCCATATTGCGCCCTCAGTGCGGTCTGCAACAAGCGATGGCCGCACATTCCGGCCAGTCACTCTGACAACAGCGGGCACAACCGGGCCAGCCTGCCGGACAGGGCGCGTCAAGCAGGCAGGGGCAAAAACGAGGCCAAGCTCAGCTGCCGGTCTTGTCCTTGATGACGTCGCTGGTGCCGTTGCTCTTGACCGACTCGATGCCCTTCTCGCAGCTCGCCGCCGCGGAGTACATCTGGCTGGTGCCGATCACCTGATGATTGGCCGCCTTGAGATTGAAGAAATGGCGTCCGTCCTTTGCCTCCTTGCGCTCATAGCGCCCATCCTCCGTGCAATTTTTCTGTACTGACGCGATGCCGTTCTCGGCGCTGGCGCGGGTCTTGTACAGCTCACTGGTGAGGATGGTTTCAGCGTTTCCCGCCTTGAGGACAAAGCGGAACTGCCCGTCCGTGCTGTTGCTCAATTCATACCAACCAGACATATGAAGCACTCCTTATCCAACGTCGGTGGACTAGCTGCGCATCCGCCCGGATGCGGACGACCTGGTCAGTATAGACAGGAGATACGCACTGTCTCGGAATCGAGACCTATTAATATTGCCGAGACGGGACAACTGCCGGCGAAGACGGTTCAAGCCCCAGCGCTGCTGCCCGCTGAGCTGCACGCCAGTGCGACGGCGAGACGCCGGTCCAGCGCTTGAAGGCACGGGAAAAACTGGCCGCTTCGCTGTAGCCCAACTGCGCGGCAATGGCATCCAGTCCGAGATCACTGTCGCCCAGCAGGCGTTCAGCCAGGCGCGCGCGCACCCGCTCATCGAGCTGACGAAAGGGTTGTCCCTCGGCCGCCAGCCGGCGATGCAGCGAACGCTCGGATATGCCCAGTGCCGCCGCCACCTCGACGGCGGCGGGAGGTTCACCCGAATGGCTGATCAGCACCTGAAGAACCTGCCGCGCGAACGGCGACACCACGTCTTCAAGCCCATCACACAGTTGCCGGCACAGGGCCGCACAGGCGTTGCGGGTAAGCTCGTTGGCGAGCGGCAGGGCGCTGGTCAGGTCCGCGTCCGCAATCAGTACCGCGTTACTGGCAGCACCCATTACCACCGGGCATTCGAAGTAGGTTTCGTAACACTCGGCGGTGGCAGGGCGCGACAGCGCCAGCTCCACCCGAAACGGCACAAAGGGGCGCTGCAGCAACTCACCGAAGATGCGCTTCCAGACTGCCAGCCCGCGCTCGGCAACCATATCCTGTGCATCCGGAGGCAGTACCTTGTGGTCCAGGCTCATGCGCACGCCACCGTCAAAGGGCTGCAACTGAACCGGACAGATCGACAGCGTCAGTTCACGAAACTGGGTACTGACCAACAGTGCCTCATGCAGATTGCGACAGGCCAGCATGGTGTAGCCGAGCAGCCCCAGACTGGTCAGTTGATAACGACTGCCCACCAGCAGCCCGAGACCGGGTTCCGGCGCCAGCGCCACCAGATTGCGGATCACGGCCAGTTCCTGCCAGCGCTGTATCCTGGCCCCGGCACTCAGCACGCCCTCGTCCAGCCCGCTGCCCTGCAGACACGCCTCGACGGAACAGCCAAGACCGCGCGCGGTGTTCAGCAGATGGCGCACGTTGGTGGCATCACGTACTTCACGCCAGTTCATACAACCTCGTGGCAGTTATTGTCATGTCATGGCAGAAATTATCATGGATAGCCACCGCGCACAGGCGCAATCTTGCCTGGCAGAACAAAAACATCAACAACAAGACAGACCACTGCAGGTGACAGCCATGCCCGAGTTCTTCTACACCACGGCGAAAAATAATCAGGCCCGCTCCAGCAACCATTTCCGCACCGTACCGGTGGCAGGCTCACTGGGTGCAGACATCCACGACATCGACCTCAACAACCTCAGTGACGCCGGACAGGCCGATCTGCGCCAGGCACTGATGGACCATGGCGTGCTGTTCATCCGGGACCAGAACCTGAGCGTCGAGCAGCTCGAAGCCGTGACGCTGCGTTTCGGCAAGTTCGGCAAGGAACCCTATGTGCAGCCGATGGCCGATCATCCGCATGTGGTGCATGTGCTCAAGGAAGCCGGCGAAGGCAGCCCATTCGTGTTCGGCGGCGCCTGGCACAGCGACTGGTCATTCCAGGAGCGGCCGCCGGCCTTCACCCTGCTGTACGGCCACGATGTGCCGGAAAGCGGCGGCGACACCCTGTTCAACAACATGTACCTGGCCTGCGAGTGGCTGTCTCCCACCCTGCGCAATCTGCTGCGCCAGCTCGACGGCATCCACACCCCCGAGTTCGGTTACGGCCCGAAGGCCGTACACAACGCCGGCATCGAGAACATGCAGATCCGCTTCGGCGAAAACGTCGATGAAGATGTCCGCACCCATCCGATGATCATTCGCCACCCGGAAACCGGCCGCGAGGTACTGTTCGCCAATCCGGCCTATACCCTCGGCATCGCCGGCATGAAGCCGGAGGAGTCACGCCCGCTGCTCGACTACCTGTTCAGCGTCGCCGCCGCCCCGGCCTTTACTTGCCGCATGCGCTGGACGCCGGGCACACTGGCGATCTGGGACAACCGCTGCGTCTGGCATCAGCCCATTTCGGACTACTTCGGCAAGCGCCGCGAGATGTTCCGCACCACGGTTGTCGGCGAAAAACCGAGCCGGGGAGAAACGGCATGAGTCATATAGAACAGGCCGCAGAGGCGCTGCTGGAGGCCCGCAGCAGCGGAATGCCGCGCGGCTCGATCGCCACCGAGTATGCCCTGACCGACCTGACGTCCGCCTACGCGGTACAACACGCGCTGATCGCCCGCCAGCTGAACGGCGCGCGGCCGGCCGGTTACAAGCTGGGGCTGACCGACGCCCGGGCCCGAGCGGCACTCGGCGTCGCCGAACCGCTGCGCGGCGTGCTGCTGGCGGCCAACGAATATAACGACGGCGCCACCCTGCGCCACGCTGACTTTATCGCGCCGCGACTGGAGGTTGAGGTTGCGATGCGCCTGGCTCGCGATATCGAAGATCCTCTGGCCGATCGCGCCGAACTGATCGCGGCGCTCGAAGGTGTGATGCCCGCGCTGGAGGTTTGCGACTCAGCCTATGAGGGCTGGCCGAAGTCTCTGGCTGATGCGGTAGCCGACAACCTGTCCTTTGGTGCCCACGTGCTGGGCCAGTGCGTTGCAGCAGACAGCGTGCAGCTGGATGACCTGCCGGTGGCTCTGAAGCTCAACGGCGAAAAGGTGGGCAGCGGAAACACCGGCAGCAGCATGGGCAACCCGTTGGATGCAGCCCTGTGGCTGATCAATCAAATGGTCACTGCCGGGCAGCACCTGCGCAGCGGAGACGTCATCATGACCGGCGCGCTGGCGGGCATGCAGCCGGTTGCTGCCGGCGATCTGGCCGAAGTAGAGATGGGCACGCTGGGCAGTTTGAGCTGTCGTTTCAGCGGCTGAGCGGTGCAACGGGGGGTACGTGCTGACGTATCCCCGGACAAATCGCAGGCAAGAAAAAACCCCGCCGAGGCGAGGTTTTGCAGAAAGGATCCTGATCATCCCTAATGTGTTGTGCCTCCGAGGCACCGTCCCTGTTCCCTGTTGTTCTGGTCGCTTCCTGCGATGCTCCTAGCGCTTTTGATACTACGCAGCATCGCAGGGTGTGCCCATAGGCCAACGCCAGCACAACGCGTAAGCAAATGCTTACATCGGGTCATCAGGCCCCGACCAGGCCGGCGGCCTGACCCGGCTCAGCCCTGGTGATAGCCGGTAACCCGCTCAACTTCTTCCTTCGAGCCGAGGAACACGGCAACCCGCTGGTGCAGGGACTCCGGCTGAATATCGAGAATGCGCTGAGTACCGTTAGTCGCGGCGCCACCGGCCTGCTCGATCAGCATCGACATCGGGTTGGCCTCGTACATCAGGCGCAGCTTGCCCGGCTTCTCCGGCTCGCGGCCATCGCGCGGGTACATGAATACGCCGCCACGGGTAAGAATGCGGTGCACATCGGCGACCATGGAGGCAATCCAGCGCATGTTGTAGTTCTTGTTCAGCGGCCCCTCGACGCCTGCCAGCAGTTCGTCAACATAGCGCTTGACCGGTGCTTCCCAGTGACGCTGATTGGACATGTTGATCGCGAACTCGGCGGTACTGGTCGGCACCTTGAGATTTTCGTGAGTCAGGAAGAAGCTGCCCATCTCCCGATCCAGAGTAAAGCCCATGACGCCATCGCCCAGGGTCAGCACCAGCATGGTCTGCGGGCCATAGATGGCGTAACCGGCAGCCACCTGCTCGGTACCCGGCTGCAGGAAGGCGTGCTCATCGAGGCTGCCGGTCTGCTCGACATACTTGTCAGGGCAACGCAGCACGGAAAAGATGGTACCGACCGAGACGTTCACGTCGATATTACTGGAGCCATCCAGCGGATCGAACACCAGCAGGTAGGCACCTTTGGGATACTGCCCCGGAATCTGATAGGCATTGTCCATTTCCTCGGACGCCATGCCGGCCAGGTGGCCGCCCCACTCGTTGGCCTCCAGCAGGATTTCATTCGAGATCACATCAAGCTTTTTCTGCACTTCACCCTGGACGTTCTCGGTACCCATGCTGCCCAGCACACCACCAAGGGCACCCTTGGATACGGCATGGCTGATTTCCTTGCAGGCGCGCGCCACCACCTCGATGAGGAAACGCAGGTCGGCGGGGGTATTGTGACTGCGCGTCTGTTCGATCAGGTAGCGGCTGAGAGATACACGGGACATGAGCAAGCTCCGGGGAGAGAAAAGTAAAATCGCGCACAGTTTACCCGCTCCGGCAGCGCTTCGCCTCCTGAATAGGTCCGACGACAGCAACAATGCCGCGCAGAAACGAAAAAGCCCCGTCGAAGCGGGGCCTTTCGTGGCACGATCCGAGTTAGAACTGATCCGCTGTCAGCAAATACAGTGCATCACTGCCCGCCTTGACCGACGAGGTCAGTGAGTGGATACGCGGCAACAGACGGGCGAAGTAGAAACGCGCAGTGCCCAGCTTGCTCACGTAGAACTCGTCTTCCGCCTGCTTGGCCATGGCGGTACGCGCCATCAGTGCCCACATGTAGGCATAGGCGGTGTAACCGAAGGCCTGCAGATACTCGACCGAGGCCGCGCCGATTTCATTCGGGTTACCCTTCGACTGCTCGATAACCCAGGCGGTGAGTTCGTCGAGGTTGCCGATGGCCGCTTCCAGCGGGCCGGTGAACTCGGCCAGAGAAGCATCGGCACTGGCAATGAAGGCTTTGACCTCGTCGCTGAAGTGCTTGTAGAACGCCCCACCGCTGCCGACGATCTTGCGGCCCATTAGGTCCAGCGACTGGATCCCGTTGGTACCTTCGTAGATCTGAGTGATACGGCAGTCGCGGATCAGCTGCTCCTGACCCCACTCACGGATAAAGCCGTGGCCGCCAAAGATCTGCTGGCCGTGCACCGTGGTTTCCAGCCCCATGTCGGTGAGGAATGCCTTGGCAACCGGCGTCAGCAGTGCAACCAGTTCCTCGGCGCGCTTGCGGGTAGCCGCATCCTCGCTGTACTTGGCGGTATCGAGCTGCATGGCAACGTAGCTGGAGAAGGCGCGACCGCCTTCGTTCAGCGCTTTCATGGTCAGCAGCATGCGACGCACGTCCGGGTGAACGATGATCGGGTCGGCAGCCTTGTCCTTGTTGACCGGGCCGGTCGGCGCACGGCTCTGCAGACGATCACGGGCGTACTCGATGGCATTCTGGTAGGAGCGCTCACCCAGCGACAGGCCCTGAATGCCTACACCCAGGCGCTCGTAGTTCATCATGGTGAACATCGCATTGAGGCCCTTGTTCGGCTCGTCGACAATCCAGCCGGTGGCGCCGTCGAAGTTCATCACACAGGTGGCAGAGGCCTTGATGCCCATCTTGTGCTCGATGGAGCCGCAAGACAGGGAGTTCTTCTCACCCAGCGAACCATCGTCATTGACCATGACCTTGGGCACCAGGAACAGCGAAATACCCTTCGGGCCAGCCGGTGCGTCAGGCAGCTTGGCCAGTACCAGGTGAATGATGTTCTCGGTCAGATCGTGTTCACCACCGGTGATGAAGATCTTGGTACCGGAAATCTTGTAGCTGCCGTCAGCCTGCGGCTCGGCCTTGGTGCGAATGATGCCGAGGTCGGTGCCGCAGTGCGGCTCGGTCAGGCACATGGAGCCTGCCCAGGTACCGGCATACATATTCGGCAGGTACTTTTCCTTCAGCTCTTCGCTGGCGTGGTTGAGGATCGACAGGCAGGCACCGGAGGTCAGCATCGGATACAGACCGAAAGACAGGTTGGCCGAGTTGACCATTTCCTCGACCTGGGCACCGATGACCTTGGGCATGCCCATGCCACCAAACTCGGGCGCCCCGCTGACACCAACCCAGCCGCCTTCGGCGTAGGTCTTGTAGGCTTCCCGGAAGCCGGCCGGCGTCGTTACGGCACCATTGTTCCAGGAGCATCCTTCCTCGTCGCCACTGCGATTCAGCGGTGCGACCACACCACCGGTTACCTTGCCGGCTTCCTCCAGAATCGCGGCTGCGGTGTCTTCGTCAACAATCTCGGCAAGACCGGGCAGCTCGGCCCAGAGCTTGGAGATCTCGAAGACCTCGTTGAGAACGAAGCGCATGTCGCGCAGGGGAGCTTTATAGTCGGCCATGGATATCTCCTCATGATTCAGTGCCGGGATATACCGGCGCAGGCGGGAGATTGTATATCGACAACAAAAAAACCTGTAGCGTCTTTTTATGACTTTTTATTATTGATTGGTCACCATAAGCAACATCGGCAGATCAGGGTCAGATGTGCCAAGCATGACCCAAAGCCTGCACGCCAGACAACAAAAAACCCCGGCAAGCCGGGGTTTCCTGGACCAACGGATGGATCAGAACTGCTCGACAGCAATATCCATCAGAGTAGAGGCACCGGCACTCAGCGCCTCGGCATGCGCCTGGGCGCGCGGCAGCAGACGCTGGTAGTAGAACGCCTGGGTCGCCAGCTTGCCCTTGTAGAAGTCGACCTCGGTGGTGCCGGCATCCAGCTTGGCCTGAGCGACCAGTGCCATCTTCAACCAGAAGTAGGCGTGCACAACGTAGCCGGAGAACGCCAGGTAATCAACGGACGCTGCGCCCACTTCCTCGGGGTTCTGCATCGCCTTCATACCAACGGCGGTAGTCAGCTCGCCCCACTGGGTGTTGAGCTGGGCCAGCTTCTTGGCGTACTCGCCAAAGGTGGCGTTGCCTTCCACTTCCTTGCACAGCAGGTGAACCTGCTTGGTGAAGGTTTTCAGCAGCTTGCCCTGGCTACCCAGCACCTTGCGACCGAGCAGGTCGAGGGCCTGAATGCCGTTGGTGCCTTCATAGATCTGGGCGATACGGCAATCACGCACCTGCTGCTCCTGCCCCCACTCACGGATGAATCCGTGACCGCCGAAGATCTGCTGACCCAGCAGGGTGGCTTCCAGACCGGTATCGGTCATAAAGGCCTTACAGATCGGCGTCAGGAAGGCCAGCTGGGCCTCGGCATCGGCGCGGGCCTCTTCTTCTGCTGCGTAGTGAGCCTGATCCAGCAGGCTGGCGGTGTGGTAGGCCAGCGCGCGGTTACCTTCGTTGAACGCTTTCATGGTCAGCAGCATGCGACGCACGTCCGGATGAACGATGATCGGATCAGCCGCTTTTTCCGGGGCAGCCGGGCCTTTGAGCGAACGCATCTGCAGGCGGTCCTTGGCATAGGCCAGAGCCGACTGATAGGACGCTTCACCGTGACACAGGCCCTGCATGCCGGTACCCAGACGAGCGTGGTTCATCATGGTGAACATGCAGTTCAGACCCTTGTTGATGTCGCCGATCAAAAAGCCGGTGGCATCGTCAAAGTTCATGACGCAGGTAGCAGAGGCCTTGATGCCCATCTTGTGTTCGATGGAGCCGCATATCAGGCTGTTGCGCTCGCCCACTTCGCCGTTGGCGTCGGGCAGGAACTTGGGCACGATGAACAGCGAGATACCCTTGGTGCCAGCTGGCGCGTCGGGCAGCTTGGCCAGAACCAGGTGGACGATGTTTTCGGCCATGTCGTGCTCACCGCACGAAATGAAGATCTTGGTGCCGGTGACCTTGTAGGTGCCGTCAGCCTGCGGTACGGCGCGGGTCTTGATCAGGCCCAGGTCGGTCCCGCAATGCGGCTCGGTCAGACACATGGTACCAGTCCAGGTGCCGGGGGTCAGCTTGCTCAGGTACAGGTCTTTCTGCTCCTGGGTACCGTGCGCTGCAATCGCCGCAGCACAGCCGTGGGACAGGCCCGGGTACATGCTGAACGAGTAGTTGGCCGAGGCAACCATCTCGCTGATGATCAGACCCAGCGAGGACGGCAGACCCTGTCCACCGAATTCCGGCGATGCGGTCATCGAGCCCCAGCCGTTCTCGCAGTAGGCCTGATAGGCTTCCTTGAAGCCCTTCGGAGTGGTGACCACACCATTTTCGATATGGCAGCCTTCTTCGTCACCGCTGCGGTTCAACGGAGACAGCACCTGATTGGTGAACTTGGCGCCCTCTTCGAGGATCGCGCTGACCAGATCAGGGGTGGCATCTTCCAGACCATAGGCAGCATAGCTGCCGGTCATGTCCAGCAGTTCATCCATGACGAAGCGCATATCGCGCAAGGGGGCGTTATATTCAGGCATGTCGACTCTCCAGGGGGCGCCAGGCAGAACTGGCAGCATGGTTTCATACAGGTGTTTGAACACTAGGGATGCCCGTCCCTGTGGTCAAGGTTTTGGCTCGTCCATTACCCCGCCTGATGGAGAGCCATAACACCGGAAGCATCCTGCTGTAGCATAGGCACTGCATCCATTGTTTCGGGAACCCGCTGTGTCCACTCTGGCCGATCTGCACTTTGATAACCGCTTCGCCGCACTGGGCGATACCTTCTCCAGCAAGGTCCTGCCCGACCCGCTGCACAACCCGCGACTGGTGGTTTGCAGCGAGGATGCCCTGCGGCTGCTCGATCTGGATCCGGCCGAAGCAAGAGACCCGCTGTTCACCGAACTGTTCTCGGGCCACAAGCTGTGGAGCAGCGCCGAACCACGGGCAATGATCTATTCCGGCCACCAGTTTGGCGCCTACAACCCGCAGCTTGGCGATGGCCGCGGCCTGCTGCTGGGCGAGGCGGTAAACCAGGCCGGCGAGCACTGGGATCTGCACCTCAAGGGTGCCGGCAGTACGCCCTACTCGCGCATGGGCGACGGCCGCGCGGTACTGCGCTCGTCGATCCGCGAGTTCCTCGCCAGCGAGGCGCTGCATGCGCTTGGCATCCCCAGCAGCCGTGCCCTGTGCGTGACCGTCGGCGACAACCCGGTCTACCGCGAACGCGAAGAGCGTGGCGCCATGCTGCTGCGCCTGGCGCGCTCGCATATTCGCTTCGGCCACTTCGAGTACTTCTATTACACCCGCAAACACAATGAGCTGCGCCAGTTGCTCGATTTCACCCTCGACACCTGCTACCCCGACTGCCGCAACCAGCCGGAACCCGAGCTGGCGATGTTTCGCAGTGTGCTCCAGCGCACTGCCGAGATGATCGCCCATTGGCAAGCCTGGGGTTTCTGTCACGGGGTGATGAACACCGACAATATGTCGATTCTGGGGATTACCTTCGACTTCGGCCCCTACGCCTTCCTCGACGCCTTCGATGCACGGCATGTCTGCAACCACTCCGACCACGAAGGCCGCTATGCCTTCCATCGGCAGCCGATGATCGCCCAGTGGAATCTCGCCTGTCTGGCTCAGGCGCTGACGCCCTTTATTGCGGTCGATGCGCTGAAAGCCGAGCTGGCGCAGTTCATGCCGACCTTCGAGCAGCACTATCTGACGCTGATGCGCCGACGACTCGGCTGGGGCGACGCCCGCCTGGAAGACGCCGAGCAACTGGACGCGCTGCTGCAACTGATGCAGACCAGTGGCGCCGATTACCACCTGACCCTGCGCAAGCTGGCCGAAGATAATCCGTTGGTGCGTGATCAGTTCATTGATCGCAACGCCTTCGACAACTGGTATCGCGAGCACCAGCGCCGTTGCCAGGCCAGCCCGGCCGCGCGCCAGGCCGCCAACCCGCTGTATGTGCTGCGCAACTATCTGGCGCAGAACGCCATCGCCGCGGCCGAACAGGATGACTTCGATGAAGTACGTCATCTGCACCACATCCTGCGCCGGCCGTTCGAGCCACAGCCCGGTGCCGATGCCTATGCGGCGACGCCGCCGGACTGGGGCAGGCATCTGGAAATCAGCTGTTCATCCTGAGTCTCGCTTATTCCTTTCAAGCATATAAAAATCAGTTTTTGTGCTTGGACAAATATAGCGCCGCCTCTTAATGTGACGCCCTGCAAGGGTCCAAGCATGGACCCGATACCTCACGAGAGAGTTCGGTACCGATGAGCTGGGATTCACTGCCACTGATTGGCGTGGCGCTGCTGCTGTGCTGGGTGTTCTACGCGTTCGCGCGGGAAAGGTTCAGCCCCGACGTGGTCGTCGGCATCGCCGTTGCCGTGCTGCTGGTCAGCCAATTGCTGAGCCCGGCCGAGGTAATGGGTGTATTGTCGAACAGCGCGCCCATTACCATCGCCTGCATGTTTATTCTGTCTGCCGCGCTGGAGCGCACCGGCTGCGTTGAAACCCTGGGCAACTGGCTCGCCCGCATGGGCGGGGGCAGCCAGTGGCGCACCCTGTTCAGCCTGATGATGACCGCCCTGCTGCTGTCGACCTTTATCAACAATACCCCGGTGGTCGCGATTCTCACGCCGGTCGCCATCGCGCTGGCAACCGGGATTGGCAGCAAGCCTTCGAAGATGCTGATCCCGCTGTCCTACGCCACCATTTTTGGCGGCACCATGACCATGATCGGCACCTCGACCAACATTCTGGTCGACGGCGTAGCCCGGCAAATGGGCATGGAGCCCTTCGGCATGTTCGACATTACCCTGCCCGGCCTGATTCTGGCCGGTATCGGTATGGCCTTCGTGCTGCTGATTGGTCACCGCCTGCTGCCGGAACGCGAAAGCCTGTCGCGCCAGCTGCGCCCGGATCAGTCCCGTACATTCATGACCGAGCTGCTGGTACCGCACGACTCGCCGGTGATTGGTCAGACCATCAGCCAGGCCAACCTGAACGGCAACAGCGGTATCCGGGTGCTGAAAATCTTCCGTGGCGACGACGAGCTGTCGACTCCGCTCAACGACACCCGGCTGCTGGCCGGCGACCGGCTGGTGCTGCATGCCGGCATGCGCGACTTCGTCGAGCTGCGCCAGAACGGCCTGCTGGCGATCAACCGCCCGGACAGCTTCGAGACCATCTCGACCCGCGACGTGATGCTGGCCGAGGCCATCGTCGGCCGCAACTCGCGCTACAGCCACCGCCCGATGCGCGATCTCAACCTGACTGCGCGCTACGGTATTCACGTGCTGGCAGTGCATCGCCATAACGAGAATATTCAGGACAACCTGGACGACTTCGAGCTGCAATTCGGCGACGTCATGCTGGTCGAGGGCACACCCGCTCAGATCAAGAAGTTTGCCGACAACGGCGAGCTGATCAGCCTGAACTCGGTACAGGAACGCGCCTACCGCCGCGACAAGGCGCCGATTGCCATCGCCGCCGTGCTGGCCGTGATGGTGCTGGCCGCCTTCAAGGTCATGCCGATCGAGGGGCTGGCAATGATCGCCGCCGCACTGGTGGTTGCCACCGGCTGTCTGGATACCGAGGACGCCTACAAGGCCATCGACTGGCGCATCCTGACCCTGATCTTCGGTATGCTGGCGATCAGTATTGCGATGAACAAGGTCGGCCTGGTGGACACCGTGGTCAGCCACGTGATGACCCTGGCGCCGCTGCTTGGCCCGCTGTTCATGCTGTCGTTCATCTACCTGCTGACCTCGGTGCTTACCGAAGTCGTCAGCAATAACGCGGTCGCTGTACTGGTCACCCCGATTGCCATCGGTGTGGCCCAGCAACTCGGTGCCGACCCGACGCCCTTCGTTGTCGCCGTGATGTTCGCCGCCAGCGCCAGCTTCGCCACCCCGATCGGCTACCAGACCAACACCTTTGTCTACAGCGCCGGTGGCTACCGGTTCGCCGACTTTATGCGCATCGGTGTGCCGCTGAACCTGATCATGTGGGCAGCCGGCTCGCTGATCATTCCGCTCGTCTGGCCGCTGTTTCCCTAGCGCGCGCAGGCGCGCGCGAGCTGGAAGCTGCCCAAAAGAAAACCCGCGCGATTCAACACCGCGCGGGTTTTGCTTGTGGCTTATGGCTTGCCGCTTGTAGCTCAGCTCCCGCAAAGCGGGAGGTGACTAAAGCGAAGCGTCGAGCGCCTGCGACAGGTCGGCGAGGATGTCGTCGATATGTTCGATACCGATCGACAGGCGCACCATGTCACGCGGCACGCCGGCCTTGGCCAGCTCCTCGTCGTTCAGCTGACGGTGGGTAGTGGAGGCCGGGTGGCAGGCCAGTGACTTGGCGTCGCCGATATTGACCAGTCGCACTACCAGGTTGAGCGCGTCGATAAAGCGCGCACCGGCTTCCTGCCCGCCCTTGATCCCGAACGACAGTACCGACGCCGGCTTGCCGCCCATATAGCGTTTGGCGAGAGCGTGCTCGGGGTGATCTTCCAGCCCGGCGTACTGCACCCAGGCGACCTGCGGGTGGTTCTGCAGGAACGCCGCCACCGCCATCGCGTTGTCGCAGTGGCGCTCCATGCGCAGCGCCAGCGTTTCCAGCCCCTGCAGGATCATGAAGGCGTTGAATGGCGACAGCGCCGCGCCCATGTTGCGCAGCGGCACCACGCGGCAGCGACCAATGAAGGCGGCCGGGCCGAAGGCCTCGGTATAGACCACGCCGTGATAGGACGGGTCGGCGGTATTGAGCAGCGGGAAGCGTTCCGCGTTCTCGGCCCAGGGGAAGCAGCCACCATCGACAACGATACCGCCCAGAGTGGTACCGTGACCGCCCATATATTTGGTCAGCGAGTGGACCACGATGTCCGCGCCGTGTTCAAACGGGCGGCACAGCGCCGGGGTAGCCACGGTGTTATCGACGATCAGCGGCACGCCATGACGATGAGCTGCGTCGGCCAGCGCCTGAATGTCGATGACGTTACCGGAGGGGTTGCCGATGGATTCGCAGAACACCGCCTTGGTGCGCGCATCGATCAGGCTTTCCAGCGCGGCGATGTCGTCGTGGGCGGCAAAGCGGGTCTCGATGCCCTGACGCGGCAGAGTGTGGGCAAACAGGTTGTAGGTGCCGCCATACAGCTTGGCCACCGACACGATATTGTCGCCGGCTTCGGCCAGCGTCTGGATCGCATAGGTAATCGCGGCCATGCCGGAGGCCACCGCCAGCGCACCCACGCCGCCCTCGAGCGCGGCAACCCGCTGCTCCAGCACATCGTTGGTCGGGTTCATGATGCGGCTGTAGATGTTGCCAGGCACCTTCAGGTCGAACAGGTCGGCACCGTGCTGGGTATTGTCAAAGGCGTAGGAGGTGGTCTGATAGATCGGCACGGCCACCGCGTGGGTGTTCGGATCGGGAGTGTAGCCGGCGTGAATGGCGAGCGTTTCAAGCTTCATTGCGCTGTCCTTGTTATCGAGTTGTTCAAGCCCAGCGCCGAGCATGCAGAAGGAAGCCCGGACGGTCAATCCGGACAGGCGTGACTTATTGACTCTCGATGTGGTCGTGCAGCGCCATGAACTGCTGGGTCAGCTTGTGACGGCCGTCGAGGAAGATCAGCGGAGTGGCCGCCTCATGCGACTCGCGCATGCGTACCGAGCTGTTCAGATGAACCGGCAACACCGGCAACCCCGCGGCAATGAGTTCATCAAGCATCTTCTGCGGCAACGCCGCACGCGGCTGGAACTGGTTGACGACAATACCTTCAACCGCCAGATCCTCGTTATGCTCTTCACGCACGTCTTCCAACTCGCTCAGCAGACCGTAGAGCGCCTGCCGGGAGAAGCTGTCGCAGTCGAACGGGATCAGCACGCGGTCGGCGGCAATCAGCGCCGACATGGTGTAGAAGTTGAACGCCGGAGCGGTATCAATATAGATCCGCTCGTAGTTGTCCTTGAGGTCGTTCAGCAACTTGCGCAGCTTCTGGATCTTGTAGCGCGATTCCAGCTTGTGCTGCAGCTCGGCCAGCTCCGGGCTGGCCGGCATCAGCCAGAGGTTCTCGAACGGTGTCTCGGTGACGAAGTGCTCGGCCTTCTTGCTGAACAGGCCGCTCGACAGGGTCTGGGCGAAGAAGTCGGCGATGGTGGTATCGACATCCGCCATGCGCTCGCCCAGCAGGTAGTGACTGGAGTTGGCCTGCGGGTCCAGGTCAATCACCAGGGTCTTGTAGCCCGCCGCGGCACTGACCGCGGCGAGGTTGCAGGCGATGCTGGATTTACCGACCCCACCCTTCTGGTTGAACACTACCCTGCGCATACGCCTTCTCCTTGTTCAGTCGCTTCCGTCGTGCGCCATCTTGGCGCAGGAACCGTCAGACCACGATAGCATTCGGATCGTGATAGATCGCTGACAATTCATGTACCGCCTCGATAAAGGCGCCGGCGTGAGCCGGGTCGACCTCGGGTGTAATACCGTGGCCCAGGTTGAATACATGGCCGCTGCCCTTGCCGTAGCTGGCGAGGATACGTGCCACCTCGGCACGAATCGCCGCCGGCTTGGCGTACAGCACAGTCGGGTCCATATTGCCCTGTAATGCAACCTTTGAACCAATCCGCGAGCGGGCGACGCCAATGTCCATGGTCCAGTCCAGACCCAGCGCATCGGCACCGGCATCGGCGATACTCTCCAGCCACAGGCCGCCGTTCTTGGTGAACAGGATGACCGGAATCTTGCGACCGTCATGCTCGCGAATCAGACCGGAAACGATCTTGCGCATGTAGGCCAGCGAAAACTTCTGGTAGGCGTCGGCAGACAGGTTGCCGCCCCAGGTATCAAAAATTTGCACCGCCTGGGCGCCGGCAAGAATCTGGCCGTTCAGGTAGCTGGTGACAGACTGGGCGAGCTTGTCGAGCAGCAGGTGCATGGCCTCAGGCTGGTCGTAGAGCATGGCCTTGGTCTTGCGGAAGTCCTTGGAAGAGCCGCCCTCGACCATGTAGGTCGCCAGCGTCCAGGGGCTGCCGGAGAAGCCGATCAGCGGCACCCGGCCGTTCAACTCACGGCGAATGGTGCGCACCGCATCCATCACGTATCCCAGATCGTTCTCCGGATCGGGAACCGGCAGCGCCTCGATATCGGCCAGACTGTTAATCACCTTGCGAAAGCGCGGACCTTCGCCGGTCTCAAAGTACAGGCCCTGCCCCATGGCATCCGGAATCGTCAAAATATCGGAGAACAGAATGGCCGCGTCCAGCGGGTAGCGATCCAGCGGCTGCAGGGTTACTTCGCAGGCCATCTCCGGATTCATGCACAGCCCCATGAAATCACCCGCCCGTGCACGCGAGGCGCGATACTCCGGCAGATAGCGGCCAGCCTGGCGCATCATCCACACAGGGGTGACATCCACCGGCTGACGCATCAGCGCGCGCAGGAAACGATCATTCTTGAGTTCGGTCATGGGGGCACATCCAGTCGAAAAAGTCAGCGGCCATTGTAGCGGCAATTGGCGGGAAAGATCAGGGCCAGAAACAACAAGGGCGCCCGAAGGCGCCCCTGTATGTGTGACCGGTTGTCACACGCCGAGGAAGTCGAGGATACCCTCGGCAGCCTGGCGACCTTCGAAGATCGCGGTCACCACCAGATCGGAGCCGCGCACCATGTCGCCACCGGCAAAGATCTTCGGGTTGCTGGTCTGGAACTTGTACTGACCTTGCTCAGGCGCAATCACGCGACCCTGGCTGTCAGTCTCGACGTTCTTGTCAGCAAACCAGTCGGCCGGGCTCGGACGGAAACCGAAGGCAATGACCACGGCATCGGCCGGCAGCACTTCTTCGGAACCCGGAATCGGCTCGGGGCTGCGGCGACCGCGGGCGTCCGGCTCACCCAGACGGGTTTCCACCACCTTGACGCCTTCAACCTTGTCTTCGCCAACAATGGCGATCGGCTGACGGTTGAACAGGAACTTCACGCCCTCGTCCTTGGCGTTCTTCACTTCCTTGCGCGAACCCGGCATGTTGGCTTCGTCACGGCGGTAGGCGCAGGTCACTGCGGTCGCACCCTGGCGAATGGACGTGCGGTTACAGTCCATCGCGGTATCACCACCGCCGAGGACAACAACCTTCTTGCCCTTCATATCGATAAAGTCATCAGCGGACTTCTCGAACCCGAGGTTGCGGTTGACGTTGGCGATCAGGAAGTCCAGCGCGTCGTAGACGCCCGGCAGATCTTCACCCGGGAAGCCGCCCTTCATGTAGGTGTAGGTACCCATGCCCATGAACACGGCATCGTACTCGGCAAGCAGGTCGTCGATCATGACGTCCTTGCCGATCTCGGTGTTCAGGCGGAACTCGATACCCATCCCTTCGAATACTTCGCGGCGGCGTGACAGCACGCTCTTCTCGAGCTTGAACTCGGGGATACCGAAGGTCAGCAGGCCTCCGATTTCCGGGTAACGGTCGAATACCACCGGGCTGACACCGGCACGCGCCAGCACGTCGGCGCAACCCAGGCCGGCCGGGCCGGCACCGATGATCGCCACCCGCTTGCCGGTTGGCACGACGCCGGACATGTCCGGGCGCCAGCCCATGGCGAAGGCGGTATCGGTAATGTACTTCTCGACCGAGCCGATGGTAACCGCACCAAAACCGTCGTTCAGGGTACAGGCGCCTTCACACAGACGGTCCTGCGGGCACACGCGGCCGCAGACTTCCGGCAGGGTGTTGGTCTGGTGCGACAGCTCGGCGGCTTCGAGGATATTGCCCTCGGAGACCAGCTTCAGCCAGTTCGGAATAAAGTTGTGTACCGGGCACTTCCACTCACAGTAGGGGTTGCCACAACCGAGGCAGCGGTGCGCCTGGTCGGACGCCGCTTCCGGCTTGAACTGCTCGTGAATCTCGACGAACTGGGTCTTGCGCACGCGCAGCGGGCGCTTCTTGGGATCTTCACGACCTACATCGATAAACTGGAAGTCGTTGTTCAAACGGTCTGCCATATCTCAACCTCTAAACTGCAGCGGCGGCTTGATCACACCACTGCAAGACTCATCAGGGCCAGCGGCAGGCTGGGGCGCTCGGTGCGCGGCAGCCTGCCTGCGGCGGCTTTATTGTGGGTTCGCTCGCGTGCTGGTCAGCAGGGCCCGCAGGCTTGCGGCCTTCGGCTTGACCAGCCAGAAGCGGCGGATGTAGTCGTCCAGGTTGTCCAGCACCTCGGCACCCCATGCACTGCCGGTTTCGGTGACGTACTCGGTCAGCACCTGGGTCAGGTGGCTGCGGTACATCTCCATCGCCTCGTTGCTGATGCGGTGCAACTCGACCAGCTCATGATTGAGCTTGTCGAAGAAGGTATTGTCCATATCCAGCACATAGGCAAAGCCACCGGTCATACCGGCACCGAAATTGTGGCCGGTACTGCCGAGCACGCAGACCATACCACCGGTCATGTACTCACAGCAGTGGTCGCCAGCGCCTTCGATGACCGCGTGCGCACCGGAGTTACGCACCGCGAAGCGCTCACCGGCCACGCCGGCTGCGAACAGCTTGCCACCGGTGGCACCGTACAGGCAGGTGTTGCCGATGATCGAGGTCTGCTCGGAGCGGAACGGGCTGCCCTTGGGCGGTACGATGGTCAGTTTGCCGCCGGTCATGCCCTTGCCGACGTAGTCGTTGGCATCGCCTTCCAGATACATGTGCAAACCACCGGCGTTCCAGACGCCGAAGCTCTGACCGGCCGTGCCCTTCATACGGAAGGTGATCGGTGCGCTGGCCATACCCTGGTTACCGTGTACCTTGGCGATCTCGCCGGACACACGGGCACCGATGGAACGGTCACAGTTGGTCAGCGACAGCTCGAACTCGCCACCGGTACGACCGTCGATGGCGGCACGCGCCATCTCGACCATCTTCTCGGCAGTCAGGCCCTTGTCGAACGGCGGGTTGCGCGGCGACTCGCAGAACTGCGGCTTGTCGGCCGGAACGTCCTTGCTGAACAGCAACGGCTCGAGATCCAGGTTTTGCTGCTTGGCGGTCGTGCCAGGCAGGATTTCCAGCAGATCGGTACGGCCGATCAGATCCTGCAGACTGCGCACACCCAGCTTGGCCAGCCACTCACGGGTTTCCATGGCGACGTAGGTGAAGAAGTTCATCACCATCTGCACGGTACCGATGTAGTGGTTGTCACGCAGGTGCTGATTCTGGGTCGCAACACCGGTCGCGCAGTTGTTCAGGTGGCAGATGCGCAGGTATTTGCAGCCCAGCGCGATCATCGGTGCAGTACCGAAACCGAAGCTCTCGGCACCGAGGATCGCCGCCTTGATCACGTCCAGACCGGTCTTCAGGCCACCGTCGGTCTGTACCCGGACCTTGCCACGCAGATCATTGCCACGCAGGGTCTGATGGGCTTCGGACAGGCCCAGCTCCCACGGCGAGCCGGCGTAACGGATGGAGGTCAGCGGCGAGGCGCCAGTACCACCGTCGTAACCGGAGATGGTGATCAGGTCAGCGTAGGCCTTGGCCACACCGGCGGCGATGGTACCCACGCCCGGCTCGGAAACCAGCTTGACCGAGACCAGCGCCTGCGGGTTGACCTGCTTGAGGTCAAAGATCAGCTGCGACAGATCTTCAATCGAGTAGATGTCGTGGTGTGGCGGCGGTGAAATCAGCGTCACACCCGGGACTGCATAACGCAGACGGGCAATCAGCTCGTTGACCTTGCCACCCGGCAGCTGGCCACCCTCACCGGGCTTGGCACCCTGGGCAACCTTGATCTGCAGCACCTCGGCGTTGACCAGGTATTCCGGGGTCACACCGAAGCGACCGGAGGCGATCTGCTTGATCTTGGAGGTACGCTCGGTACCGTAACGGGCCGGATCTTCGCCACCCTCACCGGAGTTGGAACGCGCGCCCAGACGGTTCATCGCCTCGGCGATGGCCTCATGCGCCTCGGGAGACAGTGCACCCAGCGAGATACCGGCAGAGTCAAAGCGCTTGAAGATCGACTCCAGCGGCTCGACGTCATCCAGGGCAATCGCCTGCTGGTCGTCGCGCACCTTGAGCAGATCACGCAGCGCCGCAACCGGGCGGCTGTTCACCAGCGCAGCGTATTCCTGATACTTGTCGTAGCTGTCGCCCTGCACCGCATCCTGCAGCGCGCGGACCACGTCCGGATTGTAGGCATGGTATTCGCCACCAAACACGAACTTGAGCAGACCACCCTGCTGGATCGCCTTGCGCGGGTTCCATGCTTCCTTGGCCAGCAGCGCCTGCTCGGCCTGCAGGTCCTGGAAGCGGGCACCCTGAATGCGGCTGGCAACACCCTTGAAGCAGACATCAACCACTTCATCGGCCAGACCCACAGCTTCAAACAGCTGAGCACCACGATAGGACGCGATGGTGGAGATACCCATCTTCGACAGGATCTTCAGCAGGCCCTTGGAAATACCCTTGCGGTAGTACTTGAAGGTTTCGTACAGGTCGCCAATGACTTCGCCGGTACGGATCAGGTCACCCAGCACTTCATACGCCAGGTACGGGTAGACCGCGGTCGCACCGAAGCCGATCAGCACCGCGTAGTGATGCGGATCACGGGTGGTCGCGGTTTCAACCAGGATATTGCACTCGCAACGCAGGCCGGTAGCGGTCAGGTGGTGATGCACAGCACCGACAGCCAGCGCCGCGTGGACCGGCAGCTTGCCCTGCTCGATAGCCCGGTCGCTCAGCACGATCAGCGTCTTGCCTTCACGCACGGCGGCCTCGGCCTGGGCGGCGATATCGCGCACGGCCTCGCCAAGCGGCGTGCCTTCAGCGACGTTGAGGTCAATGACGTGGCGCGCAAAACCGGGACGCTCGTCCAGATTCATGATGGTGCGCCACTTGGCCGGAGAGATCACCGGCGAGCTGAGAATCGCGCGATTGGCGTGATCGGCAGTCTCTTCAAAGACGTTGCGCTCAGCACCCAGGCAGGTTTCCAGCGACATGACGATGGCTTCACGCAGCGGGTCGATCGCCGGATTGGTAACCTGGGCGAACTGCTGACGGAAGTAGTCATAGACCGAACGCACGCGACCGGACAGCACCGCCATCGGCGTGTCGTCGCCCATGGAGCCGACCGCTTCCTGACCGTTCTCGGCCAGCGGGCGCAGCACCTGGTCACGCTCTTCGAAGGTGACCTGGAACATCTTCATGTACTGCTTGAGACGCTCGGACGAGAGGAAATCGGAGCCGTGGTCGCGATCATCCAGCGTAGCCTGGATACGCAGCGCGTTCTCCTTCAGCCACTTGCGGTACGGATGACGGGACTTCAGACGATTAGCCACATCATCGGTGTGCAGCACTTCGCCAGTCTGAGTGTCGACAGCCAGAATCTGACCCGGACCAACACGGCCCTTGCTGACAACGTCTTCGGGCTGGTAGTCCCACACGCCGATTTCGGAGGCCAGGGTGATATAGCCGTTCTTGGTGATGACATAACGCGCCGGGCGCAGACCGTTGCGGTCGAGCAGACAGACCGCGTAGCGACCTTCGGTCAGTACAATACCGGCCGGGCCGTCCCAGGCTTCCATATGCATGGAGTTGTATTCGTAGAACGCCCGCAGATCGGCATCCATGGTCTCCACGTTTTGCCACGCCGGCGGCACGACCATGCGGATGGCGCGGAACAGATCCATGCCGCCGCAGATCAGCAGCTCAAGCATGTTGTCCATGCTCGATGAGTCGGAACCGGTGGTGTTGACCAGCGGTGCCAGGCTGTCCAGATCGGGCATCAGATCGTTGGTGAACTTGTTACGGCGCGCCTGGGCCCAGTTACGGTTGGCGGTGATGGTGTTGATTTCACCATTGTGGGCAACCAGACGGAACGGCTGCGCCAGCGGCCACTTCGGCAGGGTATTGGTTGAGAAGCGCTGGTGGAACACGCTGATCGCGGTTTCCATTCGGGCATCGCCCAGATCCGGATAGAACTTGTCCAGATCGGCCGGCATCATCAGGCCCTTGTAGGACACGACCTTGTGCGACAGGCTGCAGACATAGAAGTTGCTGTCGGCCTGCATGGCGATTTCAGCCTTGCGGCGCACGTAGAACAACTTGACGGCAAATTGCTGCTCGTCCAGGCCCTCGCCTGATACGAACACTTGCTCAATACGCGGCATGCTGCTCAGGGCCAGCGGGCCGAGAACCGACGGATCGACCGGCACTTCGCGCCAGCCCAGACCGGTCAGCCCCTGATCACTCAAGGCGTCGGCAAAAGCCTGTTTGGCAGCGGTGCTGGCAGCCTCGTCGGCGCCCATGAACACCATGCCCACGGCGTACTGGTCGGGCAGTTCAACCGCCAGCGCCTCGCGGGCAACCTCGCGCAGAAAACGGTCCGGCTTCTGAATGAGCAGGCCGCAACCATCGCCGGTCTTGCCGTCGGCGTTAATGCCGCCGCGATGGGTCATGCACGTCAGCGCTTCAATTGCCGTCTGCAGCAGGTGATGACTGGGCTGGCCTTCCATGTGGGCAATCAAACCAAAGCCACAGTTATCCTTGAACTGATCAGGCTGGTATAGACCTGCTTTCATAGGCACTCTCTCAAAAAGCTAGTAAATTCGGGCGCGTTAGACTCCAGATCACAGAGAAATCTGGCCCTGCGCCGGACAAAAGGGGAGTAATTGTACACAGCGGCATCAGCGCCCACAATTTTTTTTGGGCAAAAAATGCCGCTTGGGCATATCCAAATGTCGTAAATAGGAAACTTTTGCCGCCCCTGCCAAGCGCCCGAAGGCGCTTTACCGATACTGCCACAGGGTCACGCCCGCGCCCGTCAGCCTTGCACCGACGGGCTCAGGCTCAGCGCAAACCGCCCTGAATGTCCCCAATGCTGCGCGGCCAGGGCTTGCTGTCGCGCAGAACAGCAGGCAGCTCGGCAATTCCGGCCTGGGCAGCCTGGCGGGAAGGATAAATCCCCTGCGTGACCACAAACCAGGCGGCCCCCTGATGCGTCGTCTCGAAATAGCCCAGATCAGGGACGCCGGCGTGCTTACCGATAAAACTGCGGGCCGCCGCTTCTGAGCGCGTACCCAGCAACTGAACCACGTATTCGGAGCCCGCGCGCTGACGGTACCACTGCGCGTCATGCGTAACTGATGACGAAGCGGACGCGACAACCGGCGCCACAACGGGAGCAGGCGCTGGCGTCGGAGCTGGAGCTGGAGCTGGAGCTGGAGCTGGAGCTGGAGCTGGAGCTGGAGCTGGAGCTGGAGCTGGAGCTGGAGCTGGAGCTGGAACAG
>NZ_NBYK01000013.1:41177-97076 GCF_002197985.1 Halopseudomonas aestusnigri
CTGGCGTCGGAGCTGGAGCTGGAGCTGGAGCTGGAGCTGGAGCTGGAGCTGGAGCTGGAGCTGGAGCTGGAGCTGGAGCTGGAGCTGGAGCTGGAACAGGCTGTGTCGAGGAATCGGATTGCGCAACCTCCAATTCGGGCGCACGAACCGGGACAGACTCATCGCCCTCTACCAGCACCGGCGCATCAACGAGGCCAGCGGTTGACGGCGGCATTTGATTGCCACCGTCGTTCTGAGCAGAAGCCGAGGCCGGTACCGGCGGCGCAATCGGCTCAGGTGCCTCAATTTGCGCCTCAATGACCGGCTCCGGCAACTGCAGCACCGTGCGCTCCGGCTCAACCGGTGTCCGGTCACCCATATACCAGGCCACGGCAACACCCAGTCCAATCAGGCCAAGCGCCGCCAGCGCCTTGAACGGTATACCGCCCGAGCTGGAAGTGCGCGCTGCCAGCGGCTCCTGCTGCATCGCCCGAAGCATAACCTGACGTCCTGCCAGATTGATTCCGCCGGGCCAGCCACCGCTGAGGCGGTGAATCTCCTCAATCTGCTCGTCGCTGAGCAGCTCGATTCCCTGACCGGCGCCTTCCAGGCGCTGGGCGAGATAGTCGCGGGTTTCGTTAACATCCAGCGCGGCCAGACTGACAACATGAACATTGCCGACCTCGTCACCCGCAGAGGCAGAGGCAAAACGCTCCACCGATTCGCTATCGGCAAACAGGAATACCCGCGGCGCAAAGCTGCCGGCTTCAGCGATTTCACACAACATGCTGATGGCCGATGACTCAAGCAGCTCGGCATCATCAATGACCAGATAAAGCTGAATGCCTACCAGCTCGCTTTGTTGCGCCTTCTGCAGCAGACTGGCCACATCGCGCTGCTCGGTATTGAGCGCCTGACAAAGCTGTGCCAGCAAGGCCGCCTCAGACGCGTGCTCACGCGCAGACAGCACAACACACTGAACGGTATCCTTGTTACTGCTGGCAACCAGCGCCTGGCGCAACAACGTCTTGCCGGCACCCTGCGGTCCCGCTACCACCAGTACCTTGTGGCCATAACGAGCAAGATGGTGCAACTCGGCGAGGACCGGCTTTCTTTTCGGCGTAAAGAACTTGAAGCCTGGAGCCCGCGCGGCAAAGGGATCGTGACTTAGCTGGTAATGCTCCAGCAACTCGTCCGGCTGGCTCACCGCACTGAAAACTTCATCAAAACCGTTACTCATTGTTCACTGTCCTGCAGGCATTCACGAAGCGCCAAGACGTCATAATCGGCCGTCACTTCAGCGCCGCCAATCCGGCGCAGCAGCACCAGACGCAGTTGACCGTCGAGCACCTTTTTATCCACTGCCATCAGACGCTCAAAGTCGGACGCCCGCATACCGACAGGCGCACAAACCGGCAATCCAGCCGCAGCGATGACGGATTCGCCCCGTTTTCGGTCAACAGCGGAGATCCAGCCAAGCCGCTCCGACAGGTCAAGCGCCATGACCATACCGGCGCCCACGGCCTCTCCGTGCAACCAGCTGCCGTAGCCCTGGTGCGCCTCAATGGCGTGACCGAAGGTGTGCCCCAGATTAAGAATCGCGCGCACACCGCCTTCGCGCTCATCAGCAGCAACAACTTCGGCCTTGATAGCACAGGAGCGCATGATCGCCTCGGTCACCAGCGTGGTATCGAGTTGACGCAAGCCGACCATATTCCGTTCCAGCCAGCCAAGAAAAGCTTCATCCCTGATCAGGCCGTACTTGATTATCTCCGCCAGCCCGGCGCTGACCTCACGACCCGGCAGGGTCTTGAGGCTGTCAGTGTCGATAATCACCGCCTTGGGCTGATAGAAGGCGCCGATCATATTCTTGCCTGCCGGATGATTGATGCCGGTCTTGCCGCCCACAGAAGAGTCAACCTGCGACAACAGGGTGGTCGGCACCTGAATGAAATCGACACCGCGCTGGTAGGCAGACGCTGCGAAGCCCGTCATGTCACCAATTACACCACCACCAAGGGCAATGAGCGTTGTTCGGCGATCATGGCGTTCCGCCAGCAGGGCATCGAAAATCTGCTGCAGTGTTGCCCAGTTCTTGTAGGCCTCACCCGTCGGCAAGACCACCGAGGTTACCTTGTAGTCACTGAGCACCTGCTGCAGAGACTCAAGATATAGCGGCGCGACGGTATCATCGGTGACGATGCACACCTGCCGACCGCCGATATGACGAGCGAACACCTCAGCCTGGGCCATCAGACCCGAGCCGATATAAATTGGATAACTGCGATCACCTAGATCGACATTCAGAACCTGCATCAAAGCACTCCCCATTCAGCTGGCACAGGATACAACAGTCGCGGGAAGCTGCGATACGGGAGGGAGGAGAAGCAAAAGCTGTAAAACTCAGGCTTCCTGCAGCTTGGCCAGAATGGCGTTAACAACCACCTTGGGGCCGCGTTGATCCGTTTCGATGATCAGGTCGGCAATTTCCCGATAGAGCGGATCTCGCTTGGCCATCAGGTCACGCAGCACAGCCTCGGGATCGGCGGTTTGCAGCAGAGGGCGCTGACGATCCTTGGCCGTACGTTGCAGCTGCTGCTCGACACTGGTGCGCAGGTATACAACCAGACCGCCAGATTTAAGCGCAGCACGATTGGCCGGGCGCATGACAACGCCACCACCTGTTGCCAGCACGATTCCGTCCTCGTGGACCAGCTCGGCAATCATCGCCTCTTCACGCTGGCGAAACCCCTCTTCGCCCTCAACATCGAAGATCCAGGGGATGTCTGCACCAGTGCGCACCTCAATTTCTCGATCGGAGTCCTTGAAGGGGTATTTAAGCTCTTTGGCAAGCAAACGCCCGATGGTGCTTTTTCCAGCACCCATCGGGCCTATCAGAAAGACGTTACGCAAGAAGATTACCTGGCCAGCGTGATAGCACCGTTATTGATAATCCGCGGCGTCAGGAAAATCAGCAGCTCGGTCTTGCTTTCTGCAGTTACGTCACGACGGAACATCCGGCCGAGCAACGGCAGATCACCAAGGAAAGGTACCTTTTCCTGAGCACTGGAGGTCTCGCTCTGGAATACGCCACCGATCACGATAGTTTCACCGTCGGCAACCAGGATATTGGCATTGACCTCATTCTTTCGAATGGTCGGCACCCCGTTCACCTGGTTGGAGAAGTCCGGCTCATCCTTGGTCACGATAACTTCCATGATCACCTGGTTGTCCGGAGTGATCTGGGGGGTCACTTCCAGCGACAGCACTGCATCGGCAAAGGACGTCGTGGTGGCACCGCTGGAGCTGGCTTCCTGATACGGAATTTCCGAACCTTTCAGGATCTTTGCCGTTTCCTTGTCGGAGGTCACCACCTTCGGCTGAGAAATCACCTCGCCGTTACCGGTACTCTCCATAGCGGACAGTTGCAGATCCAGAATAGTGTTGTCGGTAATAAAGCCGATGCCGATCCCCGAGGTGGAGCCCACTACGCCCATATCGACGAACGGCGAGTTTGCCGGGCGCTCCGGTACACCGTAATAGCCACCAGAGGTAGTATCCGGCGGCAGAAAGTCCGGCGCGTCAACGATTTCGGTCTGACCATCCTTACCGAATGCGGAGAAGTTGCCACCCAGATTGAACGCGCCACCCCAGCGAACACCCAGGGCCTTGTCGAAACCAACGTTGGCTTCAACAATCCGGGCTTCAATCATGACCTGACGAACCGGAATGTCCAACTGGGTCACAATGCGGCGCAGCTCGTCCAGCTTTTGCTGGGTTTCCAGCGCGATAATGCTGTTGGTACGCTCATCAACCGTCAGCGAACCCCGTTGGGAGTCGGCATCAGCCGCCGTTACTGAGGCAAACAGCTTGGCAATATCCGCCGCCTTGGCGTAATTGACCTGGATCAGCTCCCGACGCAGCGGTGCCAGCTCGGCAATCTGCTTCTGCGCCTCCAGCTCCTGGCGCTCGCGGGCAGCAATCTCGTCTGCCGGCGCTACCAGCAACACATTACCCACCTGACGCTTATCCAGACCTTTGGTCTTGAGCACCAGATCCAGTGCCTGGTCCCATGGCACGTTCTGCAGGCGCAGCGTGATGCTGCCCTGAACGGTATCACTGGCTACCAGATTCAGGTCGGTGAAGTCGGCAATCAACTGCAGCACCGAGCGCACTTCGATATCCTGGAAGTTCAGTGACAGCTTCTCACCGGTATAGGTGAACGCATCAGCACGACGCTGCTCAACCTCAGCGCGGGTCAGCGGCTTGAAACTGACGGTCAGGCGATTATCAGCCTGATATACCAGATGCTCGTAATAGCCGGTCGGCTCAATCACGATAGACGCATTGTCGCCGCTGCCACTGGCATTGACGAAATTCACCGGCGTGGCGAAGTCCTTGACGTCCAGCTGAACACGCAGCTCGTCAGGCAGACGGGTATTGGGGAAGTTGAGCTTGACGCGACCGCCCTGCTCCTCCACGTCGACCCGGATAGTGGGATCACTCAAATCGATAACGACATTACCGGAGCCGTCACTGCCACGCTGGAAGTCCAGGCTGGTGATCGCGCGACCACTGACGACCGGACTGGACACTGCCGGCTCGTTGTCCGTGCGCCAATTACTGTTGGTGGCCACCGGAGTGGCGGCAGTCGTGGTGACCGGCGCTGCCACTGCCGTTTCCGTTGCACCAACCATGACGTACAGGTCATTGCCTTCAGCGCGGGTGGTATAGGGCGCCAAGCTGGCCAAATTGATGATCAGGCGGGTGCGGTCACCGGCCTCAACGACGGTCACGCTTCGGGCATTACCCAGGCCTAGCTCGCGACTGCGCTCACCAAGCTTGTTCTTCACGCCTGGCAGGTCCAGCGCGATCCGCGCCGGCTGGTCGATGGTGTAACCCTTCGGCGAGCCGGTGACAGGCTCGTCGAAGCTCAGCTTGAGCTCTACCCGATCACCAGGCAGAGAAGCGACATCCATACGTTGCAGATCAGCCGCAAGGGCTAACGGACTCAGCAGTGACATTACTGCTGCGAGCGGAAAAATTCTGGTCAGAGACATTTGCTTGCGTTCCACGCGTGACTGTTTGCAGTTCATGTTTTCTCTCCCTGGTTGTCCTACCCGCGCTCAGCAAGGCTGAGGGTGCGCGGTCGCTCCAACCACCCGCCTTCTCCGTCCGGCACGATTTCAACTACATCAACGCGATTTTCTTCGATCCCGGTGACACGTCCATGATTACGTCCGAGGTAATCGCCAATTCTGACCCGGTGCACACTGCCGGCACCCGAGATAAGCGCCTGCATTCCCTCGGCGTTACTGATGGTACCGACCATTTGGAAACTCTCGATGTTGAACCCTTCAAGGAACTGCTTGACGCGGTTTTCGTCAGGCTTAATGTCCTGGGACCCTTTTTGACGCTGCGACAGATCAATCTTGATCGGCGGCTGGAAGGGGCTGCGCAGGGACGCCGCGCTGTAGGTGAAGGCCTCATAGGGTTCAAAGCGTGGCAACGCCTCGATCTTGCCCGCAGGACGCGCGCGCACATCGTCCATGAATTGCTGCAGATCGGAAAAATCGTTACTGCCACAGCCACTGAGCGAAAACGCCGCCAGCAGCGTCAATCCGGTCATTCGCCAGGTCAAGTTCATTGCTGACCTCCGGCATCATTGTAGCGGTAGGTTTTCGCAACGATGTTCATCGCCAGCAAATCAGGGTTGTTCCCGCTGACCGGTTTGATAGTGAAATCACCGAGCGTCACGATACGCGGCAGGCCGGCAACACCGCTGACGAAGGTCGCCAGATCATGGTAGCTGCCACGAACCACGATATTGATCGGCAGCTCAACATAGAACTGCTTGGCCTGCTCGGGACGCAGGGTGATCGACTCGAACTCCAGCCCGCTGTTCAGCCCCATCTGGGTAATGTCTTCGAGCAAACCGGGGACTTCGCTGTCCTTCGGCAGCTGCTTGAGGAGACCGCTGAAGCGCTCCTCGATTTCGGCCAGTTGCTCCTTATAGGCTTCAAGGTTCGCGGCGCGGAACGACTTGTCCTCGAACTCCTTGCGCAGAGCCACTTCCTGAGCCTGGACACGCTCCAGCCCTACTCTCAGATCCTTCAGATGGAACTGGTAGCCCGCCGCCAGCAGCGCGATAAACACCAGCACGCAGACGATGACCTTGAGTGCTCCCGGCCAGGAGCCAATATTATTGAAGTCAAGATCGTTTAAATCGATCTTCTTCAGACTTTCCATGGATTGAGCGAAACTCATTGCTGCTGCTCTCCCTCAGCGGCACCGGCTCTGGGCTCGGTTTGTTTTACGGTCAACTCAAACACGTTGGCCTGATCCAGAGCACCCGAGGTAACTGCCTTGACGGCAGTCAGGTTCGGAGCGGTCAGCCAATCAGACGCATCCAGCTGACGCATCAGATTGGACACACGGCTGTTGGACTCTGCCCCACCCTTGATGGAAATCGCACTGCCCTTCATACCGACGTCCGTAAAGTAGACTCCGTCGGGCAACGTGCGCGCCAACTCATCAAAGACACGAACAATGATGGGCCGCTTGCCCTGCAGATCCTGGATAATCTTCATCCGATCCAGCAACTGGGCGCGCCGCGCCTGCAATTGTTCGATTTCCTTGATACGCCGCTCAAGCTGGGCAATTTCGGTCTTGATAAAGGCATTGCGTGCGTTCTGATTCTCGATCTGCCCATTGACGTAGCGGTCAGCCAAAAACACCAGTGCCCCTGCAAACAGGACAACCAGTGCCAGAATGGTCAGAAATTCCTTTTTTCGCTCTTCCCTCAGCTGCTCGCGCCAAGGCAACAGGTTAATGCGAGCCATCAGTCAAAACTCCTCATTGCCAGACCACACGCAATCATCAGGGCGGGCGCGTCATTGCTCAGGGCAACCGCATCAACCTTGTTTGACAGGGTCATGTTTGCAAAGGGGTTGGCAACCAGAGTGGTGGTACCAATTTTCTGCTGTACCAACTGATCCAGCCCTGGAATCGAAGCGGTACCACCGGCCAGCAAGATGTAGTCGACGTCGTTGTATTGCCCGCCGGCAAAGAAAAACTGCAGCGATCGGGATACCTGCTGCACCACTGCATCCTTGAAGGGACCCAGCACCTCGACTTCATAATCGTCGGGAAGACCGCCCTGCTTCTTGGCAAGCCCGGCCTCGTCCTGGGACAAGCCGTAACGGCGCTGAATCTCATCCGTCAGTTGCTTGCCGCCAAACAGCTGCTCGCGGGTATAAATGGTGCGACCACCACTGAGCACACTCAGGGTCATCATGGTTGCACCGATGTCGATCACCGCGATGGTCAGGTCGTCGTGGCCCGCATCCAGCTGCCCGATAACAAGCTCGCAGGCACGTTCCATCGCGTAAGCCTCGACCTCGACAATCTTGGCGGTCAGACCGGCAAGTGCCAGCGCGGCTTCGCGGATATCGACATTTTCACGGCGACAGGCAGCGAGCAACACTTCTTCTCTGGCGGGATTGCGAGGGGAAACGCCCTGGACTTCGAAGTCGATGGCAACCTCGTCCAGCGGGTAGGGAATGTACTGGTCGGCTTCGATCTTGATCTGTTCTTCCATCTCGTCAGGATCAAGCCCGGCATCCATCTCGATCACCTTGGTGATCACCGCGGATCCGGCTACCGCCACTGCGGCCTGCCTGAGCGACGATTTCGATCGTGCCAGAACCTTCTCCAGCGCCTGTCCGACGCCTTCGAGTTCGACAATGTTCTTCTCCACTACCGAAGCAGGAGGGAGAGGTTCGACCGCGTAGGCCTCGACCTTGTAGCGGCCACCGGAGCGGCTGAGTTCGAGCAGCTTCACGGTGGTGGAGCTGATGTCGATGCCCAGCAGCGTATTCGCTTTTTTCTTGAAGAGCCCTAGCACAGCCAATTTCCTATCAGCATCCGACACTTACGGACGGTTTATGTTTTCCTACATTAAATAACAGGACTTGTACAAGCGCAAATGGCTAAAACAAAAAAAATACGCTTATAATGCAGACTGTTATCCCGTTCTCGTTTAGCAATCCTGCTAACGTTCTAATTAATCAGGGAATTCCGCATCCCTTATGCGATTGCTGAAGTTTCTATTCTGGTCAGTTCTGGCGCTGGCATGCGCTCCAGCCATGGTGCTCAGCGGCGTCGCGCTCTATCTGAGCCCCTCGCTGCCTGACGTCGAAACCCTTCGAGACGTCGAACTGCAGACTCCGTTGCGGATATATAGCACAGATAATCGACTGATTGCAGAGTTCGGCGAAATGCGTCGTTTCCCGATCAGTTACGAGCAGATTCCACCGGCTTTCGTCCACGCCCTGCTTGCTGCAGAAGATGACAATTTCCTGAATCACCATGGCGTCGACCCAATGGGCCTGCTGCGTGCTGCCGCAGAGCTTGTGCAGACCGGTCACATCCAGACCGGCGGCAGCACAATCACCATGCAGGTCGCCAAGAATTACTTCCTGTCGAGCAAGCGCGTGTTCTCGCGCAAGCTGAACGAAATCCTGCTGGCTCTGCAAATCGAGCGCAATCTCAGCAAGCAGGAAATTTTCGAGTTATATGTGAACAAGATCTACCTTGGCAACCGCGCCTACGGGATCGAAGCCGCCGCGCAGGTGTATTACGGCAAGTCTATTAATGAATTACCCCTGGCCGATCTCGCAATGATCGCCGGCCTGCCCAAGGCGCCTTCGCGCTACAACCCGATTGCCAACCCGGAACGCACCAAGGTACGCCGAGACTGGATTCTCGACCGCATGCTGACGCTTGGCTACATCGATGAAGCAAGTTACCGAGAAGCCGTTGCGACGCCAATTACCGCACGCAATCACGGCGCCAACCCTGAAATGGAAGCACCCTATATTGCCGAGATGGCCCGCCTTGAGATGGTCGAGCGCTACGGAAACGAGGCTTACACCCAAGGCTTCAACGTCTACACCACCGTCGACAGTCGACTGCAGGAAATGGCCAACGGCGCCCTGCGCGATGGCCTGCAGGAGTATGACCGCCGCCACGGTTACCGTGGCCCCGAGTCGCGCAACCCCGAGATCACGTTGGAGCAGGGCCTGGCCATGCTCGAAGGCTACCGCAGCATGGGCGGACTGGAGCCGGCGCTGGTTTCGGCAGTGAACGGCGACAATGTCGAGATTCGCCTGCGCCGCAAGCAGGCGGGGATCATCACCTGGGAGAACATGAACTGGGCACGCCCCTACCTCAGCGCCAACAGCATGGGGCCGCGTCCGGGCAAACCCGCTGACGTGCTCAAACCGGGTGACATCATCCGGGTCAGCCGCCTCGAAGGGGACCAGTTCCGTCTGGCGCAAATCCCGCAGGCGCAGAGCGCACTGGTGGTGCTGGGCCCGCAGGACGGCGCAATCAAGGCACTGATCGGCGGTTTCTCGTTCCTGCAGAGCAACTACAACCGGGTTACCCAGGCACGCCGGCAGCCCGGCTCCAGTTTCAAGCCATTCCTGTACTGCGCGGCACTGGACAACGGCTACAACCCGGCCAGCCTGGTCAACGATGCGCCGCTGATTTTTGTTGACGACTACCTGGACTCGATCTGGCGCCCGCAGAACTCGGGCGGGGATTTCCTCGGCCCGATCCGCCTGCGCGAAGCGCTGTATCGTTCTCGCAACCTGGTTTCCATTCGCCTGATGCAGGATCTGGGCGTCGACAAGGCACTGACCTATATCGAGCGTTTCGGCTTCAGCCGTGAAGAGCTGCCTCGCAACCTGTCTGCCTCGCTCGGCACCTCCGAGCTGACGCCGCTGCAGATTGCCCAGGGTTATACCGCATTTGCCAACGGCGGCTATGCGGTCAAACCCTACCTGGTTGAGCGCATCGAAGACCGTTACGGCAACCTGATCGACTACGCTCGACCGGCGGTAACGCCCGAGTTGACCGAAGAGCAGACCGCGCGCCTGCAAAGCTATGCAGATCGCCAGGAAGCCGAGGCCGCAGAAGAGCCGGTCGCCGCGGAGCGCATCGTCGATGCGCGCACCATCTACCAGCTGAACAGCATGCTTCAGGACGTTGTGCGCCGCGGCACCGCCGTCCGTGCACGAGCACTGCAACGCAATGACCTGGCGGGCAAGACCGGGACCACCAACGACCAGAAGGATGCCTGGTTCTCCGGCTACAACCCCGATCTGGTGGCCACCGCTTGGGTCGGATTCGACCAGCCCGCGACGCTGGGGCGCCGCGAATACGGCGGTACCGCCGCGCTGCCGATCTGGATGCAGTTCATGGGCGCCGCGCTGGAAGGCGTCCCGGACCGGACCATCCCCATGCCGAGCGGGCTGGTAACGGCACGAATCGATCCCGCCACCGGGCGCAGCGCCCCTCCCGGCAGCAGTGAAGCCTTCCTGGAGATATTCAAGCAGGAAGAGGCGCCGCCGCCCTACAGCGAGCTTGAAATGGGCGGCTACAGCAACGGCGACGGCAGCGTCTCACCACTCGAGCTGTTCTGAGCCAACGCATGGACCTGGCGCCGCAACCAGCGGTTGACCGGGTCATGCTCCATGCCCTTGTGCCAGTAGAGGGTCAGACCAATTTCGGGCAATGGCAGCGGCATGACCAGCAGCCGGTTGCCCAGCGGCCGGTTAATCAACTCGGCATGACGCCGCGACATGGTCAGCAGTAATGGCGTCTGCGCCACCACCAGACTCGCCGCCTGATAACTCTGGCATTGCTGCACCACATTGCGCATCAGCCCCAGATGCCCCAGCGCCAGATCCTCATAGGACAGCCCGCGCCGCCAGGACGCTACCGCGATATGCTCGGCAGCCATATAGCTGTCCGCTGTCAGTTCACCCGTAAACTGCGGCCCGGCGACCACGCACAGCGGTTCCTTGACCAATTGCATCTGCCGCAGACTGGCATCGGCAGGCCGCGCAATCTGCACCGCCAGATCGATTCGCCCGGCGGCCAGCTCCAGCTTCAGCTCGGACCAGCGCACACCCACCGTGCGCACTCGGCTGCGCGGTGCGAGTTCACGCAACCGGGTCAGCAGCGGCGGAATCAGTACCGGCTCCAGTTGCTCCGGCAGGCTGATAGTGAAGGTACGCGCATCCTCCTGCGGATCAAACTGCTGCAGATAGCCGAGGCTTTGCTGCAGCCGACTCAGACTGTCGATAATCCCGGGCGCCAGACGCATTGCCGCGGCGGTCGGGGTAACGCCCCTGCCCTCACGCACGAACAGCGGGTCGGAAAAATGCTCACGCAGCCGTGCCAGCGAGTGGCTGACCGCGGACTGGCTGACATGCAGCACCGCCGCCGCACGGGTCAGGTTGCGCTCGCGGTAAACCACCTCAAATACCCGAAACAGATTGAGATCAATCCGGGCCAATGATGGGGAATCATTCTTTTCACTCATCAACAAACACCTGCGCCATGGGCTATAGGCCCGAGATTACGCGCCTGCAGCCAAACCATGAATGGCAATCATGGTTCTGAATGAATATTGATCGCTTCTTATCCGCCTCGACAGCTCCTAAGCTTGAGCGATAACAACAGCAAGAGGCACGGACATGCACGAGCAGGACTATCTCGATACCCTCAAGGCGATTCAGGCCAAGGTCTGGCCGGCAGGCAAACCGACCACCCCCGTCTACCCTCAGGGTGAACGACCGCTGACCGAATACCTCGCCCACTGGGCCAGAACCACGCCGGACCGCGTTGCCGTGCATTTTTATGGCCATCAACTGACCTACGCCGAGCTGGATGACCTGAGCAATCGCTGCGCCGCCCTGCTGCAGGCCCAAGGCATCAAGCCGGGTGACCGGGTTGCGGTGTTCATGCCCAACTGCCCGCAGCTGCATATCGCTTTCTACGGCATCCTCAAGATGGGCGCGATCCACGCCCCGGTCAGCCCGATGGCCAAGGGCATGGAACTGAGCTACCAGCTCGACGATTGTGGCGCCCGCGCCATCATCTGCTTCGACCAGTTGCTGCCGGTGGTACGCGAGATTCGCGAGCAGACCGCGCTGGAGCAGGTGTTCTCCACCAGCCTGTCCGAACTCTGCCCGGCCCAGCCGCCGATTCCGGTACCGGATCTGCTGCAGGCACCCAAACTGCCCGTCACTGACAGCATCGACCTGATGTCCGCACTGGCTACCACGGCCCCCGCGCCGCAGAACCTGCCCAGGCTGAACCTGGACGACACCGCCGCGCTCAACTACACCGGCGGCACCACCGGTCTGCCGAAGGGTTGCATTCATACCCACGGAGACATGCTTTACACCTGCGCCAGCTTTGTCCCGGTCGCCATGGGCTTTGACGAGGAGCGCATCGGCCTGAACTTCATGCCGGAATTCTGGATCGCCGGCGAGAACTCCGGCCTGCTGTTCCCCGTTTTCGCCGGCACCACGCTGGTCTTGCTGGCCCGCTGGGATGCGCTGACCTTTATGAGTGCGATCCAGCACTACCGCGTTAGCCAAACCGGCCTGCTGGTCGACAGCGCCTCCGAGGTGCTCGATCACCCGCAGGTCAGCGAGTTCGACTTCAGCTCGCTCGAAACCACCAGCTGCGTCTCCTTTATCAAGAAGCTGACCCCGGAATACCGCCGCCGCTGGCGCGAGCTGACCGGCTGCACCCTGTTCGAAACCAGCTTCGGCATGACCGAAACCCACACCTGCGACACCTTTACCGCCGGCCTGCAGGATGACGACTTCGATCTGAAATCCGAGCCCACCTTCGTCGGCCTGCCGGTGCCCGGTACCGAGTTCAAGGTCTGCGACTTCGACACCGGCGCGCTGCTGCCACTGGGCAGCGAAGGCGAGCTGTGCCTGCGCAGTCCGTCGCTGCTCAAGGGCTACTGGAACAAACCCGACGCCAGCGCCGAGGCGCTGCGTGACGGCGGCTGGCTGCATACCGGCGACAGCGGCGTAATCACCGAGCAGGGCTTTATCCGCTACCTCGGCCGGCGCAAGGAAATGCTCAAGGTCAACGGCATGAGTGTGTTTCCCAGCGAGCTGGAAGCCATGCTCGGCCAGCACCCGGATATTCTGGCCTCAGCGGTCATCGGCAAGCCCGACCCGCAGCGCGGCCAGACGCCCCTTGCCTTCATCATCACCAAGCCCGGCAGCCAGGCCAGCGCCGAGTCGTTGCGCGACTGGTGCAAACAGGCGATGGCGATCTACAAGGTGCCGGAGATTCGGCTGGTCGATACACTGCCGATGACCGCGACCGGCAAGGTCAAGAAACAGGAACTACAGGACTGGATCAACTAACCCATGGCATTCAACCGCATTCTTATCGCCAACCGTGGCGAAATCGCCATTCGTCTGGCCCGCGCCATCGCCGACTGCGACGCCACCAGCGTTGCCGTCTACGCCGAAGATGACGCCCAGGCGCTGCACGTACGCAGCGCCGATCAGGCCATCGCGTTGCAGAGCCAGGGTGTTGCCGCCTATCTGGACGCAGCACAGCTGATTCGCATCGCCAAGGAACAAAATTGCGATGCCATCCACCCCGGTTACGGTTTTCTCAGCGAAAACGCCGACTTCGCCCGCGCCTGCCAGCAGGCCGGCATCACCTTTATCGGCCCGACCCCGGACGTGCTCGACACCTTCGGCGACAAGGCCAGTGCGCGCCGACTGGCGAAGCAGCAGGGTGTACCCCTGACCCAGGGCACCAACGAGCCGACCACGCTGGAGCAGGCACGCGACTTTATGCAGTCGCTCGGCGACGGTGCAGCGGTGATGCTCAAGGCACTGGCTGGCGGCGGCGGGCGCGGCATGCGCGCGGTTCATGACCTTACCGAGCTGGACGACGCCTTCGCCCGCTGCAGTTCGGAGGCCACCGCCGCCTTTGGCCGTGGCGATCTGTATGTCGAACGGCTGATTCACCGCGCCCGTCATATCGAGGTGCAAATCATTGGCGACGGCACTGAGGTTGCCCACGTCTGGGAGCGCGACTGCACCCTGCAACGCCGTAACCAGAAGCTGCTGGAAGTTGCCCCGGCGCCGAGTCTTGATCCGGCTGTGCGCGAGCAACTGCACGCCGCCGCCTGCACCCTGACCCGCGCGGTTGGCTACCGCGGCCTGTGTACCGTCGAGTTTCTGCTCGACGAGGAGCGTGGCGACTTCGTGTTTATGGAAGCCAACCCGCGCATTCAGGTCGAACACACGGTAACCGAAGCGGTGACCGGTCTGGATCTGGCGGTGACTCAGATCCAGCTCGCCGCTGGCAAGACGCTGGCCGAGCTGGGACTGACCCAGGCCAACATCCCCGCCGCCCGCGGCTTTGCCGTGCAGCTGCGCATCAATCTGGAAAGCATGGCCGCCGACGGCAGCACCCGCCCGGCTGGCGGCACGCTCAGCGCCTATCAGCCGCCCAGTGGCCCGGGCATCCGCGTCGATGGCTACGGCTACGCCGGTTACACCACCAGCCCGCGCTACGACTCGCTGCTGGCCAAGCTGATCGTGCACGCAAACGGTGACTATCCGAACACTCTGCGCCGCGCCTACCGCGCGCTGTGCGAGTTCCGTCTGGAAGGCGCCGCCAGCAACCTGCACCTGCTGCAGAACCTGCTGCAGCATCCCCGGGTACAGAGCAACGACGTATCCACCGCCTTTATCGAAGCCGAAGCTGGCAGCCTGACTGCCGCCCACGCCAGCGCCCATCCGCACCGGTTCTTCCAGGGCAGCGCCAGCGCCGCCACCGCAAGCAATGCGCAAACCGACGCCCCCGCCGGTACCGAGCCGCTGAATGCGCCGGTACAGGGCGTGCTGGTCAGCCTGGATGTGCAAATTGGCGACAGCGTCGCCGTCGGCCAGCAGGTCGCGATCATGGAAGCCATGAAGATGGAGTTTGTGGTCAAGGCAACCCAGAGCGGCATCGTCCGCGCACTGGCAGCCAATCCCGGCGACAGCCTGTTCGAGGGGAGCGCCCTGCTCTATCTGGAGCCCGCCGAAGTCGCAGGCAATGCCCAGCAGGATGAAGAGACCGTCGCCATCGACCATATCCGCGCCGACCTGCAGGAAGTGCTGGAGCGCCGCGCCGAACTGACCGACGAGCGCCGCCCGGAGGCCGTCGCCAAGCGCCGCAAGACCGGCCAGCGTACCGCCCGCGAGAACCTCGCCGACCTGCTCGACGAGGGCAGTTTTATCGAATACGGCGGCTTTGCCCTCGCCGCCCAACGTACCCGCCGCACTCACGAAGAGCTGCTAAAAATGAGCCCGGCGGACGGCCTGATCAACGGCATAGGCACCATCAATGCCGACAAATTCGGCGAACACGCCGCCCGCTGCATGGCGCTGTCCTACGACTATACGGTGTTCGCCGGCACCCAGGGCGTCACCAACCACAAGAAGACCGACCGCATGCTCGAGCTGGCCGAGCAGTGGAAACTGCCGCTGGTGTTCTTCACCGAGGGCGGTGGCGGACGCCCCGGCGATATCGACAAGGTCGGCGTGGCCGGACTGGACTGCACCACCTTCATGCGCATGGCGCGGCTATCCGGCATGGTGCCCACCGTCGGTATCGTCTCCGGTCGCTGCTTCGCCGGTAACGCAGCGCTGCTGGGCTGTTGCGACGTAATCATCGCCACCGAGAACGCCACCATCGGCATGGCCGGGCCGGCGATGATCGAAGGCGGCGGCCTCGGCCGCTTTACCCCGGAGCAGGTTGGCCCGACCAGCATGCAGAGTCCGAACGGGGTAATCGACGTGCGGGTGCGCGATGAGGCTGAAGCCACCGCAGTGGCCAAGCAGTACCTGTCCTACTTCCAGGGTGATCTGACGGACTGGGAAGCGGCGGACCAGCGCGAGCTGCGCCACCTGATTCCGGAAAACCGCCTGCGCGTGTATGACATCCGCAAGGTGATCGAAACCCTGGCCGACCGCGATTCGGTGCTGGAGCTGCGCCGCGAGTTTGCGCCGGGGCTGATCACCGCGCTGATTCGCATCGAGGGCCGCGCCTTCGGCCTGATCGCCAATAACCCGATGCATCTCGGTGGCGCCATTGATGCCGTCTCCGGTGACAAGGCGGCGCGCTTCATGCAGCTGTGTCAGGCCCACGGTCTGCCGATGGTTTCGCTGTGCGACACCCCCGGCTTTATGGTCGGCCCGGATGCCGAGCAGCAGGGCACCGTGCGCCATGTCTCGCGCATGTTTGTCACCGCCGCCAGCCTGAGCATCCCGTTCTTCACCGTGGTGCTGCGCAAGGGCTACGGCCTGGGCGCGCAGGCAATGGCAGCGGGCAGCTTCCACGCACCGATGTTCACTATCGGCTGGCCAAGCAGCGAGTTCGGTGCGATGGGGCTGGAAGGTGCGGTGCGTCTGGGCTACTCGAAAGAGCTGGCGGCGATTGAGGACGAGGGCGAGCGTCAGGCGACCTTCGAGAAACTGGTCGCCGAGCTGTACCAGCGCGGCAAGGGCATCAGCATGGCCAGCTTCCTCGAGATCGACGCGGTGATCGACCCGCTGGAAACCCGCGACTGGCTGATGCGTGGCCTGCACTCGGCGCCGGACGAGGCGCTGAAGAAGGGCACACGCCCGTTCGTCGACACCTGGTAACCCGAGACTGTTGCTGTTTAGTTCACCCGCCTGCCTGCCGGAGGCTAGTTTTCGGCCAGGCAAGGCGGAGGGAGTGCAGTGTGGTCATCCCACATAAGCGACCGACAACGCAGCATGGCCGGAAAATAGCCCCGGCCCTTAGCCAATACGCAGGTGGCGAGCCTCCGGAACCGCCACCTGCTGATGGCTGACAATAACGATAATGCCCTGCTCGCGCCGACGCAGCAGGGACGCCAGCACCCGCTCGCGGGTATCAAAATCCAGCCCGGCAAAGGGCTCATCCAGCAGCAGCAGGGGGCGCCTGGTCAGCAGCAGACGGGCCAGGGCAATACGCCGCGCCTGTCCACCGGAGACCTTGGCGCCAAACTCGCCCAGCGTGGTGTTCAGGCCATGCTTGCGCCCGCGGACCCAGTCCGCCAACGCGACATCGTCCAACACCTGCCAAAGCGCCTCGTCGGTAGCTTCGGGGTCTGCCAATCGCAGGTTCTGCGCCAGCGTCATATCGAAGATATCCAACTGCTGTGGCAGATAGCCTATCAGCTCACGCAAATCCCAATGCTCAAAGCCCTGACCGTTGATCAGCCGCTCCCCGCTGAACGCCAGCGGCTCGCCCGCCAGCACCTGCAGCAGGGTGCTCTTGCCGCCGCCGGACGGCCCTTCGATCAGCAGCACGTCGCCCTGTTGCAGGGCGATGGACACATTTTCCGGGCCGTTCAGCGCGCCGGGCATTCTGGCGCTAAGGCCAGACAGCACCAGGCTAAGTGACTGCTCAGGCAGCGCGGTTGCGGTGCCGGCAAGGTCGGTCTCGGCGGCGGTCAGCTGATTCAACCGATCCCGCGCCGCCTGGCTGAAGCCCAGCGAAATAAAGCTCGCTGCCAGCGGCAGCAGGGCTTCGGCCAGCCCCATTACCGACAGCAAGGCGGCCAGCAGCCAGGGCACCGACAACGCCCCCTGCTGCAACAGCGCATGCCCATGCCAGAGCACCGCAAGCAACGCCAGCGCCAGGCCCAGTTGCTGCCCCAGCGCCGTCAAACTCACCAGTTTCTGCTGTCGCAGGCGCTGCTGCAGCCAGGCATCATCCTGCTGCAGAAACGCAGCCTGCTGATCGTCCCAGCGCTGCCACAGCAGCAGGGAGGTCAGCAGCTGCAGACGGTCGAGCAGAAACTCGCGGCGCTGTTCGGCCAGTTCGGCATCACGACGGGCCAGGCGGGCAGCCAGCCGTCCACCGAGCATCGGTACCACCAGCCAGGCCAGCAGCAACCCCGGCAGCGCGGCAAGCGCCAGCGAGGTGTCGAGCAGCGCCAACCAGCCGAGCACCAGCAGCGTCAGTACCGATGCCCAGAACCAGGGCGCGACAAAGCGCAGCGGGAAAAAGTCGAGCAGATCGATATCGGCTACCAGCCGGTGCATGGCAATCGCCGAGCGCGCCGCCGGAATGAGCCGGCGCTGCCCTGCAACGCGGGCAAACAGGCGCGTACGCAGATCCTTGAGCAGGGCCAGTGCGGCGTTGTGCGAAGCCAGCCGTTCGGCGTAGCGGCCGGCAGTACGGACGATGGCGAAGAAGCGAATGATCGCCGCCGGACGAAAGTAGTCGAAACCGTAGGCCGCGACCGTCGCCAGCCCGGCCAGCGCCGCCGCGCTGATAAACCAGCCGGAGGTGGCCAGCAGGCCGATTGCCGACAACAGCGTCACCGCGCCGAGAAACAGCGCCAGACTCCACTGCCCGAGGCGACTGCGCAGCAGGGTCCGCAGACGAATGGGTTGCTCAGACATCGGCAGCCTCCAGGCGTTGCTCAGACTGGCCGAGCGTCACCACCCGGTCAGCCCAGTCCAGTCCCTGCAGATCGTGGCTGACCAGCAGCAGTGTGCGCCCCTGGCTCAGGCGCTCCAGCAGCGCATGGATCAACTCGGCGGTGTCCGCATCCAGGTGGGCCGTCGGCTCATCCAGCAGCCAGACCGGGGTATCGCGCAGCAGCAGCCGCGCCAGCGCCAGCCGGCTCAGCTGCCCGCCCGACAGCCCAAGCCCGCGCTCGCCCAGCTCGGTCTCCAGACCCTTGGGCAGTTGGCGAATCAGCGGCCAGAGCGCGACCTGCTCCAGCACCGCGATCAGCTCGGCGTCAGTGGCCGTGGGCGCGGCAAGGCGCAGATTATCGGCGATGCTGCCGTGCAGGATCGGTACCTGCTGGGCCAGATAACCAACGTGCCGCAGCCAGTCGGGTCGCGACAGGTCCAGCAGCGAGCGACCATTGATCAGCAGCTCACCCTGCCAGGGCACAAAGCCCAGCAGCGCTTCGAGCAGGCTGGACTTGCCGCTGCCGCTGGCGCCCTGCAGCACCACCCGCTCGGCCGGCTGCACACGCAGATCGAGCGGCGCCAGGCGACCCTCAATTGCCAGTTGATGACAGTCGATGCGCGGCGCGGCGCTGAGCCTCACCGGCTCACGCCCCGGGTGCGCCCACACCTGTTGATTGAGCAGCGGCAGCAACTCGGTCATCGCCCCTTCGGCTTCCGCCTTGGCGTGGTAATCCGCGCCGAGCTGACGCAACGGCGCATAGAACTCCGGCGCCAGCAGCAGAATGAACAACGCGCCCAGATAGGGAACCGGAATCTCACCCTTGGCCCAGGGTAAAATGCCAAGCAGGCCAAGCCCCAGGTAGAGCGCCACCAGCGCGATCGCCAATGAGGCAAACAACTCGAGCACCGCACCGGAGAGAAAGGCCATACGCAGCACCCGCATGGTACCGGCGCGGTAGTGTTCGGCGGCGGTTTCAACCCCAGCTTCGGCGGCGGGCAACGCGCCCAGATGGCGCAGCGTCCAGCTGCCGCGCAGCAGGTCACTGAAGCGCCCGCTCATCCGCGCCAGCGCAACGAACTGGCGCTGGCTGGCGGAGGCCGCGGCCTTGCCCAGCAAAATCATGAACACCGGAACCAGCGGTGCCGTCAGCAGCAACAGCACCGCCGCCAACGGGCTGAAAAGAGCGGTACAAACCACCAGCAGCAGCGGCACCAGCAACACCAGCTGACGCTGCACCCGGTAGCGGCTGATATAGCCGTCCAGCGCCTCGACCTGCTCCAGCAAACGGCTGCCGAGTTCCGCGTCGGCGCCCAGTTGCGCCCGCGCAGGCCCCAGCGCCGCCAGACGCTGCAACAAGGTGCGGCGCAGCTCGCCACGGGCGCGCAGGCTGGCCAATTGGCTGGCCTGCTCGCGGCCGTACTGCAGCAACGGCCGCAGGATCAGACAGAGCGCCAGCCAGGGCAACAGACTGCCCAGCAGCTGCGCCTGCGCCTCGCCCAGCCCGCCCTGCTGCCAGGCCACCAGCCAGCCGGAAAACAGCTGCGCCAGCAGCCAGCACTGCCAGACAAAAAGCCCCGCCGCCGCCAACGCGAACAGCAGGGCCAGATTGAGCAGGGAAGCCTGCGGTGCCAGCAGCCGGGTCAACCAGCCGCTGGCGGTACGCGAATCAATCTCAGTCGACTTGATCTTCTTCACCGACATAGCCATTGAGTTCCAACCACATGGCATTGACGATGCCGAAAGCACAGGCCAGCAGTACGCCGAGAATCCAGGTGAAATACCACATAGTCTTCTCCTTCCGTTAATACATGCTGTGAGTGTTGTCGCGAATGTGCTGCTCGTTCAGACGGCCGCGCATCACGAAGTAGCCCCAGGCGGTGTAACCAAGAATCAGCGGGACAAACACACAGGCCACGCAGAACATGATGAACAGCGTGGTTTCACTGGCGGTGGCATCCCACATGGTCAGACTGTGGTTGGGCATGCTCGAGGACGGCATCACGAAGGGGAACATGCTGATGCCGGTGGTGATCAGCACCATCGCCATCGCCAGCCCGGAGCTGACAAACGCCATCGCATGCGCCCGCGCCTTGCTGAACAGTGCGCAGAGCACGAAGCAGATCACCCCGAGCGCCGGAACAGCCCACAGCAGCGGCGCCTTGCCGTAATTGATAAACCAGGCACCGGACATGATCTCTACGGTCTTCTCGACGGTCCGGTTGCCACCGTTGGTGTCGATCACGCTGGTGACGATATAGCCATCAATGCCAACCCACAGCCAGACCCCGGCCATGACGAATACCACCGCACAGACCAGCGCCAGCAACGAGGAAATCGCCTCGGCACGAGCCTTGATCTGGCCTTCGGTCTTGAGCTGCAGATAGGTCGCACCGTGGTTGACGATCATCAGCAGACTCAGCACCCCGGCCAGCAGCGCAAAGGGGTTGAGCAGCGCCCAGAAGCTGCCGGTGTACTCCAGCCGCAGCAGGTCGTCGAAATGGAATGGCACGCCCTGCAGCAGGTTACCAAAGGCCACACCGAAGATCAGTGCAGGGATCGCCGAACCGGCGGTCAGCGCCCAGTCCCAACGGCTGCGCCACAGCTCATTATCGATCTTCGAGCGGTATTCAAATGCCAGCGGGCGCAGGAACAACGCAAACAGGGTCAGCATCATGGCGATATAGAAGCCGCTGAAGGAGGCGGCATAGACCGTTGGCCAGGCCGCAAACAGCGCGCCACCAGCGGTCACCAGCCAGACCTGGTTGCCATCCCAGTGCGGCGCGATCGAGTTGATCATCACCCGGCGTTCATCGTTGCTCTTGCCAATGATCTTCAGCAGCGAGGCAACACCCATGTCAAACCCGTCGGTGACCACAAAGCCAATCAGCAGAACCCCGATCAGCACCCACCAGATAAACCGTAACGCTTCGTAATCCATGATCAGGCCTCCTGTGCTTCGGCAGTTTCCAGGTCATAGCGACCGGTGTGCAGGCTCGACGGCCCCTTGCGCGCGTATTTGGTCATCAGCCAGATCTCGATGATCACGAAAATACTGTAGAGCACGGCGATCGAAATCAGGGTAAACAGCACATCGCCCGGGCTCAGCTGCGAGACAGCCAGGTGGGTCGGCAGGATTTCACCGATAGCCCAGGGCTGACGGCCGTACTCGGCGACGAACCAGCCCATTTCACTGGCAATCCATGGCAGCGGCAGGCTGAACACGGCAAACTTGAGCAGCCACTTGGGCTTGTCGACAGTGCGGCGTGCGCTATGCCAGAAGGCGCAGGCGAACAGCAGCAGCATCAGGAAGCCGCAGGCAACCATGACCCGGAAACTCCAGAACAGCGGCCAGACCTTCGGCACGGTCGCCTCGACCGCGTTGGCAATTTCTTCCGGCGTCGCGTTCAGCACATCATCGGTGTAGCCACTGAGCAGCAAACCAAAGCCCAGATCAACACGCACTTCGTTGAAGCGATCAACCGTGGCAGAGGACTTGTCTCCCGCGCGGATACGCTGCATCAGGTCATAGGCTTCCTGCCCGCGGATAATGCGCTGCAGGTTCTCCTCCTTGATCTGCTGCAGGCCCTTGACCTCTTCATCCAGCGAGCGGGTCGCAATCAGGCCGAGTACCGCCGGAATCTTCAGCGCGTAATCGGTGCGTTGCGTTTCCTCGTTGGGGATGCCGAACAGGGTAAAGGACGCCGGCGGCACCTGGGTTTCCCACTCGGCTTCCACCGCTGCCAGCTTGACCTGCTGTACCTCGCCGACTTCGTAACCGGACTCGTCACCCAGCACGATGACCGACAGCGCGCTGGCCAGGCCAAAGGCCGAGGCAATGGCGAAACTGCGGCGGGCAAAGGCCAGGTCGCGGCCCTTGAGCAGATAGTAGCTGGAGATCGCCAGCACGAAGATTGAACCAGTCACATAGCCGGCCGAGACAGTGTGAACGAACTTGACCTGAGCCACCGGGTTGAGCAGCACCTCGGCAAAATTGGTCAGCTCCATGCGCATGGTTTCGATGTTGAACTCCGACCCCACCGGGTGCTGCATCCAGCCGTTGGCGACCAGAATCCACAGCGCCGACAGGTTGGTACCCAGCGCCATCAGCCAGGTCACCGCCAGGTGCTTGACCTTGCTCATGCGCTCCCAGCCGAAGAAGAACAGACCGAACAGGGTCGACTCAAGGAAGAACGCCATCAGCGCTTCGATCGCCAGCGGCGCACCGAAGATATCGCCGACGTAATGGGAGTAATAGGACCAGTTGGTGCCGAACTGGAATTCCATTGCCAGGCCGGTGGTAACCCCCAGGGCGAAGTTGATACCGAACAGCTTGCCCCAGAACTGGGTCATGTCGCGGTAGATGGTCTTGCCGGTCATTACATAGACCGACTCCATGATCGCCAGCAAAAAAGCCATACCCAGCGTCAGGGGGACAAACAGGAAGTGAATCATCGCCGTCAAGGCGAACTGCATTCGGGAAAGCTCTACAATATCCATCTGCGTACTCCGCTCGGAGAAGTCATCGTCAGGCCAGTTCGGCACCGCAGGCAGGCCCGGTTATCCGAGCCTGCCGACACAGTGTGCCGCAATCATCGCTCCAGCGGCGATTGGGCGAATTGACGCACAGCAAACAGAACGCAGATTAGTCCAGAAAACTGCCGACAGCCGACGGTTTTCCTACCACATCATCCAGATGGATACCGCCAGCGGCAGCAACAGGGCCGTTGCCGTGCCCATCAGACTCATCGCCAGGGCAGCGAAGGCGCCGGCCTCCTCCCCCTCCTCCAGGGCCCGGGAGGTACCAACCGCGTGAGCGGTGAGGCCCATCGCCATGCCCCAGGCTGCCGGATGATCGACTCCGCACCAGCGCAGCAGCATCGGGCCGAAAATCGCGCCCAGTACGCCGGTAAACATCACGAATACCGCTGCCAGCGCGGCAACACCGCCGATCTGTTCAGCGACCAGCATGGCGATCGGCGAGGTCACCGACTTGGGTGCCAGCGTCATCATGATCATGTCCTCGGCGCCCAGCGCCCAGGCCAGCACGATGGCCAGAACGGTCGCAAAGGTCCCACCCACCAGCAGGCAGGTCAGCACCGGCACCAGGTAGCTGCGAATACGCTTGAGGTTCATGTACAACGGCACGGCGAGCGCCACGGTTGCCGGCCCCAGCAGCACCAGCAACGGCTGCACCGCGTCACGGTAATGCGGGTAATCCTCACCGGCCAGCCAGATCGCCAGCACCAGCATCGGGGTCGAGACCAGTACCGGGTGAAACAGCGCCAGCCGGGTGCGCTGATAGAGCGCGAGGCCGAATTGATATGCGGCCAGTGTCACTCCAACCCAGAACAGAGGATGGCCAAGAATCGCCTGCCAGGCCTGCATCAGCGTCCCGGTCACTGGCCGGCCCTCCGATCCTGTCGCTCAATCATCTTCTGCATCAGCCAGCCGCAGAACGGCAGGCTCAGCGCCAGCGACGCCCCCAGGGTCAGCAGAATCGCGGTAGCGTCCGCCAGGATTTCTGAGCCGTAGGCCATGATACCCACCGCCGGCGGCACCAGAATCAGCGGCAGATAGGTCAGCAGCCCGCTGGCCGCCAGGCTGATCGACTCGCTCACGCCGCCACGCAGGCTCAGATAGACCACCATCAGCAGCATGCCGATGATGGGGCCAGGGAGAAATGGCAACAGCAGGACATTGAGCCCGGTACCCAGCAACTGGAAGAACACCAGCCAGGTCATTCCACGTAAGAGCATTGATTTGAATCCAGCAGGACAGACACCCGGAAAGGGTAAACACTCCGCTGCGCAGTGCCTAGTACCGTGCGGCCTAAAACGCCCTTTTCGGGCAAATACCGACATGGATCAATGGATAATCGACAAGCGCCTGATAAAGTGCGTCACTTACTTTCCCACCCCGGATCAGTCGTTGTACCGAGGCCATGCCGATACCCCTGCGCCACCTGTGGCTGTTTTCCAGCCGTCACGCCAGCCACCGCCAGGGCCTTCGTCGCTCGGCGCTGCTGCTGGGTACCCTGTGCTTGGCAATGCTGCTGTTCGCTGTTGTGCCGCTCCCGGCACTACTCGGCCAGGCAGGCTACCTGCCGCTGCACATGCTGCTGGAGACGCTGGCGATCGTGGTCGCTGCGATGGTGTTCGCCATCAGCTGGGCCAGTTATCGGCGACTGCGGGCCGATACCCTGCTGAGCCTGGCCTGCGGTTTTGCCGGCGTGGCGATTCTCGATTTCAGCCACATGCTGTCATTCCAGGGCATGCCCGATTTCATTACTCCGGCGGACCCGGAAAAGGCGATCTCCTTCTGGCTGGCCGCCCGGGGCATGGCCGCCGGCACCCTGCTGTGGGTTGCACTGCGCCCATGGAAAGCCTCCGGCCGACCCTTTGAACGCTGGGCCATACTCGGCCTCAGCCTGTTCGCGGTTGCCGTGGTTCACATTACCGTTTTCGGCTATCAGGAACTGCTGCCTCGTACCTTTATCGAGGGTGTGGGACTGACCCTGTTCAAGGTGGGTTGCGAGTACCTGCTGATTGCCGTTCACCTGCTCACCGCCGTGTGTTTCTGGCGCAGCATGCGCCGCCCACAACCATTCAACATTGCCGCGCTGTTCTGCGCATCTCTGCTGATGGCCCTGGGCGAGCTGTGCTTCACTCTCTACGCCAGCGTTACCGACCAGTTCAACCTGCTCGGGCACCTGATCAAGGTGATTGCCTACTGGCAGCTGTACCGGGGCATCTTCGTTGAGGCGGTCGAACAGCCCTACGATCAGTTGGCCCGCTCCCGCGCCCAGCTGCAGGCCACCTTCGACGCCATTCCGGACATGCTGTTCGAGCTGGATGAACAGGAGCGCGTAGTCAACTGCCACTCTTCGGCCGACGCTCGGTTGCAGGTAGACCCGGCCAGGGTCATCGGCAAATCGGTTGCAGACCTGCTGTCTGACGACACGCTGGAGCATTGTCGGCAGACGATGGCCAGCGCCAGCGCGCAGGGCTACGCCCAGAGCCAGCCCTTCCTGTTCGAACAGGGCAGCCTGTCAATCTGGCTGCAGCTGTCGGTATCGGCGCGGCGCATCGGTCGCCACCTGACAGGGCATATCCTGCTGGTGCGTGACGTCAGCCAACTGAAGCAGCAGGAAGAGCGAATTCTCCATCTGGCCCATTTCGATACACTGACCGGCCTGCCCAATCGCACCCTGTTCCGCCAGCGGGTGACGCTGTCACTGGGTCTTGCCAGACGCCATCAGCAATCGGTGGCGTTACTGCTGATCGACCTTGACCACTTCAAACATATCAACGATACCCTTGGACACAACGCTGGCGATCAGTTGCTGTGTGCCGTCGCCGAACGGCTGCGCCCGCACCTGCGCAGCGAGGATACCCTGTCGCGCCAGGGCGGCGACGAGTTCATCATTGCGCTACCCGACATCGACTCCGATGGTGCGATGCACATGGCCAGCCGATTGCTTGAAAGCCTGACGCAACCGCTGCATTTCGACCATCACGTCACTACCACCAGCGCCTCTATCGGCATTGCCCTGTACCCGAACGACAGCGACGATCTGGACTGTCTCATCCAGCACGCCGATGCCGCCATGTACCTGGCCAAGCAGCGCGGTCGCAACAACGTGCAGTTCTACACGGCCGATCTGCAGGCGCGCATGTCCCGCCTGATGGAGCTGGAGAATGCCCTGCGTACCGCAATCGATCGACACGAGCTGGCACTGCATTATCAACCGCAGTGGGCACTGGTAGGCCAACGGCTGACCGGTTTTGAGGTGCTGCTGCGCTGGCAACATCCGGTACTGGGGCAGGTCTCTCCGGCCGAATTCATACCGGTCGCCGAAAGCAGCGGTCAGATCGGCCAGATTGGCGAATGGGTACTGCAGCAGGGCGTGGCTCAACTGGCACGCTGGCGCGCGCAGGGCTTCACCTCGATTACCCTGGCAATCAATCTGTCGGCCGCGCAGTTTCGCCGCACCGATCTGGCCACCCAGGTGGCTGACCTGCTGCTCCACCATCAGGTCCCGCCCGAACGCCTGGAGATGGAGCTGACCGAAGGAACAGCAATGGAAGACCCGATGCAGGCGCGCCAGCAGTTGACCAGCCTGCATCGCCTGGGCGTCAGGCTGGCGATCGACGACTTTGGTACCGGCTTCTCCTCGCTGGCTCAGCTGCGTCACTTCCCGGTCGACACGCTGAAGATCGATCGCAGCTTCGTACAGGACATTGACGTCGACCAGGGCAGCGCCGACATGGTACGCAGCATCATCCAGATGGCCCACAACCTGGGCATCAGCACCCTGGCAGAAGGGGTAGAAACAGCCCGACAGCTGTCACTGTTGGAGCGCCTTGAGTGCGAGGCCATCCAGGGCTACCTGTGGGGTCGGCCGCTGACCTGTGCCGACGCGCAGAAACTGCTGATCAACCAGAGCAAGGCCGTCCTGACGCCCTGACAGACGGCGCGGCAAAATGTAGCAACATGCCCATGAACCGCTGCTTCCGGACGCGTTTTGCTATACCATGCGCGCCGGATTACCGGCCCAACCAAGCTGTGCATTACCGGGCCACTGCGTTACACCCACAATGCCAATACGAAATGGAGCAACATCCATGAACAGCCTGACCCGCGCCGCACTGGGTAGCACCCTGATGCTGGCTAGCAGCCTTGCACACGCCTATCCCCTGCTGTGGCAGAACAACAGCATTACCTATCTGTACGGCACCGACTTCCAGGTTGATCCTGACACCCAGCAAACCGTGACCTTCGAGCACGCCAGCGGCTGGACCAAGGGTGACCTGTTCGCCTTCTTCGACACCATCCACTACAACGGTGGTACCAACAGCGAAGACCAGAACAGCAGCTACTACGGTGAAATCTCTCCGCGCCTGTCGCTGAGCAAGATCACAGGCCAGAGCTTTGCCTTCGGCCCGATCACCGACGTGCTGCTGGCCGGCACCTACGAGTTTGGCCGCAACGACCTCAAGAACTACCTGCTCGGCCCGGCCGTTGACCTGAGCATCCCCGGCTTCGACTACTTCCAGCTGAACACCTACTACCGCCATGCCAACAACGACGAAGGTGGCCGCGGTATCTGGCAGATCACTCCAGTCTGGGCCTACACCGTACCGGTGGGCAACTCCGACATCCTGATCGACGGCTTTATCGACTGGGTGGTCGATAACGACGGCGACAACTACCACGCAAACCTGCACATCAACCCGCAGGTCAAGTACGACCTGGGCAAGTCGCTGGGCTGGTCCGCCAAGCAGCTGTACACCGGTATCGAGTACGACTACTGGAAACACAAGTACGGCATCCCGAACGGCACCTTCGGACTGGATACCCACCAGAGTGCGACCAACCTGATCGTCAAGTTCCACTTCTGATCAGGACATAAAAAAACCGCGGCCAAGGCTGCGGTTTTTTTATGTGCGGCACCGGTAATGCCAACGGCCACGGCATGCCGTGGCCCTACGACGGTGAAGTTGCGCTCTTGCCGTAGGGACGCGACATGTCGCGTCCGACCGTGCCAGTGGTGCAGCCGCATACCTGAAGCGCGAGCGCTCTCCAGCATTCGCCGCGCCATCCGGTGGAAAAGCCTGCGGCTTTCTCCACCAAGAACTCAATACCCCCGCAGCGCCGCAAAGCGGTTGGCGTGGTAGCGGTAGTCGCCGAACAGCGTCTGCACACTGCGCGCGCGCTTCATGAACAGGCCGATATCAAACTCGTCGGTCATGCCCATGCCACCGTGCATCTGCACCGCTTCGTTGGTCGCCAACTCGGCCACTTCGCAGGCCTTGGCCTTGGCCAGACTGACCCACTGCGCTGCCTCGGCGTCACCGGCATCCAGCGCCATCTGCGCCTTCAGCACCGCCGACTTGACCAGCTCCAACTCGCTGAACAGATGCGCGCAACGATGCTGCAGTGCCTGGAAGGTGCTCAGGGTTACCCCGAACTGCTTACGCTCCTGCAGATAGGCAACGGTGCGCTCGAACACCTCCAGCGACAGGCCCAGCAGCTCGCCGGCCAGCTGTGCGTTGACCACATCCAGAGTCAGTTCCAGCGCAGCCCACGCATTGCCCGCTTCACCCAACAGATCACCAGAGGCGACCTTCACATTGTCAAAGCTCACAATCGCCGCATTGCGGCTGTCAGCCATGATGATGCGTTCGACATTGACGCCCGGCGCGTTGCGGTCCACCAGCAACAGGCTGATGCCGGCCTGATCGGCTTCGGCGCCCTCGCTGCGGGCGGAGACGATCAGCTTGTCGGCAACATGGCCGTCGACCACAAAGGTCTTGCGGCCGTTGAGCAGATACCCGCCATCAGCCACCTGCAGCCGGGTTGCTACCCGGTTCGGAGCGTGACGCGGCGCTTCATCAATCGCCAGCGCCAGCAGCAGGCTGCCCTCGGCGACCTGCGGCAGCAGCGCCTGCTGCTGTTCGCTGGAGCCCGCCAGCAGCAGCGCGGCCACACCGCCAATGGCGGTCGAGATCAAGGGGGAAGCGCTGAGGTTGCGGCCGGCCTGTTCGCTGACCTGGCCCATGCCGACGTAGCCGAACTGGGCACCACCGAGGGCTTCGGGGATCAGGGTACCGACAAAGCCCATCTCGACCATGCTCTGCCACAGCTCGCGGGAAAAGCCGGTTTCATCGCGGTTGTCGCGCAGCGCACGCAGCTGGCTGACCGGGGCGCTCTCGCTCAGAAAACGCTTGGCCGCGTCCTTGAGCATCTGTTGTTCTTCGTTAAGTACCAAAGCTGCCATGATGGTGTCCCCTTACTGAAGGCCGAGAATGTTGCGGGCGATGACGTTGAGCTGCACCTCGGTGGTGCCGCCCTCGATCGAGTTGCCCTTGGAGCGCAGCCAGTTACGGGCAATCGCGCCCTCGCGAGACGCCTCCCCTTCCCAGAGCAGACCGTCACTGCCATGCAGGGCGACCATCAGTTCCTGCCGACGCTTGTTCAGCTCGGTGCCGTAGTACTTGAGCATGGCCGAGGCCGCGCCCACGCCCTGACCGGCCTTGGCTTCATCCAGCACCCGCTCTGCGGTCAGCGCAAAGGCAGCCGCATCCAGATCCCAGGTCGCCAGCTCGCCGCGCAGCATGCCATCGGCCAGCTTGCCGTCTTCCAGCCCAACAGCATCCACCGCAATCTGCGGCAGTGTCTTCTGACCTGCAGCCGTGCGGCCCATGCCGCCAATCATTTCCCGCTCGTGGGTCAGCAGATACTTGGCGATGGTCCAGCCGGCGTTGATTTCGCCCACGACCTGGCTTTTCTCGACCCGTACGTTGTCGAGGAAGGTTTCACAGAACGGCGAACTGCCGGAAATCAGCTTGATCGGCCGGGTGCTGACGCCGGGAGTGGTCATGTCGAACAGCACCAGACTGATGCCCAGCTGCTTCTTGGCATCCGGGTTGGTGCGCACCAGACAGAACATCCAGTCGGCCTTGTCGGCGTAGGAGGTCCAGATCTTCTGGCCATTGACGATAAAGTGGTCGCCGTGGTCTTCGGCACGGGTCTGCAGGCCGGCCAGGTCGGAGCCGGCACCCGGCTCACTGTAGCCCTGACACCAGCGAATTTCACCGCGGACAATCGGCGGCAGATGCTGGCGCTTGAGCTCTTCAGACCCGACCTTGAGAATCGCCGGGCCGATCATCCAGACGCCGAAACTGGACAGCGGTGGGCGAGCGTTGATGCGCGCCATCTCTTCGCGCAGAACCTTGTGCTCCTGCTGGCTGAGTCCGCCGCCGCCATACTCGGTCGGCCAGTCGGGGGCAGTCCAGCCGCGCGCGGCCATGCGCTCGAGCCAGAGCTTCTGATCTTCGCTGGCAAAGGTGAATTTGCGTCCGCCCCAGCAGGCGTCGTTGTCCGCACGTTGCGGTGTACGCATGCTCTGCGGGCAATTTTCTTCCAGCCAGGCACGGGTCTGCTGGCGGAATACGTCCAGATCGGCCACGGGCATTCTCCTCGGTATGTTCGTGAAAGGTCCGGCAGCAAAGATACTCTGCCCGGCCCGCCGCGCGCGCAGAGCTTGACTGACCGAATGGTTACCCATTAACCAACGTGATGGATCAGCCCTCCCGGCTGCGCATGAACTGCTTCGGCGTCATCCCCTTCCAGCGCCGGAAGGCATGCACAAAATTGGACACCTCGCCGTAACCCAGACGCTGGGCGACCTCGTCGAGCGACAGGCCCGGCAGGCGCAGCAATTCCTCGGCCAGCGCCTCGCGGGTTTCCTCCTGCAGTTGGCGAAAACCGGTCTGCTCCTGGCCAAGGCGGCGGCGCAGCGTGCGCTCGGTCAAATGCAGCCGCGCCGCGACCGAGGTCATGTCCGGCAGAGCACTGCCCCCCTCAAGCAGCAACTCGCGCACCCGTCCGGCCAGACCATCACGCGCCCGGTAGCGCTGCAGCAACTGCCGACACTGCTGCTCGCAGGCCTGCCGAATCGCCGGGTTATCGCCGGGCAAACCGCGTGCCAGCAGTACCGGGTCCAGTTCCAGCAGGGTTTCCGCGGCATCGAACTGCGGGGTGCAGCCATAGGCCTCGGTGTAGGCACTTATCAGTGCATCCGGTGGCGCGGGCAGCGCCAGTCGAACCGATTTGAACGGCTGCCGCAGCCCGGTCAGCTCCCTGTGGATGCGGATAATGGCGGAGCTGTCACGCAGCAGCAGAAAGAACCGCAGACGCGGCTCGATCCAGCGATCATCAATGACCAGCCATCGGCGACCGGCGTCCTCGCGGGCCTGGATACGGCAGAAGGCAAAGGTCAGATCAAGGTAGCGCAGGCCCATTTCCAGCGCCTCGCCCAGCGACGCACTGCTGAGCAACGCATACCCCCAGATGCCGTAGCGGCTGAGCTGGTAGCGACGCCCGGCCAGCAGACCGAGCAGCGGCTGATCAGGCAGGTTGGCGAGCAGATTGCCGACCACCTGCAGCTCCTGGTCCGCGGTGACCTCGGCCTGTCCATCGGCCAGCGTCATCACATCCAGCCCGGTGTCCTGCAGGCACTGCGGAACCGTCAGGCCCAGCTCGGTACCCAGCTGGGTCATCAGTTGCACGCTGCCGATGTTGCGCAGGCGCGGCCAGGGAGGAGCAGTAGAGGTCATGGCGTGTCCGAAACTCACAATTTTTTGACCGACTATGCCATACCCGCGCCGTCAGGCAACACCTAATATGCTGACAACAGGAGGAAGCACACAATGACAAAAACACGCTCACCTGCCGCACCACTCGACGCCATCATCATCGGCAGCGGGTTTGGCGGCATAGGCATGGCCATCCAGCTCGACCGCGCCGGCATCAGCAACTTTCTGCTGCTGGAAAAGGCCGCCGACATCGGCGGAACCTGGCGCGACAACCACTATCCGGGTTCGGGCTGCGACGTACCTTCGCACCTGTATTCCTACTCGTTCGAGCCGCGTACCACCTGGCCGCACAAGTACGCCCGCCAGGACGAAATTCACGCCTACATCCGCCACTGCGCCGACAAATACCATCTGCGCCAGCGCATTCGCCTCAATTGCGAAGTCCGCGAAGCCCGCTTCGACGCTGACAGCGGCTGCTGGCAGGTCACTACCGCCGGCGGAGACACCCTGGTCGCGCGCAACCTGATCGCCGCCACCGGCCAGCTCAACCGCCCACTGATGCCAACCATCGACGGACTGGACAGCTTTGCCGGCCCGGCCTTCCACTCGGCCGAGTGGCAGCACGACGTTGATCTGAAGGGCAAGCGGGTCGCGGTCATCGGCACCGGCGCCTCGGCGATCCAGTTCGTGCCGCAGATCGTGCCCGATGTGGCCCAGCTTGACCTGTACCAGCGCAACGCCGCCTGGGTGCTGCCCAAGGATGATTGCGAGTACAGCGATTCGCGCCGACGCTGGCTGAGTCGCCTGCCGCTGCTTCATCAGCTGGATCGTGCATGGCAGTACCTGACCCACGAAGTCCGCGCGCTGGCCTTCGTGCATTTCCCGGCACTGGTCAAAAGCAGTGAACGCGCCGCCAAGCGTCATCTGGACCGTCAGGTCAGCGATCCCGCCAAGCGCGCCGCACTGACCCCGGACTACCCGATGGGCTGCAAGCGCATCCTGATCAGCAACAACTACTACCCGGCGCTGGATCAAAAGCACGTCAACATCGTCAGTGACGGCATCGAGAAAATTGTCCCGGAAGGCGTCGTCACCAACGACGGCACCCTGCATCCGGCCGACGTGCTCATCTACGGCACCGGCTTTGCCGCCACCGAGTTCCTCGCGCCGATCCGCATCAGCGGGCTGGACGGCAAAGACCTGAACGACGTCTGGCGCGACGGTGCAGAAGCCTACAAGGGCATCTCGGTCGCCGGCTTCCCCAATCTGTATGTGCTCTACGGGCCAAACACCAACCTCGGCCACAACTCGATCATCTACATGCTGGAAAGCCAGTTCCGCTACGTCGTTGCCTGCGTAAAGGCCGTGCGCGACCGTGGTTTGCGTTATCTTGATCTGCAGCCCGAGGTGCAGGCGCGCTACAACCGGCAGCTGCAGGACGATGCCCGCGGCACGGTCTGGGCCCAGGGCTGCCAGAGCTGGTATCTGACCGCCGACGGCAAGCAGACCGTCAACTGGCCCGGTTTTACCTTCACCTATCGATACATGACCCGCAAACCGACATGGAGCGATTATGTCCAGGTACGTTGATGAGCTGTATCGCAATCCGGGGCAGCCCGGGTTGCGCGCCCTTCTGCGCGGTATGCTGAAACTGCTGTTTCGCGGTTTGATCCGCCCGCCCGTACCCTTTGCCGTGCAGGCGCTGGTGCTGCGTCTGCTGACCCTCGGCATGCCGCTGGCCAAAGGCGTGACCCGCAGCGCCGAGCAGATCGCCGGACGGTCCTGCATGTGGCACCGCCCGGCCGCTGGGGGCAACGGTCGCGTGCTGCTGTACCTGCATGGCGGCGCCTTCGTCATCGGCTCCCCGCAGACCCATCGGGGCATCTGCTCGGCGCTGGCCAGCCGTGGCCAGTTTGATGTCTGCGCACTCGATTACCGACTGGCGCCGGCGCACCCGGCACCAGCGGCCTGTGACGATGCGGTCGCCGCCTACCAGGCGCTGCTGCAGCGAGGCTATACGCCCGCGCAGATCACCCTGGTCGGCGATTCGGCGGGCGGCAACCTGGTACTGGTGACGGCGCAAAAGCTGGCCGCGCTCAAGCTGCCGCTGCCCGCCTCACTGGTCTGCTTTTCACCGGTCACCGACATGACCGCCGAGCAGCTGCACGCGCCTGCGGCAGGCGATCCACTGCTGCATCCGTCCTGGCTCGACAGCGCCCGCGACGCCTACTGCCCGGCCGGGCTGGACCGCGCCGATCCGTTGGTGTCGCCGCTGTTCGGCCAGCTCAAGGGCTTGCCGCCATTGCTGCTGCAGGTCGGTGAAGACGAGGTGCTGCTGAACGACAGCCTGCGGCTGGCCGAAGCCGCGCGCGCAGCCGACGTTGCCGTACGGCTGGAGCGCTACACGGACCTGTGGCATGTATTTCAGGCCCACACCGGGCTGCTGCACAGTGCTGATGCGGCGCTGCAGCGGGTGGTGGAGTTTGTGAACAGCGCTCAGGCCGACTCGGTAAGCTGATCCCGGTGAATCGCGTAAGGCCCCCAGGCCTGACGCACCGGCACCACTTCCAGTCGGTTGATGTTCATGTGCGCCGGCAGCGCGGCGATGTAGCCCACCTGTGCGGCTACATCGTCGGCGGTGAGCGGCACCGTGCCCTGATAGACCTTGTCCGCGGCACCCGAGTCCCCGGCGTTGCGCACCAGACTGAACTCGGTCTCGGCAATCCCCGGAGCCAGATCAGTCACCCGCACGCCGGTGCCCTGCAGGTCGCAGCGCAGGTTGTAGGAAAACTGCTGCACGAACGCCTTGCTGGCACCGTAGACATGACTGCCCGGATACGGATTGCCGGCGGCAGTGGAGCCGATGTTGATGATGGTTGCACCGCTACCCCAGGCGATCAGTTTAGGCAGTACCGCGTGGGTGACGTTGACCAGCCCGGTGATGTTGGTGTCGATCATGGTGTGCAGGTCACTCAGCTCGACCGCCTGCGCCGGCCCCGGCGCCAGCGCCAGCCCGGCGTTGTTGACCAGCACCTGAATCCCGGAGAACGGATCCGGCAGCTCATCGATGGCGCGCCGCACGGCGATGGCATCGCGTACGTCCAGCTGCAGCGGCAGAACGCTGGTCAGCTCACTGAGTTCATCAGCCAGCGCCTGCAGCCGCTCCAGACGGCGACCACAGAGAATCAGCGGCCAGCCCTGCCGCGCCAGACAGCGCGCGCTGGCGGCGCCAAACCCGGAGGTCGCGCCGGTAATCAATACTGCACCTTGCATGGGTATATCCTGTTCTTAAATGAGATCACTAGCCGCAGTGGAAAGCGTCGGCGAGGCAGTCAGCGCAAGGCAAGAGTCAGCGAAACAGCGCAGTTTACGAACAGTAAATGAGCATGTTGAACCGACTCTTAACGCCGCGCTGGCCACGCAGCCAGCTTTCAACGCGGCTAGCGCCTTTCCTCACGAATAAAAGGCTCCCCCAACGCCCCGGGCTGGCTGCTGCTGTCGCGGCTGGCCAGGGCTACCCAGATCATCACCCCGAGGGTGACGGCGTAGGGGGTCATGAATACGAAGTACTGCGGCAGGCGAATACCGGACGCCGCCATCTGCGGAATCAGCGCCTCGATACAGCCGAACAGCACGGCACCGGCCAGCGCCTTCCACGGCGACCAGCGGGCAAAGATCACCAGCGCCACGGCAATCCAGCCGCGCCCGCCGACCATGTCGGCGATCCACATCTTGGTGCTCAGCACCGAGATATAGGCACCGGCCAGACCGATCAGCATGGAGCCGGCGACGATGGCCGCGCAGCGATAACCCAGTACCGGAATACCGGCGGCATCCGCCGCCTGCGGGTTCTCGCCGACCGCACGCAGGCGCAGACCCAGCACACTGCGATTGAGCACCAGCACCACCACGACGAAGATCAGCGGCGTAACGAATACCAGCGGGTTCTGCACAAACAGCTTGCCCACTACCGGCAGCTCCGAAAACGGCCAGAGCGAGACCGCGTGCAGCCCGGCGACCGGCTTGTTGGTCCAGTCCAGCAGGGTGCCGAGCAAGCCGGTCAGGCCCTGACAGAAGAACACCAGCGCAAGACCGGCGATCACCTGATTGATCCGCATCACCAGCACCATCAGGGCAAACAGCAGCGAGACAACCCCGGCTGCACACATCGCCAGAATCAGCGCCCAGACGGTTGCGCCACCGGTCATCAGCGACGCCCCGATACCCGCCAGCGCGCCCACCAGCATCAAGCCCTCGGCGCCCAGCGCCAGCACCCCGGAGCGTTCGATCACGATCAACCCGAGCGCCGCCAGCGCAAAGGGCACGGCAAAGTCGGGAATGTTGCCGATCCAGCTTGCAATCATGTCCATCAGACCTGCCCTCCCTGAATGCGGCGAATACGATGGCGGATGAAGAACTCGGACGACGCCACGCAGATCACCAGAATCGCCTGGATCAACTGCACCATCGAGAACGGGATCTGATAGAACACCTGCAGACTGCGCCCGGCGACAAACAGGGTCGCCACCAGCACTGCTACCACGGTCGCGGCAATCGGCTGATTGCGCGCCAGAAAGGCGATCAGAATCCCGGAGAAGCCGTACCCGGCGTAGAACGAATGGGTCAGTCGCCCTTCCTGCCCGGCGGTAATCATCAGCCCGGCCAGACCTGCCAGCGCGCCCGACAGCAGAACGGTACCGAGGATTACCCGCTTAACCGGCACACCGACTGCGCGGGCCACGCCCGGGCTGCTGTCGACAAAGCGCAGGTACAGGCCAGCGCGCGAGATACCGGTAAACCAGAGCACGAACAGCGCGACCACCAGCGCCAGCACCACCGCCAGACTGACGCCATCGAACAGCTCGGGCAGACGCTCGAATACCTTGTACTGCGGCGAATAGGGGAAAGAGTCACGCGGGTCCTTCCAGCTGCCGTAGACCAGATGCAGCAGGAAGTTGATCGCAATGTAGTTGAGCATCAGCGTGGAGATGATCTCGTTGACCTTCAGGTGCAGCTTGAGCAGCACCGGCGCCAGCGCCCAGAGCAGGCCGCAGGCCATGGCGCAGACCATCATCAGCGGCAGGCGCAGTGATGGCGGTCCGATCTCGAACAGCGAGATTGCGGTCGCGCCAATGGCGCCCCAGATCATCTGGCCCTCGAGGCCGAGGTTCCAGAAGCGCGCGCGGAAGGCCAGACAGCCGGCCAGACCGACCATAATCAGCGGCGCGGCCTGAAACAGCACCGCACGCAGGCTCTGGCTGTCGAACAGCGTGAGGATGACAAACTCGTTGAGCAGCTCACCGGCGGGCACCCCGGCGCTGACCAGAATCGCCGCCGAGATCAGCATGCCGACCAGCAGCGCCAGCGCGATGACCAGCGCCTGCCAGTACCAGGCCATCTGCTGGCGTACTTCCAGGGTGTAGCGGCGCGCCAGCAGCGGTTGAAAATTCGTTGTATCAAACATGATTCACCATGGCCTGCCCGATTGCCTGGCGGTCCGCCGGCTGGGCAAACTCGCCGATGATACGTCCTGCCGACATCACGCCAATGCGGTCTGCCAGCGCCATCACTTCGTCCAGGTCTTCACTGATCAGCAACACCGCAGAGCCGGCATCACGGGCGCTGCGCAGCCGCTCGTGCACCGCCAGGGTGGCGCGCACATCCAGCCCGCGGCTGGGGCTGTGGACGATGACCAGTTGCGGGGTGCGGGCAAACTCGCGGGCAATCACCAGCTTCTGCGCGTTGCCGCCCGACAGCAGCGCCGCCTTCTGTTGCAGCGAGCGCACGCCCTGCACATCAAACTCGGCGACCGCGGCGGCGGTATCGGCTTCAATCCGTTTGCGGCGCAGAAACCAGAACGGCCCGTAGCGGCCGCTGTGTACATCGCCCATGGCAAAGTTGTCGCTGATCGACAGCGGTGCGGCGAGCGCCGAGCTGTAGCGGTCGGCGGGAATGCAGGCGATGCCCAGCTCGCGGCGACGGGCCGCGCTGAGGCTGTTGAGATCACCTTCGCCGACCAGTTCCATCTCGCCGGACACCGGCTCCGGCAGGCCCATCAGCGCACCCGCCAGCTCACTCTGACCATTGCCACCAACCCCGGCGATGCCGTAAATCTCGCCAGCGCGCAGCTCAAGATTGACGCCGCGCAGCGCCGGCGCAGCGCCGCTGGAGCTCAGATCACGCACCGCCAGCCTGACCTCGCCCGCGTCTCGGCTGGATGGAATCTGCGGTGGAGTCGGCGCGTCGCCAACGGTCAGTTTGACCAGCTCACCGACCGACACGGTCTGCGGCTTGAGGCTGGCAACCGTTGAGCCTGTGCGCATCACCGTCACCTGATCGGCGTAGCGCATGACATCATTCATTTTGTGGGTCACCAGGATGACGGCAGCACCTTCCTGATGCGCGAAATTCTGGACCGTGGTCAGCAGGTTTTCTGCTTCCGCATCGGTCAGTACCGCGGTGGGTTCATCGAGAATCAGAATGCGGGCGCCAGCCAGCAGCACCTTGAGAATCTCGACCCGTTGCTGCTCGGCCACCGACAGTTGATCCACCCGCGCGTGGGGTTCGATGCTGAACCCCAGGCTGGCGGCCATGGCGGTGATCTGCTCGGCGGTCTGCGCCAGCCGCTGCCGGTACGTGCCGGCCTGCAGGTGACGAAGACCGAGCAGAATGTTTTCTGCCACGGTGAAGGGTTTCACCAGCTTGAAATGCTGGTGAACCATGCCGATGCCCTGTGCGGCAGCATCGAGCGGCCCCTTCAGATGAACCGGGTTGTCGTCGATGAACAGCGATCCGGTTTCCGGCGCATACAGCCCTGCGGCGATGTTCATCAGGGACGACTTGCCCGCTCCGTTCTCGCCCAGCAGAGCATGTACCTCGCCCCAGCGTGCGGTGAAGGAGGCCTCGGACAGCGCCTTGAAGCCGTCAAACGACTTGCTTACGCTGTCCAGCCGGATCGCGTTCGGGTTACTCATTGCTGGGTAATCACTCCCTTGACGAACCAGTCCATGGACCAGAGTTCACCGTCCGACAGCGCCTCACCCTCAGCCGCCTTGACGTTGCCGTCACGGTCAGAGATCGGGCCGGCGTAGATCAGTTTCTCGCCGTTCAGCAGTGCCTCGCGAGCAGCCATGATCTTGGCTTTCTCTTCTTCATCGATACCCTTGCCGCAGCAGGAGACGTCGGTACCGCCCTGCTCCATCGACAGCAGCGCACCGTTCTCCGCCGGGACCCAGTTGCCGGCCATGATTTTCTTCAGCTCCGGTGCAAGGAAGCGATCCCAGACCCAGACCGAGGAACAGACAGTGGCTTCGGGGGCGAACTCGCTCATGTCACGGTGGTGACCGGTGCCATAGACGCCGCGCTCCTGGGCAACGATCTGCGGGGTCGGGCTGTCCACGTGCTGACCGATGACGTCGGCGCCCTGGTCGATCAGTGCGGTGGCTGCCGCGCGCTCCTTGACCGGGTCGTTCCAGGCGCCGGTGTAGATCACGGTGACGGTGGCATCCGGGTTCATCTGCTGCGCGCCCATGGCGAAGGCGTTGACGGTCCAGTTCACCTGACCGAAGGGGTTGGCCGCTACAAAGCCCAGCTTGCCGGTTTCAGAAGCGGCACCCGCGGCCATGCCGCACAGGTACTGGCTCTCGTAGGTACGACCGTAGAAGGACTCCAGGTTGTGCGAGTTGGTAGTGCCGGAGCCATTCAGGAAGGCCACTTCCGGATACTTGTCGGCCAGTTCCTTGAAGGTGTCGGAGTAACCAAAGGCGGTACCGATGATGATGTTGGCACCACGCTGAATCAGCCGTTCAACGGTCGGTTTAATCGCCGAAGCGGTTTCCGGCACGCTTTCCACGTACTGAATCTTTTGGCCGATCTCGCCTTCCAGACGCTGACGCGCCTCGTCGAACGCCTGGGTCCAGCCGCCGTCATTGCGCGGGCTGATGTAGAGCATGGCGATCTTCGCCGGGCCGGTCAGGGTAAAACCGCCTTCCTCGGCAGCAGCCAGGGTCGGCAGGCCGCAGGTGGCCAGGGCGCATACGGCGCCCGCAATCAGTTTTTTCATTGCCAAAGTCCTTCTTGCGATCAGGTGGTGTGACTACATCATGTGGTTGATACGGAACACGTTGCCTTCCGGATCCATCAGCACCGCCTGATACCAGTTGTAATAGGTGGTATACGGCGGCTTGATCAGGGTGGCGCCCGCTTCGACGGCGATCGGCACCATGCGGTCGACCTCGGCCGGGCTGTCGACGTCGATGTTGAGCAGAAACTTGCAACCGCGGGTGTCGGAGTGCTCGGCCAGATGCAGCAGCTCGTAGGCATCCGGCGCGTTGAAGCCGATGCAGCAGGTGCCGGCATCCAAACCGACAAAGATCGGCGAGCGAATCGCCTCCACTTCCGGAAAGTCGAACACCCGCTGGTAGAACCCGCTGAGCGCTTCGATGTCGCGGGCAAATACGTTGACGTAGGAAAGTTTGCTCATCTCAGGCCACCTTGCTGCCGCCGAAGGTCGTCTGACGGACGAACTTGGACTTGAGGTGATCGCCGGAGCTGACCGGCGCATACCGCGGCGCCTCGCCCTCGGCCAGGCAGCTCGGCAGACACTCGACCATCACGTCGTAGTTGGGCTGATGGAAGAACACCAGCGACTGGCGCTGCTGATCGCCGGCGGCGTCTTCCGGCGGGTTGATAACGCGGTGCAGTGTCGAGATCCACTGGTCGTTGGTCCACTGCATCATCAGGTCACCGATGTTGACCACGAAACCGTCTTCAACAAAGGGCACATCGACCCATTCGCCGGCGCGGTTGCAAACCTGCAGGCCGCCCAGCGCACCATCGGGTTTGACGATGGTCAGGCTGCCGTAATCGGTATGCGCACCGGCACGCAGCTGACCTTCCTCGATACCCTCTTTCAGGTGCGGGTAACGCAGGCTGCGGAACATGCTGATGTGCTTGTCGATCTTGTCGTCAAAGAAGGTTTCCGGCAGCTCCAGCGCCAATGCAAAGATACGCATCAGCGAACGGGCCAGATCGCCCATGGCTTCAAAGTATTCGGTGTAGGCGTGCTGAAAACCGGGCAGGTCGGACGGCCAGACGTTCGGCGCAAAGTGCGGACCGGCCATGGCTTCAGAATAGTAAGGCTCGGCAGGTACGTTGCTCGGGCCGATCGAGAAGGATTCCTTGAGGTCGCCCGGCGCCGCCTCTTCCATCGAATAGGAAAGGCTTTCTTCGGCAACCGCGCTGTAACCTCGCACCATGTCCGGACGCGGACGGTCTGCCTTGCGCTTTTCGGCCATCGGCAGATCAAAGAACTGTGAAGTCAGGGCATAAACCCGCTCGATCAATTCCTTGGGAATCTGGTGCTCGGTAATAACCAGAAAGCCGATGTCGCGACAGGCCTGGTTGACCGCTCTGGCCACCTCAGCCTTGCCCTCGGCAGTCCCGCCGAAATAAGGCCCTAGATCGATGATGGGGACGTATTGAAGCGTCATACAACCGTTTCCTCCAAATGGAGCTCAGCGGGAGCGCTGGGCAAAAGAAGCGACGCGAGGAGTGTTCGACGCGCCATTTTCCAATCAGCGGAGACGTTTGCAGCAACTATGCCAAAAAGCGTTTTTACTTAAAAAACAGATAGATAATGAAAAGCGATCGCTTGTTTTGGAACAAACGGTCTGATCTAGAGCACTCGGTTTGTGCGTTTAGCCCAAAAAAGGGGCGGAGATATTGATCTGCATCAAGAGCGCGGACAAACGCCCTGCAACACCAATGCCTTGAGATTGGTCAGCGTCTCGGCAAAGAAGGCCGGATCTTCCAGGGTACGACCAGAGACGGCCTCAACTTGGGTACGAAAGTCCGCGTAATGCTGGGTCATCGCCCAGAGCGAAAAGATCAGATGGTGCGGCTCGACCGGTGCCAGCTTACCGGCCTCGATCCAGGCATTGATGACGCTGACCTTGGATTCGACGATATCACGCAACGAGCCCTGCAGCTCGCCCAACAACAGCGGTGCCCCCTGAATGACCTCCAGACAGAACAGCCGCGACTCGGCCGGATGATCTCGCGACAGCTCCAGCTTTACGCGCAGGTAGTCACCAATCGCCTCGGACGGATCCTGTTCGACACTGAACGCCTTGAGCGGGCTGAGCCAGACATCCATCAACTGACGCAGCACATTGATGTACAGATCTTCCTTGGAAGCAAAGTAATACAGCAGGTTGGTCTTGGACACGTCGGCCTGGCTGGCCACCTGATCAAGACTGGTGCCGTGCAAGCCGTAACGGGAAAACACATCCAGCGCCGCTTCCATGATGGCGCTGCGCTTGGTTTCCATCAGCCGCTTGCGCCGATTCAGCGTGGCCTCACTGGGCACCCGAGTCCGCGCCTTGGGCTTCTTGGCAGGTGTTGCGGGACGCTGTATCTGTTTGCTCACTGGGAGGTATGCCTCTTCTTTTAACGCCCGCATTCTACCCTTGGGGATAGCAGACAACTCAAGCCCCAAAATGGGCCCCAAAGCGAATCGGAATGCACAAACCAAGTGCTCTAATTCGGACTAAATGGTCTAACTTAAACCAGTCAAACCACCCAAGTCATTGATTTAAATCAACAAAAAAAACATGGCCTGGATTGTGCTTTTCAGCTGTTCAGCGGCCGGCAGGGTATGCCGACCTTCCGAACAAATGGACCACGGAGTGCAATCCAATGAATGTAGGTATCTTCATCCCGATCGGTAACAACGGCTGGCTGATCTCCAAGAACGCGCCGCAGTACATGCCGACCTTCGACCTGAACAAGGCCATCGTGCAGCGCGCAGAGCACTACGGCTTCGAATTCGCCCTGTCGATGATCAAGCTGCGCGGCTTTGGCGGCGAGACCGAGTTCTGGGAACACAACCTCGAGTCCTTCACCCTCATGGCCGGCCTGGCTGCCGTGACCGAGCGCATCCAGCTGTTCGCCACCGCCGCCACCCTGACCCTGCCACCGGCCATCGTTGCGCGCATGGCCTCGACCATCGACTCGATCTCCAACGGCCGCTTCGGCGTCAACCTGGTGACCGGCTGGCAAAAACCGGAATACAGCCAGATGGGCCTGTGGCCGGGTGATGAGTTCTTTGCCAACCGCTACGACTATCTCGGTGAGTACGCCACTGTGCTGCGCGACCTGTGGACCACCGGTCGCAGCGACTTCAAGGGCGAACACTTCCAGATGGACGACTGCCGCGTCAGCCCCAAACCCCAGGCCGACATGAAGGTCATCTGCGCTGGTCAGAGCGAAGCCGGCATGGCCTTCACCGCCAAATACGCCGACTACAACTTCTGCTTCGGCAAGGGCGTCAACACGCCGACTGCCTTTGCCCCGACCGTCGAGCGACTGGTCAAGGCCACCGAGGAAAGCGGCCGCGACGTCACCTCCTGTGCGCTGTTCATGATCATCGCCGATGAGACCGACGAAGCCGCGCGCGCCCGCTGGGAGCACTACAAGGACGGCGCCGACCACGAAGCCATTGCCTGGCTGGGCGAACAGGGCGCCGCCGACACCAAATCCAAGGGCGATACCAACATCCGTCAGATGGCCGATCCGACCTCTGCGGTGAACATCAACATGGGCACCCTCGTCGGATCCTACGAAAACGTTGCCCGCATGCTCGACGAAGTCGCCACCGTGCCCGGCAACAGCGGTGTGATGCTGACCTTCGACGACTTTATCAAGGGCATCGAAGACTTCGGCAGCAAGATCCAGCCGCTGATGAAGAGCCGCCAACACGTAACCAAAGAGATGCAGGAGACCGCGTGATGAACAGCCTGACCCAACCTGTTGTCGGTCATGCACCGCTGCGCAATAACCCGACCGATGTGATTCTGCCCGCGCGCCCCGAGTCGCTGGCGATCAACAGCGGCGAGACCGCATTGATCGTGGTCGACATGCAGAACGCCTATTCGACCAAGGGCGGCTATCTGGATCTGGCCGGTTTTGATGTCTCCAGCACCGGGCCGGTGATCGAGCAAATCGCCCGCGCCATCGAAGCGGCCCGCGCCGCCGGCGTGCAGGTGATCTTTTTCCAGAACGGCTGGGACAGCGAGTACGCCGAAGCTGGCGGCCCTGGCTCGCCGAACTGGCACAAATCCAACGCGCTGAAGACCATGCGCAAGAACCCGGAGCTGCAGGGCAAGCTGCTGGCCAAGGGCAGCTGGGACTACGATCTGGTCGACGCCCTGCAACCGCAACCGGGCGACCTTGTGGTGCCGAAACCGCGCTACAGCGGCTTCTTCAACACCGCCTTCGACAGCCTGCTGCGCGCCCGTGGCATCCGCAATCTGGTGTTCACCGGCATCGCCACCAACGTCTGCGTGGAGTCCACCCTGCGCGACGGCTTCTTCCTCGAATACTTCGGCGTGGTGCTGGCCGACGCCACCCATCAGGCCGGCCCGGAATTCGTCCAGCAGGCCTCGCTGTACAACATCGAAACCTTCTTTGGCTGGGTCAGCAGCGTCGATGACTTCTGCACTGCCCTGACCAAGCCCGTTACCCAAGGAGCATCCGCATGAGCAAAACCACCGTACTCCCCGCCGGCACCGGCAAACCGCTGGCCCCCTACGTTCCGGGCTCGATGGCCGATGGCATTCTCTATGTCTCCGGCACCCTGCCCTTCGACAAGGACAACAACGTGGTGCACGTTGGCGATGCCGCAGCGCAAACCCGTCACGTGCTGGAAACCATCAAGGGTGTGGTCGAGGAAGCCGGCGGCACCATGGATGACGTCACCTTCAACATGATCATGCTGCGCGACTGGAGCGATTACGCCGCCATCAACACCGTCTACGCCGAGTACTTCCCGGGCGAAAAGCCGGCGCGTTACTGCATCCAGTGCGGTCTGGTAAAGCCGGACGCGCTGATCGAAATCGCCAGCATTGCCCACGTCGGCTGAGGCCGTGGCCGTGATGCATATCGAAATCCACGGCCGGCGTGATGCCGACGCCCCGACGCTGGTATGCAGCTCGGGGCTCGGTGGCGCGGCGCACTTCTGGATGCCGCAACTGGACGCACTGACCAGCGACTACCGCGTCGTACTGTACGACCAGCTCGGCACCGGCAAGAGCCCCGCCACGCTACCCGCCGACTACAGTATCGACGCCATGGCCAGCGAGTTGCGCACGCTGCTCGCCAGCCACGGCATCGGCGACTATCACCTGATCGGTCACGCCCTCGGCGGTCTGGTTGGTCTGGCGCTGGCCATGCAGCAGGCACCGGGGCTGCGCAGCCTGACGCTGATGAACGCCTGGTCGCGGCTCAGCCCGCATACCGCGCGCTGTTTCTCGGTACGCAAGCAGTTGCTGGCCGGCAGCGGCCCGGCTGCCTACGTCGAGGCGCAGTCGCTGTTTCTCTACCCGCCGGACTGGATTGCCGCCAACATCGAGCAGCTGCAAATCGACGACCGCAAGCACGTGGCCGGCTTTCCGCCGACCGACAACCTGCTGCGCCGCATTGCCGCCCTGCAGGCATTTGCACCGGACGCACAGGCGCTGGCCAACATCCGCCAGCCAACGCTGCTGATCGCCAACCGCGACGACATGCTGGTGCCCTGGCAGTGCTCGCGAGAGCTTGCCGAGCAACTGCCGAACGCCCGCCTGGAATGCTTTGACTACGGCGGCCACGCCTCCAGCGTGAGCTGCCCGGACACCATCAATACGACGCTCAGGCGCTTTCTTGCCAGCGTCATTCACGACACCGAATACGCCGCCTGAGTGAGGGCAACCATGTACGAACCATTGGATCAAAGCGCCCTGGCGCAACTGTTTACCAAGGCCCGCAGCCACAATGGCTGGCTGGATCAGCCGGTGCCCGACAGCCTGCTGGAAACCATCTACAACCTGACCAAAATGGGCCCGACCTCGGCCAACTGCAGCCCGGCACGCTTCGTGTTCGTGCGCACCCGCCAAGGCAAGGAGATGCTCAAGCCGTGCCTGTCATCAGGCAATCTGGAAAAGACCATGAGCGCGCCGGTCACCGTAATCGTTGCCTACGACTCGCGCTTCTACGACGCGCTGCCCGAGCTGTTCCCGCATGCGGACGCACGCAGCTGGTTCACCGGCAGCCCGGAGATGATTTACGAGACCGCGTTTCGCAACAGCTCGATGCAGGCCGCCTACTTCATCATGGCCGCCCGCAGCCTGGGACTGGATACCGGGCCGATGTCCGGCTTTGACGCCAAGGCGCTGGACGCCGCGTTTTTCAGCGACAGCCACTGGAAGTCCAACCTGTTGATCAACCTCGGTTACGGCGACAGCAGCAAGGTGTTCGACCGTTTGCCGCGTCTGGCCTATTCCAAGGCCTGCATTCTCACCTGAAGGAGCCCGTCATGCTCGCAGCCAAGATAGTGGAACCCATGCCCGCCCCGGTCACCAAGGACGCTTTTCGCAACGCGATGTCGGTGCTGGCGTCAGCCGTCAACGTGGTCACCACCGATGGCCCTGCCGGCCGCGCCGGCTTCACCGCCACCGCCGTGTGCAGTGTGTCGGACGAGCCGCCAAGCCTGCTGGTCTGCCTCAACCGCAGCGCATCGGTCTACGACATCTTTCAGGCCAACGACCACCTGTGCGTGAACACCCTGACCTGCGAGCAGCAGGCGCTGTCCAACCTGTTCGGCGGCAAGACAGCGATGGAGGAGCGCTTTGCCAGCGCCGACTGGAGCACCGATGTCAGTGGCGCACCGATGCTGGACGACGCGCTGATCAACTTCGATTGCCGCATCAGCAACCGGGTTGCCGCCGGCAGCCACGACATTCTGATCTGCGAGATTCTGGCGATCCGCCAGCGCGACAGCGGCGACGGCCTGGTGTACTTCCAGCGCCGCTATTGTCAGCCGGTCTGACACAGGGCACCTCGCCGCGCTGACGGCGAGGCACCTCCTGCTTCAGCTGGCCACGCGGTAACACGGCTCGTAGTCGGCCCCGCCCGGCAGCTTCATCCGGTGCTGATCAACAAAGGCCTGCAGCAGCGCATCCAGCGGCTGCATGATGCGCGGGTCGCCGTGTATACGGTACGGCCCGTGCTGCTCAATCAGACGAATACCCTTGTCCTTGACGTTGCCCGCAACGATCCCGGAAAACGCCCGGCGCAGGTTCGCCGCCAGTTCGTGCGGCGGCATATCCAGGGTGAGCTGCAGCGCCTCCATGTTGGCGTGGGTCGGATCAAACGGGCGCTGAAAACTCTCCTCGATGTGCAGCAGCCAGTTGAAGTGGAAGGCGTCGTTGCGCTCGCGCCGGAACCGCTCCACTTCCTTGAGCCCGGCGGCCATGCCGCGCGCGACCTCGGTCGGATCGTCGATGATGATGCGATAGTGCTGCTGCGCCTCGGCGCCCAGGGTCGCACCGACAAAGGCATGCAGTTGCTGCAGATAGGCCTCGGCGCTGCGCGGGCCGGTGAGGATGACCGGGAACGGCAGATCACGGTTGGTCGGGTGCATCAAAATACCCAGCAGGTAGAGAAACTCCTCCGCCGTACCGGCACCGCCCGGGAAGATGATGATGCCGTGACCCACCCGCACAAAGGCCTCCAGGCGCTTCTCGATGTCGGGCATGATGACCAGTTCGTTGACAATCGGGTTGGGCGCTTCGGCGGCGATGATGCCGGGCTCGGTGATACCCAGATAGCGCCCCTCAAGGATGCGCTGCTTGGCGTGGGCAATGGTTGCCCCCTTCATCGGGCCCTTCATCACACCAGGCCCGCAACCGGTGCAGATGTCGAGATTGCGCAGGCCCAGTTCGTGCCCGACCTTCTTGGTGTACTTGTACTCCTCGATGCTGATCGAGTGCCCACCCCAGCACACCACCATCTTCGGTTCCAGCCCGGGGCGCAGGGTGCGCGCGTTGCGCAGCAGATGGAAGACGTAGTCGGTGATGCCGGCGGAGCTTTCCAGATCTATCCGCGGGCCGCCCAGTTCGCTTTCGGTATAAACGATGTCGCGCAGCGCGCTGAACAGCATCTCGCGGGTACTGGCGATCATCTCGCCATCGACAAAGGCATCAGCCGGCGCGTTGATCAGCTCCAGCCGCACGCCACGATCCTGCTGGTGAATCTGCACTTCAAAATCGGCGTAAGCCTCAAGAATGGTCTTGGCGTTATCGACGCGGGCGCCGGTGTTGAGAATCGCCAGCGCACACTGCCGAAACAGCTGATGCAGGCCACCGGAGCCGACCTTGCCGAGTTGCTGCACTTCACGTTGAGAGAGGGTTTCCAGGCTGCCTTTGGGGCTGACCGATGCATTGATTACGTTGGGTCTTGTCATGCGAGGCTTCCTTGGCAAACGCCGACGACCACGCCGTCGGGTGACGATAGATACGACCGCGATGGTCGCAAAGGTGCCTTCATTCTCGACCCCGGCAGCCTGCCTTGGCAATCGCCGGTGGGCAACATGGCGCCCGGGAGGCAGGTGACCGATCAGCTGGTTGCCAATGACTCACGAGAGCGTCCCAGCGCGGCCGCTTCAACCGGGCGACCAAACAGGTAGCCCTGAAACACCTCACAGCCGCTGTCGACCAGAAAACGCATCTGCTCGACGGTTTCCACGCCCTCGGCCACGACGCCCAAACCGAGCGTTCGCCCCAGCGCCACAATGGTGCCGGCTATCGCCGCGTCGTTGGCGTCGGTGAGAATGTGGTCGATAAAGGACTTGTCGATCTTCAGCTGATCCAGCGGCAGTCGCTTGAGATAACTGAGCGAGGAATAACCGGTGCCAAAATCATCCAGCGAGAAACGGATACCCATCTGTCGCAGGGTGCGCATCTTGCCGATGGTACGCGGCAGGTTGTCCTGCAGCATGCTCTCGGTCAACTCCATGCGCAGCCTGGCAGCAGGTGCGCCCGTGGCGTCGATGACAGCGGTTACCTGATCGACAAACTCGACCTGATTCAGCTGCCTGGCACTGACGTTAACGGCGATATGCCAGTGGGCGCGCTCCGGGTCCTGTGCCCAGCTGACCAACTGACGGCAGGCCGTTTCCAGCACCCATTGACCTATCGGCAGGATCAGCCCGCTGTCCTCGGCCAGCGGAATGAAGGTGGCCGGCGAGACCATGCCACGCTGGGGGTGCTGCCAGCGGATAAGGGCCTCGACACCCAGTATCCGCTGCTGCCCGTCCACTACCGGCTGATAGAACAGGCAGAACTCATGGTTCTCCAGCGCCTGACGCAGGTCGCGCAGCAGCATCGCGCGCGCCACCACCTCGGTCTGCATCGCCGGATCAAAGAAGCATACCTGATCACGACCCGCATCCTTGGCCCGATACATCGCCATGTCAGCCTGTTTGACCAGCTCCTCCGGCTGGTCATCGATCAGTGAGAACAGCGTGACGCCGATACTTGGTGACACACCCAGCTGCAGACTGCTGAGCTGATAGGGCTCACCCAGCCGCTGACGAATGTGCTCTGCGCGCGCGGCGACCCGGGCGATGACCTGGTCCAGATCACTGCCCAGGTCTTCAAACAGCAGCACAAACTCGTCCCCACCCAGCCGGGTCACGGTGTCCACGTCACGAACCACTTGCTGCAGCCGTCCGGCGACCTGACACAGCAGTGCGTCTCCCTGGGCATGACCAAGGGTATCGTTGATCTCCTTGAAGTTATCCAGATCGATCATCAACACCGCACCGTAACTGCCGCTGCGCACAGCCTTGCGGGTCGCCTGCAACAGGCGTTCGGTCATCAGCCGGCGATTGGGCAGGCCGGTCAACTCATCGTGCAGAGCGATATGCAGTGCCTGCGCTTCAGCCTGCTTGCGCTTGGTAATATCGGCGCGGATGGCGATATATTGCTCCGGCAGGCCGTTGTCACCGACAAAGGGCACAATGGTGGTCTGCACCCAATACAGCGAGCCATCTTTCGCCCGGTTGCAGACCTCGCCATTCCAGACCTCGCCGTGGGTAATGGTGCGCCAGAGGTCGTCGAAGAACTCCCGCGGATGAGTCCTCGAGTTGAGCAGGCTGTGGGTCCGCCCGATCAGCTCGTCGCGGGCGTATTGGGAGATCGCGCAGAACTTGTCGTTGACCTTGGTAATCACGCCACGCGCATCAGTGAACGCAACAATGGCATGGGCGTCCAGTGCCAGCCGAATATCACTGTTCTCGCGCATCGACAGCTCCAGCTTTTGCAGGTTCCGCTCGCGCTCCGTGGTATCGGTAAAGATCGCCATGACGCCGTCGCCATCAGGCACCACAATGGCATGACCATGGCGCAGCTCCCCCTGCGGCGCGCAGTAAGCGCCATCAAGCTGTCCACGCTCACCGCGCAGTGCATTGCGCAGCAATGGCAACAGCTGCCCAAAAAGATCAGCATTGATCGCCCGCTCAAATGGCCGCCCCGTCTCGGCAGCGGCATCGCTGAGAAAGGTGCGTTCGAAGGCCGGATTGCAAAAGCGGATCGCCAGACTCGGATCCAGCCGCACCACACCGACCGGCAGATTTTGCATCAACCTGTTCAGGTCCTGCTCCCGGGCCTGCGCAAGCTCGGTCGTTCTGCTTAGCAGCCTGTAGGGCTCATGCACCGCGACGATAAATGCTGCCCGATAGATAAAGATGTAGGCCAGCACCTTGTAGAAGTGCCCCAGCAGGCTGATGGCGTCAGACGGATCGACATAGCCGGTAAATGCCAGTTCACCCACCCCCATGACAAAGCTTGCCAGGCCGAGCCAGAGGAAGCGCACATTGCGTTCGCGGCGGAAACGGGTGAACAGCCAGCCGGACAGCACCAGATTGGCTGCACACAGAGCGTATTCAATCCGAGCCTTGAACGCTGTGACACCCTGCCCCGGCACAAAGGTATCCGGCAGCAGATGCAAGGCATATACACCCGTCAGCAACAATCCGGCGAACAGCAGCAGCGCAGCCGCCAGCCAGCGCAACGGTGTGCCGTGAAAGCGCACTCCGGCAGCAACCAGCAGCAACGACAAAGCCTCGATAAAGCGCCCTGCCAGCCAGAAAAAGATGGAGAGTTCGACGCTGCCATCCACGATCAGTGACGGCATGCCTTCATACGCCAGGGCATGGGCCAGATCGCTGGCCGCCACAAGGCTGAAACCAAAGATCAATACATTGGCCCGCGGCAAGTCCCGTTTACCCAGCGACCCCCAGGCGATAGCGACAACCATCACCGACACAACAACGGCGACCAGCTCCAGCAACAGGTGAAGGGAAACGTAGTCCTGCGGCCGCTCGACAAAAAGCGGGATGCGAGGAAGAGACAGGGCAACGACCATCAATGCAGCCGACACCAGGCACGCAAGCATCGCGAACCGCCACTTAGGGTCACCACCAGGATGCATTCGAATACTCCGCAAAGCCAGACAGCTGCAGCGCCCGTCGCAGCCGGGTTACGCAAGACACAAGCAATGACAGCCCGCCTGACGGGCCACCATTGATGCCCAGTTGCACTGGCGTATCGCCGCCGGGCGGCGGTGCTTCCGAGCACGCCAAGGGTCGGGCAGTTCCGATCTGCCTCTTGCAACAACCGCTGAAAAACAAAAAAGGCCTGCGATTTCTCGCAAGCCTTTTGTGTTGTGGTGCCGGCACCAAGAGTCGAACTCGGGACCTACTGATTACAAGTCGCTAGATGTTACGCCAAGGCCCGTAAAGTCTAGGCTAGTGTTGCCGAGGGTACAATAGGGTTAACTAGTTGTTTATGCTTGGTTTTCACGAGTTTTCCTAAGATCGCAAAAACTGGGCACTGTACCGCTACTGTACCTTTTTGCTGTACCTATTTTGTACCTTTTGAGGGTGTGAACGGCTTCCAGGTTCTTGGCATTCCGGCCGCGCCTAGACCAGCAAATCCCTGACAGCTTTTGCTCAGGCAATCCAGGCTCTCTTCATCAACGCCCAGACCACAGACGAAAACAGCAGGGCCGTTTGAAAGAACCAGCTTTCCCTCCCGGACATCTGCATCAAAATCATCGGCCCGCTTGATGTCACCTCTCATCCGGCCGATAGATTCAATCCGAGCGTTATTCCCGTTCACAGTCATAACGACGTAGATACCCATGCAATTATCTCCTGCATAGCTACCGTTGAACTCACCTGTACATCCAATGAGCCAAAAGCAGGCACCGACGATTGCAACATAGTGTTTGAGCATAACGACTTCCTCACCGTGGCTGTAGGCTCTCAATACCTAGTACCTAGCTGGCGTGTCAGAAGCTCGCCGGCAGGCGAAATGCTGGCAATCTAAACTGCGCAAATTGAGGGAATAGCATGGCCTCCAGGATCGACTAAGTTATTACTTGTCAGCCTGGCTACTCGACACAGAAGCTTGCGGGCCAACGCCCTGTTGCTGCTCTAGCACCTCCTTAGCGACCTCTTCGATATAGTCGAAGACATGGTCCGGTACGGCGTACTTATACTGCTTGCGGCGGTTGATGGAGACCTTTCCGTCGTTGCTCAGGCACATCATTACTAAGCTGGCGAGATCGCTGCCGCGCACGTCGAATCGTTCATCTACGCGCCGATAGACGGTGTCGTAGGACGCTAAGAAAGCAGTTTCTTTCTGGAGCTCCTCCTCTAGGGCTAGCTGAGCCATTTTCAAAGTGAATATCACGCTCGGGGTTGCATCCCAATATCGGTAGATAGCGTCGACGCCATTGAAGGTAAAGTCGTATTGACCGTAGTCGATCCACCGAACCTCCCAAAACTCGCGCGCATGACGCGAAAAGGTCTGCAGGGCCTCCAGGTACTGCCTTTCTTGCCGTTTCATAGCGACAGACACAGGCAGGAGCAGTCCGTTATCCAGTGCTCCAGCCCGGCAGAGCGCCTGATGAATTAAAAACCGCGACAAACGTCCATTTCCATCCATAAAGGGATGATTGAAAACGAAGCCGAAAGAGATAACGCCGGCGGCCACGAGCGGATCAATTCGGTTAGGAGCCTCATTTGCAAACTGCATTAGGCTATCCATTAGCTCCCGACAAAGATCCGGTGGAGGTGGTAGATAGGTCACACCTGCAGCACCCTGCGCGCCGTCCGATAGGTAGTTCTGTTCGTGACGGAATGCACCTGCACGATCTAACGGGTTTGAAACGACTGCATTCTGCAATTGGACCAAATAATCCTCTGTCAAAGAATGCCGGTCATGAGCCTGGCGCAGCAGTTGGATGAATCGACGCGACTTGTCTTCAGTGGGGGCCTCACGCTCGATAGCAAAAGAGTCCTTGGTCTCGTGTAGGTATGCCCAGTTAATCGCCCGATCCATGACAGTCGGAGGCAGAGACTCAATGAACTCCTTGGCCCGACTGAGTATGTCGTGGTCCAGCAGCGCGGAGAGCTCTTTGGTCCGCTCAACTGTGGCACAGTATGTGAGGTCCCCAAGACCATTAAATTCAATGCGCCATTTGGAGCTCCGCTTGCCGGTCATGGTTACATACTTTTCTGGCTCGTAAAGCGGCGCGTAGCCGGCGCGGACCGGAGCATGCTGGCCGAGTTGGCGGCCGGTAAACTCCTCCCACAGGTAGCATGCTTTACGTATGTAAATGCCGTTGGGTGACGCCTGATAGGCTGTCTCCAACTCCTCTGAAGGAATCATCGGCAGAGCCTGGGCCAGTACGGCCAGATTGATTCCTTCATGTTTGAGGGCAAAGAGCATATGACCCAGTGAGTCTCCCACGTCAGGTACGAGGTTCTGCGGGACAGCGAGAAGGTTTCCGATTCTTTCAATCCGGGTCACAGGACGTACAACAGCCGGACATTTGAGCGGAACTGCGGAAAGCTGCAGCTGCTCAATGAGATGGTTGTAGCCGACGGAGCTCATCACAAAATCCTTTCTTAGGTAACGGCATCGAATATTTTCTTAACCTCCCCAAGAAAATATTAATTTTTTTCTATTATGCCATTAAAATTTTAATTTTCCGCAAGCGATCGCTAAAGGCGGCTAGGAAAGCTGTTGCTAGACCGGTCGCATCAAATATTTTCTTCACTCAGCCATGAAAACCTTAATTTATGCGACACCTCTCAATAAAACGTTAACTCCCGAGGCTTATTAAGCTGTGGCTCCCCATTGGTCTGTTTGGGCGCGTGACGAACAGATTGAGCCGATAAAAAGCTGAGAGTACTGCAATGAAACTATGCCAGCCCCCGGCCCGGGACACCTGAACGCAGCGCCGGTTTCGTCTGAGAAAAATGATCGTAGCGAAACAAATGCGATCAGACGTAGCTTGCATTTGTTACCCCCGTTTGAGTGGTGACGGCTAGTGGGTCCCGTTATGTTGAGTACTCAACACAACTGATGGCGAACGCCAAAAGGGGGCAAGAAATGCATTTGACGAGGATTTCATGCATAGAACCACCGGAAGAGATGCGGAGCAAATGGGCCAGAGAAATCCTGACTGACGCTATTGGGCAAGGACTCACGCCAGCTACCGTGTCTTCAGACAGGCTAGTCAGCTTTACGGTAACTCTCCCAACCGACTTGGCCAACGCTTTGGATGAAAAGGCCAGCAGGTTAAATCGCCCAGTTGCCGAGATTGCAGCAGGGTTTATAGAGAGCGCCAGGGTTAAAATGAACGCTCAGCCCAGCAATGCCGCTACTCCTCATAAGGGCTTAGTCGGTGAGAGTCTCGTTAGCTCAGGCCTTCGAGCACTAGCCGAAGCTACCTGGAGCGCCGTCAGGAGAAAGAAGATCGCCTTTGCCGAAGCAGCCACCAGCGCCGGCAATGGGATGATGCTGGCATCTTTAGCAGCCACCGCTGTAGCACAGGGACAGAAGGTAGTGGTCAGTGCTCCTTTTTCGGTTACTTGGCAGCTGATCGAAGAACTAGCCGCGATTCCAGAAGCCCTATCCTCGGGATTGGCTTTATTACTAACTCGAGCAGATGTCGTGTCGCCGCTGTTATTGCGCCAGTGGGCCACCGACCGCAACAACCAAGAATTACTAGATTGGATTGATGAAGGCGGTAAGCCCCGCGATGAAAGGGCTATCAATGCCGGCAGGGTCCTTGGCATAGAGCTGGGTTGGTTGCTGGAAGATGCTCTGGAAGTCGCAGGTAATATCCCCGTTGAATCTGTAACTCTCGAGACCAAGATCGGAGCAAAAGGCTGTCCTGCAGTGAAGATGTACGAGGCAGTCCAATCGCTTGGCGCCCAGGCGTCCATTCAGATCTGCTCTCATGCCTACCTTGCTTCGCACGTTCAACAGCTATTTTTGCGGGCTACGAATAATACTACGGCCGCCCAAGCACCTATTGGAGGACTTCTACCCCCCAAGATCGATTTGCTGTTGATTCATGAGGCCCATTTGCTTGAACAAGCCATATCGGCAGGGTTCGAGCATGAGATCTATTTCAGTACGGTAGCGAAAACCCTCCGAACCTCTACGCTTCCTCGGAAGCGAGCCGCTATAGAGCAAATTGACAAGGCTACAGGGCGAATTTCCGAGCTGCTGAAAGAATTACGCTCCGGGGATCGGCGGGACCAGTCGGCTGCAACCGGTCGAATTACAGACTTTGAGGGCTTGCACTCAAAGATACGAGATCTGGATTCAGCGCTTGAAGGGCTGAAGCCACGGAATAAAGATTATGAGCTCCGAGCTACTATCGAAGCCACCAGAAAAGCCCTTATGGAGTGCCTCACTGACCATTCCACGGTTCGATTGGAACGGACATCTCTGAGTAAACACCCCCATATCGTAGCAGGTAAGGCCAACCTTGAAACACCACTAGGCTTCCTTTGGGATCAGGTCGGTGCTGCGGCCCTAGTCTCGGCTACCCTCTATACAGATGGCGCAAGCGGTAATCTGACGCGCTGGAAGCTCCACATACCCAAAGAACGTGCTGAATACCTACAGCCGATACATCCAGAATGGATCTATCGCACGGTTTTGTACCGTAACGTCCGCACATCAATTCCGCCTAATGACTCCTCTGAATGGGCCGCAGAGACAGTAGCTCAGGTCCGCCAGATAGCAGCCAATGCCTCTGGCGGGACACTAGTGTTGTGTACATCCAAACTTAATGCCAAGCAAATTGCCGACGGTCTTGCAGAAGAGCTGGACTCGCGTCTGATTATTCAAAGCCAACACGCAAGTGCAAGTGGTTGTGCTGCGCGATATAGAGCGATGTATTTAACCGGGGCAAGGCCCGTATGGATTGCTACAGGAGCCGCCTGGAACGAGTCCCTGCTTAGTGACGTTCGGGCAGACTCAACCGAAAATAATATGGTTTCAGACCTCGTAATCCCTCGACTGCCCCTTCGGCTGAATCGCTCGCTATCTCACCAACGCAGGGTCGCGATGATGGGAGACACCGTCAACTTGCAAGAGGCGAATTTGCATTTTCGCCAAGGTCTCGGTCGTTTAATTTGGAAAGTGGGGGCAGGACCCAAAAACCTATGGGTTCTTGACTGCCGGCTTGACCAAAAGAAACCCTGGGCCGCTGGCTTCAATAAAACCCTTTCCCTGTATCAGAGCAAACCACGGGTACGAGAAGCCTGAAATCGAGCGCAGCAAACGTTATGGAAGCC
>NZ_NBYK01000014.1:0-24309 GCF_002197985.1 Halopseudomonas aestusnigri
CTTACCAGTAATCAGGCTTCACGATTGCCGGTTTCCTCGGCAACGGAACCTTAGGAGGTAGCTGGTGCGCTGCAAGCTCAGAGCCAGAGATATAGGTTCTCATCCAATCAGAATCACGCCTTAGCGACCCCGGCGGGTTACGCACGATAGCTCCGTCGATCTGACGGTGAGGCAAGATCACACCAAGGCGGATATGCGGGAAGTCGGCGCGTATAGCGGCAAGAGCCGGAGCCAAATCAGTATCGCCGGAACCCTCACAATCGCTGCCCCTGACTAGCGACCTAGAGAGAAATGATTCATAAAAAGGCAATGCCAGAAATAGAAGCAACGAAACCGAGATCAAGAAGCGAGCGTCAACCTATACAGCTCAAGTGATCACCTAACACAGGCCCCGTTCCGGGACTGCGTTAAACAGCGCCCTCCGCGGCCGATTCGGGCTGCTTTTCAATAAACCATACAAAAAATTTACGCCCAGCGACTCTCGCAATCTAGAGCCTTTACCCCTCCCCTTCCTACGCTGACTGCACGACCTAACCGTGGAGTAGTTCGCTATGAGTACCGTGCTGTTGCTGGTGTCACTGGCACTGATTATCTACCTGGGAGCCGTCATGCTCGCACCGGAGAAGTTCTAGGGAGGGGTAGCCATGTTTGAAGTTGCATTAATTTTCGTCCTTGCCTTGGGGCTAGCCTGGCCATTGGGACTCTATATGGCTGGGGTCTTCTCTGGCGAGCCGCATGTCAGCGACCGGCTGTTTGGCCCGCTTGAGCGCATCACATACCGACTCATCGGGGTGAACCCGCTGCAGGGCATGACCTGGAAGACCTATGTTTGGGCTTTGCTTTTTTGCAACCTTGTGCTGGGGGGAGTCGCCTATCTCATCCTGCTGTTCCAGCATCTGTTGCCGATGAACCCCGACAATATCGGCCCTCTGTCGTGGGACCTGGCGCTGCATACAGCGGTGTCCTTCCTCACCAATACCAATCAGCAACATTACTCGGGGCAGGCTCAGTTGAGCTATCTGTCACAAGGCTTCCTTATTGTGACCCTCCAGGTGGTGACCCCAATGACCGGCCTGGCCGCCTGCGTGGCGATATTGCGGGGTATGTTTGGCGGTCGCAACGCAGACAGTGCCAAAGAAGGCGAGCCACGTGACCTCGGCAACTTCTATGTTGACCTTGTACGTGGCGTGCTGCGGGTGGCGCTACCCGTGGCGCTGGTGACGTCATTGCTGCTGACCTGGCAGGGCGTACCGAGCACCTATCAAGGCGCTCAGGTGGCGCAACCATTGGATACTGCGGCCGAGATGCGCGAGCAGGTAATTCCGGTAGGTCCGGTGGCGCCCATGGTGGCGATCAAGCAGCTTGGCACTAACGGTGGAGGCTGGTACGGCCCCAACAGCAGCAATCCGCTGGAAAATCCAACGCCGGTTAGCAACGCCATCGAGACCGTCGCCCTTGTCCTTATTCCGATGTCGATTGTTTTTATGACGGGCTTTCTGCTGCATCGCCGCCGCTTTGCAGTGATGTCGCTGGCGGTCATGGGCGTGATGAGCATTGTCCTTATTGCGGCGACGGTCTACAGCGAAGTGCAACCCAATGCAGCCTTTGCCGGCCTGAGTGCCGATGGCTCCAACATGGAGGGTAAAGAGCTGCGATTTGGCCCCGAACTGTCCGCGCTGTGGGGCACCTTCACCACGCAAACATCGAATGGCTCTGTCAACGCCATGCACGACTCTTTCAACCCTCTCGGTGGCCTAGTAACTCGCGCGGGAATGCTCATCAACGCCATCTGGGGCGGCGTGGGCGTCGGTTTCATAAACTTCATCGTGTACGTCTGGATCGCGGTCTTCCTGTCAGGCTTGATGATTGGCCGCACACCCGAGATTTTTGGCCGCAAGATCGAAACCCGAGAAATTACCGCGCTGGGCGCGTTAATAGTGCTGCCGACCTTTGTGATCCTGGGCCTCACTGCCATTACCGTGGGTGTGCCAGGGCTGGCGCAAAACAGCAACCCGGGCTTCCACGGTATTTCCCAGGTGTTCTATGAATACACCTCAGCCTTTGCCAACAACGGCTCCGGTTTCGAGGGGCTGGGAGACGACACACCCTGGTGGAACCTGACCTGCGTGCTGGCATTGCTGCTCGGCCGCTACCTTCCCATGGTCCTGCCTTTAATGGTTGCCGGCTGGCTTGCCAGCAAGCGTGTGACGCCTGCATCCAATAGCACCCTGCGACTCGAAAGCGTCACCTTTGGCGCCACTCTGATTGCGGTGATTCTGATCCTCAACTTCCTTTCGTTCCTGCCTTCGGCAGTCCTGGGGCCTATTGGTGAAGGCCTTGAGTTGTCCTCCCCGCTTGTGAGTCAGGAGTAAGGTTATGCAAAAACAATCTCCCAACCTGTTGGACAAGACGGTCCTGCGTGCTGCAGCGTGGCTGGCCTTCAAGAAGCTGACGCCAAAAGCAGCAGCAACCAACCCGGTGATGTTTGTTGTGCTGATAGGCACCGTCATCACTGCCTTTTTCACCGTCCAGCGCCTATTTGCCGGCCAGCCCTTCGGGTTTGAATTGACAACCACCCTGTTGTTGCTGTTCACCGTGTGGTTCGCCAACTTTGCCGAATCGGTCGCTGAAGCGCGCGGGCGTGGCCAGGCGGATAGCTTGCGCTCAGCCAAACGCGCGCTCAAAGCCCGGCGCATCAAGAACGGGAATGAAGAGAACGTCGATGCGGATCTTCTGCGTAAGGGTGATCGAGTGCGCGTCGTTCAGGGCGAGTACGTACCCGCCGATGGCGAAATAGTAAAAGGCGTGGCCACCATCAACGAGTCGGCAGTCACCGGTGAGTCGGCGGCTGTACTCCGGGAAGCCGGTGGCGACCATTGTGGCGTGATTGGTGGCACCAAGGTGCTGTCCGGTGAGTTCGAGTTTGAGGTGACTGCAGACCCCGGCCACAGCTTCCTGGACCGCATGATTGGTTTGGTCGAAGGCGCACAGCGTCAGAAAACGCCGAATGAAATGGCTTTGACCGTGCTGCTCGCGGCGCTGACCATGGTCTTTATTCTGGTTGTTGTCACCCTGCCGCCGATGGCGCATTTCATGGGCGTGAGCCTGGACTACACCATGCTGATCGCCCTGCTGGTGTGCCTGATACCCACAACCATCGGTGGGCTCTTGCCCGCCATCGGGATTGCCGGCATGAACCGGGCACTGGCGGCGAATGTGGTGGCCAAGTCCGGCAAAGCCGTGGAAGTCGCGGGGGATGTCGATACATTGCTGCTCGACAAGACCGGCACTATCACCTTCGGTGATCGCCAGGCCACCCGGTTTATGTCGGCAGGCAATACGCCTGTGGTGGATCTGGTCAACGCCGCCGTGTTGACGTCTTATGAAGATCCGACGCCGGAAGGCAAGTCCGTACTGGAGCTGGCGGAACGTGAAGGGTATCGGGTACCCGAGCGCCCGGTCAGCGCAGACTACATCCCCTTTTCCGCAGAGACCCGTTTATCGGGCATTACCCTGGCCGACGGCACCACCTTCGTCAAAGGGGCCAGCGACGCGATCACGGCCTGGGCTGACGCCCGCGACATTCGCATCCCAGACGATCTGAAAGCGCTTGTCAAAGAGGTCGCGCAGAGCGGAGGCACACCGCTGGTCGTCGCCACCGATGCACAGATTCTCGGTGTGATCGCCCTCACCGATGTGATCAAGCCGGGGGTTGCAGAGCGCTTTGCGCGCCTGCGAGCGCTTGGCGTTCGTACCGTCATGGTCACCGGCGACAACCCCGTCACCGCCGGTGTCATCGCGGCGGAAGCCGGTGTGGATGACTTTGTTGCCGAGGCCAAACCCGAAGACAAGCTCAACCTGATCCGCGCTGAACAGGCCAAGGGACGTCTGGTGGCGATGGTCGGTGACGGCACCAACGATGCCCCGGCGCTGGCTCAGGCGGATGTGGGGCTGGCCATGAACTCCGGTACCCAAGCCGCCCGCGAAGCAGGAAACATGGTGGACCTGGATTCCGACCCGGCCAAGCTGCTGGCGGTGGTGGAAGTGGGCAAGCAGCTGTTGATAACCCGAGGCGCGCTGACCACCTTCTCGCTGGCCAATGATGTCGCCAAATATTTCGCCATCATCCCGGCAGTGTTTGCCGGTGCGCTGCCCGCCATTGCCGCGCTGGATTTCATGGGGCTGCACAGCCCGATCAGCGCCGTGCTGGCCGCCTTGATCTTTAACGCGCTCATTATCCCGGCGCTGATTCCGCTGGCCCTGCGCGGAGTGAAGCTACGCCCCATGACGGCGGAAAGGCTGCTGCGCAACAACATGCTTGTCTATGGTTTGGGCGGTGTCGCGCTGCCCTTCGTGGCGATCAAGGTAATCGATGTCCTACTGAGCCTTGTGCTTTAACTGTTTGAGCTGACCCTGAGTTGAGGAATACTCCATGACGACTGATTTGTTCCGTACCCCATCGATATCGAGCCAGCTACTGACGGCGCTGCGTGCCGCCGTACTCTTCCTGGTGCTGTGCGGTCTTGGCTACACCGGCGTTGCCACCTTTCTGGGCGGCCTGCTCTTTCCCCAACAGGCGACGGGTAGTTTGATCGAGCGTAACGGCCAGATTGTTGGCTCTCGCCTTGTCGGCCAAGCGTTTGCAGGCGAGGCGTATTTTTATGGCCGTCCCAGCGCGGCCAACTACGATCCAACCGCGACGGGGGGCAGTAATCTGGCACCCAGCAACCCCGCGTTGCGAGAGCGGGCGATGGGCGACAGTGCGCGGATTCAAGCCAAAGAAGGCGTCAGTGCCGATAACATCCCAGTGGAACTGCTGGCCGCGTCGGGCGCAGGCCTGGATCCCGATATTTCCCCAGCGGCGGCACGCCTTCAGGCTCCCCGTGTAGCCGCCGCTCGGGGCCTGCCAGAACAAGCCGTCCTGGCTGCCATCGAGCAGCAGGTTCAAGGACCTCAATGGGGCCTGTTTGGGCAGACACGGGTGAATGTTCTATTGCTAAACCTCGCGCTTGACGACCTCGCTAATAATGCAAAAGATCATCAATAAGGGTTAAAAACACAGCGACATGCAGATACCCAGCGCATTTACTGCCGTAACAAAGGGCCCGGTAACGACCATGACACGCAGGGGAACGCAGCATGGATGAGCGGTCTGGTCATGCTGACGCGCTGTTGCAGCGCATCAAGGACAAAGAGAGCGGTCGGCTCACGGTCTTTCTCGGTGCGGCACCGGGTGTCGGCAAGACCTACGCCATGCTCAGCGCGGCCCGCGAGCGGCAGCAGGAGGGCGTAAATGTGCTCGTGGGCCTGGTGGAAACCCATGGGCGCAGCGCCACCGAGTCCATGCTGGACAACATGGACGTGTTGCCGCGTACGGCAATCGACTACCACAACACCACCCTGACAGAATTCGACCTGGACGCGGCGCTAGCGCGACATCCGCAACTGATATTGGTGGATGAGCTGGCGCATACCAATGTGCCCGGCAGTCGTCATAAACGCCGGTATCAGGATATTGCCGAGCTGCTCAGTGCCGGGATCGATGTCTACACCACCGTCAACATTCAGCACCTGGCCAGTCTCAACGATCTGGTGCTGCAGATCACCAACGTTCGGGTGCGCGAAACCGTACCGGATCAGTTTGTGGATGATGCTCACGAGATCATTTTCATCGATTTGCCCCCGGCGACCCTGATCGAGCGTTTGCAGCAAGGCAAGATTTACCTCCCGGAGTATGCCCGCTCAGCATTGGATTCCTTCTTTTCCCCGGCCAACCTCACAGCCTTGCGGGAGCTGGCCATGCGCGAAGTGATGGAGCGCGTGGATGCGAAGCTGACCACCGAGTTGCAGGCCGATGCCAACGGGCGGGCTTTCGCCATTCAGGAAAAGCTCCTGGTCCTGGTGAGCCAGAACACCGATCACGAGTATCTGATCCGCATTGCCCGTCACATTGCCGACCGGCGCAAAACGCCCTGGACCGTGGTGTGGGTCGATACAGGGCGCGTAGCCAGCCGCCAGTCTTCGCTGCGCCTGCAGTCGGCCTTTTCACTGGCCCGCGACCTGGGCGCCGAGACGGAGACGCTGCGCGGCCCCAGCACCTACCAGACCATAGTGCCGTTTATCCGGGAGCATCGGATCAACACTGTTCTGGTGGGGGCCGGCAAGCGAGGCCGGTTGCGCTTCTGGCGTAAACGGCTGTATCAGCAGCTGGTCGAGTCCGGCCTGCCCTTGGAAGTCTCAGTCATTCGCCCACCGGACGCCGCCTCCCGTCAACCCGCACAGGCACTGCCCGCCGGCACTGCGCCTTTGGGATCCTGGCGCGCTCACGGCTTTGCCGCCTTGGCGGTGATGGTCGCCACCGCGGTGGCGATTCCTCTGGAGCTAGTGGCCAATACCACGCTGGTGCTGGTGTATGTGCTGGCAGTGATTGCCGCCGCGCTGCGGCATGGCTGGCGGCCTGCGATCACTGCGTCGCTCATGGCGTTTCTGAGCTTCAACTTTTTTTTCACGGACCCGCGCTACACCTTCCATGTCACCCGTCAGGAAGACGTGGCCACACTGTTTTTCTTGCTGGTCATCGCCTTTGCTTGCGGCCCCGCGGCCTCCCGGATTCGTCGGCAATTTATCTTGCTGCGCGACGCCAACCGCTACTCCGAAGCCATGCGGCTGCTGGGGCAACAGCTCTCCATCGCCGAAGACCCCAAGGCTATCTGGCGAGGGATGCAAAAGGTCATTGCGGAATCCTTGCCGGTGGAATGCGTCATCGTGCCTACGCAGGGCGAAGCCTGGCCACGACCGACACGCCCCTTCACGCCCGTCGATCAGGCAGCCATTGACTGGACCACGCGCAATCAGCAAATCTCCGGCCGTTTCAGTGACACATTGAATGCGTCCGAATGGACGTTATTTCCGGTCAGCAAGGACGATCAGTGCATCGCCTGTGCTGCCCTCAAGTTTCCGGACTCAGCCACGATTCTCGCGCCTGGCGACAAGACCCTGATCACGGCCATTGTGAACCAGGGCGCCGACACCTGGCGACGGACACAACTGGTCCGCGAGCTGGAAGCAGCACGCGTCAAAACCGAGGTGGAACAACTGCGCTCAGCGCTGCTGTCGTCGGTTTCCCACGATCTCAAATCACCGTTAGCGGCGATGATGGGCGCGGCCGAGAGTCTGCAGTTGCTGGATCAGCAACTCGAGCCCCAGGATCGGAAGGAGCTGGAGGACACTATCTTGCAGGAGAGTCGTCGCTTGGACAGCTATATCCAGAATCTGCTGGATATGACGCGGCTGGGGTACGGCACACTGAAGATCGAGCGCGACTGGGTGTCGATCGCCGATATCGTAGGCAGCGCATTGTCACGCCTCAAGCGTTACTACCCCGGCGTACAAACCGAGACGCACTTTCCGGACACAGCACCTGTGTTGTATGTGCATGCGGCATTGATTGAACAAGCCCTGTTTAACATTCTGGAGAATGCCGCGCGCTTTACACCCGCCAATGAAAAAATTGACGTTGCCATTAAAACCAGCGACAAGCGCTGTACCATCGCCATCGAAGACCGTGGCCCCGGTATCCCGCAAGCGCTGCGAGAAAAGATCTTTGATATGTTCTTTGTCGTTGCCGACGGCGACAAGAAAAAACAGAACACGGGGATGGGGTTGGCGATCTGTCGAGGCATGATCGGTGCCCATGGTGGCAGCGTGCAGGCGACGGAAGGAACCAAACACCAAGGTACCCGCTTTGTCGTGGAGCTGCCGTTAGATTTGCCGCTCACGGCCTCCCCAAGCGACCAGGAATAACCTAGACCGTGAGTATCAAGATTGTCATTGTGGACGATGAAGCCTCGATCAGGCGCATGTTACGTATCGCCCTGAAAAGCGAAGGTTACGATGTGACCGAAGCAGAAGACGGAGAATCCGGATTGGTCGCGATTGCCCGTCAGCAGCCGGACCTTGTGGTGCTGGACTTAGGGCTGCCAGGTATGGATGGCCACGCCGTGCTGAAAGAACTGCGCACCTGGTCGAAAGCGCCGGTTATCGTACTGTCGGTACGCAGCGGCGACCGGGAAAAAGTTCAGGCCCTGGACGCAGGGGCACAGGATTACGTCACCAAGCCCTTCAGTGTTGAAGAGCTCCTCGCGCGTATTCGCGCCAACGTTCGCGACCACATCAAGCCAGATTCACCCGTGGTACTGGATGACGGCCATCTCCATATCAACCTTGGTAAACGCTGGGTGACGCTGGCCGGCGAAAAAATCGATCTCACCCCCAAAGAATATGCGGTATTGGCCATGCTGGCCCGGTCGCCCAACTGCGTGATCACCCAAACCCAACTGCTGCAGGAGATCTGGGGGCCGCAGCACAAGGAAGATAGTCACTACCTGCGTATCGTGGTCAGCCATTTACGCCAGAAACTGGGTGATGACCCGGCCGAGCCCTTCTACATACGCACCGAAGCCGGTGTGGGATATCGCATGATGATCCAAGAGAGCGCACCCTGAACTGCCCTGCATTATCCTGGGGTGGCGGGACAGAAGTCGCGCCTAGATCCCGATGGAGATGAGATAGGTTAAAGATTGTAAGCATTGAGGCTCATGGGCCTAAAAACCGAGACCCTCGACAAGCAGGTGGATACGGATTCCAAAAGGTATTCCATGGAAAACTTGAACCGAGAAAAACAAATATCTTTCAAAAAGATACAGAACCTGTTCAGATTACCCCGGCCCACCAAATGCAAGTTTTCACATGTACCCACATGACTGAAAACACCCCCTGAAAGCCCGCCCCGTGCGGGCTTTCTTGTATCTACACGCTCCCCGGCAAATCCAAACCGCATTGCGCGTCGTGTATCCCCTGCGTGTCTCCCACGCAAGCTTAAATTGCCGGGCGGGTAAATGAGCACGCTGAAATTGAGCATCGCAGCTTCACCTGTAAGCTGGTCGCCAGCGAATGTTTCGCTGTCTCTTGAGACTGACGCGCCGACCTCCCGAGAGCACCGAATAGATATCGGGGCGTCCCACCAGTTACGAATCTGACAGGCGACTGGTTATGGTCGGCCAAATGTCTGTCAGTTGCCCCCGTGTTCACCTAGCTGCCAAGTGCGCTCCCAACGCCCGGCTGATCGCGTCGTGCAGGCGTGTTGTATCCACCGGCTTGTGCAGCAACAGGGCGCCGGTGCTTTGCGCCTCACGCAGGCGATCGGGGGCGGTATCGCCGGTAATGATAAAGGTGGGCGGCAGGACGCCGAGGCGCTCACGCAGGGCTGCCATCACATCAGCGCCGGTCTGACCGTCACGCAGCCGGTAATCGACAATCAGCAGATCGGGCAATGCGCTGCACACCTGCAGGGCGCTGGCGGCGGAGTCGGCAACCAGGCAGCGGCAGCCCCAGGAAGACAGCAGCTCACTCATTGCCACGCGGATCGCTTCGTCATCATCGACCACCAGCACCGAGACGCCATCGAAATTGGCCAGCGGTCGGACCAGCGCGCGGGTGTCGCTGACGACCCCGCCCTGCTCGACCGGAACGATCAGACGAAATACCGAGCCTTTGCCCGGCACCGATGCCAGCTCCAGCTCGACGCCCAGGGCACTGCATAGTCCCTGAACAATGGCCAACCCCAGGCCAAGCCCTTTGCGTCGGTCACGCTCGGGGTTACCCAGTTGGAAAAATTCCTGAAAGACTGCTTGGCGGTTTTCTTCGGCGATGCCAATGCCGGTATCCCAGACTTCGATATGCGCCATGGCACCGCGCCTGCGACACGCTACCAGCACACCGCCCTGTTCTGTATAACGCAACGCGTTGCTGATCAGGTTACGCAGGATCAGCTCGACCAGTGAAGGATCGGTATCGACGGCCAGTACGGTATCCCGGCAGCGATAGACCAGCCCCTGGGCATCGGCCTGCGGACCAAACTCGCGTTCCAGTTTGCTGAACAACGTCTGCAGCCGGAACCCACAGGGCGCCGGTTCGATCACGCCGGCTTCCAGCCGGGAGTAATCCAGCAAGGTATTGAGCATGTGCCGGGCCGACGCCGACACTGCGGCGGCGTTGTCGAGCATTTCCTGCTGACGGTCATTGATGCCGCTGCGCCCCAACGCCTCCAGAAACAGCCCAAGCGCGTGCAGCGGCTGGCGCAGGTCGTGACTGGCCGCAGCGAGAAAACTGGACTTGGCGCGGTTTGCAGCGACCGCTTCGGAACGGGCCAGCTCACGCTGTTCGGACTCCGCTCGGAGCTGCTCCACCAGTTCCAGGTTGGTGAACTGCAATTGCAGACTGTGCCGGGCGGCCTGTTGCGCGCCGCTGGCGAACATGGTCATGCAGAGCAGGTAGATGAAACACAGACCGCCCAGACCGAGCATCAGCGGATCAGAGCTGAACAGGCTGACAATCATCAGCGGCGCTACCGCTGGATAAATATAGGCGCAGTAAAGCGGCATGCTGGAGGCATTGATGGCAAAGGTGCCCGCTCCGTGGGTAATGATCACCACCATGATCAGTAACAAGGGGATGGGGGAGCTGGCATCCAGAATAAGCAGAGGTAAAACGCCCCAGATGATCCCGGTACTGGCAAATACACCCACGAGCAGCCAGAACCGACGGGACGCGGTCATCGTCCGATGTACGACGTTGCGCAGCAGGACGTAGGTCGCGCCGTTAAGCACCCAGCTGCAGGCCAGCCAGTAAAACCCGGTACGGTCATCGAACAGCCAGTAAAGAGTCAACGCACAGAACAGGCCCAGCATGCTGGCGCCAACAATACCTACGCCGAGCAGGTGTTGGGTAATGAGCTTGGCCTGCTCATTAAACAGGCGCGCCTCGGGCAAGCGCCAAGGGGCAAGCATTTGCCCTGCCAATCCGTCGGACACTGCCACGCCCCTCCCCAAGGTCACGATGACACGCGGCATCACCAAGGCGGCGGCACGCAGTAGTCCGAAATATAGAGCATCATCGTGCCATCACCAACCAGAAACACGGCCGCCCGCAATTACGTATGAGCTGCGCGGTGCGCTCAACGAATTATGCCCCGGACGCGGGCGACTACCGCGGCCTCCGTGCGACTGCTGACGCCCAGAGCGGCCAATATTGCCGAGACGTGGACGCGCACAGTGTTCTCAGCCATGCCCAGCTCTCGGGCAATAGCCTTGTTTGAGCGCCCCTCGGCGAGCAAGCAGAGCACCTCGACCTGCCGCGCGGTCAACGCCGGGGCGCCAGTGCTCACCTCGGTGTTATCCGCATCACTCCAGCTTTGCTCCCCAACGAGCAGCGCGTCGATTGCAGCAGCGATTTGGTAGGCGTCGGCAGCCTTGCTCAGAAAGCCATCAGCCCCCTTTTCCCGTGCCTGGGTGCGCCAGCCGAAGTCATCGTTACCGGACAGCACCAATACCGAGGCTGCCGGAAATTGCCGTCGCAGCAGGGCGATTCCATCCAGGCCATTCAGGCCCGGCATGCACACATCCAGAATGATCAATGCCACATCGGAGCGCTCGATACGTCTGGCTTCGGCAACCGACCCGGCTTCCAGCAGCTCGCCCAGCTGCGGATGCTGCGCCAGCAACATGGCCAGTCCGGCCCGGAACAGCGCATGATCATCAATCAGCAGAGCGCACTTCTGCGCGCTGCTTGTTCCCATTGTCACTAGCTATGTCACTCCTGTGAAATCCTGAACCCGGCATGCTCTTCAAATACGGGTTGATGCAGACCTTGACAGCCGAAGCCACCAGCAATCGAGGTTGCTGGCTCGAAGCGCACCAATCCGTCCTCGACCTCAAGGTAACCATCAACAAAGCGCAAGGTTGCAGAGTTCGTCCATAAGGGGTCCCCGGTGCGACTCCCGATAATAACTATGTGACCACCCTCCAGGCGCCAGCGGCCAACACTGATCACTTCGTCTCCAACCTGGTGGCAGCCGGGCAAACCCGGCATATAACTGCGATAGAACTGGGTCCAGTAGCCATCGGCATGAAACTTCATGTCGGCGTAGACGTAGCCTGGTTGCCCGTACAGCGATACAGAACGGGCCGCGTGCCAATAGCTGCCCGTCAGCTGCGCCTCCAATGAGTCGGCGTGTGCTGCACTGAGGTATACCATCGCTGCACAGGCTGCAGCCAGCCAGGCGCAACGAATCCTGCATGCGCTCATATACCATCCCCCTGGTCCGGATGCCTGCCATGGCCATCGAACATCCTGCAGAAAAGGGTACGTGGTAGCTTCAAGCGAAACCTATAACTCAGATGGACTAGCGTCTGAACCTGATCCCGCGCCTGTCGACTTTAACCTGACGATGGACACCCAGTTATTCGAAGACCAGAGCGGAACCGCTCTGTATCAGGCATCACCGGGCAAATAGGCCAACTCGTTGTCATTAAACGAACGTCATACCGTCAGCAAATTGCAACATAAGCGTCGCGCTGCTAGATTCCACCCACACCCACAAAACGGAAACCTGAGATATGAAACGGATTCTCATCGGTACGCTCTTCGCAGCCGCTTCTTTCAACGCATTTGCAGTTGCACCGGGCGGCCCCGGTTGCGGCTGGGGCAACATGCTGTTCGAAGGCCAGAGCGGTCTGCCTTCCCACCTGGTAGCCTCCATCACGAACGGTACCTCCGGTAACGCCACCTTCGGCATGACCTCCGGTACCAACGGCTGTGATACCAGCGGTCGTCTGGCTTACAACGGCAAACCGATGCTGGTTCTGGGCAGCATCATGAACGAGCTGTCCGAAGACGTCGCTCGCGGTGAAGGCGAAGCGCTGACCACCTACGCCGTCGTTCTGGGCATTCAGCCGGAAGATCGCGACCACTTCGCCGCCGTCACCCACGCCCACTTCAGCGAGATTTTCCCCAGCGCTGATGTCACTGCCGAGCAGGTTCACGCCGCCACCCTGAGCGTCATGCGTCAGGACGCCGTTCTGGCCAAGTACGCCGAACAGGCCTGATCGCCGCAACGCCTGACAGAAGGCCGGAGCGCAAGCCCGGCCTTCTGTTTTTGTGCGTGCCGTGCTGACTCCCTCCAATGAGAGCCTCCATGCTCAGATGTCTGGTTCCCCTGCTGCTCGGCAGCCTCTGCCTGCAGGCGCAGGCCAAACCACAACTCACCCAAGAACAGCGCGATGCCCTGGCCAGTGATCGCTTCTGGCTGACGCTGGGCCACTACCAACCCGCTCGCTGGGGCGGCTGGCGTAGCTATGTAGACGACAACGCCTTTTTCCTCGCCAGCAACGGCGGCGAATCACCCGCAGCCGAGCTGAGCGCGACCCTCGACGGTCTGTATGCCAGCGCTGCACTGGGCAACGACCATGTGCAATGCCGCTATCCCTCACGTACCCGCTGGCTGCGTGAACAGCTGAACCTGAAAGACCTGCCGACACCGAACTGCAGCGAGTACAACGAGTGGTACGAGGACATCGCGCCGCACTCCACCGTGCTGGTGTTTCCGGACGCCTACCTGAACAGCCCGTCATCGATGTTCGGCCACACTCTGCTGCGGATCGACTCACCGGAGACCGCCGGCAGCGGCACCAGCCTGCTGACCTACGCACTCAACTTCGGGGCCATGGTCGAGAACATGGACAACGGCGTGCTCTACGCCTGGAAAGGCCTGGCCGGCGGCTACCCCGGACAGTTCTCGCTGCTGCCCTATCGCGACAAGATCAGCGAATACAGCCGACTGGAAAACCGCGACCTGTGGGAATACCAGCTTGATCTGAGCCCGGAAGAAACCGCGCGCATGGTCGAGCATGTGTGGGAGCTGAGGCAGGTCCGCTTCGACTACTACTTCTTTGACGAGAACTGCTCGTTCCGGCTGCTCGAACTGCTGGAAGTTGCCCGACCTTCGCTGCGCCTGACCGACCAGTTCCCGCTGACCGCCATCCCCGCCGATACCGTGCGTGCGGTGCGCGAGGCCGGGCTGATCACCGAGGTGAACTACCGTCCTGCACGCGAACGCGAGCTGCTGGCCCGCGCCGCGCCCCTGACCGCCGACGAAGCACGATGGGTCACCCGGCTCGCCGGCGACAGCGCCCAACTGCAGAGCAGCACCTTTGCCGCGTTGCCGCGCGAACGTCAGGCACTGATTCAGGAAGCCGCTTACCGGCTGGCGCGCTACGAGGCCAGCGGCAAGGCACGGGACTCGGCCGATGCCGCCAACAGCTACGCCCTGCTGCAGGCCATCAATCGCAACCCGCCACCGGCGCTGAACATAGAGACGCCGACCTATCCGGAGTTTGGGCACGAGTCGCGCACCTGGCAGCTCGCCGCAGGCAGCCGTGAGGACCGCGCCTTCGCCGAATACGGGTTGCGTATGGCCTACCACGATCTGGCGGACAATCTGGCAGGCTTCCCGCTCGGTGCGCAAATCGAGCTGGGGGACATCAGGCTGCGACAGTACGAGGGCAATCACTGGCAGCTGGAACAACTGGAGCTGGTCAACATCCGCTCGCTGACACCCCGCAGCGCACTGCTCAAGCCGTGGTCCTGGCAGGTCGCCACCGGCTGGGAGCGGGTCGCGGGCGAGAACGGCAACCACCGGCTGGTGCCGCACCTCAACGGCGGCGGCGGCTTTGCCTGGCAACCGTGGGACAGTGTGCTCGGCTACAGCCTGGCCACCCTGCGGCTGGAACACCACCGCGACTTCGACGCGCCGCTCAGCGCCGCTGCCGGTTTCAACCTGGGGCTGCTGTGGCGTAACCCGCTCGGCAGTCTGCTGGCAGAAGGCCGCAGCGACTACTTCGATAACGGTGAAGTGCGCCGCAGCCTGGCCCTGGCCCAGCAATGGGAGCTGAGCCGCAACCTGGGGCTGCGCCTGCAGGCCTCACGCGAGTTCAGCCAGTTCAGCGCACCGCAGACGGAGTTCGCCCTGCAGCTGCGCTGGTATCACTACTGAGTGCGCGGGGCCATAGGCCCCGCCGACTCACGCCCTCGCCTTGGCTGCCGCCAGATAGCTGGCCAGACGACTGCCCATCTCCTGCCCCAGCGCCTGCAAACCGCTCATCGGCCGTACCATCACTTCAAACTCGACAATCTTGCCGGCCTCGTTGAAGCGCACCATATCGATGCCCTTGAGCTGACGACCGTTCACCTCGGCGCTGAACTCAAGCACCACATTCAAGCCATCGGCCGTGGCCAACTGGCGGTGATAGGTAAAGTTCTCGAACACCTGCAGCACCGTGCCGAGGATCGTCGCCACCACGTCGGCGCCCGGATACGGCGAATGCGCCATGGGCGAGCGAAACACCGCGCCGGCATCCAGCAGGCTGGGCAGATCGCTCAGGTCATTGCGCTCAACCATCCGGTGCCAATGCTCAAGGCTGGCCGCCGCTGCGAGTTGGAGTTGCAGTTCAGACATGGAGTTCTCCTTTGGCGCCGGCACCACACCAGCAAACTTATCATTGTTAAGATCGAGCCAAAAAATAACCGGCAACTTGCCAGTGCAAGTACCGGTGAATGGGCACGTTACGACGCAATCTTAACAACGTCAAGATGACGCCATGCTAGGATGCGCCCACAGCGTCATCACCGCAGCAGAGATATCGGCTCCATGGCAAAACCCGCAAACCGCTCCCGCGACGCCTACCACGTCGGCAATCTGGCCCCGCAACTGCTGGCCGCGGCCCGCACGCTGCTGGAAGAGGTCGGCCCGACCAAGTTGTCGCTACGTGCGGTATCAGAGCGCGTTGGTGTCAGCGCGACAGCGGCCTATCACCACTTCCAGAACCGCAACGAACTGATAAGCCATCTTGCCGCGCAGGGCTTTGCAGAGCTGGCAGCGGCGCTGCAACGCGCCTGCAGCAACGGCTCAGGGCTCGACAGAGTGCGCGCCGGCAGCCTCGCCTACCTGCACTTTGCTCGCAGCAATCCGGCGCTGTACCAATTGATGTTTGGCCCGGAGTTCACCGACGAAGCCCTGATTCCGGCACTCCAGCGCGAACGGCTGGCGGCCTTTGGCGAGCTCAAGCGCATGGTGGCCGAGACCCTTGGGCAAGCATTGGACAGCTCTGACGTACGCAAGGCGTCTGTCGCCGCCTGGTCCTACATCCACGGACTGACCTCGCTGGTCATACACGGACTGCTGCCGGGCGCCGCAGACAACAGCGACGAGCACTTTGTCGAGCGCACACTCGAAGGCTTTGCTGCGCTGGCAATCAGCTGCACTACGCCAATCAAATAAAAATTATCGAATTCAAGCTCAATTATTATTGATTTGTCTTTAGGCAAGCCGCGCCGCACACTCGTGCCCGCTTGCCTGCCAGCGCCCGAAACCGAACCGCGGCTCCCCTGCTGCTCTGGTTGCGGCGCTGGCCAGCCGGCCTTTCACACTGCCCTGCTGCCTGAAGCCCACGACCATGAATAACCACACCCAAGTCTCCCTGCCCGCCAGTCGGCAGGGCTCGCCGCTGCTCGGCGGCCAACTCTCGACTCATCCGCGTGAAATGCTGCGCGCAACCCTGGGCGCAGCCCTGGGCCTTAGCCTGAGTGTGTGGCTCTGCCAACAGGTATTCGGTACGGCGGTGGCGACCCTGCTGATCGGCCCGGTTGGCGCTTCTGCCATCCTGTTGTTTGCCGTACCATCCGGTGCGTTGGCCCAGCCATGGTCAATTCTCGGCGGCTACCTGACCTCAGCCGTGGTGGCCACCGCCGTTGCCCAGCTGGGCGGGCACAGCCTGCCGATGGCATCGCTTGCTGTAGGACTGTCAGTGCTGGCGATGTTCCTGCTGCGCTGCCTGCATCCGCCCGGGGGCGCTGTGGCTCTATGCGTAGTACTGGCAGGGCCGGCACTGCAGGCGCTAGGCGAAAGGGCCATTCTGCCGGTGATGCTCAACGCCCTGTCGCTGCTGACCATGGCGGTGCTCTACAACAACCTCACCGGGTTACGTTATCCCAAACGCCCAGCACCGCAGATCAACATGCACCCTGCTGCTGACAGTACTCCCGCGCTATCCAGCGGCATTACCACGGAGGACCTGGACAAGGCACTGGAGGGATTCGGCGGCTTTGTCGACCTGACCCGTGAGGACCTCGGCCAACTGATTGAAAAGGCAGAGCAGGCGGCGATGCGCAGACGAGTCGGTGCCGTGCAGGCTGCCGATATCATGACCCGGGAGCTGCACTTGATCAGCCCGGAAACCACCGTGCGTGATGCGCTCGACCTGCTCGGAGCAATGCGTTTGAAGGTACTGCCGGTTACCGACGCCGAGCAGCGCCTGGTAGGTGTCGTGACGCTGGTTGATCTGGCCAGCGTGCTGGATCGCAGGCGTCTCCGGCTGGTGCGCCGCAGGCCCAACGATCGCACGCCGGTCAGCGAAATCATGACCGCGCAAGTTACCGCGGTCGCAGCGCAGGCACCGATAGGCGATCTGGTACCACTACTGTCCGAACGCGGTCTGCATGCTCTGCCGGTGCTTGACGGAGACAGACTGGTGGGCCTGGTCACCCAGACTGACCTGATAGGCGCATTGCAACGTGGTCTTTGTGGCCAACGCGGCTAGGCCGCTGATACCGGATTCCAGCGCTGCGACCAGTCGTGGTCGCCGCGTGCCGCCTCGCGCAACAGGTCCAGAGCCTGCTGAAGACTGTCGCTGTCGCGCTCGCGTGAATAAACCAGCCAGGTCGGAAAACTGAATTCTGGTGCCTGCGGGACGCGCACAAGGGCGCCGCTATCCAGATAACTCTGCACCACCCGAGTGCGAAAATACCCGGCACCACCGTAGCTGAGCAGATACTGCAGCGCCAAAGGCCCCAGGTTGAAACTCAGCTCGGCGCGCGCCCGTTCCGGCAAGGCTCGATCGTGCTGTTGCCGAAAGGCGTCACCCCAATCGATATAAATGTAGGGCTCGGGGTTACTCGGCAGACAAACCTGTATCAGCTTCTCTTCCAGCAGCTCCTCTACCTGCAGCCCGGGCCAATAGGTCGGCTGAAAAACCAGAGCGGCGTCGAGCGCGCCCTGCTCCAGCTTGCGCTGCAATTGCCCACCATCGCCCACCTCTGCCCGGACAGCCTGACTGCCCAGGCGCCGACGCAGCAGACTGACCCAATGCAACATCAACGGATTGCACAGGCTCGGCTCTGCCCCCACATGCAAGACGTTGTCGATACCGCAGAGCAGCGGCAGGTCACGCTGGGCCGCCTCCCAGGCCTGCACCATGCGATTGGCGTAGGCAACGAACTGCTCACCGTCGGGAGTCAGGCGCGCGCCCCCACGGTTGCGCACAAACAGCGTGCAGTTGAGTTGCGACTCCAGGCTCTGGATACGGGCGGTGACCGCAGCCTGGGTCACATGCAGTTGCTCTGCAGCCGCCACCAGACTGCCGCTGCGGACGATTTCCAGAAAAGTACGGGCCAGGCTGATATCCATATGCGACTCTTGTATGTTCGACATGCGAAGGCTGAAGCAGCCCAAGATTGTCCTCCATCAGCGGGCCAGCGCCAACCGGCCGGAAGTGTCAATAAAGCGGCCAAGAGCCGAACATAAAAAATATTTGCCATTTTCTTGCCATTGCACGCCTCGGGCGAGAGACTGAAAAGCCCAACCAAGGAGGACAGCATGAAGATTCCACTACGGACTACTCTCAGCGCAGCCGTACTTGCGACCACCCTCGGCGTAATGCCGACGACAGCCAGCGCCAGCGATCTCGGCTACGGTGTCGGTATCAGCTATGTATTCGGCCAGGGTCTGGCAGTCGGGATAAAGGCCTTCGCTGACGACGAGGCCAACGAAGGTACGGTCGGCATTGGTATGGACTATGTGTTCAGCAACAGCGGATTGCGCCCGAATGTCGGCATTGGCTACCTCGGCGACGGCTATTATGGCGATCTGAACCTGGGCTACAACCTGGGTATAGGCCAATTCGACCTCGGCGTTGGTGCCGGCTGGTCCGATGCCGACGACAAGTCGAATAACCGCCCGGCGGCATCCCCGGATATCCAGCCTCCGCCACCCCCGCCGCCCCAGCAACCCGGCTGATGCGATGTTGCAGAGGTCGTCGACACGACCTCTGCCCTGCTTCACAAAAACCCGTCTTATCTGTCCTCAGCTGACCCCGATCAATAACCGCACTCCGGCGCTCGGCTAAGCTCGCCGACTTTCTGTCGACCATGCGGTACATCATCATGCCCAACGCTCCCGAACTTCTGGCCCCGGCCGGCACCCTCAAGGCCATGCGCTATGCCTTTGCCTACGGCGCCGACGCGGTGTATGCCGGCCAGCCGCGCTACAGCCTGCGCGTGCGCGAAAACGATTTCCACGATCCCGAGGTCCTGGCAGCCGGCATTCAGGAAGCCCATGCACAAGGCAAAAAATTCTATCTGGCCAGCAATATCGCCGCCCATAACAGCAAGGTAGCAACCTATCTGCGCGACCTCGAACCGGTAGTGGCCATGGGGCCGGACGCGCTGATCATGTCGGACCCGGGGCTGATCATGCTGGTGCGCGAGCGCTGGCCGGAGCTGCCGGTGCACCTCTCGGTCCAGGCCAACGCGGTGAACTGGGCGACGGTCAAGTTCTGGCAGCAGCTGGGGCTGGAGCGCATCATTCTGTCGCGCGAGCTGTCGCTGGAAGAGGTCGAGGAAATCCGCCAGCGCTGCCCGGATGTTGGCCTTGAGGTGTTCGTGCACGGCGCGCTGTGCATCGCCTACTCCGGGCGCTGCCTGCTGTCCGGCTACTTCAACCACCGCGACGCCAACCAGGGCGCGTGCACCAACGCCTGCCGCTGGCAGTACGACGTAAAACCCGCGGTCGAAACTGCCGAAGGCAATATCGAGCCAGTCGCACAGCCGGTGCAGATCATCACCCAGCACGACAAGCCCGAGGAGCCGATGGCAATCGAGGAAGACGAGCACGGCACCTACATCATGAACTCCAAAGACCTGCGCGCGGTGCAGCACGTCGAGCGCTTTGTGCAGATAGGCGTGGATTCGCTGAAGATCGAGGGCCGAACCAAGTCACACTTCTACGTCGCCCGCACGGTGCAGGTCTACCGCCAGGCCATCGATGACGCAGTGGCCGGTCGCCCATTCAACCTCGGCCTGATGGACGATCTGGAGAGCTTGGCCAACCGTGGCTACACAGAAGGCTTCTACCGCCGTCACCCACCCGGGGTGTATCAGAACTACGAACAGGGCGCCTCACGCATGAGTCGGCATCAGTTCGTCGGTGAACTGGCCGGGGAAAATGGCGACTGGATCGAAATCGAGGTGAAAAATCGTTTCGCCATCGGCGACCAGCTGGAGCTGATGACCCCGCAGGGCAACCACAGCTTTGTGCTGGAAGCCCTGCAGGACCGTAACGGCAACGCCGTTGAGGTGGCACCGGGGAACGGCCACCGGGTGCGTATTCCGCGGCCGCCGCTGGCCGATCTGCGGTACGCGTTGCTGATGCGCTGGCTCGCGGCCTGAAGCAGTCTGGTCCGCCAGCAAGCGGCGTGCGCCTGATCAGTCGCGCGCCGCTTTCAACAGGAGGCCGTACAGTTGATCCTTGAGATGGGCACGCTGCTTTTTCATCTGCTGAAAGGTGGTGTCTTCCACCGGGGATTCACGCTTCTCCAGCCGCATGATCTCACGATCCAGACCGGCATACTCGTGCAACAGTTCTTTGAAGTGGGCATCCGCCTCGGCCAGTTGGTCAATCAGATCGCTGTACTGGGGAAACTCCCCATGCAACTCGTGGTTCGCAATACCCATCGCCTACGCCTCCGTTGATTGATCGGAACACTCCTGATGAGCCTAGTCGATTCAGCTCAAAGCGCCCAACCAGTGCCAGCCGATCACGGCAGCCGGGAGCAGTAATGCGGTCAGCACACCCAGCGCGCCCATCGCCAGCGCAGAAAAGGCCGCACATTCATCGCCCTCCTCCAACGCTCGGACCGTGCCCACCGCATGCGCATTCATGCCGTAGGCCATGCCTCGCGCCGCCGGGTGATTGACCCCGGCGAGCTTCAGCAACAGCGGCAACATGACGGTGCCCAATACACCGGTCAACATCACCAGCACGGCGGCCAGCGCCGCCAGCCCGCCCAGTTGCTCGGCCAGCGGCATGGCAATCGGCATGGTCACCGATTTGGTCGCCAGGGTCATCAGCACCGGCAGGTCTGCTCCCAGTAACCAGGCGGCCAGCAAGGTCAACACCACGCTGGCGCTCCCACCGACCAGCAGTGTCACCAGCACCGGCCAGATATTGGCGCGAATACGCCGCAAATTCCGATACAGGGGCACCGCCAGCGCGACCGTGGTGGGCCCGAGCAACCAGGCGATGGGCACAACAGCTTCACGGTAGGCGGCATAATCCAGCTGCAACAGGCGGATACCGGCAATGATCAGCAGCATGGTGATCAATACCGGCTGCAGCACCAGCCAGCCGGTGCGTCGGTAGAGCCACAGCGCAAACACAAAAGCTGCCAGCGTCAGCGCGATGGCGGTCAGTGGCGCATGGACTAGCTGCAGCAGCGCGTCAGTCATCCTCCCGCCTCCCGGTCATGAGCCGCTGCATCAGTACGCCGCACAGCGGAATGCACAGCAACAGCGACACGACCAACCCCGCGCCAATCGCAGGCAGTTGCGCCAGCAGCACATCACCGCCGAGCAGAATACCGGTCGCCGGAATCGCCAGCATCAGCGGCAGGTAACCCAGCAGCGCAGCGCTGGCCTGCTCCAGCCACTCAGGAATCCGACCCAGCAGCACCAGCAACGCCAACAGCAGCAGCAAGCCGATGACCGGCGCGGGCAGCATCGGCAACCAGACAGCCTGCAGCAACGCACCAATCGCCTGCATCACCACCAGCAAGAGCAGCCCCTTCAGCATTCGCTGGCCCGCCGACGAAACAGCGGCCGCGGCTCAATCGCCGAGCGCCCATAGAGCACGCTCATGCCGTTCAGCCCCTTGATGGCATCCTCGGCCGACTTGTCTTCGCGCACGGCAAAGGCATCAAAGCCGCACTGGCGCATGTGGCTGAGCTGATCACGCAGCACATCCCCCACCGCGCGCAGCTCGCCGGTCCAGCCGATGCGGGTCCGCAGCAGGTAAGCCTGGCTGTAGCCACGGCCGTCGCGAAAGCTCGGGAACAGCACGGCAATCAGCGGCAGTACCGCCAGATAGGGCTGCAGCCGCTCGGCCTCGTCATCGGGTTGCAGGCAGACCGCGTCCGCGCTGGGTTCTTGCCCGCTCAACACCGACTCCGGCTGGCACTGCAGCCATGCGGTCAGGCTGAGAATCCGGGGACCATCGGCGGGCTCCTCTCCGGTCAGCGCCAGCGTCCACAGGTCCTCATTCACCCGTTCAGGCCCATGCTCGGTGAGACGTATCAGATTGTTCATGCGCGCACCTCCTGCGCCGGATACACCCGCGCCTTGAACGGGGCAAGACCGACACGCGCGACGGTATCGACAAAGCGCTCCGTGCCCTGCCGCTGCTCGCGGTACACCTCGGCCAGTTGAGCAATCACCTCGGGCACGTCCTCGGCACTGAAGGCAGGGCCAATGACCTTGCCCAGCGCGCTCAGCTTGCCCTGCGCCCCACCAATGGTGAGCTGGTACCACTCGCTGCCGTTTTTATCGACGCCAAGAATGCCGATATTGCCAATGTGATGATGACCACAGGCGTTCATGCAGCCGGAAATATTCAGGCTGATCTCGCCCAGATCCTGCAGCAGCTCGAGGTCGGCAAAACGCTGCTGAATGGCCTGCGCCACCGGAATGGACTTGGCGTTGGCCAGCGAACAGTAGTCGCCGCCGGGGCAAGCAATCACGTCGGTCAGCAGGCCGATATTGGCTGTCGCCAGGCCGAACTCGCAGGCCTGCTGCCAGAGCGCGTACAGGTCTGCCTTGGCGACATCCGGCAGCACCAGATTCTGTTCGTGGGCGACCCGAATCTCGCCGAAGCCGAAGCGGTCGGCCATCAGCGCCACCTGCTCCATCTGTTCGGCAGTCACGTCACCGGGCGGCATGTCGGCGCCGGGCTTGGTCGACAGCGTGACCGACACGTAGCCCGGCTGCTTGTGTGCGTGGGTGTTGCGCTGCACCCAGCGGGCAAACCCGGCGTCGCGCGCCAGCGCGCTGCCAAATTCCAGATCCACCGCTGGCTGTGGCGGGTAGCTCGGCGGCCGAAAGCTGGCGGCGACGCGCTCATACTCGGCGCGGGTCAGCTCGGCGGGGCCATCCTTGATGTGCTGCCATTCGGCCTCGACCTCGCGGGCAAAAGCGTCGATGCCCAGCGCCTTGACCAGAATCTTGATGCGCGCCTTGTACTTGTTGTCCCGGCGGCCGTGGCGGTTATAGACCCTCAGCACCGCCTCGACGTAGGACAACAGATGCTGCCAGGGCAGCGCCCGACGGATCGGCTGCGACAGAATCGGCGTACGCCCCAGGCCGCCACCGACCATGACGTCGAACAGCATCTCATCCGCGGCATCCCGGTACAGATAGAGCCCGATGTCGTGCATCATCACCGCCGCACGGTCTTCACTGGCCGAGCACAGGGCAATCTTGAACTTGCGCGGCAGGTAGAGAAACTCCGGATTGATCGTCGACCACTGGCGCAGAATCTCGGCCAGCGGCCGCGGGTCGAGCACCTCATCGGCAGCCACCCCGGCAAAGGCGTCGGTGCTGATATTGCGCACACAGTTGCCGGAGGTCTGAATCGCGTGCATGTCGACCGCCGCCAGCCGGGCCAGAATGTCGCCCACCTGCTCCAGCTCGATCCAGTTGAACTGAATGTTCTGACGCGTGGTGAAGTGGCCGTAGCCGCGGTCAAAGTCGCGGGCAACACTCGCCAGCGCGCGCAGCTGATCGGCCGACAGCGTGCCATAGGGTATGGCGACTCGCAGCATGTAGGCATGGCGTTGCAGGTAGAGACCGTTCTGCAGGCGCAGCGGCAAAAACTCCTCCTCACTCAGTTCGCCGCTCAGGCGCCGGCTGATCTGATCACGAAACTGGGCGACCCGCTCGGCAACCAGTGCCCGGTCATACTCATCGTAGTGGTACATGCTCACCTCTCGGCAGGCGGCAGTTCCCGCAAACAGCAGGCCTCCCGCACAAGATCATCAAGGCGGCCACTATGCGCAGGCAGCCTGAGCCGTACCAGCCTCAGATCCGGCAAAAAAAACCGTATCAGTTGTACTGAAAGCGCTGTTTTTCTTAGAGCGCAAGGCAACACCGCATGCGGTTGCAGTGCGGCTGTTGACCAAATACTTGAAGGATTGAGTGTGCACTGGGTTTCGTCCCGTTTACGCGGGCGAGTAGCGCAGGTTTGGCGGGAAGAAGAGCGGCAGCCTGTCTGAGGCTCGCAGAGCCGAGTTCTGCCGATCCCCGTCAAAC
>NZ_NBYK01000014.1:25007-83645 GCF_002197985.1 Halopseudomonas aestusnigri
TAAAAGGCGAAACGCTGATCCGGCAACAGCTCAATGGACCGGTAAGCACCCTCTCCTGCTGAAAGCACACGCGGACACGCCTTTGGCTTAGTCCGCACTACGGCGACGTGCATGCGCAGAAATGGCAAACACGCCACGTCGGCCAGCGGAAAGAAATACTCCATCTGATATGGTTTTTCGCATCCAATCTGAATCTGTTACCGAAGCAGCTATCCCCGCATCATCGCCACAGCCTGAAAATCCAAGAGCCGTGATGCCATGACCAGCCATATTCCCCTGAAAGACCTGACGCCTGCCCAGCAGGGCGGACCCATTCATACCCGCAGCTTCAAGGGCCTGTACCGCAACTTGCGCCTGCTGGGAGCCGGTGGACTCATGCTGCTGTTCTTCGGTACCGCCTGGATCGACTGGAACGGTCAGCAGGCAGTGCTCTGGGACCTGAACAGCAAGCAGTTCCATATCTTCGGTGCGACTTTCTGGCCGCAGGACTTCATCCTGCTGTCGGCGATTCTGATGATTGCCGCCTTTGGCCTGTTCTTTATCACCGTGGTCGCCGGCCGGATCTGGTGCGGTTACAGCTGCCCGCAGAGCGTCTGGACCTGGATTTTCATGTGGGTGGAGAAAGTCACCGAAGGCGAGCGTCACCAGCGCATTCGTCTGGACGCCGCGCCCTGGTCACTGAACAAACTGCTGCGCCGCGGCGCCAAACACGGTCTCTGGCTGGCGATCAGCCTGGCTACCGCCATCGGCTTCATCGGTTACTTTACCCCGGTGCGCGATCTGGTCGGCGACCTGCTGAGCTGGCAGGTTGGCGCAACCACCGCGTTCTGGCTGCTGTGCTTTACCGCTGCCACCTACTTCAACGCCGGCTGGCTGCGCGAGAAGGTCTGCGTACACATGTGCCCGTATTCCCGGTTCCAGAGCGCGATGTTTGATGCCGACACTCAACTGGTGACCTACGACGCCGCACGCGGCGAAACCCGCGGCCCGCGCAAGAAAACCAGCGACCCGGCCGCCGCAGGGCTCGGCGACTGCATCGACTGTACTGTCTGTGTGCAGGTCTGCCCGACCGGCATCGACATCCGCGACGGCCTGCAAATCGACTGCATCAGCTGCGGCGCCTGCATCGACGCCTGCAACGGCGTCATGGATCAGATGGGCTATGCGCGCGGACTGATTCGCTACACCTCCGAGCGCGCGCTGGCCGGCGGCAAAACCCACTGGTTGCGCCCGCGTCTGGTCGGCTACGCCAGCGCCATGCTGCTGATGATCGGCGGACTGGTCTGGGGCCTGCAGGCGCGCCCGCTGATCGATCTGGATATCAGCCGCGACCGCAGCGTATTCCGCGCCAACAGCAATGGCGACATCGAGAACATCTACACCCTTAAGGTGCTGAACAAGACCCAGCAGCCCCGCGAATACAGCATCAACCTGGAAGGCGCCGAGCGGTTCAACACGCAAGGTCTGGACAACATCCAGGTCGCCGCTGGCGAAACCCGCACGGTTGCCGTGCGGGTCAGCCGCCGCGATCCGGCCGTTGCCGCTGGCAGCGAGCCACTGCAGTTTGTGGTGCAGGATCTGAACGATGCAACCAGCAAGGTCAGCGACGAGAGCACCTTCGTCTCGCCGCCGGTGCGTTGATATCGCATGAGCGCGCGTGATGGCCTACAGTGGCGCACACCACCATCAGAGTCGCAGGACCGGATGAAACGCTACGAAAAACTGGCCGACGACATCGCCGAGCTGATCCGCACCGGGGTCATCGCGCCGGGCGAAAAGGTCCCCTCGGTGCGGCACGCCAGCCGCACCTACGGGGTCAGCCCATCGACCGTGTTCCAGGCCTACTACCTGCTGGAGGATCGCGGCCTGATTCAGGCCAGACCCCGTTCGGGCTATTTTGTCCACGCGCTGGCCCGGCGTCAGTTGAGCGAGCCAAACATCAGCCCCTACGCCTCCAGCAGCGTCGATGTGGACGTCAGCGAACTGGTGTTCTCGGTGCTTGGCTCGCTCAAGGACCCGGAGATGGTCGCCTTCGGCTCGGCCTTCCCCAGTCCGGATCTGTTTCCGCTGGCGCGGCTGTCGCGCTCGCTGGCCAGCAGCGCACGTGACATGAAACCCCACTCGGTGATTGCCGACATGACCGCCGGCAACCCCGACCTGCGCCGCCAGATCGCCCTGCGCTATATGGTCAGCGGCATGCTGCTGCCGATGGACGAACTGGTGATCACCAATGGCGCGATGGAAGCGCTCAACCTGTGCCTGCAGTCGGTTACCCAGCCCGGCGACCTGGTCGCCATCGAAAGCCCGGCGTTTTACGCCACCTTGCAGGTGCTGGAGCGATTGCAGCTCAAGGCAGTCGAGATCCCGGTGCATCCACGCGAAGGGATCGACCTCGAAAGCCTCGCCGACAGCCTGCAACGCTTCCCGATCAAGGCCTGCTGGTTTATGAGCAGCCTGCAGAACCCGCTCGGCGCCAGTATGAGCGACGCCAAGAAAAAGCAGCTCTATACCCTGCTCAAGCAGCATCAGGTGCCGATGATCGAGGATGATGTCTACGCCGAACTGTACTTCAGCGCCAAGCCACCCAGACCGGTCAAAAGTTTCGACACCGACGGGCTGGTAATGCACTGCGGCTCGTTCTCCAAGTGCCTGGCACCCGGTTATCGGGTCGGCTGGGTAGCGGCCGGGCGCTTTGCCGAACAGGTCAGCCGTCTCAAGCTGATGACCACCATTTCCCCTTCAGTGCCTGCCCAGGCGGCCTTGGCCGACTACCTGCAGCACGGCGGCTACGACCGTCACCTGCGCAAGTTGCGCCATGCACTGGAGAGTCAGCAGCGCGCCATGCTGGCCTCGGCAGCGCGGCACTTCCCCCGTGAGACCCGGGTCAGCCGCCCCAATGGCGGGTACTTCCTGTGGTTCGAGTTTCCCGAACGGGTCGACTCGCTGCAGCTGTTCCAGCACGCGCTGGCGCAGGGCATCAGCCTGGCACCGGGGCCGATCTTCTCGGCCAACCGGCACTACCGCAACTGCGCCCGACTGAACTACGGGCACCCCTGGGATGAACCCAGCGAACAGGCCATGGCCACACTCGGGCGACTGATCGCCGCCTTCTGAGCCGCTGCGACAGCCAGCCGCAGTGCACCGGGGCGTCACACTGACCCAGAGCAATGTTCATTAAACAGGTCAGGCGCAGACTGGTGGCCTTTGTTCCCAGGGAGACGCTGCGCATGAACTGCGACATTGCCATTATCGGGGCAGGCCCAAGCGGCCTGTGCATCGCTCGCGCCTTGGCCGAAAGCGGCCTGAACATCGTGTTGATCGAGCGCCAGAGCGAGGCCAGCCTCGCCAACCCGGCGTTCGACGGCCGCGAGATTGCCCTGACCCATGCCTCCCAGGTACTGCTGGAGCAGCTCGATATCTGGCCCCGGTTGCCAGTTGAGGACGTTGCCCTGCTGCGCGATGCCAAGGTCATGAACGGCCCGTCACCCTTTGCCCTGCAGATTCAGGCACGCCACGCGGGCTCTGATCACCTCGGTCATCTGGTCGCCAACCGGGCCATCCGGCAAGCCGCCTGGCAGAGCCTGCAGGCAGCAGGCGGCGTCCACCTGATGTGCGAAACTCGACTGCGACAGGTGCATCAGCACAGCGGCGGCGTCGAACTGGTGATGAATAACGGTACCCGGCTGGAAACCCGCCTGCTGATCGCCGCCGACAGCCGCTTCTCGGAAACCCGAAGAATGCTGGGTATCGGTGCCCAGATGAAGGACTTCGGCAAAAGCATGCTGGTCTGCCGCATGAATCATGAAGCCGATCACCAGCAGGTTGCCTGGGAATGGTTCGGCTACGGTCAGACCCTCGCCCTGCTGCCGCTCAACGGCAAGCAGTCCTCGGTGGTGGTTACCCTGCCGCCAAGGGAAATCGAGCAGCTTCAGCAGCTTGATCCGCAGGCGTTTGCCCGCGAAATGGAAAGCCGTTTTGATCACCGGCTGGGCAATATGGAGCTGGTCAGCGAACGCCACGTCTATCCGCTGATCGGCGCCTACGCCCGCCGCCTGACGACTCACCGCGCCGCGCTGATCGGCGACGCCGCAGTCGGCATGCACCCGGTTACCGCCCACGGCTTCAACTTCGGCCTGGGCAGCGTGCAACGACTCAGTCGCCTGCTACTGGAAGCTCACCAGCAGAACCGCGATATCGGCTCGATCGCCCTGCTGGCACGCTACGAGCGCCGGCAGCGACTGGCAACCTGGCCGCTGTACCAGGCGACCAACCTGCTGGTCGAGTGCTACACCAACGACCAACTGCCGATGCGTCTGCTGCGCGGCGCGGCGCTGCGCGCTGCCCAGCAGCTGGCGCCGCTCAAGCGCGGCATTGCGCGACACCTGACCGCAGGCAACTGAAAAGCAGATGATCTAAGCTGTCTGCTGTCATTATCGATGAGTGGACCTGTGTCATGTTGCTGATCGAACTGGGAACACTGCTGATCGTCGTGGGTACCTATGTGGCGATCCATCTGTGTCTGGCCAACTACCGTGACAACGAGCTGGAACAGGCGGCGCAACTGCCGTTTGCCGAGGAGCCTGACCGCCTTGACGCCTGATGCGGCAATAAGCCACAGCTGCCGCAGCTCTGCGCCAGAACGTCGGTGCTAGAATTGCGCGCATGAATCTGACCCAAGACAACCGCCTTTCACTCACCCTGGTGCTCTATCTGTGCACTCTGGTGAGTCTGCTGACCTGCGGTTTCCATCAGGGTCAGATGAGCGGGCAGCATCTGAGCGGCGCCGGGGTAATGTTCTGCAACCTCGGCAGCGACAGCCTGGGGGTGGATCTGGAAGATCAGAAGCAGCACCAACTGAGTGACCTGCAGTCCGGCTGCCCGCTGTGCTCTTCCATCGGCCACGGCAGCGCGGTGGCCATGCATGGCTGGTCGCTCGACTACCTGCCCGCCAGCCCGGCCAGTGCGCCACCTAGCGGCCAATGGGCTCGCCCGCCTCCGCGCCATATCTGGCCCTCAATCAATCCCCGCGCCTCACCCTCCCCGCTCGACGCTGCGTCCCGCGCCGTCTGAGCCCCCCCTGCGGCCACCGGCCGTGCGTTGCGTCACACCCCACAACACCCTGATCTGATTTCGGCCCGGCGCCGACTGCGCCGCTTTGGCCACTGTGTGGATGACAACAATGCAACACGCCAACCGTTTTACCCGAACTCCTGTCAGCCTGCGCTGGCAAGCCGCCTTCGCCCTGCTGTTCACCAGCCTCGGCGCTACCGCCCAAAGCCACGAAGGCCATGACCATGAAAGCAGCAACGCTGCGCTGCAACTGGCGCCCGTGGTGGTGACCGCCGTTCAGCAAAGCTCGCCACTGACCATCGTTGCCGACCCCAAGGACGCCCGCCAGCCGGTGCCCGCCAGCGATGCCACCGACTATCTGAAGACCATTCCCGGGTTCTCGGCGATTCGCAGCGGCGGCAGCAACGGCGACCCGGTCCTGCGCGGCATGTTTGGCTCGCGCATCAACCTGCTGGCCAACGGCGGCCAGATGATCGGCGCCTGTCCCAACCGGATGGACGCGCCCAGCTCCTATATCGCACCGGAAACCTACGACCGCCTGACCGTCATCAAGGGTCCGCAGAGCGTACGCTGGGGGCCTGGGGCTTCGGCCGGCACCGTGCTGTTCGAACGTGAGCCGGAGCGTTTCGAGGAGCCGGGCAGCCGCGTGCATGCCAGCGTACTGGGTGGCAGCAATGGCCGCTTCGACAAGCTGCTCGATGCCGCCATCGGCAACCAGAACGGCTACCTGCGCTTCGCCGGCAACGACGCCCAGTCCGACGATTACGAAGATGGCAACGGCGATACCGTGCCGTCGCGCTGGAGCAAGTGGAACGGTGATATCGCCGCCGGCTGGACGCCCGATGCCGATACCCTGCTGGAATTCAGCGCCGGCAAGGGTGACGGTGAAGCGCGCTACGCCGGGCGCGGCATGGACGGCACCCAGTTCGCCCGCGAAAGCCTTGGCCTGCGCTTCGAGAAACTCAACCTCGGTCAGGTCAGCAAACTGGAGGCGCAGGTCTACTACAACTACGCCGACCACATCATGGACAACTTCCGCCTGCGCAGCCCCGATCCGACCAGCATGATGCCCATGCCGATGGCCTCGCAGGTGGATCGCCGTACGCTCGGCGGTCGCCTGGCGCTGAGCTTCGATTGGGACGCGGTCGAACTGGTATCCGGTATTGACGCCCAGCGCAGCGAGCACCGTGCCCGCAGGTCCAGTTACAGCATGATGACCGGCTATACCGATGCGGACGAGTTCGCCTGGGAAAAAGACGCAGTCATGCACAACTACGGACTGTTCAGCGAAGCCACCTGGCACCAGAGCGACCTGACCCGCTGGATCGGCGGCGCACGGCTGGACCGCGCCTCGGTCAAGGACTACCGGGTGGGTATTCGCAACATGATGGGCATGACCACGCCCAACCCGACCGCCGGCCAGAGCCGCAGCGACACCCTGCCAAGCGGCTTCGTCCGTTACGAACAGGATCTGACCGCCCTGCCGGCAACGGTCTACGCCGGCCTCGGCCACGCCGAACGCTTCCCCGACTACTGGGAGCTGTTCTCGGCCAGCCTGGCGCCAACCGGCGAGCTGAACGCCTTTGACGGCATCGAGCCGGAAAAAACCACCCAGCTGGACGTCGGCATCCAGTATCAGGACGCACGCCTGCAGGCATGGGCATCGGCCTACGCCGGCCAGGTCGACGACTTCATCCTGTTCCGCTACTCGACCATGATGGGCATGCGCCGCAGCCAGGCCTACAACGTCGACGCCCGCATTGCCGGTGGCGAGCTGGGCGTGGCATATGACCTGACCAGCAACTGGAAGACCGACGCCACGCTGGCCTACGCCTGGGGTGAGAACCGCAGCGACGGCCAGCCGCTGCCCCAGATGCCGCCGCTGGAAGCCCGCCTGGGTCTGAGCTACGAGCAGAACGACTGGAGTGCCGGCGCACTCTGGCGACTGGTCCGCGCGCAGAATCGGGTGGATGAAGGCGCCGGCAACGTGGTCGGCCAGGACATCGGCAGCAGCGCCGGCTTTGGCGTGTTCTCGCTCAACGGCGCCTGGCGCATGACCGAGCAGGTGAAGCTGAGCGTGGGTGTCGACAACCTGTTCGACAAGGCCTACGCCGAGCACCTGAACCTGGCCGGCAACTCGGCATTCGGCTTCCCCGCCGACCAGGTTGCCATCAACGAGCCAGGGCGCTCGCTCTGGGCCAAGGTCGATTTCGACTTCTGAACCGCGCCCGTTCTGCGCCCGGCCCAAACCGCGCGCAGAACGGCGTCCTCAGTCGCTCAAAAGCAGGGATCAAGGGTCAGCAACAGACGTTGCTGACCGTCCTTCAGGGCCGGACTGCGGTGCACGATGCCGCGCTCCTCGTTACCCAGCCAGCCGCTGCCCTTGAGCAGCGCCACATCCCCACAGCCCAACTGGCGGATTGCGCCAGGCTCGCGCACAGGATCAGGTTTGCCCACATCCGGCACCCCGAGACCGCCACGCTCAACCGCCGAATCCGGCAACCACTCGCTGCCGGGGCCGAGGTAGGTGGTCACCAGTCGCACCGGCAGGTTGTCGCAGTGAAAGCGCGGGCACATCGCCTTCTCCAGCATGCGCAAACGCACCGCCACCCGTTCGACACCAAACAGGCAAGCCGTCGCTTCTGCCAGCAGCTGCACATCCGCAACCAGTGGCCCTGCCTGGTCTGGCGCCGGCAACTGCACCGCCAGCTCACTGGCCAGCGTCTCGCCAGGAATACCTAGCCAGGCCACCTGCCAGCCACCGCTGCCGCCTTGCGCCAGCACACTGCTGCGCAGCGCCGGCCCAAGGCGTCGCTGCATCACCGCAAGACTGACGGCATCCTCAAAGATCGCTGCCAGTGCTCCGAGCTCGCTACCCATCGCCCAGTGTGCGGGCTCCGTCATCAGCGCGGCAGTCATGGGTGCGCTCCCACCGACGCGACCGCGTCATGCGGGTGCAGGCTTTCGATATGCCGAACATGGACCGCGGCATGCTGGGCACCGGCGGCACTCAATGCCGCCCCCAACCGCCGGGCGGCGTCCTCGACGAACATCAGATTGACCCCGTTAAGGGCGGCAAAGGCCTGCTCGTCCGCGCGCTTCACCGCAGTCTGTACCGGGGTCGCCAGCGCCTGCTCAATCCGGTCGATCAGCACCAGCAAACCCAGACCCTCCGCTGCTGCATTCAGGTCCACGGCAACCCGGGCTTCGCTGCGCTGGCTGTGCGGTGTTGCCAGACTCCCGTTGCGCCCGAGCCACTGGCTTACCGCGACCGGGTCGAGCCGCTGCTGACCGGCAAAGGCTCTATCGAAAGCGCTGACCAGCAGCTGCCGGCTGAGCGCGGCCGAGCACGGACAGGTCGAGGAATAGCTGACCGTCAGTTCGACGCGCGCTCTGAAACAGCCATCAACCAGCGTCGCCTCCAGCTTTACCGGGTAGGCTTTCCAGCCCGACAGCTGCGGCGTAACCAGTGCCGGTCGCCGACACAGCAGACTGAACTGCAGTACCAGCCGTGCATTGCGACTGCCGCAATCGGCATGGCTCTCGACCATTGCCTGCAACAGCGCTTGCAGCACGGTCGGCGCCAGCGCCCGATCCTGACCCAACCGGTCCAGCAAGGTGTAAAGGCGCGACATGTGGATACCCTTGACCTCGGGCCGCGGCAAGTCCACCTGCAGATCGGCACGGGCATGAACCGTCTGCCGCTGGCCGGTCTCATTCAGGGTAATCGGCAGATCAATCCCCTGCATACCAACCCAATCCAGCGCAGCAGGGTCAGCAGACAGGTCAGTCAGGGAAACATCGGGCAGCGCGGCAGTCATCGGCGAGTTCCATCAGCAGGCACATAAAAGGATGTTAAGAATGCATTATTGTTACGTTATAACAAATGAATGCACCTAACAATCCGTGCAGAGCCTGCGCGCAGGCAAAAAGAAGCCCGGCTGATGCCGGGCTTGGGATGCCAACGCGGGTGTGTGTCCCACCGGGCGCGGGATCAGACGTCGCTGATATCGCTGGCGTCGTGCCGTTCGGCCACCTGCAGGGCTTCGTCGCCCCACACGCGGTTGACCCGTCGACCACGCTGCACGGCAGGGCGTGCGGCGATCTCGGCCGCCCAGCGGCGCACATGTTCGTACTCGTGCACCGAGAGGAATTCAGCAGCGTCGTACAGAGCGCCTTCCACCAGCAGGCCGTACCACGGGTAGATCGCGATATCGGCGATGCTGTATTCGTCGCCCGCCATGTAGCGGTTGTCGGCCAGATGGCGATTGAGTACGTCCAGCTGGCGTTTCACTTCCATGGCGAAGCGATTGATCGGGTATTCGAACTTCTCCGGCGCGTAGGCGTAGAAGTGGCCAAAGCCGCCGCCCAGATACGGTGCCGAACCCATCTGCCAGAACAGCCAGTTCATTGCTTCGGTGCGCTTGCCCTGGTCAGTTGACAGCAGCGCGCCAAACTTTTCGGCCAGATACACCAGGATGGAGCCGGACTCGAATACCCGGGTCGGCGGGTTGGTGCCGTGATCCAGCAAAGCCGGAATCTTCGAGTTGGGGTTGATGGCAACAAAATCACTGCCGAACTGATCGCCTTCGTTGATGCGAATCAGCCAGGCATCGTATTCGGCATCCGCATGGCCCAGCGCCAGCAGCTCTTCGAACATGATGGTCGCCTTGACGCCGTTGGGCGTGGCCAGCGAATACAGCTGGAACGGGTGCTTGCCGACTGGCAGCGTCTTCTCGTGGGTCGGTCCGGCAATCGGGCGGTTGATGCTGGCGAACTTGCCGCCGTTCTCGCTATCCCAGGTCCAGACCTTGGGCGGTGTATAGCTGTTGTCACTCATGCGATGTCTTCCTGTGTTCTGAAACCAGACAGCAAAGGGTAGTTGACAGAGCATGTCGAGCCAGGCACACCGGGTCAATGCCGAATTCTCGCGCAGCGATGCCCGGAACTGCCGCCGCACTCCACCACCTAGAACATCAGCCGGGCACCAAAACCCACCAGCAGCGCACCAAATGTCCAGCGCTGCAGCTGTTGCAGGCGCGGCCGCTCGCGCAACATCCCCCCCATCAGCTTGCCGCCGGAGACGTAAAGCAGGTCAAAGCACACGCCCACCAACAGCACAATCAGCCCCAACAGCGTGAATTGCAGCGCGACGCTACCCGCCTGCGGGTGAATGAACTGTGGCAGCAGCACCGAACAGAACAGCAGCGCCTTGGGGTTGCTGATGTTGGTCAGCAACCCGCGCCGGAACGCCGCGAGCGCGGTCCGCGAACGCTTGGCGCAAGCGTGCTCCGGTACCAGCGATGACGCCCTCCAGATCGAGATGCCAAGCCAGATCAGATACCCGGCGCCAGACAGCCGCACCGCGTTGAAGGCCCAGGGCGCCGCCTGCAGCAGCGCCGCCAGCCCCAGCCCGGCCAGCGCCACGTGTGCCGCGCGGGCCAACGCCAGCCCGGCAATGGTTGCAGCGCTCTGCAGCCGCGAGTGGCTCGCTGCAGTCTGCAGCAACAGCAGCATGTCGGGCCCCGGCACGAGATAGGCCACCGCCAGGGCACCCACAAACATCCACAATTCGGTCATCTCAGGCGCACTCCGGCCGTGTCATCTCTCAACAACTATCCTAGGGCCGAATGGCGATACAGGTCATTGCGAGTTAGTGCGCCAAAGTTTGATTTATTGGCATAAACTGCCAGTGAAAAACCCGATAAATTGAGAATATGCCAATGCAATTGGACAACCTGGACAGACGCATCCTCGACGCCCTGCAGCGCAATGCCAAACTGAGCAACGTGCAACTGGCCGAAGAAGTCGGCCTGTCTCCTTCGCCGTGTTTACGCCGCGTGCGTCTGCTGGAAGAGGCAGGTGTGATTCGTGGCTACCACGCCGAGCTGGATCGAAGCAAAAGCGGTCTGGGGCTGACCGTGTTTGTCGGGGTCAAGGTCGAGCGGCACCACGACGCGTCGGCCAACGCCTTTCGCGCCGCAGTGATTGATCTGCCGGAGGTGATTTCCTGCCACGTGGTGTCAGGCGAGTCGGACTTTCTGCTGCAGGTGGTGCTGCCAGATCTGGCGTCCTACGAGGACTTTCTGTTCAGCACCCTGCTCAAGCTGCCCGGGGTCAGCGACATCCGCAGCAACTTCGCCATCTCGACCGTCAAGTCGCAGACGGCGCTGCCGCTCGATCATCTGCCGCAGGGCAGCCTGAGCTGACCCTCGCGCTCAGGCGACGTCTTCGATACCGGTCTCTTCGCGCCGACCGTAACGCTCGGCCAGTACCGCGCAGACCATCAGTTGAATCTGGTGGAACAGCATCAGCGGCAGGATCAGCGTACCCAGTGCGCCGCCGGCAAACAGCACCTGAGCCATCGGCACGCCGGTGGCCAGGCTCTTCTTGGAGCCGGCGAAGATAATGGTGATGCGGTCTTCGACGTTAAAGCCCAGACGGCGACCCAGCCAGGCGGTGAGCCCCAGCACCAGCGCCAGCAGCAGGCAGCAGGCAACCACCAGCCCCAGCAGGTCGTGCAGCGGCACGGTTTGCCAGATCCCCTCGACCACCGCATGGCTGAACGCGCCGAAGACCACCAACAAAATCGAGCCTTGATCCACACTCTTCAGCCAGCCCTTGTTGCGCGCCACCCAGTCGCCGATCCAGCGACGGGCAATCTGGCCGGCAATGAACGGCAGCAGCAGTTGCACGACAATCTTGCCGATCGCGTCCAGGGTGTTGGACTCACCGGCCTGTGCGCCCATCAGCAGCAGCACCAGCAGCGGCGTGACAAAAATCCCAACCAGGCTGGAAGTCGCCGCGCTGCAGACCGCCGCAGCCACGTTGCCGCGGGCAATCGAGGTAAAGGCAATCGCCGACTGCACGGTTGCCGGCAGCGCACAGAGGAACAGGATACCCAGATAGAGCTCATCCCCTACCAGCGGCACCAGCGCCGGTTTGAGCAATACGCCCAGCAGCGGAAACATGATGAAGGTGCAGGCAAATACCAGCAGGTGCAGGCGCCAGTGGGTCATGCCGGCAATGATCGCCTCACGCGACAGCTTGGCACCGTGCATAAAGAACAATAGCGCGATGGCGGCATTGGTCAGACCATCAAAGGCGACAGCAGCCTGCCCGTGCACGGGAAACAGGCTGGCGGCAATGACGACAGCGATAAGGCAGAGGGTCATGTTGTCAGGTAAAAAGCGTGGGCGTGCCATGGCAATGTCTCGTTTTTCGTTATCAATGTTGCGACGTGCAGGGGAGGAGTTTACTGTCTGGACAAACGACCGACTAACGCGATTGGATAGCACAATGTCGACAAACGGACAAAAGCGCCTGAATCACCGTGCCGTACCCGATCTGCCCGCCCTGCCGCGGCCGCTGTATGCTCGCAGCGAATCGCTGCAACGCGGCACCACCACGCTCTGGCACAGCCACCCGTGGGCACAGCTGTCCTACGCCATTTCCGGCGTGCTGTCGGTGCATACCCACAGCGGGCGTTTTCTGGCTCCGCCGCAGCGGGCGATTCTGGTGCCGCCCGACCTGCCCCACGCGGTCATCAGTTCGCCCGACACGGAGATGCGCAGCCTCTACATCGAACGCGACGCCATGCCGTGGCAGGCCGGACAGTGCGCGGTGCTGGAGATCAACCCGCTGACCCGCGAACTGATCAACCAGTTCGGTCGCATTCCGGTCGAGTACGACGAGAGCGGTGCCGACGGGCGACTGGTCGCGGTATTGCTGGACCAGTTGACCGCCGCCCGCGATACCGGCCTGTATCTGCCCTGGCCGGATGACTCACGTTTGCAGCAGGTCTGTCAGGCGCTGTTCGACAACCCGGAGCAGGGCCTGACGCTGGGCGACTGGAGTCGGCAACTGGGCTGTTCCGAGAAAACCCTGACCCGCCTGTTCCAGCGCGACACCGGCCTGAGCTTCCGGGCCTGGCGCCAGCGTTTGCGTCTGCTCAGCGCCTTGCCGATGCTGGAACGTGGCGAGCGGGTCACCGACATTGCGCTGGCCTGCGGCTACGACTCCACCTCGGCCTTTATCGCCGCCTTTCGCACGCAGATCGGCATGACACCCAGCCAGTTCGCCAGCCGTCAGTAACGTTCAGGGCTGGGCAATTTCCGGGCTGAGAATCCACTCGGCACTGTCATTCCAGACGTCCATGCGGGTGATCTTGCCGTCGCGCACCTCGAAACGGTCGAGATAACGGTTGCCACTGAAGGTGCGTCCGTCCGGCCATTCGCCGTACAGGGTGCCGTTGGAATAAACCACGGTGTGGTCGGCGTGCTCGGTCCAGTCAAACTGGCCCAGCTGCTTCTTGACCCAGTTGTAGCGACCGGCATTGAACGCGGTGATCTCATGGGCACTGGGCATCGCCCGGCCACCGGTAAAGGTGATGCGCACATCATCGGCCATAAAGGTTGCCGCCAACACCGGGTCCGGCGCCATGGATGCCGCCAGAAAATCGCTAACAATCTGTACAGCCTTATTCTCAAAACCCATTTCTCTTTCTCCAACAGAAGGTATAACCGGGTGCCTGCAATCAGTGCAAGGCGCACCCATAAAGTGCAAAACTCACCAGCATCAACCAGAAAAAGCCGCTATTTCAGCGGTCTGGAAACATGGTCTCCATTTTGCTAGCAAATATCATGCGAATGCTAGCCATCCTAGGAGAAGACCATGTTCAAGGCACTGAAACCCTTCCGGCGACTCTGGCCTCAGGCCGTCGCTGTCACCACCCTCGGTCTGCTGATGAGCAGTCCGGCACTCGCGGTCGAGCCGATCAAGATCGGTCTGGTAGCCGCGCTGTCCGGCCAGTCGGCCAAATCCGGTGAGGCGCTGACCCGCGGCCTGACCATTGCCATCGACGAGATCAACGCCGATGGCGGCATCCTCGGTCGCCCGGTCGAGCTGATCCGCCGCGACGATGAAAGCAACCCGGCCAAGGGCATGCTGGCCGCCCGCGAGCTGATTCAGCGCGAGAAGGTGACCGTGCTGTTTGGCGGCCTCGACACGCCTGTCTCACTGGCAATTGTGCCGCTGGCCAATCAGATGAAAGTGCCCTTTATGGGCGCCTGGGCCGCAGGCACCTCCATTACCCAAAATGGTGCCAGCGACAATTATGTGTTCCGCGTCTCGGCCATGGATGAAATCGTCGACGAAGCGCTGGTGCAGTACGGTATCGACGAGTACGGCATGCAAAAGCCGGGCATGCTGCTGATCAACAACCCCTGGGGTGAATCCAACGAAAAGGGCTTCCGCCACGCACTGGAACAGCGCGAGATGGAGTGGGCCGGCATCGAACGCATCGAAGGCAGCGACCTGGACGTCATCCCGCAGCTGACCCGCCTGAAGAATGCCGGTGCCGATACCCTGCTGATGGTTGGCAACGTCGGTCCCTCCGCACAGGTAGTGAAATCCCTCGACCGCATGGGTTGGGACGTGCCGGTGGTGTCCCATTGGGGCCCGGCGGGCGGCCGTTTCAGCGAGCTGGCCGGCCCCAACGCTGACCGCGTGCACTTTATCCAGACCTATGTGTTCACCGAGAACAACAGCGCCAAGGGCGATGAGGTGCTGAGCGCCCTGAAAGCCCGCTACCCGGAGATTCAGAGTCTGGCCGACATTACCCCGGCCGTGGGCATCGCCAACGCCTACGACGCCATGCACCTGAGCGCGCTCGCCATCGAGAAGGCCGGCAGCACCGACGGCACCGCGGTGCGTGACGGCTTCTATGCCATCGACAACTACGCCGGTCTGATCAAGGACTACAGCACGCCCTTCACCCCGGAGCAGCACGACGCGCTGGGCCCACAGGACTATGTATTCACCCACTTCGTGGACGGCAGCATCGTTCCGGTCAAACCCTGATCTGGCAGTAAGGCGATCCGCATCTGCGGGTCGCCGATAAGGAGTTAACGCATGATTACCGCCGCCCTGCTGACCGGCATTGGTCTAGGCAGCATGTACGCCCTGCTGGCGCTCGGTTTCCACATTACCTACGTGGTGTCGCGCACGGTCAACTTTGCCCAGGGCAGCGCCATGATGCTCGGCGCCGTGCTGGGTTACAGCTTCTGCATTACCTGGGGCTGGCCGATCTGGCTGGCGATCCCGGCGACGCTGACGCTGTCTGCTATCTATGGGCTGGCGGTAGAACGCTTTCTGGTGCGGCCCTTCAGCTCGCGCGGCTCGGACGCCTGGCTGATGGCGACCGTGGCCGCCGGGATCCTGGTCGACAACCTGGTGATGTTTACCTTCGGCAAGGAGCCGCGCCAGTTCACCAGTTCGCTGACCGAGAGTGCTTTCAGCCTGCTCGGTACGCAAGTGTCCCCGCTGCAATTGATGATTCCACTGATCGGCGCAGCCATCGCACTCGCACTGATGCTGGTGCGCCGCTACACCCGCCTCGGCAAGGTACTGGAAGCATGCGTGCAGAATCCTCGCGCAGCCATGCTGATGGGCATTCGGGTCAACTGGGTGGTCGCTATCGCCTTCGCGGTCTCGGCGGTGTTTGCCGCCATCGCCGGCATGCTGATCGCACCGCTGTTCAATGTCAGCGCCGAGATGGGCACGCTGTTCGGCCTCAAGGCCTTTGCGGTCGCCATCCTCGGCGGTATCGCCAGTGCTGGCGGCGTGTTCGCAGCCGGCCTGCTGTTCGGTCTGGTCGAGGCCATTGTCACCATCTACTTCGGCTCGGCCTTCACCCAGATATTTACCTTCGCGCTGGTCATCCTGGCGCTGGCACTACGTCCGGACGGCCTGTTCGGCAGCAAGACACTGGTGAAAGTATGATCAACAAGATGTCGCTGGCGAACCTGCTGGCTACCGCCGCACTGACCCTGGGCGGCGTGGCGCTGTCGTTTACCCTCGACAGCTATTCCCTGCTGGTGTTCAGCTTCTTCGCCCTGACCGTGGTGGTCGGCGCCGGGCTGAACATCCTGATCGGCCTGAGTGGCCAGATTTCCTTCGGTCACATCGCGTTCTATGCGATCGGCGCCTACGTCTGCGCCCTGCTGACCATGGCCGGTTGCCCGCTGGGTCTGGCGATGATCGCCGCCGCGCTGGTCAGCGGTGCGCTCGGTGCGCTGCTGGCGATCCCGGCGCTGCGGGTCGAAGGGCCCTATCTGGCCATGATTACCATCGCCTTTGCCCTGGTGGTGCATCACGGACTGGTGGAGTGGCGCGGCCTGACCGGCGGCGCCAACGGTCTGATGGGCATCCCCATGCCGCAACTGGGTGACATGGACCCGGCGGTGCTGATGGCGCTGCTCGCCAGCCTGCTGATGGGCGGCTCGCTGCTGTTCTACCAGCGCCTGCGCAGCAGCGGTTGGGGCACCGCCATGCGCGCGGTCAAGGCCTCAGACATCGCCGCCCGTTCGCTGGGTTTCAATCCGGTGCAGACCAAGACCCTGGCCTTTGGCCTGTCGGCACTGCTGACTGGTCTGGCCGGTTCGCTGGTTGCGCCACTGATGATGTTCATCAACCCGGCGTCGTTCCCGTTTTCGCAATCGATTCTGTTCGTGCTGGCGGTGATCGTTGGCGGCGCCGGCTCGGTGCTCGGCCCGGTGCTTGGCGCGCTGCTGATCGTGCTGCTGCCGGAGATGCTCTCCGACATGGCCGAATACCGCCTGCTGATGTTCTCCGGCCTGTTGCTTGGCGTGCTGTGGATTGCACCGCGGGGGCTGCTCGGCACAGCAGCCCGGCTGTGGATGCGGCCGCAAAACCTGCAGGCGCCAGCAGAACCGGACATGGCACGCATCCGCGAATTTATCGCCCGCCCGGCCAACAGCGCCGCGCTGGAGGTCAACGGCATCGGCATCAACTTCGGCGGCGTGCAGGCCGCGGCCAATGTCAGCCTGAGCGCCCGCCCCGGCAGCATTACCAGCATCATCGGCCCCAACGGCGCCGGCAAGACCACCGCGCTGAACATGATCAGCGGCTTCTACGCACCGGACAGCGGCAGCATTAGGCTGGACGGTGAACTGGCCGGCCTGCCCGCCTGGAAAGTTGCCCGAGCCGGTATTGCCCGCACCTATCAGACGACCCAGTTGTTCGGCGAACTCTCGGTACTCGACAACGTGCTAGCCGGCATGCAGCGTGGCCGACTGGGCCGCATTCTGTCAGCTGCCAGCAGCGCAGAACGCGACATCGCCATGCAGCTGCTCGCGCTTGTTGGCTATCAGGGCTCGGTCAATACCGCCGCCGATGAACTGCCCCACGTCGACCGCCGTCTGGTCGAAATTGCCCGCGCACTGGCGTCACGCCCCGCGGTGCTGCTGCTGGATGAACCGGCTGCCGGTCTCAGCCGCAGCGACACCGACCAGTTGGCCGCCCTGTTCCGCCAGTTGGCCGGATTCAACATCGCCGTGATGCTGGTGGAACACGACATGACGCTGGTCATGGGCGTCTCCGATCAGCTGCTGGTGCTGGACGCTGGCAAGCCGATCGCCTGGGGTGAGCCGGAAGAGGTACGCCAGTTACCGCACGTCATCGCCGCCTACCTCGGCGGCACCGAGTATCAGGCACCGCCGCGCGCAGAGCCGTGGGACGGCTCACGCGACGCCCGCCTGTTCATCAAGGACTTGGTACTCGACTACGGCGCGGCTCCGGTGGTCGACAAGGTCAATCTGGTGGTCAACCCCGGTGAGCTGATCGCCATTCTCGGTGCCAACGGCGCAGGCAAGTCGAGCATCTTGCAGTGTCTGGCCGGCCTGCACCCGGCGACCTCCGGCAGCATCCTGCTGGATAACGAAAGCATTCATCACAGCAACGCTGCCAGCATCGCCGCCCGCGGACTGGCACTGGTGCCGGAAGGGCGGCAGATGTTCCCGCAGCTGACGGTACGCGACAACCTGATGCTGGGCGCCTTTGCGCGCACCGACAAGGTGGATGTTGACGCCGAAATCGAAGCCATCCTGCGGCGCTTCCCGCGCTTGCGTGACCGCATCGACAGCCCGACCGGCCTGCTCTCCGGCGGCGAACAGCAGATGGTCGCCGTTGGCCGTGGCCTGATGGCCAAGCCCCGCATTCTGCTGCTTGACGAGCCGTCGCTGGGCCTGTCTCCAGCGATGATCGGCGAGTTGTACGACGCGCTCGCTGCGCTGCGCGATGAAGGCGTGACACTGCTGCTGGTCGACCAGATGGCCAACCTCGCCCTGCAGGTCGCCGACCGCGCCTACGTGCTGGAGACCGGCCGCATCGTCAAATCCGGCAGTGCCGAGGCGCTGCGTGGAGACCGCGAGCTGGAAGCCGCCTACCTGGGTGAAGGAGCGGTCGCATGAGCTGTCTGCACCTGCGCAACCTGCGTCTGCCGGGTCAAAGCGGCCTGCACGAACTGCTGATTGAAGACGGCTATTTTGTCAGCCAATTCAGCGGCCGCCAGCCGATCAGCCAGCGCGATCTGGCCGGACAGCTGGTGTTGCCGGGGCTGATTGAAACCCATATCCATCTGGACAAGGCCTGCATCATGAGCCGCTGCTGCCTGCAGCACGGTACCTTGGCCGAAGCCGTCGAGCAGACTCGTCAGGCCAAGGCCGGCTTTACCGAAGAAGACGTATACCGCCGCGGCGCACGGGTGCTGGAACAGGCCATAGTGCAGGGCACCACGCACATGCGCACCCACGTCGAGATTGACCCGCAGATCGGCCTGACCGGACTGCGTGCGGTGCAGCGCCTGCAAGCGGACTACGCCTGGGCGATCAGTCTGGAGATCTGCGTATTCCCGCAGGAGGGCATGCTGAACAACCCGGGCACCGAGGCGCTGCTGTGTCAGGCGCTGGAGTCCGGTGCTGACCTGCTGGGTGGCTGCCCCTACACCGACAGCGACCCGCAAGGGCAGATTCAGCGCCTGTTCGAGCTGGCGGTACGCTACGACTGCGACCTGGACTTTCATCTGGACTTCGACCTCAACCCCGAGGGCATGACCCTCGGCAGCGTGATCGAACAGACGCGCCTGCACAGCTGGCAAGGGCGGGTAGCCGTTGGCCACGCGACCAAGCTGTCCGCGCTGCCGCGCTCGGCGCTGGACGCCATGGCAAATGAGCTGGCCGAGGCTGGCGTCGCGGTGACCTGCCTGCCCTCGACCGACCTGTTTCTGACCGGGCGCGAGCACTTTCACAACAAGCCGCGCGGGCTGGCACCACTGGCGGCGCTGCACGCGCTCGGCGTGACCTGTTCGCTGTCGACCAATAACATCGACAACCCCTTCACGCCCTATGGTGATGCGTCGCTGATTCGCCAGGCCAACCTGTTCGCCAACGTCAGTCAGCTGGCGACCGAACAGGAGCTACTGGATTGCCTGGGCTGGGTATCGACCACCTCGGCGCAACTGCTGCGCCTGCCCGACTACGGTCTGACGCCCGGCTGCCGGGCGGACTTCGTGGTGTTTGATGCGCCGTCGGCGGCGGCGGTCGTGGCGCAGCTGAGCGCACCCTTGATGGGCTTTAAGGCAGGACAGCAGACATTTGAGCGCAGCTCTGCAAGGCTGCTGCGGGTGGCGCCGTCAGAGACCGTTCAACGCCTCGCGTAGGTCGACTTCCGGCGCGCTGTCGTCCTCCAGGTCGAGCTGGCTTTCCAGCTCGTCCAGGTGCGCGATCATCACCCGCACCGCACGGTCACGGTCACCTTCACTGAGGGCGTCGAGAATCTCTTCGTGCTCGTCTGACGCGCAGGAGGGCACATCATTACGCTGATACAGCGCGACGATCAGCGAACTGCGCACCATCAGGTTGGCGAGGATCTCGCTGAGCACCCGGTTGCCGCAGATATCCCCCAGCATCAGGTGAAACTCGCTCAGCTCACGGACAATCTCACGCCGATCCGTGGCGTTGGTGGCCTTGCGCTCATTGTGCACATGGGTGGTCACGCGCTGACGGTGACGGCGTATCGCCTCTGGAGTGATGCTCTCGACAATCCCGCGCTCAATCGCCCGACGCGCCGCAAACACATCGCGCGCCTCAGCCGCACTAGGCTGAGCCACCAGCGCGCCGCGGTTCGGCTCAATGGTGACGATACGTTGCAAAGCCAGGCGCTGCAGCGCCGCCTGAACGTGGTTGCGGTTGGCTTTCAGGGCATCAACGATCTGGGCTTCGACAAGACGGGTACCGGGACGCAGGCGATGCTGAGCAATGGCCCTGGACAGCGCGTCGATGATGCGCTGCACTTCTGCCTGCTTGCTGGTTTGCGGTTTACCGACCAAGGTGCCCTCTGCTTCGTCGTCTGGTGTGCCCACTCCGGCATGGGGTGCGGAGCAGCCGCATTATCGCTCTGCCAGCTGGCCATATACAACCGACCGGGTCACGCCTGTCCCAGTGCCACGCCCTGCCCGCGCGGATCATGCATCGCCTGCCGCCGCCCGTCCGGATGCAGCGCAATCGCCCCGGCCTGACCGGTAAACGGGCTGGCCGCCGGAATCATCTCGATATCATGCCCCATCGCTGCCAGTTGTTGCGCCACCTGCGGATCGATATCGGATTCCAGCTTGAGGTTATCGGTGCTGTCGAAAAAGCTGCGCCCAAGCAGAAAACGCGGCGTGCGCAGCGCCTGATCAATCGGCTTGGCAAAATCGACAAGCTGAGTCGCCAACACCATCTGCGTTTGCGGTTGACCGTCGCCGCCCTGGGTACCAAAAAACAGCTGGCGGCCGTCATCAGACAGATAGCAGGACGGATTGAGGGTATGCGCGGGCCGCTTGCCCGGCGCCCAGGCATTGGGGTGCGCTGGGTCGGCATTGAATCCGGCAGCGCGGTTCTGCCAGAGCACGCCGGTGTCGCCCAGCACACAGCCCGAGCCGAAATCATGAAACAGACTCTGAATCAGACAGGCCGTACGCCCTTCAGCGTCGGTTGCCGCCATCCACACGGTATCGGCCGGACGGCCCGGCTCGTTCCAGGCCGCCGCCTTGTGGTCGTCGATGATCGCGGCGTAGTCACGCCCGCAGCCTTCTGACAGGCTGGCACGGAAATCCCAGTCCGCAGAGGCCGGATCACAGAGTTCAGCGTTGCGCCGCAGCAGCCCCTGTTTAATCGCCTCGACCAGATAGTGGTAATAGCGCGCACTGCCATCGCCGCATGCACGCAGTGACTTGTTCTGCAGCGCGGCCATGGCCTGCAGGGTGTACAGCCCCTGACAGGGCGGTGCGACGTTGAACAAGGTGCCGTCCCGATAACGGATGGAGATCGGCTCGACCAGTTCGGCCCGGGTCGCCAGCAGATCGTCACGACTCAAGCCGCAGCCCAGCCGGGCAAAGGACTCGGCAAAGGCCACACCCAGTTCACCCTGATAAAAGTCCTGCACGCCATGACGCGCCAGTTGCTCCAGTGTGTCAGCCAACGCCGGCTGGCGCAGCAGGTCTCCCGTCTGCAGCCAGCGCCCCTGCTGCTGACACAGCGCCTTGAGGTCCGGCAGAGATTCGATCAGGTCGTGACGCTGCTGCTGCCAGAACAGCTGCGAGGCCGACACCTCGACACCGTCACGCGCCAGCACCGAAGCGTCTTCCAGCAGATCGCGCCAGCCGAGGCGCGAGCCCCACTGCTCGCGGCTGATCTTGCCTGCCAGCTCCCAGCTCGCCATGGCGCCAGCGGTGGTGGCCACCGACGCCGGGCCACGCAGGGTAATCCGGCCACCCTCAGGCAACTGCTGCCCGGCCTGGCCGATCCCCACAATGGTGCGTACCTGCCCGTCATGCAGCATCCAGAGTGCATCGCCGCCCAGACCGGTCATGTGCGGGTATACCGCCGCCAGCGCAGCACTGGCTGCCAGCATGGCATCAATAGCAGTGCCACCGGCCTCCAGCATGCGCATGCCGGCGGCGCTGGCATCATTGTGGGGGGTACAGATCACGCCGCGGCGGGATTCAGCCAACATGACAGGCTCCTCTTGTCTAGCCATCAGAAACAACATTGCTAGCAATGAAAGCAAGAAGTGTTCCGCCAGGCAAAACATCAGACCAATAATCATCAGCACCGAAATAGCAGCCTCACCGAGCGCTCGCAGCGGCGTCATGCCGCGCCTCAGAGCACTCGGACTTGGGTCAGCCAGTAAACTGGAGCGGCCAACTGATCTGATGTTGACCCCGGACAATATCAGCCCGCTCGACAGCCCCCAGTATCCACCTAAGCTGAGGAAGGACGATTGCGTCCAAGCGACAACAACATCCCGCAGAGGAATGCTTATGAACTTCAAGAATCCGGTCATGATTGCTGCTCTGACCATGGCAGCACTGTGCCCGCCGGCCTTCGCCACTTCACCCACTCCGCCCCCACCGTCGGCCGAACCAGGTTACGAACAGCAGGCAGCCAGCGCTGCCCAACTGCTGCAAAAGGCGATTGCTGCCTATCGCGAGGAAGGCAACGCGGCTTTTGCCCGTTTCAGCCGCCAGGGCGAATTTATCGATGGCGACCAGTACGTTTACGTGGTCGACGAGAACGGCTACATGCTGGCCAGTGGCGGCCCGTCGGCGGCCCTGATCGGTCGTGATATCACGCCGCTGCTGGACCCGGAACTGAAGGAAGCCTTCAACTCGGCTCTGCAGGCACCGGAATCAGACACGGTGTCGAGCGCCGAATACCGCTGGATGAACTGGAACGACGGCAAGGTGGAACGCAAGCAGGTGTTCTATCAGAAGGTCGACGGCAAGACCTTCGCCGTTGGCTATTACCTGCCACGCTCCAGCGAAGCTGCTGCCAAGGCACTGCTGGATGACGCGGCTGCCGCGATCGCAGACGATGCAGAGGCCACCATCACCCGAATCAACCGACTGGACCCCGAGTTCAACCGGGACGATCTCTACGTCTTCGTGGTGGATATGGACACCATGAGCATGGTGGCGCACGGCTACAGCCGGCGTTTGCTCAACATTCATTTCCCGGATCTGAAAAACCGCGACGGCCTGCGCGTCGGCCAACAGATTCTGGATGCTGTAGAGGCCGGTGAAGACAGCGTCACCTACACCTGGCCCAACCCGGTAACCGAGCGACCAGAAGAGAAGAAGACCCTGATTCGCAAGGTCGGCAACTATCTGGTTGCGGTGGGTTACTACCAGGAGCCGGTAACCGAGTAAGCCTGACAGGCTGGTGGCGCCCGCCATCAGCCTGCTTGCAGCTAGCGCAGCTGACTGTCCTTGCTGGCACTGCGGTTGTAACCGGACTCAAACCGGGCGCCTTTCTCCTGCTCTGCCTGACAGGCGAGACACAGGCGCACACCCGGCAACGCCTGACGACGACGCTCGGCAATCGGCTCCCCACAGTGTTCACAGTGACTCAGACTTTCGCCCTTGGGCAAATCCTGCCGGGCGCGCTCGACAGCGGAATCGAGTGTCGCGTCGATCTGCTCCTGTACCGCTCCGTCCTGTGCCCAGCCACTGGCCATGATGCCTCCCGCTTTACTCGTCGAAAGCCGCTTGCAACAGCGATGGCAGCACTTCGCCGGCCGCGCCAGCCAACAGCCATTCATGCTGACCACCCAACGCCTGCGGCTGCGGGTTGACGTGGACCACGGCCGCCCCGGCCTGCAGCGCAATTTCCGGCACCTGTGCCGCGGGATAAACCACGCCGGAGGTGCCAACCGAGAGCAGCAGATCACAATCAGCCGCCGCCGCAAAGGCCGCTTCGAGCGCATCGACCGGCAGGCTCTCGCCAAACCAGACCACGCCGGGCCGGACCAGACCGCCGCACTGCTTGCAACGTGGCGGCGCAAGACGCCGACCTTCGGCAGGTTCTAACGGTGGTTCGGCCGGCATGCTGAATGGCGAAGCACACCGACTGCATCGCGGCTGATGCAGGCTGCCGTGCAGGTGCAACACATCGGTAGTGCCGGCGCGCTCGTGCAGGTCGTCCACATTCTGGGTGACCAGCGTCAGCTTCGGCACCCGCTTTGCCAGCTCGGCAATCGCCAGATGGCCCGGGTTGGGCTGGGTGCTCAGCACCTGCATGCGCCGCCACTCGTACCAGCCCCAGACCAGCTCCGGGTCATCCTCGAAGGCCTCGGGCGTTGCCAGGCGCATGGGATCAAACCGCGACCAGAGCCCGCTCAGCGCATCACGGAAGGTGGCGATGCCACTTTCTGCAGACACTCCGGCACCGGTGAACACCACCACATGCTGCGCATCACGCAGCCGCGCCAGCAAGCCCTGATCAAACGTCATCACCGCGCCTCCATAACCCGTTGCCGTCATCGTGCACCAGGGCGGAGTCAGTCGGCAAATACAAAGCCGGCCAGCGGTACGCCCATCGCAACCTGATGAAAGTCAGTGCGCCCGGGGCTGTCAGCAGCAGCGCCTGCCACCACATGCAGCGGCAGCAGATGCTCGGCATCGGGGTGTGCCAGCAGTGCGCCCGGCGCCTGCTGCCAGTCAGCCAGCGCAGCATCGCGCTCGGCCTGCGGCAGCACGATCGTGTTCTGCAGCCAGCGATCAAAAGCTTCGACCGCCGGCGCCGGCGTCACCAGATTGGCGCGCATCAGCGGGATATTGTGAAAGCTCATGCCACTGCCGACGATCAGCACGCCCTGCTCGCGCAGCGGCGCCAGCGCGCGGCCCAACTCCAGATGGGCCTGCGGGTCCATATCGGCCCGCAGCGACAACTGCAGCACCGGAATATCGGCCTCGGGCCGCACCAGCTTGAGCGGGATAAAGACCCCGTGATCAAACCCTCGACGGTGGTTGAACGCGGTCTCGAAACCCGCTTTGCCCAGCAGCTCGGCGACCTCAGCTGCCAGCTCCGGCGCGCCCGGCGCGGGCCAGGTCAGCTGGTAGGTGTGCGGCGGAAAGCCGTAGTAGTCAAACAACAGGCCGGGGGCGGCCTGGGTATTGAGGGTAAAGACCGGCTCTTCCCAGTGGGCAGAGATCACCAGCAGGACGCGGGGAGCCACATTCAGGCTCGGCAACAGCGTGCGCAGCCAGGCCTCCATGCCCTGCCAGGTGTCGGCCGGCTCCCACTCCATGAAGAAGCAGGGGCCGGCGCCATGGGGAAGAAAGACCGTCGGCAGTCGATTGGCAGACATCATTCGCCCTCCATCCAGTCAATGATCAGATACGCAGACCCAGGCGGGCATCCAGCGAGAAACGATCACCACCGCGCAGGAAGATACCGAAGGCAGTCAGCGCCCACAGCAGCGGGTATTCGATTCCGCCATTGGTCCAGAAGAAGCCATTGGCCGTGTGCACAGTCAGCGCTACGCCGAGCATGAAGGTGACCGCCAGCGCTGCCGGACGGGTCAGCAGGCCAAGAACCAGTGCCAAACCACCAAAGAACTCGACCAGGCCCGCCAGCAGCGCAAACAGAATCCCGGGTGACATGCCCAGCGAACCTTCAAAGAACTGGCCGGTTGCTTCCAGACCGTAGCCGCCAAACCAGCCAAACAGTTTCTGCGCGCCGTGCGGCATCAGCATCAGGCCGGCGGTAATACGAATCAGCGGATAGCCCAGCGGGGGCAGACGTTCAAAGATGGCCAGGCCGGGGGTAGCTGTGTGTTGGTTGCTCATGATGTGTCTCCAAAGGTTGCGTTGAGTTGATGGAGAGCAGAGTATGTTGGTTTCCAAAACGAAAGAAGACTGCAAAAAAGGAACCCATGGTTAACAAATCGGAAACCTTGGGCGGATCACTCGAAGACCTGTACGCCTTTTGCGCTGTCATCGAGTTTGGCACTCTTTCCGCCGCCGCCCGTGAACGGGGAGAAACCAAAGGCAGTATCAGCCGCCGCCTGTCGCGCCTGGAGCAACGCCTCGGCGTCGCCCTGCTGGCGCGCACCCCTCGGTCGGTATCGGCAACGGAGGAAGGCACCACGTTCTATCTGAAGGCCCGCGACGCCCTGACCTTGCTGGCCGACGCCAGTGCCAGCGCCCGCGCCGCGCAGGACGTGCCAGCCGGTCATCTGCGCCTGACCGCACCGCTGGACCTGGGAGTTGGCGTGTTGCCGCTGCTTCTGACACGGTTCCGCGCGCAGTATCCGCAAATCGACATCGAGCTGCTGCTGACCGACACCCCACTCGACCTCAGCGCCCATCGTATCGATCTGGCCCTGCGCGCTACGCCGGGCAACCTGCCGGACATGAGCTATCGCGCCTCTGCGCTGGTGAACTTCCGCATCGGGCTGTATTGCTCACCAGGCTATCTTGCTGAACGCGAGCCGCCGAGCCAGCCTGCCCACCTGGCCGGGCATCAATTGCTGGCCTGTCGTGAGCGGGTCGGCGCAACAACCCTGCTGCTGAACGACAGTCGCGGGCATGGGGCCAGCCTGACCCTGAAGCCGGTCATGCGCACCAGCGACTACGCCAGTGCCCACCAACTGCTGTGCAACGGCGCTGGCATCGGCCCCCTGCCGGACCTGATTGCCCGCCAGAGTCTGGCCCGCGGCGAGCTGGTACCGATTCTTGCCGACTGGCAGGTAGCAACCGGCACCCTTTACGCAATCACTCTCAGCGGCGCTCAGGCCCCCGCCAGGGTGCGGTTGTTCCGCGAGTTTCTGCGCAAAGAGCTGACAACCCTGCAGCAACCGACCTGACCGCTGGCGCCATAGCCATTACACTGGCAACAGCTGCACTCCCCACACCCGAACCGGATGCCACATGCAGATTGAACTGATCGAGATTCGCGACCACCTGAGCCGCTTCCCGCCGTTCGACGAGCTGCCCGAGGAGCTGCTGGGCGAGATTGCCCGGCAGGTCGAGATCGGCTACTTCAAGGCGGGAACAGATATTCTTGCCTTTAATCAGGAAATCCACGAGCTGCACTACATCCGCAGCGGCGCAGTCGATATCTTTCGCCGCGGTGGCGATCTCTACAACCGCCTGGGCGAAGGCGATATTTTCGGCCATTTCGGCCTGCTGCGGCGCAACCGTGTGCGCTTTCCAGCCCGCGCTATCGAAGACACGCTGATTTACTACATCCCCGGCACGCTGTTCGACCAATTTTGTGAACAGCATGAGCATTTTGCCGACTTTGTCGAAGCCGAGGGCCAGTCACGTCTGAAAGCCGCCGTCGAAAACGGCCGCGCCAGCGAGCTGATGAAGATCAAGGTGCGCAAGCTGATATCCCGCCTGCCGGTCACCGTACCGCTGAACACCAGCGTGCAGGAGGCCGCGCAGGTCATGACGGCGCAAAGCGTGTCATCGCTGGTAGTCGTGGACCCGCACAGCCAGTGGCCCAATCCGGATCGCGTTCCGGTGGCCGATGCCCAGCACGGGGTGATGGTCGGCATCATTACCGACCGCGACTTCCGCACCCGGGTACTGGCCGAAGGCTTGCCACTGGACACGCCGGTCAGCGCGGTCATGTCACCCAACCCGATTACCGTGCAGGGTGACGACACCGTGTTTGAAGCCATGCTCAGCATGCTGCGCAACAATATCCACCATCTGCCGGTGGTCAAGCGTCGTCGCCCGATCGGGCTGATCAACCTGAGCGACATCATCAAGTACGAATCCCAGAGCAGCCTTTATCTTGTCAGTGCGATTTACAACAAGAAATCGGTAGCCGAGTTGCAGGCCCTGCTGCCCGATGTGCGCGCCACCTTCGTGCGCATGGCCCGCGATGAAGCCAGTGCACACATGATCGGCAGCGCCATGTCGGGCATTGGTCGCAGCTTCAGCCAGCGTCTGCTGGAGCTGGCCGAAGACGAGCTCGGCCCGCCGCCGGTCCCTTACGCCTTTATGGCGCTCGGCTCCATGGCGCGGGACGAGCAGCTGGTCGTATCCGATCAGGACAACGCGCTGGTACTGGACGACAGCTTCGACCCGGCCCTGCACGACGATTACTTTTTCAAACTGGCCACCTTCGTCAGCGATGGCCTGGCCGCCTGCGGCTACACCTATTGCAAGGGCGGCATCATGGCGACCAACCCGAAATGGCGCCAGCCGCTGTCGGTCTGGCGCAAATACTTTATCGACTGGATCGAGCGCCCCAAGGCAGAGGCCCTGCTCAACAGTTGCATTTTCTTCGATCTGGATGCGGTCTATGGCGAGTCAGCACTGGTGGAAGAGCTGCAGGAATTGCTGGCAGAGCGCGCCAGCAGCAACGAGCCCTTCCTCGCAGCCCTTGCCCGCAATGCGCTGAACCGCACACCACCACTGGGCATCTTTCGTACCTTCGTGATGGAAAAGGACGGCCGTCAACGCGATGTCATCAACCTCAAGCGCCGCGGCACCGCGCCACTGACCGATCTGATCCGAGTGCATGCACTGGCCTGTGGCTCACGGGCGCAGAACTCGTTCGAGCGACTGGATGCGATCGCCGCCACCAAGTTGATGCCGCCGGAATCACTGGAGCGGCTGCGCTACGCGCTGGAGTTTCTGTCGCTGGTGCGCATCCGCCACCAGGCCATGGATATCGAGGACAGCATCGAACCGGACAACGAAATTGAACCGGAAAAGGTACCCACCGTCGAGCGGCACAACCTCAAGGAAGCCTTTCAGGTGCTGAGTAACGCCCAGAAGTTCCTGCGCTTTCGCTACCCGCACCTGCCGGTCACCCGCACCCTATGATCCGCTTCAACCCCGCAGCCAACGCCGTCGACACGCGCACGCCTGAATGGCCGACCGAGCTGGCCAGACTGGCCGAACGCAGCAGCCAGCCCGGTTTGCAGGCGTACTACCGCGCCGGCTGCCCTGCTGGTGACACGCCGCTGGAAGAGGTGCAGCTGGCGGCACTGGATATCGAAACCACTGGCCTGGATGCACGCCGTGATGCCATCGTCAGCATCGGGCTGATGCCCTTTAACCTGCAGCGTATCCGCTGCCGCGAGGCCTTCTACGAGGTGGTAAAACCCGACATTCCGCTGAGCGAAGAGTCAATCACCTACCACCGTATCACCCACTCTGATATTCACCAGGCCTCAGACCCCGCCAGCACCCTGAACCGCCTGCTGGAGGCCATGGCCGGGCGCATCATGGTGGTTCACTACCGGGCACTGGAGCGCGCCTTTCTTGATCGAGCTGCCCGTCAGTATCTGGGTGAGCCGCTGTTTTTCCCGGTTATTGATACCATGCAGCTCGAAGCCCGAATGCACCGCGGCAGCGCCCAGCCCGGATGGCTGGCCCGCCTGTTCGGACGCGAGATCGAATCCATCCGCCTGGCGGACAGCCGCCAGCGCTACGGTCTGCCGCACTACCACGCCCACCACGCGCTGACCGATGCGCTGGCGACCGCCGAGCTGCTGCAGGCGCAAGTACTGACCCACTATCGGCCAGACACCCCGCTACGCGAACTCTGGTATTGAATCGGCAAACATAAAAAAGCCGCTCCCTGCCAGGGGAGCGGCCTTATCCGGCAGACGGCGATCAGCGCGGTTCGCTCATCAGCCCCTTGATGATCGCGATACAGCCAACCAGCAGCACGATGGTAAACGGCAGCCCGGTCGACACCGACATCGCCTGCAGCGCCGCCAGGCCACCGCCCAGCAGCAGCGCGATCGCAACCACGCCTTCACTGATGACCCAGAACACCCGCTGCGGCACCGGCGCATTGACCTTGCCACCGGCGGTGATGGTGTCGATCACCAACGATCCGGAGTCAGACGAGGTCACGAAGAACACAATGACCAGTACGATGCCGACAAAGGAGGTAATCGCGGTCAGTGGCAGTTCGCCAAGCATGGCGAACAGCTTCAGCTCAAGCGCGGCGTCCTGTACGCCGGTGAACCCATCGGCCACGAACTGACCGATTGCGGTACCGCCAAAGGCCGTCATCCACAGTACCGACACCAGTGAAGGTACCAGCAACACCGCAATCAGGAACTCACGCACGGTGCGACCGCGGCTGACCCGAGCGATAAACATGCCGACAAAGGGCGACCAGCTGATCCACCAGGCCCAGTAAAAGGCAGTCCAACCCTGGGTAAAGTTGGCATCTTCACGGCCAACCGGGTTTGACAGTGCCGGCAGGTTGGCAAGATACGCCAGCAGATTGTCGAAAAAGCCGGTGGCAATGGCCAGCGTCGGGCCGACAATGATGACAAAGCCCATCAGCACGATGGCCAGTACCATGTTGATCTCCGACAGGCGCTTGACCCCCTTGTCCAGACCGGCGACGACCGAAAGCAGGGCCAGACCGGTGATCCCGGTAATCAGCAGCACCTTGGTGACATTGCCGGAGCCAACGTCAAACAGGTAATGCAGACCGGCAGTTGCCTGCTCGGCACCGAAGCCTAGTGATGTCGCCAGACCAAACAGCGTCGCGAAGACCGCCAGGGTGTCAATGACGTGCCCCGGCCAGCCCCAGACCCGCTCCCCGAGAATCGGGTAGAAGATCGAGCGAATGGTCAACGGCAGCCCCTTGTTGAAGGAGAACAGCGCCAGTGCCAGCGCCACCACCGCATAGATCGCCCAGGGGTGCAGCCCCCAGTGGAAAATGGTCGCCGCCATCCCCAGGCGCGCTGCTGCCTCGGTATCGCCTGCAGCGGCACCCAGCGGCGCCCAGTCGGTGCGCAGGCCGTCCTCGCCAACTGAGACCCCGCCCAGCGATGAAGAGAAGTGCGACATCGGCTCGGATACGCCGTAAAACATCAGTCCGATCCCCATGCCGGCGGCGAACAGCATGGAAAACCAGCCGAGGTAGCCGTAATCGGGTTTGGCCTCCATACCGCCAAGACGCACTTTGCCCAGCGGCGAGACGATCAAGCCGAGGCAGAGGACGACAAATATGTTGGCGGCACCGATGAAAAACCACGCCAGGTTGCCAGTCAGCCAGTTGCGCAGTGCGGTAAACAGCGGCGCCACTTCGGTCTGCAGTGCCAGGGTCAGCACCACAAACAGCACGACCGAGAGCGCTGAAATGATGAAGACCTTGCCGTGAATATCCAGGTTCAGCACAAAGCTGCCGGAAATGTTGTCCTGACCAATTACGTAGTCGGTATCGATCAGGTTGGCATCACCGGTCGGCGCCGGGATACCGTCATTGCCGACAGGATCGGCGTTAGAGTCGTGCTCGTTCAATGGTTCTCTTGCCATCTAAAGATGCTCCGATACTTCAGTGCGGGCTATGCCCGATGACGTGTCGACGGCACCGCAATAGCGGCGCAGCGACAACAATTGACAGCCCCTAAAGGCAGTGAGGTGCACACCACAAAGGGTGTGCAGCAAAAACATCCAATCCGCCAGGCGGCCGTGTCAATGCGAAGCGCTTTCCCAACAAAAGCAGCACAATGATAGCCAGTTGACAGGAATTAGTGAAATCGGCGGGACAATCAACAGTCTGTTCAGGGGCGCAATTCACTCTGGTCAAGCAGGCTGACGGCGCCGCGGAACAGCATCAGTACCTGCTCCTCTGCCAGCGCAAGAATCTCGCCACGGCGCTCAGGATCACCCAGATAATCAAGCGACTGATAGAGCATGTTGCGGTTGACCATGCCAGCAACCCGGCGCAGCTGCGCCGGACTGACCCGCTCAGGAATCAGCCGCAGCTCGCGAATATCCTCGGCCATATCGTCGGCAAACTCGTCCATCTGCCGACGCAACTCCTCGCGCAGCAACGCCGAGGGCCCATGCAGCTCGCGCAGGGCGATCAGCACCCGATCGCGATGGGTGTGCACGTAATCGAAATACAGTCGCAGCGTCTGCCGACACACAGCCCGCCCCTTGCTTACGCCTGGCTCGCCGGTACCCTGTTCGACCTCGGTCGCTGCCTGACGACGCAGGGCTCGCAGCGCCGAGCGCAACTCGCTTTTGGACTGTCTCAGCAACTGCAGGCCGAGGTCTTCCATATCACGGAAGTGACGGTAGAAGGTATTGGGATTGAGACCCGCCTCGCGGGCAAGTTCGCGCAATCCCAGACTGGTCACACACCGGCTGCTGGCGGCCAGGCGCTCGGCGGCATCAAGCAGCGCCCGCTTGCCGGGCGGCTCGGCATGTTTCTTCGGCTCTGTGCTGGCCACCACCTCAGTTGCCCGGTGCGGACCTCAGAATCGCCAGCACCTGACGGTTGGACAGGCCATACTCATCCATGAGTGCCCGCAGGGCATCGTTAAATGCCAGCTCCTGCTGCAACCCGGAGTCCTGCTTCATCTTTTCCAGCTGGGCCAGCTGGGCGGCCAATTGACGCTCGGCGGCGCGAAACTCGGAAAGCTTGCTCATGTCATACCTGTGTGAGTGGATACAAGAGAACCAACGACGAGAATACTACACCAGTTCAGCGCAAACGCCCTGTCGCCATCGCTGAGCAACGCAAAGGAGTACGCCATGGATGACAGTCCCCCCGCAATGGTCATGCCCCCAAGACAGCAGACCGCAGAGGGAGCGCAGCGTCGCGTCGGCGTTGAGCTGGAAATGAACGGCATCGATCTGGACCGGTTGAGCACGCTGGTCGCTGCCAGAGGCGGCTATCGGATCGAACAGCCAGGCCGCTGCGAGCGACGCCTGACCGGTGACCCGGCTGGCGACTGGGTGGTTGAGCTGGACTCGCAGTGGATCAAGAAAATCGGCCGTGAGCCGCGACCGCAGGGTGACGAGTCGGCAGAACTGCTCGGTTCGGCCGAGGATGCCCTGATCTGGATGGCTGAGTCGCTGGTGCCGGTCGAGCTGGTTAGCCCGCCGTTGCCGCTGAACCGCCTGGACGAGATCAACGAGCTGATCCACCAGCTGCGCGAGGCAGGAGCCAAGGGCACCAGCGACCGCCTTACCAACGCCTTCGGCATGCAGTTCAATCCGGAAATTCCGGACGCCGACAGCCGCACCCTGTGTGCCTACCTGAAAGCCTTTCTGTGTCTCTACGACTGGATGAACGAGCGGGCGCAAGTGAACCTGACGCGCCGTATCACGACCTACGTAGATCCGTTCCCGGCCGATTACGTCAGTCTGGTTACCGACCCTGGATACTGGCCCGACCAGGCGCAGTTGATAGACGACTACCTGAAGCACAACCCGACCCGCAACCGTGCGCTGGATATGCTGCCACTGTTTCGTCATCTGGACGAGGAACGGGTGCTCGCCTGCACCCAGGACCCGCTGATCAAGGCCAGGCCGACCTTTCACTACCGGCTGCCGGACTGCCGCATTGATGAGCCCGACTGGGATATGACCGAGGCCTGGAACGACTGGCTCGAGGTCGAGAAACTGGCCGCCGATCATGAGCGCCTGCAAGGCTGCTGCAAGGCCTATCAGCAGTGGCAGCAACAGGGACTGGGCCGACTGCTGGACAGCTGGCCACGGCAGCTGGAACGTGACTGGCTGCAAAAGGATACGGCATGAAGAAGCCCGTGATCGCCATCACCGGCCCAGACCGCGGCGCCACAGGGCCACGCTTTCTGGTGGCCTGGGCGATACGCCGCTATGGCGGCATCCCGCTGCAGCTCAGGCCTGGCGACGAAGAGCGCGCACAACGCTATCAGGGCGTGGTCATTACCGGCGGGCACGACATTGACCCGGTACTCTACGCCGCCGAGCCAGAGGTCAAGCCACGCTACGACGGCGCCCGGGACCGCCTCGAGTCTGCCGTCATCGACCATGCCCTCAGCCAGGAGCTGCCGCTGCTGGGCATCTGCCGCGGCGCACAGCTGCTCAACGTGCGCTGCGGCGGCAACCTGTTTCAGGACCTCCGCTCACGACGCAAGCTGACCTCGCATCGACGTACCGTGCTGCCGCTGAAAACGCTCTGCGTGGAGCCGGACAGCCATCTGGCACGCCTGCTGGGCCGCCAGCGGGCTCGGATCAACAGCCTGCACAACCAGGCGATCAATCGGGTGGGTGATGGCCTGGTCATCAGCGCCCGGGATCTGGACCAGATTCCCCAGGCCATCGAGGCGCCGGGGCGCAGCTTTGTTATCGGCGTGCAGTGGCACCCGGAGTTTCTGCTGTTCCTGCCGCGTCAGAGACGCCTGTTTCAGGCGCTGGTGTCAGCCGCCAAGGAGCTGACCTGAGGCTGCCAGCGCTTGCGCGCGTGCAGGTAGGCGGCGGTGTCACCATAACCCAGCCGGTCCGCAATCTGCGCCCGGGTCAGCCCCTGCAGGGCCAGGTACTGATCCAGTTCGGCGCGCACCAGGTCCAGCAACTGACGAAAGTTCAGACCCTGATCCTGAAGACGTCGGCGCAATGTTCGAGTGCTCAGATGCAAAGCCGGCGCGACCTCTTCCAGCGACACCTGCACCCCGTCCAGCAGGCCACGACGAACCAGCGCCGCCACCTGCCCAGCCGTACCGCCAAATTGTTGCTGCTGCGTCAGGCGTCGGTCCAGCTCGCAACACACCAGCTCAAACATCGCCCGGTTGGCACCGGGATGGGCGTGCTGCATGTCCGCGTCACTAAACCACAACTGATTCTCGGCAGCGGCAAACTCCACGCATTCGCCCAGTACCGGCCGATAGGCCTCGTGATAGTCCGGTTTCCGGTGACGCAGACACACACGTGCCGGCGTCAGCGCGGTCTGTGCCGCTGCCCGCATCTGGGTTAACGCCATATTCATGTAGTGCTCGACCAGATAGCGCTCCAGCCCGGCTGCTGCATGCACCCGAATGCTGACCCCGGTCATGCCGTCGGCCTTCACCGACCGGATCGAGTCCATGGAGGAGGCCAATGACTGGTAGCGCACCCAGCAGTCCAGCGACTGCTGCGGGTTGGCTGCGTAGAAGCCAAGGCAGGCCAGCACATGCCAGTCCTGCGGGGTAAACAGCGAGAACAGATGCAGGCCAATAGCCGGATCATGCTCTGCCGCCCTGTGCCAGAGCTGCTCAAGCGCCACCAGATCGAAATCGTCACGGTCGCCGCGCTCGTGCAGGAAACGCTGCAAGACCTTGCCGAGTGGGCCGTGATGAAAGCGCTGAATCGACACCTTGGCCGATTCAACCCTGTTTTTGTCCTCTGCACGCATGTTGGACCGAGCCGATTTGGATTCTTATTAACTGGAAGTCGAGTCAATCAAACCGCCCGCAGAGGTTAGCATGGAAACAATAACAACAAACCTGAACCCCGCCGTCATCGTCGCCGGGATCTTTTTCTCCTTCATCCTGCTTGAGCTCATCCTCGGCCGCTTTTTCCAGCCGGCCGGTCAGCGCCGTGACGCGCTGATCGAGATCATCGGCTCGACGCTGCTGCTCGGCGTAACCGTTCCCTTCATTACCTTCGCCAGCGGCGCGATCATGGGCACACTGGCCCCCGAGTGGGAAGGCGCTCTGAGCGGGATTCCGTGGCTGGCCGGCTTCGCCCTGTTTCTGCTGTTCGATGACATGACCCAGTACTGGTGGCATCGCCTCGCACACAAGGTGCCGTTCCTGTATGACCTGCACCGAGCGCACCACTCGGCCAGGTACATGAGCATCCGCATCGTCTACCGCAACAACAGTTTCTATTACCTGCTGATGCCCGGTATCTGGTTCTCGGGCATCCTCATCTATCTGGGTCTGGCACACGTCTACTTTGTGTATCTGATTCTCAAGATGTGCGTTATCTACGGCGCCCACAGCAGCGTACCGTGGGACGCCAAGCTGTATCAGATCAAGTGGCTGAAGCCGGTCATGTGGGTCGTCGAGCGCACCATCTCCACCCCGTCCACCCACTCTGCTCACCACGGACTGAGTGCCGAAGATGGCGTAACCAACTACAAGGGCAACTTCGGCAACCTGCTGTTCTTCTGGGACATCCTGTTTGGCACTGCCAAGATCACCCGTCGCCGCCCCCCGAAGTACGGTATCGAGAACCTCGGCCCGGTCAGCTGGACGCAGGAGCTGTTCTGGCCGCTGGTACGCAAGCCCAAAGCCAAAGCCACCCCCGAACTCAACCCTGAGGTAAGCCAATGAGTCGTCATATTGCCCTGATCGCCGGCTCCAGCCAGCAAAACAGCCAGAGCGCCAAGGTGGCGCGCTGGCTGGCCGCCAGTCTGCAAGCCAGGGACTGCGAAACCAGTGTCATCGAACTCGGCCAGCAGCCACTGCCGCTGTGGCCCGAAGCTGACAGCAACGGCGTCTGGCCGGCGATTTCTGCGACCCTGCGCAGCGCCGACGCGCTGGTTGTCATCAGCCCGGAATGGCACGGCATGGCCAGCCCGGCACTGAAAAACCTGTTCATGTACGCCGGTCGCGCCGAGCTGGCGCACAAACCGGCGCTGCTGGTCGGCGTCTCCGGCGGCCAGGGCGGCAGCTATCCGCTGGCCGAACTGCGCGCCTCCAGTTACAAGAACTGTCGCATCTGCTACCTGCCGGAGCACCTGATCGTACGCAACGTGGAGCAGGTCATGAATCCGGGCGAACCGACCAGCGAAGACGACCTGCGTATCCGCGCCCGCGCCGACTGGGCCATTGGCCTGCTGCTCGACTACGCCGAGGCGCTGGCGCCGCTGCATGCGCGTCATCGCAACCCGCCGGCAGACTGGATGAACGGCATGTAAGCGTTTGAAAATCAGTTGAAAAGCGCCAGCAGCCAGATCGCTCCCGGAGACAAAGGTCGCTATGATGGCACGCGACTGTCCGAGGAGATGGAACACCGTGCTGTTCAAGGAAAAACTGCTGCTGGCCAACTGTGACTCGGTGCACGCCCACGGCCACGAAGAGTTGCGCAAACGCTTTCTGACCGGCCTGGCCTTTGCTGACGGCGTGGTGCTCCCACCCAACACCCTGATCGACAACCTTGAGCTGGCCAACGCCCTCGGCCAGATGAACGTGATCAAATACCTCAACGAAGAGGGCAAGGGCAAATTTGTTATCCGCGGCTTCGGTCTGTCGCGCTTCGCCACGTTGCAGGAGTACTACGATGCCCTGCCCGACAACTTCATTCTGTCCAGCCTGCCGGGTCGCCCGCGCAAGGGGGAGTTGGACCGGCAACAGCGCACGGTCATGGCCGAGCGCCTGCGCAAACTGCAGGCCGCGCTGAGCGAACTGCAGCCGGTGCTGGACGACGTCAGTGTGCCCCGCGAAGCATTGCAGCAGGAAGTCTTGCGTCGCCTGGACGCCCTGCCCGGCTCCGGCGGCTACTTTGAGCATGACGGCGACTACCAGCTGTTCCGGCTCGGCGGGCTGAGCAAATATTCGCGCTCGGACTGGTACCTGTATGCCGAGCAGTTTTTCCGTGAGCGCGGTCAGGCAGGGCTCGAAGCGCTGCGCTTCGAGTTGATCGACCCGGCCTACAATTCACTTTTCGCCAAGGCGTCCGAGGGCTTTTTGCAGGACAACATTCGGTTTCTGCAGGGCGTTCCCGAGCAGGTGCTCGATTCCAGCATTGCCTTCAAGGCCCTGCGCAGGGAAATCGAACTGGTTCAGTACCCGATCAAGGTGTTCAACTTTATCTCGAGTCTGGGCGCCGGCGAGGTAATCAAGTTCCTCACCGACGAGGCACTCGGCTATCTTGAGGACAAGATGATGGAAACCGGCGAGTCCTATATGACCCGCCGCAACTGGTTTGGGCTGTATCCGCGCATGCGCAGCTTCATGGGCCTGGAGATCAAATGAGCACGGTTTACGAGAACCCCTGGTTCAAGGTTGTCCGCGAGGACGGCTTTCACTGGGTTGAGGAAAGTGGCGCAAACAACGGCGCGGCGGTGCTCGCGGTGGTGGATGCACGGACGGCTCTGCTGGTCCGCGTGAAGCGCCCGGCCCAAGGCGAGCAGGTCATGCTGGAAATACCCCGTGGTTATGGCGAGTCAGGCGAAAGCAGCCTGCAATGCGCCTGCCGAGAGCTGCACGAAGAAACCGGTTACCGCGCCACACCAGAGCAATTGACACGACTTGGTCGCTATCGTCCCAACTCGGCGATTCTGGCCAGTTGCGTCGACCTCTATCTAGCCGAGCTGACCTCCACCGATCTGGTTGGCAGCCCCGACGGCGAGGTGCTCGCCGTCGAAGCGGTACCCTTGGGCGATCTGCCGGCGCTGCTGCAAGACGGCACGCTGGACGACGGCTTCACCCTGGCGGCACTGGCACACTACTTCGCCCGCGCACAGGGCTGAGACGCTCAGGCGTCCAAATCCAGCCCGCTGATCCGCCGCACCGGCGTCTGCACCGCCGCCTCAAACACGCCGGGGCGGCTTTCCAGCAGGCTGAAGTGTTTGCTCGCACGGGTAATGGCGGTGTAGACCAGTTCCTTGGTCAGCACCGGGTTGCGCGCCTCCGGCAGCACCAACACGGCGTGCTCGAACTCCGAGCCCTGCGACTTGTGTACGGTCATGGCAAACACCGTTTCCACCTCCGGCAGACGGCTGGGCAGCACAAAGCGAATGCCGCCCTTGCCATCGTTGCGCGGGAAGGCGACGCGCAGCGCCTCGGTCTCCGGCTCCCCTGCGTGCAGCGCCGGCTCGCGAATGCGCAACGCAATGCCGATGTCGCCGTTCATCAAGCCCAGACTGTAGTCGTTGCGGGTGACCAGTACCGGGCGCCCCTCGTACCAGAGCTTGTCGGCGTGCAGCAGGCCACGACGGCTCAGCAGATCAGCCACACGCTGATTGATGCCTTCGACGCCCCAGTCGCCGCGGCGCACCGCACAGAGCAGCTGAAAACGGTCGAACTCGCGCAGCACATCGCCCGCCCAGGCTTGCCAGCGGGGATCATCGGCAGCCGCATCTGCGCCCGGGCGCTGCGCCTGCAGCGTGCTCAGATAGGCGCCATAGCCCGGCAGGCCGTCCTCGCTGCCCAGCACCAGCGCGGCAAACCCGGGGTCGCGCAGGTCCGGCAGGCGCCGGCTGTGAATATCGGCAAACTGCCCCCGCTGCAGCAGATCGCGCGCGGCGGTGGCGTCGCAGCGATTAACCGCGCGGGCCAGCTCACCGATGCCGCTGTCGGCACCAAAGCGGTGGGAATGGCGCAACATGGCGGTCTGCTGCTCCAGCAGATGGGTCGTCTCGTCGCCCGGCTGCAAGCCACTTTCGGCCAGAGACTGGCCGCTGACCTGCTGCAGCCAGTCCAGCGTGGCCGGTGAGTAGCAACCGGCGTCGGCGCGTCGACACAGGTCGCCCAGCACCGCGCCGGCTTCCACCGAAGCGAGCTGATCCTTGTCACCGAGCAATACCAGGCGTGCCTGCGGTGGCAGCGCAGCCAGCACGTTGGCCATCATTTCCAGATCGATCATCGAGGCCTCATCCACCACCAGCACATCCAGCGCCAGCGGGTTACCCGCGTGATGGCGGAAGTGGCGACTGTCCGGCAGGCTGCCGAGCAGGCGGTGCAGCGTGCTGACCTCGGTCGGGATGGCAGCGCGCACCGCGCCGTCAACCGGCAGCGCGCCGACCTGCCGCCCGATCGACTCGGTAAGCCGCGCGGCGGCCTTGCCGGTCGGTGCGGCCAGGCGGATACGCAGCGGCTTGCCCGCTTCCACTGCCGGCGTCTGCAGCAGCGCCAGCAGCCGCACCACCGTGGTGGTCTTGCCAGTACCGGGGCCGCCGGTAATGATGCTGAAACGCCCGCGCGCCGCGAGCGCGCAGGCAATGCGCTGCCAGTCCGGGTTCTGCTGGCTGCCGGCAAACAGGGCATCCAGCCGCTCAGGCAGATCCCCGGCAACCTGCAGTGGGTGCTGCAGGCGCTGATGCAGGATCGAAACAACGTGCCGCTCGTGCTGCCAGTAGCGGCGCAGATACAGACGCTGGCCAACCAGCACCAGCGGGCAACGGCCCTGCTCCGGTTGCTGGCTGTCTACCACCCGGCTGGCCTGCAACGCCGCACGCCAGCTGTCCAGCGTAATGCCCGCCAGTACCGCCGACGGCAGCGGCGTATCGATCAGGCTCTCCCCTTCCGGCGGCAGCGACAGGGCAAAATCCGGCTCGGCCAGCGTGGTCGCCAGATCAAGGCAAACATGTCCATGGCCCAACTGGTGGCTGACCAACGCCGCCGCCAGCAGCACTGCCGGGCCGGTTTCCGGCGCCTGCTCCAGCAGAAACCCGGCGAAGGCCCGATCCAGCGCCCGCAGCCAGCCGTTAGCCAGCCAGTCGTCCAGCAGCTGCAGCAGCGCGGCGCTGCTGTCCAGCTGCGTTGCGGATGCGGGCAGCGCGCCCAGCAGGTCCAGTTGATCACCCTGCATGGTCAATCTCCTCAACCGGCTGGCCGGCGAACAGGCGGTCCAGCGTTTCAATCAGCTCGCGCGGCGGGCGCTGATGGCAGAGGCCGCCGTTTTCCGCGTCCACACCCCGCATGAACCAGTAAAGCGCGCCGCCGATATGACGGTCGTAGTCGTAGCCCGGCAGCCGCGCCTGCAACTGGCGGTGCAGCGCCAGCAGGTAGAAGACGTATTGCAGGTCGTAACGGTGCTCCAGCAGCGCACGGCTCATGGCCGCCTCGCTGTAATCGGCCGCCGTTGCACCCAGCCAGTTGGACTTGTAGTCGAGCACGTAATAGCGCCCCTCGTGCTCCAGCACCAGGTCGATATAGCCCTTGAACAAGCCGTTCAGGCGGTCACGCTGCAGCGCCGGACGCGGCTGCCCGTCCAGCGTCATCGCCGTGACCAGCCGATCGATCTGCTGCACGTCGACCTTGCTGGCGGCAAACATAAAGGCCATTTCGCTCTGGTAACGTGACGGCGGCAGCTCACCCAGCGCCAGCTCGGTACCCGGCACCAGCCCCGGGCGCTGCAACAATTGCCCCAGCCAGTCGCTCAGGCAATCACTCCACTCACCCCAGCCACGGCGCTGGCAGCGCGGCGCCAGCCAGCGGCGGCAACGCTCGGCATCCTGCAGCGCTCCGAAGCCTTCCTGCGCCGCCAGCTCCAGCAGACCGTGCAAAAAGGTGCCGGGCTGCGGGCCACGCGGGAACCGGTGAATGCTCGGCTGCTCGCCACGACGCAGTGGCACAAAACGGCTCTGGCGCTCGTCGTCGGCAATCCACTCGGCCAGCGCGCTGTCGGTACTCTCGCCACTGAGCGCCAGCGCACTGTAGGAGCCGATCCACCATGCATCGAAGCGACCGTGCGCCGGGCGGCGGGCATCGACCAATGCCGGGCCATCGTCCAGCAGCGGCAGCCGATCATCACGCGGCTCTGGCGCGCCCTGCAGCGCGATTACCTCGCCGTCCGGCTGCCAGCGGGCCAGCCAGTCTTTCAGTTGAATAGATGATTCCAGCGCCGCACCACCGCCCAGCAGCCAGGCAATGGCACTGCGGTGCAGCACCGACTGCTTGTTGTTGCCGCTCTTGAGGTCGGCCATGCCCAGCCAGCAGGCATGCTGCGCACGGGTCAGCGCCACATAGAGCAAGCGCAGGTCTTCACCGAGCCGCTCGCGGTCAGCCTCGGCCACCTGATCGGTGTTTGGTTTCAATACCCAGCCGTCACTGAGACGCAGCGGCTGGTCGGCCTGCACCGGGCGGCTCAGGCAGATAAAGGGCAGGAACACCAGCGGGTACTCCAGGCCCTTGGACTTGTGGATGGTCACCACCTTGACCAGCTCGGCGTCGCTTTCCAGCCGCAGTACCTGCTCATCCGCAGCCCCCTCGTCCGCCTGCCGAATCAGCTCGGCCAGGTGGCGAATCAGCGCCTGCTCGCCATCCAGCTCGCGGGCGGCGCGCTGCAAAAGCTCGGCCAGATGCAGCAGATTGGTCAGCGCGCGCTCGCCATCGTCCTGCTGTTGCAGCCGTGCCGGCAGTTCAAAGTCGTGCAGCAGACGGTGCAGCATCGGCAGCACACCCTGGCGCTGCCAGATGCGCCGGTAATCACGGAACTGGTCGACCCGCTGCTCCCACAAACGCTCGTCCTGATTCAACTGATCCAGCGCCTGCCAGTTGAGGTGCAGGCTGTGGCTGGCCAGCGCCGCGCGCAGCAGGCGGTCGTTGCCGGGCTCGGCACAGGCGCGCAACCAGCGCAGCACATCCTGCGCCTGTTGGGTTGCCAGCACCGAATCCTTGTCGGACAGATACACACTGCGCACGCCGCGGGCAGCCAGCGCATCACGAATCAGTTGCGCCTCGCGGCCGGTGCGCACCAGCACCGCCATATCAGCCGGGCGCACAGCGGCGAAGGGTTCTCCGTCACGGGCAAACCCGGCGCGCCCCTGCTGGCCCGACTGCAGCAGCGACGTCATCTCGCTGGCACAGCGCTCGGCCATCTCCCGTCGGTAGACATCGCCAGTCAATGGCTCTTCCGATTCCAGCAGCCAGGCGGTCAAGGCCGGCGCGGGCTCACCGTTGCAACACCAGACCTCCTTTCGCCCGCGTGCCTGCACCGGCAGAAACGGCATGGGGTTGTCATCACCCTTGCGAAACAGAAAGGCGCCAGCAGCAAAGTTCTGCTCGGCCTGCTCGAAGACCCGATTGACCGCCGTGACCATCGTCTGGCTGGAGCGGAAGTTGGTATCCAGATTCTCATGCCGCCCGGCGGTGTCGCCCCGGGCTCGCAGGTAGGTATGAATATCCGCCCCGCGGAAGGCGTAGATCGCCTGCTTGGGGTCACCAATCAGCAGCAGCGCACAGTCCTGATCGTTTTCCGCTACCCGATAGATGCGATCGAAGATGCGGTACTGCAGCGGGTCGGTATCCTGAAACTCGTCGATCAGCGCGACAGGAAACTGCTGACGGATAACCTCGGCCAGCCGGTCGCCATTGGGGCCCTGCAGCGCCGCATCGAGCCGGGTCAGCATGTCATCGAAGCCCATCTGCGCACGGCGGCGCTTTTCCGCCTCAAAGCGCACCGACATCCAGTCCGCCGCATGGCGCAGCGCATCGCTGTCCGGGTTCGGCAGCGCAGCCAGTGCCTCGCGCAGTTGCGGCAAGCCGCGCAACGCCGGGTGATCGGGCACGGCGCCCTTCTTCCAGGCCTCGCCGAGGCCGTCTTCGCTGAGCCGGGCCCAGGCCGCCGGTGGCAGTTCGAGCTTTATCTGCTCCGGCGTCAGCGCCCATTGGCGCAGGGTCTCGAACCAGGGCGCGTAGTAGCGCTTCTGAATCTTGCGCTTGTCGACCACGCCCTGCTCGACCGCCTGATCCAGCAACGCTTCCAGCTCATCGGCCCACTGAAGGCAGGGCACCTTGAGCGCGGCCAGTTCGGCGTCACGCTGGTTGAGTACCTGCTCCAGCAACGCCTGCAGTTCGGTAGCAGGCGCAGCGGCTGTCGGGTCGAACAACCGGCGCGCCTGCGCCAGCAAGGCGTCCGGCTGGCCCCAACCGGACTGCACCCAGGCCAGCGCACTGCCGTGCAGGTGATAGCAATGCAAGCGCCAGTAATCACGCGCGACCTCGGCCAGTAGGTCGCGTTGGTCGGTTTCCAGCGTCTGGGTAAACAGGCTGCCGCTGTCAAAGGCGTGCTCGCGCAGCATGCGCTGACACCAGCTGTGAATGGTCGATACCGCGGCCTGATCCATCCACTGGGCGGCAATATCCAGCTTGCGCGCGGCGCTGGCGTGGTCGGTTTCGGGGATATCCGCCAGCAGGCCGGCGAGAATCGGGTCCGGTTCAGTCAGTTCACCACGGAACGCCTGTGCGCCCTCTACCAGCCGCGCACGGATGCGGTCGCGCAGCTCCTGGGTGGCGGCGTCAGTAAAGGTTACCACCAGCACGTCCGGCGGCAGCAGTTCACGGCTGAAGGCACTGTCGCCCTCGCCATGCCCCAGTACCAGGCGCAGGTAGAGGGCTGAGATAGTGAAGGTCTTGCCGGTACCGGCACTGGCTTCAATCAGGCGGCTGCCGCGCAGCGGGCAGCGCAGAGCCAAGGGGCGTTGGTTGCTCATGCTGCGCCCTCCCCGGCCGGGGTAATCATCAGCCATTCATCCTCGATTGCCTGCGCCAGCGGTTGATACAGTGCCTGCGCCCAACCGATAAATTCGTCGTTCGCCTGCAGGCTGGCAAAGTCGGGATAGCTGCGCTGCAGCGCCGGGCTGCCGTCGACCTCGCCGCGGCTGAAATCATTACCCTCGTAGCAGAGCCGTGCGGCACCGAGGCGCTTTTCGTCCTTGCCCTCGGTCAGCCAGGCGAAGGCGGTTTCCACTGCCACCGGCAGCGGTCGCTTCAGGCCTTGGAGGTAGCCAAGCAACCAGTCATTCACGATGCGCTCGGCACGCACCTGCTCCAGCGGCAGCAGTTGAATGCTGGCGTCGGCGCTGATCAGGCAGGTAGTGAGTCGATGCCCCGAAGCCGCAGCCAAAACATGCTGGCACAGCTCACTCAGCAGCTTGCGCCAACGCGGCACGTCTTTCTTGCCGAGCAGTTTGCCGGTGACCAGCTGAACCCGCATCAGCCCGTCCAGCTGGGCGCAGCGGCGCACACCGGCGAGCCAACTGACCACCTCGATGCTCGCTTCTGCCGTACGCGCAGACGCCTGCAACGGCAGTGGATACTCAAGCGGCTGATCCCACAACAGCAGCTGCTCACGGAAGCGCTCCAGCTGACCACCCAAGGGCTCGACCAGCTGGGCCAGCGTCAACTCACCAAAACCGGCCAGCGGAAGGCTGCCGCGTTGCTGCAGACGGCTGGCCTGCTCAAGCAGCAGGGCCTGCCAGTCATCCTGCAAATCGGCCTGCTGCACCTGTTCCAGCAGCCACTGGCTGAGCTGGTGGCGCTGCAGGCCATCGAGTGCAAAGGGTTCGTCGTCTTCGCTGGTGCTGTGCTGCTCCTGCAGCCAGACCTTCAGCCGGGCGGCAAAAAAGTGCTCAACCGGGTTACGCAGAAAGCGCTGCAGCGCCAGCAGCTCGATGGGCGCTTCCAGCGTGACCGGAGCCAGCGGCTGGTCTGCATCATCGCTGGCACGGGAGTCGTGCAGCTGGCGCCACTCGCGGGCATAGCTGAACAGCGCGGAATCGGCGATGAAATAGGCGCGACTGAAGGGCTGCAGCGGGTGCTCGACGGTCAGTGCGTGCAACAGATCTGCGCCGTCAGCCGTATGCCAGCCGGCGACCAGATGATCGCGCAACTGGCCGATCATTACCGACGGAGGCCGTTCGCTGTTGTCGCGGATACTGCGCCCGACCCAGCTGATATGCAGGGCGTCGCGCGCCGACAGCAGCGCCTCAAGCAGCAGGTAGCGGTCGTCCTCGCGGCGCGAGCGGTCGCCCGGTCGGTAATCACGGCCCATCAGGTCGAAATCGAGCGGCGGCTGCGCGCGTGGATAGTCGCCGTCGTTCATGCCCAGCAGGCAGATGCGCTTGAAAGGAATGGCGCGCATCGGCATCAGGGTGCAAACGTTGACCGCACCGGCGAGAAAACGCTGACTGAGCTGGCTCTGGCCGACACCATCGAGCCAGGCCTCGGCCACCACGTTGAGCGGCAGCGCCACGTCCAGCGCGACGCCGTCACACAGCTCCAGCCAGTCGGCCAGCCCCTCGTGCAGCTGCGCCAGCAGCAGTTGATCCCGATCACTCTCGGCGATAAAGAAGTCATCCAGCAGCTGACGCAGGCGTTCGCCCCATTCACTCGGCACGGTCGCACTGGCCAGCTGCGTTTCGTGGCGGTCCAGCGCATCCAGCAGGCCGCTGAGCGGGCCGATCAGCGCCGCGTCCAGCCCACCAATCTCGTCATAGGGTTCGATCTGCTGCCAGGCCTCGGCACCGCCGCTGGCGTAACCCAGCAGCATCCGGCGCAGGCCGAAACGCCAGCTGTTGGCTTCCAGCCCGTCTGGCAAACCCAGAGCGGCGCGGCGCTGATGATCCAGCCCCCAGCGGATGCCTGCGCCCTCAATCCAGCGTTGCAGGGTCGGCAGGTCAGCCTCACTCAAACCAAAGCGACTGCGCAGCGCCGGCACATCGAGCAGGTCCAGCACCTCACTGACCGGCAGCCGGCTGTCAGGCAGACGCAGCAGGTGCTCCAGCGCAATCAGCAGCGGCTCTTGGCCGCGCTGGCCCTGATCGGCCAGGGTAAAGGGAATCGCCCGCGGGTCGTCGCCACTGTGCTGACCAAACACCGCCTGAATATGCGGTGCGTAGAGGTTGACGTCCGGCACCATGACGATGATGTCGCGCGGTTTGAGGTCCGGGTCGGCAGCAAAGGCGGCCAGCAGTTGATCGTGCAGCACTTCGACTTCGCGCTGCGGGCTGTGCGCCAGGTGAAAGCGGATGGACTGATCCCCTGCGGTGTCGACCGCCGGCCACTGTTCGCGGGACTCGGCCAGCGGCCGCAGCTGCAGGATGTCCTGCTGCAGTTGCTGCAGCAGCGTATTGCCGGCGGGCGCTTCGAACAGATCAACCCGGCCACCGGCAATATTGGCGAAACGGGCTTCGTAACTGGCCCGCTCGTCGTGCTGGTCGAGCAGGTTGATATAGTCACGGCCCTGCTTGCCCCAGGCGGCCAGCAGCGGATGGGCGTGCTGGTGCAGGGTGTTCTCGTCCAGTTGCAGCGGCGTACCCGGCCGCCGCTGCTGACGGCGGTACTCGTGCCGCAGCAGGTCCTGATCGGCAACGATATCGCCCCAGTGGTACTCACAGGGGTTGAGCACGCAGAGCAGCACCTGGGAGAAGCGGCCGATCACCGCCAGCGCCTCCAGCGTCTGCGCCGGCAGCGACGAGATACCGAACACGATCACCCGTCGCGGCAGGCTGGCTGGCCGGCTGTCACAGTCGAGCAGGTGCTGAACAAAACGCGGATGGATGCCCGCCCGGCTGTCGCTCAGGCGTTCCGCGCCTACGTCCGCCAGCACCGCACGCCAGAGCGCCGGCTGCCAGCGCTCCTCGTCATCCAGCGGCCGCGCGCCGGTTCGCGCCAGGCCGATATGGTCGCGCCCGGCGGCCCAGTCGTTCAGCCAGTCGGCGCGATAAACCTGATACTGGTCAAACAGATCGGCCAGCCGCACCGCCAGTTGGTAACGCTTACGGCAATCATGGTCATCGGCGAGAAAACGTTTGAGTGGGGCAAAATCGGGCTGATCCTGCAGCGCAGGCAACAAGCGCATCAGCCGCCAGGTCAGCGGCTGCTTGTCGAGCGGCGATTGCTCGGGCACGCTGTCGCGCCCCAAAACGCCGCGGTAACTGTCCCAGAGAAAGCGCGCCGGCAATTGCACATCCAGCGCCGCCGCAATGCCGCAGCCCCCCTGAGCAGGGTCGGCTGCCAGCGCCATCTGCAGCCACTGGGCAATGCCGTTGCTCTGCACCAGGATGACTTCGTTTTCCAGCGGCGCCAGCGGGTGCGCCCGCATCCAGTCCACCGCCAGCTCGCGCAGGGTCTCCAGGCGGTTGCCGTGGATGATCATCAAACCGGGGGCGAGGCCGTTGGCGTCCTGCATGGAAGCTCCTTATAGGTGAGGAGACCGCAGTCTATCACCGCACTGCGACAGGCGCGGTCGCAGCTGCTCGTCTAAACCTGGCTGCCGAGAAAGCGCCGCTCCCACGGCGTAATTTCATCCATAAAGCTCTGCAGCTCCATGCGCTTGCTGGCCAGGAAGCCGTCAACAAACTCGGCGCCGAACAGCTCACGCGCCAGCGTGCTGCGATCCAGCCGCAGGATGGCGTCGTGCAACGTGCCGGGCAGGGTCAGCTCGTCCGGCGCCTCGAACTCGCCTTGCGCCGGAGCAGATGGCTCGCACTGGTTGTCGATGCCATACAGTCCCGCAGCCAGTGAGGCTGCCACGCTCAGATAGGGGTTGGCGTCGGCGCCGGGCAGCCGGTTTTCGACACGGCGCGCTTCCGGGCCGCTGGCCGGAATGCGCAGGCCGGCAGAGCGGTTGTCGTGCGACCAGCACAGGTTGTTCGGCGATGCGTACGCGTGGCAGAAACGCTGGTAGGAGTTGATGTAGGGCGCCATCAGCAACGTCAGCTCGCCCATGCACTGCTGCAGGCCACCAATGAAGTGCCCAAAATGCGCCGTGGCCTCGCCGGTCGCCGCATCGGTAAAGATATTGTTGCCGCTCCCCTGCTCCACCACGCTCTGGTGAATGTGCATCGAGCAGCCGGGCACCCGCGCCAGCGGCTTGGCCATGCACACGGCAATCAGCCCGTGCTTGAGCGCGACTTCATGCAGCGCGTGCTTGAACAGGAAGGTCTGATCGGCAATCAGCAGCGGATCACCATGGACAAAATTGATCTCGTACTGACTGACGCCCATCTCGTGCATAAAGGTATCGCGAGGAATACCCAGCGCGGCCATGGTGTCGGCCAGCTCGTCAAAGAACGGCTTGAGGCCGTTGCTGGTGCTGACACTGAACGCGCCGTAACCGGCTTCGCGGCGGCCATCCAGCCCCACCGGCGGCTGGAACGGCTGGGTGTCGTCACGGTTGGGCTCGAACAGGAAGAATTCCAGCTCGGTCGCCACCACCGGCGCCCAGCCACGTTCGGCATAACGCTCAACAATCCGACTCAGCAGAGCGCGGGTCGACAGGCCGGAAAGCTGACCATCCAGCTCCACCGCTTCACAGATCGCCAGTGCACGAGGGCGCTCGATCCACGGCAGCACATGCACCTGATCCCGCAGCGGGCGCAACACCAGATCGCCATCGTCGCTGCCGTAATACTGCGCATCCGGATAGCCGCCCATCACGCACTGCAGCAGCACGCCGCGCGCCAGCTGCAAGCGCCGATCCGCCAGAAAGCCCTCGCCGGTCATTACCTTGCCACGGGGAATACCGTTTAGATCCGGGGTGACACACTCGACGTCGCCAACGCCGGCAAGGCGTTCGGCAAGGGAACCAAGGGATGCGGGGACGTTCATGCAGCACTACCTGTGTTTGATCTAGCCAACATGGCGATGCCGGATCATACCCCATCCGAGCCGCCACCACTCAAGCGCCCACGCGCGCCATGCCGGCCCTGAATGCAAAAAGGCCAGCGCATGCGCTGGCCTTTCCTGGTCTTTCCGGTGCGGATCAGAAGCTCAGAGCGCGATCGCCCTGCTCATCCTTGATCCGGGTAGGCAGGCCCATTTCGTTCAGCAGATTGATGAACGGCTTGGGGTCCAGCTCTTCGACGTTGACCATCTTGCCCGCATCCCAGGCGCCCTGGGCGATCAGGATGGCTGCGGCAACCGGCGGCACACCGGCAGTGTAGGAAATACCCTGGCTGCCGACTTCGGCGTAGGCTTCGGCGTGATCGGCTACGTTGTAGATGAACACTTCCTTATCCTTGCCGTCCTTCTTGCCCTTGACCACGTCACCGATGCAGGTCTTGCCGGCATAATCGGGTGCCAGTGACGATGGATCGGGCAGCACGGCCTTGACCACTTTCAGCGGAATCACTTCCAGGCCTTCAGCAGTGGTGACCGGCTGTTCGGACAGCAGACCGAGGTTCTTCAGCACGGTGAACACATTGATGTAGTGCTCGCCAAAGCCCATCCAGAAACGCACGTTCGGCACGCCCAGATTCTGCGACAGCGAGTGCACTTCATCATGGCCGGTCATGTAGCTGGTCTGCGAGCCGACAACCGGCAGGTCATCGGTACGCTTGACCTCGAACATCTTGTTGCTGGTCCACTGGCTGTTCTGCCAGGACCACACCTGCCCGGTGAACTCACGGAAGTTGATTTCCGGGTCGAAGTTGGTCGCGAAGTACTTGCCATGACTACCGGCGTTGATGTCGATGATGTCGATTTCCTCGACATCATCGAAGTACTCGTTGACCGCAACCGCAGCGTAGGCGTTAACCACGCCCGGGTCGAAGCCGACCCCCAGGATCGCGGTGATGCCCTTCTCGGCGCACAGTTCCTTGCGCTTCCACTCGTAGTTGGCGTACCACGGCGGGGTTTCACAGATCTTGTCCGGCTCTTCGTGAATGGCGGTATCCAGGTAGGCAGCACCGGTCTCGATGCAGGCCTGCAGGACCGACATATTGATGAAAGCCGATCCGACATTGATCACCAGTTGCGACTGTGTCTTGTCAATCAACGCCTTGGTGGCCTCGATATCGAGGGCATTCAGGGCATGGGCTTGCAATTCACCGGCAACCTTGAGGCTGCCCTTGTCCTTCACGCTGTCGACGATGGCCTGACACTTCTCGGCGGTACGCGACGCGATATGGATGTTACCCAGCACGTCATTGTGCTGGGCGCATTTGTGTGCGACCACCTGGGCCACACCACCGGCACCAATAATCAGAACGTTTTTCTTCATTTCTTTTCCTCGAAACGCCTCCTTGGAAAGGCTGGGTAGGTTATGCCTCAGGAGAGGCTGTCCAGGTAATCCTGGAATCCGAACTCGCGCACCAGTTTCACCGAGCCATCAAGCTCCCTGATTGCAATGGCGGGCATGTTGACGCCGTTGAACCAGTTCTTCTTGACCATGGTGTAACCGGCCGCATCAATAAAGGACAGGCGATCGCCGATCTTCAGCTCGCTGTCAAAATTGAATTCGCCGAAGATGTCGCCAGCCAGACACGACTTGCCACACACCATATACTGGTGCGGGCCATCGCAGGGCTCCATCTTGGCCTCCTGACGGTAGATCAGCAGATCGAGCATATGCGCTTCGATCGAACTGTCGACCACGGCCAGCTGCTTGCCGTTGTAGAGGGTGTCGAGCACAGTCACTTCGAGGGAAGTGCTCAAGGTAATGGCGGCCTCGCCGGGCTCCAGGTAAACCTGAACGCCGTAGCGCTCGGAGAATGCCTTGAGGCGGGCACAGAAACGATCCAGCGGGTAACCCTCGCCGGTAAAGTGGATACCGCCGCCCAGACTGACCCAGCTCACCTGCTCAAGCAGGTGGCCGAAACGCTCTTCGATCTGTCCGAGCATCTGGTCGAACAGTTCAAAGTCGCTGTTCTCACAGTTGTTGTGAATCATGAAGCCGGAAATCAGCGGCAGCACCGCCTCGATCTTGGCGGCGTCCCACTCGCCCAGGCGGCTGAACGGACGGGCCGGATCAGCAATCAGGAAGTCCGAGCTGCTGACCCCGGGGTTCAGGCGCAAGCCGCGAACCTTGTCGGCCGAGGCCTCGCTGAAGCGGGTCAGCTGACTGATGGAGTTGAAGATGATCTTGTCCGAATGGGCCAGGACTTCGTCGATCTCGTCATCGGCATAGGCCACGCTGTAGGCATGCGTCTCCCCCGGGAACTTGAGCTTGCCAAGTTTCACTTCATTCAGGGAGGAAGAGGTAGTGCCATCCATGTACTGACTCATAAAGTCGAACACGGACCAGGTAGCAAAGCATTTCAGTGCGAGCAGCGCCTTGGCGCCGGAGTGCTCACGCACATAGGCGATCTTCTCCATGTTGCGTTCGAGCTTGCTCTTGTCGATGAGATAGTACGGCGTCTTGATCAATTCGTTCATACCCTCCAGCTGTCAGAACCCGGTACCGGGCGAGTAAAAGCGCGAAATTATAAATTAACGCGCCAACAGTCGATAGGAAAAATCACCCCCTCAAGCCTAGCCGCCGATTACTGCAGTTTCACTTCAACACAACAAAACATGCAAAAAAAGCATCGATTTTAAAATAAAAATGCATTGGCCATATATTCGCAGTAACTCCTATAGTGTCTGCATGCCGGCGTCGCCGGTTACCAACAACAACTGCGCCGCATGTACGGCGACGACACACGGAGACACCCCATGCGCTCACGCACTGTCATCCTCGGTCTTGGAGCCCTTGCCGCCGGTATCAGCCTGGTGGTCAGCGCAGCCCCCAACCCGGCGACCGAACTCACCGCCGCCAGCAACCATGCGATCCTGGAGCAACTTCCCTTTGCCGACCAGCAGGCCTTCGCCGACGCTCAGCGCGGATTCATCGCCCAGCTACCTGATGGAAAAGTCCTCAACGCCGACGGCTCAGTTGCCTGGGACATGAGCGAGTATGCGTTCCTGAACAACGAGAGCGCACCCGATACCGTTAACCCCAGCCTCTGGCGTCAGGCTCGACTGAACGCCATTCACGGCCTGTTCAAGGTAACCGACGGCATGTATCAGATTCGCGGTATGGATCTGGCCAACATGACCATCATCGAAGGTGACACCGGTCTGATCATCATCGATCCGCTGCTGTCTCCCTCCACTGCCAGGGCTGGCCTGGAACTGTACTACCAGAACCGCCCGCAAAAGCCGGTTGTTGCTGTGCTCTACACCCATAACCACGTTGACCACTGGGGCGGCGTAAAGGGCGTGACCAGCAATGAAGATGTGGCATCCGGCAAAACGCGTGTCTATGCGCCGGCCGGCTTTATGGAGCACGCGGTCTCCGAGAACGTGATTGCCGGGCCAGCGATGAGCCGCCGTGCCATTTACCAGTTCGGCGCCATGCTGCCGCCGGGCGAACGCGGCCATGTGGATACGGGCCTGGGCAAGGCGCTGTCGAAGGGTGATCGCTCCCTGATTGCACCAACCAATACCGTGCCGGATAACGGTAACCTGACCATCGATGGTGTAGAGATCGAGTTTCAGATGGCCCACGGCACCGAAGCAGAATCGGAAATGATGATGTACTTCCCTGCGTTCAAGGTCCTGAACACCGCGGAAATCACCAGCCAGCACATGCACAACGTGTACACCATTCGCGGCGCTGCCGTGCGTGACGCCAGCGCATGGGCCCACTACATCGATCTGGCGCTGGAGCGCTTCGGTGATCGCGCCGACATCGTGGTGGGACAGCACCATTGGCCAATCTGGACCCAAGAGGATGCCAAGCGCTTCCTGTCGGTACAGCGGGACATGTACAAGTACCTGCACGATCAGTCCGTACGCATGATCAACAAGGGCTACCTGCCGGGCGATATCGCCGAGCAGCTGAAACTGCCAGCCAGCCTTGACCAGCAATGGTACGCCCGCGGCTACTACGGCACCCTGCGCCACAACGCCAAGGCCATTTACCAGCGCTACATGGGCTGGTACGACGCCAACCCGGCCAACCTGAACCCGCTGCCACCGGTACAGAACGCCGCCAAAACCATCGAATACATGGGCGGCGCCGACAAGGTGATCGAGCAGGCGCGCAAGGATTACGACAACGGCGAGTATCGCTGGGTCGCCAGCGTAATGAATCAGGTGGTGTTTGCCGACCCGAGCAATCAGGCCGCCCGCGAGCTGGGTGCCAATGCACTGGAGCAACTCGGTTATCAGGCCGAAGCCGGCACCTGGCGCGGAGCTTACCTGATGGGCGCTCAGGAACTGCGTAACGGCACGCTACCGCCAACCGTGGGTTCGCTGTCACCGGACGTACTGCAGGCGCTGGACACCGGCATGTTCTTCGACCTGATGGGGGTACGACTGGATGCCGCCAAGGCTGAGGGCAAGCATCTGGTAATCAACTGGCAGCTGACAGACACCAACGAGAACTACCGTCTGAACCTGGAGCACTCGACGCTGACCTATCGCGCCGATACTCAGGATGACAACGCCCAGGCAACGGTCAGCATGAACCGCGACACGCTGGACCAGATCCTGCTGCGCCGCACCACCTTCCCGGACGCGGTCAAGGCTGGGCTAATCAAAATCAGCGGCGAACCCAATGCGTTCTTCGGCTTGCTGCAAATGCTGGAAGTACCCTCCGGTGACTTCCCGATCGTGACTCCGGTCAGTAACTGACCTTTTTAGCCCCGTTCGTACCTTGGCGGACGGGGCTCTTTTTCTTCAGGACTGCTGCAGCGAACGCAGCAACCGCTCGGCAAAAAATCCCCGCTGTTCATTCAGGTCAAACAAGCCCGGTGCAAACAACCAGGTCTGGGTCACGCCCATCAACTGGGTGTAAATCATCAACGCCAATTGCCCCGCCGTCTGACCTTGCGGAATCTGGCCCTGCGCCTGTGCGGCGCAAACCAGCGCTTCCAGCGTTTCTATCATGCTCTGGGTCAGCCGCCGCTCACGCTCAAGCGTTGTCAGCATCGCCTCGGTCAGCTCGGTCTTGTTGAGCAGAATCTCGAAGGACTGGCGAAACCAGGCGTCCTCGACCAGCAGCGCAAACCAGCTGCGGACAAAACCGTCGATTCGCTCCAGCGGAGACAAACCAGCGCTGCGCGCCTGCGCTACCAACTGCTCGAGAGGTTCCTGCGAATAGGCCAGTACCGCCTCGAACAGGTCGTCCTTGTTCTTGAAGTGCCAGTAGATGGGGCCACGACTGAAACCGGCTTCGGTGCCGATCATGGCCAGCGTGGTGTTGGAGTAGCCGTTGCGGCTAAATAATGTCAGCGCCGCCTCTATGATTTTCAGACGGGTTTTTTCCGCGTCTTCTTTGGTTCTGCGCATGGGTGTTCCAGCAGGTGCAGCGGGAGCTTGCTCCCGCTGCAGTCAGACTCCTCAGAGGGCGCCGTCGGCAGCCATCTGCATATACTCGGTATCAAACCGCAGCTTGATGTTAGCGGTATCACCCAGGGTCTTGCCATCGGGCATCGCGATGCCGACAAAGTCAGGCGAGTCTGCGCCTTCGCCAAGCAACCCCTTCTCGAACGAGAACTGGCGAACGCTGTCCATCGCCTCGTAGGCCTCATCACTGCCAATAAAGGCGACGGCGTCAGCCGGTTGCCAGAACATCTTCATGCCGGCCAGCTGTGCTTCATACCCGGCCTGATCGGTCGCAGACGCTTCGCCGAGGAACGCTCTGGCCTTCTGCCCCGCTTCGCTGTCAGTACCCATTTCCGCCATCAGCTCAAACCAGGCACCGACCAGCGCCTTGCCCAACGCCGGGTTGTCGCGCAGTGTCTCGGTGTTAACGATGGTCAGATCCTTGATATGGCCCGGAATCTGGCTGGAATCAAATACCCGGTTGGCGCCCGGCTGGCTGAGAATTTCGTCAAGCAACGGATTCCAGGTCACTACATTGCGCACGTCGTCGGTATTGAAGGCGGCGACCATATCGGCATCGCTGGTATTGACCACGGTAACATCGCTCTCGCTCAGACCGACCGAGTCCAGCGCGCGGGCCAGCAAATAGTGGGATACCGACAGCTCGACCAGATTGACCTGCTGTCCCTTGAGATCAGCAACACTGGCGCTGTCCTTCATCACCATGCCGTCGTTGCCGTTGGAGTAGTCACCAACGATCAAGGCCGTAGTATCTACGCCGCCAGCGGCGGGGATCGACAGCGCGTCCATACTGGTCGCTACCACACCATCAAACTGACCGGCACTGTACTGGTTGATCGACTCGATGTAATCGTTTATCTGCACTATCTCGACGCTGATGCCGTACTTGTCGGCCCACTTTTTCATCAACCCGGACTCGTCGATGTACTTCCACGGAATCCAGCCGGCGTAAATGCTCCAGGCCAGTTTGAAGCTGTCTTTCTCTTCGGCTTGAGCTGCGGGAATCACGGCGACCGATGCCGCCAGTGCAATCATGGCGCCTGAAACAACCTGCTTGAAACGTCGTGCAAATGGAACGGACTTTTTCATGGTTCAACTCCAGATGGTTCTCGTTGGCAATGATGTGAAGTCTTGGCAGTAACTGAGCAGCAAGAACCGCGCCGTATTCGGCGCGGAACCGACTTAAAAGAACTTCAGGTAGCGTTGCAGCTCCCAGTCGGAGACGTGGGTGTGATACTCGGTCCACTCCTGACGCTTGAAGCTGACAAAGCTGTCGAACATCGCGTCGCCGAATACCGCGCGCGACAGCGGGTCTGCTTCGAAGGCATCGACAGCCTCGCCGAGGTTTTGCGGCAGCAATTCGATATTCATGTCACGCACCTGCTGGTCGGTGTAGTTGTACATGTTCTCGCGATGGGGATTACCCGGGTCCATGGCTTCGCGAATGCCTTCAAGACCGGCAGCCAGCATCATCGCGGCACCAAGATAGGGGTTGCAGGCGATATCTGCCGCACGGCACTCGACCCGACCGCCTTGCGACGGGATACGCAGCATGTTGGTGCGGTTGTTGTTGCCGTAGCAAACGAATACTGGCGCCCAGGTAGAGCCGGACATGCTGCCCTTGCGTACCAGACGTTTGTAGCTGTTTACCGTCGGCGCGATGACTGCGCTGATTGCCTTGGCGTGCTTCATTACGCCGGCGATGAAGTGATATGCCATCTGGGTCACCCCGCAGCCGTAGGGATCTTCGCCATTGGCAGGATCAAACAGATTGCGGCCGGTCTCGCGATCAGCCAGCGACATGTTGTAGTGCGCGCCACTGCCGGTGCGGTTGGCCGACGGCTTGGGCATAAAGCTGGCAAAGCCACCGTGCTTGCGCGCAATCTCGTTGGCCATCAAACGAAAGAACACCAAGCGGTCAGCCATGCCGAGGGCGTCGGTGTAGGTGAAGTCGGTTTCAAACTGGCCGTTAGCGTCTTCGTGGTCGAAGGAGTACACATCCCAGCCCATGGCATTCATGGCTTCGACCAGCTCGCCCACAATCGGCATGTTGTCCATCAGGCCGCGCGGGTCGTAGCAGGGTTTGGCGAGGGTATCGCGGGCACTGATCGGCTCGAACCCGCCATCCTCTGAGTCACGAAACAGGAAGAACTCGGTCTCGATACCCAGATTGAAGGTAAGCCCCATATCCGCTGCCTGCGCAACCTGCCGCTTGAGGATATTGCGCGAGCACGCTTCAAAAGGCGCACCATCCAGGTACAGATCGCTGGCGAACCAGGCCAGTTCGCGATTCCAGGGACAGATGGTGGCAGTCGCGGGATCGGGCATGGTCGCGACTTCATTGTCACTGATGTCCTGGGGAACACCGTCCAGCGCAGCCCCGGTGTATAGCTCGGACCCCTTCATCATCCGCCCCAAGTGGTTGAGCGGAACAAACTTACCCTTGATCACACCATGCAGGTCCACATAACCACCCAATGCATATTTAACGCCTTTGTCCTGCAGGGACTGCTTCAGTTGTTCGGTGCTCACTTGCTGACTCATGTTGGTACTCCGCTGATTCTGTCCGCAACCACTGCGGCGCTTGGTACGAATCTTTCATTCAACATACATGCCAGCATGCATATTTAATCCATAAGTAGATTCAATCAACTCCCAAACATCACCTCGATGGCACCAACCAAGAGATTGCTATATGTCGATATATCAAGCAGTTAAGAAGCAATTCAGCGTTGGAGACTGGCCACTTCAGAGCGGCAACATACTGCGCGATGCGCATGTCTGCTATCTGCAACTGGGCCAGCTCAACGCAGCGTGCGACAACCTGATCATCCTGCCGACGTACTACGGCGGAACACACGAAGGGAATCTGCCCCTGATTGGTGCAGACGGACCACTGGATCCGGAACGTTACTGCATCCTAATCCCGAACTTGCTTGGCAACGGCCAATCCAGCTCGCCGTCCAACGCACATCACAGTCAACGCGGCGCGGATTTTCCGATAGTTAGCTTGTACGACAACGTCGCTCTGCAGCACAGACTGGTTGAGGAGCACTTTGCAGGCGCTGAAGTTGCACTGGTAGCCGGCTGGTCAATGGGCGGCATGCAGGCTCTGCAGTGGGGCTGCCTGTACCCGGACCAGGTAAAACGCGTAGCCAGTATTTGTGCGACAGCTCGTTGCTGGCCACACAACCAGGTGTTTCTGGAAGGAGTCAAGGCAGCACTGACGTGTGACAAAGACTGGGATGGAGGGCGCTACCAATCCACGCCCAAAGCCGGCCTGAAGGCCTTTGGTCGAGTTTACGCCGGGTGGGCCTACAGCCAGGCGTTCTTTCGTCAAGAACGATACAAAGAACTGGGCTTCGACTCGATAGAGTCGCTGCTACGGTACTGGGAAGAGGACCACGTCGAGCAGGACGCCAACAATCTGCTTGCCGTGTTGCATACCTGGCAACAGGGAGACATCAGCGCCAACCCTGTATGGAACAACGATTTCAGCGCCGCCCTGAAGGGGATTAAAGCCAGGTGCCTGATAATGCCAGGCAGCACTGATCTCTACTTCACCAGCGAGGACGCCTTGAGCGAAGCACAGCAAATACCAAACGCATGTTTTCGGGCACTTGAATCTGACTGGGGGCATTGTGCCGGAGCACCTGGGCGCAATCCGCTAGATACGAGAAGTATTCTCGGTGTACTAAAGACATTACTGACTGAAAATTAGGGGGAAACAGGGGAGCCGATGATTCCCCTGCAATATCCTAAGGCGTGACCCAAGGTCAGAAGTTGTAGCGGATGCCTGCAGACAACAGGTCCACATCATATTCGTCGCCCACATCGCGGTAACGCTCAAACTCAGCTACCAGCGTCACACGCTCGCCGAGGTTGTAACCACCGCCCACGCCAAACGAGGTGACCCATTCAGTTTGTGAGTCGCTGATTACATCAAAACCATTCACAGACAGATCGAAGTCTGTTTCAAGGCGGTGGTAACCCAATTTCGCAAACAGGCTAAAGCTATCCAACGGCATGGTTAATACGCCGTTCAGACCATATCCTTCAGTGCCAGCATTAAAGCCCAGATTGTTGTTCCCGTCAGTCGCGCGAAACGAAACATCCCCCAATTCAACGTACTCGGCTTCAAATGCGAAGTATTGGTTTAGCTTCAGACCTGCGCCAATTTTCCAGGCTGTGTCCTTATTGTCCATAGAGGAGTTAAGGCCTATCCCTGACGGAACAACATCACCAGTGCTGAGATCAGCATCAGATTGTCCGAGGCTAGCAAACAGGTAGGGCTGAGCCTCCTGCGCTTGAGAAAGGGCTGAGGCCGAGAAAAGTGCAACGAAGGTTGCTGTAAACAGTGTTTTTTTGAACATCTTATCAAGTCTCCATATGACTACATGCCACCTTCTTGGTAGCGGTCCTTGCTCTTGGCATTCCTGCCAAGAGATCCCGGATCATAAGGGTTATTGATCTCAGAAAGCCAGCCCCCTTACTTGCTACTGATGGAACTATATTCAGAAGACGCGATGACATAGTCCCAATTCAGATACGTATGTATGCAGATTATCGACCTGATCCTGCCGCCCGCAGCAGCGCTGACCCAGGCGAATTTTCCGCCCGCGCAAAGAAGAA
>NZ_NBYK01000015.1 GCF_002197985.1 Halopseudomonas aestusnigri
ATAATGATCTGAGGTGAAAGGCAAAGCCCCCGCCTAGCGGGGGCTTTTGTCTTTTGGTTGACAGTGGGGGTGCGCATCAGTAGAATTGCGCCTCCCTTGGACAGGCGTACCTGCAGTTGGGTATGCCTGAAAACAGTTACTTGGAGTTTCTGGTCAAATGCAGAACCAACAGATTCGTATTCGGTTGAAGGCTTTTGACCATCGCCTGATCGATCAGTCTACCCAGGAAATCGTGGATACCGCGAAACGTACTGGGGCTCAGGTGCGTGGTCCGATCCCTTTGCCGACGCGCAAAGAGCGTTTTACCGTACTGATTTCTCCGCACGTCAATAAAGACGCGCGCGATCAGTATGAAATCCGTACCCATAAACGGGTTCTGGATATCGTTCAGCCCACCGACAAGACTGTCGATGCGCTGATGAAGCTGGACCTTGCCGCTGGCGTTGAGGTTCAGATCAGCCTCGGCTGATAGCCCCAAAACGGGGGCTAAAGGTCGTGTAACGCCCTGTGTTGGGCGGCCATAGCGGGTAATAGCCCCGTGCACTCATGAGGTTTACAAAATGACTATTGGTTTAGTCGGCCGGAAATGCGGTATGACCCGCATTTTCACTGAAGATGGTGTTTCCATTCCGGTTACGGTTGTAGAAGTTGAACCGAACCGCGTCACTCAGGTTAAAACCCTGGAAACTGATGGCTATCAAGCTATTCAGGTCACTGTGGGTGAGCGTCGCGCCAGTCGCGTTACCAAGCCGATGGCTGGGCACTTTGCCAAAGCCAGCACTGCGGCTGGTCGCCAGGTCTGCGAATTCCGCATTGAAGACGGCTCCCAGTATGAAGCTGGGGCAGAGCTCACTGTAGCCCTGTTCGAAGCCGGTCAGAAGGTGGATGTAACTGGTCAGTCCAAGGGTAAAGGCTTCGCCGGTACCATCAAGCGCTGGAATTTCCGCGGCCAGGACGCTACTCACGGTAACTCGGTATCCCACCGTGTACCCGGTTCCATCGGTCAGTGTCAGACCCCGGGCCGTGTATTCAAGGGCAAGAAGATGTCTGGTCACATGGGTGCCGAACAGGTAACCGTCCAGACTCTCGAGGTCGTTCGCGTAGACGCTGAGCGCAATCTGCTGCTCATCAAGGGCTCCGTGCCTGGCGCTACCGGCAGCGACGTCGTTGTTCGCCCGGCGGTCAAGGCCAAGGGTTAAGGGGGAGTTACCATGAATCTGAATGTAGCTGGTGCAAATGCGATCGAAGTTTCCGATCTGACCTTTGCTACCGAGTTTAACGAGACCCTCGTTCACCAGGCCGTTGTTGCTTACATGGCTGGTGCTCGTCAGGGTACCAAGCAGCAGAAGAACCGTTCCGACGTTTCCGGTGGCGGCAAGAAGCCCTGGCGTCAGAAGGGCACCGGTCGCGCCCGTGCCGGTACTATCCGTAGCCCGATCTGGCGCTCCGGTGGTACTACCTTTGCTGCCCGTCCGCAAAATCACGAGCAGAAGCTGAACCGCAAGATGTATCGCGGTGCAATGCGCTCCATCCTGTCCGAGCTGGTACGCCTGGATCGTCTGGTTGTCGTCGAGAGCTTCTCTGTTGATGCACCGAAGACCAAGGCTCTGGCCGGCAAGCTGAAGGATCTCGATCTGCAGAATGTGCTGATCGTTACCGACGGCGTTGATGAGAACCTGTACCTGGCAGCGCGCAATCTGCCGCACGTCGACGTTCGCGACGTTCAGGGTTCTGACCCGGTTAGCCTGATCGCTTACGACAAGGTGCTGATTACCGTACCTGCTGTTAAGAAGTTCGAGGAGATGCTGGGATGAACCAAGAGCGCATTTTCAAAGTACTGCTTGGCCCGCATGTTTCCGAGAAGGCAACTGTGCTGGCTGACAGCCGCAACCAGTTCGTGTTCAAAGTAGACACTACTGCGACCAAGCTGGAAATCAAGAAAGCCGTTGAGCAACTGTTCAACGTCAAGGTCAAGGCTGTATCGACCTTGAATGTAAAAGGCAAGACCAAGCGAACCGTTCGCGGCCTGGGCAAGCGTAATGACTGGAAAAAGGCGTATGTCAGCCTGCAGCCCGGTCAAGACATCGACTTCGCCAGCGCTGAATAAGACAGGGGTACATCATGGCTATTGTTAAATGTAAACCTACTTCCGCTGGCCGCCGCTTCGTCGTCAAGGTCGTTAACGCTGACCTGCACAAAGGTGCTCCTTACGCGCCTCTGGTAGAGAAGCAAGGCAAGTCTGGTGGTCGTAACAACAACGGCCGCATCACCACGCGTCATCGTGGGGGCGGTCACAAGCAGCACTACCGCATCGTGGACTTCCGTCGTAACAAGGACGGTATCCCCGCTGTAGTAGAGCGCGTCGAGTACGATCCGAATCGTACCGCTCATATTGCTCTGCTGAAGTATGCCGACGGTGAGCGTCGCTACATCATCGCCCCGAAAGGCGTTGTTGCTGGCGATCAACTGGTCTCCGGTGCCGATGCGCCGATCAAGGCCGGTAACACTCTGCCGCTGCGCAATATCCCGGTAGGTAGCACCATCCACGCGATCGAACTGAAGCCGGGTAAAGGCGCTCAGGTAGCTCGCAGTGCTGGTGCCGCTGTCCAGCTGGTTGCTCGCGAAGGTGCCTATGTCACCGTTCGTCTGCGCTCTGGCGAAATGCGCAAAGTCCTTGGCGAATGCCGTGCGACTCTGGGTGAAGTGTCCAACGGTGAGCACAGTCTGCGCTCGCTGGGTAAGGCTGGTGCCAAGCGCTGGCGCGGTGTTCGTCCGACTGTTCGTGGTGTTGCCATGAACCCGGTAGATCACCCGCATGGTGGTGGTGAAGGTCGTACCTCCGGTGGTCGTCATCCGGTTTCCCCGTGGGGCTTCCCGACCAAGGGTGCCAAGACTCGGTCCAACAAGCGCACTGACAAGATGATTGTCCGTCGCCGCAGCAAGTAATTAGAGGGGATACGACAGTGCCGCGTTCTCTGAAGAAAGGTCCTTTTATCGATCTTCACCTGTTGAAGAAGGTCGAAGTGGCAGTTGAAAAGAACGACCGTAAGCCGATCAAGACCTGGTCGCGCCGTTCGATGATTCTGCCGCAGATGGTCGGTCTGACCATCGCTGTACACAACGGTCGTCAGCATGTGCCGGTTATCGTTACCGAAGACATGGTCGGTCACAAGTTGGGCGAATTCTCTGCTACGCGTACCTACCGTGGTCACGCAGCAGACAAGAAAGCCAAGCGCTAAGGGGTTAGAAGATGGAAGTAGCCGCTACTCATAAGGGCGCCCGACTCTCTGCCCAGAAAGCGCGTTTGGTCGCCGACCAGATCCGCGGAAAGAAGGTGGATGAGGCCCTGAACCTGCTGGCATTCAGCAACAAGAAGGCCGCTGCCGTCATCAAGAAAGTGCTCGAGTCGGCGATTGCCAACGCAGAGCATAACGATGGCGCAGACGTGGATGACCTCAAGGTCTCCACCGTGTTTGTTAACGAAGGTCGCTCTCTGAAGCGCATCATGCCGCGTGCCAAAGGCCGCGCTGATCGCATCGTCAAGCGGTCTTGCCACATCACGGTCAAGGTTGCTGACAAGTAGGAGTCGATCAAATGGGTCAGAAAGTACATCCGGTAGGCATTCGCCTCGGTATCGTTAAAGAACACACTTCGGTGTGGTACGCAGACGGTCGCAACTACGCAGACTATCTGAACACTGACCTGAAGGTACGTGCGTACATTCAGGACAAACTGAAAAGTGCCTCTGTCAGCCGCGTTGATATCCAGCGTCCGGCTCAGACTGCCCGCATCACCATTCACACTGCTCGTCCGGGCATCGTGATTGGCAAAAAGGGTGAGGACGTTGAGAAGCTGCGTCAGGAACTGACCAGCCAAATGGGCGTGCCGGTGCACATCAACATCGAAGAGATCCGCAAGCCGGAACTTGACGGTGCCCTGGTTGCACAAAGCGTTGCTCAGCAGCTCGAGCGTCGTGTGATGTTCCGTCGCGCCATGAAGCGCGCCGTACAGAACGCCATGCGAATTGGTGCAAAGGGTATCAAGATCCAGGTTAGCGGCCGTCTTGGCGGCGCCGAGATCGCCCGTACCGAATGGTATCGCGAAGGTCGTGTGCCGCTGCACACCCTGCGTGCCGACATTGACTACGCGACGGCTGAAGCCCACACCACCTACGGTGTGATCGGTGTGAAGGTTTGGATCTTCAAAGGTGAGATCATTGGTGGTCTCCAGGAAGAAACCAAAGCCGTCGCGGCCAAGAAAAAAGCTGCTAAGTAAGGGGTACGCACATGTTACAACCTAAGCGTACGAAGTTCCGCAAGCAGATGACCGGCCACAACCGTGGTCTGGCGCATCGTGGTAGCAAGGTGAGCTTCGGTGAGTTCGCTCTCAAAGCCGTAAGTCGTGGTCGTCTGACTGCACGTCAGATCGAAGCGGCTCGTCGCGCCCTGACTCGTCACGTTAAGCGTGGCGGTAAAATCTGGATCCGGGTTTTCCCGGACAAGCCCATCTCCAAGAAGCCTCTTGAAGTACGTATGGGTAAAGGTAAGGGTAACGTCGAGTACTGGGTGGCCCAGATTCGTCCGGGTAAGGTCCTTTACGAGATTGAAGGTGTTTCCGAAGAGCTGGCTCGCGAAGCATTCGCACTGGCCGCAGCCAAGCTGCCTCTCGCTACCACCTTTGTTAAGCGGACGGTGATGTAATGAAAGCGACAGAACTTCGTGAAAAATCTGCTGAGCAGCTGAATGAACAGCTGCTCACCCTGCTGCGCGATCAGTTCAACCTGCGCATGCAGAAAGCAACCGGTCAGCTCGGTCAAACGCATCTGCTGAACCAGGTAAAGCGCGACATCGCTCGCGTCAAGACCGTGCTCAATCAGAAAGGTGGTAACTGATCATGGCCGAGAACAAAACAGTTCGTACCGTTACTGGCCGTGTTGTCAGTAACAAGATGGATAAAACCATCACTGTGCTCATCGAGCGTCAGGAAAAGCACCCACTGTACGGCAAGTACGTGACGCGCTCTACCAAGCTCAAGGCGCACGACGAGAACAACGAATGCCGCATCGGCGATCTGGTGACCATTCGTGAGACCCGTCCCTTGGCCAAAACCAAGAGCTGGTCCCTGGTTCAGATCGACGAGCGCGCGGCGCAAGTTTAAGCCCGCGCAACTTAGCGGATTATTTAAGGGTCGGAGAAAGTTATGATTCAGACTCAATCCATGCTGGATGTGGCTGACAACAGTGGTGCACGTCGTGTTATGTGTATCAAGGTTCTGGGCGGTTCTCACCGTCGCTACGCCGGCATTGGCGATATCATCAAAGTGACCGTGAAGGAAGCGATTCCGCGCGGCAAAGTAAAGAAAGGCCAGGTGCTCAACGCGGTCATCGTGCGTACCCGTCACGGTGTACGCCGTACAGACGGTTCGCTGATCCGTTTCGATGGCAACGCTGCCGTTCTGCTCAACAACAAGAATGAGCCGATCGGTACCCGCATCTTTGGGCCGGTGACTCGTGAGCTGCGTAACGAGCAGTTCATGAAGATCGTTTCCCTCGCGCCCGAAGTGCTGTAAGGAGCCCGGTCATGCAAAAGATCAAACGCGACGACGACGTAATCGTCATTGCCGGTAAAGACAAGGGCAAGCGCGGCAAAGTCCTGAAAGTTGGTGACGATGCCCGCCTGCTGGTTTCCGGTGTCAACATTATCAAGCGCCACACCAAGCCGAACCCGATGGCTGGTGCGCAGGGCGGTATTGTTGAGAAGGAGGCGCCGATCCACGTCTCCAACGTGGCAATCTTCAACCCCGAGACCAACAAGGCCGATCGCGTCGGCTTCAAGGTCGAAGACGGTAAGAAGGTTCGTATTTTCAAGTCGACCCAAAAAGCTGTCGACGCTTGAGAATCTAGGTGCTTACCATGGCGAGATTGAAAGAAACCTATCGCACTACCATCGCTCCGAAACTCCAGGCCGAACTGGGTCTGAATGCGATGGAAGTGCCGAAAATCACCAAGATCACCCTGAACATGGGTCTTGGCGAAGCTGTTGGTGACAAAAAAGTCATCGAAAACGCACTGGCTGACCTCGAGAAGATCACCGGCCGTAAGGGCATCGTGACCTATGCTCGCAAATCCATTGCAGGCTTCAAGATTCGTGACGGCTGGCCGATCGGCGTAAAGGTTACCCTGCGCCGCGAGCAGATGTACGAATTCCTGGATCGTCTGCTGTCGATTTCCCTGCCGCGCGTTCGTGACTTCCGTGGCCTGAATGCCAAGTCCTTTGACGGTCGTGGCAACTACAGCATGGGCGTCAAGGAACAGATCATTTTCCCGGAAATCGATTACGACAAGATCGATGCCCTGCGTGGTCTGGACATCACCTTGACTACTACTGCGCGAACCGACGACGAAGGTCGTGCGCTGCTGCGCGCGTTCAACTTCCCGTTCCGTAACTAGGAGTCAGGACAATGGCAAAAGTCAGTATGAAGAACCGTGAAGCCAAGCGCGCCCGCCTGGTTGCCAAGTTTGCTGCAAAACGCGCAGCTCTCAAGGACACCATCGGTAACGTAAACGCTTCCGTTGAAGATCGCTGGGCAGCTCAAGTTGCCCTGCAGAAGCTGCCGCGCGACTCCAGCCCGGTCCGTCAGCGTAACCGCTGCCGCGTTACCGGTCGTCCGCACGGCGTATACCGCAAGTTTGGACTGAGCCGCATCAAGCTGCGTGAAGCAGCAATGCGCGGCGATGTGCCCGGCCTGGTCAAGGCCAGCTGGTAAACCAGACTTTTATTACTCAGTTTCAGGAGCACATAGCCCATGAGTATGCAGGACCCGTTGGCAGATATGCTGACCCGTATCCGTAATGCCCAGATGGCTGAGAAGTCCAGCGTCAGCATGCCTTCGGCAAAGCTGAAGGTGGCTGTCGCCAAGGTACTTAAGGAAGAAGGCTACGTTGCTAGCTACGAAGTAGTTGGCGACGTCAAGCCCACTCTGTCTATCGAACTCAAGTACTTCGAAGGCAAGCCGGTAATTGAAGAGCTCAAGCGCGTAAGCCGTCCCGGCCTGCGCCAGTACAAAGCCGTTGACCAGCTTCCGAAGGTCAAGGGTGGTCTGGGCGTTTCCATCGTCTCCACCAATAAAGGTGTGATGACTGATCGCGCTGCTCGCGCTGCCGGTATCGGCGGCGAAGTTCTCTGCACCGTATTCTGATAGGGGGTCACGATGTCTCGCGTCGCTAAGAACCCTGTCAAACTGCCGCAGGGTGTAGAAGCAAAACTGAACGGTCAGGAACTGTCGATCAAGGGTGCCAAGGGCGCTCTTAGTCTGAACCTGCATCCGACTGTTGAAGTTGTTCAGGAAGACGGTGAGCTGCGTTTCGCAGCGCGCGCCGGCAGCCTGAACATGGCCATGGCCGGTACTACCCGCGCCCTGGTCAACAATATGGTCATTGGCGTCAGCCAGGGCTTTGAGCGCAAGCTCCAGCTGGTTGGTGTTGGTTACAAGGCGCAGGCCAAGGGTCAGGTTCTCAACCTGGCACTGGGTTACTCGCACCCGATCGACTACCAGCTGCCTGAGGGTGTTTCTGTTGAAACCCCCAGCCAGACTGACATTATCATCAAAGGCATCGACAAGCAGCTGGTTGGTCAAGTAGCAGCGGAAATTCGTGATTTCCGTCGTCCGGAGCCCTATAAGGGCAAGGGTGTACGCTACTCCGATGAGGTAGTGCGTCGTAAAGAAGCCAAGAAGAAGTAGGGCATAGCAAATGAGCGATAAAAAAGTTATTCGTCTCCGTCGCGCTCGCCGTACGCGCCTGAAGTTGCGCGAACTGGAAGCCGTTCGTCTCTGCGTGTACCGCTCTTCGCAGCACATGTACGCACAGGTTATCTCGGCAGATGGCAGCCAAGTGCTGGCCAGCGCCTCCACTCTGGATGCTGAATTGCGTGCCGGTTCTACCGGTAACATTGAAGCGGCCAAGAAGGTAGGTCTGCTGGTTGCTGAGCGAGCCAAGGCCGCCGGTGTAACTCAGGTCGCCTTCGACCGTTCCGGCTTCAAGTACCATGGTCGCGTAAAAGCGCTGGCCGACGCCGCTCGTGAAGGCGGGCTGGAATTCTAAGGGTAGAGTTATGGCTAATTTCGATCAAAAGCGCGACGAAGGTTACATCGAGAAGCTGGTTCAGGTGAACCGCGTCGCCAAAGTAGTAAAAGGCGGCCGTATCTTCGCTTTCACAGCGCTGACTGTTGTCGGTGACGGCAAGGGTCGCGTTGGTTTCGGTCGCGGCAAGGCACGTGAAGTGCCTGCCGCCATCCAGAAGGCGATGGAAGCGGCACGTCGTAACATGATCCAGGTTGATCTGGATGGTACCACCCTGCAGTACCCCGTTCGTGCAGCTCACGGCGCCTCCAAGGTGTTCATGCAGCCGGCGTCCGAAGGTACCGGTGTTATCGCCGGTGGTGCAATGCGCGCCGTCCTGGAAGCGGCTGGTGTACACAACGTACTGGCCAAGTGTTACGGTTCCACCAACCCGGTTAACGTCGTTCAGGCTACCTACAAGGGTCTGAAGTCGATGCAGTCTCCCGAGTCTGTAGCGGCCAAGCGCGGCAAGACCGTTGAAGACATCACGGGGTAAGCGGACATGGCAAACGCAAAAATCAAGGTGACTCTGTTCAAGAGCGTCGCTGGTCGTCTGCCGAAGCACCAGGCCTGCGTTAAGGGTCTGGGTCTGCGCCGCATCGGCCACACCGTCGAAGTCGAAGACACTCCGTCGGTTCGTGGGATGATCAACAAGGTCTCCTACATGGTTCGGGTAGAGGAATAAGACATGAAACTGAATGATCTGCGTTCCGCGCCGGGTGCACGCCGTGAAAAGCTGCGCGTCGGTCGTGGTATCGGTAGCGGTCTGGGTAAGACCGCTGGCCGCGGTCACAAGGGTCTGACCTCGCGTTCCGGTGGCACCGTTGCCCCCGGTTTCGAGGGTGGTCAGCAGCCGCTGCACCGTCGTCTGCCGAAGTTTGGTTTTACTTCCAAACTGGCTATGGTCACTGCTGAAATTCGCACCAGCGAACTGAACGCTGTTGACGCTGAGGTCATTGACCTGCAGGCGCTGAAAGATGCCAACGTAATTGGCAACAAGTTTGTACGAGCCAAGATCGTCCTGTCCGGCGACGTAACCAAAGCGGTTACCGTCAAAGGTCTGGCCGTCACTAAAGGTGCTCGTGCAGCGATCGAAGCAGCTGGTGGCAAGATCGAGGACTAAATGGCTAAGCAAGGCGCTCTTTCTGGAATGAATCAAGGTGGCTTGAGTGAACTCTGGGGGCGCCTGCGCTTCCTGTTCCTCGCGATCATCGTTTACCGTATCGGGGCGCATATTCCGGTTCCCGGGATAAACCCTGATCGTCTGGCCGATCTGTTCAATCAGAATTCAGAGACGATCCTTAGCCTGTTCAACATGTTCTCCGGCGGTGCCCTGGAGCGAATGAGTATCTTCGCTCTGGGCATCATGCCGTACATCTCTGCATCCATCATCATGCAGCTGATGACGGCGGTGACCCCGTCGCTTGAGCAGTTGAAGAAGGAAGGGGAGTCCGGACGCCGGAAGATCAGTCAGTACACGCGTTATCTGACGCTGGTGCTGGCTTTTATACAAGCCATCGGTATGTCCGTTGGTCTGGCCAGTCAGGGCGTTGCGTTTGACACAGGGTTCAGCTTCTATTTTGTGGCTGTTACTACCTTTGTTGCTGGCGCAATGTTCATGATGTGGCTCGGTGAGCAGATCACCGAGCGAGGTATCGGTAACGGTATCTCGATGCTGATTTTCGCCGGCATTGTTGCCGGTTTGCCGGCAGCCATTGGACAGTCCTTCGAAGGTGCCCGTCTGGGTACCATCAACATATTCGCGCTGATTGGTGTTGGCCTGGTGGCTATCGCCATGATTGCGTTCGTCGTCTTCGTCGAGCGTGGCCAGCGCAGAATTACGGTCAACTACGCCAAGCGTCAGCAAGGTCGCAAGGTATTCGCCGCGCAGACCAGCCATTTGCCTCTCAAGGTCAACATGGCAGGTGTGATCCCGGCGATCTTTGCCAGCAGTATCCTGTTGTTCCCGGCCTCGCTGGGTACCTGGTTCGCCCAGGGTGACAACATGGAATGGCTGCAAACCCTGGCTCAGGCCATTGGACCGGGTAAGCCGCTGAATATCATTCTGTTTAGTGCAGGGATTATTTTCTTCTGCTTCTTCTACACAGCCTTGATGTTCAATCCGAAGGATGTTGCGGAAAACCTCAAGAAGTCCGGCGCGTTCATTCCGGGTATTCGTCCCGGTGAGCAGTCCGCTCGCTACATCGATAGCGTTCTGACTCGCCTCACCCTGTTCGGGGCCCTGTATATGACCGCTGTCTGCTTGTTGCCGCAGTTCCTGGTGGTGTCGGCGAATGTGCCCTTCTATCTGGGTGGGACATCGCTGCTGATCGTTGTTGTGGTTGTTATGGACTTCATGTCCCAAGTACAATCGCACCTCGTTTCTCAGCAGTACGAGTCTCTTTTGAAGAAATCTAACCTGAAAGGTTACGGCAGCGGCATGCTCCGCTGAGTCTTCGGGTTATAGGAGTCGGCTATGAAAGTTGCAGCATCAGTCAAGAAGCTTTGCCGTAACTGCAAGGTTATCCGTCGCAACGGTTGCGTACGTGTAATCTGCAGTGCTGAGCCCCGTCATAAGCAGCGCCAGGGTTAATTCCCGGTTCTGAATTAAGACTACGTCTCAGGATAACCGCCACCTGGCCAAATTTTGGCCAGGTGGTTGAATTTTATTTTTGTTAGCGCTACCCTACTGCACCCTTTTTCGAGCAACCTCTTTGGGTTGAGTCAGGTAGCTGTCAGACGGAGTAAATTGGATGGCCCGTATTGCAGGCGTCAACATCCCGGATAACAAGCACACTGTTATCTCTCTGACCTATATCTTTGGTATTGGTCAGACCAAGGCACAACAGATCTGTGCCGCCACTGGCATTGAGCCCAGTGTCAAAATCAAGGATCTGAGCGAAGAGCAGATTGATACCCTGCGCAATGAAGTCGCCAAGAGCAACACCGAAGGCGATCTGCGCCGCGCGATCAACATGAACGTCAAGCGCCTCATGGATCTCGGCTGCTATCGTGGCCTGCGTCACCGTCGTGGCCTGCCGGTCCGCGGTCAGCGCACCAAGACCAATGCCCGTACCCGTAAGGGTCCGCGCAAGCCGATCCGTAAGTAATTGCGAGGGAATCTACAGATATGGCTAAGCCAGCTGCTCGTGTACGTAAAAAAGTAAAAAAGACGGTCGTTGATGGGGTCGCCCACATCCACGCGTCTTTCAATAACACCATCATCACCATCACTGACCGTCAGGGTAACGCCCTGAGCTGGGCAACTTCCGGCGGCTCCGGCTTCCGTGGTTCCCGTAAGAGCACTCCGTTTGCTGCCCAGGTAGCTGCCGAGCGCGCCGGTCAGGCTGCTCTTGAGTATGGCCTGAAGAACCTCGACGTTTGCGTTAAAGGCCCCGGCCCAGGTCGTGAGTCGGCAGTTCGTGCACTGAATTCTTGTGGTTACAAGATCAGCAGCATCACCGATGTCACCCCTATTCCCCACAACGGCTGCCGCCCGCCCAAGAAGCGTCGCGTTTAATCAGGAGACGGTAAAATGGCTCGTTATATTGGTCCCAAGTGCAAGCTGTCTCGTCGCGAAGGTACTGACCTGTTCCTGAAAAGCGGCGTGCGCGCTCTCGACTCCAAGTGCAAACTGGAAACCCCTCCGGGTGTTCACGGTCAGCGCCGCGGTCGTCTTTCGGAATATGGTACTCAGCTGCGCGAGAAGCAGAAAGTCCGTCGTATGTATGGCGTTCTTGAGCGTCAGTTCCGCAACTATTACAAGGAAGCAGCCCGTCTGAAGGGCGCTACCGGTGAGAACCTGCTGCAACTGCTCGAGCGTCGTCTGGACAACGTCGTTTACCGCATGGGTTTCGGTGCTACTCGCGCTGAAGCACGCCAGCTGGTATCCCACAAGTCCATCAGTGTCAACGGCAAGACTGTCAATATCGCGTCTTACCTGGTTTCCCCGGGTGACGTAGTTGCTGTCCGTGAAAAGGCCAAAAACCAGCTGCGCATCAACAGCGCTCTGGAGCAGGCTGCTCAGCGCGGTGGTGCGGAGTGGGTTGAAGTAGACGCTGGCAAGAAAGAAGGCGTTTTCAAAGCCCTGCCTGCACGCAGCGACCTGTACGCCGACATCAACGAAAACCTGATCGTCGAGCTGTACTCCAAGTAAGCGACAGACAGCATAAAGGTGCCCCACATGCAGAGTTCGGTTACCGAGTTTCTAACACCGCGTCACATTGACGTTCAGGAAACTTCGCCCACACGTGCCAAGATTACTCTTGAGCCGCTGGAGCGTGGTTTCGGTCACACCCTGGGCAATGCGCTTCGTCGCATTCTGCTCTCGTCCATGCCCGGCTGCGCCGTGGTAGAGGCCGAAATCGACGGCGTGTTGCACGAGTACAGCGCCATCGAAGGCGTTCAGGAAGACGTCATCGAGATCCTGCTCAACCTGAAAGGGTTGGCGATCATCATGCACGGTCGCGACCAGGTAACCCTGAACCTTTCCAAGAAAGGCCCGGGCGTTGTTACTGCCGCTGACATTCAGCTGGACCACGAAGTCGAAATCGTCAACCCGGATCACGTGATTGCCACGCTGTCCGACAATGGCGAACTGAACATGAAGCTCACTGTAGCTCGTGGTCGTGGTTACGAGCCGGCCGATGCGCGTCAGTCCGATGAGGACGAGACCCGCTCTATCGGTCGTCTGCAGCTGGACGCCACCTACACTCCCGTACGCCGCGTTGCGTATGTGGTGGAGAGTGCGCGTGTCGAGCAGCGTACTAACTTGGACAAGCTGGTCATCGATCTCGAGACCAACGGCACTCTGGACCCGGAAGAGGCGATTCGTCGCGCTGCAACCATCCTCCAGCAGCAACTGGCTGCCTTCGTGGACCTGAAGGGTGACCAGGAGCCGGTGGTGGAGCAGCAGGAAGACGAGATTGACCCGATCCTGCTGCGCCCGGTGGACGATCTTGAGCTGACTGTCCGTTCGGCCAACTGCCTGAAGGCCGAAAATATCTATTACATTGGCGATCTGATCCAGCGTACCGAAGTAGAGCTGCTGAAGACCCCGAACCTGGGCAAGAAGTCTCTGACCGAGATCAAAGACGTTCTGGCCTCTCGTGGTCTGTCTCTGGGTATGCGTCTGGACAACTGGCCGCCTGCAAGCTTGAAGAAGGACGATAAGGTTTCGGCCTGATCGTCTCGACACCGAGGAATTGAGAGATGCGTCATCGTAAAAGTGGTCGTCACCTGAGTCGAACCAGCGCACACCGCAAGGCTATGTTCCAGAACATGGCTGTGTCGCTGTTCGAGAATGAACTGATCAAAACTACTCTGCCGAAAGCCAAGGAGCTGCGTCGCGTTGCCGAGCCGCTGATCACCCTGGCCAAGGAAGACACCGTTGCCAATCGTCGTCTGGCGTTTGACCGTACTCGCAGCAAGTCTGCAGTTGGCAAACTGTTCAACGACCTGGGCAAGCGCTATGCAACCCGTCCGGGTGGCTACGTTCGCATCCTCAAGTGCGGTTTCCGCGCTGGTGATGCTGCCCCGATGGCTTACGTTGAGCTGGTTGACCGCCCAGAAGCGGTTGCAGCTGAAGAGTAAGTATCAGCGCTACAAAAAAACCGGCTCAGGCCGGTTTTTTTGTGCCTGCAGATCCGCCTGCTGCACTATGAGCGGCCTCGAATGCACGGCGCTGGTGCTCTGCGCAGGGCGGGGTCAACCATAGGCGCTTTCTCAGGCCGTCGGTTTGCTATGTTTTACGCTATGTAAATTAAGTTGCACGATTCTTGCTTGCCGTTCCGTGGAATTCATCTATCCGGAGCGGTGCCCCATGTCCTTGCGTTTCAAGTTGGCAATAACCTACCTGCTCGTTGGTCTGGTACCGGTGGCCGTAATGGCCGCTACGGTGTATTCGCAGGCGAGTAACGCGCTGCGAGACCAGACCCTCAACACGCTTCAGGCGGTTGCCAGTATCAAGCAGCGTCAGCTGCAGGATGGATGGGCGCAGCGGCGCAATCAGCTCGACACCCTGAGTCGTACGCTGAGCAACAGCTATCTTGGTCTGGATGCAGTCGCGCTGGTCAGCGCCAGCAGTTATGACAAGCCTACCTTTGAGCATTTCATCGAAGCCTACGGGTATCGCGATCTGAAGCTGGTCAGCCCCGATGGGCTGGTGTTCTTCAGTGTTAACCGCGGTCCTGCCTATCAGGCTTTGCTGACTGATTCCGAATGGGCAGATACACCGCTGGGTGGTGCCGTCGCGCAGGGGCTGTCAGACCCACGAATTCACATTGGCGACCAGGTTTCTGACTCCTTGAGTGCAGACTCGGTACAGTATCTGGTCGCGCCAATTGGAGCTGACGGGCTGATACAGGCGCTGTTGGTACTTGAGTTGCCAATCGGTCCGCTCAATGAACTGATGCACGAACGCCAGGGGCTGGGTGACAAGGGTGAGACCTATCTGGTGGGCAATGATCGACGTTTGCGTTCCGATTCGGTGCGCTATGCGGACCGGCGCGCCGGGCAGGGGCAGACGCTTGGTGGCCTTGCGATCGAACAGGCCATGGCCGGGCAGAGCGGACGCCTGAGCGAATCCGGTCTTGATGGGGCTGTGGCGTTGAAAGCCTTTGCGCCGGTGGAGTTCGGCGATCAGCACTGGGCGCTGATCGCCGAAGTGGATTCCGAGCAGGCTTTCGCGCCGGTGCGTGCGCTGATGTGGCAGGTATTGTTGCTTGGGGTTTTTACCGTCGTTGCAGTATTGCTGGCGACGTTGCTGGTCAGTCGCAGTGTGATGCGCCCGCTCGGTGATGAGCCGCTCAACATGGTCAGCTTCGCAAAGAGCCTGGCCAGAGGTGAACTTCGCTCTGCGGGTAAGCAGGCGCGCTCCGGAGGGCTGCTGCAGGCGCTACAGGAAATGGCGGCCGCCTGGCGCGGTGTGGTTCAACAGTTGCGTGCTTCCAGCGAGGCGGTTGGTGGTGCCAGTGATGACATTCTTGATGCGGCGGGGCGTACCAGTGCCAGGCTGGAGCAGCAGCAAGACGCCGTAGAGATGGTCGTCTCTGCTGTGGACGAGATGGCGGCAACCGTACAGGAAATCGCGAGCTCCGCATCAGCTAGTGCCGAGCGGACTGCTGGTGCACGCAAGGCGTTCGGGGCGATGCAGAACACGCTGGAAGAGATGATCAGTCGTCAGGATCAGCTACTCGGCGGTCTGCGTAGCGCGGACGCTGTGGTTCAAACCCTCGCCGATGATAGTCGGCAGATTGGCGTTGTGCTGCAGGTGATCAACGGTATTGCGGAGCAGACCAACCTGCTCGCACTCAACGCAGCAATTGAGGCTGCCCGCGCCGGGGAGCAGGGGAGGGGATTTGCGGTGGTTGCCGATGAAGTGCGTCAGCTCGCGCTGCGTACCCGCACTGCTACCGAGGAGGTGGTCACTATAGTCGGCGCCCTGGATCAGTCCTCGTTGCAAGCGCTTGATCGCATGCAGGCCGCGTCATCGCAGGCACAGTCGCTGGAGCAGGAAACCCAGCTGGTGCTGGGCCGTCTCGGAGATCTGGACGGTGCGCTGCATTCTGTTCAGAGCCTGGCGTTTCAGATCGCCACGGCTGCGGAGCAGCAGGCCGCAACGACCGCGGACGTAAACCGACACATGCATCAGTTACAGGACATGACAGCTGAAAGTCGGGACACTGCACTGCATACCCGCGTCAGCGGCGAGCGGCTGCAGCAGCTGGCGGGCAGTCAGCTGCAGCTGGTCGCACATTTTCAACTGTAGGATCAGGCCCGGTCACGCTCCAGTAGCGGGCCGAGGAACCGGCCGGTATGGGATGCCGGCTCGGCTGCCACCTGTTCCGGCGTACCGGCGGCAATGATCTGACCACCCCGAGAACCCCCTTCCGGACCAAGGTCGACGATCCAGTCGGCGGTCTTGATCACATCCAGGTTGTGCTCGATAACCACCACGGTATTGCCGTGGTCACGCAGTCGGTGCAGCACGTCTAGCAGTTGCTGGATATCGGCGAAGTGCAGGCCCGTGGTCGGCTCGTCGAGGATGTAGAGCGTCTTGCCGGTGTCGCGCTTGGACAGTTCGCGGGCCAGTTTGACCCGTTGCGCTTCACCACCTGACAGCGTGGTAGCGGACTGGCCAAGGCGGATATAGGACAGGCCTACATCAATCAGCGTTTGCAGCTTGCGGGCAATCGCGGGTACGGCATCGAAGAACTCGCGGGCTTCCTCGATGGTCATTTCCAGTACCTCGTGGATACTCTTGCCCTTGTACTTGATCTCAAGGGTTTCGCGGTTATAGCGCTTGCTCTTGCACACGTCGCAGGGGACGTAGATGTCCGGCAGAAAGTGCATTTCGACCTTGATCAGACCGTCGCCCTGGCAGGCCTCGCAGCGTCCGCCCTTGACGTTGAATGAGAACCGCCCAGCCTTGTAGCCGCGCGAGCGGGCTTCCTGGGTGCCGGCGAACAGGTCGCGAATCGGCGTAAACAGCCCGGTGTAGGTTGCCGGATTTGAACGCGGCGTGCGGCCGATAGGGCTCTGGTCGATGTCGACCACCTTGTCCAGGTGCTGCAGACCGTCGAAGCTGTCGTAGGGGGCAGTCTCCAGCGTGGTCGCGCCGTTTAGTGCGGTTGCGGTAATCGGGAACAGGGTATTGTTGATCAGTGTCGATTTGCCCGATCCGGATACCCCGGTCACGCAGGTCAGCAGGCCGACCGGGATCTCCAGGGTGACCTTCTGCAGGTTATTGCCGCACGCGCCCTTGAGGCGCAGCCAGTCCTTGCGCAGCGGCGTGCGTTCAGCCGGCACGGCAATTTTGACCTTGCCGGACAGGTACTTGCCGGTCAGCGAGGCGGGGTCGTCCATCACTTGCTGCGGCGTGCCTTTTGATACCACCTGACCTCCGTGTACACCGGCGCCAGGGCCGATATCGACCACATAGTCGGCCAGCCGAATGGCGTCTTCATCGTGCTCGACCACAATCACCGTGTTGCCCAGATCGCGCAGGTGCACCAGGGTGGCGAGCAGGCGCTCGTTGTCGCGCTGGTGCAGCCCGATCGAGGGCTCGTCGAGGATGTACATCACGCCGACCAGGCCGGCGCCAATCTGGCTGGCCAGACGGATACGCTGGGCCTCGCCGCCGGAGAGGGTGTCGGCGCTGCGGTCGAGGGTCAGATAGTCGAGGCCGACGTTGACCAGAAACATCAGACGGGCACGGATTTCCTTGAGAATCTTTTCGGCAATTTCGCCGCGGCTGCCCTCCAGCGTCAGTTGCTCGAAGTACTCGGCGGCGCTGCCGACCGGCAGGGTGGTGACGCCCGGCAGGTTGCGGCCGTCGATCATCACGTGGCGGGCCTCGCGGCGCAGACGGGTGCCGTGGCAATCGGGGCAGGGCTGGGTGCTCAGGTACTTGGTCAGTTCCTCGCGCACGCTCTGGGACTCGGTCTCCCGGTAGCGGCGTTCCAGGTTCGGCAGGATGCCCTCGAACGGATGCTCGCGGCGCACCACGTCGCCACGATCGTTGAGGTAGCGGAAGGGTACGTTGTCCTTGCCGGTGCCGCTGAGGATCAGCTTGCGGTGCGGCTCCTGCAGCTTTTCAAACGGCTGGTCCAGATCAATGCCGTAGTGCTCCGCCAGTGAGCTGAGCATCTGGAAGTAATAGACGTTGCGGCGGTCCCAGCCGCGAATGGCGCCCTCGGCCAGCGTCAGCTCGCCATTGACCAGGCGGCGGGCGTCGAAGAACTGCTTTACGCCCAGACCATCGCAGCCGGGGCAGGCGCCGGCCGGATTGTTGAAGGAGAACAGGCGCGGTTCGAGCTCGCTGATCGAGTGGCCGCATTCCGGGCAGGCAAAGCGTGCGCTGAAGGTAACTTCCTCGCCTTCTTCGCCATCCATCGGGGCGATGATGGCAATGCCGTCAGCCAGGCTGATGGCGGTTTCGAATGACTCGGCCAGGCGCTGTTGCAAGTCTGCGCGGACCTTGAAGCGGTCAACTACGACCTCAATGGTGTGCTTGCGCTTCTTGTCCAGCGTCGGCGCCTCATCCAGTTCGTGGATGCGGCCATCGATGCGGGCGCGGACGAAGCCCTGCGCACGCAGCTCTTCAATCAGGGCCAGGTGTTCACCCTTGCGTTCACGCATGACTGGTGCCAGCAGCATCAATTTGCTGCCTTCCGGCATGGCCAGCACCTGATCGACCATCTGGCTGATGGTCTGGGCGGCCAGCGGCAGGTTGTGGTCCGGGCACATCGGGGTGCCGACGCGGGCAAACAGCAGGCGCAGGTAGTCGTATATCTCGGTGATGGTGCCGACGGTGGAGCGGGGGTTGTGCGATGTTGACTTCTGCTCGATCGAGATGGCTGGCGAGAGGCCTTCGATGTGGTCGACGTCCGGCTTCTCCATCATCGACAGGAACTGTCTGGCATAGGCCGACAGAGACTCGACGTAACGGCGCTGGCCCTCTGCGTAAAGCGTGTCGAACGCCAGCGATGACTTGCCTGAGCCTGACAGGCCGGTAATCACGATCAATTTGTCGCGCGGCAAATCGAGGTCGACGTTCTTCAGGTTGTGTGTGCGTGCACCCCGTATCTGAATCGTATCCACAGTACTCTCACCTCGTGGCCGGCAAAGCGCACAAGTATACGGCCTGCGCTGGTCCGGCGGCAAAGTTGGAGAGGTGAACGGACTCTGTCCGGATGGCCATCCCGGTGACGGGAAAGGCGTGATAAAATCCGCGCTTTTACCCGGAGCTGTCATGCATCAGGTTGACTCGATGAGTCCGCAGGAACGCCGCGCCTCGATCTCGCTGGCGCTGGTTTTTGCCTTTCGCATGCTGGGTCTGTTTATGGTGTTGCCGGTGCTGGCGACCTATGGCCAGCAACTTCAGGGGGCCACGCCGCTGCTGATTGGCATGGCAATCGGTGCCTACGGGCTGACCCAGGCTGTGCTGCAAATTCCCTTCGGCATGCTGTCCGATCGGATCGGGCGCAAACCGGTCATTGTCTTCGGTCTCGTGCTGTTTGCGGCTGGGGGCCTGCTGGCGGCAGGGGCGGACAGCATTCAACAGGTGATAGCCGGGCGGATTCTGCAAGGGGCGGGCGCCATCGCAGCCGCAGTCATGGCGCTGGTTGCCGACTCGACCCGTGAACAGCACCGTACCAAGGCCATGGCGATGATCGGCATGAGTATCGGCCTGGCCTTTGCCGTCGCGATGGTGGCCGGGCCGGTCGTTGCCGGCATCGCCGGGCTGGGCGGCGTCTTTCTGTCGACCTCGATGTTGGCGATCGTTGGTATTGGCCTGGTACTGCTGGTCGTGCCGACGCCGCAGCTGGTGCTTCACCACCGCGATGCCGGGATTGTTCGCGGTGCCCTGCGACCGGCGCTCGCTAATCCTGAACTGTTGCGGCTGAATTACGGCATCGCCTGCCTTCACGCCATTCTGATGGCGACCTTTCTGGCGATTCCGCTGGCGCTTCAGCAGCAGGCCGGCCTGCCAAAGGAAGAGCACTGGTGGGTCTATCTGGCGGCCTTGCTGTTGTCGTTCTTCGGTATGGTGCCGTTCATTATTTACGCCGAAAGGCAGCGTCAGATGAAGAGAGTGCTGCTGGGTGCGGTGGCCTTGCTGGTGTTGGTCCAGCCGCTGTTCTGGCTGACCCAGGCTTCGCTGCCCTGGCTGGTCGCCTGCATCATCCTGTTCTTTGTCGGTTTCAACCTGCTGGAGGCGACCTTGCCGTCGTTGCTCAGCAAGATTGCCCCGGCAGGCGGCAAGGGCACTGCTATGGGCGTGTATTCCACCAGTCAGTTTGCCGGGGCGGCACTGGGTGGCATGTTCGGCGGCTGGTTGTTCGCCCATTTTGGTCTGGGCGGGGTATTCGTCGGATGCGCGCTGCTGGCACTGTCGTGGCTGGCTATTGGTGTTACCATGCGTGAACCGCCTTACGTAACCAGTTACCGGTTGGCCGTGTCCTCTGACCGCATCAGAGACGCAGGCCTGGCCGCCAGCCTGCTTGCTGTCGCAGGTGTGACCGACGTCGTGATTGTTGCCGACGAATCGGCTGCCTACTTGAAAGTCGACAGCAAACTGCTGGATCGTGAAGCGTTGGACCGGGTCGCAGCACCCGTTTGATCACCCAGGCATATCAGGAGAGTAGAATGGCCAGAGGCGTCAACAAGGTAATTTTGATCGGTAATGTCGGTGGTGATCCGGAAGTGCGCTACCTGCCCAATGGTAATGCAGTCGCCAACGTCACCCTGGCAACCACTGACAGCTGGAAAGACAAGCAGACTGGCCAGATGCAGGAACGCACCGAGTGGCACCGTGTGGTGTTCTTTGGCCGTATCGCCGAGGTGGTTGGCGAGTACGCGCGCAAGGGCTCCAAGCTGTACGTCGAAGGTCGTCTGCAGACCCGCGAGTGGGAGAAGGACGGCGTCAAACGCTATACCACCGAGGTTGTGGTCGACATGGGCGGTCAGATGCAGCTGCTCGACAGCCGTCAGGGCGGTGGCGAACAGGGCATGGGCCAGGCCCGCCCGCAGCGTCCCGCAGCCCAGCCGCAGGCCGCCGCGCAGCCGCAGCAGGCCGCGCCGCAGCAGTCGGCACCGGATTACGACAGCTTTGATGATGACATTCCGTTCTAGAATGTAGCTGTCGCCGTAACCCGGCATGACCTAGGATCCTGTATCCCCGGTCTGCCGGGTTTTTTTATGGCTCGTGAAAGCTCCTGTGTCGCAGATGATGCCGGGCAGCGGGTTGCCCAATCACTCCAGCACAGAGAGAGCAACATGTCAGAGGTGTATTTCGTTCGTCACGGTCAGGCGTCGTTCGGCAGCGACAACTACGATCAGCTGTCACCAAAGGGGCATCAGCAGGCGCGGATGCTGGGCGAATACTTCGCGACCCAGCAGCTGCAGTTTGATCACATCCTGACGGGTGACATGGTGCGCCACCGCGAAACGGCCGAGGGCATCTGCGCCGGCATGGGGGTTGAGGCCAGCGGCTTTCAGGTCTTTCCGGAGTTGAACGAGTTCGACTTTCACTCGATTCTGCACGCCTTTCTTGCCCAGCATCCGGAGCAGGCCTTGCCCGAAAAGCCGGCTGTTGCCGACTTTTTCAAACGCCTGAAACAGGGCATCGTGCTCTGGTCCGAAGGTGAATTGCAGGGCGATCTGCCGGAAACCTGGGCCAGCTTCGAGGATCGTATCCTTTCGGTGCGCGAACACATCATGACCAGCTACAAGGGCAGCAAAGTGCTGGCTGTGAGCTCTGGCGGCGCCATTGCCATGCTGGTGCGTCAGTTGCTTGAGGCGCCCAGCCGGACCATGGTCGAGCTGAATCTGCAGACCCGCAACACCGCGATCATTCAGTGCGTGTTCAACCAGCACAACATGCGCTTGAGCAGCTTCAACAGCGTTCCGCACCTCGATAGCCTCCAGCACCGTGACCTGATTACCTACACCTGAATTTCCACAGGTGACGTAGTGGACCTGAGACTGCACAATACAGGCTGTCTCGGGTTATCAGGATCAAGGGTCAACAAAGCATGCGGATGCGGGTGTTGCTGCTGGGCAAGTCGTCACTCCTCGGGCGCGCACTGACGGTGCAGGCGGCAGCGGAAGACATTGAGTTTCTTACGCTGGAAGAGGAGCCCGCCGATTGGCAACCGTCTGCTATCGCCGGGTGGCTGGACACTTTGCAGCCGGATGCGGTTGTTGATCTGGCCTTCTACCACCAGCAGTTTCAGGTGCTGGCACCCACTGCCGAAGCGCTGGATCAGCATACGGCATTCGCCCGGCAACTGATTGCGGAATGCCAGCAGCGTGATCTGCTGTTGTGCATGCTCTCCAATACGCGTGTGTTTGACGGCAGCAAGGGGCAGCCCTACACCGAGAAGGATCCGTTGCAGCCAATTGGTCTGCACGGGGCGCAGCAGGCTGCGCTGGACAGCTTGCTGGAGCAGTGCTGCCCCCGTCATTTGCTGCTGCGTTTCAGCTGGGTTCTGGATTCGTCCGAAGGCGGCCTGCTGCAGCGTCTTATCAGTCAGTTGTGCAGCGGTGAGACCGTCGTACTGGCCGAGGAGTGGCGGGGGAACCCGACTCCCGTGGCGGATATGGCGCGGGTGGTGTTGAGTGCGCTCAAGCAATTGGACTGCAACGCCCAGCTGTACGGGTGTTATCACTATGCAAGTGGAGAAATGGCCAGCTGGATCAGCTTCGCCCGGACACTGGCTCAGGAACTGGTGTCCTGCGGGCGAATCGAGCGCGAGCCGGGCATTGAGCCGGTTGCCTTCGAGACCCAGCCCGCCGCGGCAGTCGAACCGCGCAACGCGGTGCTCAGCGGACGTCGCCTGCTGCATGTCTTTGGTATCAAGCCGCGCACCTGGCGCATCGGCCTGCCCGAATTGCTGGATAAAAAAATCCCCTGAGATCACAAGGATCCCAGGGGAAAGTGCAGCCGTGAGTGCGGGAGGAGGGCTTAGAACTTGTAGCCCAGGCTCACCATGTAGACCATCGGATCGATTTCGACGTCAACCTTGCCTTTATTGCCGTTCAGCTCGAAAGAGGCTTCGGTATCGATGTCGGCGTACCAGATGGCGCCGTTCAGAATCAGGCGTTCGCCAATCTGATAGTCAACGCCGGCTTCCAGGGCAAGACCGATGGAGTCATCCAGGTCCAGGTTGCTGAAACCGGCGGCCTTGTTGGCGCTGGTAAACTCTTCACTGAAGAAGGTGGTGTAGTTCAGGCCGGCACCGACGTAGGGCTGCAGCTTGGAAGCACTGTGCATCGGGAAGTACTGCAGGGTGACGGTCGGTGGCAGGTGCTTGATGTCAGCCAGTTTGCCCACGCCGTTCAGGTTGATGCTGTGTTCGAACGGAGTAGCGCCCAGGATGCCGATGCCCACGTGCTCGGTCAGCATGTATGTGCCGGTGATACCCAGCTGGACGTTGCTGTCGACGCCTACATCGGTGCCGATATCAGCGCCATTGAGAGTCACGTTGCTGCTGTCTTCCTGCGGGTCGACGGCAACCGCGCCAACGCGAACGATGGCGTCGCCTGCCTGGTAGGCCTGAGCGGTAACCGAAACGGCCAGCAGTGCAGGGGCGAAAAGGGCTGCAAGGCCGAGGCGGGATGCGAAAGCTGACATGTTCTGTCTCCTAGTGTGTTGGACAGGTGCAACTGTACGAGCAAGCGCAGTAACGACTATTGATCTGGAGCAAGTTGCTGGCAGAGTTGAGTGCGGCAGGCTGCCGCAGGCTGTGACTGAGGTCACGGTTGCCCGCATTGCCAACAAAACTGACAATGGCTGTCTTTGGCCGTCTTCAGGTGGCCGGTGAGTTCGAGGAACGCTGGATGAAACCATTATGGCTGGCGGTGGTGCTGCTGACATTGCCGTTGACGCTGCAGGCACAGCAGTCTCTTGAGCAGGCGCAGCAGCAGAGTCAGGCGCTTGTTGATGACGCGGTCGCGGCGCAGCAGCGTATCAATGAGCTGGATCAGGCAACCCGCGCCGCGCTGGAGGCTTATCGCCACGCCGTGACCCAGGCCGATGCCCTGACCGATTACAGCGAGCGAATGCAACAGTTGGTCGCGAGCCAGGCAGACGAGATCGCGAGCCTGCAACAGCAGATCGACAGCGTCGCCGACACCCAGCGGGAAATGCTGCCGCTGATCCGGCGCATGATCGAATCGCTGGATGCCTTTATTGCTCTGGATCTGCCCTTCCTGCTGGACGAACGGGAGGAGCGGGTCGCCCGTTTGCAGGCCCTGCTGGTTGACCCCGATGTCAGCGTCGCGGAATTGTACCGTCGGGTGCTGGAGGCCTATCAGATCGAGAGTGAATACGGCCGCACGCTGGAGGCCTGGCGTGGCGCGCTCAAGGATGGGGATCAGCAGCGGGTTGTCGAGTTTTTGCGGGTTGGTCGGCTGATGCTGTTCTTCCAGAGCCTGGATGGTCAGCATCAGGGCTACTGGGACGCCGCCCATGGGCAATGGCAGGCGCTGCCGTCCAGCTATCGGCGTGCGCTGGACCAGGGGATGGCGATTGCCCGCAACGAGCAGACGCCGCAGATGTTGCGTCTGCCGATGCCGCAGGTCAGTGTGGAGGTGGCTCCATGAAGTGGCTTGCTTTCCTGTTTGTCTGTTTACTCGCGCCGCTGGGGCAGGCACAAACACTGGACAAGGACGCCCTGCTGCAAAGCATTCGTGATACCCGTAGCGCCGAGCAGGCAGCGATGCAGGCGCGGGAGCAGCAGTTTCTGCGCGAGCGTGATCAGCAGCAACAGCGGCTGGCGCAGGCGCGTGCGCGGCTGGCTCAGGCCCAGGCCCGGGCCGATCAGCTGGATGCGCAGTTCAAGGCCCAGGGTGACCATCTGGCTGCACTGAGAGAACAGCTGACCCAGCGCAGCGGCAATCTCGGCGAGCTGTTCGGGGTTGTACGCCAGGGCGCCGGGGATACCCTCGGGCAGTGGCAGGATTCGCAGCTCAACAGCCGTTTTCCCGAACGGCGCGACGAACTGGAGGCGCTGGCGCAAAGCAGCAGAATCCCCAGTGTCGAGGCGCTCGAGCAGTTCTGGTATCGGTTGCAGCAGGATATGACCGCCAGTGGCGAGGTCGCCCGGATCAGCGCATCTGTGGTTGATCGCCAGGGCCGCAGCGCGGCGACCCCGGTGGTGCTGGTCGGCCCCTTTGTTGCCCTCTCCGAACCGGGTTATCTGCTGTATCAGTCAGACTCCGACAGCTTGCAGCTGGCCGCCCGTCAGCCGGGTAGCAGCGGGCTGGTTGCCGACTTTCTCGCGCCCCGTGAGGTGCCTGCCGATATCCTGATCGATCCTGCCCGAGGTCAGGTCATCGCCCAGCTGCAACGCACGCCGGACCTGCTGACGCGCGTGTCGCAGGGTGGCATCGTGGGGTATGTGATTGTGACGCTGGGGGTGCTGGGCGTGCTGCTGGCGCTGGCGCGGCTGATCTGGCTGCAGCGGGTGCAGCGCGGCGTGGATCGGCAGATTGATGACCTAGACGCGCTGCGCAGGGACAATCCGCTGGGGCGGGTGCTGAGCGTGATCGGCAGCAAGCCGCGACTGGAGGAGCTGGACACCCTTGAGCTCAAGCTGGATGAGGCCATTCTGCGCGAGACGCCGGCGCTGGAACGCTGGCAGGGTCTGATCAAACTGCTCGCTGCGGTGGCACCGTTGCTTGGTCTGCTGGGTACCGTGACCGGTATGATCGTCACCTTCCAGGCTATTACCCAGTACGGCAGTGGCGACCCGAAACTCATGGCAGACGGCATTTCTCAGGCGCTGGTAACCACCGTTCTGGGCTTGCTGGCGGCCATCCCGCTGCTGTTTCTGCATACCCTGGTAGCGGCGCGCAGCAAGGCACTGATTCAGTTGCTGGAGCAGCAGAGTGCCGGTCTGATCGCGCTGCATCTGGGTGGCGGAGAGTCGCGTGACTGATCTGCTCTGGCGCCTGCTGGCGTTCCTCGACAGCGGTGGCTGGGTGCTGTGGACCATTTTGGTTGCCACCGTAATGCTGTGGACGCTGATGCTGGAGCGGCTGTGGTATCTGGCGCGGGTGTTTCCGCAGCAGGCGCGGGCGTTGCAGCAACGCTGGCTGGCGCGCGGTGAGCGGCGCAGCGCGGCGGCGCGGCATATTCGCACCGCCTGGCTGGCGCAGGCGCAGGCACAACTGATCCGGTTTCTGCCGCTGGTGCGGGTGCTGATCGCGCTGTGTCCGCTGCTCGGGCTGCTGGGCACGGTCAGCGGCATGATTCAGGTATTTGACGTGATGGCGCTCAGTGGCAATGGTAACCCCCGGGCGATGGCCGCCGGTGTGTCGCGCGCGACGGTGCCGACCATGGCCGGAATGGTGATCGCGATCAGCGGTCTGTTTTGTCTGGCACGGCTGGACCAGCAGTCGCGGCGTGCGCTGCAGCGTCTGTCCGACCGCCTGCAGCAGGATTAGGAGAGCAACTGATGCGCATGCGCAGACATCACGCCGGTAGCGAAGACGAAGCGGGTATCGACCTGACACCGATGCTCGACATTGTTTTTATCATGCTGATTTTCTTTATTGTCACCAGCTCCTTTGTGCGCGAAGCGGGCATTGATGTGTTGCGCCCGAGTGCAGACAGCGCGGTGAGCAAACCGCGCGCCAGCATCCTGGTCGCGGTGAGCGCCGATGGCGAGATCTGGATGGACGGCAAGCCGGTCGATATTCGTGCGGTGCGTGCCGGGGTTGAGCGCATGCGCGTCGATCAGCCGGACAGCACGGTGGTCGTTCAGGCTGATCGCGATGCCCGTACCGGCCTTGTGGTGCGGGTGATGGATCAGATCAGGCTGGCAGGCGTCAGTGACGTGGCGCTCGCCGCTACGGCGGGACAGTGATGCGGCTGATCGGCAGCTTTTTGCTGGCGCTGCTGGTTGCCCTGGCGCTGTTTGGCCTGATGCTGGCGCTGGTGACGCCACCTGAACGGGCGCAGATGCCGGAGCGCGAACTGGTGCGCATCGGTGTCACCCGCAGCGTTGCCGACAGCCGCAATGAACATCAGCCGCAGCAGGCCGTGCCGGAACGCCCAACGCCACCCCAGCGTCCACCATTGCAGCTGCCTGCCGTTGAGGCGCCGCCATTGCCAGCCCCTGAACTGAAAATTGAAATTCCACAGTTGCAGGCGGACCTGCGCCTCAGCGCTGCCCCGGTGTCACCTCCGCTGGAGGCGGCTGCCGTCGGGCCCTCGGCTGCGGTCAGTGCACCAGCCGTGGCGTCGCCTGCCCATGGCGCTGTGGCGGGCAGTTCCGAGGAACTGGTGCCGCTCAGTGAAGTGCCTCCGGACTACCCGATGCGGGCGGCGGCGGCCGGAATCGAGGGTTCTGTGACCCTGCGGTTCACGGTCAGTGCCGAAGGCCGGGTGGAGGATATCGAGGTGATCGCCTCGGAGCCGCCTGGTGTCTTTGATCGTGCGGCTAGGCGAGCAATCAGTCGCAGTCGCTTTGTACCCCGGCAGGAGAACGGCGTACCGGTCGCACGGGAGGCTACCAAGGTGTTCAACTTTGTCCTTGAGGGCAAGCCCTGATGCGTGGCTGGCTGTTTGGCTGGTTGCTGCTGGCAACGCCGCTTTCGGCTGCGCAGATTGATCCTGCCGTCTACAAGGCGCTGGACGATGCGCGGGCTGCCGAGCAGCGCGGCGATACGACCGGCGCCCGGCGGCAGTTGCAGGCTGCTCTGCCAGCGAGCGCGGAGGGAAGTCTTGAGCGGGCGTTGCTGCAGCAGCGGCTGGCTTACCTGGCGATTGACGCTAACGATGCCGAGCACGCGATTCAGTGGCTGACCGAGACCCTCAGGCAGGATGCTCTGGGCGCTGAAGTGCAGGCGCAGGATCGTGCCAATCTGGCGCGGCTGTTGCTGCAGCAGGGGCGCTATCAGCAGGCGGCGGTTGAGCTGGCGCTGTTGCCACCGAGTGATGCTACCCGTCAGTTGCAGGTGCAGGCGTATCGACAGCTTGGGCAGTTCGACAAGGCACTGCCGCTGGCTGAGCAGGTGGTACGCGAGCGCCCGGCGGCGGACGACAGCTGGTATCAGTTGCTGGTTGGCATGAATTACGAACTCAAGCGCTACGCAGCGGCGGCGCGCTGGCAACAGGTGCTCCTGCAGCGTGCCCCCGGAAACGCCGCCAGCTGGCGCCAACTGGCGAGTCTGCAGAGTCTGGCCGGTGAACAGGGCAAGGCGGCGGCGACCATGCGGCTCGCGCAGCTGGCCGGCGTCGGTCTGCAGGCGTCTGACATGGAGAGCCTGATTGCCCTGCACGCCCGTGCGGGCGCGCCATGGCAGGCAGCGCGATTACTCGAACAGCTACTGCGTGAGCGCCTTCTGCAAACGACGCTGGAGCGACAGCGCCAGTTGGCGCAGTTGTGGCAGGCAGCGCGGGATTACCCGCAGGCGCTGACGATCTGGCAACAGGTAGCTGGCGCTTCCGGGCAAACAGCGGATCGGCTGCAGGTGGCCTGGTTGCACTACCAGCAGGCGCAGTGGCAGGACGTGCTTGCTATGGTTCAGGGGATTCAGCCCGCCAGTGCCGCCCAGCGTCGTCAGCTTGCCAGCCTGAGGGCAGCGGCGCAGCAGGCGCTGGATATGGATCAGTAGGCAAACTCTTCGATCGCACTGGCCTCCAGCCGGTAACCGGCGCTGGCCAGTTTGCTTTCGCTCTGCTCAACCCGCAGCTTGCCGGTAATCCAGTACGGTACCCAGGTGGCGTCCAGCGCAATACCGATTTCGCTGTGGACCAGCACGATCTGGTTCGACGGCGGAGGCGGCACGTGGATGCAGGCACCGAAGTAGGGTACCAGCAGAAACTCGGTAACGCGCTGGTTGGGGTCTACATTCAATGGCACCACATAGCCCGGCAGCTTGACCTCCTGGCCGTCCAGCTCGGCGACGGTCGGTGCGTTCGCCATGCTTTGAGTCAGCGGATTGGCTGGAGCCTGATCTTCCGACTGCAAACCGTTGTGCTGTGCCGGCGGCATGCCGTACAGGTGGCCGGTACCGGCGGGTACCAGGTCATCCCAGCTGAGCTCTCGGGCGGCTTCGGCCGGCAGGATCAGCAGACTGAGGGTCAGGGCAAACAAGTGTGTCAGGCGCATCAGGCTTCCTGCAGAAATCAAAGACGAATGGACAGGCCATCGAGCAGTGCCTGACGGTAGGCGCGCCAGGCCGGAATGCAGCCCATCAGCACGCTGGCAGCGACGATGCAGGCCAGTAACGTCAGTTCGCTGCGGGTCGGCCAGCTCAGGGGCATAAACAGTCCGTATTGTTGTTCCAGCCAGGGGGCGGTAATGGCGATGCCAGCGTACAGCAGTCCCAGCCCGAGGGCGATGCCGGCAAGGGTAAGGCTCACCGCCTCCAGTAATAGCAGGCTGAAAATGTGCAGCGGTCTGGCGCCGACCGAGCGCAGCACGGCCATCTCGCGGCGGCGCTCGTTCAGGCCGCTGAGGATGGCGGTGAGCATACCGACCAGCCCGGTCAGCACGACGAACACCGAGACCAGCAGCAGCGCCTTTTCGGCCACGCTGAGCAGGCTCCAGAGCTCCTGCAGGGCAACGCCCGGCAGAATAGCCAGCAGCGGCTCGCCGCTGAACTCGTTGATCTGGCGTTGCAGCGCAAAGGTGTCGATGCGGCGGTTTAGCCCGAGCATGAAGGCGGTGATGGCGTGCGGTGTCAGGTCCAGCGCGCGCGCCTGCTCGGCACTGATCTGACCGGCTCCGCGGGCCGGCATGCCCTGCTGCCAGTCGACGTGCAGGGCCTCGATACCCTGCAGACTGACGTGGATTGTGCGGTCGACCGGTGTTCCGGTTTTGGCCAGAATGCCGACGACCTTGAAGGGCTTGTCGGCATGGTTGACGAAGCTGACGGCGCCGGCGCCGTGGGCCAGCACCATCTCGGTACCCAGCTGGTATCCCAGTTCGCGTGCCACGTCCGCGCCGAGCACGGCGTCGTAGAGATCGGCAAATGGCTGCCCCTGACTGAAACTCAGGCTGCGGTCGCGACCAAACTGGTAATGGTCGAAGTAGGCCTGACTGGTGCCCAGCACGCGAAAGCCGCGGTGCGAGTCTCCGAGCGACAGCGGAATCGCCCATTTGACCTGCGGCTGAGTGCTGATCTGCTGAAAGCTGTCCCAGCGGATGTTGTTGGTGGCGTTGCCGATGCGAAATACCGAATACAGCAACAGTTGTACCGAGCCGGAGCGTGCGCCGACGATCAGATCGGTGCCGCTGACGGTGCTGGCAAAGCTGCTGCGGGCCTCGGTGCGCACCCGCTCTACCGCCAGCAGCAGGGTGACGCTCAGGGCGATGGCAATGACGGTAAGCAGGGCGGAAAAGCGGCGGTTAGCCAGGCTCTGGATGGACAGGCGCAGCAGATACATCAGAAGGTCTCCGGCTGGCTGGCGCGGTTCAGCTCGGCCAGTGACAGGGCGCGATCAAAGCGGCTGGCGAGGCTGGTGTCGTGGCTGACGAACAGCAGGCTGCTGCCCATCTGTGCGCATTCGTCGAACAGCAGCTTGAGAAAAGCATCGCGGCTGTCGGCATCCAACGCCGAGGTTGGCTCGTCGGCGATCACCAGCTCGGGGCTGCCGATCAGGGCGCGGGCGGCGGCCACGCGCTGCTGCTGGCCGATCGACAGGGCATTGGCACTGCGTTGCTGCAGAGTGATGTCACTCAAGCCGAGCTCGCGCAACAGGTGCCCGGCAGCGGTATTCAAATCGGGCTGCTGACGCAGCGCGCGTTCACGGCGCAGGCTGGAGAAGCGACAGGGCAGGGTGACGTTGTCGAGTACCGAGAGATACGGCAGCAGGTTGAATTGCTGGAACAGGTAGCCGGTGTGGTCGGCGCGAAAGCGGTCTCTGCGCAGGGCGGATAGTTGACCCAGTGACTGGCCAAGCAGATTGATCTCGCCCCTCTGCGGCTGGTGCACTCCGCCGAGCAGTCCGAGCAGCGTGGTCTTGCCGCTGCCGGACGGGCCCTTGAGAAACAGCCGCTCGCCTGCTTGCAGGCTGAACGCCGGGATGTCCAGCAAGGTTGGCTGGCCCGGCCAGGCAAACTGCAGGTCAGTGACCTGCAGTAGAGGTTTGGTCATGTCGGCTTCAGTCCAGTGACAGCGTGGGTTGGTCGGCGGTCAGCACGGCGCCATGCTGGCCGCTGGTGGTGATGGCCTGCACCTGAATGCGCTGCATCGCCGGGAAGCTATTGAACAACGGCAGGGTCAGCGCTTCAAGTCGCTCGGGGGACGAGCAGTTGAAGCCAAAGCGGCCCTCGATATCGGCATGTGCGCTGTGTTCGTGGTCGTGATGATCGTCGTGGTCATCATGCTGTTCATGTTCGCCATGTGCGTGATCATCATGCCGCTCATGCTCATGCTCATGCTCATGCTCATGCTCATGCTCATGCTCGTCGGCGGCAAACAGCGGACTTTCCAGCTCGATCTGCTGAAGTGTGCAGCCGGCAGCCGGGGTGAAACTGAACAGCGTGTCGGCCTGCTCGAGAGCCGCTTTGACGCGGGCGACGGTGGCGCGATCCTCGTCAGTGCCTGGCGTGTGTTCGAAGCCAACCAGATTGGCCGCGGGGCTGTCGAGCTCCAAGCTCACCAGATTGCCGTCCACCACCAGATTGAGACTGGCAACGCCGTGCTCGTGGGCGCCGAGGCTGGCGTGCTGGTGGTCTTCGGCAAAGGCGCCTTGGCTGGAAAACAGGGCGATGCTGAGGGCAAGCAGGGTGCGGCGCATGGTTGGGCTCCGGTTTGAAATAAAACGTTATCTTATTTCATTTTTTCACCAAAACAACCCTGAATTGAGGCTCCCGGCCGCGCGGCTGTGACGAAGCGGGAGCCTGCGGTCGATCAGTACAGGGCCTGATAGAGCTTGCGGCGGTACTGCACGGTGAGCGGATGATCGCCACCCAGCAGATCAAACACCTGCAACAGAGTCTTCTGCGCGGCGCCGTCGTTCCAGCTGCGGTCACGCTGCAACAGCTCAAGCAGGGCAGTCAGCGCGTTATCGCTGTGGCCCGCGGTGAGATCGAGCAGGGCTAGCTGGTAGCGTGCTTCGCTGTCGGCGGCATCGGCGTCAAGGCGGGCCTGCAGCGCTGCGCGGGGTGCGAAGCCGGTGCTCTGGCGGGCGAAACTGAGCTGGGCCTTGAGCGCACTGAGGGTTTGTTTGTGGCTGTCCTTGTTCTGGACGGCGTTGATCACCTTGTCGGCGTCATCCAGTTGGCCGTCGGCCAGCAGCGCGCGGGTCAGGACCAGCAGCAGCGCATCGTCGGTTTCCGCCTGCAGCGCCGGTTGCAGCAGGGCAATGGCCTGTTGCGGCTGACCGGCATCGATCAGCGCCTGCGCCTGAGCGGCCAGATCCTCTTCCGGCGCTTCGGCAGCGGCAGCGGGCTCGTTGACGTGCGGCGCGAGCAAGTCGCGAATCGCGCCCTCGGGCTGCACACCGGCGAAGCCTTCGACCGGCTGACCGTCCTTGAACAGCACCACGGTCGGCAGGCTGCGAATGCCGAAGCGTTCGGTCAGACCGGGCTCGGCATCGCAGTTGACCTTGGCCAGCAGCAGTTCGCCCTCGTAGCTGTCGACAATCTTTTCCAGTACCGGAAACAGCGCCTTGCAGGGCGCACACCAGTCGGCCCAGAAGTCGACCAGCACGGGTTTGTGGAAGGAGTTTTCGAGTACATAGCGATCGAAGGTATCGGTGGTGGCGTCGAACAGGTAGGGCGATGACATGGGCTATTCCGCTGCGGTGATATCGAGTCTGGCTTATATGGTGGCGCTGGCGCCAAGGTCAAGGACTGAGCTGATACAGGCTGACGTCGCGAAACTCAAGCGGCTCACCCAGATCCGGCCAGGTTCGGCCCGGCAGAATGGCGCTGCGGCGGTAACGCGGGTGGGTCAGGTTGCGTACCCGGGAGTCGGCGATCAGCACCTTGTTGGCACGCTCGGCGAAGTGGTCGAGCAGTGGCCGGTTGTCGACGTCGTAGAGCACGTCGGCGGCGATCAGCAGATCGATCTCGCCTTCGACGGCGAAGTAGTCATCCGACAGCACGATCTGCATGTCGTTGAGTCGGGCGTTGAGGGCGCAGGCCAGCAGTGCGGGCCGGTCCAGGTCACAGGCGATGGCCTGTTCGGCACCGGCCATGCGGCAGGCCAGCGCAACCACGCCGGAGCCGGCGCCGAAGTCCAGTACCCGCTTGCCGCGTACCTGTTCGGGGTTGTCCAGCACCCAGCGCGCCAGGGCCAGGCCGCTACCCCAGCAGAAGCCCCAGTAGGGCGGATGCTCCAGCAGCCGGCGGGTTTCGTCAGTGGCGAAGGCGCGGTCCAGATTACTCGGATCGAGCAGCCACAACTCCAGTTCCGGCAGACCCGGCAGGCGGCTCGGCACAAGCGCGGCGTCGGGCAGAACCTTGTGCAGTTCGGCGGTAAGTGCTTCGAGGGTCATGGTCGGGTTCCTGAGATCAGACGGGTATTGTAGCGACTTCACCCGCTGCCGGATGCTGCGGCGTCAGCGGAATGTCGGCCAGCCGGGTGCGCAGGAACTCGATCAGCGCCCGGGTGGCCAGGGTCGGATAGAGGTTGGGCGCGGTCAGCAGATACAGGTGATCGCCCCAGGCATCGACCCGGGCGCGGTAGTCGGGCAGCACGGCTGTCAGGCTGCCGGCATTCAGCTCCTCGCGCACTGCGTAGTAGGGCAGCAGCGCGCAACCCAGCCCCTGCAGCGCGGCGCGGCGCAGGAACAGCATGTCTTCGGTCTGCAGGCGTGGACGCAGGGTCAGCTGCTGGCTGTGCCTGCCATCGTGCAGCTCCAGCGGCAGGCGCAGATCCGGCACCTTGACGCTCACCACGTCACAGCGCAGCAGGTCTTCCGGGTTCTGTGGCCTGCCGACACGTTGCAGGTAGCCGGGGCTGGCGCACAGGACCCAGTCGATGGGACCCAGATCACGAGCCACCAGCGTATCCGGCGGGGTGTTGGTGACGCGAATGGCAACGTCAATTTCCTCGGCGACCAGATCGAAGATGCGGTTGCTGAAGGTCAGTTGCAGGGTCACATCCGGATAGGTGTCGGCGAATTCCAGCAGCAGCGGGCCGATGATCTGCTGGCCCAGCGCGGAGGGTACGCTCAGACGCAGGTGGCCGCGCAGGTTGCGGCCGAGGTTGTCGACCGTTGATTGCAGGGCGCTCAGTTCCTGGCTGATGCGGGCGGCGTGCTCGTAAAGTGCCCAGCCAATCTGGGTCGGCTCTACCCGCCGGGTGGTGCGGCGCAGCAACTGCACCTGCAGATCCTGCTCCAGTGCCTTCAGACGCCGGCTGATATGCGAGCGCGAGGTACCAAGCCGGCGGGCGGCACCGCTCATGCCGCCGGCTTCGACGATGGCGCTGAAGTACTGCAGGGTTTTGATATCCATGATTGTTGCCGATTGGTAAACAGTTTGGGCATTGTGTGTGCGCATTGTAGATCAAAGTAGAGGCTTCTATAGTCGTCCAATCACAACTACAAGGAATCGAACCATGAGTCTGCCCCCCGTGCTGCAAGGCAATCTGAGCTTGCCGGTCATCTGCTCGCCGCTGTTTATCATCTCCAACCCCGACCTGGTCATTGCCCAGTGCAAGGCCGGTGTTGTCGGCTCGTTTCCGGCCCTCAACGCGCGCCCGGCCGAAGTGCTGGACGAATGGCTGCAGCGCATTACCAGCGAGCTGGCGGACTACAAGGCGGCGAACCCGGATGCGGTGGTAGCGCCCTTTGCGGTCAACCAGATCGTGCACGGCAGCAACGACCGCCTGCAGCACGACGTCGAGCTGTGCGTGAAGTACAAGGTGCCGATCATCATCACCAGCCTGCGCGCACCCAATGACGTGGTTGGCCCGATTCACAGCTACGGCGGTCTGGTGTTCCACGATGTCATCAACGTCAAGCACGCCAAAAAGGCGATTGAAGCGGGTGTGGATGGTCTGATTCTGGTGTGTGCCGGCGCCGGTGGCCATGCCGGTCAGCTCAGCCCGTTCGCGCTGGTGTCGGAAATCCGTGCCTTCTACGATGGCCCGATCATTCTGTCCGGCTCGATTACCAAGGGTGAGCAGATTCTCGCGGCGCAGGCGATGGGCGCGGACCTGGCCTATATGGGCACCCGCTTTATCGCCACCCATGAAGCCAATGCCGATGCGGCCTACAAGCAGATGCTGGTCGATACCACGGCTGACGATATCGTTTACAGCAACCTGTTTACCGGCGTGCACGGCAACTATCTGAAGCCCAGTATCGTCAATGCCGGCATGGACCCGGACAACCTGCCCGAAGGCGACAAGAGCAGCATGAAGTTCGGCTCCGGTGGCAGCAGCAAGAGCAAGGCCTGGCGCGATATCTGGGGCGCAGGGCAGGGTGTCGGCAGCATCGCTGCGGTGACCTCGACCGCCGAGGCCGTCAGCCAGCTGGAGCGTGAATATCACGATGCGCAGGCGCGCCTGGCGCGTATTACCCAGCCGTTTGGCAGCAAGGCATGACTGCTGCACTGGTTTGCGGCGAGCTGCGCCGCGACGGGGAGGAGGTTGCGCAGCGGGGGCTGCGGCTGGCCGGTGGGCTGGCCCGAATGGGTATCGAGGATGGCGATGTCATCGCCGTGATGCTGCGTAACGGCCCGGCGTTTATTGATGCGATCCTGAGCTGTCAGACCGCGGGCTGCTTCTACTGCCCGATCAACTGGCACTTCAAGGGCGATGAGGTGGCCTACCTGCTGAACGACTCGGCGGCCAAGGTGCTGATTGTCGAGGCTGATCTGCTGGCCACGCTGGATGGCGCGATTCCGGTGGGCGTGCAGGTGCTGGTGGTTGGTGCCGGTGCTGAGGATGCGCGTGACTACGAAGGCTGGCTGGCGCAGCAAGCGCCATACGACGGTCCCGAGCGCACGCCGCGGGCGCACATGGCCTACACCTCGGGTACCACCGGGCGCCCGAAGGGGGTAGTGCGGCTGGCGCCACCGCCGGAGGCGCGCGCTCAGATGGCCGAGCATATGCGTGAGCTGTGCCGGATTGCCTGGGGCATTACCCCCGGCACCCGCGCGCTGGTGACCGCGCCGCTGTATCACAGCGCGCCAACGTCCTATGCCCAGCAGGCGATCCAGCAGGCTGAGACGCTGGTGGTCATGCCGCGCTTCGATGCCGAACAGACGCTGGCGCTGATCGAACAGTACCGGATCGAGACCGTCTATCTGGTGCCGATCATGTACGTCCGCCTGCTGCGTCTGCCGGCCGAGGTGCGGGCCAAGTACGATATTTCGTCTGTGCGCTTTGTTGCCTCGACCGGCGCGCCCTGCGCTCCGGACGTTAAACAGGCGATGCTCGACTGGTGGGGCGACGTGATTTTTGAAACCTACGCCTCCAGTGAGACCGGCATGATCACCCTGCAAGACCCCCAGTCGGCGCGGCGCAAGCCGGGCAGCGTCGGTCGGCCCATCGGTGACACGCGGATTCGCATCGTCAGCGAAGACGGTCGCGAGTGCGGCGTGGGTGAGCCGGGCGTGATCTATGTGCGTCAGCCGATGGTGCCGGACTTCACCTATCTGAACAACGAAGCGGCTCGCGCCAAGGCCGGATTGGACGATCTGGCAACCGTCGGTGATATCGGCTACCTCGATGCCGACGGGTACCTGTATGTCTGTGACCGCCAGTCCGACATGGTGATCTCCGGTGGCGTGAACATCTATCCGGCGGAAATCGAGCATGTGCTGATCACCCTGCCCGGGGTGCGCGACTGTGCGGTATTCGGTATCCCGGACGCGGAGTACGGTGAGTCTCTGATGGCCGTGGTGGCTGTTTCTGACCCGGCGCTGAATGAAGCTGCGATTCAGGCGTTTATCCGCAGCAACATGGCCGGGTACAAGGTGCCCGGGCGGGTCGAGCTGGTCGATGTGCTGCCCCGGGATGACAACGGCAAGGTCGCCAAGCGCAGGCTGCGTGACAGTTACCTGACGGCTCCCGTGCCTTGACGGGTGCGACAATCTGGTAGTTGAAATGTAATGACACATTTCATCCGCGGCCTACAAAGAGGTAAGATGTAGGCCGTTTTTTATTCACCTGGGAAAACCTGCATGCATTGTCCATTCTGTGGCGCCCATGACACCAAGGTGATCGACTCCCGCCTTGTGGCCGAGGGCGATCAGGTGCGCCGGCGACGCGAATGTTTGGCCTGTCAGGAGCGTTTTACCACCTTCGAGACCGCCGAGCTGGTGTTGCCACGGGTCATCAAACAGGACGGGCGGCGTCAGCCCTTCGACGAGGACAAGCTGCGCGCCGGTCTTCAGCGTGCGCTGGAGAAACGCCCGGTCAGCGTCGAGCAGATCGAAGCGGCCATTGGTCATATCAAGCACCGTTTGCGGGCGACCGGTGAGCGCGAGGTCAAGGCGCTGGCTGTCGGCGAGATGGTCATGCGCGAGCTGAAACAGCTCGACGAAGTCGCCTATATCCGCTTCGCGTCCGTTTATCGCCGTTTCCAGGACCTCAATCAGTTCCGTGAAGAGATCGAGCGTCTGGCTCGGCGCGATCAGGACGAATCCGATGCCTGAGTGGAGCGCGGCAGACCGGGAGTGGATGAGCCGGGCATTGATGCTCGCCGAGCGGGGTGTCTACACCACCGAACCCAACCCGCGGGTCGGCTGCGTGCTGGTTGCTGACGGCCGGATCGTCGGCGAAGGCTGGCATGTTCGGGCCGGTGAAGGCCATGCCGAAGTAAACGCGCTGGCGCAGGCCGGCGATCTGGCGCGCGGCGCAACCGCCTACGTTACCCTTGAACCCTGCAGCCATTTCGGTCGCACGCCGCCGTGCGCCGATGCGCTGGTCAAGGCTGGCGTCAGCCGCGTGGTGGCCGCCATGCAGGACCCCAATCCGCAGGTTGCCGGCAATGGCCTGAACCGGCTGCGCGAAGCCGGCATCGAGGTCAGCTGCGGGCTGCTCGAAGCGCAGGCGCAGGCACTCAATCCCGGTTTTATCAAACGCATGCAGCAGGGGCTGCCCTGGGTGCGGGTCAAGCTGGCGATGAGCCTCGATGGCCGTACCGCCATGGCCAGCGGTGAAAGCAAATGGATTACCGGCCCGGCGGCGCGCGCCGATGTGCAGCGCCTGCGGGCGCGCAGCGGGGCGGTGGTCAGCGGTGCCGACAGCGTGCTGCTCGACGATTCTGCTCTGACCGTGCGGGCCGCTGAACTCGGCTTGCCGGCCGCAGAGGCGGCCGCTGCCGCCGAGCGCCAGCCGCTGCGCGTGCTGATCGACAGCCTGCGCCGGGTTCCGCTCGATCAGCGCTTTTTCCGTGAAACGGGGTCAACGCTGGTTATCAGCACCAGTGCAGAACAGGCTGCCGACGATTATCGAGCTGCCGGCAGCGAACTGCTGGCGGTCCCCGGTGCAGATGGCAAGGTCGATCTGCACGCGGTGCTGCAGACCCTCGCCGGGCGAGGCTGCAATGAGGTGCTGGTGGAAGCCGGCGCCGGCCTGTCTGGTGCCTTCTGGCGTGCCGGGCTGGTGGATGAACTGATTGTGTATATGGCGCCGCGCCTGCTCGGAAGTCAGGCGCGGCCGTTGATGCAGTTGCCCTTCGAAAGCATGAGTGAGGCGATGGATGTTGCCATCGTCGACATGCGCGCAATTGGCCAAGACTGGCGCATCACGGCACGACCGATTTTCCCTTCCTGAGAGTGTAAGACAATGCAAAGTAGTGTGCAGATACTGCTGTGGATCATGGCGGTAGTGGCCTTTTTGGGGGTCGTGCTGGAAGAAGTCATCCACGTCAACAAGGCCAAGGTGGTGCTGCTGTTCGGGGCGCTGTCCTGGCTGGTGCTGTTTATCGCGGCGCCAAGCGATGCGGTACGGGAGCATGTGCAGGAGGCTCTCAACGAGAACATCACCGATATCGCCAGCCTCTGGCTGTTCCTGCTGGCAACCATGACCTTCGTCGCCTATCTCAACAAGAAGGGGCTGATCGAAAACGTCATCTATCGCATCCTCCCCGGACGCATTACCGAGCGCAAGCTGCTGTTTCTGACCGGCGTATTCTGTTTTGTCTTTTCCTCCATCGCCGACAATATCACTGCCACCCTGGTGTCGGTGGCGCTGGTGCTGAGTCTCAATCTGGAGCTGCGCAAGATGCTGCGCTTCGCCACGCTGGTGGTGTTCGCGGTGAACTCCGGCGGTGTCGCGATGATCACCGGTGACGTCACCACGCTGATGATCTTTATGGCCGACAAGGTCGAGATAACCAACCTGCTGCTGCTCAGTGCCCCGGCGCTGCTGGCCGTGCTGCTGCTGGCCGCTTTGCTGTCGATCGGCATGGGCAACGAGGTCATTATCGAAAAGAGCCAGCTGCACGAACTGCGCGGTGTCGATCAGGTAATCGGTGCGCTGTTCCTGCTGACCATCCTCGCAACCATCCTGCTCAGCCTGTTCTTTGCGATCCCGCCGGTGCTGACGTTTCTGACCGGTCTGGCGCTGATGTTCTTGATTGCACGGTTTTTCAATGAAGACATTGATGCAGATCCGATTCTGGAGTACATCCGCGTTATCGAGTTTGAGACGCTGCTGTTCTTCCTCGGCGTGCTGCTGCTGGTTGGCATGCTCCAGTACATCGGTACGCTGCAGAACCTGACCGCCCTTTACGACGTTATGCCGACCCTGCTGGCCAACTTCCTGATGGGCATGCTGTCGGCTCTGATCGATAACGTGCCGCTGACCGCTGCACTGCTCAAAGCCGACCTGCAGATGAGCGTCGCCGACTGGATGGGCCTGACCTACGCTGTCGGTGTGGGCGGTTCCCTGCTTATAATTGGCTCCGCTGCCGGCATCGTTGCCATGAGCAAGATGCCCGGCCTGACATTCATTACCTACCTGCGCAGCTTTGGACTGTTGCTGATGGCCTTTGCCTTCGGTTTCATTGCTGTCTACGGTCTGGGTCTGCTGGTCTCCTGACCGGCAACGGCGAAAGCGAGGCAATTCATGTTTACCGGCATTATCGAAGCGGTTGGTCAGATTCAGAGCATGCAGCCCAAGGGCGGCGATGTGCGTCTGTATGTGCGCACCGGCAAGCTGGATCTCGGGGACGTCAAACTGGGCGACAGCATCGCGGTCAACGGCGTTTGCCTGACCGCCGTTGAATTGCCCGGTGATGGTTTCTGGGCTGACGTCAGCCAGGAAACTATCCGCCGTACCGCGCTCTCTACCCTGAAGCCGGGCAGCCGGGTCAACCTGGAAAAGGCGCTGACGCCGACCACACGTCTGGGCGGTCATCTGGTCAGTGGCCATGTTGACGGGGTGGGCAAGGTATTGTCCCTTCATCAGGACGCCCGCTCCTGGCACTTCCGGGTTGAGGCGCCAGCCGAGCTGGCCAAATATATTGCCCATAAAGGCTCTATTACCGTCGACGGCACCAGCCTGACCGTCAACGCGGTGGAAGGTGCGGTCTTCCACCTGAACATCGTTCCGCACACCCTGCAGGAAACCGTCATGGGCGATTACCAGCCCGGCACCATCGTCAACCTGGAAGTGGATCTGATCGCCCGTTATCTGGAGCGTCTGCTGCTGGGCGAAAAAGCCGCCGAGCCGACCTCTACCGGCATCAGCATGGCGTTTCTGGCCGAAAACGGTTTCCTCAAGTCCTGATATAACCAGCCCCCGGAGGGCCGGATGAAACTGAACAGCATCGAAGAACTGATCGAAGATATTCGCGCCGGCAAGATGGTCATCCTGATGGATGACGAAGACCGCGAGAACGAGGGCGACCTGATCATGGCCGCCGAGGCCTGCCAGGCCGAGCACATCAACTTCATGGCCCGCTACGGCCGTGGCCTGATCTGCATGCCGATGAGTCTGGAGCGCTGCGAGCGGTTGAAGCTGCCATTGATGGTGCAGCGCAACGGCTCCGGTTTTGGCACCAAGTTTACCGTTTCCATCGAGGCTGCCGTTGGCGTCAGCACCGGTATTTCCGCCGCTGACCGCGCGCGCACCGTCCAGGCTGCTGCCGCGCCGGATGCGACCGCCGATGACATCGTCAGCCCTGGCCACATCTTTCCGCTGATGGCGCAGCCGGGCGGCGTACTGGCGCGTGCCGGGCATACCGAGGCGTCCTGCGATCTGGCCCGCATGGCCGGGTTTGGCGAGTCGGCGGTGATCTGCGAGATCATGAACGACGACGGCAGCATGTCGCGTCGCCCGGAGCTGGAAGAGTTTGCCAAGCAGCATGACATCAAGATCGGCACCATCGCAGATCTGATTCACTACCGTCTGCTCAACGAGCGCACGGTTGAACGTGTCGACGAGCAGCTGCTGAGCAGCGAGCTGGGCCAGTTCAACCTGGTCGCCTATCGTGATCGCACCGAAGATCTGGTACACCTTGCGCTGACGCTCGGCACCATTGAGCCGGAAGAGCCGACGCTGGTTCGCGTGCACAACGTGGATCCGCTGCGCGATCTGTTCCTGGTGCCCGAGGCCGGGCGCTGGAGCCTGCAGGAAGCGATGCGCCGGGTGGCGGCTGAAGGCCGTGGTGTGGTGCTCATGCTGGGTAATCAGGTCGATTCGGCTGCGCTGCTGGAGCACGTCAGCAACCTGGGGACCGGCAACGCGGCGGCACGCCGTCCGTCGACCTATAATACCGTCGGGGCCGGTTCGCAGATCCTGCGCGATCTGGGTGTGCGCAAGATGCGCCTGCTTTCCAGCCCGATGAAGTTCAACGCCATATCCGGCTTTGACCTGGAAGTAGTAGAATACCTGCCCTGCGACTGACCCATTGGCGAGAAAACGCAGGTAGGTTTCGTCACCCATTTGATTCACGGCAGCGCCCAGAGCCCTGCCGGTTCTTTATACAGAGAGATTGTTCATGACTGCTATCCGTACCATCGAAGGTGATTTTGTAACTGGCCAAGGCCGCTATGCACTGGTCGTTGGCCGGTTCAACAGCTTTGTGGTGGAAAGCCTGGTAGAGGGCGCGGTAGACGCGCTCAAGCGCCACGGTGTCAAGGAGTCAGACATCACCATCGTGCGTGTTCCCGGCGCCTTTGAAATTCCGCTGATGGTCAAGAAAATCGCTGACCTCAAGCAGTACGACGCCATTGTCACTCTGGGCGCCGTTATTCGTGGCGGTACCCCGCACTTCGAATACGTTGCCGGCGAATGCGTCAAGGGCGTGGGTGCGGTATCTCTGGAGTACGGAATTCCGGTTGCCTTCGGCGTGCTGACAGTCGACAGCATTGAGCAGGCCATCGAGCGTTCCGGCACCAAGGCTGGTAACAAAGGCGCTGAAGCGGCCATGTCTGCGTATGAAATGGTCAGCGTCATCAAGCAGCTGGAGGCCTGATGGACGATCAGCAGAGTTCCCCCGCAGCTGGCCGACCCAAGGCGTCGGCCCGTCGCAAGGCACGCAGTCTGGCGATGCAGGCGCTGTACTCCTGGCACATGGCTGATTTGCCGGTGTTTGATATCGAGGCGCAGTTTCGCACCGACAACGATTTCAGCAAGGTGGATAGTGCGTATTTCCACGAGCTGCTGACCGGTGTGCCGCGCAACCTCGGTGACATCGACGATGAGCTGAGTCGTGTGCTGGATCGGGACATCAAGGATGTTGATCCGGTTGAGCTGAGCGTACTGCGCATCGGCGTCTACGAGCTGCTCAAGCGCATCGATGTGCCGTATCGCGTGGTCATCAACGAAGCCATCGAGATGGCCAAGTCGTTCGGTGCTACCGACGGTCACAAGTACGTCAACGGCATCCTCGACAAGCTGGCTCCGCGCCTGCGCAAGGCCGAAGTCGGTGCCGCCCGCAAGGGACGCTGATCGACCGGCCATGGCGCTGGACGAGTTTGATCTGATCGCCCGTTACTTTCGCACTGCGCGTCTGGAACGGGCTGTCGATGCCAGCGCTACTGTCCTCGGCATCGGCGACGATGCCGCAGTGCTGCAGGCCGCTGCCGGGCAGCAACTGGTCATTTCTACCGACACCCTGGTTGAGGGTGTGCATTTCCCCAAAGACTGTCCCGCCGCCGAACTGGGCTATCGCGCCCTGGCGGTAGCGGTCAGTGACCTGGCGGCGATGGCCGCGTCTCCTCTTGGGTTTACCCTCGCGCTGAGCCTGCCGCAGGCGACGCCCGGCTGGCTGCAGGCGTTTTCCAGTGGTCTGGCCGACGCCGCCCGCGATGCCGGCATCAATCTGATTGGTGGTGACACCACCCGCGGCCCACTCAATATTGGCGTCACCGTGCTTGGTCAGGTGCCTGCCGGGCAGGCGCTGACTCGCTCCGGCGCTCGCCCCGGCGATCTGCTTTGCGTCGGCGGCAGTCTGGGTGATGGCGCTGCCGGGCTGGAGATCGTGCTTGGCAAGCCGCTGCCCGCGGGCTTGCCGATGGCTGCTCAGGATTACTTGCATCGCCGGTTCTGGCGGCCTCTGCCGCAGCTTGCGTTGGGGCAGCTGCTGCGCGGGGTCGCTACTGCCGGTCTGGATATTTCCGATGGCCTGCTGGCCGATGCCGGGCATATCGCCAGTGCCAGTGGTGTGCGTTTACTGATCAACGGTCCGCAACTGCCGATGTCCGATGCCCTGCGCAGCTGGTCCGAGCGTCAGCAGCTCGACTGGATGCTGCGTGGTGGCGACGACTACGTGCTGCTGTTTACCCTGCCGCGTGCCGCCCGGTCGCAGCTGGAGCGCTGGCGTGCGGCGGGTCATGCGGTCTGCGTTATTGGCGAGGTACAGGGCGGGCAGGGGGTTCAGCTGGACCTCGGGCTGGGGCCGAAACCCATCGATGGCCCGGCCGGCTATCAACATTTCAGGAGCACGGATGACTGACGCGCACGAAACGACGCCAGCCTCGGTATGGCGCAACCCGATCCACTTTCTGGCCTTTGGCTTTGGCAGTGGTGCGATCCGCCCGGCGCCGGGGACCTGGGGCACGCTGGCGGCGCTGCCCTTTGTGCTGGTCTGGCAGCAACTGCCGGTTGCCGGCTACGGCCTGGTGATCGTGCTGTCGACCCTGCTCGGCATCTGGCTGTGTCACCGCACCGCTGCGGATCTGGGCGTGCACGATCACGGTGGCATCGTCTGGGACGAATTCGTTGGGCTGTGGATTGCGCTCTGGCTGGCACCGACCGGCTGGCTCTGGTTGCTGGCCGGCTTCGCCCTGTTCCGGCTGTTCGATATCTGGAAGCCCTGGCCAATCCGCTGGATTGATCGTCAGGTTGGCGGCGGCTTCGGCATCATGCTGGATGACATTATCGCCGGGTTCATGGCGCTGCTGGTGCTGTTGCTGGCCGAGACCCTGTTGGCTATGGTGTAAGCCTCGTCCGTCATCGCGCAAGGGAAACACCGCATGGCTCGTATCGCTTCTCTCTCTGCTCTGCTGCTCGGCGCCGGGCTGGCTGCTGCCTCGCTGGTTTCAGCGGCTACCGACGTACGAGTGGTCGGGCTGTTCGCCAATGCGGCAGTGGTCAATATCGATGGCCAGCGCCACATGCTGCGGGTTGGCAAGCCGCCAGTGAACGGAGTCGAGCTGATCGCCGCCGACAGCCAGACGGCAACCCTTAGAGTGGACGGCCAGACTCGCCAGTTTGGTCTGCAGCGTGAATACACCGAAGGCTTTGCCCAGTCTGAGCGCCAGCAGGTCAGTATCCCGCGCGGCGAAGGTGGTCATTTCCGGGTTACCGGTTCAATCAATGGTCAGACCGTCAGTTTTATGGTCGATACCGGCGCAACCAGTGTCTCGATGAGTTCGGTGCAGGCGCGTCGTCTCGGTATCGATTACGCGCTCAGCGGCACACCGGTTCGCGCCGCCACAGCTTCCAGTGCCGTGGATGGTTACCAGGTGACGCTGGCGCGGGTAAAGGTTGGCGACATCGAGCTGTCCAACGTGCAGGCGCTGGTGCTGGAAGGCCGTTTTCCGCTCGAAGTGCTGCTCGGCATGAGCTGGCTTAGCCGGGTGCGGATGGACGAACAGGACAACCTGCTGCTGCTCGAGCGCAAGTACTGACCCTCTGCACCACAGGCCGGCGCATTCAGCAGACCTATCCAGGCGTCTTGCAGATCGCCCGAGCGTCCGTCACCTGCTAATATAAGCGCCCCTTTTTTGCAAAGGTCGTACAGGAGACCGGCGTGACAGTCACCTTTATTGCGTCATCCCAGCTGCCCACCAAGTGGGGCACATTCACTATGCACGGCTTCCTGGAAGAAGCGACCGGCAAGGAGCATGTGGTGCTGACGATGGGCGATGTGTCCGATGGCGCGCCCGTACTAGGCCGTCTGCACTCCGAATGTCTGACCGGCGATGCCCTGTTCAGTCTGCGTTGCGACTGCGGCTTTCAGCTCGAAGCCGCGCTCAAGGCCATCGCTGAGGAAGGCCGCGGCGCACTGCTGTACCTGCGTCAGGAAGGTCGCGGCATCGGTCTGATGAACAAGATCCGCGCCTATCACCTGCAGGACGGCGGTGCCGATACCGTAGAAGCCAACGAACTGCTCGGCTTTGGCGCCGACCAGCGCGATTACGGCATCTGCAAGCCGATGCTTGATCACCTGGGCATCAAGAGCCTCAAGCTGCTGACCAACAACCCGCGCAAGGTCAAGGCCATGCAGGGTTTTGGCGTGCTGGTAGCCGAGCGCCTGCCCCTGCAATTCGGTAAGAACCCGCACAACACCAAGTATCTGGAAACCAAGGCAGGCAAGCTGGGCCACATGCTGGGCCAGCTGCACCAGGCCGAAGCCGAGGCTGAGTCCGATGACCTTTGATCCCAAACCCCACTGGCGAGCATTGCGCAGCGTCTGGCGCATGCTCAGCCTGACTGTCCTGCTGTTGCCGATCCTGCTGGTGGTGGTGCTGGGTGACTGGACCGGCCTGTTCGATCAGGCCGCGGTGCCGCTGTTCACCGTCGGTATGGCCAGCCTGATGCTGACCCTCTGGCGCTTCCGGCTGTACAAGCGCACGCTGATTCGCGCCGAAGGCCTGGGTGACAGCGCAGAAGCCGCCAGTGCATGGGCCGTATTGCACCGTAATCAGAGTCTGGGGCTGGCCGCCGCCGCGCTGCCGGCGCTGATTGCTCTGGTGCATTACTTCTGCGTGGGTGAAGCCATCCCGCTGGTGCTGCTGGTGATCGTCAGCCTCGGCGCCATGCTGCTTTACCGTCCGCCGGCTGCCTGGGTCAACTGAGTGCGTCAGCTGCTGGCGCTGCTGCTGGCGCTGACCCTCAACACACTTTCTGTTCAGGCTGCCGAGCGCATCGTCAGCCTGGCTCCCTTTCTGACCGACATGGCCCTTCAGCTGGGCGCTGGTGCCCGGCTGGTCGGTGTTCTGGACGACGGTCAACTGCCCGCCGAACTGAGCGATCGGCAAACTGTCGGCAGCTATCAGACACTCTCTGCCGAACGGATCGTGTCCGTCCAGCCTGATCTGATCCTCGCCTGGACCTCCGGCAATCCCCCCGACCTGCTGGAGCGCCTGCGTGGCTGGGGCATTCGCGTCGAACAGTTCGACCCGCAACGGCTCGACGACATCGCCAGCATGACCCTGCAGCTCGGTGAACTGCTCGACCAGCCAGCCGAAGCGCAGGCGCTGGAGGCCGACTTCCGCGCCCAGCTCGACCGGCTCCGTGCGCCGCCGTCGTCAACCCGGCCCAAGGTCTTCCTGCAGCTCTGGGATAACCCGCTCTACACGGCCGCTGGCGATCAGTTGTTGTCCGATGCATTGACGCTTTGTGGTGCTGACAACGTCTTCGCCGACCTTGCCGGCCTCGCCCCGCAAGTGGGCCGCGAAGGCGTGCTGGCCGCTAATCCCGACGTCATCATCGCGCTCGCGGATCAGGGCGTTACTGCAGAAGCTTGGCTGGACGACTGGCGCCGTTTCCCCAAGCTGGCCGCCGTGCAGCACAACCGCCTCCATGTACTCGACAGCGACCTGCTGGTCCGCCCGACGCCCGCGATTATTGGTGGAGTAGAGCAGTTGTGCGGGTTGGTGCGCTTAATCCCATGAGGGGTTAACGCCCTTTATCGGGCGACCAGCGGCACTGTCTCTTGGGTTGACGCTTCAGAGCTGATGCCTATAATCGTCTGCAACACGGCCCCTGTCGGTTGATGCGCTTCAGCGCTGATATTGCTCAGGGGTTTTTTATTGCCTGACATTTACCAATTCCGCGACTGCCAACCGGCGTCCGCGCCCATATGCTCCAGCCCAAGGTCCAGATGCGTCAGGTTTGGGAAGTCATTCTCCAATAATGCTTTCAGCCTTGCTCCCCAGCTCGATGCAGGATTTATGACCGTCATCAGGTGATGTGTGATGCACAGTAGCAAGAAGGGTCTTGCGATTGCGTGGGGATTGCCGATGAAGCTGTCTAGCGCAGCGACTTCGCCTTTGGCAGGTAATTTGGGCTGGTCGATAATGTTGCGATTCCACAGGCGACTATGGTGGGCGCATACGCTCCGCAGATAGTTCAGGCTACGGAGCCAGCTGGCGAAGATGCGACCGTTGCTGACGCCGTATTCTGATGAGATAGCGTCTTGGTCCGTTTCTGTCATGCCTCCAAACAGCGTCGATAGCGTCCCAAAATCCCATACTTCACAGGCAACCCAAACGGCGAGAGGCAGGCCGTATCTGTCCCTGTTATGCCGAATAAAGTCTTCTTTGGAGCGGTTGATGAGTGTTGCATGTTTGTTCAACCAGCTATGGTGTCGGCTAAGCCCGGTTTTGCTGTCTAGCTTGCAGGAAAAACTTTCGTGAAACCGCTCGGGTTGCAGGTAGGCGAATCGGTGGTACTTGCCCAGCCGATGGGAGAGGTCAACGCGTAGGGCAATCTCGATGCGCTCCAGCGCGTCCAGCACCAAGAGTCGCAGCTTTTTATCGAACACATACAGGTCGACTGCGTTCTGAAAGGTTGTCCCGGATTTGAATTCATCGAGCGGCAACCGGTCTTCCTTTACCTTTCTGGGTTTTCTGCCGTTTTGCGGGTCGAGTGGGCAGCAGACTTCTGTGCGTTCACGGAAAGCGAACCAGTACCCGCTCAGCCGGTAGCAGCCGATCCGTTCAAGGTAATCCAGCGCCTTTTCTGGGTCGGTTGCCTTCATCCCTCGATTAACCAATAGATCAAGCTGCTCCTGGTAACTCATCCAGGGTTTGCTGTATGCAGCCATCAGGCGCACTCCCTGTGCTTATGATGTGGCGTTCAGATGTTCGGTAACCGGAGTGTGCCTCCGTTGGTGCGTTTGCCAAAACCGGTAGGTGTCAGGATTGCGTGCTGCTTCATTGATGGAAGCTCGGAACACCATTCAGACTTGCTGTCGTGCCAGTTGTGGGTGACTTCATGCAGGATGTTGTCATCGCTGCATGGTTTGCCTCCGATCAACAGGTCATTCCACGCGCTATACAGGGTTGAAACCCGCTCGCTGAGCGACTTCATGTCCATGTACTGATGTACTTGTTGTGGCTACACGGCGCTGCGGTGCCGGGTAGAGCGAAGGCTCAACGATAGCCAGGGTAAAGCGCAAAGCGCAGGCCGGTTGCTGGTGTGCGGTTGCTTAATGGTTGTTGGCACCAGCATGATGGGGCTCTGCGATTTCGCAGGGACGTGATAGGGGAAGCGCATGGCAGCACAGATGGAACCGACACGGTTGGCCGTGTTGATTGATGCCGACAACGCCAATCCGGCGATTGTTGAAGGGCTGCTGGCCGAGGTGGCCAAGTTGGGTGTGGCGAGCGTAAAGCGCATTTATGGCGACTGGACTACGCCGAGTCTGGGCAAGTGGAAGGCCTCGCTGCTGGAGCACTCTATTCAGCCGATTCAGCAGTTTGCCTACACCTCCGGCAAGAACGCGACCGACAGCGCGATGATCATCGACGCCATGGACTTGCTGTATTCGGCAGACCTTGGCGGCTTCTGTATTGTTTCCAGCGACAGTGATTTCACCCGTCTGGCCGCGCGCCTGCGTGAGTCGGGCAAGGTGGTGTATGGGTTTGGCGAGCAGAAAACGCCCAAGCCCTTCGTCGCCGCCTGCGACCGTTTTATCTACACCGAGATCTTTACCCAGCATCCGGAGAATGCCGAAACGGTTATTCAGCGCCGCTCTGCTCAGGAGCTGCGACAGGACGCCAAGCTCTGCACTTTGTTGCGTCAGGCAATTGAAGCGGCCTCCGACGATGACGGCTGGGCCAATCTCGGCCCGGTTGGCAGCCAGTTGGCCAAACAGATGCCGGAGTTTGACCCGCGCAACTATGGCTACAGCAAGTTCAGTGGGCTGGTGGAAGGTATTGGCCTGTTCACCCTGCGACGGGAAAACAACCTGCTGTTGGTCAAGGACCAGCGCCCGGGCAAGAAGGGCTGACGCAGGCGGTTACCAGCTGCCAAACGGAATACCGTGGGTGTCGATATAGTGCTGGGCGTTGGGGCTGGGTGGGCGGTAGAACTCGCCGTTGGATTTGCCGTTGTAGGGGCCGACGGGGTTTATTTCGCCTTGGACGTGGGCGATTTCCACTGCGTCCAGACAGGGGCCCACCAGCCAGGCCTTCACTACTCCGCCAGGGGCAACGCCTATAGCGATGGTATCCAAGTATTGGATTTCATGTTCGTCTCGCCATGCGCAGTAGGCGTTTCGCGGTTTGACCATTTCTGCTCTCGTGGCCTGGGACAGGTTAAAACTAGCGCGATACACCTGGGGCTCTGCCAGAGATTGCCAACGAACGGTGACCTTTGCGGGTAGGTCGATTCCGGTCATGGGGAAGCTTGAGCCCGGCCCTGGGTTCTCAGGCCAGCCGCGTGCGTCACCTCGATTGTCGGCAGGTGTTCTTGTTGAGGCGACTCCGCCAAACACATCTTCATACATCAAGTCGTTTACATCGGTCAGGTCGATCTGCTCGACCCAGGCTTCCATATAGTCGGGGGCCTGCAAGCCCACGTACCAGGCGCGGTATGGGAGATCCGGTTTGGGTGGGAAAGGCGCCAAGCTTGTGTGGCTGGAGCAGCCGCTCAGCCACAGGACAGTCAGCCACGCCGCGAGATGCTTGATCATACGGGGTATCCCTTTTGTTTCTTGTCGGGATAAATAGCTCGAGTGAAGCCATCGCGTGGCTTGTTGGCCATAAAGGTTTTCACAGGGTTCCAGTTGGCCGAGCAGTGAATATAGCGACTGTGCAGGAACCTCTGTTCGTCTCTACTCAGAGCAGGGCTGATGCCGATCATAGCGGCGGCATACACCTTGTCTGCGATAGGCTTTAAGTCTGCGGGTATGGTGAAGCGGGCGTCATGCTCGTTAATTGTGTCGAACGGCACTCCGTAGGCGAGGCCTTTGGCGTGCATCACTTTCAGTGATACGCGGGACAGCTCACCCCTGACGGTACGTTCGATTGAAAGGCCGAGCAAAATACGGGCTTTTGGCATACGCCGTAAAGCCCGTTCGTGAAGGATAAGGCGTCCGTCGCCTGGCAGCCCTCGCTCGCGGAAAAGGGCTTCTTCGTGCTGTCTGGTCAGCCACGCTCTGGAGCGAACTAGCTTTTGTCGTGCCAGGCCGTCTAGGGGGTAGTCATCACTAAGGAAAAATACCGGGCTACCCAGCAGCAGTCGCTCATAGGTAAGCGTTGGATAGCCGCCACCCAGGTTTGAATGGACGCCGGGTAGCACCAGTTCTTCATGGGCTTTGTCTACCCGGTTCAGGCTGAAGTTGTGCCGGTGTTCATCGGCAGCGGTCAGGTGCACTACCTTGCGGGCGCAGCGGGGCGGCAGGTGCAGATTGACGCCCGGGTTGTAGTCGTCGCCCACGCTGAGGTGGCCTTGAGTAGGGGCGCCTATTGCCGCTACGGTATCGAACAGGCCGATAAAATTGATGCTTATGCTGTCTTTGATGGAGAAGTCTGGAGCGAACGCGGGGGGCTGGGTATCCAGGTTGGTGGCGAGAATTCCGTTATCCGTTTTCAGCACCTCGTTGGCGAAGTGGCGAGCTGATGCAGCTCCCCGGCTGAAGCCGAAGATATCGAACTCGATGTTTTCAATCACAAGTTCCGGATTCCGATAGCGCAGGTTGTCGATCATTCTTTTTAGGAGAACAGGGCTCTGCTCAACCCGCTCAACAACGCCAGTCTCACCTTGCCCAAACGCCATGCCCATGGTGGCGTCCTCTTCGCCAGCCTTGCTGCCGGCACCTTCGACATAGACCTTTACGCAGGCTTGCGTGGTGGCTGGTTCTATCTGTCTCTGTGAGTCGTCACGGTACAAACGAAACAACAACGCCACATTGCTCAACTCGTTTCCATAGCTGTTATCCGGCCGCTGATCAAAAAAAGCATCGCTATCGCTGTCGTTATAGCCTTGGCTTTCGCAGAAGCGGGTGACGGCTTCGAGCCCGTCGGGGCCGAGTTGGGCGAGGTCTTCGCGGCGGCATTGGGCGGTGAGGGCGGCGTTGGGCAGGTTGTTGAGGGTACCGTCGAAGAACATGCCGACACGCAGGGTGATGCGCTGTTTCTGCGGCAGCTCGGTTTCCTCTTCCTCCTCTTCTTCCTCACGCTCAAGCGGCACGGCGTTGCTGGCGCCGGGCTGCACTGGAACGTCAAACAGCGCCTGCAGGGTGCGCACCAGGCCGGTGATGATCATGGCTTGAGCCGCACGGCTCTCGGCGCTGCCAGATTGATTGTCAATAAGAACGGTCGGGGAGCCGGAGGTGATGCGGTCGCCGTGGGCGCCAACGCTGCCGAGTACGGCGGCGGGGCGGCCGTTGATCAGGACGTTGCTGATGAGCTGGCTGCTGAGCGGGCTGCCGCAGCTACTGGTGTCGCCCAAGCGGGCTGCGGGCTTGCCGTCAAACAGTACGTCCGTGGCGCCGCTGACGAGGCGCTGGCTGCCGTGGCCGGTCTGCGGGCATTGTGTGGGGTCGCCGAGGCGGGCGGCGGGTTTGCCGGACATGCCAATTCCCTCTGGCTGCAGGTGTTCCTGCGCTGATCCTGCGGGGCGCTGGCGGGTCGGACAATTGAGGATGCGGGGGAATGTGCGGTGCTTGGCATCTGCCGGCGCAATGCGTTGCCGGGCTGGCCGGCAACGCATTCACGGGTCAGATCACGTCTTCCATAAACTCCAGCGCGCCCTGCTGGCGGATCACCCGGCGGTGTTGGGCCCAGAGTTCGGCCACGCGTTCGCGGTTGAGCTGCTGTCGGTCGAGCAGCACGCGGGTGTTCAGCTCGCCGACCGGCTGGCTGCTGGGCACCTTGCTGAACACAAACTGGTTGCTGACCAGTTCCAGGAAGGGGCCGGCCTTGCTGGTCGGCATGATGAAGATCAGCTGCAGGCCGAGGGTTTCGGTCAGGTAGGCGATGACTTCACGCGAACGGATTTCATCCATGTGCATAAAGGCTTCGTCGACGATCACCATGCGCAGGTGGCTGTCGCCCTCGTTGAAGCGGAAGGCGCTGGTTACCGCCGCGGCGCGGATGATGTAGGCCGGGGTTTCCAGCTGGCCGCCGGAGCCGGTGCCGTATTCGCTCAGGCGGATCGGCGACTTGCCTTCCGGGTGCTTGAGAATGTCGTAGCGGCGGTAGCGACGGTAGTCGCTGATGCGCTCCAGCTCGCGCAGGGCCTGCTGTTCGTCGCCATCGAGCAGCAGTGCGAGCAGTTGATCGCGCACCGCGGCCGAGCGCTCGGAAAGGGTGTCGTCGAACAGACTGGTGCCATCGCCCAGGTTCGGCATCTGGATCAGTTCGCGGAAGAACTCCCAGTAGGCCTTGTACTCGGGTAGCCAGTCCCAGTCGAACTGGAAGCGCTCGCGGTCGGCGCCGAAGCGGTGGTGCTCCAGCTCCTTGTTCAGCTGCTCCAGCGTGCGGCGACCGTCATTGATGGCCTGATGAATCTCGTGACACAGGTCGCTGACGAAGGTGGTGTTGAAACTGTCGCGCAGGCTGGCGAGCTGCTCCTGCTTGGCCAGCAGCACGTTGTTGCGCAGGCGGTTGTGCAGGTTGTCGAGTTGCTGGTGCAGCGCGCCGACATGGCGGAAGAACGCCAGGCTGTGCAGCTCCGCCGGAGTGTCGGCGAGCACCTGATCGGCGGGCTGGGCCTGCTCGTTGTAGTACTCGATGGCGCGCTGCAGGTCGGCGACCTGGCGGTGCAGGCTGCTGGTCAGCGCCTGGGCGTCGGCGATAAAGTCGAACTGGCCACCACGCTGCTCCAGCATGGCGTCGAGCTGTTCCAGCCGTGCCTGCGGGTCGAGCCCCGGGACCTTGGCGGCAGCATCCAGAAGATACTGCTCGGCCTTGTCGCGGGCGTCGAGCAGGGCATCGCTCTGGTCGGCGAAGTGGGTAATGCGCTGGCCGATGCTGACCTGCTTCTCCTGCAGGCGGCCAAGCTGCACGTCCAGTTCCTTGCCGTGCAGTTCCAGCTCGCGGTGGCGCAGGGTCACGCGCTGTTGTTCGGATTCCAGATCGTGGTGCGCGCCCAGATCAAGCGCTTCCAGTTGCTGTTCGACTTCGCGCAGCTGGCGCTGGCTATCGAGCAGCTCGCTGGCGCGGGCAGCGTATTCCAGCGGCGCAATTTGACCGAGCTGGCGGGCCAGCTCGCGCAGGGCTTCCAGTTCGCGGCGCAGCTGATGCTGCTGCAGATCCAGATCGTGCAGGCGCTGCTCCTGCGCGCGCAGGTTGCGTTCGCGGGCGGCGGCGCCGAATACCAGCTGGCTGTCGTCGATGTCGCAGCGGAACAGCGCGTAGTTACCCGAGCCCATGCCGTCGCGGGTGATGCCGCGGCGGGTCTGGCGCAGGGCACCGGCGTCTTCCACTCGTGCCACGGTGGCGTAGGACGCCTGCAGGTAGTATTCGGCGACGCGATGGCTGAAGCGCATGACCTGCAGGATCGAGTCGTTTGGCAGGCTGATGCGTTCGGCGTCCTGTTTGGCCTTGCTGCCCTGAATCACCCGGGCACGGTTGCGTTCGCGGCTGTTCATCTGGCGCACGATGCGGATGGCGTCGGCTTCATATTCTGGCTCGACCAGAATGGCGTAGCGGCTGCCGCCGATGTAGCCCTCGATCGCCATCTGCCAATCCGGGTCGAGTACTTCGACGTGGTCGCAGAGTACGCGCGGGTCGGCCTGTGGACATTGCTTGCGGATCGCCAGTAGCGCTTCCTCGACATACGCGGGGTAGGTCACGCGGCTGCTCTGCAGGGTGCTGATCTGGTGGCGAATCTGGCTGACCTGACGATCCAGCGTATTCAGTGCGCTGCTGCGCTCCTGCACCAGCCGGTCGACCCGCTGCAGCAGGCTGGCGCCTTCGCTGTCTTGCTCGCGCAGGCGCTCAGCCAGCTGGTTGTGCGCACGCTGCTGGCTGCGAATGGCATCCAGGCCGGCATCCAGCGGGGTCAGGTCGATCCAGTCGCGGGCCAGCAGTTGATTCAGGTCGGCGACCGGTTCGCGCTCGGCGGCCAGCACTGCGGCACTGGCCTCGCGCCAGCCGCGGCTGGCCAGCTGCGGAAGCGCTTGGCTCAGGCTGTGCTGGGCGAGCAGGGCGCCGGCGGATTGCAGCGCAACCAGGTTGCGGTCGCGCTGATGGGCCTGGGTCAGCAGACCGGGCACGGCGCTGCGCAGCTGCTCGCTGAGCTGGCGCTGGCGCTGTTCGAGCTGATCCTTGTTCTGCAGCGCCGGAATGCCCTGGCGGCGGGCTTCCAGTTGCACCAGTTCGTGGTGGGCCTGTGCCAGGCGCTCGGTGGTCAGGCGCTGGTCCTCCTGCAGGGCTTCGAGCTGGCTTGCGAGCTGCTGCTGCTCCTGCTTGGCGGCCAGATAGCCTTGCTGGTTGTTCTGCCAGGCTTGCGCGGCGGCGGCGTACTCCAGCCCGGTGCGCTCCAGCCAGCTGTCCAGATACTGGGTGGTCTGGCTGGTGGTCAGCGACAGCAGCTCAACCGCCTGACGCACGCGCGCCGCTTCCTGCTCCATGCCGTGCACGGTGCGCAGCAGGTCGCGGATGCGCTTGATGGTGTCGCCAAACTCGCGCGGCTCCAGCACTTCCTCGGCGACAAACTGGTCGATGGATTTGACCGGTTTGTAGGCCATGAAGTTGGCAAAGGTGCGCGCGGCGTTCTTGGCTTCGCGGGTTGAGAGTGCATCGCGGCGGCCGCGCAGGGCGGCGTACAGGCGGGCGAGATAGGCGCTCTTGCGGTCGTAGACTTCGATCTGCTGGGCGCTGAACTGCTTGCGCAGCAGGCCCGGCAGTTCGGTCACCGCGATCACGTGGCGGCCGTCTTCCTGCTCGCGCAGAAAGTGCGACAGCGACAGCATCTCGCCGGGAATGATCATCAGCAGCAGTTCGTCCTGCCGCGCCTGCCGGCTGCTGCCGGCGGCGTCGAGATGGGCGCGCACACCGATCACCGCGGTAAAGGGTTCGGCGGTTTCGCCACGGGTCGGGTGGAACACGCCGGCGATATAGCCGTCGGTGTCCCAGGGGCGGGCGTAGGCGCCGTCATCACAGCCGAGCACGTAGGAGGCGAGGGTACGCACCTGCTTGCCGCCGCGGCCGCGCTGGGTGGTTTCGTCCTGCCCGGGGTTGTAGTTGAACAGGTTGTCGTGGGCGGCGGTCATCAGCGTCTGCAGGGCATCCGCTGCGGTGGTCTTGCCGGAGCCGTTGCCGCCGGAGAACAGGTTGACCGGGCCGTATTCCAGCTCTTCGACCGGCAGGTTGCCCCAGTTGACGGTAATCGAACGCTTCAGATACATCCGTTGTTCTCCTCGGCGGACGGCTGGTTTTCGCTGTTTTCAATCTCGGGGCTGGCGAGCTGGGCCAGCGCGCTGTCAGTCACCAGGCTGATGATGCCTGGGCGGATGGTCAGCCAGGCTTCGCCGCTGTCCAGTTCGGCATCGCTGGGGCTGCGAATCAGCCGCAGCTGGCGCAGGCGGCGTAGCAGGTTGCGGCGTTCGCTCTGCTGCTCCGGCAGCGAGCGGCCGAGCAGGTTGCGACTGCTCAGGTTGAGCGCTTCGAGCGACAGCATGACCTGACCGAACTCGTCGACCTGACCTTCGCGCAGGGCCTTGTCGTACTCGGCGCGCAGCACCAGAATCAGCGCCACTTCCTGCTGGTTCAGGCGCTCGCGCAGGCCGCTGCCGAAGCTGTCGTCGGCATCGACCAAACCGGGTACTTCTGCGCCCGGCGGGAACACCCGGACCAGATTGAAGCGCGGCTCGTGCAGCACGCGGATGCGCAGAACGGAGAGATAATCCTCGACCAGCTCGGCGGCCTGCAGGTAGCGGTCATAGAGCTCGGCCTCGCGGTTGCTTTCGTCGCGGCAGAGTACGCCGCGGTCGAGCAGGCGGATCATCAGCTCGGAAAAGTCCTCGGCACTCAGGCCGCGTTCGTTGAGGTGGTGGTCCAGCGCGTCACGCATGTTCGTCATGTTCCAGATCGATGATGAAGCCGTCACGGCGATCAAAATAGGTTTCGTTGCTGATGGTCTCGCCGCTCGGCTCGATGCGCACGCGCAGGCCGCTGGCGGCGTGTTCGGCGCTGGCCAGCGCGATCACATGGCTGAGCGCGAGCAGGTCGTTGGCGCTGTTGACCGGCAGGTCGCGGGTGTTGAGCTTGCTGCTGTTGCCGAGGGCGGCGCGCAGGTAGCTGCGCAGGCCACTGGCGTTGACGTTGAAGGCCTTGTCGAGCAGCTGATTCACCGCCAGCGTGCGCAAGGTGTCTTCTTCCGGCGCGTCGAGGGTTTCCATCAGGCTGTGTACCGGAGGGCGCTCCCGGCGCTCGCGCAGCTTCACTTGACCGGGATCGACCAGCGCCAGATTGACCACCGCCATTTCCTCGCCGGCGGCGCTCAGACGTTTGGCCTGCTCTTCGGCGGGCAGGGCGGACAGCTCGCGGCACAGGCCGACGATATCGCTGTGCTTCTGGCTGTGCAGGTAGCTGAGCTGACGGATGATGATGTCGGCCCGTTGGGTGAAGCTCTGCAGCGTGCGGCGAAGGGCTGGCAGCATGATGTCGGCGGCGTTGCGCAGGCAGCCTTCGATGCCGTCCAGCAACTGCCAGAGAATCGAGCTGCGTTCGTCCACCAGCAAATCCGGCGCCAGGCGGCGCAGCTCGCGCTCGGCCTCGGCCTTCCACTCGCGTGGCTTGCGGCGAATACGGGCGATCACATCCTGAATGCGCTCGCGGTGTTTTTCGACGCTGTCGGCCGACAGGCGCACCGCCAGATCGGGCTGGAAGCGACGTTCCATAAAGTCGAAGAATTGATCACTGGCCTGCTGCACCAGTTGCTGCGCCTCGACCTCGCGTACCAGCTGGCGCTTGCGCTCTTCCAGCTCGGCGATGATGTCGGTGAAGTCGGCGATGATGCGTTCAGCGTATTCGTGGGCGTCGAGCAGGTCATATACCTCGCCGTGCTCGGCAAACGCCGACAGCGCGTTCAGCGTGTTGCGGGTGTTGCGATGGCGGGTGCGGGTATTGTGCCCGTCGGCCTCGGCGAGCGACTGGGCAAACAGCCGGCCCATGCGGCTGAACGGGTAGGTTGACTGGAAGGTCGCCTGATCCACCTGACGTTCCAGCCAGCCGTTTTCGATCAGGCTGGTGAGAATCCAGCTGGCCTGCTCGCGGTTGCTCTTGAAGCGGCTGGTGTCTTCATCGTCGCTTTCCAGCAGCGGTGCGCGTTCCAGCGCTTCACTGAAGATATCCAGCACCTGCTCGCGCTTGAGTGATTCGCCGTAATCGGCGCGGGCGCTGTACAGCCGCTCGTGCAGAAGGCGCAGGCACTCGACAATCTGTTCGCGGTATTTGCTGGTGAGCGGGCGGAAGAACTGCAGTCGCTCGTTGGTAAAAAACATAGGGCGTCGAATTCCGGTTCGGACAAGGACGCATTATGCCTGATCAGCGGTGCCGGGCGGCAAGTTGGGGCGACGGGTTGTGCTGGAGTTCATGCGGGGGAGGTTCGGAAGCCGGGAGGGTTGAGTTCCAACTCGACCAAAGGCTTTTTCTGCGTCCCTAGGCCGAGTTGGAACTCGACCTTCCCAAAAACAAGCCCCGCACGAGGCGGGGCTTGTCGGTACGGCATTGTCTGCAGGTGACGCTTACAGCTGCGGGGTCCAGGTTACTCCGAGCAGCAGCGTGCGGCCGCCTTCTTCGTAACGGAAGGGGACCTGGTTGAAGCTGGTGTCGTAAGCGGTCCCGCCGGCGGTGTAGTAGTCGCGATCCAGCAGGTTTTTCACGCTCAGGTTGAAGCGCAGGTTGTCGCTGGCTTGCCAGCTACTCCGCAGGTCGACTACGCCGTAGCCCGGAATCTCGCGGCTGTTGGCCAGATCGTTGTAGCTGTCGGAGGCCAGTTGCCAGCCGGCGCCGACCGACCAGTCACCAAACTGACGATCCAGATCAACACTGAGGCTATTCTTCGGCCGACGAGCCAGTCGGTTGCCATCGGCGCCGCCACCGCTGCGGTTGCGGGCATCGATCAGGCTGTAGGAAACCGTGCCCTGCCAATCCAGCAGCTTCTGGCTATAGACCGCCTCAAAGCCATTGATGCGTGCAGCATCGATATTGGTCATCTGGAATGGGTTCGGGCTGCCTGCCTGGTTGCCGTCCAGGGCCGAGTTGGTGACGATGGCGTCTGTCAGGTCGATACGATAGATCGACAGTTCGAGCCGCGCGCTGTCGCTTAATTGGCTGCGCCATTGGGCTTCGTAGCTTTTGGCCGTTTCCGGTTTCAGGTTGGGGTCAGCGTAGATGGTGCAGCCGAAGCCCGGATAGCAATCGTCGGGATAGTATAGATCGTTAAAGGTCGGTGCGCGGAAAGCTTCGCTGTAGGACAGGATCAGGTCATTGGCCTGGTTAACGTGCAGAGTCAATGCAGCGTTCCAGCTGTTGTTGCTGCCGAACTGCTGGTTGTCATCATGACGCAAGCCCAGCTCTGTGCCGAAGCGTTCGCTGTCAAACTGGTGCTGGATGAACGCTGCCTTGTTGCTCCGCGATGTCTTGGTGAAGTCGTTCGAGCTGTGCAGGGTGTCCTTGTACCAGTCCAGGCCGGCGGTGAGGTTTTGGCCGTTGCCCAGGGTCAGATAGTTGAGCCAGTTGATCTGGTCGCGGTAGGTGTTGAATACCGATCCGCCGTAAGGATCGAAACTCTCCTGGCGGTCTTCGCTGTGGCCGGCTTCCAGGCGGGTGCGCCACACTTCAGTTGCTTGCACCTGCAGGTAGGCTTGAGCGCTTGAGATGCTGAAGTCGGTGTAGGCGAACGCAGCCGGTGAGAGGTTGTAGTCGTATTCGCTCTTGCCTTCCTGATGCATGCCGCTGATGCCGAATTCGATGCTGTCGGTCAGTTGGTGGCTGAAGCTCAGGCTGGCGCTTTTGTTGCGGTAGGTGCTGTCTTCCGAGCCCGGCAGGTTGGTGCGCTCAAAACCATCGTTTTCATCCAGCGCGGCGCTGAGGTTGAAGCGCGTGCGGTCGTCTCCGCCGGAGAGGCCCGCACTGCGACGCCAGGTGCCGTAGTTACCTGCTGCAATCGAAACGCGCGGGCTGAGACCCTGACCATTACCGCGGCGGGTGAAAATCTGAATTACACCGCCGATGGCGTCCGAGCCGTACAGCGCTGAGCGGCCACCGCGAACCACTTCAACACGCTCAATCTGATCGATCTGCAGGTACTCCAGGCCGCTGAAACCTGCCGATGCACCAGCGATGCGCTGACCGTCGACCAAAACCAGCGTCTGAGTGGTGGAAGTGCCGCGCAGGAAAATGCTGGTCAGTGAGCCGGTGCCGCCGCTGCGGGAAACGTTCAGGCCGGGTACGCGGGCCAGCAGGTCCGGCAGATCCTGTGGCTGCAGACGGTCGATATCAGCCCGGGTAAAGACGGTGCTGGCCGCGCTGCTTTCGCTGCGACTTTCGACCTGGCGGGAGGCGGTAACGACGGTATCGGCGAGTGACAGCGCGTCGTTGGCCTGGGCAACGGCGCAGGCCAGCAGGCCCGGAATGATCAGCAGTGACTTGTACATAGATTCCTCAAAAGTTCGGCTTTTGAGGAGGGCGGGAAGTCAGAAGGCAGGCCACGGCGCGGCGGCTGCACGCTGACCGGTGACGCCCTCCGCGACACCTCAGCAGACAGTCGCACGGCATTGCCGTGGCTGTACTCGCGCTGGGCCGGTCTCCGGACTTGGAATCAACACATCATCGCCTTCCCATGCAGAGCACAGTGGCATTTTCGATGATGCTGGCAGGGCGGGCCTGCGATTCCTTACCGTTGCGGGGGCAGTGTCGGATTCTCACCGACTTCCCGTTTCACCCGGACTGCAATGCAGGCCGGACACCCAGGCGACTGGAAGTGGGGCGGACTCTAGGCTTTTCGGCGGGGTGGGTCAAGCCTGCCAGAGGCAGGCTCTTACAAACGGTCGAGGCGGGCGCGAATGGCCGCTTCGATACCGGCAGCGTCCAGACCGCACTCAGCCAGCATTTCAGCGGGCTTGGCGTGCTCGACGTAGATATCGGGCAGGCCGAGGTTGAGCACCGGCAGCTTGATACCCTGGGCCAGCAGCCACTCGTTGACCGCGCTGCCGGCGCCGCCCATGACGGCGTTTTCCTCGACGGTCACCAGCAGCTCATGGCTGGCGCTCAGCTCCGCGATCAACTGGGTGTCCAGCGGCTTGACGAAGCGCATGTTGGCAACGCTCGCATTCAGTGCCTCGGCAGCCTTGCTGGCCTGCTGGTGCAGGGTTCCGAAGCAGAGGATGGCAACCTTTTCGCCCCGGCGGGTAAGCACGCCCTTGCCGATCGGCAGCGGCTCCAGCACCGGATCGATGGGCACGCCCGGGCCGGTACCACGCGGATAGCGCACAGCCGCCGGGCCTTCATGCAGGTAGCCGGTGGTCAGCATCTGACGGGTTTCGTTCTCGTCGGCCGGCGCCATGATCAGCATGTTCGGCAGGCAGCGCAGGTACGACAGGTCGAAGCTGCCGGCGTGGGTCGGGCCGTCCTCGCCAACCAGGCCGGCGCGGTCGATGGCAAACAGCACGTCCAGATTCTGCACCGCAACGTCGTGGATCAGCTGATCGTAGCCGCGCTGCAGGAAGGTCGAGTAGATGGCAACCACCGGCTTGGCGCCTTCACAGGCCATGCCCGCAGCGAGGGTGACGGCATGCTGCTCGGCGATGGCGACGTCGAAGTAGCGCTTGGGGAAGCGCTCGGAGAAGGCAATCAGGTCCGAGCCTTCCTTCATTGCCGGAGTAATGCCGATCAGGCGCTCGTCCTGCTCGGCCATGTCGCACAGCCACTGGCCAAAGATGTTCGAGAATTTCGGTTTGCTGACGCCGTTGCTCGGGGCCTTGGGCTCCAGCTTGGTGATGGCGTGGTAGCCGATCGGGTCGGCCTCGGCGGGGGAAAACCCCTTGCCCTTCTGGGTGATCACGTGGAGGAACTGCGGGCCCTTGAGCTCGCGCATGTTCTTCAGGGTGCGTACCAGCGTAGGCAGGTCGTGCCCGTCGATCGGGCCGATGTAGTTCCAGCCCAGCTCCTCGAACAGGGTGCCCGGCACCAGCATGCCCTTGGCGTGTTCTTCGGTCTTGCGTGCCAGCTCCCAGGCCGGCGGAATCTTGGACAGGACCTTCTTGCTGCCCTCGCGCATGTGCGAGTAGGTGCGACTGGACAGGATCTTGGCCAGGTAGTTGGACAGTCCGCCGACATTGCGCGAGATCGACATGTCGTTGTCGTTCAGCACGACCAGCATGTTGGCTTCTACTTCCGAGGCGTGGTTGAGCGCTTCAAAGGCCATGCCGGCGGTCAGCGCGCCGTCGCCGATCACGGCAACGGTGCGGCGATCCAGGCCCTGCAGCCCGGCAGCGATGGCCATGCCCAGGCCGGCGCTGATCGAGGTGCTGGAATGGCCGACGCCAAAGGTGTCGTAGGGGCTTTCGCTGCGACGCGGGAAGGCGGCCAGGCCGTTCTTCTGGCGCAGGCTGGCCATCTGGTCGCGGCGGCCGGTGAGAATCTTGTGCGGGTAGGCCTGATGGCCAACGTCCCACAGCAGGCGGTCGTCCGGCGTGTGATAGACGTAGTGCAGGGCGATGGTCAGTTCGATGACGCCCAGCCCCGCGCCGAAATGCCCGCCGGTCTGGCCGACACTCCAGAGCAGAAAGGCCCGCAGCTCATCGGCCAGCTCGGGCAGCTGGCTTTCGTCAAGCGCACGCAGCGACTCGGTGTCGTCGATACGGTCCAGCAGCGGCGTGCTGGGGCGATGGAGCGGGATTTCGTGGAAAGTGCTGGGCATCAAACAAGGCTCTGGGTGCCAACGTCGGTGGCGGGAAAACAAGGGCGCAGTTTAACCGATGCAGGCCGATAGCCCAACTGCACGCAGGGCTATCTCAGAAGCGACGCTGAACGGTGTAGTCAGCCAGCTGGCGCAAGCGCTCTGCTGCGGGGCCGAAGCCTGCGACTGCGGTGAGCGCCTGGTCGCGCAGCTCGGCAGCCAGGCGGTGGGCACCGTCCAGCCCGAGCAGTGCCGGGTAGGTCGGCTTGTCGCGGGCCAGGTCGGCGCCTTGCTGTTTGCCGAGCACGCTGGTATCGCTTTCGATGTCGAGAATGTCGTCCTGCACCTGGAAAGCGAGGCCGACGCTGTCGGCGTAGCTGCCGAGGGCAGCCAGCTGTTCGGCATTGAGCCGCTCGCTGGCCAGTGCGCCCAATTGCACGCTGGCACGAATCAGGGCGCCGGTCTTGTGCCGGTGCATGGTTTCCAGGGTGGTCTGGTCGAGCTTCTCGCCGACCGCACCAAGATCAATCGCCTGTCCGCCGACCATGCCCTGCGGCCCGGCGGCGTGGCCCAGCAGGCTGACCATCTGCAGACGGGTATCCGGGCGGCAGTCCGGCGCGCTGGCGAGCAGTTCGAAGGCCAGCGCCTGCAAGCCGTCACCGGCGAGGATCGCGGTCGCCTCGTCGAAGGCGCGGTGGCAGGTAGGCTGGCCGCGGCGCAGGTCATCGTTGTCCATGGCCGGCAGGTCGTCGTGAATCAGCGAGTAGGCATGGATCAGCTCCACCGCTGCTGCCGCGTGATCTGCCCGGGCCAGCTCGCCACCGGCAGCCTCGCAGCTGGCATAGGCCAGTAGCGGGCGCATGCGCTTGCCACCGATGACCACGCTGTAGCGCATGGCACTGTAGAGTCGATCAAGACGGGGTTGCGGGGTATGCAGCTGATTGCTCAGGAAGGCGTTGATGCGTTGCTGACACTGCTCAAGATACTGACCGAATGGGCTCATTCGCTGGCGCCGTCAAAGGGTTCTGTCTTCAGCTCTCCATTGCTTTCGATCAGTTGCTGGACCTTCTGTTCCGCCTGGGCGAGCGCCTGCTGGCATTCGCGGGTCAGGGCGACGCCTTGCTCGAAGGCACTCAATGACTCTTCCAGACTGAGGTCAGCGCTTTCCAGCCGCTCGACCAGTGCCTGCAGCGAGCCCAGTGACTGCTCGAAGTCTGCGGCGGTTTTCTTCCGGGCCATGCGTTACCTCATCCGGGATGGTTCAAACGGCTGAACATTACCCAAGGGGGCGGGGGCGGTCAATCGGCGTGTGTGTAATGGCGGAAGCGTGACGGCATTGATTCAGATCAGCAAAGGTGGCGATTTTTTGACTCTTGTGGTGTCTTTGGCGCGGTGCTTGATTACAATTTGACATCAAACTCATCATTTATCTGATCTGCCATGACCGACGAATCGAAGGTGGTTGTTGCTGCATCTACGGCGCAGCGTGACCCGATTATCAAGGCGCTTAAGCAGGCCGGGCTTGACTGTGAGCTGATCTGTCGGCCACAGGATTGCCGGGACGCGCCATTGTGCCGCTGGCTCGCTCCCGAGCAGCTTAACGAGCGCAGCCGCGTGCGTTTTGCCCTGGAGGATGCCATCGACACCCTGGAGCAGACGCGCCATGCCTTCCGTTCGCGGCAGCTGGCGGGGTTGCGTCATCGCCTGGAAGGGCTATTGCAAAGCTTGTCAGAGGATGATCTCTAGGGTAGCGTGTTTCCTGACCAACGAGACGGCTTTGCCGGTCAGGACGCAAGGGCCTGAAAGACAAGGCGCTGTACTCCCGAGATTTTACAGATCGGGAGTACAGCGCCTTTTTTGTTGCCCGCGCAAAACCGAATAACAACAGTCGGCAGCCCTATGGAGCGCTGCCTTCTTACCGCCATGGACGTGATAACCGTGCTTAAACCGGTCTTCGACAAACTGGGGCTTGATGCCAGCGGCCTGCAACAGCGTTTGCATTTTCTCGACTGGAGCAACGCGGATGGGGAGCGTTTACGCCGTATCGCCAGTTTCGGTGAGCAGGCCAGCCACGAATTTGTTGAAGCGCTGTACGAGCGGTTGAAACAGTATCCTGAAACGCAGGAGATCCTGTGTGGCGAGGGGCTGGTCGATCGCCTCAAGCATAGTCAGCGGGGCTATTACAGTCGCCTGTTCTGTGGCGAGATTGACCAGCGCTATCTGGAAGAGCGTGTGCGCATCGGGCACATACACGAACAGGTCGGCGTTGAACTGAAGTGGTATCTGGGTGCGTATCGGATGTACCTGAGTCGCATGCTCGGTAGCTGGTTCGACGATCTCAGTGTCGAGCAGCGGTCAAGGCTGGCTGATTTCGATAGCCTGCTGAAGATTGTCTTTTTTGATATGAGCCTGGCCGCTGACGCCTACATTGATGCCGAGCATCGTGCCCTGGAAGCCAGCGAAGCCCGGTATGCCCATGCCTTGCGCGGCGCCAACGATGGCATCTGGGACTGGGATCTGCAGCAGGATCAGCTCTATGTCTCCGAGCGCTGGGCCAGCATGCTTGGCTTGACCCAGGCCCAGGTCGGACAGCGCTCCATGCACTGGTTCGAGCGCGTTCACCCGGACGATCAGGCCGACTTGCAGGCTGCTATCCAGCAGCATTTGCAGGGCGGCTCGCCGTGGATTCGACATGAATACCGCCTGCGTCGCAGTGACGGCAGCTACCTGTGGGTGCTGACCCGAGGCGTGGTTGAGGTCGACTTGTCCGGGCGCCGGCGGCTGGCCGGTTCGCAGACCGATATCAGCGAGCGCCAGCGCTTTCAGCGCGAACTGGAGCATGCTGCCCGGCATGACCCGTTGACCGGACTGATCAATCGCCACCAACTCAATATCCAGTTGCAGCGCACGGCCTCACAACTGAGCCGGCCCGGCGCGCGCCATGCGGCCTTGCTGTTTATCGATCTGGATCGTTTCAAACTGATCAATGACAGCCTGGGGCATGCCGCTGGTGATCGGGTTCTGCTGCTGGTGGCCGAGCGGCTGCGCAGCTGCCTGCGGCCCGGGGACCAACTGGCCCGTTTTGGCGGCGACGAGTTTGTCATGTTGCTGGATGATCTGGCCTGCGCCGAGGATGCAGAAACGGTCGCAACCCGGGCACTCGCCGCGTTGCGCGAACCGCTGTGTTTCGGCGAGCGTTGCCTGGTGGTCAGCGCCAGTATTGGTGTTGCGCCGCTGCTGCCCGGGCAGGGGCTGGAGGATGCCCTGCAGGCCGCCGACCTGGCGCTTTACAGTGCCAAGGAGTCGGGCAAGGCGCGCTTCGAGCGATTCGATCAGTCGATGCAGCAGCGGGCACGTCAGCGCCTCAAGCTGGAAAGCAACGTGCTGCAGGCGCTGCAGCGTGACGAGTTTACTCTTCATTACCAGCCGATTTTCGATCTGAACGCCCCAAACCAGCCGCCGGTGGCGGTCGAAGTGTTGTTGCGCTGGTCCCATGACGGTGAATCGGTTTCACCTGCCGCCTTTATTCCGGTGCTCGAGGAGTCGGGGGAGATTGTCGCGGTCGGCTACTGGGTGCTGGAGCAGGCGTGCAGACAGGCTCAACGCTGGCAGCAAGAAGGAGCCGGGCCATTGCATTGCTCGGTCAACCTGTCGGGTCGGCAGCTGCAGGAAGCGGACTTCGTCCAGCGCCTGCGTGAGATCCTCCAGGTCACGGGTTATGCGGCCGACAGTCTGGTACTGGAAATTACCGAAAGCCTGCTGATCGATCACGATCCACGGGTGCTGGCCAGCCTGCGCGAGCTTGCCGATATGGGCGTGCGTATTGCCCTGGATGACTTCGGGACCGGCTACTGCTCGCTTGGCTACCTCAATCGTTTTCCGCTTCACATCATCAAGCTGGACCGCAGCTTTCTGCACGAGACCCACGAAAACACCCGGCAATTCACTATCTGCAGGGCGATCATCGCGCTCAGCCGCAGTCTTGGATTGGCGGTGGTTGCCGAGGGCATTGAGCACCTCAGCCAGGTTGATCTGATGCTGCAGGAAGGGTGCACCCTGGGGCAGGGTTTCAAGCTGGGCTTTCCCATGTGTGCCGATGACCTGAGAGGTCTGCTTTTTCCCTGATGTTCACCACTGCGCCGCGAGGGGTATATGAAGGTAAATTTACCGATCACCGACAGCGAGGTCTGTTTGCAGGATGGCGATAACCTGCTGACAACGACAGACCTCAAGGGTGCCGTCACCTACGCCAACGCAACATTCGAGCGCATTAGCGGCTATTCGCAAGCCGAGCTCGTGGGGCGAAACCACAACATCATCCGTCATCCGCATATGCCGCCCGAGGCATTCAAACAGCTGTGGGACTGCCTGAAGGCAGGTAAAAGCTGGATGGGGCTGGTGAAAAATCGCTGTAAAAATGGTGATTACTACTGGGTCAGTGCCTATGTGACACCGGTGCGTGAGAACGGCCGGGTGGTTGAGTATCAATCGGTTCGCACGCGTGCGTCGGATGAGCGAGTAGCCGCTGCCGAGCGCTGTTATGCCGCTTTGTTGCAGGGCAAGGTGCCGCGTGCGTTGCGGCGTCCGGCGCTTTCACTGTTTGCCCGATTGGCGTTGGGCAGTGCCGCAATGCTCTGTGCGGCGGGTGTCATCCTGGCCTCGTCTGGCGCGTCTCTGCCGGAACTGGCGCTGACCCTGTCCGGCGGCTATGCGCTGTTGTTGACCGGCCTCTGGTACCAGTTGGGGCCGCTGCGTGCGCTGACACGCCGGGCAAGGGCGGTCGCTGACAACCCCCTGGGCCAGCTGCTTTATACCGGGCGCCGGGACGAGCTGGGTCAGATTGCCTTTGCCTTTGACATGCAGGAGGCCGAGGCCTCTGCGCTGGTTGGGCGCATGAGCGATGCGGCGCAGCGACTGGCCCAGCAAAGCCGGGATATGGTCGGCGCGGTGAAACGCAGCAGTCAGGCCAGCAGCGAGTTGCAGGCGGAGACTGAGCAGGTTGCCGCCGCGGTCGAACAGATGGCGGTCAGTGTTCAGGAGGTGGCACGTAACGCCCAGCAGGCGGCCGAGGATGCCAGAGGGGTAGAGCGCAGTGCCAGTGATGGTCATCGGGTAGCCAGCTCCACCAGTGAACGAATGGCCATGCTGACCGCCTCGATTACCGAGTCCGGCGATCGGCTGAAGGCGCTGGCCAGCCAGAGCGAACAGATATCTGCCGTGCTGGAGGTCATCAACGGTATTGCCGAGCAAACCAACCTGCTGGCGCTGAACGCGGCAATCGAGGCGGCGCGGGCCGGTGAGCAGGGTCGCGGGTTTGCCGTGGTCGCCGATGAGGTGCGTGCGCTGGCGGCGCGTACCCAGCAATCGACCGCCACCATTCGGCAGTCGATTGAGGGCTTGCAGCAGGGTAGCCAGGCCGCGGTCAGCGCGATGCAGGCGAGTCTGCAGCAGGTTGATCTGTGCGCCGCGGGTGTCAGTGAAGCGACCGAGGCGCTGGATGGCATTGACGGGCTGGTCAGTGGTATCAGTCAGGCCAGCGCTCAGATTGCCGCAGCGGTGGAGCAGCAAAGCAGTGTCAGTGACGAAATCAGCCGCAGTTTGCAGCGTATCCGACTAGGCAGCGTGACCAACCTGGAGGCAATGGCTGAAAACGATGAGCATGCCGCCGAGCTGATGACGCTGGTGCAGCGACTGGAAGGGCTGGCCGGCGAGTTCTGGCAGGCGCACCGCGCCCGCTCAGACATCTCCCCAGAGGTGCTGAAGCATGGTCAGCGCAACCACTGGCGCGGTCTCGGTGCGCAGCACGCGCGGGCCGAAACGGGCAGCGTGGAACCCCGCCTGCTCAGCCTGCGCGATCTCGCCAGCGCTGAGACCGCCCTCCGGGCCGATCAGCAGGGCGGCTGAGCGGGGTGCCGGCAGGCTGCTCAGATCCTGCTCGGTGCGGTGGTGCAGGACCAGTTTGACCTCGGCCTGCAGCCCTGACAGCCAGTCCTGCAGCGCCATCGGCGGATGGATTACCGGCACAACGCTGCGGCCGCACTGCTCGCAGGCGCTGACAGCGATCTGCTGCCAATGAGCTTGGCGCTTGTCGGCGCGTTCACCCTGCAGCTTGACCTCGCAGCGCTCGGTAAACAGCGGGGTGATTTCGCTGACGCCCAACTCGACCGCTTTCTGAATGGCCCAGTCCATGCGCTCGCCGCGGGACAACGCTTGCCCGAGGTGGGTGTGCAGTGGCGACTCGGGTGTACCGGCCACCGGTTGCTGCAGGGTTATGGTCACGTCGCGCTTGCTCACTGCGCTGACTTCGCCGGGACACTCCAGACCTGTGCCGTTGAATATCTGTACAGGTGCACCGGGCGCCAGGCGCAGCACCCGACCGATGTAGTGGGCAACGTCGCCGTCGAGAATGACCTCGCCTGCGGCCAGCGGGCGATCCAGATAAAAGCGGGATACGCGCATGGGATCAGTCCCGGGTGGCCAGCTGGATACCTTCCCAGGCGACGCTGGCAAGGTGGTCGATCTGGTCCGGCGTGATCACATAGGGCGGCATGAAGTACACCACGCTGCCGAGCGGGCGAAGCATCGCCTGGTTCTTCAGCGCATGCTGATAGACGCGGATGCCGCGGCGCTCTTGCCAGGGGTAGGCTTCGCGGGTTGCCTTGTCCTTGACCATCTCTATGGCCAGCACCATGCCGGTCTGGCGGACTTCGGCCACATGCGGATGGTCGACGAAGTGGGCGGTGGCCTTGGCCATGTGCGCCGACAGCGCCTTGTTGGTCTCGATCACGTTGCCCTGTTCCAGCAGGTCCAGCGTCGCCAGCGCCGCGGCGCAGGCAAGCGGGTTGCCGGTATAACTGTGCGAGTGCAGGAAGGCGCGCATGCTCTCGTAGTCGTCGTAGAACGCCTGATAGATGGTGTCGTTGGTCATGCACACGGCCATTGGCAGATAGCCGCCGGTCAGCGCCTTGGACAGGCAGAGAACGTCCGGGGCGATATCGGCCTGTTCGCAGGCGAACAGGCTGCCGGTGCGGCCGAAGCCGACTGCGATTTCGTCGTGGATCAGGTGCACGCCGTAGCGGTCGCAGGCCTCGCGCAGCAGCTTGAGGTAGACCGGGTGATACATGCGCATGCCGCCGGCGCACTGGATCAGCGGCTCGACGATAACCGCGGCAATCTCCTCGTGCTGCTCGGCCAGGGTCTGTTCCATGTGCGTGAACATCTGCCGGCTGTGTTCCTCCCAACTGACGCCTTCGGCGCGGTAGTAGCAGTCGGGTGAGGGCACGGTAATCACGTCCATCAGCAGCGGCTGATAGGTTTCCTTGTACAGCGCAACATCACCGACCGCCAGCGCCGCCAGGGTTTCGCCATGGTAGCTGTTGGTGAGGGTGACGAAGCGCTTCTTCTGCGGTTTGCCGATGTTGAGCCAGTAGTGAAAGCTCATTTTCAGCGCCACTTCGATGCAGGAGGAGCCGTTGTCGGCATAGAAACAGCGGGTCAGCGGATCTGGCGTCATTTTTACCAGCCGCTCGGACAGTTCGATCACCGGGGTGTGGCTGAACCCGGCGAGAATTACGTGCTCAAGCGAGTCGAGCTGATCCTTTACGCGCTGGTTGATATAAGGGTTGGCGTGGCCAAAGATGTTGACCCACCAGGAACTGACGGCATCCATGTAGCGGTTGCCTTCGAAGTCATGCAGCCAGATGCCTTCGCCCCGTTGAATCGGGATGACCGGCATGTGCTCGTGGTCTTTCATCTGGGTGCAGGGATGCCAGAGCACCGAAATGTCGCGTTGCATCCACTCGTTGTTCAAGCCCATGTTCACCTCTTGTTGGAATAGCCTGGTGAGCGATTGTACATGAGCAAGGGGCGAGGTGCAGGAGCGGCCGGGAGCAGACTGCCCGGCCCGTCGCAGGATGTTTGAGGTTGGCTTCCGGCGGTGCTCAGCGGGTGCCGAACACCACCATCGTCTTGCCTTTGACGTCGATCAGCCCTTGCTCTTCAAGGCTTTTGAGAACGCGTCCGACCATTTCCCGGGAGCAGCCGACGATACGGCCGATTTCCTGGCGGGTAATCTTGATCTGCATGCCGTCGGGATGAGTCATGGCATCGGGCTGTTTGCACAGCTCAAGCAGGGTGCCGGCGACCCGTCCGGTGACGTCGAGAAACGCCAGGTCACCAACCTTGCGCGTGGTTTTGCGCAGGCGCTCGGCCATCTGGCGCCCGACGGCGTAGAGCAGCTCGGGGTCGCGCTGGGTCAGTTCGCGGAACTTGCTGTAGCTGATTTCCGCTACTTCACATTCGGTCTTGGCGCGAACCCAGGCACTGCGGTCATGCTGGGCCGGTGACAGGTCGAACAGGCCCATTTCACCGAAGAAATCACCCTGGTTCAGGTAGGCAATAATCATTTCACGGCCATGTTCGTCTTCGATCAGGATCGTGACCGACCCTTTGACGATATAGAACAGACTGTCCGACTGGTCGCCCGCATGAATCAGCGTGCTGCGGGCGGCGAACCGTCTGCGATGGCAGTGGGCGAGAAAAGCATCCAGATTTTTTATTTTAGTAGTCAGGTTGATTGAAACCATTAAAAGCGTGTCCTGGCCGTAGTCGCGCGTACCGAAGATGCGTGGCATCCGTGTCAGCCTCAGCGTGAGACTGAAACGGATTATGTCCAGTTTTTATCCGTATGACCAGTGCGGACATATGCCGCAGGTTGCTGTGGTATTCTCCCGGCCCTGTGAGCGATTTTCCTGCGGGAGTCTGTGATGAAAGCAACGATCAAGTGGGTTGACGGGGTCATGTTTCTGGGTGAATCCGGCAGCGGCCACACGGTGGTAATGGACGGTCCGCCGGAGGCGGGTGGGCGCAATATGGGTATCCGCCCGATGGAGACCGTGCTGGTAGGGCTGGGCGGTTGCGCCAGCTTCGATGTGGTCAGCATTCTCAAAAAGGCCCGTCAGGATATTCGGGATGTGCACACCGAACTGGCGGCCGAACGCGCTGATGTCGAGCCCAAGGTATTTACCAAGATTCATCTGCACTTCGTTGTGACCGGCAAGAACCTGAAGGAAGCGCACGTCAAACGCGCGGTTGAGCTGTCTGCCGAGAAGTACTGTTCGGCGTCGATCCTGATGGGCCGCGCCGGTGTGGAAGTGACCCATGATTACGAGATCGTCGAAATCGACTGATTGTTCTGCAGCGGGCGCAGCATTCTGCGCGCCCGCACTTCCGGTTCGTGGCGCCTGCGGTCACTCCGTTGGCTAGCCCGGCCCTTTCATGCAAGCGTCTGTGAGTTACCATCGGGCTCCCCAATAACAACAATCAGGGAGTAGTCATGCGTACATTCATGTTGGCAGGAAAGCTGCTGATGCTGGTCTTCTGGCTGACCGTTATCCTCAGTCTGTTCAATCTGGTTCCGGTACCCAATCCACAGCGCCTGCAGATGATCGCGTTGATCGTGCTGGGTGTGCACGTGCTGGAGTGCCTGTTGATGTTCGGCAAGCTGAGGAAAGTTGGCTCTTTGGGCCGGCAGTTGTTGCAGGTCATGCTGTTCGGGGTGCTGCATTTGCGTCACCCCGATACCGTCCGGTCGATCAATCAGGCCTTGTAAGTCGCCTTGGTCATGACCTTGGAGAGCAGCACCATGGCTTGCTTGATCGGCTCCGGGAATACCGCTCCGCCGGCTTCCAGCGCCTGCTGGCCATGTTCGATCTCGTCTTCGCGCATCTGCTCCAGGATGGCGCGCGACTTGATGTCTTCCTCCGGCAGCTGGGTCAGGTGATCGTCAAGGTGACGCTCGACCAGCTGTTCGGTGGCGGCAACAAAGCCCAGGCTGATGCGGTCACTGATCAGCCCGGCGGTTGCACCAATCCCGAATGACATCCCGTAAAACAGCGGATTGAAGATGCTGGTGCGGCTGCCCAGCTCCTTCAGGCGTTGTTCGCACCAGGCCAGGTGGTCTATCTCCTCCGCCGCGGCGTGCTCCATCTTCGAGCGGACTTCGGGTAGCTTGGCGGTCAGCGCCTGGCCCTGATACAGCGCCTGCGCGCATACCTCTCCGGTGTGGTTGATGCGCATCAGACCGGCGATATGCTGGCGCTCGTGATCGTCCATTGGCACGTTAGCCAGATGCTGCGCCGGCGACGGACGCTGGGCCTGTGCTGCGCCAGGAATCAGCGTACGCAGTGACTGGTCTGCCTGATTCAGCAGGCGGTCGAGAAAACTGTAGTGTCGCGTGCTCATGATGGCGTCTCCTGCCCTGCAACGCCTAGCCCGGAGGCCAGGTCATCTGGCGCTTGCCAAGGACATGCAGGTGAATGTGGTAAACGGTCTGGCCGCCCTGTTCGTTGCAGTTGAACACAGTGCGGTAACCCGCCTCGCAACCCAGCTCTTTTGCCAGTTTCTGCGCGGTGTAGAGCATATGGCCAACGACGGCGCGATCCTCTTCGGTGACGTCGTCCAGTGTGGCGATATGCTTCTTCGGGATCACCAGAAAGTGCACTGGGGCTTGCGGGTTGATATCGTGAAAGGCGAAGACCTGATCATCTTCGTATATCTTCTTGGACGGAATCTTGCCGTCGATGATCTTGCAGAACAGACAATCCACGCTGCGCTCCTTGGTTGGCTGAGGGTCGCGGCCGGTGACCGCGTTGGTGGCAGTGTAACGCAGGCAAACGGATTGGCACTATCGGGAAGTGCGTGGCAGGACTGCGGCGCAGCAGAGGAGGCGTTGATTGAAAAACGATATTCATGACCTGGGGTTGGTGCTGGACTCGCGCGTTCGCCTGATCGTCATCGAGTCCTGGCAGGAGCCGCGGGTACTCGAGACCATCGGCTCGCTGGCTGTTCAACGCGCGCAGACCTGGTACACCTGGAATCATCTGGACGGTTTGAGTCGGCTTGGCTTCGGGGCAGAACCTGATCCCGAACGCGACACTCGCGATGCCGGGGTTGCCCTGGATGTGGTGAGGGAGGCCGGCGAAAATGCACTTTATGTCTTCTGCGACCTGCATCCATTCATGGACTCGCCACGCATCGTGCGTCAGCTGAAGACGCTGGCAATGAACCGGGGGGCGACCGGCCCGACGCTGATCCTTGTCAGCCATGCAGTCAATCTGCCACCGGAGCTGAGGCGTCTAGCTGCGCGTCTGCAGTTGAGCATGCCATCGGAGGAGGAGCTGACCGCCATTGTGCGCGAGGAGGCCATGCGCTGGAGCGAGGCCAATCGGGGGCAGCGGGTGCGTACCGACAATCGCACGTTGCAGCAGGTGGTACGCAACCTGCGCGGCACCACCCATGAGGAGGCGCGGCGGCTGGCCCGTAACCTGATCATCGACGATGGTGCGATCGACCAGAGTGACCTGCCGAACCTGAACAAGGCCAAGTTCGAGTTGCTGGGCATGGATGGCGTGTTGAGTTACGAGCAGGAAACCGCGCGTTTTGGTGAAGTGGGTGGTTTGCAGAAGCTCAAGGCCTGGCTGGCCGACCGTCATGCAGCCTTCAGCAAGGCGGGGCCGGTTCAGGATATGCCCCGCGGTGTGTTGCTGGTAGGGGTGCAGGGCGCGGGCAAGAGCCTCGCGGCCAAGGCGATTGCCGGGCTGTGGGGGCTGCCGCTGCTGCGTCTTGACATGGCGGGGCTCTACAACAAGTACATTGGCGAGACCGAAAAGAACCTGCGTGATGCCCTTCAGCTGGCCGACGCGTTGGAGCCCTGTGTGCTCTGGATCGACGAAATCGAGAAGGGTGTTGCGGCGGATCAGAGCGACAGCGGCGTTTCGCGTCGGATGCTGGGCAGCCTGCTGACCTGGATGGCCGAGCGCCAGTCTCGGGTATTTCTGGTCGCGACAGCCAATGATGTCGCGCAATTGCCCCCCGAGTTGATCCGCAAGGGGCGCGTGGATGAGCTGTTCTTTGTCGACTTGCCGGATGAGTCGGTGCGGGCGGAGATCTTCGGCATTCATCTGGCAAAGCGCGAGTTTGATCCGCGGCAGTTCGACCTGCAGCAGTTGGCCCAGGCCAGTGACGGATTCTCCGGTGCGGAGATTGAACAGGCGGTGGTCTCGGCGGTCTATGCCTGCGCAGCCAGCGGCGAGCCGCTCGGCGGGCGCGATATCCTTGCCGCGATTGCCCGCACCTCACCGCTGTCTGTCGTGATGGCCGAGAAGCTGCAGGCCCTGCGTGCCTGGGCGCAAGGCCGAGCGGTGAAGGCGGATTAGAAGGGTTTGACTACCACCAGAATGACGATGCCTACCAGTGCCAGTACCGGTGCTTCGTTGAACCAGCGGTAGTAGACATGCGAGCGGGTATTGGCGTTGTTCGCAAAGCGGGTGCGAATGCGTCCGCACATGTGATGGTAGATCACCAGCAGCGCGACCAGCGCCAGTTTGGCATGCATCCAGCCTTGGCTGAGCCAGCCGGGGTTGAGATAGAGCATCCAGCCGCCGAGCAGCAGGGTGACGATCATTGAGGGGTTCATGATCCCGCGCAGCAGCTTGCGCTCCATGATCTTGAAGCGCTCGCGGCTGATCTCGTCTTCGGCCTGGGCGTGGTAGACGAACAGCCGAGGCAAGTAAAAGAGGCCGGCGAACCAGGTAATCACGGCCATGATGTGAAAGGCTTTTATCCAGAGGTACACACGAGTCTCCTGTGACTGGCTGCTGCGCGGGGCGGCGCTGGTAATTTCTGCCAGCGCTTTTATCATAGGGGACCGCTTTGCGGCCTCTGAGCGCAGGCTTGCCGCAGAGTATCAACAATTCACATGCAATTCAGGACGGAATGATGATCAAAGTAGGCATTGTAGGCGGAACCGGCTACACCGGTGTTGAGTTGCTGAGGCTGCTGGCCCAGCACCCCGAAGCGCATGTCGAGGTCATCACGTCCCGATCCGAGGAAGGCCTCTGTGTTGCAGACATGTACCCCAATTTGCGCGGTCACTATGACTACCTGCGCTTTTCCGTGCCGGATGTCGCCACACTGGGCGCCTGCGATGTAGTGTTCTTTGCTACTCCGCACGGCGTCGCGCACGCGCTGGCCGGCGAGCTGCTGGCTACCGGCGTCAAGGTGATCGACCTGTCGGCAGACTTCCGCCTGCGCGACGCCGACGAGTGGGCGCAGTGGTATCACCAGCCGCACGGTGCCCCTGATCTATTGCCTGAAGCAGTCTACGGCCTGCCCGAGGTCAATCGTGAGGCGATCCGCGGTGCGCGGCTGATCGCCGTGCCCGGTTGTTATCCGACCGCGACGCAGCTTGGTCTGATTCCCCTGCTGGAGACGGGGCTGGCCGATCCGGCAACGTTGATCGCAGACTGCAAGTCGGGTGTCAGCGGCGCAGGACGTGGGGCGAGTGTCGGATCCCTGTTGTGCGAAGCGGGCGAGAGCATGAAGGCCTACGCGGTTGCGGGTCATCGTCACCTGCCGGAAATTCGCCAGGGGCTGCAACAGGCTGCCGGCGGGCCTGTCGGTTTGACCTTTGTGCCGCACCTGACGCCAATGATTCGCGGCATTCATGCCACCCTGTATGCACGAGTCGCAGATGCCAGCGTGGATCTGCAGGCGTTGTTCGAGCAGCGTTATGCCGACGAGCCCTTTGTTGACGTCATGCCTGCAGGCAGTCACCCGGAGACGCGCAGCGTGCGTGGTGCCAACGTTTGCCGCATCGCGGTGCACCGTCCGCAGGGCGGGGATCTGGTCGTTGTGTTGTCCGTGATTGATAACCTGACCAAGGGCGCTTCCGGTCAGGCCGTGCAGAACATGAACATCCTGTTTGGTCTGGACGAGCGCGCCGGCCTGCAGCAGCCCGCGCTGCTGCCCTGATGTTCGGTTCACGGCGCCCCGGCTCTCACTCCTTCCGGGAGCATCATGTGACGCTGCAGCCGCGCGAAAGCCGGATGCAGCGGCGCTGGCGGCGCGCAGTGGTCATCTTGTTGCTGATCTCAATTCCGGTCAGTGCCTGGCAAGGCTGGGAAGCCGCGATGCGGCACCAGCAGCCGCTCGAGCTGGAGCGCCTTGCCCTGGTTGAGAGTCAGGCGCAACTCACCAGCGAACTGGAGGAGGCCCGTCAACGTTATCACCAGCTGGAAGTCGATTTGCTGGTGGCGCGCGACGCTGTTGCTGAGGGGCAGCAGATTATTCACGAGCTTGAGGCCCAGCTGTTCAAACAGCAGCAAAGTCTGGCCCAGTACCAGGGCGTGCTGGCGCCAAGTGCGATGGCGCCGGGGCTGCGAATCCAGGCTTTTGAGTTGCAGGCCACAGACTCTCCGGAGGCTTTCCGCTATAAAGTCATGGTCAGCAGGGTGGGGGACGAGAGCGATACGCTGGAGGCCAGTCTGGCAGTCAGTGTCAAAGGGCTGCTCAATGGCAAGACCGAGGAGTTGTCTCTGGCAGACCTGTCCCCGTCATTGGGAGATGATCAACTGGCGCTGAATTTCCGCTACTTTCAGGTCGTGCCCGCTCGCAGTGAGCAGGCCCTGCTTATCCTTCCGGACGGCTTTGATCCCCAGCAGGTCAAGCTCGTCGCAACCCGTAACGGAGACACCCTGGTTGAGCAGGTTTTCGATTGGACGGTTACAGGAGCAGAGCACTGATGTGGGGATCCGAAAAGCGCAAAAAGGCTGATATCGGCCAGTTTAGTGGCAAGACGACCATCATTGCCCAGCAGGCCCAGATACGTGGTGATATGCGATTTGATGGCGCCTTGCAGATTGATGGTCGGGTTATCGGCAGTATCGAGGCTGAAGAGGGGCTGGTGCGCATCAGTGAGCACGGCTACGTCGAAGGTGTCATAAAGGCGCCTCATGTGGTCATCAATGGCCAGGTCGTTGGCGATGTGCATGCACTCGAGCACCTTGAGCTGGATGCCAAGGCGCGGATTAGCGGTGATCTTTATTACCGCTATATGGAGATGGTTATGGGGGCGCAGATCAGCGGTCAGCTTAATTATCTCGATGACAGTGCCCAGTCAGCCCAGCTGGACGCGGTCCTGCAGCTCGAATCGGAGAATAGTTGACCAAAAACCTCGGGAAAAAGGATAATGGCCGCCCTGTTGTGCTGCGGCCAAGGTCGCTGGAGGTTGTATGTCTGCTGAAGTCTTTGTCCCTTCACCGCTTATTTTCAGTGATAACGCGGTCAGTAAGGTGCGTTCGCTGATTGAGGAGGAGGGGAACGACAGGTTGAGTCTGCGCGTCTTCGTGACAGGCGGCGGTTGTTCCGGGTTTCAGTACGGCTTTACCTTTGATGACGAGTTGGCCGAGGACGATACCGTTGTCGAGCGCGACGGTGTGCGTCTTGTCGTTGATCCGATGAGCTTCCAGTATCTGGTCGGGTCCGAGGTGGATTACCAGGAAGGCCTTGAGGGTTCGCGCTTCGTGATCAACAACCCTAACGCCAGCACGACCTGCGGCTGCGGCTCTTCCTTCTCGATCTGATTCAGGCGGGGTACAGCGCACCCAGAATGCGCTCACCGCCTGCTCCTGTCACGCTTGGCAGATTGCCGCTGAGGCGCTGATCAAAACGCCACGCCAGCCAGGCGAATGCGATCGCTTCCATCCAGTCCGGGCTGACTCCCAGCTCCGCTGTAGACTGAACCGCCTGTGCCGGCAGCAAATGCTGCAGCAGTGCCATCAGGTGGCGATTGCGCGCTCCACCGCCACACACAAACAGCTCGCTGCTGTCGCGCGCGGCGTGTTCGACACTTTGAGCAATGGTCGTGGCCGTGAGCATGGCAAGGGTAGCCTGCACGTCTGCGGCCGGTATGTCGGGGCTGTGCTGGAGGTGTGCTGCCAGCCAGCCCTCGTGGAAATACTCGCGCCCCGTGCTTTTCGGGCCGCTGCGCGCGAAGTAGGGGTCTGCGAGCATGCGATTCAGCAAAGCCTGATGGGGGTGGCCCTGCCGCGCCCAGTCGCCGTTGGCGTCGTAAGGCAGACCCGTATGGCGCTGAGTCCAGTTGTCCATCAGGGCATTTCCCGGGCCGGAGTCAAAGCCTGCAACAGGCTGCCCCGGCCGGAGGACGGTCAGGTTGGCAAACCCGCCGATATTCACCAGGGTGCGGGTTTGTGTTGGACAGCTCAGCAGCCAGTGGTGAAATGCCGGTACCAGCGGCGCCCCCTGGCCACCGGCGGCGAGGTCGCGACTGCGAAAGTCGGCTATGACGTCGATACCGGTTAGCTCTGCGAGCAACGACGGTGAGCCGATCTGCAAGCTGAAACCCTGTTCCGGATGATGACGGACTGTCTGGCCGTGGCTGCCGATAGCGCGCACCTGCTCGGGGGCTGTCTGGCTTTGAGTCAGTAATTGCTGTACGCCCTGGGCTGCCAGTCTTGCCCATGCGTTACCCGCGACGCCGGACAAATAGAGTTCGTCGCCTCCCGGGCTGCACAGATCCAGCAATTGCTGGCGCAGATCGGCAGGCATCGGCACGCAAAGGGCGTCCAGGCACTCGGCCCGGCGTTCATCGTTGAATCGGCAGAGGGTGATGTCGATACCATCCAGGCTGGTGCCTGACATGATACCGACATACAAGGGGGACATTACTGATCCAGCGCGGCGAGCTGGGTAGCGCGTGTCTGGTCCATCGACGCCATCAGCTGCTGGCTGGTGGCGAGGAAGGCGGTGCGCTCACTGCTGGGGATTGGGTCGGAGGCCGGAAGCTGCACGCTAAGCGGGTCAACGTGACGGCCGTCAACACGGAATTCGTAGTGAAGGTGCGGCCCGGTGGCCAGGCCAGTCATGCCTACGTAGCCGATGATCTGCCCCTGGGTGACGTGCGTGCCCGCAGTAACACCCCGTGCGAAGCGGCTCATGTGTCCATACAGCGTCTGGTACTTGCGCCCGTGCTGGATAACGACGGCATTGCCGTAACCGCCCTTGCGGCCGGCGGAAACAACCCGGCCGTCGCCTGTCGCCTTGATGGGTGTGCCGGTGGCAGCAGCATAATCGACGCCTTTGTGGGCGCGAATGCGATTGAGCACCGGGTGCAGGCGACCGGGATTGAAGCGTGAGCTGATCCGGGCGAAGTCGACCGGGGTCCGGATGAAGGCCTTGCGCATGCTGGTGCCGTCAGCCCGGTAGTAGCTCGCATAGCCATTGCGATCCGTGTAGCGCACCGCGGTGTAGGTCTTGCCCCGGTTGGTAAAGCGGGCGGCCAGAATGTTTCCCGCCCCTACGGTTTTGTCATCGACGTGCTTTTCCTCAAACAGCACTTCAAAGCGATCGCCTTGGCGGATGTCGCGCGCGAAGTCGACGTCATAGCCGAAGATGTTGGCCATCTGCATTGTCAGGTTGTGATTGAGCCCGGCGTGCTGAGCGGCGAGAAACAGAGAGCTGTCGATGGTGGCTTGAACGTAGCGTTCGCGGATTTCAGGCTCGATAACCTGCTTGCTGAACTGGTAGCCGTCTGCCGTTCGATCAATGCGGATGGTTTCCAGGTCGTTCAGTTTGGAGCGCATCGCGGTCAACTGACCTTCCGCGTCGGTCTGATATTCCAGCACCTGGCCCACATTCAGGCGAGTGAAGCGGCGCGCGTCCTGACTGCTGTTGATGACAGCATGCAGGGTGCTGACACCCAGGTTTGCCTGATCAAACAAGGTGGATAGGGTGTCGCCGTTGGCAACGGTAATTTGTTGCCAGGTAGGGCCGACCTCTGCAGCTGCAGTGTCAACCGCAACAAGGGGCTCGTCGTTCGCTGTGGCGGTTGCCTGCCGTGCGATATCCATCGGTTTGGGGATTGTGACTGCTTCGCTGACCAGTGCGTCCAGTTGTTCAGGAGACTGGGAAAGCGACTGGTCGGCGTTGGATTCGGGGGCCGGCAACTCGAGCTGGACTAATGTCTTCTTGGCTTCGACGTCGGCGGTAGGGACTACGAGCAGGATGATGCTCAGCGCTGCTGCGATACCGCTGGCTGCCACGAGGTGGCTTTTGGGGTATCGCGGTGACTTTTTATCTTGAGATCCCATAAGCGCTCTTGTGTAGAAGTATTCTAGATAAAGTGGACTAACTTGCTAAATTATAATTGAAAAGCTGCTGTGGCAAGCTTTTGCCTTTCCCGCCTGTCAGATTTATACCGCCAAATTATGTCCGTTTCGTAAAGCCTGCTGTCCGCAAGGTGCGCCTGCGCTGCTTGTAATTGATAGGCAATGTTGTATGGTTTGTCCCCCTGAAAACACCACCCACTGACACTCACAGGAAAACTGCAGCTATGAAGCCGGTTGACGAGCAGTTGGCGCTGATCAAGCGCGGCGCCGATGAAATTCTGGTTGAGGGCGAGTTGCGCGCCAAGCTGGAGCGCGGTAAGCCACTGCGAATCAAGGCGGGTTTTGATCCGACCGCACCTGACCTTCACCTCGGTCACACCGTGCTTATCAACAAGCTGCGACAGTTTCAGGATCTCGGTCATCAGGTTTTGTTTCTCATTGGTGACTTCACCGGCATGATCGGCGATCCGACCGGCAAGAACGTCACGCGTCAACCGCTGACTCGCGAGCAGGTGGCTGCCAACGCCGAGACCTATAAAGAGCAGGTTTTCAAGATTCTGGATCCTTCCAAGACGGTGGTCATGTTCAATTCGACCTGGATGGACAAGATGACCTCCGCTGACATGATTCAGTTGGCGGGCAAGTACACCGTCGCTCGGATGCTGGAGCGCGATGACTTCGACAAGCGTTACAAGGGTGGTCAGTCGATCGCAATCCATGAGTTCCTGTATCCATTGGTGCAGGGCTACGACTCTGTTGCAATGGAGGCGGATGTCGAGCTGGGTGGTACTGACCAGAAGTTTAATCTGCTGATGGGGCGTGAGCTGCAACGGCAGTATGGGCAGGAGCCTCAGGTCATTCTCACCATGCCGATTCTGGAGGGCTTGGATGGCGTGAAGAAGATGTCCAAGTCGCTGAATAACTATATAGGCATCAGCGACGCGCCTGGTGAGATGTACAACAAGCTGGTTTCAATGCCGGACAGTATTATGTGGCGCTACTTTGAGCTGCTCAGCTTCCGCAGTATGGAGGAGATTGATCAGTTCAAATCGGACGTCGCTGCTGGTGCCAATCCGCGCGACATCAAGATCAAGCTTGCCGAAGAGTTGGTTGCTCGATTTCATGGAGAAGAGGCCGCGGCCAATGCTCACCGCTCAGCAGGCAATCGTCTGAAAGATGGCGAGCTGCCGGCGGATATTCCAGAAGTGGTTATTGAGGCGGAGGCTGATCTGCCGATTTCCGCAGTTATCAATCGGGCCGGTATGGCGAAGAATGCTGCTGCTGCGCGTGATTTGCTTTCTGCCGGTTCGGTGAAGGTTAACGGTGAAGTGGTCGACCACTCCTGTGTGCTTGCGCTGGGTGAAGAGTACGTGTGTCAGGCCGGTAAAAAGCGGTTTGCCAAAATTCTTCTGAAAAAGGCTTGACGGGAGA
>NZ_NBYK01000016.1 GCF_002197985.1 Halopseudomonas aestusnigri
GACGTAAAAACGGTCTTCTGCCCAGCGCCGCGGGTTATCAGCCACATACTCTGCGATACGCTGGTACTCTTCTTCGCTACGGATGAGGTGCTCGTAGAATCGGGGTTGCCACAACGCGTCAGCCCCCAGCAATCCGCGTGCCCGTGCCTCCCGCGTAACTGCAGCCTTGAATGAGCGGATAAGGGTTGGAAAGGACCCGGCTACCGGGGCGCCAAACGCTTCCTGCGTTGGTGCAATCGCTGGCTCGATGATTTGCAGTACGCCATGCAGGTGGTTTGGCATCACCACCACATCAAGCCAGTCCACGTGCGACGCGTGCTGAGCGCTATTGTCCCAGACAGTGCGGACCAAGCGACCCAGTTCATTGAGCAGCATCTGGCCGTCAATGATTTGTCCGAACAGGCAGCGTCGACCAGCGGTACAGAGGGTAACAAAACAGACCGCCGGTGCCCTGTAATCGTAATAACGCAGACGACACGAGCGCCGAACCGGTCTGCCTTGCAATCGCGTGCGCATGGAAATTCCTTTTCCGTCTGCAATCTTCAATATTTGTGCAGCGGCCACAGCATGCTGTGGCCCTACGCAATACGCAAAAATACAGGCCAACGGTGGCCATACCACCATCAGACCGCGCGCCTGACACCCGTAGGGACGCGACATGTCGCGTCCGCAAACCCGAACACATCAACCAACATATGCACAGGCAACCAGCCGAACCGCCCAACGTTGCCATCACCACCATCCATGGCACCGCGATGCACCCGTAGGAACGCGACAGGTCGCGTCCGCAAACCCGAACACATCAACCAACATGCGCAAAGGCAACCAGCGGAACCGCCCAACGTTGGCATAACCACCATCCATGGCACCGCGATGCACCCGCAGGGACGCGACAGGTCGCGTCCGCAAACCCGAACACATCAACCAACATGCGCAAAGGCAACCAGCGGAACCGCCCAACGTTCGCATCACCACCATCCATCGCGCCGCGATGCACCTGTAGGGACGCGACATGTCGCGTCCGCAAACCCGAACACATCAACCAACATGTGCAAAGGCAACCAGCGGAACCGTCCCGCGTTGGCATCACCACCATCAGACCGCGCGCCTGACACCCGTAGGGACGCGACATGTCGCGTCCGCAAACCCGAACACATCAACCAACATGCGCAAAGGCAACCGGCGGAACCGCCCAACGTTGGCATCACCACCATCCATGGCGCCGCGATGCACCTGTAGGGACGCGACATGTCGCGTCCGCAAACCCTCCGGCACAAACCAGAAACCCGGTCACCGTGCTGTCAAAACGTGACCCTATTTTTCCCAACCGCGTGTGTGCAGGATGGCATCCAGCGTCCGGCTGACGGCGGTGCAGTTGCGGACCATTTCGATCTTCTCCCAGGTGGAGCGCTCGCCTTCATGGATCAGGCGGTGCATCGCTTCGCGGCTTGGCGGTGCCAGCAGCCGCAGCGGGTGATCCCAGCGGTTGCGCAGGAAGATATTGATATCTGCCGTATATTCCTGTGCCAGCACGCCGTAGGTCAGATGTTGCATCAGACTGAGCACCGGCGACTTGATTCGGACGTTATCGCGGCTGAAGCGCATCGCTTCGGCGGCACCGATTTTCAGGAAGCGCGCCTGAAAATGAGCCAGATTGCGCAACCGGTTGCGCGGCGCATCCGGGTCGGGCGTGATGGCAAGCGCCGCCGGGTTGGTCATGCTGGAGATGAAGTGATTGACGCCGTACAGGCGTGCCAGACGCTTGGCCGGCAGATCATCGGCAAAGGAGCCGTCGATCCATTTCATACCCGGCAGGTAGGGTACCGTCTCGCCCGCTGCGTTGCGGCACATCAGCGTTACCGGCGGGTAGATGCCGTAGATCGCACATGAGGCTGTAACCGCAGAGCGAATCAGCACGTTGGGCGAGGTGATAGCGTTAAGCAGACGCGGGGCCTGCTGGGTCGACAGCCCGGTAACAGTGATATTGAGCTTGCGACCGGTCAGCTCAAACGCTTCCTGAAAGGTCAGATCCGGGATGATCTTGGCCAGGTAGTCACGCAGGTTGTCGGCATCCATCGCCCGACCGCCACCAAACAGGCTGAGAGAAGGCCGAATCGCGCTGGTCTGTTCTACTTCATGATGCAGGTTGTCGAGGCTCAGCCGCTCGCGCAGCTCCTCATCAACGTGGGTACAGGCGGTGGCGGCAAGGATAGAACCGGCGCTGCTGCCGGAGATGATTTCGGGCAGCAGCCCCTGATCGAACAGCGCCTTGAGCACACCGGCGTGGAAGAAGCCAAGTACGGCGCCGCCACTCAGCATCAGCGCGGTCCGCCCGTTGCAGTGGCTGGCACGCAGGAAGAAATCCTGCTTTTCAGCCAACGAGATGATCTTGTCATCCACCTCGTTCAAGTCGTTAAGCGCGCCGCACAGTTCGTCAATGTAGCGGGTAATGAGATTCTTGGTCCCAAGCCGGGCCTTGTTATACAGCGACGGCTTGCCCATGCCGCCGAGGTTGCCATGAACGCCCTCGTTAAGCACAAACAGCAATTGGTGGTAATCCTTGCGAAAACGCAGATCGCGAAGAACATCCAGGCGCTGACGAATCGAACGGTAGTCATAGCTCTCGCACGCGTCATCCTGCTTCCAGTCGTCCAGTCCCTCCTCGTGATCCCAGGCAGCAGCCAGCTCACTCCATTGCTCATAGCTTTCTGCCTTTTCCATCGACTGCAGCAGCGCCTTGCCCCTGCCACGCTGAAAGAGATTGACCACCATATTCCACTCCCATGGCGCCCGCAGGCGCCTCACCAATAGTTACCTTGCAGCGTCAGGCCGCGCCTGCCGACTTGGCGCCCTTCGTTTCGGAGACAGTCGACTCGGACGCCTTGGCAGCAGGCTTCGCACGGCCTGCCGCAGCCAGCTTGGGTTTTTTCTCCGCATCCGGCTCGGCATCCGCCTGTTCATTGGTTGCCGGTTTCGGCGCTTCGACCCGCGCGGGCATGGAGGCCGCCGTGGTTTGTTCCAGCTCGGCCAGCAACGCGCGGTATTCCTCTGTCGACGCCTGGATGCAGCTCATGTAGAAATCCATATCCGAGACGATATTGCGGTCTGCCAGAACCCCGACATTAAGATCATCGTAGATACCGGTCAGGCAGTGACTGATGCCCATTCCGTCGCTGACCGGTGCCAGCGGAAACACGTTGACGATGCGCGCACCGGCAAAATAGCGCGGCACCAGACCGGGAATCCCGGGCACGTTGGTGATCAGGGTATTGACCAGCGGCACTGTGCTTGCCAGCCGCGACTTGTTCTGCAGCCAGGCACCCAGGGCACGTACATAGGGCGGCATCATGTCGCCGACGGCGTTATTGAGGTCGCACAGCACGTCACGCGCAAGCGGCACCCCGCGCGCCGTACGACGGCGCACCGCGGACAAACGCTCAAGGGGCTCGCCGATGTCGGTTCCGATGCCGATAAACATCGCCGAAATCAGATTGCCGCAATCCTTCATCGCTTCACTTGGCCGGACCGACACCGGACACATGGCCACCAGCGATTCGCTGGCGGGCAACTGGTTGTGATGCGAGAGATAACGACGCATGCCCCCGGCGATGATGGAGATAACCACATCATTCAGCGTGGCGCCCGGGCACAACTGCCGCATGCGCTTGAGCTCGGGAATATTCCAGGTCAGCGCACCGTAGGAGCGGTGGGGTGATATCTGTACGTTGAAGATGGTGCGCGGTACCCGACGCTGTTCCGGCTTGGCTTCAGACCGCAAGCGGCGAGCCAGTTCGATACTCTTGCGTCCGGCGGTCAGCCCGGCGCGCATGCTGCGCCACGCCTGCCCCATCATCCGCGGCGTCGTGCGCGACCACATTTCCAGCCGGGTCGGCGCCCGCTCGGCCACTTCAACCCGGTCACGCCGGCCATACTCGTGGTCTGCGGTTTCTTCCATCATTGCGGTTGTCAATTCAAGGCTGGCCTTGCCATCCACATAGGCGTGATGGAACCGAATCAGCACCGCAAAGCTGTTCGGCGGAACGCCCTCCACGTTGTTGACCCCTTCAATAATGTAGATCTCCCAGGGCGCACGCTCCATATCTACGCTGCGCGACATGGTCCGCGCGGTGAAGATGCAGAGTTGCCGCCAGTCACCCGGCTGCGGCAGGCCAACATGGCGCACGTGATACTCCAGATCGAAATTCTCGTCATCCAGCCAGTACGGGTCATCAAGCTGGAAAGGCGCCTTCTCAAGTCGGCGACGAAAGTACGAAGTCGTGTTCAGGCGATCGGAAACGTATTGCAGGATGTCCTTGTGACGCACCAGGCCACCAGGGGCAGTGCTCTGGTCGCATAGCCACAGGCTCCCAATCATCATGGGTTGGTTGGGCGCCTCAAAATAGAAAAAGTGGGAGTCCATCGGGGTCAGCTGCTTCATGGTAGAGATCCTCATACCGATTGGGTGTATGCGCCACGTACTACACAGATCAGGCTTTGAACACGGATACCAACAAAACGAATCAAAATAGAAAAACGCACCACCTTTATAAATAAACAGCGAACGCTTTTAGTTGATCCAAAACAGGATAATGCAATTTTGTGACCAATAAGTCACAGAAAAATGCGACCGTTTCTACGACGCCAAATACCCTTATTATTGTGACCCGCATGCCAGACGCATTCCGTTGAAAAGCGAAAAAATCAGAATGCATATCGAGGCAAAATGTAAAAGTGATCATTGCAGTGCAGGACATCGATGAGCACCCCAATCGTGCCCTCTTATCAGGCGGCATTTGAACGATGATTGAACGCTGACCGTGCAGCGCTATCGCGGCAAGCTAGGGTCTGACATCACTGCCCACGGACCAGACCATGACCACCACTTGCACCAGCCTGCTGGTTAACAAAGGCAACATCCACGAGTGCACGCTGCAGGAGGCGCCCAGACTGCAAGAGCAAGACCTGCAGGATGGCGAGGTGCTGCTGGACATTGACCACTTCGCCTTCACAGCAAACAACATTACCTACGCAACGCTGGGCGACCGATTCGGCTACTGGGACTTCTTCCCCGCCGAAGCCCCTTGGGGCCAGGTGCCGGTGTGGGGGTTTGCCGATGTCAGCGCCAGCCGTCACCCGGACATTGCGGTTGGCACGCGGGTCTATGGATACCTGCCGATGGCCGGACAGCTGCGCGTGCGCCCAGGCAACCTCACCGCCAGCAGCTTCACCGACACAGCAGACCACCGCAGTCACCTGGCGCTGGCCTATAACCAGTACCAGTTCACCGCCACCGATCCGGCCTATCGCCCGGAACTGGAAGCGTTGCAGATGCTGCTGCGCCCGTTGCTGCTGACCTCATTCCTGCTGGATGATTTTCTGCAGGAAAATGACTGCTTCGGCGCCGAGCAAATCATCCTGACCAGCGCCTCCAGCAAGACCGCTCTGGGTCTGGCATTCATGCTTCAGCACCAGCGCGCCAGCAGAGACGGCAAGCCCCAACGCATCGTCGCCCTGACCTCCGCGGGCAACGTCAGCTTTGTCGCCGGGCTCGGCTACTACGATCAAACCATCGCCTACGACCAGCTCGACCAGCTCGATGCATCGATCCCGAGCGTGCTTGTCGACTTCGCCGGCAACGGGGGGCTGTTGGCCGATGTCCACACCCACCTGGGTGACAACCTGACCTTCAGCTCGCTGGTTGGAGCCGCGCACTGGGATCAGCGCAAAACGGAAAAGAACCTGCCCGGCGCCAGGCCCGAAGTCTTCTTTGCCCCCGGTTACTGGGCACAGCGCAGCAAGGCACTGGGCCCGGCCGAGCTAATGCAGCGTTTTGCCAGTCTGTGGATGCCGCTGACCCGATCGGTTGGCAGCTGGATGGAAATCAGAACAGCGGCAGGTGGGGAGGCTATCCGTCAGGGCTATCTGGATACCCTTAATGGGCTGATCAGGCCGGAAACAGGAATGATAATGAAAACACTTAGCAGGTAGCATGCCGCCTGGCCCCTTTTGCCACCCGTCTGGGTGAAAATGTGCATCAGATCGCTGGCAGTTTTATGCCAGCCGAACCATACTTGACACGGTGGATTAACTCGGCGTCTGTGATATCAGGATGAAATCGGTAGAGATGCCGCTTGGTGACCATCCCTGCAAGGCTGCGGGGCGGGAGTCGAACAGTACCCGTTATACGGAGCATTCAGGCCCATGAAGGCAGTGAAAGGGTTCACGCTGATCGAGGTGATGATCACAGTCGTGATCGTCGCCATCCTCGCGGCGATCGCCTACCCCAGCTATCGCCAGTACATCATTCGCTCGGACCGCGCGGCAGCGCAGTCAGTAATGATGGATATCGCCAATCGCGAACAGCAATTTCTGATGGCCAATCGGGCCTACGCCAGCAAGGCAACCGTGACTGCCTCAGGCTTCTCGCTCGACAGCGACCTGGCCAGCAAATACGACTGGGATATCACTGTCGGCACAGACGACGTGCCTTCGTTCACCATCACCTTTACGCCCAAAGGCTCCCAAGCCAGTGATGTCACCCTGACGCTCAACCACCAGGGGGTCAAGACCCCTGCTGACAAGTGGTGACAGCCATGCCGCTCGTCATTCGCCACCGTCAATCCGGGCTGACCATGATCGAACTGCTGGTCACCGTCGTCATTCTGCTGGTTGGCCTGCTCGGCCTGGCTGGCCTGCAATCGCGTCTGCAGCAGTCGGAAGTAGAGTCCTATCAGCGGGCGCAGGCGCTGATTCTGCTCAATGACATGTCCAACCGCATCATGGCCAACCGCAACGCGGCCGCAGACTATGTCACCACCGCCGTCGGCGCCGGTGCCGCCTGCCCCGCAGCCGGCAGCACACGCAGCAGCCAGGACATCAACGCCTGGTGTCAGGCGCTCAGAGGCGCCGCCGAGACCATCGGCACCAGCGAAGTCGGTGCCATGATTGGCGGGCGCGGCTGTGTCGAGGATCTGGGATCTGACACCTACATGGTGACCGTCGCCTGGCAGGGCATCATCCCGCTGCAAGCGCCTCCGGCCAGCGTCAGCTGCGGTCAGAACGCCTATAACGACACTGCCGCCTGCGCTAACGACCTGTGTCGTCGCACCGTGACCACCCTGGTGCGCATCGGTAACCTGGAGCCTTGAGCATGACCGCCAAACACAGCGCCAACCAAAAGGGTTTCAGCCTCATTGAACTGATGGTCGCGGTCACCATCAGTCTGTTGATTTTTGCCGCGGTATTGCGTCTGTTCCTGGATATCGGTCGGACCAACGACGAGCTGTCCAAGACCAACGAACAGATAGAAAACGGCCGGTTCTCGATCCAGCTGCTGCAGCTGGATCTGATGCATGCCGGTTTCTGGGATGGCTATATTCCCGAGTACGACGACCCGGCCGCCACTGGCGGACTCCCTCCTGCGGCCACAGCAGCGGTGTGTGACTGGGAAGACACAGACACCTACAAATACGCCCTGCTCTCCACGCCCATACAAATTTTCCCCGACGTGCCAACCGGCTGCGGCGGCGTGATAACCGACAAGCTGGCCGATACCGACGTGATCGTTACCCGCCACGCCGATACCTGCGTGGCTGGCAGCACAGGCTGCGAAGCAGACACCGCTGGCGAGCTGTATATCCAGGTCTCGCGTTGCGGCTCAGATACCGCGCGCTATGTCCTCGGCCAGACCGGAGATGCCACCTTTGACCTGCTCAAGCGGGACTGCAATCCCGCGGAGCTGGCCAGCAAGCGCCGCTTCGTCTCGCACATTTACTACATCAAGGACGAGGGCGGCGTACCCACCCTGATGCGCTCAACGCTTGAGGATGACGGCGGAACACCCACATTCTCCACCCCGCAGGCTCTGATCGAGGGTATCGAATCACTGCGCGTGGAGCTGGGTGTCGATGACTTCAACAGCCAGACCGGCGAGGCGGTGAACTACACCACCGGCGTGCGCGGTGATGGCGTGCCGGACCGCTACCTCAACACAGTCGACGATTGCGCCAGCGGCTGCACTATCGACGACCTGGTCAACGCAACCAGCGCCAGCGTCTACGTCCTGGTGCGCAGCACCCAGGCCAGCCCGGGCTATGAGCTATCAGCTCGGGCCATTCACGATTGATGCCGCCAACGACAACGTCAAGCGCCACGTGTTCAGCACCAACGTGCGCTTTCACAATATTTCCGGGCGCCGTGAAGTGCCTGCCGCGTTCACCGGCAGCAGCACCGAAACCGATCCCCCGGCTGAAGAACTGACTCCCTGAGGAGCGACCGCATGAAACGCATAGGTTCAACATCTCAACGCGGCGCCACCCTTCTGGTGGCCATGGTAATGCTCGTTCTGCTCACCCTTATGGTCAGCAGCGCCTTCACGCTGAGCACTACCAACCTGAAAGCAGTCAACAACATGCAGATGCGTGAAGAGGCCATGGCGGCAGCCAACAGTGCCATTGAGCTGGTGATCAGCTCGGCCTTCACTACCGCGCCCACAGCGCAGGATATCAATATCGACCTGAACAACAACGGCGCAGCCGACTACACCGTCAACGTCGCCACGCCCCAGTGCGTCAGCTACACCCTCGCCGAGTCAGCTTCTGAGAGCAGCGTGACCCTGGGAGTCATGTCTGACAAGACCTGGGACACCCTCTGGGACATAACGGCAACGGTCAACGATGCAGCAAGCGGCACCAACCTGACGATGCGCCAGGGCGTTCTTGTACGCCTTAATGATGCGCAGAAAACCAACCTTTGCTCCTGAGTAAGAGCCTGGAGATCGCCATGAAAACGCGCGCAATGAAAGGGTGGCTGATCAGTGCCCTGCTCTGCCTCAGCCTGCCGACTCAGGCAGAGGATATCGATCTGTTTGTCGGCGTGCCGCCGGATGCAGCAGACGACCTGCCAAACGTCCTGTTTGTGGTCGACAACACTGCGAACTGGGGCAATGGTAATACGCCACAACCCTTCACCAACCTCAAGGCGGCATTGAGCAGCACCTTTGCCGGGCTGCCGACCGACAAATTCCGGGTCGGCATCATGATGTTCAATGAAACCGGCAACCCGAACAGCAACGTCAGCGGCGGCTATGTGCGCGCGGCCATCCGCACCATGAACAGCACCAACAGCGCCACGTACGCGGCGATGATCAACAGCCTTGATCCGACCAACGATAAGGGTAATGGTGCTATCGGCAGCCTGGTCATGGCGGAAGCCTGGTATTACTTCACCGGCAAAAATGCCTACGCAGGCACAGAAAAGGAAAAGGCCGACTACAACGGCAACACGCGCAGCAACCTGAGCGCAGCCTCCAGGGCCGTGTACGCCCTGCCGGGTAACGCACTGAACAACTTCAAGGCCGATCCCAAATACAACAGCCCGTTGGCTGCCAACTCCTGCGCCCGCAACTTCATCATCTATATCAGTAACGGCGCTTCCACCGACAATAACTCGGTGATCAAGGAGTCCAGCCGCCGCTTGGCTCTGGAGCCGGGCAGCGATACCCGAACCATCCCGCTCTCACCTGCCGGCTTGCAGGACAACCCGATTGACGAGTGGGTGCGTTATATGAGCGACAGCACCCTCGACATCACCACCTACACCATCGACATCAACCCCGCGAGCACGGGTCAGGGTCCTGCATGGAGTGCGGTTCTGCAAAGCATGGCAGACGTCAGTGGCGGCAAGCGCTTTGAGGTGCAGAGTAATAACGGCGGTGCACCTGCAGCAGACGACATCAAAAAGGCGATCGAGACCGCCCTGTCCGAAATCCAATCGGTTAACAGCGTATACGCCTCGGTGAGCTTGCCGGTCAGCGTCAACACCCAGGGCACTTATCTGAACCAGGTCTTTGTCGGCATGTTCCGTCCGGCCCAGAACGCCCTGCCGCGCTGGGATGGCAACCTCAAGCAGTATCGTCTGGGCTATCCGGCCGGCAGCACCCAGCTGGAAACCCTTGATGCTGCTGGTGCCTCTGCCATTAACAGCTCCACCGGCTTTATCGCCGAGTGTGCCCGCAGCTACTGGACGCCCAGTACCGCAGATACATATTGGACCAATATCGAAGACCAGCAATGTCTGCCGGCCGAAACTGCCGGGATAAGCGCAGCCTCCAATACACCCGACGGCAATATGGTCGAGAAGGGTGGTCAGGGCTACAAGAGTCGCGGCACCAATCCGGCAAATCGCAACGTTTACGTTGAGGACATCACCGCGTCGACCACCGACGACGACCTGACACCGCTGACTTCAACCTCCCTCAGCGCTGCCGCTGTGGGGGCAGCGAACAACACCGAGCGCAACCTCATCCTCGACTGGATCCGCGGCTTCAACAACCGGGCCTCCGATGACACCGATCTGGACAGTTTTATCAGCAGCCTGACCGCCATGCGTCCGTCCGTGCACGCAGACGTGGTGCATTCCAGGCCGGTAGCCATCAACTTCGGCACCGACACCCAGCCTGACGTCACCGTGTTCTATGGCACCAATGACGGCTTGCTGCGCGCAGTTGACGGCGACCGCAATGGCGGCGAGGAGCGCTGGGCATTCCTGCCCCGAGAGTTCTACCCGCACATCAAGCGCCTGCGCGACAACGCTCAGCAAATCTACTACCCCGGGCTGCAGATTGAAGAAGAAGGCAACCGCAAAAACTATGGTTTTGACGGTCCTATCGTCGCCTATCAGGCGAAAGATACTCCCACCGATCCCACCCTCGGCACCGCCTGGATCTTCGCATCCATGCGCCGCGGCGGAGAATCGATTTACGCCTTTGATGTGATCGACCCGGAATCACCAGTACTCAAGTGGCGCAAGGGCTGCTTCAACGGCACCTGTGACACCGGCCTGGGCGATCTTGGCCAGACCTGGGCAGCCCCGACCATCGTCAAGGCTGCCGGCTATGAAAGCGGGCAGTCGCCGCTGCTGCTGGTCAGCGGTGGCTATGATCCGTGTGAAGACGCCTTCCCGCATACCTGCAGTGCCAGCAACAAGGGCAACGCGGTCTACGTCATGGATGCCGACACAGGGGCAGTGCTCAAGTCCTTCGAGACCACACGAGGCGTGGTAGCCGACATTACGCCGGTCACCAACGGCAACGGCATGCTGATGTATGCCTATACCGCCGACATGGGCGGCAACGTCTACCGCCTCTCCGGCCAGAATGGCGCACCTATCAACGATACCCTGCCGGCCAACTGGGTCCTGACCCAGATCGCCTCACTGGGTTGCGACACCGCCACCAGCACCTGCAACAACCGGAACCGCAAGTTCCTGTATGCACCAGACGTGGTACTGAAAAACAACACCTACTATCTGCTGCTGGGCTCCGGCGACCGGGAAAAACCACTCGGCGATGCATCAGAAGTCGACAACTACTTCTTCATGGTTCAGGATCGTCCGACCGAGCCCACCTGGCTGACATCGGAAAACGCCAACTGCGGCGTCAACCGGCTGTGCCTCAACTCGCTGACGCCCATCGCATCAGAAGCAGACCCCAGCGCCGAAGCACTGGCCAGCACCAAAGGCTGGTATCTGTACCTGAACGAAGGCGAGCAGGTTGTCACTTCGGCCATCACCGTGTTCGGCATCACAACCTTCAGTACCAACCAGCCGACACCGGCAGAACCTGGCGAATGCACCAACAACCTGGGCACGGCACGCGTCTATAACGTGAGCTATGAAAATGCAGCCGCTGCGAACGACACCCGTAGCGCCCAGATCCCGGGCGGCGGCCTGCCACCCTCACCGGTCGCCGGCATGGTCCAGCTGGATGATGGTACGACCGTGCCGTTCATTATCGGTGGCGATGCAGACTCACCGCTCGCCGGCCGGGAACCGGAAACCCCCGGCACTACCGCGGTACCCAAGAGCCGGATCTACTGGAACCTGGAAGAATGAGCGCGCTCAATGCCAACCGCCCGACCCTGGCTGCCCAGCGCAGCCGCGGGTTCACCCTGATCGAGCTGATGGTCACCATCACCGTCGCAGCGGTATTGCTGACCATCGCCCTGCCCTCGTTCGTCAATACCACACTGAACAGCAAGCTGCGCGCCACAGCCAATAATCTGTCAGCGGCCGTCATGCTGGCGCGTTCCGAAGCGATCAAGCGCAACGCGGCTACCCAGCTATGCCCCTCGGATAACGACACCAGCTGCTCGGGCGACTGGGAAGACGGCTGGATCGTTATCGCCAGCGACAACACCGTCGTGCACCGCGAAGGCCCGGTCCCCGAAGGCTTCAAGGTCAACACCACTGCAACCACGCTGAGCTTCGATCCGAGCGGCGTCGGCTCAACGGCAGCAGACTTCACCATCTGCCGCGCCACCCCCAGCGTCGGCTCCCAGGAGCGCGTGGTCTCAGTCACCGCTACCGGCCGCCCCTCCGTCACCCGCACGGAAACCGGCAGCTGCAGCTGATTACCTGATCCCCCGCACGGCCACGACATGTCGTGGCCCTACGAAAACAGAAAACACCGCTGCAATACCTGAGGGTCTCGACTTGCCCCGCCCGCAAATCACACCAAACACACCACCACAGCCGGTGACCTAATCTCCCGTAGGGCCACGACGCCTTGCCATCCGTCATCCTCGCGCAGGCGCACTGCTGTCCGGAATAAATTTGATCGTTCCCACGCTCCGCGTGGGAATGTCCCGATAGGGCGCTCTGCGCCAATCCCAGACGGCTTCCCCCCCCCGGGCACGGCATGCTGTGGCCCCCATCACCGCAACGCTGCTCAACATTGTCGTCGCCCAACAACTCGCCTTTCGCCTTCTTGTAGCGGCGCGCGATATTTGACGCGGCGGTGCGCGATATTTGGAACTCTTGGCAACTTGCTCACAGTGAAACGGAATTTCAATATCTAGCGACCGCCGAGCAGCTTGCTAACGACCTCTCCCGCTGGGGTTCTAAGTGTGATGGTGCCACCGTATCCCGCCTGATCACGGAAAAGGCCCAGAGATACCAGACCTGTCAACGACATAAGATCCTTGGTGTCAGAGGAGACGTAATGGACGCCTTCGTCCATTCGATGCGCGTAGTCCGTTGTGATAGATCGAGACCCTATGCGCAGCAGAAGCTCGGCTTCTTCCGGTGATATGTCGCGAACCGCACGGGCAATGAAGGCGGACTGTTCAAGCGGGATATCTACATTCAAGCTATTCGTTATCGCGAGCCGAAGGAACTCAAGCTTGCGCCTGTCCAACGTATGAAGAGCACTGGCCACAGCGTCCCCAATCAGTTGGTACTGGGCATCACTCAGCTCATCGAGCTTTTGCTCAAGCCCACTCAGATCGTTGCTGACATCATTGATGAACTTGGCTAGACGCTCCTCGTGCCGGCGCGCTGCGAGCGTGCCTGTCAGGATCGGGAGGAACACGGCAGCTCCAACTGATGCCCCAGCAGCCACCGCTGTTGCCGCCGCCGTGACTGCCGGGTGGCCTGCAACCTGCTCCAGTACGCTCGCCTTGTAGTCGTCCTTGTTGATCGCCATGCCTGCTGCCCTCACTTGGTGTGAGGGGTCAGAATAGCCCAGCAGGCTCGGCGCTGATATCCCAGCTGAAGATGAGAACCTCCGATGCGTTGCTGCCTTTACCACCTCCAACCGTGTACTTGATGTCGGTCGCTTCGATGTGGAAGTCGGCGAAGCACCGGCGGATGTTGGGGTGGTCGTTGAGGCTGATGATGGCTTTGCCTTTGAGTGATTTCAGCATCATGGCCATCTCTTCGTATTGCTCGAAACCGAATGGCACGCCGTACCCCTCGGTCTCCCAATACGGCGGGTCGCAGTAGAAGAAGGTGTGTTCCCGGTCGTACTTGCGCATGCAGTCCTGCCAGGCCAGGTGCTCGATATAGGTGTTGCTGAGGCGCAGGTGGGCGGCTGACAGGCTCTCCTCCAGCCGCAGCAGGTTCAGGCCCGGCGGGGTCGTGGTAGCGGTTCCGTAGCTCTGGCCGTCGACGCGGCCACCAAAGGCGCTCTGCTGCAGGTAGTAGAACCGCGCCGCGCGCTGAATGTCCGTGAGCGTTGCCGGGTTGGTGTCTTGCAGCCATTTGAAAACCTGGCGGCTGCTGAGTGCCCACTTGAACTGCCTGACGAACTCCTCCAGATGCACCTGGACGACGCGGTACAGGTTGACTAAGTCGCCGTTGACGTCGTTCAGCACCTCGACGTCGGCCGGCACCGATCGGAGGAAGTACAGCGCTGCACCTCCGGCGAAGGGCTCGACGTAGCAGCTGTGACGGGGAAACAGCGGGAAGATGCGATCGGCAAGACGTCGCTTGCCGCCGATCCAGGGGATGATGGGCTGTGCCATGTAAACCTCCAGTCGGCGCTCGGGGCGCTCACCTTGAGGCTCATGGCCTTCTTTGGTTGAGTGTCCCGCAGCGGGGGCACTTGATCTCGATGATGCTGCCCTGGCCGACCTTGGCCAGGAGCCGCGAACAACGACCACAACGTAGCTCTTTCAACATCTGCAAAGCCTTTTCAATTCTGATAGCCTTGCCCCGCACTCGCGAGTGTGGGGGGCCTTGGCTGGCTTGCAGCTACTTCTGCTTGTTAGCGTCCGGGTCAGGTGTTGGCGCACCTGGCTCGGTCGCCTCTTCTTTTGCAATCAGGACAAACCAGCGGCAGCGGCATGCTCGGCGATCTGAGCGGCGGATAACCGCGTGTTAAACCACGCCACCTCACACACCTTGCCTCGCAGTGTTGCCACGGACCCTCCAGGCCAACCGCTCAAATTACTTTTACCTATATGCAGGTAACGTGTGCCAGCAGAGTCTACTGATATCGCCCCCAGCGTGCCGACGGAGCCCCCATCGATATAAAGCTCAGATCCCTCTTCAGCGTTTTCACCAAAGGTAAAGTGGGCGATATGGGGCAAGCCGTCATTTATTGGCTCCGGACTGACAATAGTAGTCACCGAGCCTGACCATATGGTCCCAACAAGATGGCCAGAACTGTTCACGTACAGGCCCCTGTCCTTGCTTCCAGAAGTGCTGGTGGTGCTTGTAAGTTGATGGGGTGTGACAATCGTCCCAGCGGGCGCGCCGCTGTCTACCTGAAAAACGACCATCAATGTGGCGGACGCAACAGGCAATGTGAATGCCGAATTAGTTATGGCATAGGCCGAATCAGCTTTGAACCTGATACTAGCGTCACCCTCCTCACCAACCAAACTAGCCTGCTCCAAGTCGTAGCTCGAACCAGGCGTTCCAAATATCACTCCGTTCCTGGCATTCCCTGATGCATCCGCCAAGGCTGTTCCGCTTGTAGTGTCCATCCGCAACCAAATGAAAGGATTGTCTGCTGCGACAGACTCACTAAACACCAGGTCAGAAGCGCCACCAAGGAGCAGGGTATGGCTGAATTTTTGGGCGCTGGGTAGACCGTCACGCACTGCCCAAATATCTATTCGACCGGATCCAGCGCCACTAGTAACCCAGGTCGTGCTAGTCGTCGTCAGACCATCAGCCGAGTGATCGAGCACACCATCAAGGTAGCAACGTACGCTCCATGTGGTGCCTGCTTCTGGGCCGACAGAGGTCATACTTGTATCAAACAGCTGATCTGATTGAATGACTCGGTCTCGAGCAGACCATGTGAGCAGAACTTCCGTAGCAGCCAGCTCTTGCGGATAGTCTTGGCCATTGACTTTAACTCCGGCAGGCGGGTACGGCCGATAGTGCCGCTGATCCAGCTCGACAGTCAGCACCGTAGCGCTGGCAAGGGGCAGTTCGTCAATAGTGGTCCGGGTGAGCAATGCAGCGCTTACGGTCTCGCCGTCCAGATACTGCGCGCTGTCTGTTGATGCCCAGTCACCACAGAACCAGATCCGGCTGTTTGCATCGTGCTGCCACGGCACTGTGTCTGCGCAGCCCCGCCCCAGGGTTATAGTCAGCGCCTCCTCGTCGATGGCGTCTACGCGCACGATCTCGTCGTCCCACAGTGCCCAGCTGCCCACATCAACAAGGTCAAGCCTCGACGCTGCAGTTAGGGTGAACGCTGTATCAAGGTAGCCTGCCGCCTCGACAATCAGCGCCGACGGACACCATTCCCCGGAGCCTGTCTCGGTCAGCTCGCCCCCTTCTTGAGCTGTGTAAAGGGTATAGTCGAGGCCGCTGGATGGTTCAGTCGCCATAGCCATGATCACGCCCGTGTCATCGGGATAAACCGCAAGGTCGGCTGCAGACAAGTTGGCGACAACTTCGACGTATGGCGCCTCAATAAGGCGCTGAGCAGGTGGCGCTGCCGGTGGAGTGTAGAGCGGTGGCGTCTGACTTGGCTGGGACTCTACATAGGTTGTTTCAGGCATCGAGTAGACGTCCTCGACAACCTTCATCTTGATTTGCCCGTCCTTGACGTTCCCGTAGTCGATGTCACCCAGCACGACAATCATGTCGGCAACACCATCCTCCGGGGCCTGTAATCGGACCTTCTGTCCCTTCCTCAGGCGCCAGATGTCATTGCGCCGATTTGTTGTCAGCGTACCCTTGGTCAACGGTGTGGAGCGGGCGGAGAGATCTCGCGCCTGGACCCGCAGTGCGAGTGACTCAACGGGAATTTCCGGGTATTGGATGGTCTCCGAGATGACTTGGCCAGCAGCATGAACCGCACCACGCGACTGCATCGGCGGCGTGGACTTCTTGACGTTGTTCTCGACGTCGTACCACTCAACAACCAGTTCATTGACTTGCTCAGTAATCGCCGACGGCTCAAGTGTCAAAGACTTGATGTCATCGCTTTCGATCACCGGCAGTGACTCTGGATCGTCTGTCCGGCGGATGAGGTCCAGGTAGTACTGACCGTCCTCACGAGACTGGGTCAGAGCGCCGCCGATTACATCCAAAATCCGCTGCTGAAAGTCCTCAATGTCTTCGTCGAAGTCATAGGTTGTGCAGACCCCAAAGCCCTCTTCATAAAGCGTGTCAGCAGCTGCTCTGAAGGATGCATCGTTAATGAGTGCCGTTGGCTCTCCTTGCATGTCTCTTGACGCAATCGAATCGTAGAGGACATGTGCTGGGTTCATTGCCAACAGCTGGTACTCACCCTGATCTATGCTCAATGCAGCGAAGATGTTGGTTTTACTACCAGCCGGGATCGAGTCGAGAACTTTTAATGCAATGACATTTCGTGGCCCGACCAGTGAGCCTGGCACGACTGCAGTACCAAGAAAGTAATCGTCGGTTGGGGCTATAGGGATAGCCTGGCCATTAACCCAAAGCCAAGCGCCATCATCGTGCGCGACCCTGATATTCAGTGGCAATCCGGCAACAGCGTCGAAAGTGCGACGGAGCCAGATGCCTTTGCCTACATAGCCTGCCGATATGTAGGTTCCGACGCCAAACCCACCGTAAGAAGTGGATCCAAAACCACCTCTCCCGCTTGGCCACGCAGAGTCGTCATAGCTTGGAGAACTGTAATCAGCGTCACTACCAGGTGCCTCGACTCGATACTTCCATCCATCCTGGTCGTAATCGAAGTTTGCTTGCAGCAACTGAATCTCCGCCTTCTCCGGGTACCACGGCACATCACCATCCCACCCCTTCAAAATCCGGCGCACTTTAAACTCGGCACGTTTGGGATACGGATTCATCGCGCCCCAGGGCCCGCCCCTCCAAACAGCCAGCGCTTTACCGCGGTATGAGGGTTGGTCGCTGCCGAGCTTTGCCGCCAGATAGTCGTTCGGCTGTTGATCGGCGTCGCCCAGCTGCAGATCCATGTAGCCCTGCAACCCGCCTTCCTTTTTCTTGCCGCCCCACAGGTTGAGTGCGTTGACGTAGATCCGGCTTGTCTCTGTGACGATACCGCGCCAGGCAGTGCGGCCGCCTGCGCGGAACTCGAGCACGGCATCCAGCCGGCCCAGGGAGAGTGCGAACGCCTGCAGGTACTTGTACCAGTAGCCGACCGTTTGGGTTTTGCTGCCGCCACCGCTCATGCCTGACGCTCCTGCTCGATCCGCTCTGACTCATGCGCCCACTCAACCAACGCCAGGGCGAGACCATCGCCGGTTGCCAGGAAGTCCTGCTCATCAATGCCGCCATGGCGGAAGGCATACCAGTCCAGGTTGTGACGCTTGAAGAAGTCGCGGGCCTTGGTATTGCACCAGCCCGGCTTCTTGCCTGTACCTGGGATCGTATGCAGATGCTTGAGGGTGATTTTCACTTCTTACCTCCCTTGGAGCGGATCGGGATTGTGCCCATCTTTTTGAACGCGATCAGCGACGGCTCTTTGATCCAGACTGTGCCGTACACCTTGCAGAGCTTTACCCCTTCCTCTGTAGTAGGCGTGTTGCCTTCCTGGACTGCAGGCTGTTCTTGCTTCGGCCGGAGTGCGTTCACAATCGCGACTGCGAGCATCAGGCCCAAAATCAACCCGAACATGACTTATCTCCTCACCACACCGGGTCGCCGCTGTAGGGATTTTCCAGCGGCATGTGCAGGTTGCCGCCGTAGTTGATTTGGTTCTCCAGCTCGACGCAGGCGGCCCATGTATGGGCACAGCCGGGGTACGCAGTGACGACCAGGTCGACGGCCAGGTCCAGCGCGCCGTAGTCGATGGTGATGGTGTCGCCGGTGTGCTCGCGGATGGTGCGGATCTCGGTCGCGCCGTCTGCGCGCACCCACTCGATGAAGCCGCCGGCCAGCCGCCCGCTGGCGTAGGTGGTGAACTCGGCTGCGGTCAGGGTCAGGCCGCTGAGTGCGGTCAGGGTGGCGTCGAACTTGAGGGGCGCGGTGTAGGCGATCAGCTCAAGCCCGGCGAGCAGTTGAGCGTCCCAGCTTTCGAGGGTGATGGTCTGGCCGCTATGGCTGACGATCGGGATCTGGTGGAGTACTTCCTCGGTATCGGTCCACTCGATCCGCCCGCCTGCCATGTTGCGCGGCGCGTCTGCAAACTCAGCTGCTGTAATGTTCAGCGTCAGCTCGGCGACGTCGGTCAGGGTACCCGGTACCGGGACGGCGTCCGGGTCCAGATTGCACAGTCCGGGGCCTTGGCTGTAGACGACCAGGTCACAGCCAACCGTGAGTCGGCGTGGGGAGCCAGTGCGACGACCGCGCGTCATGGTCGGCTCGCATGTCAGCTCCAACAGGTCATCCTTGAACACGCTGCCGACCACGCGGCCCTGCGCTTCGACGAGGGTATCGGTCTCGCCTACGTGCCGGCACAGCACTGTCAGGGTGATGACCTCGCTGGGAGAGTACGGCAGCCAGTTAGCGGCAACCGCGGCTGTGCGCGGCAGCTCGACCTTGAAGGACCGGCGACCCTTCTCGCTGCCTTGCCGTACCTGCGGCGGCTTGATCGGCAGAGGTGTGTACTCGTCCTCACCGAGCGTCTGGTTGCGATCGGCCGAGGTGTAGCACCAGGTGATGGGCCCGCGCGCGAAGCGATAGAACAGCACCGGCTTGGCGCCGAACCAGGAACCCTCAAGCAGACTCACGTTTCACCCCCAGAAAATCCAGTTTCACCTCAGTCAGGCCGTCGCCGTCGGTCTCGTGCAGCAGCTCGACGCGGTCGCTTGCAAGCTCGCTCAGCGCCATGAACGAAACAACCAGCACCTGGTGAGGCTCGACGGCGCGGCCGAGGGCTGAGTCGATTGTCAGGGTCTCGTTTGCGCCGGCTTCGGCAGCGGCAGTAATGCGGCGGTACAGCACGGTGCCGTCAGTCAGCTCAATGCGGATGTCGCGGCGGCCCGGCTGGGTGCGGCCAAACAGGCTGTAGCCGGCCCACTCGATGGTGATGGTGGTGGCCACCGCCGTTACCGGGGCGACGATCAGAAGATCCTGCGCCCAGCTCGGTACCCACACATGGCCGGCGCGGCCGCGCAGGCCGTACAGCAGCGAGCGCATGGCGGCCAGTTCGGCGCGGCTGCCCAGCAGGCAGCGCAGGGACTGCTCACGGAAGGCTCGGCGGGGGCGATCGATGATGGTGATGGCCCCTGTGTCTTCATCGATGACGTTGGTCATACGAGCGAAGCTGCTCTTCAGGTCGTCGCCGGTGTCCGGTCGCATGTCGAGCACGGGCCAGCCCTGGTACATGGTGGCAGGCAGCACGGCTGGCCAGTCGCTCGGCTCCTCGATCCGCATGACGACAGACCGGGTGCCGGCGGTGTCAGTCCATGCCGCTTCCTCGGGCTGGCGGTCGAGACGCGCAAGGCGCACCGGGTACAGGCGCGCCCCGGCTGGCCAAGCGCGATCGGTCGGCAGACCGGTTGTGATGTAGTCCTCGCCCACGTCCTCGATCGCGGCCAGCCACCAGTTATTCACCGAGGCCCAGACGACAACCAGGCTATCGGCGAACAGCTCAAAACCGCCTGTCTTGCAGGGGATGGTATCGACGCCAACATCGAGCGCCGGCAGCAGCTGCACGTCGTGCCAGATCGGCAGCAGCCAGTAGTTGGAGCCGTGGTCAGCGAGGATCATGTCCAGGACGCGGCGGCTCTGGTCGTCTGCGATCACTTCAAAGGTGAACTGGCGGCGCGGGCCGAGGCGCAGCTCGCGCTTCTGCTTGGCACCGGTGCGGGCCTCGATCACGTCCGTCAGCCACTCCAGCTGCTCGCGCACCCCAGCGTCCCAATCCGGCGGCACCGGCCACAGTACGTACCCGTCTTCTAAGTAGCTCATGTGGTCAGCGCGCTCTGCATGGCGGTGGCGTTGTTGGCGGTCATTTGAATCAGCACGTCGGTGAAGCCGGGTGAGCTGCCGAGCCGGCTCGCAACCTCTTCAATGTCGAAGAGCGCGGCGAACCTGAAGTTGTTGGCGACGTTGGCAGTCAGCGCGCTCTCTTCAGACATACGGCCACCATCAAACACCGGCGCCGGCGCTGCGGGTGCCGGGGTGCCCGCAAGCCCTCCAGTCGAGTGGTAGACGGTGCCGGCCCAGTCGTCGAGGGCGGTCATGCCGCGCTGGTTGAAGTCTTCAAGGAACGACAGCGCGCCGGGCTGTTTAACGACAGCCGCGCGGGTGATGAACTCCTCGTCACTCAGCCAAGCGGGGATGCTGTCGCTGGTATTGGTGCCGGCACCGCGCACCTGGCCACCTGTGTTGAAGGACTGCGCCATCGCCAGTGCTGCCAGTACAGCAGCGATACCGATCGCGGCAGCGGCACCAAAGGAGCCGATCGACGCGGTGGTCGCGGCGGGTGCCCATGCCGATGTGGTGGTCGCGGCGGCGCCTGCTTGGCCGGTCGCAGCGGTGTTAGCTGCGGCAACCGATGAGGTTGCTCGGGCAATGTCTGCGGTCTTCTGGGCGTTGGTGACCGTCTGAATCGACATGATCTGCTGGGTAGTAAGCTGCTGAATGCCCTGGACCTGTTCGGCCGCGCCCTGAGTGAACAGGTTCATCACGCCCTGGGTGGCCATGTCGGCCAATTGCTCGCTCGCCATTCTGGCCATGGATTCGGCAATGCCCAGCACCAGCGACTCCAGCGCATCGCGCAGGGTCATGGTGCCGTCAGCCAGGCCCATGATTGCCTCTTCCAGCCCGCCCTGCAGGCCGTCGCGGAATGCGATCGCCAGCTCGTCGCTGATGACCTGCATGTTCTCCAGCTCGGCCCGGATACGCTCGACGTTCTCCAGCGCTGCCGGGTCGCCTGTTGCGATGGCCAGCTGTTCCATCAGCGGCAACAGGTTTTCAACCTCGGCCGCTTGCTCCTTGTGCAGCTCGACAATCCGCCGGCGGGCTTCGCCCTCGGTGATCAGGCCGGTTTCCAGCTGCGCCTGGATGGTTTGTTCCTGGCGGCTGGTGGCGTCGAACATCTGATCGATGATGGCCTGTGTTTCATTCAGCCTGGCGCGGGCCTGCTCGATGTTGATCAGGCCGTTGATGATATCGACCCCAGCTTCATCGCCTCGGGCCTTGAGGCGCTTCATCAGCTCGCCATAGCGCTGCTGGATCTCGATCTCCAGCGCCTCTGCCTCTTTGCCCTGGGCGCGCAGAATCTGTGCCTGCAGGCCGGCGAGCGTACCCGCATCGGCGGTGACCGCCAGTCGTTCTTCCTCTGCTGCCAGCAGCGCCGCTGCGGCCTGCGCGCGCTCCAACAATGCGCCGGCTAGGCCCTTCTCGGCGATCTCGGCTTCGCGGGTCTTGGTGGTGTTCAGGCCGATCAGGGATGCCTGGCGTTCCAGATTGGTGACAAAGCTTAGCTGGCTGCTAGCCAGCTTCTCGGCAGCCTTGCGCTGGGCATCGGTAGCGGTCGCGTTGGCCTTGGCCTGGTCGAGCTGGCGGGCTTGGGTGAGCAGCAGCTCCTGGTGCTCGGGGATCAAGTCGCCCAGTTCGCCGGATTCAATGGCGTAGCGGGTTTTGGCTTCCTCGGTGATCAGGCCGATGGTCTCGGCCTGCTTTTTGAGGTTGTCCAGTAGTTTCTGGGCTTCGGCATTGAGCACCGGGTCTTGGACCGGGGCCGCGATACCACCCGTTGACAGGTCGGTGCTCGGGCCTTCTTCAGCCGCGTCAGCCAATACACGCTTGATACGAGCAACCTCTGTGCGGATCTCATCTTCGCTCACCCAGCTGACAATCCCGTCAGGCCCGAAGAAGCGAATGCGCTCACCGACATTGAACAGCGACTTGTCATCGAGCAGGTTCTGCAGATCATCAAGGCGTGTTTTTAGGGCTTCGGTTTCCTTGTTGCTGATGTCGGTGCCCAAGCGGTCCAGGAATAGCAGAAAGTTGCCGCCCTCAGCCGCTGCTGATGCCAGCGCACCGGTCAAGCGAATCAGCGTGCTAACTAGTTTGTCCGCTCCCTGGGCTGTTGCCGGGTCAGCAAGGATTGCCGTCAGCCGCTCGATCTCCTGCGAGCTTTCCTTGAGCCCGGACTTGCCTTCCAGAAGGTCGCCAAAGGCATTTTTCAGCCCCTGAATGGCACCGCCAAAGCCGTCACGGGCAGCACGCGCGCTGCCACCGTACTGGCCCTCAAGCACCTCAAGGATCAGGTTCTGCGCTTCAGCCATCCGGCCTGATTCAGCCAGAGCCTTGACCATGTTGCCCTGTTCTTCGGTGAGTGTTGCCCCTACGCGGTTCAGCGCGGTAATGCCGCGCACCGGGTCTTCCAGGGCTTTACCGAGCATCGTGGCGGATGCGCCAAGGTCTTGCTGCATGGCGGTGCTCAGGTCGAGCACCATGCTCAAAGCGCGAGGGAATACGTCAGCACCAATCTGCTTGAAGCTGAGCAGCAGCGACTGGGCCGGGATGATGGCCTCATCACCGTAGGTGGTGACCTGCTGCAGCGCGCTGGCCATGCTTAGCAGTTGGTCCCGGTTCAAGCCCGCTGCGCCGCCGGTTGCCCTGAGCGTCGCCTCAAGTTGCTTGGTGACGCGCTCTTGCTCAACGGTTGCGGCGATCACGGCCTTATAAACAACTCCACCGGCAAAGGCCGCAGCGACCTTGCCGAGAGTGGCGCCGAGCTTCTCCATGTCGGAGTTCGTTCGTTTAGCCTGGTCGCCGGCATCATCCAGCTCATTTTCCAGCTGATCGAGCTGCTGCATGGCCTGCTTCATGTCAGCCCGGATGCGCATCGCCAGTTCGAGTTTCTTACTCATGGAGTGCCTGATTGCCTGAGGGTTTCAGGTTCAGGGTGCCCGGTTGCTCGCTTGGAGTAATTTGAACGAGGGCAAAAAGAAAGCGCCGAGGTGCTTGGGGCACTCAGGGCGCTGAAGGTTTCCTTTAGTCCATCTTGACGGCGTCCTGCCGCCTCCCTGGACTCGGCCTACCGCAACAACTTCTGCAAGTGGTCAGCGGCTTTTTTGCCACCGCCGACTGCCAGGTTCATGTCCTGCATTCGGCCCGCGCGGTCCAGCCGGTCAACGGCCAGGGCGCGCTCGTAATACAGCATCAACTGCCGGCGGGTGTAGCGTCCGAGGTCGCACTCTCGGTGGCCGTGCCGGATGAGGGTGGCGTAGATGTCGCCCCAGCGGTTTTCCCGGCCTTTGCTTGCACCCTGGCCACCGCTACCCGGCTGATCGCGGTGCGCCAGTAGAAAGGGCCATTCACCATCCACCAAGCATCCGCAAGCCTGGTGCCATCTGTTTGTTTCAGGCTCGCCACAAAAGCGACGTCCGTGTCACTGGCCGCGGCCAGCAACTCCTGAAACTGGTCAATGTGGTTGCCCATCAGGTCGAGCACTTGGTCGTTGGTAGGCTGAGTCGTCAGGCTGATCAGCGCTTCCATATCCTTGAGCATGGGCTCAATGATGGGTCGCATGCGCAGCCCTTCAATAAACCCGTACTCGCGCACGACCAAATCACGGCCACCGATGTTCTTCACCGGCAGTTCAGGGTGCAGCACCTGCAGGTCATCTGCGCCTGGCTTGCCGGCCTTTTTCTTTGGCTTCGCGCGGGTAGCCATTACGCGGCTTCCTCGACGAAGCGGCCGAAGCCGCCCAGGACCGAATCAGTCAGCTTGGCCACGTCGACCAGTGCCGACCCGCTGAGCGGCAGGTTGCCGTACTCATCGGTGATCATGTTCAAGTCACCCGGCGGGTTGAAGATGGTGCGGTACAGCTCAAACACTGTGCGTTCGCCGTTCTCGGTGTTGATGCCATCAAACAGCAGCCAGCGCTCTTTCGGCTGTTCGGAGAACATCGCCATTGAAACGGCGTTGCCGTAGCTGTAATCCGCATCGATCTGCGCGGCCTGCGCAGTGAGGAACTCGACCAGGCCGGCGGCTTCCGACTCGATACGGTAGTCGGTGTTCAACACCAGCGGCGTGCCGTCGTTATCCAGCACCAGCGAGCTGACAAAGCGCTGTCCCAGGCGAATCACGTCACCCACTGCGAGCGGCATCGGCAGTTCCTCACCAGTAACCGTGGCGCCGGCCACAGACACCTGCTTGGCGTAGAACGCCATCGCAATGTTGTGCCGCGTCCACTCGTCCAGCGTCATGTTCACGTTGACGGTCTTGGCACCAGCAAGTCGGCCGATCTGCAGGCGGTTGCCGGAGAAGCTTTCGTTCTTATCGGTGCTGGTGGTGTTGATCTGCAGCTGCAACTGGGGGGCGTTGCCCAGCCAGGTGAACGCGAGCGGCATGCCGGCAGCTGAGCGCGCAGCCGTCCAGATCTTGCCTTGAAAGCTGAAAAGGCTCATGGGTTACTCCTTGGCTTTGGCCGAGATGGCCTTTACGTCAGGCGCAGCAGGCTCATCAAAAGCCACCACACCCTGTGAAACCAGCCACGCCTTTTGCCGGGTATTGACGTCAATCTTGTCGCCGGCAGCGCACGGCTCACCCTTGTGGGTGTGTGGCTTGAGCAGCGTCACTTTTACTTTCTGCTGCGGTTGCTTCTTGTCGGTCACGGGGCACCCCCTATGAAATGTTGCGTTGAATACACTTCGGCCCAGAGCAGCGTGCTGCGGTCGTAATCGAGCACGTCACCTCGTGACCATTGCACCGGTCGTGCCCCTGGCACCTCCGGCGTCCAGCCCATCAAGCGGCCGCGCACCGCACCAAGAATCGGCCGCAGCTCCTTCAATGTGCGCTCACCGCGTTGGTCGCCGTAATTGCGCACTGCGAGCACCACGCCAAAGGTGACGATGGCGCGCTGCCGGCCACCCGGCTTTACCTGCGCGTCGTCGGCCCGCTCCTGGAGCAGCAGCACATAGGCCGACGGCATACGAAAGTCTTTCAAGCTGGTCACCGACGCGTACTCGGCGGCGCCCTGAATGCCGTCCAGCTGTTCCAAGCTGTCCAGTCGATCGATCACCGCTTGAATGTCGAACGGCTCACTCATGTTCAAAAGTCCCTCAGCGTGTCGCGGCTGAAGGTGCGCGGCGGTGCCGAAACAATTGGCGCGCCGCTAGTGGTCGGCGTCAGCGGGTCATCCGCACCCAAGCTGAACTGGCCGCTGGCGACCTGCTGCAAAAACTTCAGCGCGTCGCGGTAGTCGCGCACGATCGGGTCGTTCTGCTCACCGCTGATACGGTCCTTGTGCAGGTGGTAGCGGGTAATCGCCCGCGCCCAGCCCGTCACAATCGGAAACTCGGTGGCCAGCGGCAGGCTGTACCCGCGCCGAGCCAGGTAGCCGTTAATCGATGCCTCGGCGGTTGCCAACGCATCCTCAATCACGGCCTTGGTTGCTTCGGCAATGGCCACCTCATCAGCTGGCCAGGCGGCCAGATCCTGCCCGCGCAGCAGCGCATCAAGCAGCTCGGCTTCAACCTCCCGGTACTGCCGAGGGGTGGCCACCTGGGCCAGCTCGACAGCACCCGGCCGGTCGGCCAACTGAGCGAGGGTGATATAGGCCATTACTCAGCTTCACCAAATTGCACGGCACCGATGGCCAGCAGCGGTTTCGCCTGGTCATAGGTCAGCTCAATGGGCTCGCCCATGCCATACGGCACACCGTCATGCTCCAGGCGCTCACGGTTCACTACCAACACCACCATATCGGCCTGCTCGCCGTTGGCCTGGTCTTGCACCGGGGCCGGCGGTACCGGATCGGCAGCCGGCTTGTCGTCTGCAGCAGGCGCTTCTGGCGCTGGTGCTGCCTGAGCCTCGGCCTGCTCTGCAACGGGCGCATCCTGCTGGGTAGCGCCTGCGGCCTCCTTCTCGACGGGCTCAGCCGGTTTTGCGGTGGCTTTCTTCACTGCCATGTTGGTCTCCCTGGGGCGACAGCCGCCGCCCGGTCAAAGGGTGGGTTGGCCTGCCGCTTAGGCGATGGCGTTCTCGAAGAAGAAACCCAGATCCGGCGCGGTGATCAGCTCTTTAACCGACTCACCAACGCGCACCATCTGCCCGCCGCGCAGCCCGATGTTTTTGTCGAACGAGGATGTCGCGATACGGCCACCAAACTGCGCGGTGAAACCGAAGGTGGTCCCGCTGTTGGCGTCGGCCAACTGGTCGCGGTAGATGAATGAGGCATGGTTACCCCACACGCGGGACAGGTTTGCGGCTTGGCCAGGGCGGGCAATGTTGAGGCGCGCCTCACCGACCAAAATGGCCTCCAGCTCCAGCATGTCGGCCAGCCACTGCAGCGGCACCATGCCTTCATCGCCCAGGGTGCCATTGAACGCTTTCACCACCTTGGGGTGACGGCGCAGCTTGGTGGATACCGCACGGCCCAGCACACCAATGGTCGGACGCATCACCACACTATCCAGCGCATCGGTGATCGCGGGCAGCGGGTTGCTCTCCTCGTGGCTCCACTGGCTCGTGCCGGAGAGCGTGGTTTTGTTGCCCGCTGCATAGTTGGCGGCATTGAAAACGGCATTGGAGGTTCGCACCTCACGATCCAGCAGGATCAGATTGGTGGTCTGCTCAGTGGCCTTGCCCAGCGGGTCGTAGTTCGGCGGCGCGTTTTCGATATCGCGCTGCGGTACCGGGGCTTCCAGACCGTGGTCTTGGGTTGCGCCGGTTTCATCGGTGGCCGAGAAGTCCACCTGGTTGATACGCGACTTACGACCAACCTTGGTATCCGGCACAGTGAAGCCTTCAGCTAGGTCATGTTTGAGGAACTTGAACTCCTGCGCGCCTACCGGCACGCGCGGCAGCACCTGGTCGGCAATCAGCCGGGTGTTGCGGTACGCGATGGCAATGGCGGTGAGCGCCGGGTTAATCGGGAACGGGGCATTACTCATGTCAGGTACTCCTGATGTGGCCGAGGCCGGTTAAGGGGCAGTCGCCGGGATGAAGCCAGGCGCGACCAGGACGGACGCAATGTCGCCTGCCACGCCCGAGACCTCGGCGTACCCAACAATGAAAGTGTCAGCCGCTGCCGGCAGCGCCACGGCAACAGCACGGCCGTTGGCGTCGGCGGTCAGCGGCGCGCCGCGGGTGACGTTGCCACCAAAGGTGACGCTGGCCGGGCCACTGCGCACAACGTCTACGGTCTCGCCAGCGGCAGTCGCAATGTCGGTGGTTACGCCCAGCGGCATGGTGCTGCCATCATCGGCCTGCACGGCCGCGCCATCGGCAGCGCCGTGGGCGGCAATCAGGTACGCACCAATGGCGGCGGTCGCGGTGAACGGGGTAATGAGTCCGGGAATGTTCATAGCCGGTTAGGCTCCCTTGGTTACGTGGTTGACTGCCTGGCTGATGCTGATGTTGTTGCCAGCCTGGCGTTGCTCGGATTGATACGCTGTTGCGCGGGCGGCAATTGCGTTGGCGTCCTGGTCGTCGACGATGTCGCCGCCGCCCGACTTCTCGGAGAAGTCCACCTGCTTGGGCAGATCGCTCAGCAGCGCGCGCAGCACCTTGTCTGCCGGCTCGCTGATGGTCTGCTCGCCCTCGGCGAACTCCAGCGGGGTATCGGCGGGCAGGTTCAGCAGCAGCGAGACGACCCGCGCTTTCTGACGAGGCAGCAGCTGGCCGGAGGCAACCAGCCCCTCGGCAAACTCGGCCGCTTCGCTTTCCTTCTCTTGAGCCTGGGCGGCAGCAATACGCGCCTCACCCTCGGCCACCTTGCGCTCACGCTCGGCGAGCTGTGTTTCGCGATCATCGTCGGCCATGGCTGGCTCCTGAGTTGAGACCGCGCCGGCATCTGCCGCCGACGGGTCCGTGTTCCCCGGCTCCGGTGCGGCAGCGGCAGATGCTGCGGCGCCTTCATCACCTTCAGGGGTTGGGGCTTCGCTGGTGGGTTGTTCTGACTCAGAGAACGCCACGGCGCGCTCGTCGCTGTTGCGGGCGCTCTCCTCAATGGACTTGATCTGCCACTGCGGGATGATCAGGTCGGCTTGCTCGGCACCTTCGCGCTCCACAAAGAAGTCACGCAGGCGGCGCAGAATGTCGGCCATCGCCGTGAACGCATACGGCGGCTCGGCAAACTCCAGGGCTAGCGCGCCGTCTTCCTCGGCGAACTCCAGCGAGGTATCGGGAATACCTTTGATGGCCGGCGGCATAGCGCCCAGAAAACCGATATGGCGCAGGTAGTGTTTGCCTGGTGTGGGATTGCCCGGCGAGTCCGGCAGGTAAACCGACGCCGACCGCTTCTTGTACATCTTGCGGTTGGCTGCCTCGGCAAACTCCGGCACGACCTGGTGCGGCTCGGCAAACAGCATGCCGGCGCGCAGCTCGACGCTTTTTGCCCAGCCATAAGCGGGGCCGTTCAGCTTCGGGTGACCAATGACAAGAGGCGCCTCATGCAGCTTCGGATCGTAGCTGTCGACGATCTCCTGCAGGACGGCCTCGGTGAAGTCCACCGCGCGGCCGTCCAGAGCGACGTGCTGGCCGGCGGGGAGAATGGGCAAGGTGGCGCGATGTGATGTGTTCATGGGGCCAGACTGCGCCCCGATGGCGGGAATGTAATTTGTACCAGGGCAAAACTTGAAATTAGCCCATTGGCGGCAGATACGTCAGCGTAGCCCTGAACGAATGCCCGTAAACGCGTTTATAAACGCTATTCCTGCGCTGCAAGGGCATTCACTCGTTGAACGGTAGCGCACAAGGGCCTCAAAACGCTCACAGAGGCCCGTTTGCGGCCATCAGCTCAAACGGCGTTTCAGATGGTCACGGCACAGCTCGATGATCTCATCGGCGTCTGAGTCTGATACGCCGAGGAACGGGCGGGCTGCAATTGTGCCCCATGGGATCGGCGCGCCGCGGGAGGTCTTGCCGAACTGCCCTTGCTTGGCACCGAACTGGTGGGTGGCACCGTAGATGCGATCGGTACCGACGAACAGGTCACCGTCCTGAATCTGGTACGAGATCTGGCGCGCTAGGTGCCCCGAGCGCTGCAGGATCTTGCCGGGGTTGGGTTCCTTGTTCGCCAGGTAACGCGGTGACAGCGCCTGCCAGGCTTGGCCATCCGGGCCGCGCTCATCACGGAAACGGTCGCGGGTGCTGTTGATCAGGTGCTCGCCAATGTCCCGCTGCAGGCGCTGGGGCTCCTGCAGCAGCTGCAGCGCCTCGCGCAATGCGGCGATCGCGCTCTGGCTTTCCAGTTCAAGTTCTACTCTTGCGCCAGCCATGGTTTATACTGCCCCCAGACTGTGAGCGTTCTGGCGGCCGGGAAATCGCCAGCTCCGGCTCGGGCCTCTGCGGAGTCCTGCACGGTGGAAGTGGCGTCCACCCTGAGCGTTCACAGTTGCCCCTCCAGCAATACCAACTTCCCGTTGTCCACATCCTTGCGCACATTCTGCCAGTCGATCAGCGAGCCACTGCGCACCGCGTTGGTCCGCTCGTTTCCCTTCAAGCGGTAGTTCACCACTACAACCAGCTTGCCGGCCTCTCGGCGCTCAGCCGGGAACACATACAACAGGGTGTTAGCAGCGACGTCCAGGAGCACGGCCTGCGGTGATGCCAGCACGGCCGGCAGCTGCGCCAGCTCGTCCACGTTCAGTGCCTTGGGTGCGCCAGCAGCGGTGGCGGCCGTTGCCTTGCTGCCGCGCAGGGTATGCAGCACGCTGGCATCGTTCATGGTGATTGCTGCAGTGGCTGCAGCCACGCCAGCCGTTTGCATGCCGGTGACCACATTGGGGCTCAGCGCCCCCACCACCAGCTGGCGGCCACGCGGCTTGCCGTCGTCCATCACCTGGGTAAGCATGCGCCGCCAGTCACTGGCCAGCGCCTGCTGCACAGCAGGGTACAGCACCAGCTCGCGGCTGGTGGCCGCGCCCAGGTCCGCCGGCAACGCCGGCACTTTCTCCAGTACGTGCTGCACTTGCTGCTCAAAGGCGCTGCTACCGGGCGCGTAGTTCCAGCCAGCGTCGATGCCCTCTGGCACGCTGACGCGCTCGCGCTTGTGGATGATCTGGCGCTCGTTCAGCGGTGGTGCCTGATCCGGTCCGCTCTTGCCTAGGCGGTCCAGATCCCTCTGGTTCAACGCGCGCACGCCGCACTGGCAGCCCCAGCCATTGGGCGGGTAATGGGTTTGCCACCACGGGTCATCGGCAGACAGCACCAAGCCGTCCCAGGCTTCATGCTCCGGCCGCGGGGTAATCACGGCGTCTGAGTGAACGTACATCCAGAACGGCCGGTCTTCCTTCACCGCCTGCAGCTGCTGGTAACGGCCGGCTGCATAGCTGGTGCGCAGGTTGGTTTCGTAGATCACCCGCGAGCGCCAGCCACGGCCGCCCTCTGGGTCCCATCCGTAATTGTCCAGCACGGCGTAGAAGTCAGCTCGGAAGCGCTCCAGGGTGTCGCCCTCGCGCAGGTTGCGGTTCAGCACTGCATGAATGTCGCTGACCATGTCCAGGCGGTGGCCACCGGCAACCACAAACGCCTGGTCGTGTGCTGCCTGACGCACCTGGGCATAGTCCACGCTCGGCAGTTTGCGCTGCAGAAACTGGATCTGCTCGTCGAACGGCAGGCTGCCGTAGGTGGCCGGGGTCGCCATTAGCGCACCTCGTCCTCAATGTCGTTGCGCCCTGCCAGGCCGGCCAGAGCCAACGCCTCGGTCATGCGGGTGCTGTACTCGTCCAGCGACAGGTTCGGTGCCAGGCGCAGCAGCTCATCACGCATACGATCAGGCGATGCGCCGGCCTCGGCCAGCTCGGCCAGCTGCTGCGCCCAGCCATCCACAGCCGGTTGCAACTGTTGCTCGGTGCGCTCCAGCATCGCAGACGCCGGGTCGCTCGGCTCACCAACCTCGGCAAACTGGGCCGGGGTGGTAGGCGGTGCAGGCTCGGGCTGCTCTTCCAGCTCGACGCCGTAAGTGGTTTCGACGTACTGGCGGGTCGGTTTGAAGCCCGTCATGCGGCTGACTTTCTCGTCCCGATCAGCGCGGCCGTTCAAGTCCTCTGGCTCTTCCACCACGCGGTACACGCGCGGCGGTACCGCACCGGGGAAGTTCCACTCCGTCAGCCAACGCACCGGGCCATCGTTGAATGACTCGCACACCAGATCCGCATCGGCCTTGATCAGATCCAGGCGCACATCGCCCTGCAGGTCATCATTGCCCAGGCGGCCGGGCGTGCCTTGGCTGCTGGCGGTCTGGCCGACGGTGACCTTGGCTATCGCGGCGTCCATGGCCTCGTACAACGTCTTGTAATCAGCGGTGCCGTTGCGGGCTGCCTCCAGCAGTTCCAGCGCCATGCCCTTGGGGATCAATACAGTCGAGTCAGTGCGGATGGCCTCGCCAGCCTCCAGCAGCTTGCGCTTGTCCTCGTCGGTGGCGGTCGAGGGATCAAACTCGCCCTTGGCGGTCGGCATGCCGTACTTATCCAGGAAGATCAGCCAGAACTTGATGCCGTTGCGCTTGAACAGCACCGGCCAGTAAAGCCAGTGGGCCAGGCCCATGCCGTATGGCTCGTCGTCGTTGTCTGCGCCGGTTGCGTAGTGCCAGAAGTACGGGGCCGGGCACGGCACGCCGTTCATCATGTTGTTGGGCGTCAGCAGGCGCAGCTCGCCTTCGGGGCTGTAGCGGAAGCGGCGGCGGTTGCGCACCTTGATCGCTTCCCAGGTGATGTAGTTGTCGTCGCGGCCATAGATGATTTCGGCCACCGCGTAGCCGTAGAAAACGCCATACAGCATGCGCTCCGTCACCCGGTCCCAGCCGATGCGGTTCAGCTGCTCGCGCAGATGGTCGGCCGCGGCCTGATCGATCGGGCGATCGCCGCCCGCGTCGACCTGCCACTCGCGGCTGACTACGGCGCGCTGGCGCTGCTGCCACATGGACTTTACCTGCCAGTCGCTCAGCAGCTCCTCGTAGATCTTGACGTCTGCGCCGACCTTGCGCAGCAGCGGGTCGGCCGGCTGCGACAGCGCGCCCACCCAGGGCCGGGTGATGTCCATGCCGTCGCCGCTGGTAGCGATCTGTTGGCCGAGTGTTGGCTTGTCCATCAGTAGTCCTCAAACAGGTTATTGCCGCCCACGGTGCCCCAGCCACGGCTGGTGACCTGGCCACCTGAGCCGGGGGCGTAGCGCTCCAGTTGGCGGGTCTCGGCGCGTGTGCCGGATGAGCGATAGTCGATGACCATGGGTTCAACGCCTGCCGCGTTGATAGCCAGAAAGCCCGCCCAGGTGCGGTCGGCGTGGCCAGCGCTGTCGGAGTCCGCCACAAAGCGCGGCGCCCCGGTGGCGCTGGTGACGCGCTGCAGCTTGTGCAGGTCGGCGCGCAGGGCGTTGTTGCCTTGGGGGATTCGCAGCTTGCGGTCCTGGAAGTGTTCCTTGCCCTGGGTGGCCAGCGTCAGCTTGTTGGCTGCTGTGAATAGCACGCCCTCCACGCGCAATTCGCCATAGCGGCGCTTGGCGTCCTCAACCGGCTTCTCGCCCATGCCGGTCTGGTCTTTGCAGCAGCGGATCACGTTGTAGCGGCGAAACACGTCATCGAGCAGCATGTCCTGCTCGGCAAAGCTGGCGCGGCGGCGCTCGATGATCTCGCGGGTCCAGAGCACATCGCCCACACGCTCGAGCACCCAGATCACAAACAGGTCATTGCGGGCGGCGATATCCACTCCCACATAGCAGGGGCCACCCTGGTAATGCTCAGGCAGGCCGGCAAACTCGTGCTCACAGCTGGTGATCAGATCAAAGTCGAGCCAGGCGCTGGATTCATCCAGCCACTGCAACTCAAACTCCTGGGCCCACAGGTCGGCGTCACCTGCGCCGATGCGCAGCTCATCGATGTTGCGCGGCAGGCCGTCAGCCACGGCCTGGTAAATATCGGTGGTGTGCCTGCTCCAGCCGTCATCCTTGCCGGTCATCAGGTCGTAGAACTTGTTGCCCTTACCATTGGGGGTGCTGATGACGCGCAGCTTGAGGCCAGGTTTGGAAATCACTGGAAACAGGGCTTTCCAGATCGCGCGGCTGTCCTGGTGAAAGGCGAACTCATCGAGCAGTACGTTGGCCGAGAAGCCCCGCGCGGTGTCCGGGTTAGCTGGCAGCGCGGTGATCTTGCTGCCACCGGGCAGCTCTACTTCCAGCGCCTTGATGCCCGGCTCCCAGTCGTAGTCGTATGCCTGAAAGCCCGCGCTGAGCGCCTGCAGGTGCAGCTTCACACCTTCGTTCATCGCTTCACGCGCCTGCCGCTCGCCACGGCTGAGAATCACCCAGCGGCGGCGCTGGCCAAGCGCCTCGGCGCGTGCGCAGTCCAGCGCCAACTCCAGCGTGCTGGTAAACGTCTTGCCGCACTGGCGGGCAAACATGGCGATCTTGAAACGGCTGTCGTCGTTGACCCAGCGGCGCTGATAGTCGTAAAGCGGCAGTGCTGGCTGCAGACTATTCATCGGCGGGTTGCTCCTGCTCTTCGGACTCGATGGACGTGCAACGGAACACTGTCTTACCAACGAAGAAAGCACCCAATTGTCGGCACTCAGTAGCGACAGTCATGTGCGCATGCACCCACCCGATGAACCAGCCGACCCAAAGCAGGCCGACAACAGCCAGTAGCTTGCTCATATCCCGTACGCCGCCTTGATGACTTTGTTGAGTACGTCCTGGTCAACTTCACCAGTGCGGCCCAGCTCGTCCAGCTTCTCGCGCTGCTCCTCGATCAGCCGCTCCCTTGCCTCACGCTCAATTGCTTTGCGTTCTTCACGGGAGACCTTGCCGGCCTGCAGCACGTCTTTGGCGGCACGGGCCAGTTTGCGCACGTCATCGATGGTGGTTTCGTCATCGATCTGCGCGCCCAGGGCGGCATGGGTGGTCAGCGTCTGGATGGACTGCACCATCAGCGCGCCAGCTTTGTCGTTAGGGTTTTCGCCCAGTTCCTCCACCAGCAGGCTGGCCATGGCCTGCTGCTCGCGCAACCGCTTGGCCATCTCGTCAAAGCTGACTTTGTAGCGACCAACAGCTGAGCGGCTGGGCTTATCTTCCTGGGGAAACTGCTCGTGCAGATCCTCGATCAGCTCATCGAGCGTCAGACGGTTTTCACGCAGCCGACGCTCAATGTGTGACCGTACCTCTGGGGCCAGCTTCTCGATGCTTGATTTACGGCCCATGATCAGGCCCCCGGCGGCTTGATGCCGGGCACTTTGGCGCGGCCCACGGCAACGTCAGATCCGCGCTCGGTCAGCTTGACGATAAGCACCGAGTCAAGGTCCTCGACAGTCAGCAGCCCTTGCTCACCCAGCCAGTGGATCTCGGTCTTCACCTGGTCGCGGCTTGCCTCAAGGCCGTAGCTGGTAAGCGCCTGGGCCAGTACCGAGCTGTTGCTGCGGTATGCCGGCATCTCAGACAAGACGCGCAAGATCACCAGGCGCTGGTGCTCCCGCAGGAAATCGGCAAACTTGCTCATTCGGCCCTCACTTATTGTTCAGCAGGTAGTTGTTGATCCGGTCCAGCTGTGCGGATAAAGGGGCAATGCTCTGCTGGATGCCATCCAAGCGAGCCTGTACCCCCTTCATGTCGGCGTGCAGGGCGTTCACCAGGGTTTGGTCTGGCATGTGTTTCATCTGCTCCTCAAGGGTCACCACGCGGGTGCGCAGGTCGCCCAGGTCAGATGCGTTGGCGGCGTCGCGTGACGTGAGATAGGCGTAGATCCCAACGCCCCCCATGATCAGCCACTGCGCCACGCTGAATGCCAGGCGTAGCTCGTCAGTTCCCATCGGGCTCTCCGTAAAGGTCCAGCAGACCGTTCAGTTGTCGAAGGTTGGATTGAGCCCAAGCACCGTAATCACGGGCGTGGGCGAGGATGTCGGCGGGTGTAACACCGCTCTCCAGTAATTCGGCGTCAGCGCCGGGGGCAGGCTCGGGCGCTGCTTGAGCTGCGGGGTTAGAGGGGCTTGCTCCTGTGGCGGGCAAACTGGCTGTGGCTCCGAGGGCGGCGTTGTAGTCGCGCAGCCAGCCGCGAGTGAACACGCAATGAGGAATAGCAACCGGCTCAGCTTCAGGCGCGGGCAGGTACACGGTTGTGACTTGTGGAATGCGATTGGAAATTTGCTCATTGAGTGCCTCAATCCGCTTGTTTGCGGCTGCTAGATCTTCTTCTGCAGCGGTTGTGCGGGCGACCTGCTGTTGGTACGCCTGCAGGTGCTCTTTCGCTGCTTGCGCGCGCTGATCGGCGTATGCGCGCTCAGTGGATTGCTGCTGTGCCTCGGCGTTGGCTGTCGCCTCTCTGACGCCTCGGTCATAGCCACGCTCCTCAACTAGGTGAAGCAAGCCCGCGATGGCCAGCCCGCCAGCAACTGTGCCGATCAGCACAGCCCGGGTCATAGCGGATACCTCTCAGCGCACACACCAGCCCCCCAGCCAGCAGTCACATACAGTGGCTCCCAGCGAGTGAGGATGTTGCGGGGGTAGTTGCGGTTCTCGCGGAAGTTGGCAGCCGAGCGGCCTGCGTTGTACCGCTCGACAGAGTTGAACCAGGTCAGCGGATCGGCCCCGGAAGCCGACGCCAACCGGCGGTCGCGGTTGATCCACCCGAGGCCGCCGTTGTAAGCGGCCAGCGCCATTGCCCACTTCTCGCAGGGGCTCGCGGCCTGGATGCGTTCGAGGTGCCACTGGTTGTAAGCCACCATGGCTCTGAGTGCCCATCCGGGATTGAACGGCTGGGCCGGCCCCACGCGGCGCGGGTAAATCGCAGCCATCCACTCAGCGGTGGCCGGCATAAATTGCGCCAGCCCCTGCGCACCGGCATGGGACGTGACGCCGGGACGCCACCCACTTTCCTGCTGAATCTGCGCAGCCAAGGTGGCGACCGGCGCATCAAGGCCAAAGCCATGCTGCGCCACCCTGACCAGGTCACGCCGGTATTGCTCTGCAGCACGGGGCACCTCCTGAGCGGCAACGGGTTGGCAGTTAGCCAGGGCAAAGATGACCACCCAGATCAGCAGCACGGTCAGGCTGAACAGGCGGCAGTTGCCTCGGCGGTCGATACGGTCTCGGGCCTGCATGGTCACAGCCCCAGTGTCAGGCCGAGTACACAGGCCAGCACAATCAGCGCCCGGCGCATGCAGGCGGCAGCAAAGGCGATGGTGTAGCGGTAAGCCTCTTGCGCCTCGGTACTGCCACCGCCGGGGCAGCTGCGATCCGGCAGGCACTCATGCGGGCGGGCATAGGGGAACAGCGCGCGGTCAAGCCAGTAGGCCAGCACCACACCAAGGGTCACCAGGGCGACCTTGTAAGCGATTACCGGCATTTGCTCAGGCGCGGCCAGCGCCAGAGCAACCAGGAGGAACACAGAAACCAGAATCCAGAGGGTTAGCCGGGGAAAGCGCGATCCGGCGTTACACGCGGGGGAACCATACATGGGTAACACTCCTCAACCTGCACAATGGCGTTATTGCCAGGGACAGGTCGATGGTGTCAGGTCGAGTTGTTAGAGTCTTTTGAACAGGGGCAAAACAAGTGCAGCACTAGGTAGCGCTAGACACAAAGGCCTGCAGCCAATGCATAGCATTCGGCAGCCGCGTTAGCCCCTCCTGGGCAAGCCGCGTCACCATCGCCTCAAGCCCCTTTGCGGGGAGGTTAGTCACTGTGGCCTTGAGTTGCTCTTTGACGCTGCTCTCCGCATCAGCGGCTTCAATTTGAGCCAGTATAAGGTCACGGACTGTATCTGCATGAAGGCGAACAGTAACAACACCCAGAATGGCAGACAGGCCGCCATCTGCCTCTATGAAGTCGATCCCCTTGGCGGTTATCCCTACCAAACTGAGCTGCCGTGGATCTCTACTAACAGAAAATGACCCAGTTACTAGATCATGCTCTCTTAGGTAGGTCAGATTGCGGAGAAGGTGAGCCCCAACAGCGTGCATCTCAACAGCAAGCTGCTTGACGTCACATCTACCTGGGTAGATTCCTTTCAAATAAGTTAGCGTTTTTTTTTGTAGCTCCCTATCGTTCTCCATCACTCCTCCCTAGAGCACATTGAGTCACTGTCTGCAAAGATCGCTGCCCGGCGAAGCCTTGCAATCAACAAACCGCACATCACCCTTGCGGTCCCGCATGTAGGCGTAGTCCCACTTGGACATGCCTGCCAATTCGTACAGCACTCGGTTTGCGTCAAAAAGGTTCTTTGCAGTAGTTACTCCATCTCGCGGCATAGTGGCGCCCGGCGGGTAGAAGTAAACCGCCGTCATCTGGCCCTGAGTGTAGGCAGCAGAGTCAGCTCTAGCGCGCAGGGCTGATGGCGTCGCAGATGACTGGTAGGTGAAGGTAAAAATCCGATCATTGGCTGGGCTTTTGAAGTAGCCACCTTGGGTGACCGCTGATGTTGATCGGTCGCTGCCACCGCTACCACCGAATATCGCGCCAATCACGATCAGCGCCACAAGAATCAATATAATGCGCATCGCAAATTCCCTCTCGTTAATCCAGTTACCTTACAAGACCAGCCTAGAACATCAACCCAAATAGAAAACCGACAGCCCCGATGACAAAGCAATGAATTGGGTACTGGCGCAGCAGCGCTCCATACGGCATACGCTCAGCCTGCTCGCCAGCAGCCTTGGCTTCGCTCAACAGCTCACGTTGGCGCTGCTGGTACTGCTCCATATGCGCGACAGCTTCTCGCAGCTTCTCGCTCGGCATCCCGTGCAGATGGACATCACCGAGGACAGACAGGCAGAATCGGCTCAGCTCATCAGACGCCTGCTTGCCACGCGAAAGCTCATTTAATCGCGCCCTCAGGTTCTCGCGACGCTGTTGCTCGTAAAAGTTCTCACGGAACCGCTCCAGTGCATCAACAGCGTCCTGGTACTGGCTGCTGCGAATTTCCCTAACGGTCCTAACGCCCACGGCCACATGCACCACCGTAACCCACAGGTGCCGAGCCGATTGGTTGCACTCGTCCGCGATCAATGAAACTAGCCCGCGCAGGGCGTCTCGCTGGGCTTTAACCAGTAGGTCATCTTTCGACTCGGGCGCGAGGTTCACCTCAATCAAATCACGCCCCGCAACCCTGTTTCTTTCCCCCTGCACATCTACTGCGTTGCTCACGTACTACTCCTTACCATGCAAATCCCTGCCCGCCGCGCGGTTGTTGTTGCCTTGAACCACCACGCCACCGCTTGCCCTTGCGGGCTTCTTTGCTTTCCCACCTGTCAGCAGATCCGCGAGCAATGCCTTTCGCTTCGTTACTGGCATCCCCCGGTAGGAATCGAGCAGTAGCTGTTCCTCAGCACTTAGCGATTGGGCCGCCGAGTCTGATCGGCGCTCACCAGTAACGACAAACAACACATCCACGCCTTCCTTTGCCCACGCATTCAGCGCTAGCGCGTTCGGCGCCGCCACGCCTTTCTCCCAGTTGATCTGGGCGTGCTTAGACGCGCTGGCCAGCTCGGCAAAGCTGGTCTGGCTGTAACCCAGGCGCTCGCGTTCAGAGCGAAGTCGCTCGCCAATGTCCATAAATATCAACCTTAGCAGCTTGACAGGTAGATAATTATCTACCAACATAACCACAACAAACGCCAAACATCATTCAGCAACCAACGGAGCCACTGCCATGGCAAACCAGAAGGTACTGACCCCGGAACAGGTCAAACAGCGCTTCAAGCAGCGCGGCATCACTGTCACCAAATGGGCCGAAGAGCACGGTTTCAAGCGCAATGCGGTTTACCGCGTGCTAAACGGCTTTGATAAAGCTCACTACGGCCAAGCGCATGACATTGCCGTCGCTTTGGGCCTCAAGTCCTCCGACACATCTGTCGCTGCCTGAGGCCACCGCCATGACCCTCAAGCTGCAACCCGCATTTGGCCCGGCCGAACCGATCGACGCCTACAGCCGCCTGCTGGACGTTGTTATCGCCAGCTCGCCTGTCTCGCAGGCCGGTACTCTCAATGCCCTGCATGACGCCATTACCCGCTACCAGCACAACGGCGCCATTCAGCGCATTACTACCGGCGAGCGCCAACTGGTAAACCAGCTACAGATACTAGCCGTGGGCGAGCTGCTGACCGCCGGGCCGGATGCCCAAGACGATGAAGCCCGCAATGCTTATGGCTTTACTCATCGCGACCGGTCCTTTGGTACAGCTCTTGCGCTCGCCGAGACTCACGTGCCTCGGCCAGCTGGTCAGCCAGATACCTCATCAGCTGCTGAGCGTGATGCTCAAAGGGTTGATCAGGCCAGCGAGCATTCAGAAGAGCAGATTGCATCTTCTCAGGCTCAAGCTGCCGCTGGATCTCAATCTGCGCTGCCAGGTACAGCCAAGCCTTTGCCATACCAGCCATCTGCCCTTCAAGCATCAGAAGGCGGTCGTGTTGGTCAGCCATCGGGTAAGCCCTCATGCAAGTGAATGTACATCAAAAGGCTATCCCCGTTGAAACGCTTTTGCCCATAGGCAAAAACGGTATTTGTTTGGAGCAGCCGCGCAGCAGACGCTTCGGGGGTTTCCAATGATCCGCCGAAATTGGAAAACCGCCCGGCCCACCTCGCTGCTGCATGCGATGGAGCTGTGCAAGCAGTTCGCCCTGGTTAAGCACAACATGAGCGAACAGCGCATTGCTGAGCGCATGGGGTTGCCGAACCACTGGGCACTCTACAAGTGGCTCGCCAACGGGCGCATGCCGGCGGTGATGATTCCAGTCTATGAGGCGGCCTGCGGCTGCCACTACGTGACCCAGTGGCTGGCGGCAAGCGCCGGCAAGCTGGCGATCGATATGCCGACGGGCAAATCCTGCGACGCCACTGAAATCCATGAGCTGCAAGTGCTGCTGCATGCCACCACCGGCGCGTTACTGGCCTTTCATGCCGGCCAGCAGGATTCCGACCACACCCTGGCCACCATCCAGTGCGCGATGGAAAGCCTGGGCTGGCACCACGGCAACGTGGCCCAACACAAGACCCCTCAACTCGACCTGGGAGACCACGACCATGAGTAAGGAATTTTCCCGCACCAGCGAGAGCGGTGCCCGCTGCCTGCGCGTGATGAAGGTGCTGCGCGGCCACTCCCTCAGCGGGCTGAGCAACAGCGACATTGCCAAGGCGCTGAACATCCCGCCGAGCGCGGTCACCCGCTGCATGAATACCCTGATCGCCGAGGGCTTTGCCACCAAGCTGGACACCGGTCGCTTTGCGCTGAGCACGGCCACGCTGCAGATCGCCCAGGCACACGCGGATGAAATGACCCGCGCCACGAACCGCATCCACGAACTCAACCAGCGCGTTGCCGCTGGCAGCCTCTACTAAGGAACGACCATGGCCCGTACAAAAACCACGACCACCGAGCCCGTTGATGTTGCGCCGCTGAATGAGCAAACGCTGAACCAGTTGCAGAACACCGGCAGCGCCCTGATTGCCGAGCACAGCGAAGAACGCGATCTGGTCAACCAGCTGTTGGGGCAAGTGCAAATGGCCAACTCATTTGCCCGTTTTGCCGACGTCGTCAGTTTGACCAAGCTCAAGCACATCAAGGAAACCAAGATGTACCGGGCGTTAGCGGGCAAAAAGGGTGTGGACCCTCACGGAAACGAAATTGCCGACGTCGGCACTTTTGATGGGTTTTGCCAGGCACTCGGCCTGTCTCGCTCGAAGGTTGATGAAGATCTGGCAAACCTGAACGCATTTGGCGAGCAAGCGCTCAACCAGCTTTCAGCGCTGGGGGTTGGCTACCGCGAGCTGCGCCAGTTCCGCAAGCTGCCCGATGACTCCCGCTCTGCTCTGATCGAGGCCGCCAAGACTGGTAACCACGAGGCGGTGGAATTTCTGGCCGAGGAGCTGATTGCCAAGCACCAGACTGAAAAGGAACAGCTGACCAAGGAGCGCGATGACGTCCGCCAAAACTATGAAGCGCAGGGGGCACGGTTGGCTGATCAGTCTCGCGAACTGGAGGACGCCAAGGTCGAGCTGGAGAAGGTCAAGCGCCGCATCCAAACCATGCCCCCAGCGGAGGGGTTAAAGGAGATGCGCATGGAGGTGAGTGGCATGGCTATTGAGGCTGAAAGCCTGCTCACCAACAAGCTGCGCGTGGCCTTTGAAACCATGGTGAACGCCGGCGCGGAAGCCGGCCAGGACCAGCGCGCCTATCTGGCCAACCTGCTGCGTCAGATCGAACTGAACATTCTCGCAATCCGCGAGGACTACGACCTGCCCGACAACGACGACCCGGACGCCACCGACTGGATGGCACCGGACGCGCTTGAGCGTGCGCAAGCGGCGATCGAGGGCAACTGACCATGAGCGCCGTTATGACCGAACGCCTGGTTGCTGTGGCGCAAGCCATTCGCGCCGCTGGCCATGGCGGCAAACAGGCCATTTATGAGCAGGCGTGTGGCGAGCTGGGTATCTCCCTAGCCACGCTGCACCGCAAGCTGCGGGAACTGACAGTGAAAAAACCACGCAAGGTACGCGCTGACGCGGGCAGATCTGACCTGACCTACGATGAGGCGCTGCTGATCGTCGGGGCCGTCAAGGAGACCACCCGCGGCAACGAGAAGGTGATCTGGGCGCTGATGGACGCGGTGACCGCACTGCGCGCCAACGGCCTGGTACGCGCCGAGCGGGTGGACCCGCGCACCGGCGAGATTACTCCGCTGAGCGAGAGCGCCATTCGCCGGGCGATTCGCGGGTATGGGCTGCATATCGACCAGCTCACCGCACCTGCGCCCCATGTGGAGATGCGCAGCGAACACCCGAACCATGTTTGGCAGATCGATGCGTCGCTGTGTGTTCTCTACTACCTCAAGCCATCGGCCAAAGCGCAGGGCCTGCACATCATGGACCAGGGCGAGTTCTACAAAAACAAGCCCAAGAACCTGGCGCGCGTAATGGCTGACCGGGTGTGGTCCTACGAGATTACCGACCACGCCAGCGGCTGGATCTACGCCGAGTACGTGATGGGTGCTGAGAGCGGTGAGAATCTCTGCAGCGTGCTGATCAATGCCCTGCAGGAGCGCGGCGGGCCGGACATGCTGCACGGGGTGCCACGTATCCTTTATATGGATCCAGGCAGCGCCAACACCAGCGCCATGACCATGAACCTGTGCAAGAGCCTGGGTATTGAGGCCATCGCCCACGCACCGGGCAGTGCCCGCGCCACCGGCCAGGTGGAGAACGCGCGGAACATTATCGAGCGCAAATTCGAGGCGGGCCTGCGCTACCGCCCAGTCGCGGATCTGGCGGAGTTGAACGCCCTGGCAGCGCAGTGGCGGGCAGTGTTCAACGCGACGGGCAAGCACCGCCGACATGGCATGACGCGCACCTCAGCCTGGATGCGCATTACTGAGCAGCAACTGATTAAGGCCCCACCGGTTGAGGTGTGCCGCGAGCTGGCCATTGCCGAGCCGGTGGAGCGCAAGGTCAAGCCGAGCATGCGCATCTCGTTCCAGGGCGCTGAGTACTCGGTAAAGGATGTGCCCGGTGTGATGGTGCACGAGAAGGTGCTGGTCACCCGTAACCCATGGCGCAGCGATGCGGCCCAGGTGGTGGGCACCAACGCCGCAGGGCACCAGGTGATCTATGTAATCCCGCGCATCGAGAAGGACGAATACGGCTTCTCCGAAGGCGAACACAGTGTCACGTTTGGCGAGTTTGCCAGCCATGCCGACACCTCGGCGCAGAGAGCCAACAAGGCAATCGAGCAGCTGATGACCGGCACTACCTCTGCTGATGAGGCGGCCGCCAGGCGCAAAGCCAAGGCGCTGCCGTTGGACGGCAAGCTGGACCCCTACAAGCCGCTGGCCGACGCCAACCTGCCGACCCACCTGCCGCGCCGCGGCACCGAACACAAGCTTGCTGGCCCTATGGTGGAGCTACCACCGCTGAGCCACGTTGCCGCTGCCAAGCGGCTCAAAGCCATGCTGGGCGAAAAATGGAACGCCGAGGCCATGGCAACCCTGAAGGAAACATACAAGGACGGCGTTCCAGAGCCCGCGCTGGAGGCTTTCGCCGAGCTAATCCGCAACCCAAAACCACAGCGTCCGGGCCTCCGGCTGGTGGGAGGTGATGCATGTTGAAACTGAAATCAACGCTGGAAGAGATCGAGCAAAAGCAGGCTGATTTGGCGCGCTCGCTGCAATTGAGCCCGGCCACTATCGCCCAGCTGATCAACCACGGCCAGTGGCCAAAAAGCCTTGACCGGACTGAGCTGGAGCAGCGCATCCGTGACTGGCTGCTGAGTAACGGCGCCGCCAATGACGCCATTGGCGACGTGTTTGAAGAAATACAGGTGGACCAACCGTGCGCTAACACGGCCGATCCGCAACCCCCAGAAGAGTCCGACCAGGAAAACAACCAGGAGTCAGAACCGATGTTAAAACGCAAACAGACCCTAATGCCAGCCGCTCGCAAAGCCTTTGCTCTGCCGCGCGACCCATTCGACGACCTTACCTGCGCTGATGATATGTACGTGTCCCAGGACATCCGCTATGTCAGGGAGTGCATGTACCAGGTAGCGCGGCATGATGGTTTTCTGGCTGTGGTGGGCGAATCAGGCGCGGGTAAATCCACGCTGCGCCGTGAACTGGTCGCTCGCCTTGAGGCTGAAGACGCACCGGTTGTTGTGATCGAGCCCTATGTGCTGGCCATGGAAGACAATGACCAGAAGGGAAAAACGCTGAAGAGTGCCCACATCGCAGAGTCGATCATGGCGGTGGTCAACCCGACCGAGATGCCGAAGTCATCGCCAGAGGCCCGCTTCCGCCAGATGCACCGCGCGCTGCTGGCAAGCGCGGAATCCGGCATGCGTCACCTGCTCATTATTGAGGAGGCGCACAGCCTGCCAATCCCAACCCTGAAACACCTGAAGCGCCTGCGCGAACTGGAGCGCGGATTCAGCAAGCTGCTGAACATCGTCCTGATCGGCCAGCCCGAGCTGCTCACCAAGAAGCTGCACGAGCGCAACCCCGAGCTGCGGGAGGTGGTGCAGCGCATCCAGGTGGTCGAGCTGGAGCCGGTACCGCTGGCCGAGCTGGAAACCTTCCTGCGCTTCCGCTTTGGCCGGGTGGGCGTGGACCTGGAAAAGGTGATCGACGCCGAAGGCATCCGCGCGATCGGCGAGCGCCTCCAGCACAACGTCGGCAACAAGACGCTGAGCGTGCTGTACCCGCTGGCCATCGGCAACCTGATGATCGCCGCGATGAACCTGGCTGCGGACCTCGGTGAGCAGGTTGTCACCGGCCACATCGTGATGGAGGTGTGAGATGGGTGCGCTGATTCCGTTTATTGAGAAACGTCCAAGCAAGGTTTTTACCGAGCAGGTGAAAGCCTCGCTCGCCCTGGCCAACCAGGTCGGCCGAGAGCTGAAAGCGCACGGCTGCAGCGTAAAGTTCACATGCATAGATGGCGTCCAGCCACTGCTGGTGGTCGAGTGCGAGCAACCGCTACACATGATCCGCGTAGGCCGCAGCGGTATCGCACTGGTACCTACCCCCGGAAATTTCAGCCGCTGCCGCTCGTTCCTGTTGGGCTGTGAGGTCGAGTGGCTAGTTGGCGTACCGCCGGTGGCTGGGCGGATTGGGTGGGTGCATTGATGAGCAACAGCGATCAGATCCGGCAGCTGCAAACCCAAATCGACGAACTCACCGAGCGCCGCGACAGAGACGCGAAGCTGATCCGCGTCCTAAGTAACGGCCAGGCGTACTTCCTACACACCCTGACGGCCCCAGGGCTGGCAGATGTGATTCGGGAGCGGATCGAGCAGATCCGTGTGCACGGGTACTCAGCCAACCACGATGCCGATCACGCGTGTGACGAACTCGCCGCTTTCGCTGCGGTGTATGCGATGCCGGAGGCGTGTCGTGACTGGGATACCCGTTCCAGCGGATACGGAAACAACCTACTGGAGGCCCTGACGCCTGAAGACTGGACGCCGAAGTTTGGGAGCCGGCGCAGTGATCTGGTGAAAGCCGCCGCACTTCTATTGGCCGAGATTGATCGGCTGGACGCTATGGAGAAAGAGCATGACAGCACACATTGAAATCCCGGCCGGCTTCGTCAAAAACGCCGCAGGCCATTTGGTACCCGAGCACCAGGTGCGCGACCAGGACAAGCTGCGCGACAACGTGGCCCGCGATCTTGCCGCCCAGGCCGTGGCCATCAGTGAGTCGATGGCCGCGTTCAAGGCCAAAGCGCTCGCCGATATCGAAGACCTGATCAGTATTTCGCTGGAGCGCTACGGCGTTAAGCTGGGCGGCAAGAAAGGCAACGTGTCGATCACCACTTACGACGGCGAGTTCAAGATCGAGCGCGCGCTGGCCAACCGCCTCAGCTTCACCGAAGAGATCCTTGCGGCCAAGGAGCTGATCTATACCTGCATCCGTAAATGGAGCGCTGGTGCTGATCGCCACCTGATGGCCCTGGTCGACCGCGCGTTCACCGGCCGTAATGGCGAGATCCGCACCAATGACGTGCTCGACCTGATGCGCCTGGAAATCGACGACGAAGACTGGAAGACCGCAATGGACGCCCTGCGGGATTCCATCCAGGTGAATGGCAAAGCGGTCTACATCCGCGTTTACCGCCGCATCGGCGACGACCGCTATGAACAGATCAACCTGAACTTGGCGGGGGCTTGATATGGACCAGGACCGCGCACTGGAGAAGATCAAGAAGTGCCTGGAAATGGCGAAGCGCAAAAACGCCAATGCCAATGAGGCCGAGATCGCACTGCGCCAGGCTCACAAGATGATGGAGGCCTACAACGTCGAGATGGGCGACGTGCTGGCGAGCATGGCCTGTGAAGTGACGATTGAAGCTGGCTCTGAAGGCCAGCCGCCGCCCTGGCGGGTTGAGCTGGCATACGTCTGCGCGCATGCGTTTGGCACCCGGATGATCATCACAATGGTTCGGGCAGACGTATTCAGCTATGTCGGGGGCTTCATTTTCGTCGGCTGTGGGGCCGCTCCAGAGTTAACGGGATACGCCTACCAGGTACTTGAACGTCAGTTGCAGAAAGCTCGCCGCGAGTATCTCGCCCTGCCAAACAACAAGCGCTGCAAGCGCTCGACCAAGGTTTCCCGTGGGGATCAGTTTGCTACAGGCTGGATCAGGGCGGTGTACCACAAGGTCGACGAATTCGCTGGCGTTGATGACAACATCGCTGACGCAATCCAGGCCTACATGGATAAGCATCACCCAGACCTTGGTACCCACAAGATGAAGCGGCGCAAGCAAAAAGGACGCGACGTGGGAGCGGGCGATGCTGGCTATCAGGCAGGCAAGACCGCCCAGTTGCACACGGCAGTTGGCGCGTCGGCTAAGCCTCTGGCTATCGGAGGGCCTAGCGCATGATCAGCCGTGCCAACACCGCCAAGATCCACATCGCCCGTCAGCAACTGAACTTGGACGACACCGCATACCGCGCGCTGCTCGCCCGCGTCGCTGGCGTCCGATCGTCAACGGAGCTGGGGCCGCGGCAAGTCGGCGCTGTACTGCGCGAGTTCGAGCGCCTCGGCTTCAAGCCCAGGCTCAGCAGCAAGGCAAAGGGCAAGCCGCACAACTTCAAGAAACTGGACACCGAGATCACCAAGATCGAGGCGCTGCTGGCCGATATGAAGCTGCCCTGGACATACGCGGATGCGATCGCCAAGCGCATGTTCGGCATCGAGCGCTGTGCCTGGCTGAAGAAGCCCCATCACTACAAGGCGCTGATCGCGGCCCTGCACGTCGAGCAGCAAAAGCAGCACCTCAAGGCCGAGTTGGATGGCCTGCTGGACGAGCTGGGCTACCAGGGTGCAGAGCGGACAGCGGTATTGGAAGACATGCCGCACGGCTGGGAGCGCAAGGTTCCAATGCTGGAAGCAGTGATCACTGCTTTACGTAAGGAACGGCGCGAGAAGGAGTCCTGGGCCGACATCGATAAAGATGTGGGAGATCTTTGATGACGCTCATCGCTACGCTGTACTTCCTTAAGTGGGCTGGTATCACCGGCGTCGGAAGCGCCATTGTGCTCGGCGTACTGGATGGTTTGCGGGACGCGGGGATATGGGGGCGATCCTCATGCAACTGACCTGCCCATGCTGCGGTGAGCAGTTCCCGCTTGAGGCTGGCATGGCCGACGACGAGGGAAAGCGCCTGGCGGCCCTGTTCGCAGGTATGGAGCCAAAGCTCGGAAAAGCAGTACTCCAATACCTGCGGCTCTTCAGCCCGGCCAAGCGATCGCTGCGCACCAGCAAGGCCATTCGCCTGGTCGAGGATCTGTTGGCCCTAGTGACGCCGGGCACCGTCACCCGGGATGCCCGCACCACTGATACACGTCGCGCAACACCAACCCTGTGGGCCATGGGCATCGAGCAGATGCTCAGCGCTCGCGAGAAGCTGACCCTGCCGCTGGATAACCACCATTACTTGCGCGCAGTTGTGTACGGCCTCGCGGGTGATGCCCAGGCAACAGCAGCAGCGGCCGAGGCCGACCGCTCACGGCGGAGCAGCAACGGCCCAGGACGCCCGGCGGACTACTTCGAGAAGCTGGCCCGGATCAATGGTGACGAGGCATTGAAGCTGATCACCCCAGAGCAGGCCGAGAAAATGAGGAGTGAGTTGCAATGAGCAGAAGCCCGCACATGGAGCAGCAGCGCCACGAGCTGCTGTCCGACATCGCAAAACACACCGAGGTGGTGCTCAAGGATCACGGCATCGAGCAGGACGTTGCCGAGCAAGCCGGCACCGCCCTGGCCGACTGGCTGGCCACCCACTGGGGCGGCCAGATGGTCACCATCCCGAAGGACTACTTCTTCAAGTTGGCTGCTCGCGATATGAATATCTACCACCAGTTCAACGGCAACAACCATTCAGAACTGGCACGCCTTCACAAGATGAGCGTTCGCGGAATCTACAAGCTACTGGACCGCGTACATAAAAGAGAGATCGACCGTCGCCAATGCCGCCTGGACCTCGACCCAGATCAGTCGAATTAAAGTAGACTCCAGATCAACTGGTTGAGGGACGTTACCTATGGGCAGATCACTGTCACTTGAAAAGATTCCTAGCGAGATCCGAAACAGCTTTTTGGCACTGTGTGCTGACCAGCCGGGGCTTACCTTGAACGATCATGTGGACTGGTTTTCTGAGCAGGGTTACAAGGTCTCAAGGTCTGCGATCCATCGCTACATTACAGCCCATATCCAACCCGACTCCGAGGCTGAGTCTTGCGGGGAACTGCCAGAGCAATGGAGCATTCGCCTCCAGTGCCTGACCATCGCGGCAAGCTATGCCCAACCCCAGAATAAAGAAGAGTTGCTCGCGGCTGCGGAAGAGCTGCTGGCTTGGGTTAAGGCTTCCAAATAGCCGCTCCAATATTGAAACGCCTTTTCAATTTCCCATCCCACTAAATCCAGGCCACCCGCGCTATATCCCACATTTATCGCGCTTATGGTGGTTTTAATATCTCACTCCCTCACACCTTCTCGGCGAGCCAAAGGGGGGCCGCTTGCCCGGCCCCCCTTGGCAATCCCCCCGGGCACCCGGCTACGTGGCCCTTCGGGTTCGCTGCGTTGCTCGGTCTGGCGGGGATGGGCGAAAACTCGTCGCTTTGCTCCGCAGACACCTCGCCCATCTTTTTCCCGCCAGCCCTGCGCTACTCGCCCGCGTAAACGGGGATTGGGTCCGTGCGGGCTTCACGTTTGGTTGTCGATTCCTGCTTAGGGCCACGACACGCCGTGGCCGCCACACCAAACACCACCCACCGGCCCGACCGATAACCAAACGCCGCAACCACACGACATCGCACGCACGCAAACTGCACCAAACACGGAACCAAAACCAGTCACCTAATCTCCTGTAGGGCCACGACATGTCGTGGCCGCCACACCAAACACCACCCGCCGGCCCGACCGATAACCAGACGCCGTAACCACACCTTCAGGAACACCACCTGCCCGCCCGCAAATCACAACAAACACACGCCGCAGCCCGTGACCTAATCTCCCGTAGGGCCACGACATGTCGTGGCCGTCACACCAAACACCACCCGCCGGCCCGACCGATAACCAAACGCCGCAACCACACCCGCAGCAACACGACATCGCACGCCCGCAAACTGCACCAAACACGCAAACCAAAGCCAGTCACCCAATCTCCTGTAGGGCCACGACATGTCGTGGCCGCCACACCACATAGCCTGCCCCCGCACACAATCCAACAACCCACACAAAACAACGACTTCCAGCTTCTAGCCTCAAGCTTCTAGCTTTCACCGCCCCCCTTCCCAGTGCTACCATCAAACTCCAACCCCGAAACACGGCCAGGAGCCCGCGTTTCTTGAAGGTCGGGAATGAAGCCCTCTTCTCGAAAAAATTCTTGTAGGCGCGGTCGAGGTGCTTGAGCGCGTGCTGCAATGGATGAACAGGGGCATCTTTCAGCCACGGGGTTTGATCTCCGTTGCGCCAGGCGGTCAAAAGCTTGGCCATCGGCACGTACTGAATGTAGTTCCCGCCAGCCTCATGATTCTCCTTTTGGATTGCCAAAGCTTTGTTAAAAACGAAGCGCGTCATGCCGGCGAATTGCTGCAGCTTGCGCCGCTGCTCGCCGGTTGGCTCGATTCGGAACTTGTATGCCTGGCGTCTGATCATGATTTAACTGTATATACAACCAGCATTTAAAACAAGGCCGGTTACACCGGCCCCGCTATCCTTCCCCTACCTGAAGGAAGGGGTTTGTCGCGATTTTTGATCAAATCCGAGAACGTCATCTGCCATATCCGCCAGGCCAATGTCGGCGGCGTCAGCCTGGCCAACACCCACCCGTTCACCCGCGAGCTATGGGGCCAATACTGGGCCTTTGCCCACAACGGCCAGTTGACCGACTTCACCCCGTCAACCGGGCCCTACACCGCCGTTGGCGATACCGACAGCGAACGCCTCTTCTGTCACCTGCTAAACACCCTGGCAAGCCGCCACACCGCACCGCCTGCGCTCGAAGACCTGACCCACACACTCAGCGACTGCTGCGCCCCACTGCTCAAGCTTGGCGTCTGCAACCTGATGCTCAGCAATGGCGACTGGCTGTTCACCCTGTGCACCAGCAAACTCCACTGGATCACCCGCCGCGCACCGTTCGGCCCGGCACAGCTAAGCGACCTGGAACTGGAAGTCGACTTCAAACAGCACACCACCGCCAACGACGTCGTGACCGTCATTGCCACCGAACCGCTGACCAGTAACGAACACTGGCAGGCCTATGAGCCAGGGGAATGGATGTTGTGGCGCAATGGCGAGATCGTCCACAAAGGCATGCTGCCAACCGGGCAGTGATCGGAAGCACAGCCCCCATAGATCCGCCTTGCCCGGGCCCCGGGCTTTTGCAATCATCGCCAACTGATACTCACGACAGGGAAAGCCCACCGAATGCCCACCTCGCCCCAAACCAGCAGCGCCATGGCCAGCCTGCGCAGCCGCATCCAGTCAGGCCAGTGCGTGATTGGCATCTACGGGCTGGGCTACGTCGGCCTGCCACTGGCGCTGCGCTTTGCCGAGGTCGGCATCCGGGTCATCGGCTTTGATATCGACCCAGCCAAGGTCGCCAGTCTCAACAGCGGTCAAAGCTATATCGAGCGCATAACGGCCAGCGAAATCCAGCGAGCCAGAGCCGCCGGATTCACCGCCACCAACGACTTTGCCCTCACCCGCGAGGTCGACGCCCAGATCATCTGCGTCCCGACCCCGCTGGACAGCCACCATCAGCCCGACCTCAGCTACGTCACCAATACCGTCGACGCCATACTGCCCTACTTCAGGGCGGGACAACTGATGAGCCTGGAGAGCACAACCTGGCCGGGCACCACCGACGAACTGCTCGCGCCCCGGCTCACTGAGCGCGGTTTTACCCCCGGGCTGGACTGCGCGCTGGTCTACTCCCCCGAACGTGAAGACCCGGGCAACGCGCACTTCACCACCGCGCAGATTCCCAAGGTTATCGGCGGCATGACGCCACAATGCCTTGAACTCGGCACCGCCCTCTACGAAAAAGCCATCGAGCGCCTCGTGCCCGTCAGCACCACCCGCGCCGCCGAAATGACCAAGCTGCTGGAAAACATCCACCGCGCGGTCAATATTGGCCTGGTCAATGAAATGAAAATCGTCGCCGACCGCATGGGCATCGACATCCACGAAGTCATCAAGGCCGCCGCCACCAAACCGTTCGGCTTCGTGCCCTACACACCGGGCCCGGGCCTCGGCGGACACTGCATCCCGATTGACCCGTTCTACCTGACCTGGAAGGCCAGGGAATACGGCGTCAACACCCGGTTTATCGAGCTGGCAGGCGAGATCAACCACTACATGCCGCACTGGGTCGTGCAGAAAGTCGCCGACGCCCTCAACAGCAAAAGCAAAGCCATCAACGGCAGCCGCATCCTGGTGTTGGGCCTCGCCTACAAAAAGAATATCGACGACACCCGGGAATCCCCCGCAGTGGAAATCATGTCACTGCTGCAGGACAAAGGCGCCATAGTCGCCTACGCAGACCCGCACGTACCCAGCTTCCCGCAGAAACGGGGTTACCATTTCGACCTGCAGTCCGTCACCCTGACCGCCGAGACCATCGCCGCCTACGACTGCCTCGTCCTCGCCACCGACCACGATGCCTTCGACTACAACGCCCTGCAACAACACGCCGGCCTGATAGTCGACACCCGCGGCCGCCTGCAGGGGGAGAATGTGGTTAATGCGTGAGAGTAAGCGGTAGACACCAATGGCAACATGAACCTATTGGCCTTACCTTCCACGCAAAATTGAAGCGCAGCCAACTAACCTGCAAGGACGTACCTTGAGTCAGCACATCAAGCAACTGCCGTATAACCCAAGCATTCAGGGCCTCAGAGCTGTAGCCATCCTTCTGGTTCTGGCTGCACACGCCGGAGTGCCCTTTCTTTACGGCGGGTTTATCGGAGTAGACGTCTTTTTTGTTATCTCCGGCTATCTGATAACGGGCCTGCTGATCACCGAAATTGAGAGGGAAGGAGAGCTATCACTATCACGCTTTTATGCCCGCCGACTAAAACGGCTGATGCCCGCATTGATGCTCATGCTGATCGTCTCGGCAGCGGCAATATTTGCCTTAACGCCCGTCGCCGAACACCCCGCCCAAGCATCGGCCGCAGCAAGCGCCGCAGCCTGGGTCAGTAATTTTTACTTCATTTTTGCCGAACAGAACTATTTCGAGAGTACTTCTCTGGCGAATGCCTTTCTCCACACCTGGTCGCTCGGGGTGGAAGAGCAGTTCTATCTGCTTTGGCCCCTGATAGTCATCCTGATCTGCACCCTTGCGAGCAAGTACCGCCTGCCGTTACTGCTGGCCATAAGCCTGCTAAGCCTGGCCTTATGCATGTGGCTTGCCCACAGCAACCCGGTCCAAGCTTTCTATCTAATGCCTGCACGCATCTGGCAATTTGGTTTCGGCGCAATCACTTGGCTGCTGGCAAGACGGTCAGCACCGCCCTCGTCCGTCGCCACTACGATACAGCTTGTCATAGGGCTTGCCGCCATTCTCGTCAGTGCAGTGTTAATCGGCGAAAGCACACGCTATCCAGACTGGATCAGCCTTGTTCCAACCCTGGCAACATCGCTCTGCCTGCTTGCGGTATCACCCGGCGCCAGCTGCACGGCCACAACGCCATTAGCTCGCGGCCCACTAAAATACATTGGCGATATATCGTATTCACTCTACCTGTGGCATTGGCCTGTGCTCGTCGTCGGCCAGCACCTGATGACAGAGAAGACAGCCTACTCCCAGGCAGCACTGGTACTGACCGCATTCCTTCTTGCACACCTATCGTACCGATTGGTTGAGAACCCCATTCGGCAATACCAAAACGCAAGAGTCAGCCCCAAATGGCAAATCGTCGCCAGCCTTGTTGTTATCGTGCTGATCAATGTGCAGCTCATAAAGTGGCACAACAGCGCCACAGACCAAATCGCCGCCGAGGCCCCATCTGTTCTTGCCTTAGCCCGTTCAGACGCTCCAGAAATCTATCGCTATGGCTGCGATGACTGGTATGCATCCGCACAGGTAAAAACCTGCCACTTTGGCTCAAAGGAAGCCCCCAAGGTTGCTGTAGTTTGGGGGGACAGTATCGGGCTACAGTGGTTTCCTGCAATCAAGCAGGCACTTGACCTGGACAGCGGCGAATGGCGACTGGAAGTGATCACAAAATCCTCATGCCCAATAGTGGATCAGCCCATTTTTTACCAACGCATTGGGCGTATTTACACTGAGTGCAGCGAATGGAAGAAAGGTGCCGCTGCATACCTGAGTAAACTACAACCAGATCTAATTTTAATCGGCTCTGCGGGCAGCTATGATCTGACCACCGAACAGTGGGCAGAGGGAACCATACGGATTATTGAGGGCCAGCTCTCGTCGGCGAAGCAAATAGCAATAATCGCTCCAACTTACGGTCTTGCCTTCAACGGTATCACCTGCCTTGAGGAACACGGAGGCCTAGAACAAGTCCGGACGTTACCGCAAGATACTTGCACCTCGCCTGCCGATAACCCGCAAAGAGCAACTGCGATGACAGGATTAAAACTGGCCGTGGACTCACTACCCGGCGCAACCTTGATAGACCTGAACGACGCAGTATGCCCCGGCAAACGATGCGCAGCTCTACTAGATGGAGCCATTGTATTTAGAGACAACCAGCACCTCACCGCCAGTTTTGCGGCAAGTTTGGCGAACAATATGAGAGTCGCACTGGGCATGCCATAGCGCCAGACATATAACCCTATCGGTACAACACAAATACAGAGCGAAGGCACACTTGGATACTCCACGACGCCGCATACTCATCATCACCCGCAACCTCCCACCTCTGGTGGGCGGCATGGAGCGGCTGAACTGGCACATGGCGGATGAGCTGTCCAAATACGCGGATGTGAGAGTAATTGGGCCGAGCGGCTCGGCCGCTCAAAAGCCCGATAACGTACACATTGCCGAAGCGCCGCTTAAACCCTTACCGCTGTTTCTGATAGTCGCGTTTGTCAAAGGCCTTTGGACTGTCCTGCGCTGGCGGCCAGATACCATTCTTGCCGGCAGTGGGCTAACCGCGCCAATAGCATGGATCCTTGGCAAGCTCGCCGGAGCCAAGTCTGCCGCTTACCTGCACGGCTTCGACATCACCGTGGCCCATGCTATCTATCGAAGACTGTGGCGACCGACCTTCAAGCGGCTGGATCATGTCATCGTCAACAGCACCCCCACAAAGCAGCTAGCGCTGGACGCAGGCGTGAACGAGGCACAACTGAGTATCGTGTTCCCGGGCGTCAGCCTTCCTCAAGCCCCGCAGCCCACCGAACGCATCGCCGAGTTCAGGGAAAAGCACAGCCTGACGGGAAAGAAAATCCTGCTCTCGGTTGGCCGCCTTACTACCAGAAAAGGTCTGCGCGAATTTGTTGAACTGAGCCTGCCTGCAGTTGTAAACGCAGAACCTGATGCAATGCTTGTGGTGGTCGGAGAAGCGCCCAGAAACTCACTCGGCGCAGGCATTCAGACCGTCGAAAGCATTCAGGCGGCTGCAGCAAAGGCTGGTGTCGGTGCAAACATCCTTTTCCTGGGCGTCATCACCGACCCAACTGAACTGGCCACGGCCTATGAAGCAGCTGACGTGCATGTGTTCCCGGTGCGCCACATTCCGGATGACCCTGAGGGCTTTGGGATGGTCGCGATTGAGGCTGCTGCGCATGGGTTGCCGACGGCCGCGTTCGCTACGGGAGGGATCACTGATGCGGTGCAGCCCGGAGAGTCTGGTCTTTTAGCCGAGAGCTTATGTTATGACGAATTAACACAACACACCGTGCAGCTTTTGCAGCAGGACCAGCACCGCCAAGCGATTGTCGACTTTGCAGCCGGTTTTGCCTGGGGACATTTCGGGGCGGGCGTCCACAGGTCATTAAAAACCGACAGGTAGGGGAACAAACACTCCTGTCCTTGAACGAGGCCTGAGCCTGAATTAGTCAATGGACCCTGGCTACACCACTTGCGAAATCAGTTGATCAATGCGTTTCACAAGGTCAGGCCATTCATCAACTGCGACAGGAACATGATGCGCCCTCGCTAATTGGGACGTCACAGCCAAACGCAGGCTATCCGCGTCCCCCGGAGTAAAGAGAAGCTGGGGAAAGGCCTGCAGCGTCTCGGCAATCGCGCCCACTCTGGCCGCAACCACAGGCAAACCACACCCCACCATTTCAAACAACTTTTGGGGAAAGCAATAGCGTCCGAACTCTGAGTCATGCGCAGGGATGATCCCAAGATCTAAAGCCCTGAACAACTCCGCAACCTGATGCTCTGCGAGTTCGCCAAGATAAATCACTCGCGCGCTCGATGGGACCGGTAGCTCAGGATCGACTTTCCCTGCAAGCACCAAATATAAATCATCAGCAACGGACTCCAAGGCGGGCCAAGCTGCATACACCGTATCGAGCCCCTTCATGGCTGAAAGGTTGCCCGCGGTCCCGATCAGGTGAGCCTCCAAAGGCAATCCAAGCGCATTTCGCGCCTTCAGACGGTCTCCCTCACAAAAAACAGACCTCGATATACCGTTGTTCAGGACCACCACAGGGGCCTTGGGTGCAAAATCCCTCACAACCTTTTCTTTCAACGGCCCACTGACGGCGATTACACCACGTGCGTCTCTGATACTTAGTCTCAAGGCGTGGCGAAACCCGGGAATACGTGCCTGACCAAAGCTCTGGTAATTATCATAAAGATCAACGATATACGGCACTCTTTCACGACGGGCAAGCAGTCGCGACAACCATAGGCAGGGGATATCCGATGAGCCAACCACAACATCCGGCGCAAGACCTTTCAGCTGCTTATTTATAGCCCGAAACCTCATACGCAATACATCGCGCAAGGACACAACGAGCCACCGCACGCCATTCCCGCCCAACTGCTGACCAGCGCTCGCCACAGGGTCCTTGCCACGATAATCAAGACAGAGAACTGTTACCTGATGTCCTAGCGCTGAAAGCTGTCTGGGGATCTCGTACAAGCGACCGAATTGGTCACGAATAACGTCCTTCGCGGTGTAATAACGCTTGCAAACGAACAGAATATTCACGTCACTGCCTCGCCACCGTTTCCAGCACCTCAAGGTACTGCGAAACCGCCCGATCCACACTGAAGTCGGCAGCACGCTCCTGCAATTTCGCCCTATCCACTAATGGCGCGATCAGACTTTGCTCTATAGCTTGAGCCAACGAGCAAATATCGTTTGTAGGTACCAAGCGACCGAAGCGCCCCCCGGCAAGAACCTCGGATGGGCCATCGGGACAATCAGTTGATACCACCTGCACCCCACACGCCATAGCCTCAACCAATACCAAACCAAAACCTTCGGACACGGAGCACAACACCAACAGATCTGATCGCTGGATCCAGGGCAACGCGTCATCCTGATGACCAACAAAGGAGCAGACTTTGCTCAGGTCATGTTTACCAGCCAGGCGTTTCAGCTTACCCGCCTCCGGACCGTCGCCCAGTATAAGCAAACGCGCATCCATTGAACTTTTAACTTTGGAAAATGCCTCTATCAGCAAATCAACCCGTTTAACTGGCGCCAAACGTCCAACAAAGATCACCGTAGGTACAGAGTAATCCGGCCAAGGCCACTCAACGTCGACGCTACAGCGTTCAGTAAACCCATCGGAGACAACCGGGTTAAGAATGACCTTAAGCTTGGGATGAGCAACAACAGAACGGCTGATATCATCAGCCACGGCTCTGGACACCGCAATTACGGCATCCGCTTTCAAAAGAAGACGACGCATCAGCCATCGCTCGAACAGGAGATGAAATCGCTTAAATCCCCGCGACGCATTCAAGGGACCAGAAATGGAAAGATGCTGAGACCAGATAATTTTAGAGTGTGGCCAAAAAAACCTGCGAAACAACAAGACGAAACAGCCAATATCATTAGCGCTAGTGAAAATAAAATTCGCCTGTTGAGCCCGAAGAACACAAAACAACCTAAAAAAAAAAGAAAATCGCCCACCGCCTAAAACACGAACCGGGGTATCCTTTTCTAGCATCGATTCTGCATTGCTGTGAATATAGCTAGTCACAATCTGAGCCTGAACCCCTACATCGATAAGCTTTGGCAAAATGTTCAAATGCACACGTTCGAGACCACCTAACTCAAAGCGTGAAAGAACAAAAAAAACCGAAAACTCTGACACGTAAATTCACTCTCCGAAAAAGGAAAACCCAAGCAAAATCAAACTCTTCTCAACGACAAAAACATATCACACAAAATGAACATAAAAATCAAGTAATATTTAATAAAGCCTCGGCTGTTCTGCATGATAAATACGTTCAAAAATAGTTTCAGCCTCCCTTTTTGAAATCAAACCCCGCTGAACCGCAGGGAAATGCTCAGCATGCTCAATCCCAGCATATCCACCGAAACTAACTCCTCCAATCTGCAGCACAACATCCTCGCTCCCCAAAGCCGAAAGAGCGGCCATACGATGATGCCCAACTAAAATAAACGCCTTGTAACAGCCTTGTAATCCGATAATAAGCGCTTGAATATTCCCAAACCCCTCAAAATCCAGGTTGTGTCCGTAACGTCTCAGCGACTCATACGCAGCAACAAGTCTGTCATACTCAAGACGTATTTTTTCCTCGGCATTAGGACCATAAAATTGACTCCCGAGTACGTCTGCTGAGCGTCCGAACTGTCGCGCTTCATTCACAGCGCTTTTTTTCTCTAACTCAAGCAACTCTTTTGGAGACTTAGATTCCCAAGGCAAAAAGGCACATCCTGCCGGCATAGAAAGAAGTTCTGAATTGGAGGGATTATCCAAACCCATCAATTGAGCAGCATTTAACGGTCTGAAACGCTGATAGAAGGAAACCAGATCAGAATTATCCCACCGATTACAGCGCCCCGCAGCATAGTCGAGCAAAGTCTTAATTTGTGGAGAGGGCCCACCCTTAATACAAGGAAAAGCAAGATGTGAGAAGAAAATACAACTATCCAACGGAAAACGAACAAGCGCAGAACGCCCATTGGCTTCGTATAAAGCAGATATTGGATTACACTTATCAACCGCCGTCAAATCCAAAGGACGGGCATTAGCCGAAAGCCGCACATTGAAACCAGCCCTGCTCAAAAAAGCACGCAGCCTTACAGAGAGCTCAGCATTCAATATCCTGCCCTTCATCTCAACGCACACCTACATATATTGTCCTAAAGTCTCTTCTATCGATACCGGTTTGATGGCAAAAAACACGACCTATTTTCGTTTTTTGCGCCCACCCACCTAAGCTATTAAAACGCGAAAATGGCCATCGTTTGTAAGCCACGCCCGGAAGTCTCTTCACCACAGAAAAGCTCGCACCGAAAACCTCACTCACTATCCAGTCGTCAAGGTTTGGCACCACTTTCTTCAAAAGAATCTCCCAATTTTCTTTCTGAGAAACAGACTCCCCCATTTCAAAAACAAAAGTTTCAGCATTATTACGAATAGCACCAAGAAGCAAGCTAATATTCTTCTGCCCACTCGGCACACACCAGTCGTAGATACCGGATGCCCCCATCATATGATGAAGAACTGACATAAATACAGCAACATCAACTTTCTGAACGGAGTTAACCAAATCCGGAGTTATTTCAGCGCAAACAAACTCAACATTATTAATACCCAGCCTAGCAGCCTCCATTACATTACGCTTAATAATCTCCTCATCCCCATCAACCGCGATAACCTTCTTAGCGTACTTTGCTAAAGAGAGCGAGAAATACCCACCTGAACAACCCAAATCGAGCACCACTTTATCTTTAAAATCAACCTCGCTTAACAGCAAATTCAAGCGAGACTGCATATCCCTCTGAGCACGCGCCCTAGGAGAGACATCTTCATCAACTTTCGGATGATAACCTAGCATTTCTGTACGCCTACTCATAAAACACACCCTTTAAAATAAAACATCATAAATCACGATAAAAAGAATAACTCTTTACATAAAAAACCATACCCAAAGCCATCAAAGACTCAGACAAAAAAACCGAAAACACAAAAGCACCACTTCCGAGAGTCGACACAAGAAAAAAAGAAAATAAAACCAAAAGCACAACACCCACCAACTCGAAACAAACCCTTGCAAGGGGATTACCATTAGCTATCAATATATTTCCGGCAACCTTTCTTAAGGAAAGCCCTGGAATAGCAAGACACAACCACACAAGCATGTCTGACAACCCTCCGTAAGCCTCACCAAAAGCCCACTCCACGAACGAGGACACAATTACAAAAAACCCTGCAAGCATGACGCTAAAAATAAGTGCTACGCAAAGAAGCCAATTAACAAGGCTCATTTTCATCGAGGCTTCCCGCCCCTCCCCCCTTATCAACCGCGGCAGAACGGAAAGCACCAGTGCTATAGCTGGCAAAGTGGCCGCCCCGACAATTCTTGATGCAGCAGAGTAGAGGCCGCTCAGATCCAACGGCAACAACTTCAATGCAAGGACTTTATCCATTTCACCTGGACCAACAGCCGCTAACGAAGTCAGCGCGTAACTCGAGCTCATCTTCAATTCTAAAAAACTAGCGATACGCCAATATTTCAACCCTAACCAAGCATTTGGAAATAAAAAGAAAACAATAAAAAAACATGCGACTGACATAATTAAATATACCAAACAAACAGCATACAAAGACGAACCTACTTCACTAAAAAGCAAAGCCAACACAGCAAACATCCGCAACCCTAACGGCATCAATGTTAACAACTGCGATCTGACAACCTTGCCTGAAGCAAGTAATTCCATAGCGGGAAATAGAATCAAAGGGAGCAGCACCACTTCAGCCAACCCCAAATAAATAACTGCCAAGTAGGAATAGCCGTCCACCGGCAACCACCAATGCACAACCAAGCTAAAAAGAACAAACAACCCTCCACCAAGAATCAAAGTAGAGGGTACGGCATAGGCAAGAACGCTCTGTCGGCGGCTATAGTCTTTGGCCACCTCTGAAAGCAGAACAAATTGTGTCCCGAATGTTGACAGCGCCCCGAGCAACAATGCTAAGGCCGCTGCCCCGGCATAAATTCCAAACTGCTCAGGCCCAAGCATACTTGCCAACATCAGAAGGGATGACGCCTGCACTACTAAGCGCAATCCTAATATGATGGTTGTACCAAGCGCTGAGCGCAGAATCAAAGCTTTCAAAAAAACCTCTTAAACTATAACCGAAATATCGGGAGATTTTCGGCGACTGCCCTGAAAACACTTATGTGTACAACCTAATAACTATTTACGCCTTATCTTTATACATTAACGCAGTAATCTGCTCCGAAATGAGCCCCATCAAAAAGACCATCACGCTACCAGTGTAAAGAAGTGCACTCATATTCGTGAACCGTCCTTCCATAACCAGAGTGTAGCCATACCAGAGTGTAGCGATGAAAAACGCCAACACAGACACCGGCGCAAACAATTTCAAAGGTGAATACAAGGTACCAACCTTGAAGATAATCAACAAAAATCGCACACCGTCCTTCAGAGGTTTTATATGGCTTTTCCCTACACGCGATGCCGCATGAATTGGCTCATATGCAACTGAATAACCGGCCCGGAAGAACGCCATAGTGGAAGTCGTAGGATAGGAAAACCCATTAGGTAGAAGGTAGAGAAACTCTCGAAACTTATCGGCGCTAACCGCACGAAATCCCGATGTCAGATCTTCTACCTTATGGCCTGTCATATAAGTCGCTAGCCGATTATAGAAACCGTTTGCCAACCCACGCCCAACACTAGCCTGGGAGCCTTGTTGGCGGGCACCTACAACAAGGTCGTATCCCTCGCCAATGCGAGCAAGCAGGCGCTCAATATCTGCCGGGGCATGCTGGCCGTCAGCATCCATAAACACGATCACCTCACCGGCAGCAGCACGGGCGCCTGACTTGATTGCCGCACCATTCCCCTTGCTATAAGGATGCGACACAACCTTGGCTCCCGCTTCGCTAGCCAACGCTGCAGTGCGGTCGGTGGACCCATCGTCCACCACGATGACTTCAACGTCTGGATAGAGCGCCCTGATGGCACTGACCACGATTGCAACTGTCGCTGCCTCGTTCTTGGCTGGCATGACCACACTGACTTTCACGGCTGACTCTCCTTCATCGCGGTGGCGACCGCTTCGCGCATCGCAGATATCTGCTCTTCGGGCAGCTGCCTAATGACGTCTGGAAGCAGCTCTCGGCGCGCCAAAGCCTGAGCAGCGCGCTCGACGTCACCCAGCTCGAGCGCATAATAGACTTGGTACTGCAGCACCGGCAGCGCCTCGGGGGCAATATTTTCAGCCGCCGCCAGCGAGGCCCAAACCTCCTGAACGTCACCCAACTCCTGCGCAGCAATAGCTCGGACAAAATAGATTTTTGCACCGTACACTTGCACATTCATTTTGCTGCTATCACGCATACCGTCGATAAGCGCCAGCAAATCGGAGTAACTCAACGGAGCACACGCGTTTGACTTGATCAGTTCCTGCAGATTGAACAACTGATCGACAACAGCTACGTTGATTCTCCCTAGACGCGCGACGTCTAGGGCTTCCGCCATCCGTGCTCGCGTATCCTCAGGGGGAGTCAATGAGCATGAGTACATAAGCGCCTGCACTCGTACGTCCAGGCAATCCGGGCAGGCGGTCTTTGTCCTGTCTAGCACTTTCATCGCGAAGGCCTGACGCTCGCGACTTATATACTCGTTGTTCGACTCTTCAAGCCCTTTGAAGTCGCTATTCATCTCCACAAACACCGCATGTAAAGCGGCACGTGCGGAACCTGGATGGCGAGCATTCCAGCTTTCTGCAGCCTTACCCGGCTGCCCCCAGAGCACAGTCATGGCAAACAGAACTGTCGACAACAGGACGATGTAACCACCCAGCAAATAGGGCGCGACCCCCGCCAAACGCCCCTTGGCCGTAAAAGCCCCGACACTAAGAAAGAGGCAAATGCCATAAACGGCAATGTAATTGCGGTGCTCGAAATACAGCTCCAGCAAAATACTGGTGGACTCAATCAGGTGCCCAGCAAGAAACCAGAAAACAGCCAGAGCGAACCATTTGTATCGATGGCGCCAGGCAAAGGCGAGGCCCAGCAGAAGCAACCAGCCTAACGCTGCAGTAATCGTTTGCAGGCCAACAGGCTTGGCCGGGTAGTAATCGTGGAACGGACCGAAGGCGGTAGGCGACTGCGGCAAAAAGGCACGCAGCAGGTACTCCCACAACACCACCTGCTCAGTCATGAACCGGTCAAAGGGTGTTAGCCCCCGGTATTCGTCAAAGCGGAACCAGTCCATTCGCAGTGGCGAGATATAAAAAATCACAAATACCAGGGGCAAAAGTAACGTCACGCGACGCAACAGCGCCACCTTGCCTGAATACCCACCCCCAACTGCGGGACGTAGGAGGAAATCGATAATAAGCGCAAACACTGGGAATAGAGCACCGCTTTCTTTGGAAAAAATCGAAAGCAGGGTCCCAGCACCCAGCGCCGCCATCTGCCAGACGTAACCCAACAAAGGGCGCTGCTCAGCCAAGGCATAACCACGCACAAAGCCGATAAGGCCCAACAGACCAAAAAAGGAGGCAAGTCCGGTCATGCGCTGAATCGCAATAAGTGAGGTAGATGCCAGCAACGGCATCACGGCCCAGAGCATCGCTGCTCCTAGCGCAATCCTGAACCGTAGATCGGCGTCCACTGAAGGGCACCGTGCAAGTATGGAATGCCCGAGAGTCAGCAGGAGAATGAAGTTGCCGCAATGCAGGAGAACGTTAGCCGCCAAAATCGCTTGCGCGTTCTCCGGCCAACCGGCGCTGAAGGGTAAAAAGCTCAATAACGCCAGTGGCCTGCCCAAAGGACCGGCTTGCCCGCCAGAGACAAACTGCCAAGCCGAATGCCAATCTGTTATCTGATCCAACCCACGCAGGTTGGAGTAATCATCATAATAAAGCGCACCGGAGGTAGCCGGCAGATACAGTAAAAACACGGCAACGGCGCACAGCAGCGCCAACACCAGCCTGATCGAGATTCTCACCGGCAAAAATATCCTTATTAGTACTAACTGAAAACAAAAAACCCCGGCAGGAAACGCCGGGGTTTTTGGTCACACAAGTATCAACCGCGGCAGGAGCCCGGCATCCACTTGGTCGGAGTGCCAGAGCAAACCCACTCACCAATGCGATTAGGACCTGTGTCAGAAGGCTTCAGGAATACTGTAACTTCTTCACCAAAACCTGCCCCTTTCGCTGTTACCAGACCGCTAGTGCCATTAACCTCCAATGACGAAACATATTGGGTAGCGACGAAACCGGTGGAGCAGCTGTCCAAGCTGGAGAAGCCTGAAGACTGAACAATCTCAGTCACACAAGTACGCGCAGAGCTAGCAGCCAGTACGATTTCAGACGCCTTGGCGCGATTGGTGTAATCCTGATACGCCGGCAGCGCGATGGCAGCCAGAATACCGATGATCGCAACCACGATCATCAGTTCGATAAGGGTAAAACCCTTTTGAACTTGAGCTTTCATGTGTTTACTCCTTTAAGTGAAATAGCCGAGCGGCTGAATAGATGTAAGCAAAAACCAGACCAATGTGCAAAGCGCTGTGTTGCGGCCTGTGTACCGCTGCACAAAAGCGTCTGGGCGAGCACATCAAGACAGCACACGACAGAATGTGACAATTTTCGTCACACCCGAGCTGCCGGCGCTTGCTACCCACTGATAACCCACGCACAGCAGGCCCACCCGGACAGTTCAATCCCGGCGGCGTCTGTACTATAGTCTGCTGCATTGACGTTTTTGCAGATCAGGACTATCGCCACATGGAAACCCCCGCGCTTTCAGGGCTCGCACGGCGTATCGTGCAAGAAGGCCTCATTGAGGCTGACGTGGCTGCCAAGGCATGCCAGCAGGCAAACCAAGACAAAATTCCGCTGATCACGCACCTGGTACAGAAAAAGCTGGCCGATGCAAGATCACTGGCCATGACCTGCGCCGAGGAGTTCGGCTACCCCTACTTCGACCTCAGCGCTCTGGACAAAGAAGCTCAGCCCAAGGAGCTGGTCAGCGAGAAGCTGGTACGTCAGCACAATGTGATGCCGCTGTTCAAGCGCGGCTCACGCCTGTACCTCGGCATATCAGACCCGACCAATCAGCAAGCGCTCAGCGACGTCCAGTTTCACACTGGCTTGATGACCGATGCCGTCATCGTTGAAGACGACAAGCTGCTGAGCGCGATCGAAAAATACCTCGACAGCCCGACCGGTGGCCTTGGTGATATTGGTGATGCCGATCTAGAGGACCTTGACGTACAAACCGTCAAGGATGAGGACCGGGCGGACGGCGGCAGCGACGCAGACGACGCGCCCATCGTTCGCTTCGTCAACAAGATGCTGCTTGATGCCGTGCGCATGGGCTCGTCTGACCTGCACTTTGAACCCTATGAAAAGATGTACCGCGTGCGCTTCCGCACCGACGGCGTGCTGCACGAGGTTGCCAAACCCCCGGTGCAACTCGGCGTGCGCATTGCTGCCCGCCTGAAAGTCATGTCGTCCATGGATATGGCCGAGCGCCGCAAGCCTCAGGATGGGCGCATCAAGCTGAAGATTTCCAAGAACAAGGCCATCGACTTCCGGGTCAACACACTGCCAACCCTGTGGGGTGAGAAGGTGGTGCTGCGTATTCTCGACTCGGAAAGCGCCAAGATGGGCATCGACGCGCTGGGTTACGAGGACGATCAGAAGCAGATGTATATGGCGGCCCTTGCCAGGCCGCAGGGCATGATTCTGGTTACCGGCCCGACTGGCTCGGGCAAAACCGTATCGCTGTATACCGGCCTGAACATCCTCAATACCATGGAGCGCAACATCTCCACTGCCGAGGACCCAGTCGAGATCAACCTGGAGGGCATCAACCAGGTCAACGTGAACCCGAAACAAGGTCTCGATTTTGCCCAGGCACTGCGCGCCTTCCTGCGTCAGGATCCGGACATCATCATGGTGGGCGAGATCCGCGACCTGGAAACCGCCGAAATCGCGATCAAGGCGGCACAGACTGGCCACATGGTGATGTCCACCCTGCACACCAACAGCGCCGCCGAGACGCTGACTCGCCTGCGCAACATGGGTGTGCCCTCGTTCAACATCGCCACCTCGGTCAACCTGATCATCGCCCAGCGCTTGGCAAGGCGGCTGTGCAAGTCCTGCAAGGTGCCGATGGATGTGCCCCGCGAGGTGCTGCTGGAAGAAGGTTTCACGCCGGAAAAAATTGATGCAGGCATAACAATTTACGGCCCTGTGGGTTGCGAAAACTGTAAAGACGGTTATAAAGGTCGTGTTGGTATCTATGAGGTTGTCAAGATCACTCCGGCGATGCAGCGCATCATCATGGAAGACGGCAACTCCATTCAGATTTCCGACGTAGCCCAGAGTGAGGGTTTCCGAAACTTGCGCCAGTCCGCGCTGATGAAGGCGGAAGAAGGTGTGACCAGCCTGGCGGAAGTCAACCGAGTGACCAAGGATTAAGTCATGGCGCAACAAGCCGCACTGAGAAAGAAGCCCGCCGCCAGGAAGGCCAAGGAAGAAAAACTCTACCCCTTCAAGTGGGAGGGCAAGGATCGCAAGGGCACCCGAATCGACGGCGTGCTTCAGGGCGAGAACGCAGCACTGGTTAAAACCCAGCTGCGCAAGCAGGGCATTCTGGTCACCAAAATCAAGCGTGAATCGGCCCTGTTCGGCAAGCGACCAAAACCGATCAAGCCGCTGGATATTGCGTTCTTCACTCGCCAGCTGGCAACCATGATGGAATCCGGTGTCCCCATCATCCAGGCGTTTGAGATCATTGCCGAAGGTGCAGAAAACCCAAGCGTTGGCAAACTGGTCACGCAGATCAAGACAGACGTCGCCGCCGGTAACACGCTGGCAGACTCCCTGCGCCAGCACCCCAAGTATTTTGACGATCTGTTTTGCAACCTGGTTGAGTCGGGCGAACAATCTGGCCGACTGGAGTCGCTGCTCGATCGCATCGCGACCTACAAGGAAAAGACCGAGGCGCTCAAGGCCAAGATCAAGAAAGCCATGACCTACCCTATCGCGGTGATTGTGGTTGCGGTGATCGTGACCGCAATCATGCTGCTCAAGGTAGTGCCCAGCTTTCAGGAAGTATTCGCCAACTTCGGCGCCGAGCTGCCAGCCTTTACCCTGTTTGTTATCGGGTTATCCGAGTGGCTGCAGTCTTGGTGGTTTGTCGCGCTTATTCTGATTATTGGCACCGGGTACGCTTATTCCCAGGCCCATGTGCGTTCGAAGCCCTTCCGCGATTTCGAGGACCGCACCCTGCTAAAGGCCCCTATCGTCGGCGACATTGTCTATCAGGCTGCGGTGGCACGTTATGCACGCACTCTGGCCACCACCTTCGCTGCCGGTGTGCCGCTTGTGGATGCGCTGGACTCGGTCGCAGGGGCATCCGGTAACGTGGTGTTCTACAACGCCGTCATGAAAATCAAGGAAGACGTGTCTGCTGGCTCCCAGCTCAACTTCTCGATGCGCGCGACCAAGGTGTTTCCGTCGCTCGCAACGCAGATGACCGGTATCGGTGAAGAGTCCGGTAACCTTGATGGCATGCTGGAGAAGGTGGCCGACTACTACGAGGCCGAGGTCGACAACAAGGTCGATAACCTGACCACCCTGCTCGAACCGATGATCATGTCGGTGCTGGGTATCCTGGTCGGTGGCCTGATTGTCGCCATGTACCTGCCGATCTTCCAGCTGGGTAACGTTGTCTGACACATGCCACTCCTTGACTATCTGGCCAGCCACGCGCTGGCCTTTGTTTTGCTCGCCGGGCTGCTGGGCCTGATCGTTGGCAGCTTCCTCAACGTAGTAATTCACCGTCTGCCGCGCATGATGGAGCGCGAGTGGCAGCAACAGGCGCTAGAGCTGCTCGAACCCAACAAGACCCACCCTGCCGCAGACACTTACAACCTGCTGCTGCCCCACTCCCATTGCCCGCACTGCAAGACTGAAATAAAGGCCTGGCAGAACCTGCCGGTAATCAGCTATCTGTTGCTGCGTGGCCGCTGTGGCCAATGCAAAGCGCCAATCAGCCCCCGCTACCCGCTGGTAGAAATTTTGACGGCGGCGCTGTCGATGGTAGTAGCCTGGCACTACGGTTTTGGCTGGGCGGCCGGCGGCATGCTGCTGCTGACCTGGGGCCTGATCAGCCTGAGCATGATCGACGCCGACACCCAGCTACTGCCCGATGACCTTGTGCTGCCGCTGCTGTGGATGGGCCTGATCGCCAACAGCGCCGGCCTTTACACCGACCTGAACACCGCCTTGTGGGGCGCCATTGCCGGCTACCTCAGCCTGTGGTCGGTGTATTGGCTGTTCAAGCTGATCACCGGCAAGGAAGGTATGGGCTACGGCGACTTCAAGCTGCTCGCCATGCTCGGCGCCTGGGGTGGCTGGCAGATTCTGCCGCTGACCATCCTGCTGTCATCGCTGGTGGGTGCCATTCTCGGCATCATTATTCTCAAGACACGTGGTGCAGCCAATAGCACACCGCTGCCCTTCGGGCCCTATCTGGCCATTGCCGGCTGGATAGCGCTGATCTGGGGTGAGACAATCACCAGCCAGTATCTGCAGTTCGCCGGTTTCTGACAGCAGCCGGCATCCATCCCGAGGATCCGTACCCGATGATCATAGGCCTGACTGGCGGCATTGGCAGTGGCAAGACCGCTGCTGCCAATCGCTTTGCTGCCGAACATGGCATCCACGTTGTGGACGCCGACCTCAAGTCCCGTGTTGTGGTTGAGCCGGGCAAGCCGGCCCTGAGCTACATTGTTGACCGCTTTGGCGATGCCATCCTGCTGGATGACGGCAACCTGAATCGTGCGGCGCTGCGCGAGCGGGTATTCGCTGAACCGCAGGAGCGTCAGTGGCTGGAGCAGTTGCTGCACCCGCTGATTCGCGAAGAGATCATGACCGATCTGCAATCCGCCCGCTCGCCTTACGCACTGCTGGTCTCACCACTGCTGGTCGAATCAGGCCAGAACACCCTGACCAAGCGCATCATCGTGGTCGATGTGCCCGAAGCCATGCAGCTCGCGCGTACGGTTCAGCGCGATGCAGTGCCCGAGGCGCAGGTGCGCGCCATCATGCAGGCGCAGGCCCAGCGGGAAGAGCGCCTGCGCCATGCCCACGACGTCCTCACCAACGACAGCGACCTGGCGGCACTGCACGCCCAGGTCGATGCGCTCCACCAGCGCTATCTCAAACTGCTGGAGTCCCAAGCATGACACTGACGGTCAACTGCCCCACCTGCAAGGCACCGGTCACCTGGGACGACAGCTTCCCTGAACGGCCCTTCTGCAGCCATCGCTGCCGGCTGATTGATCTGGGCGCCTGGGCGGCCGAAGAGCACGTGATTGAAGGCCGTCAGGACGACGAGCAGGATATCTTTTCCGACGACTTGCCGGAGCGCTGAGCATGCGCCGCATTCACGTCATGGCCGCGGTCATTCGTGACCCCCAGCGCCGAATCTTGATCGCCAGGCGCCCGGACAACGCACATCAGGGCGGGTTATGGGAGTTTCCCGGCGGCAAGCTGGAAGCAGACGAGACCCGCCTCGATGGGCTGCGCAGGGAGCTGAAGGAAGAACTGGGGATTACCGTAATCAGCGCGCGCCCGCTGATCGATTTGCAGCATGACTACACAGACAAACAGATTCGTCTGGATGTGTGGGAAGTCAGCAGCTTCAGCGGCGACGCACATGGCGCCGAAGGGCAGCCGGTGCGCTGGGTAACCGAACAACAGCTGAACGACTTCAGCTTTCCGGCGGCCAATCAGCCGATCGTCACGGCCGCGCAGTTGCCTGACCGCTATCTGGTAACTCCAGACATGGACGAACCCGAACTGTTGGACAGGATTGGCCGAGCTGTTGCGGCAGGCATGCGACTGATCCAGCTGCGCCAGACACAGCTGGATGACGCGCACTACCGGGCGCTATGCGAGCAGGTGATGGCCCGCTGGGGTGACCAGGCCATATTTATGCTGAAGGGTGATCAGGCGCCAGTGATGGAAGGCGCCGGCTGGCACCTCACGGCTGCCCAGCTTCGCGAGCTTGCCCAACAGCCGACGCCAGTTCGTCCGCTGTCAGAGCACCGCTGGTTAGCGGCCTCCTGCCACAACGCAGAGGAGCTGCAGATGGCGGAAGCCCTGGGAGTGGATTTTGTAACGCTGTCGCCGGTTCTGCCCACACAAACCCATCCCGACGCTCTGCCCCTCGGCTGGGAGCAGGCTCACGCCCTGCTGACACGCTGCCGCCTGCCCGCCTACCTGCTGGGTGGGCTGACGCTGGCCGAGCTGAATACCGCCCACCATGCAGGCGCACAGGGCATTGCCGCCATCAGGGGGCTGTGGCCGAGCAGCCAGTAAGCGCCCGGTCAACGACAGCGCAACGCCTGCGGGCGCGGCATGCCGCGCCCCTACACTGTATCGCCGCGGTGTTTCATATTTCGTCATTTTGTAGGGCCACGACATC
>NZ_NBYK01000017.1:0-3151 GCF_002197985.1 Halopseudomonas aestusnigri
TCGCTCCTCAGACACCCTACGCTTCTTTTTCCCGATAAATCTGCGCTACTCGCCCGCGTAAACGGGACTTGGGTCCGTGCATTCGCCACGTCCGTATTTGCGCGCCAAGGCCGCGCTACTTCACCTAATCTTTAGCCTAATTCAGGGTTGGCAAACGACGCGTGTAGTAGCACTATCAAATCACCACACTTCTCGCGGCCCCGTCAGGAGGCATGGATGCTACATAGACCCGACTCATTTCACCTCGAATACCCGACAGCACCGTCACCTGCGTGCAAGCCACTGCCGTCGATCAGTGGAGCGTTAAGCCTCGTGCGGTTTAACGTTCAGCACTCGTGCGCGATGGCCGCTAATCCATTGAAATATAAGAAAATATTAGATCGCCTCATCCGGCGTTATGCCGCGTATTAAAGTTAGTGCGATCTAATCACTGTTATAGCTTTCATGCAATGGAGCCTGTATGACACTGGTTATCGTTAGTCACGACTTAAGGCCAAGCCTAAATTTCGCTTGGAATGAGGACGCGAGAAAGGACAAGAAAACGCCTTTAGAACCGGATGGCCTTTTGGTGGCCACCGACACCGCAATAACCACTTCGGATACAGGGGTGACCCTTCTAAGCGGATTTAGAAAGTCTTACGAAGTGCCCGTAAAGGTATGGAGGCCATACTTTTTAGGTGCATATTTCCATAGCTATCGAACCACTTACTTGGAAACGTCGTGTTTCATCGCGTTTGCTGGAAGCACTCTTACAGCTCAGCATGTCTTAAATAGCATAACGGAACACCTCGGGAAACTTCGTATAAGTTACCGAAGAGGCAGTAGCTCTCCTGGAGAATATTGCGTGGTCCGGCATTGTCAGAAGAACGATCTTGAGCAAGGGCAAGGTGTGGATCAGTGGGGTGACGATATGTTTCTGCCGCAGGACATTGAAGCCCTTCTCACGGCAGATGTGATTGCCGACAACATTCTTTACTCCATAAACGAATCTCTGAGATCAGCAAGAAGATACAAGCTCGACGCTAAATCCTTGCAACAAATGCAAACAGACTTTGCAGCTGGTATCTATTGCCCAGTAAGCAGGAAGCATAGCTTGTATACGTTTCGAATGGACAAAGCTCCAGATGACAATGGTATATATGAAGTCTTCGCGAAAAAGGATGAGATAAATTGGAACCAGGTGGCGGTACTTGGTATGAGAGCAGAACACGAAGCTGATGCTCAGGCGGTTCTTGATGACTGTATAAAGTCTTGCACCCCTCCCGGCGACGCACTTTTTGATTTTCTGAATAGCGCTATCGATAAAGCTCAGCAGTCTGGTAGCAATGCCATTGATAGGCCGTCTGTGTTAAAAAGATTTGAAGGTGGGCGGCTGGAAAAGGTGCGGCATTCAAGTGAGCTATAACAAAGCCAATCACAACGACGGCTTTTCCGTTCCGGCTTCGCCTCCACTACAAAGCCGCGTGTGTTGGCGGCGTTATACGCAAGAAGAAATCGTATGATAAATTTATTAATCGGGGGAATATTAGGGCTGATTATTGCTACAGTCGGATTTGATCTGACTCAGAATCCTGATAGAAATTTAACAATCCAAACAGTCACTAATATTGTAATTGCTCTTGCTACTTTTGTTGCCGTCGCCATTAACTACCTTTCTATAAAGAGCCAAAAGGAAAGCAGGCGTTGGGAGGTTAACAAGGATGTACTAATTAAAGTCAGCACCACGTTATCTGACTTAATGGCTCAAACTAGTAAACTGTCTGATAATGCCTTTAACGATTTGCAAGGCATTCCAGAGGAGCATAAATTCTCGCCAGATAATTCTATATATTCGAAATTTGAGCAATATTTAGAGCATACAGTTAGCGTTTACGGCCCGTTACTGAATAAAGAGGTTGTCGCAGCTATAGCGAAGTATAAAAAGATTGATTCAAATATTACTCATGCGTACGAAATAGACGAATTTGATATTTTTCAAGCATATGACGCATCCTATGCTGCCCAGGAAGAACTCATGAAAACACTTAATAAGACCATAAAAAAATATGCTGCCATTTAAGCGTATAACAAGGTGGTGTTGTCGCCTGCGGCTGGGACAGCCTACGCGTTGCTTCGGCTGCCCCAAACCACGGCGTTAGGACAGAGTCCATATTAATGAGCTACCTCGCAGAAGCCATACTTTTTATAGAGTCGAATGAAACTACAATCGACCTATTAAAGTGGGCAGTAGTTGGACTGGTAGCGTGGATGCTAGGCATTTTTCGCTATCTAAAAACCAAGCTAAAACGGCCAACCTTGGAAGTTGAAGCCTTTACAAGTCGATGTAGCTGGGAAGAACTAGGTGAAATAGATGGAAACCCTGGGAATGTGCGCGTAATTTTACTAATTGAAGCGGGAATTAATAATCCAACTACTGAACCAATTGTTGTAAGATACTTCACTTTACACGTAAAAAGGTTAAAGAGCTGGCCAATTTGGAATGAAGCACTTAACCCAACAACCCTCCCATGTCGTGTTCGCCACGTTGTCGGCGACGTTACTAGATATTTGAAGAATTGGTTCTCAAATTTTGAAGAGGGCCCAGAGTATTTGACATTAAGTCCAAGAGTAGAAAGCCGGGAGTTTCAATCGGGCTTCTTAATTTTCGTATCCGCGTCTTGGGGAAATATGCGCCCATTGGTGACGGATAAAGGCATTCCTATAAAGCTAAAGGCCAGATTAACTACGGGTGAAACTCTGGTGGCCAAAACAAGTATCACAGTGCTTGAGAATCAGACGATAATGGATAGCTTAGTACCTGGAGTGTTTAAACATGTTGAGAACCCTGCAACTTGGAACATTGTGCGTAGTAAGTCCTAACAATCGGCTGCACGGCGACCGATTCTCCGCCGCTCTGCGGCTACAAACCGGCGCGTGAGCCGGGCGTTACGCAGTTTCCAAACTTACTTGATGTCGGCCCCGTTCGGTGGTCACGAAAAACCGCATACTCGGTGATTGGCACTGAGCCTTTTGTCACTTTTCCCTTGAGCGCGGCGTTCGACATCGCGGCTGTCTCGTCCTCCTCTATTTGTAGATGTGAGTGGGGCAGTATTCGTTGCAATCCAGATATTGACTCTCTCGCCCGCAGATAAAGCTGATCACTTGCAGCTTG
>NZ_NBYK01000017.1:3682-31204 GCF_002197985.1 Halopseudomonas aestusnigri
CTTGACGCCCCAGCGTCCACCAGCTTACCTTTACGTTAACGTAAAGCAACCCAAGCTGCCGCTCCATGACCCAGACCTACAGCATTTCCGACCTCGCCCGTGAGCTGGATATCACCACGCGGGCGATTCGTTTTTATGAGGAGCAGAACATGCTCAGCCCCGAGCGTCGCGGGCAGGAGCGGGTTTATAGCCCTCGGGACAAGGTGATTCTGAAGCTGATTTTGCGTGGTAAGCGCATTGGGTTTTCGCTGGCGGAGTGTCGGGAGCTGATTGAGCTGTACGACCCGGGCCACGGTAATCGCAAGCAGCTGGAGACCTTCCTGGACAAGATCACCCAGCGCCGTGCGCAGCTGGCGCAGCAGTTGCTGGATATCGAGCAGATGCAGATCGAGCTGGATACCGCGGAGGAGCGCTGTCGAACGGCGCTGGAGCAAACGAATTAACGCCAACCGTACCCCCCTTTTTGAGTGAATCGTGCATATAGAAACCGTCGATCAATCGCAGTATCCGCAGCTCCTGACCATCTGGGAGGCGTCGGTGCGCGCTACCCATGACTTTCTGGCCGAGGCTGATCTGCTGGAGCTGAAGCCGCTAATTCTGGAGCAGTATTTTGCTGCGGTGGATCTGCGTGCCGCCAAGGGCAGCGATGGCGAGTTGCAGGGCTTTTGCGGCGTCAGCGACGGCAATATCGAGATGCTGTTTATCGCCCCCGAAGCCCGTGGGCAGGGCGTGGGCGCGCGTTTGACCACGTACGCGATTGAACATCAGGGCGCCACCAAGGTGGATGTGAACGAACAGAACGTGCAGGCGTTGGGCTTCTATGAGCACGTTGGCTTTGCGGTGGTCAGCCGCTCACCGGTCGATGGGCAGGGCAAGCCCTATCCGCTATTGCATATGGAGCTGGCTGGGCGCTGACCATCACGGGCGTGGCCTGCCCTGGAAAACAACACTGATGCACCAACAACAATAAACACAGGTGACCCCATGCATTACCCATCGCTGAACTTCGGTCTTGGCGAGACCATCGAGATGCTGCGCGAGCAGACCCGCAATCTGGTTGATGCCGAGCTGGCGCCGCGGGCGGCGGAGATCGACCGGGAGAATCAGTTTCCGCAGGACATGTGGCGGCGCTTTGGTGACATGGGGCTGCTGGGCATTACCGTGCCTGAGGAGTACGGCGGCTCGGGGCTGGGGTATCTGGCGCATGTGGTGGCGATGGAGGAGATCAGCCGTGGATCGGCGTCGGTGGGCTTGTCCTACGGGGCGCATTCCAATCTGTGCGTGAATCAGATCAACCGCAACGGCACGCCGGAGCAGAAGGCAAAATACCTGCCCAAGCTGATCAGCGGTGAGCATATCGGGGCGCTGGCGATGAGTGAGCCGAATGCCGGTTCCGATGTGGTCAGCATGAAGCTGCGGGCGGAGCGCAAGGGTGACCACTTCGTGCTCAATGGCAGCAAGATGTGGATCACCAACGGCCCGGACGCACACGTTTACGTCATTTACGCCAAGACCGAGCCGGAAAAAGGGTCGCACGGCATCACCGCCTTTATCGTCGAGCGCGATTGGGCCGGCTTCTCCCGCAGCCCCAAGCTGGACAAGCTGGGCATGCGCGGCTCGAACACCTGTGAGCTGGTGTTCAACAACGTCGAGGTGCCGGTGGAGAACATCCTCGGCCAGTACAACGGCGGCGTGAAGGTGTTGATGAGCGGGCTGGATTACGAGCGCGTGGTGCTCTCCGGCGGCCCGACCGGGATCATGCAGAGCTGCATGGACGTGGTGGTGCCCTATATCCACGATCGTCAGCAGTTCGGCCAGAGCATCGGTGAGTTCCAGCTGATCCAGGGCAAGGTCGCCGACATGTACACCCAACTCAACGCCAGCCGCGCTTACCTCTACGCCGTGGCACAGGCCTGCGACCGTGGCGAGACCACCCGCAAGGACGCCGCCGGGGTGATTCTCTACACCGCCGAGGCCGCTACCCAGATGGCGCTGGACGCGATCCAGATTCTCGGCGGCAACGGCTACATCAACGACTACCCCACCGGCCGCCTGCTGCGCGACGCCAAGCTGTACGAGATTGGCGCCGGCACCAGCGAGATTCGACGGATGTTGATTGGACGGGAGTTGTTTAATGAGACGCGGTGAGGCAGCGGCAAGACGGATGGCCGCCCCCTGTAAGCGGCAAGCGGCAAGCAGCACGGAGATGCCTCGGGGTTGGGAGCATCTAGTCGACGAGGGTGCCGAAGTTCCGTCTGGCAAAAATAGTGGAGTGACCGCGATCAGCTTGCAGCTTGTAGCTTGTGGCTTGCAGCTGGCCAGGGAGCGCGTGCAATGAGCATTCTACCAACCCAGATCACCCCCACCTCACCGGAATACGCGGCCAACGCAACGGCCATGCGCTCCCTGGTCAGCGAGCTGCAAGCCCTGCTTGCCGCCATTGCCGAGGGCGGGGGCGAGGCGGCTAATGCGCGGCATCTGGCGCGGGGCAAGCTGTTGCCGCGTCAGCGGGTGGATGCGCTGCTCGATCCGGGTTCGGCCTTTCTGGAGATCGGCCAGTTGGCTGCCCATGAGGTCTATGGCGAGTCGGTTCCGGCGGCCGGGGTGATTGCAGGGATTGGCAGAATCGAAGGCGTTGAGTGCATGATCATCGCCAATGACGCCACGGTTAAGGGTGGTTCCTACTATCCGCTGAGCGTCAAGAAGCACCTGCGGGCGCAGACCATCGCCCGCGAGAACCGTCTGCCCTGCGTCTATCTGGTCGATTCGGGCGGCGCCAACCTGCCACGTCAGGACGAGGTGTTTCCGGACCGTGAGCACTTCGGCCGCATCTTCTTCAATCAGGCCAATATGAGCGCAGCGGGCATTCCGCAGATCGCCGTGGTGATGGGCTCCTGCACCGCCGGCGGCGCTTACGTGCCGGCGATGGCCGACGAGACCATCATGGTGCGCGAACAGGCGACCATCTTCCTCGCCGGGCCGCCGCTGGTGAAGGCGGCGACCGGCGAGGTGGTCAGCGCCGAGGCGCTGGGCGGCGCGGATGTGCATTGCCGCACCTCGGGCGTGGCCGACCATTACGCCGAGAACGACGAACACGCCCTGGCCCTCGCCCGCCGCTGCATCGCCAATCTGAACTGGCACAAGCAGGGTGAGCTGAACTGCCGCCCGGTGCTGCCGCCGCGCTATCCGGTGGAGGAGCTGTACGGGGTGATTCCGGCCGACAGCAAGCAGCCGTTCGACGTGCGCGAGGTGATTGCGCGGCTGGTCGACGACAGCGCGTTCGATGAGTTCAAGGCGCTGTTCGGCACCACGCTGGTGTGCGGGTTTGCGCACCTGCACGGCTATCCGGTGGCGATTCTGGCCAACAACGGCATCCTGTTTTCCGAGGCCGCGCAGAAGGGCGCACACTTTATCGAACTGGCCTGCCAGCGCGGCATTCCGCTGCTGTTCCTGCAGAACATCACCGGTTTTATGGTCGGCAAGAAGTACGAGGAAGGCGGCATCGCCAAGCACGGCGCCAAGCTGGTCACCGCGGTGGCCTGTGCCCGGGTACCCAAGTTCACGGTGATTATCGGCGGCAGCTTTGGCGCCGGAAACTACGGCATGTGTGGCCGGGCTTACGATCCACGTTTTTTGTGGATGTGGCCGAATGCGCGCATCTCGGTGATGGGCGCAGAACAGGCCGCGGGCGTGCTGGTGCAGGTCAAGCAGGAGCAGGCCGAGCGTAGTGGCGAGCAGTTCAGCGCCGAGCAGGCCGAGGCCCTGCGCCGTCCGATCCTCGATCAGTACGAACGTCAGGGCCACCCCTACTACGCCAGCGCCCGCCTGTGGGATGACGGCTTGATCGACCCGGCGCAGACGAGGGATGTGCTGGGGTTGGCGATATCGGCGGCGTTGGGGGCGCCTATACCGGCTAGCACGTTCGGTGTTTTCCGGATGTAGCGGCGCACATCAGCGGCAAGCTGCAAGCTACAAGCAGCAAGCTGACCGAGTCCGCTTCTGGCTTTTGCGCTTTAGAAAGCCCTGCGTTGGCTTGGGTTAGGAAACGAGCATTTGGGCTGCACGGACAGCTTGCCGCTTGCGGCTTGCAGCTGCGCGAGCAAGAGCGCGCCAGCCACCAATCGAGAAAACAACATGAATGCTTACGAAACCATAGAACTCGAATTCCGCGAAGATGGTGTGGCGACGCTCTGGCTTGCTCGCGCAAGCAAGAACAACGCCTTCAACGCGCAGATGATCCGCGAGCTGCTGGACGCCCTGGATGCGGTGGCGGCTAACCCGGCGGTGCGCTTTATGCTGCTGCGGGGGCGTGGCAAGCACTTCTCTGCCGGTGCCGATCTGGCCTGGATGCGCGACTGCGCGGCGCTGGATTACAACGCCAATCTGGACGACGCCCGCGAGCTGGCGCAGCTGATGGCCTCGCTGGCGCAGCTCAAGGTGCCGACGCTGGCGGTGGTACAGGGCGCGGCCTTTGGTGGCGCACTCGGGTTGATCAGTTGTTGCGATATGGCGATTGGCGCGGAGGACGCGCTGTTCAGCCTGTCGGAGGTGCGCATCGGCCTGCTGCCGGCGGTGATCAGCCCGTACGTCACCCAGGCCATTGGTGCCCGCGCCACCCGTCGCTACGCGCTGACCGCCGAACGCTTTGACGGCCTGCGCGCCCGCGACCTGGGGCTGCTGGCCGAGTGTTATCCGGCGGCCGAGCTGGAGGCGGCGCTCGATCAGTGGGTCGCCAACCTGCTGCAGAACGGTCCGCAGGCGATGATGGCCACCAAGGCGCTGCTGCAGGAGGTTGGGCTGGGTGCCATGAGCACGCCGCTGCGCCGCTACACCGAGGCAGCGATTGCCCGGGTGCGGATCAGCCCCGAAGGTCAGGAGGGCCTGTCGGCCTTCCTGGAAAAACGCCAACCCGACTGGTGCGCGAGCCATGATTGATTCCCTGCTGATTGCCAACCGCGGCGAGATTGCCTGCCGCATCATGCGCACCGCGCGCGAGCTGGGTATCGCTACCGTGGCGGTGCACAGCGATACCGACCGCGACGCCCTGCACGTGCGCAGCGCCGACCAGGCGGTCAACCTCGGCGGCGCCCGCCCGAGCGACAGTTACCTCAAGGTCGAGGCGATCATCGCCGCGGCCAAAGCCGCCGGCGCCAATGCGATTCACCCGGGTTACGGCTTTCTCTCCGAGAACGCCGACTTTGCCCGCGCGGTGGCCGCCGCCGGGTTGATCTTCGTCGGCCCGCCGGCCAGCGCGATTGACGCCATGGGCAGCAAGTCGGCGGCCAAGGCGCTGATGGAGGCCGCCGGGGTGCCGCTGGTGCCCGGGTATCACGGCGCCGATCAGGCGCTGGAGACCTTCCGTGCCGAGGCCGCCAAGATCGGCTATCCGGTGCTGCTCAAGGCAGCGGCTGGCGGCGGCGGCAAGGGCATGAAGGTAGTCGAATCGGAAGCGGAGCTGAGCGAGGCGCTGTCCTCCGCCCAGCGTGAAGCGCAGGCGGCCTTTGGCGATGCGCGCATGCTGGTCGAGAAATACGTGCTGCAGCCGCGCCACGTCGAGATTCAGGTGTTTGCCGACCAGCACGGCAACGCGGTGTATCTGGCCGAGCGCGACTGTTCGATCCAGCGCCGCCACCAGAAGGTGGTGGAAGAAGCGCCCGCACCCGGCCTGTCGCCCGAGCTGCGCCGCGCCATGGGCGAGGCGGCGGTCACCGCCGCATGCGCCATTGGCTACGTGGGCGCCGGAACCGTGGAGTTTCTGCTCGACGCCCGCGGCGACTTCTTCTTTATGGAGATGAACACCCGCCTGCAGGTCGAGCACCCGGTGACTGAGCTGATCACCGGGCAGGATCTGGTCGCCTGGCAGCTGCGTGTCGCTCAAGGCCAGCCGCTGCCCCTCACCCAAGAGGAGATTGTGCTGCGCGGCCACGCCATCGAAGTGCGGCTCTACGCCGAAGACCCGGAGCAGGATTTTCTGCCCGCCAGCGGCGAGCTGACGCTCTACCGCGAACCGGCGGCGGGCGCTGGGCGGCGGGTCGACAGCGGGGTGGTCGAGGGTGACCGCATCTCGCCGTTCTATGACCCGATGCTGAGCAAGCTGATCGCCTGGGGCGAAGACCGGGAAACCGCCCGCCGCCGTCTGCTGGCAATGCTGGCCGAGCAGCAGCTGGGCGGGCTGCACAGCAACCTCGCCTTCCTGCGTCGGGTGCTGGCGCATCCGGCCTTTGCCGCCGCCGAGCTGGATACCGGTTTCATCGCGCGTCATACCGACGTTCTGTTGCCTGCACCGGCCCCGCTGCCCGACGCCTTCTGGGCGCTGGCGGCCCGCGCCTGGTTGCTGACCCAGCCCGCGGCCAGGCGCGCTGATGACCCGCACAGCCCCTGGGCCAGCGCCTCCGGGTTGCGCCTCGGACTGGCCGGCGAGCAGCGCCTGCATCTGCGCTGTGGCGAGGCCGAGGCCCGTGCCTTGCCTGCCACGGGCGTCAGCCTGCAGGGCGATCAGCTGCTGGTTGAGGAGCGTCGCCACGCCGTGCAACGCCGCGGTCAGTGGCTGTTTGTCGAGTGGAACGGGCAGCTGCAACGGGTCACGCAGGTAGACCCGATCAGCGAGGTAGAGGCCCGGCAACACGGCCACGGCGGCTTGAGCGCGCCGATGAACGGCAGCGTGGTGCGGGTGCTGGTCGAGCCGGGTCAGCAGGTCGCCGCTGGCGAGTTGCTGGTGGTGGTCGAGGCAATGAAAATGGAGCACAGTATTCGCGCTGCCGAGGCCGGTGAGGTCACGGCCGTTCACTGCGCCGAAGGCGATCTGGTTGACGAAGGCCGGGTGCTGGTGGCGCTGCAACCGCTTGCTGAGGAGGCAACGGCATGAGCATGCCGCAACAGGTGCGTCTGGTCGAAGTGGGCCCGCGCGATGGCCTGCAAAATGAGAAACAACCGATCAGCGTCGCCGACAAGGTACGTATGGTCGATGACCTGAGCGCTGCCGGTCTGAGCTATATCGAGGTTGGCAGCTTCGTCTCGCCCAAGTGGGTGCCGCAGATGGCCGGCTCGGCCGAGGTGTTTGCCGCTATCCAGCAAAAGCCCGGCGTGACCTACGCGGCGCTGGCGCCGAACCTCAAGGGCTTTGAGGGCGCACTGGAAGCCGGGGTGAAGGAAGTGGCGGTGTTTGCCGCCGCCAGCGAGGGGTTCTCGCAAAAGAACATCAACTGCTCGATTGCCGAGAGCCTGCAGCGCTTTGAGCCGATCATGGCCGCGGCCAAGGAGCACGGCGTGCGGGTGCGCGGTTATATCTCCTGTGTGCTGGGTTGCCCGATTGACGGTGACGTCGCACCGGAGCAGGTCGCGGCGATTGCCCGTGAGCTGCTCGACAGCGGCTGCTACGAGGTCTCGCTCGGCGACACCATCGGCGTCGGCACCGCGGGTGATACCCGGCGGCTGATCGAGGTGGTTGGCCGGGATATCGACCGCCGCCTGCTGGCCGGGCATTTTCACGATACCTACGGGCAGGCGCTGGCGAATATCCACGCCAGCCTGCTGGAAGGCGTGGCGGTGTTCGACAGCTCGGTCGCCGGGCTGGGCGGTTGCCCGTATGCCAAGGGCGCGACCGGTAACGTCGCCAGCGAAGACGTGCTCTACCTGCTTAATGGGCTGGGTATCGAAACGGGTGTGGACATGGCGGCGCTGGTGCAGGCTGGGCAGCACATCTGCAATGTGCTCGGCAAAACCAACGGCTCGCGCGTGGCGCGGGCGTTGCTGGCGCGGGAGCAGGCATGAGTACGCCGCTGTGGTCTCCCTCGGCTGAGCGCGTTGCGGCGACCCAAATGGATGCCTTCCGGCGCTTTATCAATCAACGGCATGGGCTGACGCTGGCCGATTACGCGGCGTTGCATGCGTGGAGCGTCAGCGCGGTTGACGCGTTTTGGCAGGCGGTAGCCGACTTCTTTGCGGTGGACTTCAGCACCCCGCCGCAGCGGGTGCTGGATAACCCGGATGCCATGCCCGGCGCGCAGTGGTTTGCCGGTGCCGAGCTGAATTTTGCCGCCCACCTGCTGCGCCGCCGCGACGACCATCCGGCGCTGATTGCGCTCAGCGAAGACGGCCAGCGTGAACAGCTCAGCTACGCCGAGCTGGCCGCGCGGGTGGCCGGGTTGCAGCAGCACCTGCTGAAGCTCGGTGTGCAGCCGGGTGATCGGGTCGCGGCGCTGATGCCCAATACCTGGCAGGCCGTGGTCGGCATGCTGGCGGCGGCGAGCATCGGCGCGGTCTGGTCCTCCTGCTCGCCGGACTTTGGCGCGCAGGGCGTGGTCGACCGCTTCGGCCAGATCGAGCCGCGGGTGCTGATCGCCTGCAGCGGTTACCGCTACGCCGGAAAGCAATTGGATATGAGCAGCAAGCTGGCGGAAATCCTGCCGCAACTGGGCGGCCTGCAGCAGCTGATTCTGGTGCCCTATGGCGGCGTGGAGCCGTGTCTGGCCGAGTTTGCCTCGGTGGTCTCGACCGCCCACTGGGACGACGTCAGCCAGCCAGCCGGCAGCCCGGCGTTCACCGCCCTGCCCTTTGCCCAGCCGCTCTACATTCTGTATTCCAGCGGCACCACCGGGGTGCCCAAGTGCATCGTTCACGGTGCCGGTGGTACCCTGCTGCAGCACCTCAAGGAGCACGGCCTGCACACCGATCTGGGCAGCGAGGACGTGCTGTTCTACTTCACCACCTGCGGCTGGATGATGTGGAACTGGCTGGTCTCCGGGCTGGCACTGGGCGCAACGCTGGTGCTCTACGACGGCTCGCCGTTCGAGCCCTCTGCCGAGCGACTGATCGACCTGATCGACGCCGAGAACATCAGCGTATTCGGCACCAGCGCCAAGTATCTGGCCGCGCTGGAAAAGGCCGGGGTCGAGCCGAATCGCAGCCATCAGCTGAGCCGCCTGAAGGCGGTGCTGTCGACCGGTTCACCGCTGGCGCACGAGGGCTTTGATTACGTCTACCGCTGCTTCAAACCGGATCTGTGCCTGTCGTCGATCTCCGGCGGCACCGACATCGTCTCCTGTTTCGCTCTAGGCAATCCGACCGCGCCGGTCTGGCGTGGCGAACTGCAGTGCAAGGGCCTCGGCATGGCGGTTGAGGTGTGGGATGACGAAGGGCAGCGGCTGAGTGAAGGCAAGGGCGAGCTGGTCTGCAGCAAACCCTTCCCGTCGATGCCGCTGGGCTTCTGGAAGGATGAGGACGGCAGCCGCTTCCGCGCTGCCTACTTCGAGCGCTTCCCCGGCGTCTGGGCGCATGGCGATTACGCCGAAGAGACCCCGCACGGCGGGCTGATCATCCATGGCCGCTCGGATGCGGTGCTCAACCCCGGCGGGGTGCGCATCGGCACCGCGGAAATCTACCGGCAGGTGGAGAAGGTCGAAGCGGTGCTGGAGTCGCTCGCCATCGGCCAGCAGTGGCAGGGCGATGTGCGCGTGGTGCTGTTTGTGCGCCTGCGTGACGGCGTGACGCTGGATGCGGCACTGGAGGCCGAGATCCGCCAGGTTATCCGCGCCAACGCCACCCCGCGCCATGTGCCGGCGAAGATCATCGCGGTCAGCGACATCCCGCGCACCCGCAGCGGCAAGATCGTCGAGTTGGCGGTGCGCAATGTGGTGCACGGTCTGCCGGTGAAGAACACCGACGCGCTGGCCAACCCCGAGGCGCTGGATCTGTTTCGCGATTTGCCCAACTTGCAGTATTAACCGGGAAGGCCGAGTTCCAACTCGGCCATGCGCATGCAGCAGCGTGGGCTGGTCGGGCAGGAGCTTGATCCTCCGGCGTGCTATGGTTTGCGGCGCCACTCACCGCAAGATGGAGCACGCTGGATGACACTGACCGATCTGCTGGGAACCGAACTGCCGCTGATTCAGGCGCCGATGGCAGGTGTACAGAATAGCGCGCTGGTGCTGGCGGTGTGCCGCGCGGGTGGGCTGGGCTCGTTGCCATGCGCCATGCTGGGTGCCGATGCGCTGCGCGCGGAACTGGAGGTGTTGCAGCGCGAGGCGGCAGGCCCCTGGAGTCTTAATTTCTTTGCCCACCAGACACCGGCTGCGGATGAGGCACGGGAGCAAGGCTGGCGCGCCGCACTGGCGCCCTACTACGCCGAGTTCGGGCTGGATATCGACAGCATTCAACCCGGTGCCGGTCGCCGCCCGTTTGATGCCGAGACGCTGGAGCTGATCAGCGCGTACCGTCCGCCTGTGGTGAGCTTTCACTTTGGCCTGCCTGAGCCGGCGATGATCGAGCAGATCAAGGGCTGGGGCGGCAAGGTGGTGTCCACCGCCACCACCGTAACCGAAGGCCTTTGGCTGCAGACCAATGGCGCTGACGCGGTGATTGCCCAGGGGCTGGAAGCGGGTGGCCATCGCGGACATTTTCTGTCGACCGATCTGAGCCTGCAGATGGGCACCTTCGTGCTGTTACCGCAGCTGGTGGCGGCGCTGGATATTCCGGTGATTGCGGCCGGTGGCATTGCCGACGCGCACGGTGTGGCCGCGGCTATGGCGCTGGGCGCTTCCGGGGTGCAAATTGGCACCGCCTACCTGCTCTGCCCGGAGGCGACCACCAGCGCACTGCACCGGGCAGCGTTGCAGAGTGAAGCGGCGCAGCACACGGCGTTGACCAACCTGTTCTCCGGCGGCGCCGCGCGGGGCATCGTCAATCGGGTGATGCGTGAGCTGGGCCCCATGAGTGATCTGCCGCCGCCCTTCCCGCTGGCCGGCACGGCGATTACGCCGCTGCGCGCGGCGGCAGAGAAAGCTGGGAGCGGTGATTTCTCGCCGTTGTGGGCCGGGCAGAACGTAACCGGTTGCCGCGCCGAGCCCGCCGAAAGTCTGACCCGCGCTTTGATGGCATTGGTGGGTTAGCTTACCTCGACCCGGTCGCGGCCGATCAACCTGAGCAATTGCTGCAGCTGGCTCGGGTCGGGCTTGGCGAAGCCGGTTTCCAGCGCCGCGATGCGCATCAGGATGCGATCCTTGCGCAGGCCGTTCTGGGGCAACTGAAACAGCGAACCGGTCAACTCGCGCAGCAGGAACGGCAGTTGCTGCTGGGTCTTGATCTGATTGCCGAAGGGCGCGGCATAGTCACTGACCATCTGCTTGATGGTTTCGTCATCGGCCTGCTGGCCGTAGTTCAGGTAGTGCTGAATGGCGCAGATCACTGCCATTTCGCCTAGGCGGCAGAAGTTCACAGCGGTATCCAGCGGGCCGGCGGCGATCGACTGGTGTGCGCTCAGACGTTTCAGGGCATCGGAGAGGGCTTCACGTTCGGCCATGAAGCCGGCGGCCAGACGTTGCAGCAGCGGATGCTCCAGTGCGATGCGGGCGCGTGAAAGCCGCCTGGCCAGGTCAGCGCAGGTATGGCTGCCAAGCCACTCATAGGCCTCACTCAGGCTGACACAGGTGCCCTCACGGCCGCGCAGCAGGCCTTCGCGGTTGGCACGATTGATACTGACCAGGGCCAGCAGCGGCTCGTTGCGTGCGAGTGTCAGGTAATCGGCCCGATTGGTTTGCTGTGGTAATACGGCAGCCTCCTGCTGGCGCTCGGGGCTGGTCCAGGCCAGCCGAATCGGCTGCTTGAGACGCGCCTGCAGAAAGCCGTCCAGATCACCGATATTGCCCGCTGCGGCGCTTCCCTCCTGATCCCGCTGCAGTAACCGAGCCAGTCGCCGGCGCAGTTCATCCAGCTTGAACGGCTTGGCGATCAGATCAGCTATGCCGACGCTGCGCGCGTCCAGCACCAGCTGACGGTCGATGCTGGCGGTGACCAGCACGCGCAGACTGCGTGGGGCGCGGCGTGCGACCTCGCGGGCCAGATCCAGGCCACTGCGGTCACTGAGCTGCAGATCGGTGATCAGCAGATCAACGCGGTCGCTGCGCAGGTGGTTGATGGCGCTGACAGCACTGTCAAACAGGTGTGTTTCGATTCCCCCCAGATCGCGCAGGACGGAACGCAACAGTTCCGCAATCCAGGGGTCTTGCTCGACGATAATCGCTTTCAATTACTGCTAACTCCGGCTTTGCAGACACGGTCGCGCCCCGATTCCTTGGCCTGATAGAGCGCACGATCGGCGTCCTCCAGCAGGGCGCTGTTGTTCCAGCCGGGCGCCATGCAGCTGCTGATGCCGGCACTGAACGTACAGTTGAACGGCTTTCCCTGTGTCGAACTGAACTGTACGGCGCTGAAGGCCTGACGAATGCTGTCGAGTATGCTGAAGGCATCGTCTTCACTGCAGCCTGGCAGCACGGCAACAAACTCCTCGCCGCCATAGCGGCCCAGCCGATCGATCTTGCGCAGGCGCTGGCGCAGCAGGTTGGACAGGGCGCGGATCACGCTGTCGCCGCTGGCATGGCCGTATCGGTCATTGACCGACTTGAAACGATCAATGTCGATCATGGCGACGGTCAACGGGGAGCGGGTGCGTAGCGCCCGCTCGGCTTCAATCTCTACCTGCTCCTTGATGTCGGCGTGTTTCAGCAGGCCGGTCAGGCTGTCACGAGCCAAGGCTTCGCTGACCATGCGGGCGCGCTGTGCGCGGGCATAGACGGTCGTCAGCAGGGCGCTGTCACTGATCGGCTTGGTAATGAAGTCGTCTCCGGCCTTGAGCAGGGCCGACATCTGCCGCTCGGCATTGACCTCTGCTGACAGGTAAACGATGGGGACACGCAGCCAGTCGTCATTCAGGCGGATCACCTGCGCCAGCTCCGGACCGCTGTACTGCGGCATGCTGAGGTCCATCAGCACCACTTCAGGGCTGAATGCTGTCATCTTGTCCAGCAACTGTTGCGGATCGCTCAGGGTGTCGACCATCATGCCCGCGCTGCTAAGCACCAAGGCGTAGCGAGCGCTCAACTCGGTATCGTCATCAATGATCAGCACCCGGAACGGCCCGCCCTGGAGCGTGTTGAAGCAGCGTTCCAGGCGGCTCTCAAGCATCGGCAGATCAACCGGTTTGGTGAAAAAACCGATCGCGCCAACACGCACAGCATGCAAGCGACCGGTGAAATTGTCCTGTGAACTGATGACCAGCAGCGGCGGCGATTGGGCATCACGCTGGCGAAACACCGGGTCCTGCAGCAGTGTGCTGCCAGGCGGGCTGGTATCGACAATCATGGCGTCGATATGATCGGCTTGATGCAGGGTCGTCGGATTGTCGAAGCAACTGGTCTGGTAACCGAAGCTGCCCAGGGTGCGCTCTAGTTGCTCGCGCATTTGATCGTCTGCCACCAGCAGGCCGATATGCCGCTGATCACCCTCATCGGTCGTCGGTGTGTCGAGGCGCTGATGCTCGGTTCTGGCATCAGGGGTATGCTCCAGCAGCTGATTCAGGTGATGCGTTGCCTCTGCCAGGCTATTCAGTACAGCACTGGAGCGGTGCGGTGCATCCAGCTCGGCCTGGGCGCGCTGCTCCAGTTCCCGGCAACGCTCACCGAGGACTGCATAACCGAAGGTACCGGCGGAGCCGGCCAGCTTGTGCAGACGGTCACGCAGATCCTGCAATGCGCCAGGGGTTCTGTGCAGATGATCGGCAAGGTGGTTCAGCTCATCCAGTTCGTCGTGCAGACGTTGGCGAAAACGCTCTTCCAGAGCGGCCAGCTGGGCGACGAGCTGTTCTGATTCATGCATGCTTGTATTCCCAAATCTCGCGGATCTGATCTGACAGTGTCATAGGGTCGAACGGTTTGATTATGACGCCGGCGGCACCCAGGTCCCGGTAGGCAGCTACCTCCTGGGTCTGCGCCTTGGCCGTCATGAATACGATCGGTACACCCTGCATGCAGGGCAGCTTGCGCAGCTCGATCAGGGTCTGTGGGCCGTCCATTCCGGGCATCATGACGTCCAGCAGGACCAGCTGGGGGCTGAAGTCATCAGCGGCAGCAAGGCCGTCAGCACCGGAGTCGCAGCTGCGTACCTCAAAGCCGCCTACTACCTCCAGTGCGACCCGGGCAACCTCCTGAATCGAGGGGTCATCCTCAATGTGCATAATGCGTTTCAGTATCATCGTCATACTATTATGCGTCCTGTGTGCCGGTGCGGCCTTGACTGATGTCAACGTGATGGCGCGTTGGTTTGTTATCGTCGATTGTCTGGCGCGGCAATCGGCAGGGTAAACCAAAAACAGGAGCCCTTGTCGACCTCCGATTGCACGCCTACCCGGCCTCCCATGCGCTCAATCAACTCCTTGCAGATGGCCAGTCCGAGTCCGGTTCCGCCGCGCTGACGTTTGTCGGTTGTATCGAGCTGACTGAACTTGTTGAACAGCAGCGGTTGCTGCTCGCTTGGGATACCTATCCCCTGATCAACGACGCGAACCATGACCGAGTCACCCTGCCGCTGCCACTCGATCCGGATTGAGCCGCCGGCATGCGAGAACTTGGCGGCGTTCGACAGATAATTGGTGAGCACCTGCAGCAGACGCCGCTGATCGGCAATAACCGTCATATCAGCCAGCCCCTCGGGTATGTACCAGTGAACCTGGAAGCGTTCGGCGTAGGGTCGGTTGCTTTCCATCGCCTGAACAATGCTGGCGCGCAGCGCCAGCGGTTCGACGCGCAGTTCCACCTTGCCGGCTTCCAGCTTTTCCATGTCGAGCAGGTCGTTTATCAGCTCGTTGAGCCGTTGGCTATTGTCCAGGGCGATACTCAGAAGTCGCTCCCCTGCGGCGGAGCGGGGATCGGTCGCGCCACTGTGCAGCAGGCCGACTGCGCCGCTGATGGCAGTCAGCGGCGTGCGCAGTTCGTGGCTGACGGTCGCCAGAAAGTGGCTTTTCATGTTACTCGCGCGGCGGATCTCGGAAATGTCGTGCATGACCACGATAGCGGCGCCCGGACCGCCCTGTTCGGGATACAGCAGGCCACCACTGCAGAGCACGTGGCGCAACGGCTGATCGGCACAGGCGATACAGATTTCAACGTTCTCGACCGGTTTGCCCTGCCAGGCGCGCACCAGCGGTATATCGTCCGTGGTCAGCGGCGTCCGGCCGTCGGCAGCGTAGAGGTCATAGTGGTGCGCCCACTCTTCCGGCGTCAGGTTGAGCATATCGGCGCCATGCCACTGCTGGGCGGTGGTATTGAACAGGGTCAGGGTGCCGTCGTCGGTGCAGGCGACTACGCCAGCCTTGAGCGAGTCGAGCAACCGCTGATTCAGGGTCTGCTGGTGCATCAGCTCAAGGGCTTCTGCCTGACTGATCAGCAGCGTATGTCGCAGCTGCAGCTGAAACTCGGCCAGGCGGGCCAATCGTTGCAGGGTGTCACGCTGCTCGTCGTTGAGTGTACGCGGCCGCCGGTCAATGACGCAGAGCGTGCCGAGCAGAGCGCCCTGCGGGCTCGCAATCGGCATGCCTGCGTAAAAGCGAATGCCCGGGTCACCGGTAACCAGTGGGTTATCCGCGAAGCGTGGATCGCGGGTGGCGTCGGACACCTCCATCAGCGTCGGTTGGCGGATCGCGTGGGCGCAGAAGGCCATCTCCTTCGGCGTTTCGCTGAGATCGAGCCCGACTCGGCTCTTGAACCACTGGCGCTGGCTATCAACCAACGTAATCAGGGCGATCGGGGCATCAAGCCAGCGCGCAGCCAGTGTCGTCAGGTCATCGAAGGCCTGCTCTCTGGGTGTGTCCATGATCTGCAGCTGTGCCAGGGCAGTCAGACGCTGCTGGTCGTTGCTATCGCTGTTGTTCACGCTGGCTCCGCCAGAAAAGTTCATGTGTCAGTCTAGACAGTTTCCCGGTGTGCATTGGCGTTCTTGCAAGGCAGTCGAACCCAAAATCGTGAGCCCACCCCTTCACTGGATTCAAAACCTACGTCGCCCGCCATACGGCGTGCCAGTTCGCGGGTAATGGCCAGGCCGAGCCCCGATCCGGTACGACTGCGGGTGCTGGTGCTGTCGACCTGAAAAAACTTGTCGAAGATGCGCTCGTGCTCCTTCGATGGAATGCCGATACCCTCGTCGCGCACGCTGATCTCTACCTGGTCGCCAAGGTGTTGTGCACCGAGCCAGATGCGTCCCTGCGGGCGCGAGAACTTGGCAGCATTGGACAGCAGGTTGGCCAGTATCTGGCCAAGCCGCTGGCGATCAACGCTGACTACCACGTCGTCTATCGGATCCAGTAACTGCGTTACCTGGAATTGGTCGGCATAGCTCTGATTGAGTTCCAGCGCCTGTTCGAGCAAGGGGCGCAGGGGCTGATCCTGTAACTGGATCTGCAATTGGCCGGCGGTCAGCTTGTCCATATCGAGCAGATCATTGATCAGGCTGTGCAGGTTGTCGCTGTTTTGCGCAGCGATGCCCAACAGCCGATGCATGTTGTCGGGTATGGGGCCGAGTGCGCCGCCATGGATCAGCTTCAGCGCGCCACTGATGGCAGTCAGCGGGGTGCGCAGCTCATGGCTGACCGTGGATACGAACTGTGCCTTCATCTGCTCTGCCCGCACCTGGTCGGTGACATCCCAGATGAAACCGTCGAAGCCGATCAGGTTGCCATCAGCATCGAACTCGGCGCGGCCCTTGTCACGCACCTGGACGATTCGGCCGTCGGCGTGCAGCAGACGATAGGTGTGCTCGAAGCTGGGCTGGCCGGGTGACGTATGGCTGCGCTGGAGCAGAGCGTCCAGGTCATCGGGGTGCACTATGCTGGCATAGCTGCGATGCCGATTGTCGACCAGGTCGCTGGCCGGATAGCCGGTGATATGCTCGATTTCATTGCTCAGGTACGACATGCTTAAACGGAGATCCGGGCGACGCCGATACACCGCGCCGGGCAGGTTGCTGACCATGCCGCGGAAGCGCGACTCGCTCTGTTGCAGGGCACGTGTAGTCTCGATCAGGTCGGTTATGTCGGTGGCCATGCCGAGATAGCCGACGACCTCGCCGTTCTCGTCGGCGATGCGGGTGACGGTCAGGTTGACCTGCCGTTCCTGAGCATCCTTGCGCCGATAGGTCCAGGAGCGGGTTTCCGAGCCGCCTTGCCGTGCCTCGTGGAGAAACACTTCCAGGCCATCAATCGGTTTTCCGTAGCGGGCGCTGAGCTGCTGGCTGCGTTGTTCTATTTCGGCAGCGAGGTGGAAGCGTATGGGCGGCATTTGGCCGATCACTTCCGCAGCCTGGTAACCCAGCAGCTTTTCGGCACCGGTGTTGAACAGGGTGATGTCACCTTGGGTATTGACGGCGATGATGGCGACCTCGGTTGAGGCCTCGATCACGGCGCTCAGGAAGGCACGGGCTTCGCGGACCTCCTCGGCAGCTGCCATCTCCTGACTGATATCGGTGTGAATGCCGCTCATCCAAAGCGCCCGGCCGCTGGCATCGCGGCGCGAGACCTGGCCGTGGCTCTGGATCCACACCCAGTGGCCATCCTGATGGCGGGCACGGCAGACATAGCGAAGATGGTCGGTCTCGCCGCGCAGGTGGGCCAGCAGTTGCGCACGAGCGCTTTCCCGGTCGTCCGGATGAATCAGTTCTGACCAGCGGGCCGCCGGAATCGACTGTGGCCTATCTGCCGGAAGACCCAGCATCTGCAGCCAGCGCGGGTTGACCTCGAGTTGTTCCGCGGTCATGTCCCATTCCCAGCTGCCGACACCGGTAGCGTCGATGATACGCGCCAGCCTTTGCTGTTCACTGGCCAGGTGCTGCTCGATGTGCTTGCGCGTGGTGATATCGGCAATGAAGCCATGCCAGACGATGTCGCCGTTAGCCAGTGGCTCCGGACTTGCGTAGCCTGCGACCCAGATTTCGCCCAGCCGTGGATGGCGAACGCGGTATTCCGAGCGCCACTCGGTGAGCTGGCGGGCGGATTCGCCGATTTCGGCCACGATCCGGTCGTGGTCCTCCGGATGGATCAGCTCGATGGCCGGCCTGGCATCGATACCGGCCTGCTCCGGTGTCAGGTCATAGATATTGCCGATGCCCTCGCTGCTGAAGGGAAACCAGCTGTGTCCGTCGCTGCTCAGCTGGTACTGGTAGACCATGCCGGGCAGGTGCTGATTGAGTTTGGCGAAGCGCTGCAGCAGCGCTTCGCGGGCCTGCTGTTCGGCCTGCTGCTCGAGCAGGCCGCTGCACCAGCGTGCGCAGAGCCGCATGAAATCGAGGTCGACCTCATCGAACGGTCGTACCCGCGGAGCCGAGGCGGAGAAGTTCAGCGTGCCATAACGGCGGTTGCCAACGATCAGTGCAATGCCGATATAGCACTCAAGGGCAAAGGTCCGGTAGCAGGGGTGTCCGTTGAAGCGCGAGTTACCCATGCTGTCGATCGCCAGCACGTCGTCGTGCTGATAGGTCAGGTTGCAGTAGGTCTGCTCGAAGTCGAAACAGGCTCCGCTCTCCGGACTGTTCTCGCCGCTGCTGGCAGCGATCACTTCATACACGCTGCCACTGATCCGGCTGACCAGCCCCAGTTCCAGCTGCAGGTAATCACAGCCCAGGTCGAGCAATCGCTTCAGGCGCTCCTGGTGAGACAGGCCAAAGTCTGCGGCGATGCGGTTGAGCGAGCCCAGCGCGAGCCGCTGGCGCTCCAGTCGCTCCTGCAGGGTTGCGTGCTCCTGACGCTGGCGCATCGCGTTGAGCAGCTGACCCAGGCTGGTCTGCAGCGGCGCCAGAAATGACAGAAGAGACGATCCGGGTTGCTCCGGCCCATGACACAGCGCCAGCATGCCCATCAGCCTTCCGCCGTACAGCAGTGGCAGCAATACCGCGTTCTTCAGATCGGGGTTGTCGCTGGCGATCAGCCTGGCCTGCTGGTCGCTGCTGGCAGCGTTCATGGCGTCAAGCAGGGCGCGCGGTGCAGGCCCGGGTTGCGGCCGGTTGTCCAGACTGCTCTGCAGCTGCAGAGTTTGTGTACCGTCCGGTTCAAGCCGGGACTGGCTGAGCAAGCCGACCTGATAGCCGGTCAGCGCAAGGATCTGCTCCAGCACCTCATGCAGGCTGGCCGGCATCTGGTTCTGCTGGATGTAGGCAGACTGGGTGCGGGCAATAATTTCCAGCAGGCGCCGATTGTGCTCCCGCTTCTGGCTTTCCTCGCGTATGGCGTCGGCGTGACGCAGGACCTGGCGACGTGCCGCCCGGTAACTGCTTAACTGCAGCAGGCTGAACAGGGCGCAGGCTGCAACCAGCGCCAGCAGCCATTTGCCTGCCAGCTGCCGCTGTTCCCGCAGGTGCGCCGCTGCCTGGGCGCTAATGTCACGCCAGAGCACCAGAGCAGTTGGTGCAGGGGCGTCAACCGGCTGTCCATCACCCACGGCTTCCAGTGGCAGCAGGCTCAGCAGCCAGGTGCCGTCACTGTTGCTGTAAAGCCGTTCCGGCGTTCGCTGGTCGAGGGTGCCGAGAGCGTCGCTTACGCCGGGCGGCATTGCTGCGCCGTGCCGTTCTACCTGCAGCCAGCGGCCTTGCCCCAGCAGCAGCGGATGCCCAAGGGTCTCGGGAGCAACGCTGCGGATATCGATCAGCAGGGCCAGCCCTTCTTTCTGGCCGATTTGCGCATTGGCAAATGCCGGAAAGCCGACCTCCAGGGTGGCGATCAGCGGGCTGTCGGGTTTGTCATCGGCAAACAGCTTTGCGCTGGCGCTCTCGCGGGCGCCGTCCTGATGGAGGGTCAGGCCGCTTCGGATTCTGGTGCTGCCCGCCGTATTGTGGGTTTGCGCCCGGTCTCCCCAGGTGTTCCGGTTCTGCATGCGCAGCAGGGTGGTTTGGTCCTCGCTGAGGTGAATCTGCAGTTGTGTGGCACCGGCCTGCTGCAGCAGTTGCCAGAAACCGTCGAGGTCTTCGGCCAGCTGGGCGCGCAGGCGCAGCACCTCCGGATGGGCCCGGCCGTGCTCCCTGATCAGGGTATTGATGCGCCGGATCAGCCTCAGAACGTCCGGGTCCTGGCTGAGACTGTAGACTGCAATGCGCGCCTCACCGCGCATGGCCTGCCGGGTCTGCTCAAGGGCGGACAGGTCGCGACGGGCTTCATTGAACAGCTGCTCGCGCCACTGGGCATCGCGTTGCTGTGAAGCAGCGACAGCCAGAACCAGGAACAGCAGGGCCAGCAGGATGATGCCGAGCGGCAGGGCGATGTGTCCGTTGCGGAAAGTGGGCAGCGTGGCCATGGGAGATTCCAGTGCGTCGTCAGGCCAGAAGATAGCGGTTTGCCGACCGCGCTGCCAGCGTCGCGCGCGCTCTGTGCCGGCACTTGTCAGGTGCCGGCAACGGGTACTGACGCGATCCCGTCTTACAGGCTGTTGTTCACATGACCGCCATCGACGTTGATGATGGTGCCGGTCATGAACGAACCGGCCTCGCTGGCGAGCAGCAGCAGCGGGCCATCGAGTTCGTCGAGCTGCCCCAGGCGGCCCATCGGCACCTTGCTGCGCACGTAGGTCTGGCCGTGCTCGGTATCGAAGTAGTCAGAATTCATTTCGGTGCGGAAGTAGCCGGGGGCAATGGCGTTGACGCGGATACCGTTCTTGGCCAGTTCCATCGCCATGGCCTTGGTCAGCTGCACAACGCCGGCCTTGGCGACCGCATAGTGGGCCAGCGCCTTGCCGACGCGCAGACCGAGAATCGAGGCAATGTTGATCACGCTGCCGCCCTGGCCGCTGCTGGCCATGGCCTTGCAGCCGCGGTGGGCGACGCGCCAGGCACCGTCCAGGTTGGTGTCGAGCATGCTGCGCCAGTTGCCTTCGTCCATGTCCAGGAAGGGCACCGGATCGCCAATGCCGGCGTTGTTGACCAGAATGTCGCACACGCCGAAGGCCTGCTCGGCGGCACTGAAGCCGGCGTCAACGCTGTCGGCGTCGGTCACATCCATGGTGACTGCCATTGCCTCAAAGCCCTGCTGCTTGAGCTCGTCCACCAGCGCGGACAGGCGATCGGCGCGGCGGGCAGCCAGCACGACACGGGCGCCGGCAGCGGCCAGTACGCGGGCGAAGTGGGCGCCGAGGCCACTGGAGGCGCCGGTAATCAGGGCAGTCTTGCCGGTCAGGTCGAAGCGCGAGGTGGTCATGGGTCGGATCTCCTGTTGTTATTGGCCATCTTGAACGCGCCCGAGTATCGGCCAACTTATCCCCTGATACCAGCGCAGGCTGCCCGGGTGATGACGCACGATCAGCCGGACACGGGTGTGCCGAGCGGGAAGCTGGCCTGCACCAGCAGGCCGCCGAGTGGACTGTCACCGAGCAACAGGCTGCCCTGGTGGCGCTCGATGATGCGTTGCACAATGGACAGACCCAGCCCCGCACCCTGGCTGTTGCCCTGGGTGTGAAAACGCTCCAGCAGACGCTCGCGGTCGGCGGGCGCCACGCCGCTGCCGCTGTCTTCGACCCGCAGCACCAATTGGTCGGACTGCTGCTGCAGGCTGATCAGAATCCGCCCGCCATCGGGGGCATGCTGGATGGCATTGCCGACCAGATTTTGCAGCAACATGCCGAGGCTGCCGGGCTCCATCTCCACCTCTTCCGGCAAGCTGCCGTCGCTGACCAGCTCCAGTTCCTGATCTCGCCGCAGAGCCAGCGGCAGCAGTTCGGCAACGGCGTCTCGGCAGCTTTGCAGCAGGGCGACGGGCACCCGCTGGCGCTGCTGGTCGTCTGCCAGCCGGGCCAGGGTCAGCATCTGTGAGATCAGCCTGGTAGCGCGCTCCACGCCCCGGCGAAGGTGCTGCAGGGCCTGGTCACGCTCGGCCGGCTCGCTGGCCTGCATGGCGTTTTCGGCGTGGATTTTCAGCACCGCCAGCGGCGTGCGCAGTTCATGCGCCGCGTCGGCAATAAAGCGCTGTTCGCGGGCCAGCAACTGGTGCAACTGCTCGAGCATGCGATTGAGCGCGGCCTGCACCGGTTCCAGCTCCTGCGGTAGATCGCTGAGTACGATCGGCTGCAGACTGTTGGGCTCGCGCAGGCGAATCAGGCGGGCCAGCTCGTCCAGCGGTTTCAAGCCAGAGCCAATGGCAAACCAGACCAGCAGTACCAGCAGCGGGATACCCAGCAGATCGGGTACCAGTGTCCCGCGCACGATCTTGTCGACCAGCTCGCCACGTACGTCGCTGCGCTCGCCGACCCAAACCGCCAGACCGCTGTCGGGTGACTCAAGCACATAGCTGCGCCACTGGTGCTTGGCCTGCTGCAGATCGGCAAAACCCGGCTGCCAGTCGGCGGCGGTCAGCGGCGGCACATTGAAGGAGCGGGCAATGACCCGGCCCTCGGCGTTACGCACCTGGAAGGCCAGCTTGCTTTCATAGCGGTGTCCGAGTTTGGGGGGCTCGCCGCTGGTTTCCAGCAGCGCCTGGGCCAGTTGTTCGGTCGGAATCTGACCCTGCGAGGCGCCGAGCAGGCCGATCAGAACCCGTGCGCTCTGGCCCAGCTGGGCGTCGAACAGCTCCTCTACCTCGTGGGTGGAGTCGTGGTGGCTGGCCCAGCCCATGATCAGGGTGCTGACCAGCAGCAGCCCCAGCACCCGCACCAGGATGCGCTTGCGGATGGATCTCATGCGTCGCGCTCGATCATGTAGCCGACCCCGCGCAGGGTGCGGATCAGGCCGCTGAACAGCTTGCGTCGCAGGTGGTGTATATGGACTTCCAGGGTGTTGCTGTCGATTTCCTCATTCCAGCCGTAGAGCGCCTGCTCCAGCCGATCACGGGTCAGTACCCGGTCCGGCTGGGCCATCAGTTCGTGCAGCAGGATGAACTCCTTGCGCGACAGATTGACGTTGCGGCCTTCGAAGCTGACCTGCTGGCTTTGCGGGTCGAGGGTGACGCCGCGCAGCTGGATCAACGGCTCGGCGCGCCCGGCGCTGCGCCGCAGCAGGGCGCGGATGCGGGCCTTCAGTTCGGCGCTGTCGAACGGCTTGATCAGGTAATCGTCGGCGCCGGCATCGAGCCCGGCGATGCGGTCCTGCACGCCGTCGCGGGCGGTCAGCACCAGTACCGGCACGGCCTGATGACGGTCACGCAAGGCGCGCAGCACCTGCAGACCGTCCATCCGCGGCAGGCCCAGATCCAGAATGGCCAGATCAAAGGGCTCGCTGCTCAGCGCGTGCAGTGCGCTGGCGCCGTCCTGCAGCCAGTCGAGTGTATAACCCTCGCCCTTGAGCGAGGTGAGAATGCCCTCGGCGAGGGAGCTATCGTCTTCAACCAGCAGCAGTCGCATGGGTTACCTGTTGGCGATTTTATCCAGTCGGGCGCGGATCTCGGCCTGGCGGCCCTGATCGGCTAGCGGGCGGTCCGGGCGCGGGGCAGCAGCCTGGGCCTTGAGCAGCGCGGCGCGGGCTTCAGCATAGCGCTTCTGGTCGATCAGGTAATCGCCCCAGAAGTAATTGCTGTCGATACCGTCCGGGTTCAGTGCCAGTGCCTGCTTCAGCAGCGCTTCGGCCTGCTCGTCATCGCCAAAGCCGATGGGCCAGCCCGGAACCTGGTAGTAGAGTGCGCCCAGACTGGTGTAGGCCGAGCCCTGCAGTGCCTGCGGGTCAACCTGCAGGGCGTGCTCGAACAGGCTCTTGGCCTCCTTGACCTTGCCCAGTGCGCCCAGGCCGCCGTCGGCGCCGGCCCAGCTGCTGAGAATGATGCCGCGCCAGATCAGCAGCGGAGCGTCATCAGGCTCCTGCGCCAGCGCCTGCTCGGCTTCGGCGGCCAGGGCTTCGAAGGCGTCTGCCTTCTGGTCTTCCGGCAGCTGGTACTGAATTTCCGCCCAGCGTTTCTGCAGCGGAGCGATATCGGCGGCAAGGATGTTCAGGCTGAAGCCGGCCAGCAGGCCGGCAACGAGATAACGAATCCAGATGGACATGATCAGTGCTCCCTGGTGTGGGTTGAGGGGGTGGCGTAGTGCTGGATGGTTGGCAGTTGGCGACGCAGGGCCTTGTCGACCAGCCGCGGCAGAATCCCGTTCAGGCGCACGAACAGGCGCTCGGGAAAGCCCAGATGTACCTCGCGCAGATCGGCATCCAGCGCCTGAACCAATCGCTCGGCGACCAGCTCGGGGCTGTCCATGTTGACCTGCAGTTCGGCGTTCATCGCCTCGACCGCCGCGTTATTCATCTCGGTACGGGTCGCCCGCGGCGCGAGGTAGAGCACGCCGACATTGGTATCGGCCAGCTCGCGGCGCAGCGCTTCGGAGAAGCCGCGCAGGGCGAACTTGGTCGCGCAGTAGACGCTGAAGCCGGGGTAGCCGATCGAGCCGAAGGTCGAGCCGATATTGACCACGCAGCTCTGCGGCTGGCTGCGCAGCAGCGGCAGCAGGCCGTGGGTGAGCTGCAGGGTGGCGGTCAGGTTGGTCTCGATCAGATCATTGATGGCCTGCTCCTGCATGTTCTCGAACAGGCCGAAGTGGTTGATGCCGGCGGCGTTGATCAGCAGGTTGATGTCTCCCATCTGCTGCGCCCGGCGCAGCACGCTGGCGCGGTCGGCCGGCTGACGCAAATCGGCCTGCAGACAGCTGACCTGGGACGGATTGCGCTCTACCAGTGCCTGCAGGGCCTTGTCTTGTCGGCCAACCACCAGCACCTGCGCCCCGCGTGCGCAGAGCGCGGCTACGATGGCGCGGCCCATGCCGCCGGTGGCGCCGGTCAGCAGTACACGACTAGCCGACAGCTGCATGGCGCACCTCCTCCTCGACCGAGCCCGGCAGGCTGCGGAACATGTCGGCATAGAGCCGGTAGATCACCTTGGCGGTGTGCAGCACGGCGGTGCGGTCTGCATCGTTGTCGATGCGGTTTACCAGTTGCTCGAAGAACTTCATGTGCTCCAGGTCCAGCGAGCCGTGCGAGGTCAGGTAGCTGAATGCCTGCGGCGGCAGGCCCAGGCCTTCCTTGAGGCTGCCGGCGGCCTGGGTGGCCAGCGCGATGCTGGTGCCTTCGAGCACGAACACCATGCCCAGCATGGACATCGGATTGAGCCGGTTGATACGGTCGTACATGGTGCTGACCATCAGTTCGGTGGCCAGTGCCGGGGTGCTGTGGCGGACCGCCTCGGCGTCACCACCGCAGGCGCGGATGTCGTTGAGAATCCACTCCTGATGGCCGATTTCCTCCTCGATGTACTCGGCCATGGCCTCGCGCACCCATTCGTGGTCGCTGTCCAGCCGGGCGCCGCAGGCCATCAGCAGCGGCACGGTGTGACGCACGTGATGGAAGGCCTGGGCCAGAAACGCGATGTAGCTGTGGCGTTGTACCTCGCCGCGCAGGGCGGCCTGGATCAGCGGTGAGCTGAACAGGTATTCGCGTTCGTTTACGGTTTCGCTTTGCAGTTGTTCAAAGAAAGTCATAGTGCAATGTCCTCGGTCAGCAGGCCCAGCAGGGCTGGACGGTAGTGTTCAATGATCTGCTCACGGCGCAGGCGCCCATTGCTGGTCAGCAGGCCGTTGTCTGGGGTGAAGGGTTCGCTGGCGGTCAACCAGGGGCCGATGCGGGCGTAGTCGGGCAGGCGACGGTTGGCCTGGGCGATCGCCTCTTCGATGTCGGTTACGCGGAAGGCCGGGCTGCGCGGCACGATCAGTGCCACGTTGACCGGCAGCGCCTCGCCGTACACCAGCACCTGGGCAATCGCCGGATGGGCGGCAACCTCGGCCTCGACCCATTCGGGATTGACGTTGCGGCCATAGGCGGTGATGAACTGGTTCTTCTTGCGGCCGAGAATGCTCAGGTAGCCATCCTCCAGCTTGCCGATATCACCGGTCGGCCACTCGTCGGCGGTCAGCGGCGGCTCGCCGAGATAGCCCAGCGCGCGGGCACCGCGGACCAAGATCTCGCCGTCATCGGCAAGGCGAATCTGTACATGCGGCAGCGGCTGGCCGACGGTGCCCGGGCGGTTGTAGCCCGGACGATTGAGGCAGACCACCGACGCGCATTCGGACAGGCCGTAGCCCTCGAACACCGGCAAACCGTGTCTGGCTGCCCGCTCCAGCAGTGAGGGTGCAACCCGTCCACCGCCGACCGCGATAAAGCGCAGGCTGCGCGGCAGTGGCGCTCCGGCGTCGGCGGCCTGCAGCAGACCCTGCAGCAGCTGCGGCACCAGAATCAGACTGTGCGGCTGGCTCTGGTTCAGCACCGTCAGCAGACGGGCCGGATTGATCTGTGCGCCCTGCAGGCCGGTGTCGGTCGGTACGCTGATGCTGGCGCCGTTGAGCAGTGCGGTGATGGCGCCCAGGTTATCCAGCAGCACGGCCAGCGGCAGCAGAATCAGGTGCTGCTGCGGATCAACCGGCGAGCAGGCCTCACGCAGGCTGTCGGCGACCTGCAGCATGGCCTCGGCAGACAGGCAGACGCCCTTGGGCGTGCCGGTGGTGCCGGAGGTAAAGGTGATCTTGGCGGTGCCGGCCGGGATGCCGACGCCCATCGGTGCCCGTTGCCAGCCCAGCGAAGTGGCGGCAAAGCCCTGTGCCAGCAGCTCGGCGCTGTCGTCGGCCATGCCGAGCACGGTGTCGACGCCGGCGCTGCGCAGCAGGTGCTCGCGCTGCTGATGGGTAAAGAACGGCGCAATCGGCACGCAGATCAGGCCGGCCTTGAGAATCGCCAGATCCCACAACAGCCACTCGCGACCGTTGGGCAGGGCCAGCGCCACGCAGCGGCAGCCGACCGCGCGCAGGTGCTCGGCCCGGCGCTGGATCTCGGCCGGCAAATCGGCGTAGCTGATGCTGCCCTGCTCGTCGCTCAGTGCGGGTTTGTTGGGGCGCTCGGCAGCGTGGCGTTCAAGGCTGTTCCAGAGCGTCTCAGGCGCAATCATGGGCAATCTCCAGGCCGGTTTGCAGGTAATCGGGTTGGTAGCGCATGCGCTCGAACAGGCCGCGGCGCTGCAGCTGGTTGAAGCCTTCGGGGATATAGCCGGCCATTACCCGTGGGCGGGTGGCGTAGTAGCTGCCCCACTCCAGGCGGGCTTCCCCCAGGCGCACCGGGTCGGCCGGGCCCAGATCAATCGGGCTCAGGGTCAGGCGCTGGAAGCTGTTGAGCAGCATCGGCGTCCCGGTGAAGACCACCCAGGTGTACCCGCTGGTCGCCAGATAGTGGGTCAGCGCGATGATCAGCAGGCGCCCGGCTCCGGGGGCCAGTGCGGCCAGGTTGCCGACTTCCACCACCTGCTCGCGGTTTACCGGCAGGTCGGTGTGCTGGCGAATGGCGTCGCACACCGGCTGATCCAGATAGTGTTCGAGAAACAGCGGGCCACTGGCGCCGCCGCGGATACCCACACCGGCCTGCAGCGTGCCCTGCTGGCAAAGGCCGAGCAGCTCCGGCATGAACTGGCGGACGTTGGCGCCGTAGGTGTCGGCAAAGCAATCGTGAACAAAGCTCTCCAGCCGCGACCGCAGCGTGCAGTCTGGGTGCTGGGGAGCGTGCAGCAGGGCGGCGTCATCGCCCAGGCGGGCGAGTTGTCGAGCCTGTGGAACCGGGGTCTGTGACATGGCCTTCCTCCTCATGTTGGGGAGGAGAATGGCGGGTGAATCTTAAGATCGGCTTAAGCGAATATTTTGCTGCGCGTTTTTGTTGGGTTTTGTGTGTGAGCGCCTTGTTTTCATCAGCACTCCCTGTGTTGGTCAGGTTCGCTTTTCGCCTTCG
>NZ_NBYK01000017.1:32065-58418 GCF_002197985.1 Halopseudomonas aestusnigri
GTCTGACGGGGATGGGCGAAAACTCGTCGCTTTGCTCCTCAGACACCTCGCCCATCGTTTTCCCGTCAGCCCTGCGCTACTCGCCCGCGTAAACGGGAGTTGGTCCGTGCGCGCTTCACGTCTGGCTAACTAGAGCGCGCATACAAGGGGCACGGCATGCCGTGCCCGTCTGCGTCTGGGAACCCAAGGGTTGAGCGCCTCCCTGTCCCTGCGTATATGCTTATCCCCTGCTGCCTCACGCCACCAACCCGAGACCTGTCATGGAACAGACTGCCCTGCTGATCAATACCCCCACTACGCTGGCGCTGACGGTGATTTCGCTGTGGCTGGGGTGTTGGATCAATCAGCGGGTGGCGGTGTTGAGTCATTACAACATCCCGGCTGCGGTCAGCGGCGGGTTGCCGATCAGCGCGCTGGTGGCGGTGATGCAGTTGCTGTCTGATCGTGAGATTCAATTTGATCTGCAGCTGCGAGACCTGCTGCTGATCGCTTTCTTCAGCACCATCGGGCTGTCGTCACGGTTGCGTCAGTTGCTGGCCGGCGGGCGGGCGCTGGCGATCATGCTGGGGCTGGCGGTGGTGTTGCTGCTGTGTCAGAACCTGGTGGGTACGCTGCTGGCGCTGGGCTTGGGGGAAAATTCCTTGTACGGGTTGATTGGCGGCAGTATTTCGCTGGCCGGCGGCCATGGCACCGCGCTCACCTGGGGGCAGTTGTTCGAGGACCATTTCCAACTGGTCAACGCCAGTACCCTGGGGCTGGCAATGGCGACCGCCGGCCTGATCAGCGGTGGTCTGCTGGGCGGGCCCGTGTCGGCTTGGCTGATTCGCCGTCACGGGCTGGTGAGCACCGAGGTGGAGAGCGAGTTGCCGCATCTGGAAGGGCGCGGCAAGACCACGTACCTGATCGACCTGAATCATCTGCTTACTGCGGTCCTGCTGGTCGCGCTGTGTTTTGCGCTGGGTGCCAGCGTTTACGACTGGCTGTCAGGCTTGGGCCTGCGGTTGCCGGCGTTTCTGACCGCCATGTTCCTCGGTATCGTGCTGGCCAACGGGCTGGATATGGCGGGCGTGGAGGTGGATGCCAGGCCGATTCAACTGGTTGGCGATCTGAGCCTGCAGCTGTTTCTCGGCATGAGCCTGATCAGCCTGCCGCTGCTGTCATTGCAGGGCGCGTTCGGAGTGATCGGCATCATGCTGCTGATACAGGCCGTGGTGATTACCCTGTTTACCGTGTTTCTGGTCTTCCCGCTGCTGGGCCGCAACTACGACGCGGCCTGTATCAGCGCGGGGTTTATCGGCATGGGGCGAGGGTCTGCTGCCGTTTCGTTCACCCGCCTGCCGGAGGCCATTTCTCGGCCAAGCAAGGCGGAGGGAGTGCAGTGTGGTTATTCCACATGAGCGACCGACAACGCAGCATGGCCGAGAAATGGCACCGGCCCTCCGGGTGGGGCCGCCGAGGTTGCGCCTGTAAAACCGCCACTCGGTGTCGCTCGTCGCTTATTTGGAACGACCAAATTACGCTCCGCGCTCCTTGATTAGCGGCTTTACAGGCTGCAACAGGTGGGTGAACGAAATGGCAGCAGACCCTAGGCGCCACGCCGGTCGGCATCGCCAATATGGATGCCTTGACCAGCCGTTACGGCCCCAGCCCCAAAGCCTATCTGGTGATCCCGCTGCTCGGCGCCTTCTTTATCGACATTGCCAACGCCACGCTGGTGCAGACGCTGCTCGGCTTCGAGCTGTTCAGCCCTTGAGTTTGACGCCGTCGCTGTCGAGTACGGTGAGTTGAATCGGCAAGGCTGCCGCAACGCTCTGCGACACGGTACAGAACTGCTCGAACTGATCGAGAATGCGCTCCAGCCGCTCGAAGGCGCTGGCCGGATGGCCGAGATGCAGGGTTGCCTCTACGCCGACCACGCGCATGCGGTTCGCCTCGTTTCGGCCGATCAGGCCAACCGCTTCGGTACGGATACCGTCGTTCGGCTGGCGGAATTTGGCCAGGGCGAAGACCAGACTGTCGCTCAGGCAGTTGGCGATGGCGGTAACCAGCAGTTGGGCCGGGCTGGGACCTTCATTGTTGCCGAGCGGCGCCGGCTCGTCGGTGATCAGCGGTGGCGTGCCACCGCTGAAGCGGGCTTCAAAACGATAGCCCTGCTGCTGCTCAAGGGTGACTTCTACGCGGTTTTCACTCATCGGGTGCTCCCTTTCGATTGGCGTGCTTGCAAACAATCTATTTTTTTATATATTGTTAGTCAATAGAATGTTCCGAGAGATCGTACTGCTGTCATGAACAACCAATCCGATATCCAGCGTCTGCGCAGCTCTGCTGATCAGGCCCACCAACTGCTCAAGGCGCTGGCCAACCGTGACCGCTTGCTGCTGCTGTGCCAGCTGGTCGATGGTGAGCGTAATGTTGGTGAGCTTGAAGAGCTGCTGGGCATCGTCCAGCCGACCCTGTCGCAGCAACTGGCTGTGCTGCGCCGTGAGGGGCTGGTGGATACCCGCCGCGAGGGCAAGCTGGTCTACTACCGTGTGGCCAGCCGTGAGGCACTGGCTATTCTGCATACCCTGTACGGCCTTTACTGCGCCGAGGAGACAGCTGATGAACATTGATTGGGCGGCGTTTACCCCGTTGTCGGCGTTGCTGGGTGGTGCGTTGATCGGCGCAGCTGCGGCATTGCTGATGCTGTTCAATGGCCGCATCGCCGGCATCAGCGGGCTGGTCGGCCGGCTGCTGACGCCGCAGGCAGGTAACGGCGAGGCGTTGCTGTTTGTGCTCGGGTTACTGCTGGCGCCCTGGATCTATCTGGCCGTGGCAGGCGAGATCAGTGTGCAGGTGGAGGCTGGCCCGCTCGCGCTGATCGTCGGCGGCCTGCTGGTGGGCTTTGGTTCGCGGCTGGGCTCTGGTTGCACCAGCGGTCACGGTGTCTGCGGGCTGTCGCGGCTGTCGCCGCGCTCGCTGGTCGCTACCCTGAGTTTTATGGGGGCAGGCTTTGTCACCGTGTTCGTTCTGCGTCACCTGCTGGGAGTCTGAATCATGCGTGGACTGATTGCATTGGCCAGCGGCCTGCTGTTCGGTTTCGGCCTGCTGATTTCGGGTATGGCCAATCCGGCCAAGGTACTTGGGTTTCTGGATCTGGCGGGTGCCTGGGACCCGTCGCTGGCGCTGGTTATGGCGGGGGCGATTGGTGTTGCCTTCCTGCCCATGCAGTGGATTCAGCGTCGGGGCACTACCCTGCGCGGTGAGCAGGCGCAGTTGCCGGCCAGCCGCACCATCGACCGTCGGCTGGTGCTCGGCAGCCTGCTGTTCGGCGCCGGCTGGGGGGTAGCAGGTTTTTGCCCGGGCCCGGCTCTGGTGGCAGCGTCAGCCCTGATCCCGCAGGCATTGCTGCTGGTGGCCGCTATGCTGCTCGGCATGTGGCTGTTTGCCCTGTATGACCGCCGGGTGAAGGCGTGAGTCAGGATCTGCGCCTGCAACCGCCGGGCAGCAATGCGCTGTTCGGCTGGATGCGCCACTACCGGCGCGCCTGGCTGGCGGGTGATCTGACAGCCGGCCTGGTGGTCGGCATCATGATTATCCCGCAGAGCATGGCCTACGCCATGCTCGCCGGGTTGCCGGTGCAGATCGGCCTGTATGCCAGCATTTTGCCGCTGATCGGTTATGCGTTGCTGGGCAGCAGTATGACCCTGTCGGTCGGGCCGGTGGCGGTCACCGGCTTGATGACCGCCACCCTGCTCGCGCCGCTTGCGACGGTTGGCTCCGCTGATTACTTGCAGCTGGCGATCTGGCTGGCGCTGCTGTCGGGGCTGATGCTGCTGGGGTTCGGCCTGCTGCGCCTCGGTTTTCTGGCGAATTTTCTCAGCCATCCGGTGATCAGCGGCTTTATCAGCGGTGCGGCGATTCTGATTGTGCTCAGTCAGTTGCCGAAGCTGCTCGGCCTGCGTGGCTGGCCGGATTCCCCACTTGATCTGCTGGGCAGCTGGAATACCGGCAACTCACTGGTGCTGGCGATGGGGTTGGTCGCACTCGGCTGGTTGCTGTATGCGCGCGGAAAGCTGGCTGGTCACCTGCGCGGGCTCGGCCTGTCTGCGACGCTCGCCAGTCTGCTGGCCAAGCTGGCGCCGATTCTGGTGGTGGTGCTGGGTGTGCTGATTACCCTGCTGGCCGATTTGCCCAACAAGGGCGTCCCGGTAGTCGGGGAGATTCCCGCCGGACTGCCGGCGCTGGTGTGGAATACACCGGATCTGTCGGCGCTGCGCTCATTGCTGCTGCCGGCGGCGTTGATCAGTCTGGTCAGCTTTGTCGAAAGTGTCTCGATCGCCCAGTCACTGGCGCGGCGCAAGCGCCAGAGCATCGACCCGGATCGCGAACTGCTCGGGCTGGGTGCCGCCAACATTGGTGCCGGTCTGAGCGGCGGCTTTGCCGTCTGCGGTGGCTTCTCCCGCTCCAGTGTCAACATCGAGGCCGGTGCCAATACACCGCTTGCCGGCGTCTTCTCGGCGCTGCTGGTCGGCCTGATTCTGGTCAGCATTGCGCCGCTGTTTGCCTGGTTGCCGCAGGTTGTACTGGCGGTGGTGATTCTGGTTGCAGTGGTGCCGCTGGTCGACCTGGCCAGCTTGCGCCGGGCCTGGCGTTATGACCGGGCCGAAGGACTTACCCTGCTCAGCACCGCCGTTGGCGTGCTGGTGCTGGGGATCGAGGCGGGCATCGTGCTGGGCGTGTGTTTTGCCATCGTCGCCCAGCTCTGGCGCGGCAGTCGCCCGCATGTGGCGGTGGTCGGCCGGGTGCCGGATACCCACTACTTCCGCAATACCAAACGCCATCTGGTTGAAATCGAACCGCACCTGCTGGCGCTGCGGATCGACGAAAACATCTTTTTTGCCAACACCAAGGCAGTCGAGCAGGCCATCTCACAGGCGCTTGCCGACTATCCGGATACCAGAGAAGTGTTACTGATTCTGTCAGCGGTCAACCACATCGACAGCACTGGGCTGGACATGCTCAGCGAGCTGACCGAAGGGCTGCGCGAGCGGGACATTCGTCTGCACCTCGCTGAGGTCAAGGGCCCGGTCATGGATCAGCTGCAGCACACCGACTGGATACGGCAGCAGATCGCCGGGGTTTTCCCCAGCACGGATATCGCCTTCAACACCCTGGGCAAGGTCAGAGACCGCGCCCCAGAGCACTCAGGAGAGTAGCCATGAAAGCCAATGTAGGTACTATTGACCGTGTTCTTCGCATCCTCGCAGGAGTCGTGCTGATTGCCCTGACCCTGACCGGCACCATCGGTCTGTGGGGCTGGGTCGGGTTGGTGCCGCTGGCAACCGGCGTCTTTCGTTTCTGCCCGCTGTATCCGCTGCTCGGGATCAACACCTGCGGAAAGTGAAGCGTCATAACAGCAAAAAAGGAGTTTGTATGAAAACCGTGATGACTACCCTGCTGGGCTCTGCCCTGCTCGCTGCCAGCCTGTCCGCCGCTGCGATGGACCCCGAGAAGCAGATTGAAACCCGCCAGGCCGGCTTCAGCTACATGGCCTGGAACATGGGCAAGATCAAGGCGCAGGTCATTGATGGCAGCGTCGAGTACAACCAGCAGCAGGTAGAAGCCGCTGCCAATACCATTGCTGCGATTGCCAACTCGGGCATCGGCGCGCTGTTTGGTCCGGGTACCGAGAAGGACATCGGTGATGTGCGTACCAGTGCAGATCCGTCGCTGTTCGAAAACATGCAGGATGTGGCTCAACTGGCCGGCAACATGGGCACCGCAGCCAATACCCTGGCCGAGAAAGCGGCAACCGGCGACCAGTCGGAAATCCGCATGGCATTTGCCGAGGTGGGCAAGACCTGCAAGGCCTGCCACGACAAGTACAAGATGGACTGAGTCGTCAGGTTTGCTGACAAAACCCGCCAACTGGCGGGTTTTTGTTTGATGGGGCGGTAATCGACCTTCCCGGGCTTACCAGGCCGGCACGGCGGGCGCCGGCGGCGGTGCAGGAATCCAGGCGCCGGTGGCAAACCAGATGGCCGCTCCGGCAATGACCAGTGCGATGATCAGCGCAACCCAGCTGCCGCCGTTGACCTGTTCAACCTGATTGGCCGGGACCTCTGCCTTGCCGTGAATCATCGGGCCAACCAGGTTCTTGCCGCGCAGGCGGTACAGCACGATGGCGAGGATATGCAGCGTCAGCAGGGCGTAGATCAGCTCTTCGGTGGAACGGTGCCAGCCGCTGAGCAGGCTGCCGGTGTCGCTCGACACCAGCCGGCTGAGCGGACCATAGAAGGCCACGTCGTCGTTACTGAACAGCCCGGTCACTGCCTGAAACGCCATCAGCCCCAGCAACGCGAATACCGACAGTGCGCCGACCGGATTATGCCCCAGTGCCTGCCAGCGGCCGCCCAGATAGGCCTTGATGCGGCCGGGTGTGGGGAAGAAGCTGGCGAAGCGTGAGTGGGTCGAGCCACAGACGCCCCAGACCAGGCGGAAGGCCAGCAGGCCGACGACCGCGATGCCGAAGCGCTCGTGCCATTCGATCCAGTTGCCGCCGAGGCTGATGGTCACCAGCGCGCCGGTGACGGTCAGTGCCAGCAGCCAGTGAAACAGACGCAGGGGAAGATCCCAGACCAGGGTTTTCATCAGGGCAGACTCGTGGTTGGTCAACAAAGGCTGCAAGGCTACCCCTCACTCCCGTGGCCCGCAAGCTTGTGGGGCCGCGGCATAGAGCCGCTGGATAACGACAGGCAATGAATGAAATCAAAATGACATTATTTTCATAAGTGATTATTATCGCTGCGCGGTATTACAAAAAACGATAAAAAAGTAAATGAAGAAGGAATCTTCGATGAATTGCATGACCCGCGTTTTTGGTTTCGCGACGCTTTCCGCCAGCCTGATGCTTACCGGCTGTGCGAGTATCCTCAGTGACTCGCAGTACCCTGTCTCAATCCAGTCCACTCCGTCCGGTGCTGACTTCAAGGTCTCTCGGCAGAATGGCTCGGTGATTCATCAAGGCACTACACCGGCAACTGTTACCCTGCCCTCCGGCGACGGCTATTTCAGCTCGGCTGAGTACAACGTCGAGTTTTCGAAAGAGGGATATCAGAATCAGCGCATGCACATGCAAGGCGAACTGGATGGTTGGTACTGGGGCAATATCCTGTTCGGTGGTTTGATCGGCTTGCTGTTCGTCGATCCTGCAACCGGTGCCATGTACAAGCTGCCGGAAACGACCAACGCCAACCTGGTTCAGGTAGCTGTAGCCGAACCGCCGGTTACCGTTCCGATGGCAATGGCAGAACCTGCCGCAGCAGACAGCGCGCCCGTTAGCGAGTAACGGACACGCGAATAACGACTCAGGGCTGCATGTGGCGACCGAGTTTGTCGCGCAGCAGCTCCGGGTTGTTGCCGGCGGCTTTGTCCAGCTCGGCCAGCTCCTCGGGGATGTACCAGTGCAGCTGGTCCGAGTGGTAGCTGTTCCACACCGCCTTGGCGACTTCAATGGCTTCGATCAGCCGGAATGGCCCCTTGTCTGGCGCCGCCGCCATCATCTCCTCGCTGGGCATCCCGGTCCGGATCAGCCCCGGCAGCGCGTCGGCACAGCGAATGTCGTAACGGCGAAACTCGTTCGACAGCGCCTCGGTCAGGCCCTTTACCGCGTGCTTGCTGGCCGAGTACACGGCGATCAGCGGCATGCCCATGGTGGCCGAGGACGACGAGGTATTGAAGCACAGCGCGTTGGGCGTCGCCTTGAGCAGCGGCAGCGCGCTGTGGGTGCCGTTCAGTACGCCGATCACATTGACGTTGATGATCTTCAGCTGGTCCTCAAAGGGCAGTTCATCGAAGAAACCGCGCATGACGATGCCGGCGTTGTTGAACAGAATGTCCATGCGCCCGTCGGTGGCCTCGGCAAAGGTGGCGACCGCGGCGTCAAACTGGCCCTTGTCGCTGACATCCAGCGTCTGGATCACGCAGTTGTCGGCGCCGAGTTCTGCCTGCAGCGCCTGCAGACCGTCCAGATTGAGGTCAAAGGCACCGATAAACCAGCCCTTTTCACGGAACAGCCGCGCGGTTTCGCGGCCCATGCCCGACGCTGCCCCGGTTATAAAAATCGACTGCCGCCCTGCTGCCAGTGTCATGCGCCTATCCTCTTGTTGGTGTTGTGGATGGTTCGACGTTAGCACCGCGAGGCGGCCTTGGGAGCCAACCGCCAGTGGGGCTGATTGATGGGCAATCAGTGGCGTGATGGTGCCGTGGGTCGCTTGGCGCCGAAACAATTGCTCATTAAAAAGCTGGTTTTTCTCGGCCTGGACATCTGCAGGTTGTGCTCGGGGGTATAGCCTTCAGCAAGGCAACGGGTGATCGCATACAGGAACAGCGCATGTCGGGCAGCGAATTCGATTATGAAGGTACTCTTGAAGCATGCGCCGGCGGCGACTGCGCGGCGTTCAGGCGCCTGTATCAGCAGGAAGCCGGACAATTGCTGGGGTTGGCGATCACCCTGCTGGGGCGGCGCGATCAGGCGGAAGATTGCCTGCACGATGCCTTGCTAAAGGTCTGGGTCAACGCTGACCGCTTTGATCGCAGCCTCGGCTCCGGCCGCGCCTGGATCTACAGCATCTTGCGCTACCGCGCGCTCAACCAGCTGCGCGGCCGCAAGCAGCTGGTTGCGACCGATGACGGTTTTATCAACGCCATGGCGGATGAGGCAGCCCAGGCCGAGGAGCTGGCCGAGGCGCGCTCTACTGCGCGCCAGCTGCGGGACTGCCTCCGACTGCTGGAACGCCCGCGTCGCCACCCGATACTGCTGGCGTTTTACCGTGGCCTGACCCATGACCAGATTGCCGCGCGACTGAGCGCGCCGCTGGGCACCATCAAGGGCCGAATCCGCGCCGGATTGCGCGCACTACAGGAGTGTCCGCAGCCATGATTCCGCAAGCACCCGAGCAACGCCGGGCTCTGATCGGCGAATACGTGCTGGGTCTGCTCGATGAGCCAGAGGCCAGCGAAGTGCGTGAGCTGATCGAGCACGACCGCGCCGCAGCCCGCATGGCGCTGGAGTGGGAGCATCACCTGCTCGATCTGGCCGACGCCCTGCCCGCCCAGCAGCCCTCCCCGGCGCTCTGGCAGCGCCTGCAGCAGAGCCTTGGCTGGTTGCCCGCCAGCGGCGCGACCGAGGGCGGCCTGAGGCGCTGGTGGAACAGCCTCGGCCTTTGGCGCCTGACCAGTGCCGGGTTGGCTCTGCTGGTGCTGCTCAGCTGGTTGCCGGGCGTGCTGCGCGACGCCCCGACCGGCGCCAGTTATACCGCCGTGCTGCAGGTACCGGGTGAGAGCGCCAGACCGGGCTGGGTGATCACGGTAGATGGCGACGGCACCCTGACTCTCGACTCGCTCGTCGCGGACTCGATTCCGGCCGATCGTAGCGTACAGTTCTGGACGCTGGTCGATCCCAAGGATGGGCCGCGCTCACTGGGCCTGATCGAGCCGGGCAAGGCCGTAACGCTCAGCGCCGAGCAGATTGGGGCGGTGCAGGCCGGTCAGCTGTTTGAGCTGACGCTGGAGCCGGAGGGCGGCTCGCCGCTCAACCGGCCGACCGGTCCGGTGCTGTATATCGGTCGCGCGGTGCTGATCGCCGGCAGTTAAAAAAGTTTTGCGCGGCGACATCCAGCGTGTGTGATGGCGGGTATAGCTTGCAGGTGTCTTGCAAAAGCACCACGTCAGACGGGCTTTCCGTCATCACCTGCAAGCGAGGATTCACCGATGAAAACAATCAATACCCTGATTCTGAGCAGCTCCCTTGTGCTGGCCGCCAGCGGCGCCAGCGCGGCGCAACTGATTGCCCTGGGCCAGGATGGCATGCTGCACAAGGTCGACATCGACAGCCTGAGCGTGACCGGCAGCATGGCAGTGACCGGTGCCAGCGACCTGCGCGGTATCGACGTGCGCCCGGCCAACGGCATGCTTTACGCCCTCAGCGGCGGCGACGGCATCTACACCATCAACACCGCCAACGGGGCGGCAACCGCGGCCACCACACTCAAGTCCGCGTTGCCCGGTGACGCAGCCGCGGTCGTCGACTTCAACCCCAAGGCTGACCGCCTGCGCCTGCTCGCCGCCGATGGCACCAACTTCCGCGTCAATGTCGATAACGGCGACGTCGCGGTCGACGGCAGCGTTGCCTACGCCGCCGACGGCGCCTACGCCGGGCAGACCGCGCAGGTGGTCGCCGGCGCCTACACCAACTCCTACCCCGGATCCGAAACCACCGAGCTGTTCACCGTCGATCTGGCCACCGGCATGCTGATGCTGCAGAACCCGCCGAACGACGGCGTCCAGCAGGCGGTAGGCGAACTCGCCAAGGGCCTCGACGGCGCGGCCATGGATATTGTCAGTGACGGCAAGGGCGGCAACACCGCCTACGTGCTGACCGGCAAGACCTTGCACACGGTCGATCTGGCCACGGGCACACCCACCACGCTGGGCGAGGTCGCCGGGCTGCCGGATGGCGTAACCGATATTGCCGTGACTGGCGGTATGTGAGGCTGAGCTGTAAACAAGGCTCCGCGTCTTTCCCGCGCAGACGGTGATCTTACGTTGTGCCCAGCGTTGTCGTTAAGGTTGGCGCAGGGTGAGCACCGGCCCGTAGGGCGGAGTAAGCGCAGCGTCTCCGCGGCCTTTGTGCGCACGGGCGTTGCTGATCTATGGCCGTGGACTCTGTGCATGAATGGTGGAGACGCCGCTGGCTTACTCCACCCTGCCGTGCCGCGTTGGCCCGTCAGAGCAGCGCCTTGCCCAGCAACAACACGCCGGTCACCACCAGCAGGCTGTACACCACCTGCCGAAAGCGCTGTTCGTTCAGGCGGTGGTGGAGGATCTCGCCGAGTACCACGCCGATTACTAGCAGCGGCAGGTAGCTGGCGATGCGTGGCAGGTTGGGCAGCAGGCTGCCGTCGAGCAGGAACAGCACGGTCATGCTGCTGTTGAGGGTGAACCAGACGCTGATCAGGGTGGCGCGCAGCTGGCTTTTGTCCAGTCGGGTGCCGGCCAGGGCGTAGACCAGCAGCGGGCCGCCGGAGGCGAACAGGCCGTGGGTCAGGCCGGCGCCGAGGGTCAGGCTGCGGCTCAGCCAGCTCGGGTGCGGCGGGCTGATATGACCACGGAACATGCGTAGCAGCTCACGACCGGCAAACCACAGCACCAGCACACCGAACAGCGCCTTGAGCAGCTCGCCGCTGAGCCACGGTCGCAGGCCGTAGCCCAGCAGCATGCCGATCAGCATCAGCGGCAAGATCAGCTTGAGTAGTGTTGGCCAGTGGATGTGCTGGCGATTGCGCCAGGCCAGATAGCCGCTCATGCAGATATTGAGCGGCACCAGTACCGGCAGCATGGCCGGAATCGGCAACAGCAATGCGCCGAGCGACAGGGCAATGACGATACTGCCGAAGCCGGTGATGGCTTCGATGGTGTAGGCCAGCAGAATAAACAGCCCGAGCCAGAGCCAGGGATTGAGCAGCAGGGTGTCGAGGGACATGGTGTCTTCTTGTTGTCGCGGGTGTTTAAGGAATCCGGAGAACGTCCGCGCCATCACGCGTTGGCGCTGAGCCGGATTCTGCGTCCCGCCGGTTGGTGATCAGCCCAGCTCGCCGGCAAAACGCTTGCGTACCTGGCGCAGATACAGCGCCGGGGCAAAACGCCAGAGCAGGCTGCCGAAGCGGGAAACCGGCTCGGGCAGCAGCCAACGGTGCCGTTTTACCAGTGCTTCGTCAATCAGACCGACCATCCATTCCGGGGTGCGCATGCCGCCGACCATGGAGCGCGCGTGGCTGGCGGGCTTGCCGTCCTTGCCCAGGGCGTTGTGCTCGATCGGGGTGTCGAGAAAGCTCGGATAGACCATCAGCACGTGGATGTTGTCGCGCTCCAGTTCCAGCCGCAGCACCTCGAAGAACTGGGTCAGTGCACCCTTGGCCGCGCAGTAGGCGGCGCGGCCCGGTACCGGCATCCAGCCGGCCATTGAACCGATGCAGAGAATCTCGCCGGCACTGGCGCGCAGCAGTGGCAGCGCGGCCATGGTCAGCTCGACCGGGCCCTGCCAATCCACCGCCATGACCTTGCGGAACACCGCCGGATCGGTCTGATGCGCTGGTGAGCGGTGGGTGATGCCGGCGTTGTTCACCAGTCGATCAAGGCGACCGAAGTGGTCGCTGGTGGCCTTGATCAGCCGCTGGATATCGTCGGCGCTGGTGATGTCGGCGGTGACGGTGAGTACCCGCGTGGGGGTGTTCAGTTCCTCTTCACGCTGCTTGAGCAGCGCCTCGTTGACGTCGGCCATGACCAGGCTGTGGCCGGCGTCGAACCAGCGCTTGGCCATCGCCCAGCCGAGGCCGGAAGCAGCGCCGGTGATCAGAATGACTTTCATGGGGGCTCCCTTTGGTCGCAGCGGCAAGCTTCAAGCTGTAAGCCCCAAGCTGGCCGCTGCATCCTTTGCATTTTGGTGTTGGCGCTCCACTGCCGGGCGCGCTTAGTGGTTTTCGCTTGAAGCTTGTGGCCTGCAGCTTGTAGTTGTCAGCGGCGCAGGCCGCGCTGTTCGATGAAGTACTCGAAGGTCTCGGCGGAGGTCTTGTTCAACTGGTAGCCGAACTCCTCTTTCAGCCGCCGGTTGCTCAGTACCGGGCGATAGCGCAGGAAGTTGATCTGCTCCGGGCCGGTGGGTTTGCCGAGCCATTTGGCTACTTGCAGTGCACTTTTCAGTATCCAGGGCGAGACGGTCAGCAGCGGCTTGTTCAGTCGGCGGGCGATTTCCTGAATGCTCAGGGCACCGTCGCCGGCCATGTTGAAGATGCCCTGTTTGTCTTCGCGGATGCCCATTTCCACTGCGGCCAGCACGTCCTGATCCCAGATGAAGACGAAGGGCGAGTCGCTGCCCTTGATCGCCAGTACCCGCTTGGACTCGAACAGGTTGGTGATCTGGTTGCGGGTCTCGGTGCCAAGTACCGTGCCCGGACGGAAGATCAGCTGGGCCAGCGACGGATGCTCGCGGCGGTAACGCGCCAGCAGCTCCTCGATCTGGCGCTTGTGGTCGGAGTAGGCAAACTCGCGGTTGCCGCGGATGGCATCCTGTTCGTCAATCCAGGCCGGGTTGTCAGGGTAGTAGCCGTAGGCGGCGCCGGAACTGGTCACGGTCAGGTGCTGCACACCAGCCTCCACACAGGCCTTGAGTACGTTGCGGGTGCCGTTGACGTCGATGTCGAAGTCGCGTTCGCGGTCCTTCGAGGCCTGCAGGATGGACGCCAGATGCACCACGTGGGTGATTTGCTCGCGCTTGAGCAGCTCGGTCAGCCCAGCGTCACGGATGTCCATGACCTGCAGCGGAAAGTCGACATCGTCACGGCCGCGGATGTCGGTGCCGATGACGTAAAAGTCCCTGGCCAGGCGGTTGCCCAGCTGGTGACCGATATAGCCGGCGGCGCCGGTGATCAGAATGCGTTTGCTCATGGTTACAGGCTCTGCGATACGCCGCGGCGCGCGGCTTCTTGTTGTTTTTCGTGGCGTTCGGCGCGGCGGCTGTGGCGCGCCCACAGCTGCGACAGGGTCAGCCCGGAGACCAGATGCCAGACGCCCCAGAAGGCGGTGATCAGCATCATGCCGCCGGCGTCGGGGAAGAAGGTGAAGAGGATCACCAGCCCCAGGCCGGAGTTCTGAATACCCACTTCCATGGTCACGGCGCGGCGGTCGGCCAGCGGCAGGCGCAGCAGCCTGGCCATGCCGTAGCCCAGGCTCAGCGCCAGCAGGTTGTGGGCGACCACCAGCCAGAAGAAGCTGTGGAAGCGTTCGATAAACAGGTCGAAGTTGTTGGTAAAGGCGATGGCGACAAAGCCGAGGAACACCAGTAGCGAGATCACCCGCAGGGGCTTTTCGCTGCGCGTCACCAGCGTCGGCCAGCGTTTGCCGCTGACCATGCCAAGCAGCAATGGCAGGGCCAGCACCAGCAGCACGATGACCAGAATGCCGGTCGGGTCGAGGCTGATCTGGGTCAGGTACTCGCGGGTGTGCGGGTTGAGCCAGCCATAGAAGGCAAAGTTGAGCGGCGTCAGCACCGTCGCGGCCAGACTCGAAACCGCCGTCATGCTGACCGACACGGCGACATTGCCGCGGCCCAGCCAGGTCATGACGTTGGAGAAACTGCCACCCGGGCAGGAGGCGACCAGGATCATGCCCAGCGCCAGTTCCGGATCGATGTTCAGCAGCCAGGTGAACAGGCAGGTAGCGGCCGGCAGCAGCAGAAACTGCGCAATCAGCCCGGCTACCGGCGCCACCGGCGCCTTGAGGATGCGCTTGAAGTCATCCAGCGTCAGGCTCAGCGACACGCCGAACATCATCGCCGCCATGATCAGGTTGAGGGTGATCAGGCTGGCCGGGTCGAACTGGATTGGCAGCGCGCCGCTCATGTCGCCGGCACCGGCTGCGGTGCGGCCTGCTCAAGACCGGCCTCCAGCTCGGTGATGTGCTGGTGCAGGGCGTCCAGATAGGCATCCTTGTTGACGTAGTAGGCCATGCGCGCGAGCTTGATGTAGTCGTAGCCACCGTCCAGATTGGTGGTCGCCTTCTGCCGTTTGGTGGCGGCAAAGCTGGCCGCCTGGGCGCTGCCCTGACGGTGCTGGTGAATATACAGCGCGGTCAGCCTGGCCTGCAGGTTGCGGCCTTCCCAGCCGAGACCGGCAGCCTCGATCATGCCCATCATGAACAGGTTGTCGTACTCGGGGTGGAATACGTTCAGGTACAGCTGCGGTGCATCCAGCGCCGCCGGCCAGTTCAGGTGTTCGCGCTCAATGAACGGGTAATCCAGCTGATACCCGGTAGCCAGCAGGATCAGGTCGTATTCGGCGCTTTCGCCGTCGACAAAATCAACCCGGTTGCCGTCCATGCCCTGAATGTCGCGGCGGGCGTGGATATCGCCATGACCCAGGTGATGCAGGATCAGCGAGTTGACCACCGGGTGCGACTCGTACATGCGGTAGTCCGGGTCCGGCAGCCCGTAGTCCGAGGGCTTGCCCATGATGAAGCGGATCAGGGCGGCGTCGATTTTCTGCTTCAGGGGGCGGGGCAGCTTGAACTTGCGGCCGGCGCTGAGGGTATCGGTCGGCTTGCCCTTGATGAATTTGGGCAGGAAGTAATAGCCACGGCGCAGGCTCATATCGACTGATTTGGCGTGGTGCACCGCATCGACGGCGATGTCGGCGCCGGAGTTGCCGCAGCCGACGATCAGCACCCGCTTGCCCTTGAACACTTCGGCGCTGCGGTACTCGGCCGAGTGCATGATCTGGCCGTCGAAGCGGCCCGGCAGCGTTGGCCGGTTCGGCGTGTGCAGGGTGCCGTTGGCGATCAGCAGGCCCTCGAAGCGGCGGCTTTGCTGCTGGCCGTCGCGCTCGGTGATGATGTTCCAGTGGCTGCCATCGCGCTCGACGCTCAGCACCCGGGTGTTGAATTCGTAGTGGCGGTACAGATCAAAGTGCCTTGCATAGGCCTGGAAGTAGCGCTTCATCTCGCTGTGGTGCGGGTACAGCGCGACGCTGTCTTCCATCGGGAATTCGGCGAACTCGGTCATCCGCTTGGAGGAGATCAGGTGGGCGCTGTCGTACATGGTGCTGTGCGGGTTGTCGATGTCCCACAGCCCGCCAACGTCGCTGTGCAGCTCAAGGCCGATGAAGGGAATGTCCAGCTTCTGCAGGTTGCGGGCAGTGGCCAGACCCATGGGGCCGGCGCCGATGACAGCGTACATGGGGATACCTCATTTGTTCTTGTCGTTGTTATGGGCCCTGCTTTGCGCGTGTTACATCCGGACGGCGGCAGGGTTATGATCACGAGTCTAGCCAAACGCCCTGCGGCGGTATCGGACAAAACGGGACAGGAATCCGGCAATTCAAGCCATGTCGAGTGTCGATCACAGCGTTACGCCCCTCTACGCCCAGGCCCTGCTGCAGTCCGCCCAGCGCCAGGGTATTACCCTGCCCGCCGCGCTGGTAGCGCGGTTGCAGGGTAACGAGCGTATCCCGCTGGCGGTGCAGGACGAGCTGTGGGAGTGCTACTGCGAGCTGGCTGCCGATCCGCTGGCCGGTCTGCGGCTGGGGCTGGACATTCAGGTCGGCCATCTCGACAGCGCCGGCATGCTGCTGGTGACCTGCGAGACCCTCGGTGAAGCGCTCGCCGAGCAGGTCGAGTATGCGCCCCTGATCGGCGCCGGCGGTGACTTCCAGCTGCTGCAGGACGGTGATCAGGCCGCCATCGATTACCAGCCGCACCTGGCTGTGAGGCAGGCCGAACGGGTTGAGGCGGTGCTGGCTGGCCAGCTGAATCTTACTCGCTGGGCGACCGGCGGCCGATTCACCCCGAGCGGTATCTGGCTGGCCCATGCCCCGCTGGCGCCGCTGGAAGACTACCGCGCGTTGATCGATTGCCCGCTGCACTTCGAGGCCGGCTTCAATCGCATCACTTTCTCTGCCGATCAGCTTGAGCTGCCGCAGATTCAGGCCAACAGTGCCCTGCGCGATCACCTGCGCCAGCTCGCCGACCAGACCCTCGCCAGCCTCGGCCAGCACAGTCTGGCCGCCGAGGTGCAGGCGCAGGTGCGCAGTCAGCCGCGCTGGGGCAAGGAGCGGATTGCCGAGCAGTTGGGTCTGAGCGGCCGCCACCTCAACCGCAAGCTGGCTGAGAAAGGGCTGTCGTTCAAGACCCTGCGCGAATCGGTGTTGCAGGAGATGGCCTGTCAGGCCTTGCAGCAGGGCCGCCTGAGCGTGGCGCAGATTGCCGAGCAGCTGGGCTTCTCCGACGAGAACGCCTTTGTCCGCGCGTTCCGCCGCTGGCAGGGCGAGACGCCGGCGCGCTACAAGACCGGGTTTGGCCGCTGAGCCGGCACCACGGCTTGCATTAAATTGCTGTGGGGCTATGGTAGGGCCTTCAATCGCTTTCTGAGTGGAGTCATGCGCGTGTCCCTCGCTGTCAGCGCCGCAGCTGTCGTCTTCCTGATCTGAGCCGGGGCGGTTCGTCCGCGCCCGGCTGCCGTTATCGGTTTTCCCTTTTCCCTTTTTCCCTTGCTGGAGACTGCAGACATGACGTCTGTTGCTGTTGGCGCACATCCGCGCCTGCGCGCGCTGCTGCGCGATCGTGGGGCCTGGTATCTGACCGGGCCGCAGGAGCTGGCCAGTGTGATTGGTCGGCTGGAACGGCTGGAGCGTGATGCCAGCCCTGACCTGGCTCGACCCGGCAGCTATCTTTTGCTGCTCGACCTGACCAGCCAGACCCTGTTCAATTTGCGCCTGTGCGAGCGCAGTCGCGGAACACAGGAGATCTCGATCTTCTCACCGCTGGGTGCCCGCTTGCTGGCCGCGCGGGCCGGCGATGTGGTGACGCTGGAGGGGTTTGGTTCCGGCTGGCGCCTGCTGCTGGTGCAGGTAAGACCGGGCTGAGCCTTCGCCCGCAGGCCGGCGCCGGTTCAATAGCCGGCCTGAATCACTTCAATGCCCTTGGCCAGCACATCGCGCCAGGCGTAACTGACCTCGGGTGTCGCCTGCCGGTCGTGCAACTCTACGGTGCGCACCAGGGCGTCGACCCAATAGGTGTAGAGATGTGGCTGGATATTGAGGTTCTCGCGTGAGTGCGATTTGGCCAGCGCCTGCAGTTTGGTGGGCGGCAGGCCACGGGAGAACAGCACCAGATTGAGGATGCCCTGGCGCAGCAGCAGTTTCTGCGCGGGCATATCGGTGTTGGTGAACTTGGCGCGGACTTCCGGCGAGCTTTGCAGGAATTGCTGGTAGAAGTCGTCGAAAAAGCTAGCAGACGCGCAGCAACGGCCGTAGCTCTGCATGACAATATCAGGGGCTTTCATGGTGATCCTTGCGGTGCAGCAACGTGACGCGGGGCGCGGAGTGTAGCAGGTTCTGCCGCGCCGCTCGCTGCTGGCAATTTGCCGCCGCGCGCCGCTCTAAAACGCGGGTTGCAGTCCTTTAACCATAACCCGCAAGGGCGCTGGATACGCATGCTGCTATAACTGGAAGCGCTCCATCTGCTGACGCAGACTGGCCGCCAGCCGGGACAGCGTCTGACAGTCAGCCTGGCAGGCACGTACTTCATCCGCCGTGGCGTGCGCCAGGTCAGCGATACCCTGGGCATTGCGGGTAACGTCCTCGGTGACGCTGGACTGTTCCTCGGTGGCGGTGGCGACCTGGTGGTTGATGTCGCTGATCTGCTCGACCTGGCCGGCAATGGTCTGCAGCGACTCACCCGCCTCTCGGCTGGCTTCAACCCCGCTGGCGGCGGCGTTCATGCCGGCGCGCATGGCGCCAACCGCCTGCTCGGCACGACTCTTGAGCGATTCGATCATTTGCTGGATTTCGTCGGTCGATGCCTGGGTGCGGCTGGCCAGGGTGCGCACCTCGTCGGCGACCACGGCAAAGCCACGGCCCGACTCCCCTGCCCGCGCCGCCTCAATGGCGGCGTTCAGCGCCAGCAGGTTGGTCTGCTCGGAGACGCTGCGAATCACCGTCAGCACCCGGTCGATGGAGGTGATCTGGTCGGCCAGTTCGGTCACTGAGTCAGCGGCGCGGCCAATGTCGGCGGACATACGTTCAATCGCCTCGACTGAGCGGCCAACCACGGCTCTGCCCTCGACCGCTTCGGCCTGCGCGGCGCTTGAGCTGTTGGCAGCGCTGTTGGCGTTGCGCGCGATTTCCTGCACGGTCAGACCCATTTCGTGGGCAGCGGTGGCGACCAGATCGGTCATCTCATGCTGGCGCACGGCGCGCTCGGCGGTGTTATCGATCACTTGCGCTACCTGTGTGACGGCGCTGCTCAGCTGACGACTGGTGATAAGTACATCGCTGATCAACTGACGTTGACTGGCGACGAAGGCGTTAAAGCCGCGGGCCAGTTCGCCCAGTTCGTCGTCGCGCTTGTCGTCCAGCCGTGCGTTCAGGTCGCCGCCGCCGGCCGAGATGGCGCCTAGGGCTTGCGACACGCGGCGCAGCGGTTGCACCAGGCCGCGCACCAGCAGGGCCATCAGCGCCAGTGCCAGCAGGCCGACGGCACCCGCGATAAGGCTGGTGCGCAGCAGCGCGGCGCGGGCGTCGGCGTAGATTTCGTCTTCCGGCACCAGACTGACCAGGGTCAGGCCGAGGCGTTGCAGCGGTTGGGCACTGGCCAGCCAGGCTTCGTTGTCACGCTGAAAACGCACCGGCTCGCTGCCTGCGGTCAGTGTGTTGGCCGCCTCGACGCTGGTCAGGTCACTCAGGCTGCGGCTGTCGTTGAAGCTGGCGTTGGGGTGAACCTTGACCTGTTGATCTGCGCCGATCAGAAAGACCACACCGCGCTCGCCAAACTGAAAGCCGCCAATCAGCTCCGACAGGCTCTGCAGGCTGTAGCCCAGACCGGCGACGCCAAGGGTCTTGTCCTTGAGGGCGATGCGTTGATTGATGAACAGTGTCGGCAGGCCAGAGGTCTTGTCGGTGTCAATTGAGGCGACCTGATCCTGGTCGCCGTCGACCAATGTATAAAACCAGCTGTCTGCCGGGTTGTCGCGACTCATCACCCGAATCTGGCCCTGCTCGGAGTAGAAATTGCCGCTTTCCAGCACGGCGATGCTGGTGGTGAGTGCGTTCTGCTGCTGCTTGACGCCATCCAGATAGCGGGCGAAGGCACTCATCCGGATCGGGTTCAGGGGCGTGCTATCTGATTCCACAAGCCCTCTGCGAGTGCTCAAGCGTGTAGTTGCAAGGCGCGGTGCGCAGCCAATAGTGGTTCTATTGGCAAGCAGTGCAACGCAGCAGATGCATGCTTGAGCGCCCGCCCTGCGGGGCGATCAGGCCAGGCCGCACTCTGTGTTGTGATTTCTCGACAGGTCCCGACATGCCTTCGAAACCACGCCTTGATTGCGGCCTGGCCTGATCGCCAGAGGGCATGCGGAATCAGGTAGCACGCCCCTCAGGCTAGCCAGTCCTGCACCAGGCTGTTGCCGGCGATGGCCTCGGTCGCCGAAATCGGTCCGGCCAGGGTGCGTTCCAGGTCGTTGCGAATGGCGCTCACCTGCGCGGGTAATGCTTGCTTGATCAGATAGCGCTCGGTCATCTGGTGCAGCACCGAGGAGTAGATCAGCACCACAATCAGGGTGGTGACGCCCAGCGCGGCGCCCATACTGATGATCAGCTGCCATTGAATACTGCGTTTCCAAAGGGTCATGGACGTGCTCTCGACAAAGCCTGACCGTCGCCACAGGTGCAGGGCCTGCGGAGGGGCAACGGTCAGGGGGAGGTAGAGGGGCTGCGGTGACAGATGAGCCGGGCGAGTCGCCTGTAGCCCCGATAATCAGTCTTTCCAGAAGTCTTCGTGGACGCGGATGGATTCCTCTTCCAGCAGCGGGCCGATCACCTCGACGCTGCGCTGGCCGGACTCGAATACCGTGCGGCAGGGCAGATCCAGCGTCGGGTTTTCCGGGTGGTTGCCGGTCATGTCCTTCAGGCGCTTTTCGCTGGCGCCGTAAACCACCCGGCCAACGCCGGCCCAGTACACCGCGCCGGAGCACATGGCGCAGGGTTCGGCGCTGGTGTACATCGTGCAGCCGGCCAGCACCTCGGGGCTGTAGGTGGTATTGGCGCGGGTCATCAGCACCCGCTCGGCGTGGCCGGTCATGTCGTGATCGGGCAGAAAGGCGTTCAACTGCTCCATCAGGACGTTACCGTCGGCGTCGACCAGGATGGCCGCGAACGGGTGGATGCCTTGTTTGCCGGCTTCTTCAGCCAGCCGGAAGCTTTCACGCAGAAAATAAATATCGCGTTCGGTATGACTCACGGGGGGGTGTCCTTGCTTGTAGCTTGAAGGCCGGCGGCGCAGGCACCGCCGGCTGTTATCACTTCTTCTTCGGCAGGCTCCAGGCGAAGAAGATCTGTTGCGTCCACTGCACCGACTTGAACAGCAGCAGGCTGACAATGGCGAGGAAGAACAGACCGGCAAAGGCCTGCGGAATCTTGAAGAACGAGGTCGAGAACTGGATGAAGTAGCCCAGCCCCTCTTCGGCGGCGACGAACTCCGCCACCACCGCGCCGATGATCGCCAGGGTGATCGCCACCTTCAGGCCGCTGAAGATGTGCGGAATCGCGTAGGGGATGCGGATCTGCCAGGTTTCGCGGCGGGTCGGTGCATCCAGCGAGCGGCTCAGTTCGATCAGTTCGGCCGGCGTCTCGTTGATCCCGGTGGCGGTCGAGACCACCAGCGGGAAGAAGGTCAGCAGGCAGGTGATCAGCACCCGTGACGGATCATCCGAGCCCATCATCACTATGATCAGCGGTGCTACCGCAACCACCGGGGTGGATTGCACCACCACCAGCATCGGGTACAGGGTGCGTGAGAGAAACTCCGAGCGCATCATCGCAATGGCCAGCGGAATGCTGATCACAATGGACAGGGCAAAGCCCATCAGCGCCACCCGCAGGGTCGCCCACAAGTGCATCATCCAGCGGCTGAACTCGACGTCGAAGAACGCCTTGGCGATTTCGCTCGGTGCCGGCAGGACGTAGGTCGGCAGCTCGAAGATGCGGCAGACCAGCTCCCAGAGCAGGATCAGGCCGACAAAGAACAGCCACGGCGACAGGTTCAGCAGCAGCGCGCGACGCGCGGCGGCGTCAGTGGGCGTCTGGCTCATAGATGTGTTTCCTTATGCGGTCAGTCAGCTCACTGAAACGGGGTTGCTTGATGGTGTCCGCGCTGCGCGGGCGGGGCAGATCCACTTCGATCAGATCCAGCACGCTGCCCGGGCGCTTGCTCATCACCAGCACGCGGTCGGCGAGCAGCACCGCCTCGGAGATCGAGTGGGTGATAAACAGCACGGTTTTCGGGTTTTCGTCCCAGATTTTCAGCAGATCGAAGCCGATCTGCTCACGGGTCATGGCATCCAGTGCCGAGAACGGTTCGTCCATCAGCAGAATATCGGGGTTGAGCAGCAGGGCGCGGACAATGCCGACCCGCTGCTGCATGCCGCCGGACAGCTCGTCCGGCATCTTGTCGGCAAAGGCCTCCAGACCGGCCATCGCCAGCAGTTCGTTGGCGCGCTTTTCGTCCTGGGACGAGTAGCGACCAAACTTGTGCTTGAGCGGGAACAGCACATTCTTGCGAACAGTCAGCCACGGCAGCAGGGTCGGCTTCTGAAACACGATGCCAACGTCGTCACGGGGGCCGTCTACCTGCTTGCCGAAGACGCTGACTGTGCCTTCGCTTGGAACCAGCAGGCCCGAGACCATGCGCAGCAAGGTGGACTTGCCGCAGCCGGAGGGGCCTACGACCGCCACAAACTCGTGGCGGTTGATGTCGAGGTCGATGTTTTGCACCGCCATCGGACTGCCGGGGGTCGGGTCATAGCGATGACCGACCCCGGACATCCGCACGAAAGCGCGTTCGCTAGTGTGCTCCATGGTTACTCCGCTACAGGCATGAAGTCGCGGTTGACGATGGTTTCCGGATCCAGCGAGTCAACACTCAGCTCGTTGGCCTTGGCGACCCACTCCCAGGTGGAAGCGATGCGCTCGGGGGTCATGGTGCCCAGACCGTCGGCTTCGCTGATCTCGTTGAAGGTCAGCGGCATGGAGTCGGCGATCTGCGCGGTGGCAACCGCGGCGTCGACTTCCGGCACCATGGTGTGCAGATCGGCGGCAGCCAGTTCCGGGTGCTCGTGGGTGAAGCGCAGGGACTTGTCATAGGCGCGCATGAAGCGCTTGGCAACGTCCGGGCGCTCGGTCAGGAACTTGTCTGCAGCAACAACGGCGGAGCTGTACAGCGACAGGCCGGCATCCGACCAGCGGATCACGTTGATGTCCTTGCCGGCGGCAGCGGCCTGCTGCTTGAACAGCGCGATGTTGGTGACCCAGGCGATGATCGCGTCGGTGTTGCCGGTGACCAGCATCGGACCCAGGGCACCCGGGTCGGACTTGGTCAGGCTGACCGAATCGGCGGGCATGCTGTTGGCTTCCAGCACCAGCGGCAGAAATGCGTTGGAGGAGGTGAACGGCGAGGTCGCTACCTTCTTGCCAGCGATGTCGGTGAAGCTGTTGATGCCGCTGTCGGACAGCGCGAAGAAGGCGTGCGGGCCCTGGTTGAAGATCATGTAGACGGCGCTGACCGGCACGGTGTCCTGCGCGCGGGCGGCCATCAGGGCGCCGATATCGGCGCTGCCGATGTCAGCCTGGCCGGTGGCGATCTTGGTGATGGCATCAGTGGAGCCGCGACCACTGGCAACGGTGACTTCCAGCCCTTCGTCGGCGAAGAAGCCTTGCTGGATACCGGCGTAGACCGGAGCCTTGTCGCCCCCCGGCAGCCAGTCCAGTTGGTAGGTAACCTTGTCGGCTGCAGCGGCGAACCCGCTGGCAGACATGGCGATGACCATCGCCAGAACGCCGGACGCTTTTTTCAACATGAGTCATTCTCCAGAGTGATGTGCTTGGCTTTTTATCCTGACCAGTTGGGCAGGTTTTATTTCTATTCAGCAAGTTGCGGGCCAGCTTTCGGAAATGTCGGAAATTGGCTGAAAACCCCGTATTTTCAGGGTCTTATTGCTCTGTCACGGGCTTGGCCGGCGGTGCACCTGAATTCCTGACCAGGGCGCCGCGCGTTTTTGGTGCGGCGTGAACCAGTCTCGTGCGTTCTCAGCCGGACGGGTCCGGGGCGACCTTGCGGCTGCGCAGGGCAAGGCGGCGATCTGCCAGGCCCACGATCAGAATGCCCAGTGCGATCAGCGCAAAGCCGGTCAGGTCGCTTGGTGTGGGTACCTCATGCAGGAACCAGGCAGCCGAGAGCATGCCGACTGCCGGTACCGAGGCCGAGCTGAGTGACAGGCTGACCGCGGGCAGGGAGCGAATCGCTGCCACCTGCGCCGCAACGCAGATGCCGGAGGCAATCGCCCCGCTGAAAATCAGCATCCAGATGAAGTCCGGCTGCCAGTCGATCTGCCCCGGGTCTTCTACCAGTAACGCCAGCGGCAATAGCGCCAACACCGAGGTCAGCAATTGCCAGGGGATCAGCGACAGCACGTCGCCCTGCCAGTGATGCCTGCGCACATGAATCAGCCCGGCGGTCCAGAGTATGGTGCCGAGCATGATCAAGCCGCCGCCGATGAACACCTCATGATCGGACCAGTCGATACTCAACGGATTGAACACGGTCAGCAGGCCGGCCAGCCCCAGGCCGACGCCGATGGCGCGCGGCAGGGTAAAGCGCTCGCCCAGAAACAGCGCTGCCGCCGGCACCACCCAGATCGGCGTGGTATAGGCCAGAATCGCCGCCCGTCCCGCCGGCAAATACTGCACGCCGAGGGTGACCAGGGTAATGAAGGCCATGTTTTGCATAATCCCGACTGACAGCAGCACCGGCACATCCGCGCGCCGAGGCAAGCGCAGCACGCCGAGCGCGGCGGCGATGGCAAACATCGCCAGCGTGCCCAGCGCCATGCGCAGGCAGGTGAACAGCATCGGCGGGCTGTAGGCCAGCCCGAGTTTGAGAACCGGGAAATTAAGCCCCCAGCCGATGGCGTTGAAGCACAGCAGCAGATAGCCCAGCCGGAAGGCGTAGCTGTGACCGCCGGTGCTGCCGGCGGTCGCGTTCCGGGCCACCTCAGTGCTCCACTTCGAGGGCGCTTTCGTGCCAGTTCTGCAGGGCGCGGTTGGACAGCCAGACCATCAGGGCGAACAGCGCGATACCGGTCAGGGTGATCAGCAGCAGGGCGGCGAACATCCGCGGAATCTGCAGGTTGTAGCCCGACTGCAGGATCATGTAGGCCAGCCCGGCCTTGGCACCGCCGGTACCGGCGACGAACTCGGCGACAACCGCGCCGATCAGCGCCAGACCCGAGCTGATGCGCAGGCCGCCGAAGAAGTACGGCAGCGCGCCCGGGATACGCAGGCGGACCAGCTCCTGCCAGCGGCTGGTGCGGTACATGCGGAACATGCTCAGCAGGTTCGGGTCGACGCTGCGCAGCCCCAGTGTGGTGTTGGAGATGATCGGGAAGATGGCGATGATCACCGCGCAGACGGTCAGCGCCCAGGTGGTGTCATCCACCCAGATGATGATCAGCGGGGCAATCGCTACCACCGGCGTCACCTGCATCAGCACCGCGTAGGGAAACAGGCTCATCTCGATCCACTTGCTCTGTACAAACAGCAAGGAGGCGGCCACGCCCAGCACCACCGCGATGACAAAGGCCAGGAAGGTCACTTTCAACGTGATGTACAGCGCCCCCAGCAGCGGCTGCCAGCCGTCGATCAGCGCTTTGAAAATCTCGATCGGCCCCGGCAGGATGTATTTGGGCATCTCCAGCGCCTGGACGGCAATTTCCCAGAACAGCAGAAACAGGATACCGACGCCCAGGGGCGCGGCGACTTTGACGAAGTTTTCGTTCTGGATCAGCGGCGTGCTCATGCCTTGATCTCCTGTGGCTGGCCCATGGCGCTGGCACGCTCAAGCGCCTGCGAGACCTGGCGGCAGTAGCCGGCAAACTCGGTCGAGACGCGGAAGTCGGCGTTGCGCGGGAAGGGTTGATCGATACGGATGTCGTCGACGATGCGGCCCGGGCGGGCAGCCATCACCACCACGCGGCTGGACAGGTAAACCGCCTCGTAGACGCTGTGGGTAACGAACACGATGGTCCAGCCGTTCTTCTGCCACAGCTTGAGCACATCGTCGTTGAGCTTGTTGCGGGTCATCTCATCGAGCGCGCCGAAGGGTTCGTCCATCAGCAGCAGGTTGGGCTCGGTGACCATGGCGCGGGCAATCGAGGCGCGCATCTGCATGCCACCTGACAGCTCGCGCGGGAATGCGTTGTCAAAGCCCTTGAGGCCGACCATCTCGAGTGCATCATCGATCTTGGCCTCGACCTCCGGCCCGCGCTGGTGTTCCAGATCCAGCGGCAGGCGTACATTCTTGCGCACCCGTGCCCAGGGCATCAGGGTGGCGTTCTGAAATACGAAGGCCAGCTTGCGGCCCTTGTCGCCAACCACGTCATAGCCCTGCTCCCAGAACTTGACGGTGCCGGTGGTCACCTCACCAAGGCCTGCCATGATCCGCAGCAGGGTACTCTTGCCGCAGCCGGAGGGGCCCAGCAGACTGACGAATTCGCCCTGGCGTATGGTCAGGTCGGCGCCTTTCAGCGCGACGGTACCGTTGGCGTATATCTTGTTTACGCCTTCAACCTGCAGCACTGGCCGCGGGTTGCCGTTGCTGTCGGTGTGCGCCAGCTCGGCGGCGCTGTCATCGACCGGTGTGGCCTTGAGCGGCGTCACGTTGGAGCTTGTCATGGGTATCTCCCGGGGCGGCCCGCAGGCGGGCCGCCGGCTGG
>NZ_NBYK01000017.1:58978-64255 GCF_002197985.1 Halopseudomonas aestusnigri
ATGGGTACCCGGGGCGGCCCGCAGGCGGGCCGCCGGCTGGTCGGTTAATCAGGGCAGGACGGGTTCGGCGGGCAGGTAATCCAGACTGTAAACGTCGTGGATATCCAGGCTGGCATCAACCAGGCCGGCTTCCAGCATGAACTCGTGAATCTTCGCCCAGCGTGCGTCAGTCATCACGCCGATACCGCGGGTGGCCGCGTCGCCGCCGGTCACCAGACCGTATTCCTGCATCTTGGCGATGCCGTAGGCGATCTGCTCGTCGGTCATTTCCGGGTTGGCTTCCTTGATCAGCGCGTTACCCGGTGCCGGGTCCTTGAAGTAGCTGGCCCAGCCTTCCATGCTGGCCTGCACAAAGCGGCGCACCAGATCGGGGTCTTTCTCGATCAGCCCGTCAGTGGTCTCGATGGTAGTGGCGTAGGCCGGGTAGCCATAGTCCGCCAGCAGGAACACGGACGGCTTGATGCCCGCCTTCTCCATGGCAAAGGGCTCGGACGACAGATACCCCTGCTGCACGATATTGGTATCTGCAAGGAAGGGCGCGACGCTGAAGGTGTAGGGGCGGATCATGTCATCGGTGTAGCCGTACTTGGACTTCAGCCAGGGCCAGAAGGTGGTGTTGGCAAAAGCAGCGATGTAGACCGGCAGACCCTCGGCCTTGATTTGTTCCAGCGAGGTGATGTGCGGGTGCGCGATCAGTGCCTGCGGGTCGCCCTGAAAGGCGGCGGCCACGGTTGTGACCGGCATGCCCTGCTCTACTGCCTTGACGGCGCCGACGGCGTAGCCCATGGAAAAGTCGCGCTTGCCGGAGACCAGCAGCTGCATGCCGTTGACCTGTGGACCGCCCATCTCGATGGACACATCCAGCCCGTATTTTTCATACAGGCCGGTGGCCTTGGCCTGATAGAACCCACCGTGTTCGGCCTGGGCATACCAGTTGGTGCCGAATACGACTTCGTCCAGCTCGGCCGCCATCAGGGATGTGGACAAACCGCTGGCAAGCACCGCGCCGGCCATGCCGAGCAGTGCAGACGACTTCAGATTCTTGCGGGGGTGGCGCATGTGTTGCTCCTTGCTTGCAGTAGATAGCTGACCAGTTATTCAACATTTCTCCTGCAGCAAGCGCCGTGCCATGTGTCGTAAGTGCCGTTATTTCCATTTCCTGAACAGTTGGTCAGTAAAAATGTGCACCGGATTGCGTCGCAGTGTCGGCGCTCTGCACTGCGACGGCTCAATTTTCGCGAGTCAGTGGCTGCCCGCAGCCAGGTCCACCGAGGCCGGCTCCGGGGTGATCTGCCCGGCCAGACGCGCAACCCGTGCACCGAGGGCGCGGGCAATCGCCTGCTCACCGTCATCTACGCCCAGCGTGCCGTTGAAGCCGGTGACCGCCGAGGCGCCGTAGGGCGAGCCGCCGCTGCGGGTGTGCACCAGCTCCGGCACGCTGTGCGGTACGCCCGCGAGGATCATGCCGTGCTGCAGAAACGGCAGCAGCAGGTTGATCAGCGTCATCTCGTTGCCCGAGTGCATGCCGCCGGTGGAAGTGAAAGCCGCGCCCACCTTGCCGATCAGCGCGCCCTGGCGCCACAGCGGTGCTACCTCGTCGATAAAGGCACGCAGCGGCGTGCTCATCAGCCCGTAGCGGGTCGGCGAGCCCCAGATGATGCCGGTCGCCCACTCCAGATCGGCCATGCTGGCCTGCGGCAGATCACGGTATTCGGCCTGGGCGGCAATAAAATCGGCGCGTTCGGTATCGACGCTGAACTCCGGTTCGGACAGCGCCACCCGGCGCAAACGGACCTCGGCCTGCTCATTGGCGGCGCCTTCGGCGATGGCCTTGGCCAGCGTCAGCGTGGTGCCGTAGCGGGAATCAACAACGATGGTGATGCGCGATGGGGTCATGAATGGATGCTCCTGAGTGACGTTGAACAAATCGCTACACGGGCTGGCATGCAATATGAATACCTGACCAGATGGACAACCTGTTTTATTCATCTGGAGAACGACATGACAGAGCAGTATGGGTCAGTGGCAGCCAACCTGCCGGTGATCGACATCAGCTCGATGCAGGGCGGCAGCATCGGGGACAAAGCGGCGATGGCGGCGACGCTGCGCGATGCCTGCGAGCACAGCGGCTTTTTCTACGTCAGCGGCCACGGCATCGAACCTGCGTTGATCGAGCAGGTGTTCGCGGCGTCGAAGCGGTTCTTTGAGTTGCCGATGACCGACAAGCTGGCGGTCGACAAGGCCCAGTCCAAGGCCAACCGGGGCTACGAGCCGCTGCGCGGCCAGACCCTTGAAGCCGGTGCGCCGCCGGATTTGAAGGAAGGCTTCTATATCGGTGAGGAGGTCGCCGCCGATGACGAGCGGGCGCTGACCCGCTTCAATATGGGCCCCAACCAATGGCCGCAGGGCGTCGCCGATTTCCGCCCGGCGATGGAGCAGTATTACGCCGCAATGACCGAGCTCAGCGCTCGGATCATGGCCGCGCTGGCGTTGTCGTTGAATCTGCCGGAAGACTTCTTTGCCGATTTTTGCGAATCGCCGCTGTGTACCCTGCGCCTGCTGCACTACCCGCCCCAGCCGGGCAACCCCCAGCCAGGTGAAAAGGGCTGCGGCGCGCACACCGACTTTGGCGGCATCACCGTGCTGCTGCTCGACGACAAACCCGGCCTGCAGGTCTGGGACGCGGCGGGCGAGCGCTGGATTGACGCCAATCCGATTCCCGGCACCTTCGTGGTCAACCTCGGCGACATGATTGCCCGCTGGACCAACGATCGCTACCGCTCGACGTTGCATCGGGTGGTCAACACCTCCGGTGCCGAGCGCTACTCGGTGCCGTTCTTCTATAGCGGCAACCCCGACCATGAAGTGCGCTGCCTGCCGGTCTGTCTGCAGCCGGGCGATGCGCCGCGTTATCCGGTGACCACGGTCGAGGCGCATCTGCAGGAGATGTACCGGAGGACCTATGCCTGAGCCAGAGAACAAGCCGACCTTGGTATTGATCCACGGCGCCTGGGCCGGCAGCTGGGTGTGGGATGCTCTCAAACCGGAACTGGAAGCCGCCGGCCACCGGGTGCTGGCGCTGGATATGCCAGGAAACCCGCAGCATCCGGCCGCAGCCGAAGATATCAGCATGGCCGGCTGCATGGCGCATATCGCCGCCGCCTGCGCCGAGATCGAAGGCCCGCTGCTGCTGGTCGGCCATTCCGGCGGCGGTGTGATCGCCACCCAGGCGGCCGAAATGCTCGCCGAGCGAGTGGCTGGCGTGGCCTATCTGGCGGGCATGATGCTGCCCTCCGGGCTCGGCTTTGCTGAGCTGACCACCGAGCTGATGCAGCGCCATCCCGAAGCCGCCGGCATCTGGCCGCATCTACACTGGGCGGAGGATCGCCAATCCTCGACAGTGCCGCCGGAGGCGGTGTGCGAAATCTTCCTGCAGGATCTGCCGCACGAGCAGGCGATGGCGGCGGCGCAGCGTTTCTGCAGCCAGCCCGAAGGCACCCGCGCGCTGGTCGCCGAATGGACGGAAGAACGCTTCGGCAGGTTGCCGCGGCTGTATGTGGAAGCCACCGAGGATCGTTCGGTGGTGCTGGCCGCGCAGCGCAAGATGCAGGCGCTGGTGCCGGGTGCGCAGGTGGTCAGCCTGGCCTGCGGGCACGTACCGCAGGTAGTGCAGACCGCGGCGGTGGCCGCGGCGCTGCTGGCGTTTGCCAATTGAATCAACAGCAGGGCGGCCAACGTCGCCGCCCTGTCCAGGAGCATTGCATGTCTTCAACCCTGCTTTTGAAAAACGCGCTGGTCATCGCCACCATGGATGACGAGCAACGTGAAATTGCCAACGGTTCGGTCTTTATTCGCGGCAATCGCGTCGAAGCGGTCGGCCCCGCCAGCGAGCTGCCAGCCACCGCTGATAAGGTCATCGACATGACCGGCCACGTGCTGATCCCCGGCCTGATCAACACCCACCACCACATGTTCCAATCACTCACCCGAGCCCTGCCCGCCGCCCAGGATGCCGAACTGTTCGACTGGCTGACCGCGCTGTTTCCGGTTTGGCAGAACATCACCCCGGCCATGCAGCGCGCCGCCACCCGCACCGCGATGGCCGAGCTGATGCTGTCGGGCTGCACTACCGCCGCCGACCACGCCTACCTCTACGTCAACGGCACCCAGCTGGACGACAGCGTGCAGGCCGCGCAGGAGATGGGCATGCGTTTTCACGCAGTGCGCGGCGCCATGAGTCTGGGCCAGAGCAAGGGCGGGCTGCCGCCGGATGCGCTGGTCGAACAGGATGAAGACGCCATTCTTAAGGAGATGCAGCGGGTGGTCGAAGAGCTGCACGACGCCACGCCCGACGCCATGATCAAGGTCGCCCTCGGCCCCTGCTCACCCTTTACCGTGACCACCGACCTGATGCGCGAAGGTGCTGCACTGGCGCGCTCCTACGGCGTTGGCCTGCACACCCACACCGCCGAAAACGCCAAGGACCTTGCCTTCAGCAAGGAGCGCTACGGCATGACCCCGACCGAATACACCGAATCGGTCGGCTGGGTCGGACATGACGTCTGGCACGCCCACTGCGTGCATCTGGACGACCCGGGTATCGCCCTGTTCGCCCGCACCGGCACCGGCGTCGCCCACTGTCCCTGCTCCAACATGCGCCTGGCGTCCGGCATCGCGCCGATCCGCAAGATGCGCGACGCCGGGGTCAAGGTCGGCCTGGGCGTGGACGGCAGCGCCTCCAACGACACCAACAACCTGCTCGACGAAGCCCGCCAAGCCATGCTCTCGGCCCGCGTTCGCGATGAAAACCCGACCGCCATGAGCGCCCGCGAAGCGCTCTACATCGCCACCCGCGGCGGCGCCGACGTACTCGGCCGTGCCGACATGCTGGGCCGCATCCAGCCCGGCTACTGCGCCGACATCATCGCCTTCCGCACCGACGACATCGCCCTCGCCGGCGCCCTCATCGACCCCATCGCCGCCCTCGTCTTCTGCACCCCGCAACGCGTCGCCCACAGCATCATCAACGGCCGACAGGTGATCGAAGATGGCGTGCTGCTGACGCGGGAGTTGCCGCTGATTATTGAGGAGCACAATGCGCTGGCAAGGGAGCTGGTTCTAGGCAAATAGACACGAGTCTGCGCGGACTAGCGTCCATGCACCCGTAGGGGCACTGCGTGCAGTGCCCGTGGTCGCATCCGCACCTGCGTGACCTGCTGATCGTTCCCACGCTTTGTGTTCTTCAGGTGCGGCGGAGGGTCGTTCCGATCAGCCTTT
>NZ_NBYK01000018.1 GCF_002197985.1 Halopseudomonas aestusnigri
CCGTTGGTTTTCGGTGCCCCCTGTCGGTTGGCGCGGCGGTTTTGCGGACGCGACATGTCGCGCCCCTACCGGTGCATGGGGCGCGGCCGGATGGGGGCATGGTCACTGCTGTTCCGCTTTTCATTCGTTGGCTGGCTGCGCACAATGTGGGCCTTGCACCATTCGGAATCCGAAATGCCCATGACTATCGAAGACAAGCCGCTGGCCGGCCGCCGTATTGCTGTACCCGAGAGCAGGGAGCTCGACCTGTTCGCTGACATGCTGATCAAGCGTGGCGCTGATGTGCTGCGTTGTCCGCTGGTGTCGATCCACGACGCGCCTGACCCGCAGCCGGTGCTGGCCTGGATGCGTGAGCTGATTGAACAGCCCTTTGATCAGGTGATTCTGCTGACTGGTGAGGGCTTGCGGCGCATGCTGGCGCTGGCTGAGCGTCAGGGCGACGGGTTGCGTGACGCCTTTGTTGCAGCGCTGGGGCCGATCCCCAAGCTCACCCGCGGGCCGAAGCCGGGTGCGGCGTTGCGCAAGGTGGGGCTCAGGCCGGATCGCGTTGCGGTGGCGCCGACCACCGAGGGCGTTATCGAGACGCTCAAGGGCGAAAACCTGCTGGGCGTGCGTATCGGTGTGCAGTTGTACGGCACGGACCCCAATACCCGCCTGATCGATTTTCTGACCGGCGCGGGCGCCCAGGTCAAAACCGTTGCGCCTTATATCTATGCCGACGACGTTGAAGACGCGCAGGTGGATCGACTCATTGACGCACTACTGGCAGTTGAGGTGGACGCCATCGCCTTCACCAGTGCAACCCAGGTGCGTCGATTGCTGCAAATTGCCAAGCGTCGTGATGACGGCGAGGCTATGCTGCTGTCGGCACTGGAACGGATCAAGGTGGCGGCGGTGGGGCCGGTGGTTGCCGATGAGCTGCGAGAACGGGGCATCAATGTGGATCTGATGCCAGAGAGCAGCTTTTTTATGAAGCCGCTGGTGCGCGAGCTGGTGAAGGTGTTGGGCTGACCGCTTCAGGGCCGGGCTGGTGGCGGCAGCATCCAACATTGATTGGCTTCCCTTTGCAGGATGCGCCGAGCTGAACGGGCTGCTGGCACTTGTCAGCCGGTGCCCGCGCGGCAACAATGCAGGCTTGTCTGAACCCCGCGAGCCCAAGGAAGCTGGATGACCAACGAATCCACCGCGCTACGACTTTCCCCCGACCAACTTACCGCCCCCATCGATCTGGACAGCCTCGGCTTTACGACCACCGACGATCTGGAACCTTTCCGTGGCATTCTCGGTCAGGAGCGGGCGGTCGAGGCCCTGCAGTTCGGTGTGGCCATGCACCGTCCGGGGTACAACGTGTTTGTCATGGGCGATCCGGGAACCGGCCGTTTTTCCTATGTGCAGCGCTACCTGCGCGCTGAGGCCAAGCGCCAGGTCACCCCGCAGGACTGTGTCTACGTCAACAACTTCGATGAGCCCCGCGAACCCTGGGTGATCAGCCTGGCACCCGGTTCTGCCGGCGAGCTGATCGAGGTGATCGACCGTTTTATCGATAATCTGCTGGCAACCTTCCCCGCAGTGTTTGAACACCCGGCCTATCAGCAGAAGAAAAGCGCCATTGATCGGGCTTTCAACCAGCGCTACGACCGGGCGATTGATTCGGTAGAGCGCCGCGCGCTGGAAAAAAACATCGCGCTGTACCGTGACTCGCAGAATATTGCCTTTACGCCGATGAAGGAGGGCAAGGCGCTGGACGAGGCCGACTTTGCCCAGTTGCCGGAGGAGGAGCGCGAGCGTTTCCACAGCGATATTTCCGAGCTGGAGGAGGTGCTGAACGAAGAGCTCGCCAGCCTGCCGCAGTGGAAGCGCGAGTCGAGCAACCAGCTGCGCGAGCTCAACGAGCAGACCATTACCGAAGCCTTGCAGCCCCTGCTTGAGCCGCTGCTGGAGCGCTACAGCGGCAATCAGGCGGTCTGTGATTACCTGCAGGCGATGCGCCAGAATCTGCTCAAGACGGTGATTGATCAACTGGTCGAGGAGCGGGCGCTGGAGGCACGGCCAGACGCGTACAAGCGGCAGATGCTGGTCGAACAGTACAGCCCCAGCCTGATCGTTGGTCATCACACCAGTGGCGGCGCGCCGGTCGTGCACGAGCCGCATCCGTCCTACGACAACCTTTTCGGGCGTATCGAGTACTCACCCGAGCAGGGCGCGCTGGTAACCAGTTATCGGCATATCCGCTCCGGCGCATTGCATCGGGCAAACGGCGGTTTTCTGCTGCTGGAAGCCGAGAAGCTGCTGGGCGAGCCCTTTGTCTGGGACGCCCTCAAGCGTGCCCTGCATTCGCGCGAGCTGAAGATGGAGTCGCCCTGGGCCGATATGGGCCGACTGGCGACGGTAACCCTGACCCCCCAGGTAATCCCGCTGGATGTGAAGGTGGTGATCATCGGCTCGCGTCAGGTCTATTACGCGTTGCAGGATCTGGATCCGGACTTCCAGGAAATGTTTCGCGTGCTGGTGGATTTCGATGAGGATCTGCCGCGCACGCCGGACAGTATCGAAGGCATGGCCCAGTTGCTGAAAACCCGTACCTCGGAGGAGGGGCTGGCCCCGCTTACCGCGGCGGCGGTTGCCCGGGTGCTGACCTACAGCACCCGGCTGGCCGAGCATCAGAAGCGGCTCTCGGCGCGTATCAGCGATATTTTTCAGCTGGTGGCCGAGGCCGACTTTACCCGCCAGCTGGCGGGTGACCCGATCACCGATACCGCGCACATCGAACGTGCCCTGCGCGCCAAGGAAACCCGAACCGGACGGGTCAGCGCGCGCATTCACGAAGACATGCTGTCGGGCGTGATTCTGATCGACACCGACGGCGCTGCGGTCGGCAAGTGCAACGGGCTGACCGTACTTGAGGTGGGTGATTCGGTATTCGGGTTGCCCGCGCGTATCAGTGCTACGGTCTACCCGGGCGGCAGCGGAATTGTCGATATTGAGCGTGAGGTGAACCTCGGGCAGCCGATTCACTCCAAGGGCGTGATGATTCTGACCGGTTTTCTCGGCAGCCGTTATGCCCAGAAGCATCCGCTGGAAATCTCCGCGAGTATCGCGCTGGAGCAGTCCTATGGCTATGTCGATGGCGACAGTGCGTCGCTCGGTGAGGTCTGCACCCTGATATCGGCGCTCTCGCGCACGCCTCTGAAGCAGTGCTTTGCCATTACCGGTTCGATCAACCAGTTCGGCGAGGTGCAGGCGGTCGGCGGGTTGAACGAGAAGATAGAAGGCTTTTTCCGCCTGTGTCAGGCCCGTGGCCTGACCGGTCAGCAGGGCGTTATCATTCCGCGCTCGAACGTACCCAACCTGATGCTGGATGAAGAAGTCCTGCAGGCTGTGCGTAACGGCCAGTTCTCGGTTTACGGCGTGTCCTGTGTGGACGAGGCGCTGGCACTGCTGGCCGGAGAGCCGGCGGGCGAATTGAACGAGGAAGGGGATTTCGCCGAGGGCAGTATCAATGCCAGGGTGGTTGCCCGCCTGGCCGAGATTGCCGAGCGTGACCGTGAAGAGGAAGAGTCAGACCCGGAGGAGGGCGACGGCGCCAAGTAAGCGGGTTTTATCCGCCTTGCCCGCGAGCTTGAGCGGTGGGCCGCAACGGGTTCTGTCTACAGGGTTATCCACAGGCTTTGCTGCGACAGGTTGTCACTGATTGCCAACGGATACCCGAATGAGGTCTTGACGCCGGCAGGGCAATCTGCTCCCTGCTGGCCTTTCGATGCCGCTGAAAGGTGCGCACTGCCTGCTTTTCAGCACATCAACGGTTCACCGCGTCAAGGATGGTTCAACTGAACAAAATGTGTGCGAGTCGCGCCAGCGCCCGTGCTGACAGGGTCGCAGTGAGTTATCAGTTCACTGCTCACAGAGTTATCCACAGTTACTGTGAACAACCATCGCGCCCCAAAATCGAACATACTGAAATCGAGGTTAATGCAGTCAATGGAACGCCTTCTGGAAAACCTGATGTACTCGGCGCGCTGGATTCTTGCGCCTATCTATCTGGGCCTGTCTCTGGCGCTTGCGGCGTTGGCGGTCAAGTTCTTTCAGGAACTGTTTCATCTGTTGCCTCACCTGCTCGAAACCGCCGAAGCCGATCTCATTCTGGTCGTGCTCTCGCTGGTGGATATGGCGCTGGTGGGCGGCCTGCTGGTCATGGTGATGATTTCCGGCTACGAGAATTTCGTCTCCCAGTTGGACATCGACGACGGCAAGGAGAAGCTCAGCTGGCTTGGCAAGATGGACTCCGGCTCGCTGAAGATGAAGGTTGCGGCATCGATTGTCGCGATTTCATCGATTCACCTGCTCAAGGTGTTCATGAATGCGCAGAATATCCCCAATGACAAGCTGATGTGGTACGTGATCATTCACCTCACCTTTGTGGTGTCCTCCTTTGGCATGGGCCTGCTGGATCGCTTGGGGCGTGACGGTAAGGCGATTTAATGTTGTACTTCTGGTAAAGGTTTTTGTGTAAGGGTATCGTTCCTGTACAACTTTGCAGGAGTCGATGCCATGACGCTGGAACAATTGATGCGGGCAGCGGACAGAGGGGCCTTGCAGGACCTGGATCTGCTGTCACACGAAGGCGCGGTGTATCTGGTCGAGGCGCTGATCGACGGGTCGCGCCATCTACTCAAGCAGCACGAGGGGGATACTCGGCCCTGGGTATTCCGCTCCCTGCATGACGCGCGCAATGCGCTGGTGGAGCTGCCCTTTCAGACCATCAATCTGGTCCATCTCAATGTCTGTGACGAGATGGGGCCTGACACCCTGGTTACGGGTGGTCCACAGGCGGCGATGCGACTGCCTCTGCCGCTGCACCCCTGAGTGGCTGATATGCGTAATCTGATTCTGCTGCTGGGTGACCAGCTTGATACGGCCATCAGCAGCCTGGCCGGCGCCGATCCCGCGCAGGACCGTATCCTCATGGTGGAAGCCGAGGAGGAGGGACGTTACGTTCCCCATCACCCGCAGAAGATTGTGTTTATCCTCTCTGCCTTGCGGCATTTTGCCGAGGGGTTGCGTGGCCGTGGCTTCAGCGTTGATTACATCAAGCTGGACGACCCGGCCAACAGCGGCTCGCTGGATGGCGAACTGGCGCGTGCCCGCAGCAGGCTGCAGCCTGAGCGTATTCTGCTGACCGAGCCCGGGGAATGGCGGCTGCTTGATCGGTTTCGTCAGCGTCAGGCTGACTGGCCCGAATTGACCTTGCTGCCGGATGAGCGGTTTTTCTGCAGCGCGGATTGGTTCGCCAACTGGGCCGCCGGGCGCAAGCAGCTGCGGATGGAGTTCTTCTATCGCGAGATGCGTCGCCGCAGCGGCCTGCTGATGACGTCGGAAGGCCAGCCGGAAGGCGGCAGCTGGAACTTTGATCAGGATAATCGCAAGGCGCTGCCTGCAGGGCACCCTGTACCGGAGCAGCCGCATTTTCCGATGGACGCCATCACCTGCGAGGTAGCCGCCCTGGTCGCTGCCCGGTTTGCTGATCATTACGGTCAGCTTGAGGGTTTTGATTACCCGGTCACCCACGCGGATGCCGAGGCGTTGTGGCAGCGTTTTCGCCAGCAGGCGCTGGCCCGGTTCGGTGACTACCAGGATGCCATGGCGGTGGATCAGCGCTGGCTGTTTCATGCGCGCATAGCCGCGGCGCTGAATATCGGGCTGCTCGATCCGCGCCGGGTGTGTCTGGACGTGCAGGCCGACTGGCAGGCTGGCCTGATTCCGCTGAACGCGGCCGAGGGCTTTATTCGCCAGATTCTCGGCTGGCGCGAGTATGTTCGCGGTATCTACTGGTTATTGATGCCGGAGTACGCCGAGCGCAACGCCTTCGGCAATCAGCGCGATCTGCCCGCGTTCTACTGGACCGGCAAGACGCGGATGCGTTGCATGCAGCAGGCAATTGGCCAAACGCTGGAACATGCCTATGCGCACCATATTCAGCGTCTGATGGTTACCGGCAATTTTGCCCTGCTGGCGGGGATTGAACCCAAGCAGATTTGCGACTGGTATCTGGCCGTGTATATGGATGCCTTTGACTGGGTGGAGCTGCCCAATACCCTGGGCATGGTAATGCATGCCGATGGGGGGTATCTCGGCTCCAAGCCCTACTGCAGCAGCGGGCAGTACATCAAGCGGATGTCGGATTACTGCGGCGGCTGCAGCTACAAGGTCAGCGAGCAGACCGGCGCCAGGGCATGTCCGTTCAACGCGCTGTATTGGCATTTCGTCATGCGCCACCGCGAGCAACTCGGCTCCAATCCGCGCATGGCGATGGTGTACCGCAACCTGCAGCGCATGCCGGAAGCCAAACAGCAGGCCCTGTGGCAGTGGGGCGAGCATCTGCTGGAGCGGCTGGATGCCGGTGAGATGCTGTGATTCGCAAGGGTGACTTGCCGCAGAAAACCTGCGCGGTGTGCGGCAGGCCCTTTGCCTGGCGCCGCAAGTGGGCGCGCTGCTGGGATGAGGTGCGCTACTGCTCCGAGCGTTGCCGCCGTGCCCGCAGCGGCTGAGCGCCGTCAGCTGGCTGCCAGCACTACGAACTTGGGTGCAGCGGCGCGCTGTTCGACCTTGGTGAAGTAGCGCCTGAGGGTCTGGTGGTAGCCCAGATGGCGATTGCCGACCACCAGCAGCTCGCCGCCATGTGCGAGCGCCTTGCGGCTTTGGTCAAACAGCCGGCGGGCGATTTGATCACCCACTACCTGCTGCTGGTGGAACGGCGGGTTACACAGAACAAGCTCTGCAGACCCTGGCTCGGCTTCACTCAGCCCGTCGCTGACGATGAACCGGGCGCTGCGGCCGGGGAAGGCTGCTGCGAAGTTGTCCTGCGCCGATGCCACCGCTGCCCAGGACTCGTCGATAAATGTCAGCTGTGCCTCGGGGTTGCGGCAGGCTGCCATCAGGCCGAGAGCGCCATTGCCGCAGCCCAGGTCTACTATCCGCGCGCTGCCCAGGTCTGACGGAATGCAGGGCAGCAGCACGCGGGTGCCGATATCCAGCTTCTCGCGCGAGAACACGCCGGGGCGATTGTTCAGCAGCAGCGGGGTGCCATCCAGCGGGTATTGGGTGCTCAGATTGCTGGCGCAAGGCTGCAATACCGGATCGTGCCTGCACTGCAGCAGCCGGGCCTTCTTCCAGCCAAGCGAAGCCTGATAGGGACCAATATGGGCTGCCAGCAGGTCGCCGGCACTCGGCGGCAGGTGCTTGATCATGCTGCCGGCCAGCAGCAGGGCGTTGTCGGTGAGGTGCGGGCGCAGGCGCTGTAACTGATCCTGCAACAGGCTCAGACTCTTGGGGATGCGCAGCAGCACCTGGCGATAACAGCCGTCCGGTGTCTGGGTGCTATTGAAGAATTGAACCCTGGCCGAATCAAGATTGTTGGCTGCGAGGTTGCCCTGGAGGGCGCGCCAGCTCATCCATGAATCGCCCCAGCTGTGTGTCTCCAGACCTGCCGTTGCCAGTGCGCAGGCGAGTGCGCCGAAGCTGTCGTTGACGACCAGGATCGGGCCGCTGTCGGCGGGCTCCTCCTGCAGTCGCTGCAGCAGGTAGAGATCGGCGTTGTCGAAGGCCTGAAGTGTGTCTTCCCGGGAGGTGGGATAGCGCTGCAGCTGCAGTGAGCCGTAGGGGGTATCGCAGGATTGCATGGTCAGCCAGGGCAGTTGGGCGTGCCGCGCAGTATAGCATTACGCGGTGCCCGGATCGGTACCGGGCACCGCTGGGGCTTATCCCTGTTTCTGCTCTTTCAGCAGATCGCGGATCTCGCCAAGCAGTACCTCTTCCTTCGACGGTGCCGGCGGCGCAGCTGGTGCTGCCTCTTCCTTTTTCTTCAGGCTGTTCATTACCTTGACCGCAGTGAAGACTGCGGCGGCGATGATCAGGAAGTCCACGACGCTCTGGATAAACATTCCGTAGCCGATGGCCACCTCGGCTGCGTCACCTTCTGCCTGTTTCAGGACAATGGCCAGATCGGTGAAGTTGACGCCGCCGATCAGTACACCCAGCGGCGGCATGACGACGTTGTTGACGAACGAGGAAACGACCTTGCCAAACGCGGCGCCGATGATAATACCCACGGCCATGTCGACAACGTTGCCGCGCATGGCAAAAGCCTTGAATTCATCCAGTAGTTTCATTGCCTGTTTCCTTGAGAAGCGCCGACTTGGCGAGAGCTGATCATAGCCAAGCAAGCGCGTTTGACCAACTACTCAAGTGCTTCCTCAAGTGCCTCGCAGAGGATGCGCAACGTCTGGATGCGGGCATGACGCTTGTCTTCAGCGGGAATCAGGTGCCACGGTGCCGAGCGGGTCGAGGTGTGCTCAACCATGTCATTGAGCGCCTCAACGTAGTCGGGCCAGCGCTTGCGGTTACGCCAGTCTTCCTCGGTCAGCTTGTAGCGTTTAACCGGTGATGCTTCCCGTTCCTTGAAGCGCTTGAGCTGTTCCTCCTCGGTGATCGCCAGCCAGAACTTGATCAGCAGCGTACCGTTCTCGGTCAGCTGTTGCTCGAATTCATTGATTTCGCCGTAGGCGCGTTGCCATTCGGATTCGGCGCAGAAGCCTTCAACCCGCTCTACCAGCACGCGGCCGTAGTAACTGCGGTCGAATACCACGACATTTCCGTCAGCCGGTATTCGTCGCCAAAAGCGCCACAGATAGGGCATTCGGCGCTCTTCGTCACTCGGCGCGCGGGTGCCGTGAACCCGCAGGATACGCGGGTCGAGACATTGGGTGATGCGGCGGATGGCACCGCCCTTGCCGGCGGCATCACTGCCCTCGAACACCAGCATCAGGCTGCGACGGGCGAAGCGCGGATGCTGCATCAGGTCGCGCAGTCTGTTCTGCCAATGCAGCAGCTGTTGCTGGTACTCGTCCTTTGGCAGCTTCTGGCTGTAATCCAGCTGGGCGAGGTAGTCGCGCTGGGCGGGTTGCCAGCCGTAGACCGGGCGCGGCACCGGCGGTGTGTTGATACGCTGGCGCATGGCTTCCAGCACGATCTGGCCGATGCGCTGGTCGCGCAGGTGAGGGTCTGTTGCCGGCACCCGAATCCAGGGGGACTCGTTGGTGGAGGTCAGCTCGGTCATCAGGCGGGCACCCTCGCGCACCTTCTCGTAGTCGGCGGCGCTGAAGTCACCCCATTCGCGCATGGCTACGGTCTGTTTCAGCAGACTGGGGTCCACCCGCTGGCGCGTCCCGCGTTCATCGTCGGTCAGGTGCAGCCAGATCTTGACCAGGATAATGCCTTCATCATTGAGCAGGCGTTCGAAATGCAGGATGTCCTGCATTTGTGCGGTAAAGCGGTTGATGCTGATTTGCCCCCGACTCAACTTCATCAGCGGCTGGTGGTACCAGGAGCCCAGATAAAACCCCAGTTCGCCGGCCGGTGGCAGGGTGCGCCAATAGCGCCACATGCGTGGCATGCGCTTGTCGACCCCTTTGGGCATCCCGAAAGCGCGGGTATTGAGGTAGCGGTTGTCCAGCCACTCGTAGAAGCTGTGGATGACTTCCGCCTTGCCCGCGAAGTCGTTGCCGCTGATCAGGACCAGGACCGAGCCGTGTTCCAGCGAGCGCAGTTCGAACTGGGTCTCCAGCAGTTCCTCGCGCAGCGCTTCGCGTTCGGCCTTGCGCTGCTTGCTGTCGTCCTTGCTGTTACCCATGCGCGACGGCAGACCAATTGATGTCCGGTACCTGCTCGAAGGCCGGACGTGCCAGCAGATAGCCCTGAAAGAGGTGGACATTCTGTTCGCGCAGGAATGCCAGCTCGGCTTCGGTTTCGACCCCTTCGGCGATGACTTCGATGCTCAGGGCGGCGCAGACCCCAAGGATGCCGCGCACGATCGCCTGCTTTACCACGTCCTTGTCGATATCACGGATCAGCGCCATGTCGAGCTTGATGATGTCCGGCTGGAACTCGGCCAGCAGATTCAGCCCCGAATAGCCTGCACCGAAATCGTCGATGGCGGTTTTGAAGCCCTGGCGCTTGTACTCGGTAATGATGCTTTTGAGATGATCCTTGTCGACCATCTGCTCGTTTTCGGTAATTTCAAAAATCAGCCGCTCCACCGGGAAGTTGAAGCGCTTTGCCGCTTCCAGGGTAGCGCGAATGCAGGTCGCCGCCTGATACACCGCGTTGGGCAGAAAATTGATGCTGACAAAGCAGGGGATGTTCAGCCGGGCAGCCAGCTCTACTGCCTTGACGCGGCAGGACTGGTCAAACTGATAACGATTGTCGGTGGTGACCTTGGACAGAATGCCGGCCGCGCCGGTACCGTCTATGCCGCGTACCAGCGCCTCGCAGGCAAAGAGCTGGCGGGTGCGTACGTCGACGATCGGCTGAAACGCCATGCTGAAGTCAAAGTCCAGCGCAGGACGGTCGATGCAGGCTCGACAGGGCGGCGGTGATTGTGGCTCGGTAGTCATTCTGTTGGATCCTTACGCCTTTAGGCGGTCAGTATAGAGGATAATGTTCCTCTGATATCAAGCGGCGCTTTATGGTGCCTCGACCCGGATAAAGCAAGATGGCCAAACAGAAACGTATTTACGGCTGCACCGAATGCGGTGCCACCTTTTCCAAGTGGGCGGGCCAATGCCCGGAATGCCAGGCGTGGAACAGCATGGTGGAGACCGTGGTGGACACCACGCCTACCGGTGGCAGCCCCTCACGCAGCAGCAACTGGACCGGGCAGCAGGCGTCAGTCAAGACGCTGGCAGAGGTCACTACAGAAGAAATGCCGCGGCAGCCCAGCGGCTCGTCCGAGCTTGATCGGGTGCTGGGTGGCGGCCTGGTCGCCGGGTCGGTGGTGCTGATCGGCGGCGATCCCGGGATCGGCAAATCGACCATTCTGCTACAGACCCTCTGCCGCCTGGCGCAGGGTATGCCTGCGCTCTATGTGACCGGTGAGGAATCACAGCAGCAGGTGGCAATGCGCGCCCGCCGGCTTGGTCTGCCGGAAGATCAGCTCAAGGTGATGACCGAAACCTGTATCGAGAGCATTGTTGCGACGGCGCGGCAGGAACAGCCACGGGTTATGGTGGTTGACTCGATCCAGACCATCTTCACCGAGCAGTTGCAGTCGGCCCCGGGCGGTGTTGCCCAGGTACGCGAGAGCGCTGCCTTGCTGGTGCGATACGCCAAGCAGAGTGGCACGGCAATTTTTCTGGTCGGCCACGTTACCAAGGAAGGCTCGCTGGCCGGGCCGCGGGTGCTTGAGCACATGGTGGACACGGTGCTGTATTTCGAGGGTGAGGCTGACGGTCGTTACCGCATGCTGCGGGCGGTGAAGAACCGTTTTGGCGCGGTCAACGAGCTGGGTGTGTTTGCCATGACCGACAAGGGTCTTAAAGAAGTGGCCAACCCCTCTGCGATTTTCCTCTCACGTTACGACGCGCCGATTCCGGGCAGCGTGGTGATGGCCACCTGGGAAGGCTCGCGGCCGATGCTGGTGGAGGTGCAGGCGCTGGTGGATACCAGTCATCTGGGCAATCCGCGCCGGGTCACGCTGGGGCTGGATCAGAACCGGTTGGCGATGCTGCTCGCCGTGCTGCACCGCCATGGCGGCGTTGCGACCTATGACCAGGATGTCTTCGTCAACGTCGTCGGTGGGGTCAAGGTACTGGAAACGGCAGCCGATCTGGCGCTGCTGGCGGCGGTCATGTCCAGTCTGCGTAACCGGCCGCTGCCGATGGATCTGATGGTATTTGGTGAGCTGGGGCTGTCAGGTGAGATTCGCCCGGTGCCGAGCGGACAGGAGCGCTTGAAGGAAGCCGCCAAACATGGCTTTACCCGCGCCATCGTACCCAAGGCCAACGCGCCCAAGGAAGCGCCCAAAGGAATGCAGGTGATTGCCGTGACCCGGCTGGATCAGGCGCTGGCGGCGATATTTGAGTAGCAGCGGCGTAGCCGCTGCTACAGCTGCAAGCCTCAAGCTGCAAGCTACAAGCTACAAGCTACAAGCTACAAGCTACAAGCGAAAAGCGAAAAGGCGAAAAGCAAAACCCCCGGGGCTAGTCGCTCGGGAGGGAGTTGGGAGGCACTTGAAGCTTGAAGCTTGAAGCTTGCCGCTGCGGCGCATGGCGCCGCCTAAAGCAAAGCCGCCAGCTCTCGTTCAAGCAGCGCTGCATCGCCCAGGTTGAGGGCGACCAGGCGGCGCAGGTGGCTGATGGAGTCGAGGTCGATGTGCTCACACTGAAAGCCGAGCAGTCCTTCTTCGGCGTGTGCCAGTGAGACTTCCATGCGGATCTGGCTGCCTTCGGACAGGTCGATAATGGCAACGAAAGGGGCTTTGGCGCGTGTCGTGTCCCACTGATCAGGCTGCATGACCAGCAGGCCACGCAGGGATATGTCGATCAACTGAACTGCCACGCACCAGTCGTCCTGTTGCAGCAGGGTGTGGGCATCGAACGGAATGCGGCTGAAACGCCGTCTGTCATCATGCATCCGATGGCTCCCGGGTGTATTGGTCATCGATGCCCACACTATAGCGCTTTTTACTGCTTACACCACGCCTTGAGCCAGCATTGCGTCGGCGACCTTGACGAAGCCGGCGATGTTGGCGCCCTTGACGTAATTGATGTGGCCATCTTCTTCTCTGCCATAACGTTCACAGGCGGCGTGAATGGATTGCATGATGCAATGCAGCTTCTCGTCGACCTCGCCGGCAGTCCAGTGCAGGCGCATGGCGTTCTGGCTCATTTCCAGGCCGCTTACCGCCACACCGCCGGCGTTGGCAGCCTTGCCCGGGGCAAACAGGATGCGATGCTCCTGGAGCAGGTCGACGGCCTCCAGGGTGCTCGGCATGTTGGCGCCCTCGGCGACAGCGATGCAGCCGTTCTCGATCAGATGACGGGCGTCGTCTGCACCCAGTTCGTTCTGGGTTGCGCAGGGCAGGGCAATGTCGCAGGGCAGATGCCACGGGCGCTGGCCGGCGATAAATTCACAGCCGTCGCCATGCAGCGACTCCAGTCGCCCGCGCTGCTCGTTCTTCAGCGTCATCAGCGTGTCCCACTGTGCCTGGGTCATGCCGTCCGGGTAGTACAGGGTGCCGCCGGAGTCGGAAACCGAGATCACCTTTGCCCCCAGCTCCAGCACCTTCTGCGCTGCGTACTGGGCGACATTCCCGGAGCCGGAGATGGCAACTCGTTTGCCCTCGAAGCTGTCATTGCGCTGTTTGAGCATCTGCTCGGCAAAGTAGACGCAGCCGTAACCGGTCGCTTCGGGACGGATCAGACTGCCGCCGTAGCTGATGCCCTTGCCGGTCAGAACGGAGGTGAATTCGTTGCGCAGGCGTTTGTATTGGCCGTACATGTAGCCAATTTCACGCGCACCGACGCCGATGTCGCCGGCGGGGATATCCAGGTCTGCACCAATATGGCGCGACAGCTCGGTCATGAAGGACTGGCAGAAGCGCATGATCTCGCCGTCACTCTTGCCCTTGGGATCGAAGTCGGAGCCGCCTTTGCCGCCGCCCATCGGCAAGCTGGTCAGCGCATTCTTGAAAACCTGCTCGAAGGCGAGGAATTTCAGCACGCCAAGATTCACCGACGGGTGGAAGCGCAGGCCACCCTTGTACGGGCCAATGGCGCTGTTCATCTGCACACGGAAGCCGCGGTTCACTTGCACGGTGCCCTTGTCGTCGACCCAGCAGACGCGAAATTGGATGACGCGCTCGGGCTCGATCAGACGTTCGATGATGCCTGCACGCAGGTATTTCGGGTTGGCTTCCAGGAAGGGCCAGAGGCTGCTGAGCACCTCTTCGGCGGCTTGGTGGAATTCTGGCTGATGGGGGTCGCGCAGGGTCAGTTCGGTCAGGCAGGCAGCCAGGGTGTAGGTCATGTCTGGAGTCACTTTTCTATACGTTTAGGACGAAAAGACGTAAAACTACCAGACTGCGAACTGCACAGGAATGGTGCGATTGTAAAATAGCGTGCACGCCAGTGTTTCATTTTGGTGCGCCTGGTCCCGGGCGGGTGGCGCGGCAGGACCCGCAGCAGCGCGGCCACACCGGATGGTGGGGCCGCGCTGCTGCGGAAGCTCAGGCGAGCTTTTTGTAGCGAACGCGGTGCGGCTGCGTAGCTGCCTCGCCCAGACGCTTCTTGCGATCGGCTTCGTACTCGGTGTAGTTGCCCTCGAAGAAGGTGACTTGCGAGTCGTCCTCGTACGCCAGGATATGGGTGGCGATACGGTCCAGGAACCAGCGATCGTGCGAGATCACGATGGCTGAGCCGGGGAAGTCCAGCAGCGCTTCTTCCAGCGCACGCAGGGTTTCCACGTCAAGGTCGTTGGACGGTTCGTCGAGCAGCAGTACGTTGGCGCCCTGCTTGAGGGTCAGCGCCAGATGCAGGCGGCCACGCTCACCACCGGAGAGGTCCTTGACGAACTTCTGCTGGTCGGAGCCCTTGAAGTTGAAGCGGCCGACGTAACCACGCGACGGCATCTCGTAGTTGCCGACCTTGATCTGGTCGAAACCATCGGACACCTGCTCCCAGACGGTCTTGTTACCGTCGAGGTTGTCACGGCTCTGGTCGACGCTGGCAATCTGTACGGTTTCACCGATCTCGATGGTGCCACTGTCCGGCTGTTCCTTGCCGGTGATCATGCGGAACAGGGTCGACTTGCCGGCACCGTTACCGCCGATGACACCAACAATGGCCCCCTTTGGGACACTGAAACTCAGGTTGTCGATCAGCACGCGATCACCAAAGCCCTTGGTGACGCCGTTGAACTCGATGACCTTGTCGCCCAGGCGCGGGCCGGCCGGGATGTAGATCTCGTTGGTTTCGCTGCGTTTCTGGAATTCCTGCGATTGCAGTTCCTCGAAGCGCTGCAGGCGAGCCTTGGATTTGGCCTGACGGCCCTTGGCGCCCTGACGGACCCATTCCAGCTCGGCTTTCATGGCCTTGGCGTGGGAGGCCTCCTGCTTGGCTTCGGTTGCCAGGCGGGCAGCCTTGGATTCCAGCCACTGCGAGTAGTTGCCTTCGAAGGGGATGCCCTGGCCGCGGTCCAGTTCGAGAATCCAGCCGGCAACGTTATCGAGGAAGTAACGGTCGTGGGTAATGGCAACCACGGTGCCCGGGAAGTTGTGCAGGAACTGCTCCAGCCAGGCGACGGAGTCGGCATCCAGGTGGTTGGTCGGCTCGTCCAGCAGCAGCATGTCGGGCGCCGACAACAGCAGGCGGCAGAGTGCTACGCGGCGCTTCTCGCCACCGGACAGGTGCTCGATCTTTGCGTCCCAGGCCGGCAGGCGCAGCGCATCGGCGGCGACTTCCAGCTGGCGCTCAAGGTTGTGGCCGTCGGCGGCCTGCAGAATGGCCTCCAGTTTGCCCTGTTCGGCAGCCAATGCGTCAAAGTCGGCATCGGGTTCGGCGTAGGCGGCATATACTTCGTCCAGCCGGGCCTGGGCATTCTTGATTTCGCTGACGGCTTCCTCGACGATCTCGCGTACGGTCTTGTCGTTGTCCAGCTCGGGTTCCTGCGGCAGGTAGCCTACCTTGATGCCCGGCATGGGGCGCGCTTCGCCCTCGATCTCGGTATCGACACCGGCCATGATCCGCAGCAGGGTGGATTTACCTGCACCGTTGAGACCCAGAACGCCAATCTTGGCGCCGGGGAAAAAGGACAATGAGATATCCTTCAGAATCTGACGCTTCGGGGGGACGACTTTACCGACCCGATGCATGCTATAAACATATGATCCTGTTTGCCCTGTTTTGTCGCCTTTGGCCATATAAAATACCCTCAATGATTGATGCTTCTTGGTCTTGATGATTCTAAGGGAAACAAGAAGTGTAAAGTTTAAGATTTGACCTGAATCCCCGCTTTGCTTATTCTAGAAATGTAAAGTTTGGGGATAAGATAATGTCATATCAAGTCGTGGAAATTCGGCTCAATGGTGGTCGAGAAAAGGTTTTGGTGCAAGACCGGGTGCCGCTTTACTACCCCAATCTGCTAGTGACACATAAGTTTCGGAATCGGTCGCCCAACACACAAGATAAGCTTCTAAGACACATCGCACTGTTCCACGAGTTTCTTGACAGCTTGTCCATTGATCTAATTTCACGACTCGAACAGCGCCCAAAATCTGCCTACCTAACAGATAGTGAAATCAGCCGATTCATGGTTGATGCGCACCTCTCAAAGATCACGTTAGACAAAAAGCATGCCGGTGTGAGCTTGCTCGAAAAAGCCTACGAATTCGTCGGCAGTGCTCACGCCGAGCAGCGCTGCGAGACTGTTCGAGATTACCTTGATTTCTTGTACGAAAGGCTAGGCGATGAAGTTACGCGAGAGGATGCTGCCAGAGATCTTAAAAAGCGGTTTAATCGTAAGATCAAGTCTGCTAGACCCGCCTGGAAAAGAACTCGGAATGACGAGATAAAAGGACTGACTAAAGAGCAACGGGAATCTTTGCTTGAGGTTGCTCACCCTGAGAGCAATGCCAACCCGTTTACCACTGGAGCTCACAAGTACCGCAACTACATCATAGTGCTACTTGGGTTGGAGCTCGGGTTACGTCGATCTGAGATGCTCCTTATTAAACTCAGCGACATCATGTGGCACATCAATCAGATTGCTATCGTGGGTCTGGAGGATGAATCGATTGATCCTCGTAAGACTGGACCGCGCCCCAAAACGAATGAACGCATGCTGCCGATACCCGACGAGCTTGCACGGGCTATTCAAAAGTACGTCGATACTTACCGGCGTACCGAGGCCAGCGCTTCTGATGCGAACAACCATCCTTTTCTTCTTGTGGCTCATCATCGCAATGAGGGTCAGCCCATGTCTATTAAAGCCGTCGATGGTTTGTTCAATCGGTTGGGTGAAACAGTGCCGAAGCTGGCAGGGATTCACTCCCACAGGTTGCGCCATGATGCGGTATTCACACTGCTTCGCAGCATGAAAGAGGATCTTGGCGCACTTACTCCCGAAGATCGCACAACGCAAACACAGAAGGTGCTGACCTATGCATTCGGGTGGAGGTCAAACTCCGAGATGCCGGGGCTTTACGGCGCAAAATACTGGAAAGAAGAGGCCGATAAAGCCGTGAAAAAGCGTTCAGAGAATTTCCAGCGGATTCGCGAGGAAGTGGAAGACGTTTTCAATAAGCGAGATAAGCAATGAACATCGCACTTACCGCATTAGAAGCACCTTCAGCCGATAAACTTGATAATTGGCTTGATCAGCCACGACTGGCAAGGTGCGGGACCCTGTTTACTCCTTCCCAGCCGATGTGGAGGCCAGATATGACCTGTGTTTCAGTCAACTGGCAAGCTGCCATAGGCTGCGTCCCTGTTGAATGGCAACGTTGGCTTCATGCCGCGTTGGCGTATCGTATGGCAGAGATAGGACAAGCAACACTGTCTAATATCGCTTCAATATTATCGCGTGCGGCTCAGGCTGAATTAAACCCCTTGAGAGAGAGTCAGATAATCGACTTGCGTGATCGCTTTTCGATTACTGAATTTTCGATATTGGTCAGCTTTGTGGTTTTCTGGCACGACTGCGAATCCCTGCAACAACGTCCGGACCAAGCACTGATCGATGCTTATGCCGCAATGCCGAGGAAAAAGCTATCTGGTAGAGACGTGATCTTGAGTTTGGACCCCGAAGAGGGTCCGTTTACACTCCAAGAACAAAATGCACTGCACCAGTGGTCGCACGAGGCATTTTGTCATGACGTTCTGGATCCCGAACGTTACCTTTATTTACAACTGCTGATGGTGTACGGGCAACGTGGAATTCAGCTACGCAAGTGCGTCTTTGATGATTTTATTAGGACTGAGCGGGGATATAAGATCCGCCTTTTTTGGGCTAAGCAGCGATATGATGACGGAGGCTTCCGTAAAAAATACGAGACCTTCAACCTTGATGCAGATCTGTATGCCACTGTGCAGGCTTATCAGTCGCTCGTGCTGGCCCGTCTTAAATTAGAGTTTCCTGGTCGAGCTGATTGGGATCGAGCAATAAAGCACGTCCCGCTCTTTCGGCGTAAATTAGCTACTGGTACCAGTTACGTCAGCCCTCTTCCGGTCATTACCGACAATATTGACCTTAATTCACTCGAACACGGCCCCAACCCGGATTTTCATGTCACCCAGGCCATCACATTGAACTGGTTGAAGCAGATTGAAAAGATGGACAGTTTTCCGATATCGACTCGGACCCATAAACCTTTGAGGATCACCCGTGGTCATCGTTTCCGGCACACCCTGGGTACCGATCTCTCAAATGCTGGCTTGGACGAGTGGTCGATTGCCCATGCGTTGATGCACAGGAAAACCACTACGGTTCGCAAGTACCGACAGGTCTCCGCAGAGCTGATGAAGCTGATCGACGCAAAGATGTCCGGTCATCTTGCATTGGTGGTAAATGCTTTCTCAGGAACAATAGTTACGGATCGTGAGTCGGCTAAGAATGGTTTCAGGGCAGATCGTCAAATTCAGGATCTGGCTGTCTGTGGCTCTGATGCGGCCTGCCATTTAGACACTCCTCTCTCGTGTTATGGGTGCAGGAAATTCCAACCACTCTTGCATGCCGATCACGCAGCTTCACTGGAGCGCATGGAGCGCTACCGGGCGCAGTCAATCGATAATGACAAAGTCACTGGCGCGATCTGGGATCGTGCCATCCTCGCCTGTCGTAGGGTCATACTGGACTGTAGGTCGCTCATCTCCAAACGCGAGATCTCTAGAGGCGATGTATGACAAATATCGAGCCGTTCACGCCAAAAAAAAACCTCAAAGCCGCAGAGCAGGTGGATGCCTTTATTGGATGGGCAAAAACCACTCTTCCCAAAGGTGTCCCGCAAAAAGTACATGCGGGTGTGCGGTGGGAGGCATTCTCTTGGCACGGATGGGGTATTCGAAGTTGCACGTTCTACGTACTGGGCAATAACAGATTCGCGAAGGCTGTTGATAAAATACCAATGCAACAACCCTTTATCGATTTTGCTAAAGCTACGATCGTACACTACCGGATTCTAAATAATAAGAAGAATGTTACTGGCTGGCTTATGGCACTTAAAGCTATGGAGGTAGCGCTGGTCGAGATGACCGGTCGAGGTGATGTGACCCAGCTCAACGGAGCCGTTTGCTACAAGGCTTGTGAGTACATCCAGGCCAATCTGAACAGTAGTCAAACTTGCTATCGAATCAGCAAGTTTCTGGAAAACATCGTTGATTTGATTAAGGAAAAAAAGCTACTAACGACGCCTTTTCACTGGTCTTCGCCGCTATTCCATATATCAAAGGGTACCCTGAAGCAGCAGAGGGGTGACCGTCAGAAGAAACTCCCTAGCCAAGAGTCGATTAAGGCCTTGGGCGAGATCTTCCATAACGACCTGAACAGCTCGCTAGACGTTATCATAACCTCTGCCTGTGTGTTCCTGTTGAGCCAGCCAAGCCGTGTAGGCGAACTGGCTGATCTTCCCCGCGACTGTATCGTCTACAAGACGGGTCGGGATGGCAGTCAACGTATGTTCCTCCGCTGGTACAGTAAAAAAGGGTTTGGCGAGACGCTAAAGCCTGTGGTGACGGGTATGGAGCCTTCCGTAGAACGTGCCCTGAGCTTGCTAAGACCTCTGACTGACGATGCGCGCAAATATGCGGCTTGGCTGGAGGATCACCCCGACGAATTTCCACCGCACCCAGGGCTGCCCAAAAAGGGACCAGATGATCCACTAAGCTATGATGAAGTCTGCGCGGCGCTTAGGCTCGCCGTCGCTAAGGGTGAGAGCGCTCGGAATAGATTTCATCAAAACTTCCTCAACAAGTTCGCAAAGCGAACCGCGCTGAGCCCTGAGGCGGAGGCTGTCTTTGACGCGATTTGCAGCGGTCTTGATACGAGCGAAGGCGAAAGGGTCTATGTGCCTGGTACAACCCGGTACCACATGGAATACACAGATACCTGTGTGATAACGCTTCGCTCGCTGAATGTACTTATGCGGGAGAAGTACCTGCCAAAGAATTTCCCGTACACCACTCCCTTCGAAGAGGGTAAACCGCGACTGAAGTACCGTGACGCACTTTTTACCGTGCGTACGGGGAGTTTGTTCAATAACTCACAAGTTCCTGTTGCGATTGCCCACCCGTTTGGCGTGGAGCTGGGAGCTAATAGTGCTCGCCTTGCTGTACAGCTCAAGGGGGCGAGTAAACGGCGTAGCATTTTTCAGCGGCACGGATATCCTAATGTTAGCGTAAACACTCATGCTTTTCGACACGAGTTGAATACCGAGATGCACCGGGCCGGTCTTTCGCAGCTGTTGATAGACGCGTTTTCGGGGCGCACCTCAATGGGGTGCGTATATAACCATGAAACAATTGAAGAGCGCACTCAGGCGCTCATTACGGTGCACCCTTCAACGAAGCAAAGCAATAATGGCCAGCGCCTTGAGATGCTTAAAACCAACGCACCACTCAGTCTGAGCGATGTGACTGAATTGGACGAAAACGCCCAAGATCGGATCATCCACAAAACGCATCTAGGAATCTGCGTGCATGATTTTAGCTACACCCCCTGCCCAAAGATGGGGGCCTGTTTAACCTGCGGCATGCTGGGGTGCGTGAAGGGCGACGATGTGAAGCTAGCGAACATCAAGCAGGAGCGGAACGCTCTCAAAATGAACTATGAAAAGTCTGTTGATGCTGAAGCACGTGGACTTTTCGGCGCGTCTGAGTGGCGCAAGAAAGCGGCGTTGGATCTATTCAAATGCAACGCCTTGATCGAGACGCTGGAGAACCCTGAAAGGGAAAATGGAGACATCGTGTGGAACAGTGATAACGGGTGGAATTTGACGAATAACGCGGCTGCAATGGCGGGTCTCATTGATCCCCAGACTATCGAGGCTAAGGCCGAAGAAGCTATGCCCTCCCTAACGGACTTAGAGGCACTTATGGAAAAGCTAGAGGGCTAAAGAATGGCGCGTCTTTCGGAAAAGGATGAGCAGAACATACTCGCGCTCATTACGCAGTGGACGAACCCTAAGCTTGGATGGGTCGAGCTGGTTGAGGCGTGCAAAGCTGAATTAGGTATCAGCGTCACGCGCCAAGCTCTCAGTACGCGGCAGGATTTCAAGATGGCGATCAAGGATCGCAAAAAAGCATTGAAAGCACCGTCTCAAGCTCCGGGGTACGTGAAAGATTTAAAGGATGCTAATGAGCGCATCGCCAAGCTTGAGGCTGAGAATCAGTTGCTCAGAAAGGTAAATAATCAGCTGCTAGTGCGATTTAAGCGATGGCAAGCCAACGCAGATATGCACGGCTTGACGGAGTCGATGCTTGATCAGCCGTTGTTTAAAGCGAGGAGGTAGTTTGAGAGCGCTGGTAGGCCGCTAGTGGCGATTCATAGAATGCCGTCAAACAGTTATCGCCGGATCATTGCATTCTAAGGTTGAACAATATGGGGGTTCTCGAAAAAACAATTTTGGGAGGTAATCAGCGAGAAATTCTCTGCCTTGCATTGGCTACATTGAAAAGCTGGAGCCTGGGCGCTGCAAGCATCTGCCGAGTTTTACGACTGACCACAAGCGAGCTCGAAGATGTAATGCACCCGTCCTCTGATATTGACGGTTTATATCGGGTGACGATGAAGCAGGTGGAACGCTCAAAGCTAGTGTTGGAGCTATGCATTGTCATCAACGCCACATTCGAAAACCCTTCTAATCGGAACAAGTTTATTCACTGGCTTAACCCCACTTTTGGTGGCCGGACTCCGTTAGATATATTGGAAAATGATGATCCCGGGGCGCTGCGACGGGCGGTTTACCAGCTTGGATCTCAATCCCGTTGGCCTTGGTAATGGGTGTTCGAACCTAGGCTAAGTTCCGACCGAATTTGCCTGCCGGTTGAGACCGAAAACCTACCACTTCGACTGGAGAATGGTCTGACACACTGCCTGGTAAGCCTCATCTGACATGAAGGTGACCTTGTCCGTGAGAATGGTCTTCACGGCCTTATCGAATGCAGCGTCAACGATAAAATCTGCAGCTGACCGATCGCAAATGCGGGCCGCCATATTGATGAGTTCGAGCTGGTCGGACTGAAAATCGGCTTCAATTTCGCAATGCTCGTCGTTTGTCATTTGAGCGACCGTGCCGTTGGCGGTGGATACAAAATAACGCGGCGTCCTAGTGAAATGTAGCAGGGCATAATATTCCTGATAGCCGGAGGTTTTGTCATAGATGTTTCCATGATGCTAAATCCGGAGGCAGTTTTGATACGAGCCTTCCTACGCAGTTAATCTGATGACGATCGATTGGAAGGTAGGAACCATTGGAGCATCTGAAATGAAAATGCAAAGGCCCACTACCAAGCCGTCAAACGGTTTTCTGGCCGGCATCGGTCTACCTCCGAGAGGGCAGCCACTGATTAACGCAGTTAAGACCGGCCCGTCCAGCACCCATTTCAAGCGTATCGCTGTTCTTATGGGATGTGTCCCCGTTAAGGCTTGGTCAGTGTCTGGGCATATCGAACTCAACCTTTTATCGCCGACTTAAGCGCGGGCGATTCAGCTTTGAAGAACACGATAGGGTCATGAGGGCGGCCATTGTGTTCGAAAAGGTCGTCGAGTTGTTTGAACATGATCAGAGCCAAGCGCGTTGCTGGATTCAGCTCCCGCAAAAAGGGCTGAATGGCAAGGCTCCGGCCCAATACCTTCGGACAGATGTTGAATGCCAAACAGTCTTAGATTAGAGATGAGGTCTTCAGCTAATTGCGCTCAGATAAGCATTTTTGGGGTTCGGCTTGAGTTCAGCTATGCGGTTCCGAATCGGATATCAAATAGATCGTTCTCGAATATTTACAGGTACGCACGCAACCACCTTCATCTTTGTCGAAACTCCAAGGATTCTTTCCGACCCATCGGGACGCTCTTCAACGATGTAACCTCCCTTGGAGACCACGACTGCACAGGATAATTTTTTGGCCCTCATATAGGCCATGTTCGTTGCCATGGAGGCTCGCTCAGCTAGCCACTCATGGGCCTCTAAGTCGACTTTCTCAGTTCTAGATTTCTGACGATCGGAAACCATATCTTCGTCTTTCCTTGATTGGGTACCCAAGTATTAACTACACAATAGCCGAATAACCGGCATACCAAGGCGCAAGAATCGTAAGTACGACCGCTTAAATTACACGTCTGCCCAATGTCGCCAGTTCTCATCTGGGCAGGATGCTGGAAGCCATTCCGTCTAACCGCTCCTTGGTCTTCTCCCAACCCGGCATCACCTGGTTCATCAGCCGATAGAACCGCTCACCATGGTTGTGCTCAGCGATGTGGCAAAGCTCGTGCAGGATCACGTAGTCAATACAGTCGCGGGGAGCTTTGATTAGATGCGGATTCAAAGTGATGCAGCCATTGGGCGAGCAACTGCCCCATTGCGTCTTCATGCTCAGAATCCTTAACGGCGGCTTTTCTGTGACCCACAACGCCTGTTCCAGAACGGCGTCTAACCGCCTAGCAAAGTTTTCCTTCGCACGTGCTTTGTACCAGCTCGTCAGAAGGTCGCGTACGCTGTCTGCGTCTCTGGTACGTACACTGACTTCCAGCTTGCCACGCAACAGCTTCACGCCTTGGACCTGTTTAGGAGCCTCTATGACCTTTAGCAGGTACTGTTTACCCAGGTAGTAATGGGTTTCGCCACTGACGAAGCGGCGAGGGGTTATATGCTCAAGCTGTTGACGGAACTCTCGCAGTTGCTGGTAGATCCAGCGGCCACGTTTTTTTACCGCGCACAGCACGGCCTCATTACTGGCATCCTCCGGGGCGGACACCACAATCCGACAATCTGGGTGAACCTTGATCAATACTCTGTCGGTTGCCTGTGGGCGCTTGATGCGCTCCAAGACAAGCTGTTCGTCACCGTAGCGAAAGTTGATGGACTGGTTTTGGGGTTTGATCGGGACGTTCATACTTACTGCACTCCGTTCAAGCCGACACGGGTGATCTGGACCACCATTTCCACAATTTTCTTCGCCTGATCCATGCCACCGCCAATGGCTTTGCACTCCTGGAACATGCGTGGCAGCAGCTTCTTACGGATGTCTGCTTCGATGTTCTGTGGATTGATGGAGTTCTCGGTGACGGCAATCTCGACTGCCTGATCAATTTCAAATGCGAGCTTTATCCACTTGTCCTGAACTTGATGATCCATCACTGCCAGTGCCTCAGACAGTACCTTCTTGAATATCCCAAAGTAGGCCTGTGCGTGGCGGTTTCCAATGAAAGCGTCGGGCATGTCGTCCAGGCGGCGCTCGCGTACCTGCTCTTCGAACTCATGGAACAGCAGGTACTGCTTGAGCGGATGGTCGAAGAGTTTCTCCGCCTCTTCAATTGCCTGGCGCAGTAGCTTAGAGAAGGACTCCTGTGCATAGGGATCATCGCGCAGTTCCTGCTCAATCATGCGTGTGACGCGCGTCTTGATGATGTCGGTTTCGTTGCGCGTCTTGTCTTCGTTCCAGTCTTCCGGCTTCTGCGACTGGCCCATCTTTCCAACCTCATACACACCATGCGGATCTTTCACGCCAACACCGACCACATGCTTATCCAAAAGCTTCTTCACCTGATCGGCATACTCGTCGTAGTCGACTTTCTCTCCGGCATCCTGTTGCACCAGTTGCCGCAGGCTGGATAGCTGTTTGACCGTTTCCTTGTAGTGGCGGCGGTCGGCATCGGTGAAGCTTTTGTCATCAAAGAAGGTAGCCGACTGCAAGGCTACCTTCAGGCAGCTGGCAAAGGCCGTCAGCGCCTCGTAGAAGTCTTCCCGCACCTTCTGGTGCCCATCCACCAGCTCCCCATCTCTCTCTTCAATGCGGGGCACCAGAACCTGACGCAGCTGCTCAATGTCACTCTTGTTCCTGACTTGATCGAAAATGGCCCATAGCTGCTTGTACAGTCGTGGTAGCCGCTTGTACTCGGTACTCATCTGGTTGTACAGACCGGCAATGTCATTAATGTCGTAGCCACCCTGAGTGCGGGATGCCAGATCCTGATACTTCTGAATGGTGGTATCAAGTTCGGCCAGAATGCCCCGGTAGTCGATCAGAAGACCAAACTTCTTCTGCGGATGAAGCCGATTGACCCGTGCAATTGCCTGAATCAGGTTGTGCTCCTTGAGGGGCTTGTCGATATACAACACGGCGTTCTTTGGCTCGTCGAAGCCGGTCAGCAGTTTGTCCACCACAATCAGCATTTTCAGTGGGTCTTGGGCATCGGCAAAGCGCTCAATCAAATGCTTGTTGTAGCTTTGCTCATCCTGACTGCCCACATTTGCTTTCCACCACTGGGATACCTCCGGGCTAGCCGCTTCATCCACGGCGGTATTGCCCTCGCGGGTATCGGGCGAGCTCATTATCACGGCAGCTTCAAACAGGTTGGCTTCGTCCAAATACTTCTGGTACTTGATGGCTGACGCCTTGCTGTCGCAGGCCAGTTGACCCTTCAGTCCATCGTCGATGTTCTTCACAAAGTGGTTGGCGATATCCAGCGCAATTAGACGTATGCGGTCATCTACCCCGTACAGCTCGCCTTTCTTGGCAAACTTGCGCTTTAGATCTGCCTTCTGCTGGTCGGTCAGCCCTTCGGTAATCCGCTCGAACCAGCTGTCTATGGCGCGCTCATTGACTTCCAGATCGGGGATGCGTTCTTCATACAGGAGCGGCGTCACCGCTCGGTCTTCCACAGCACGCTGCATAGTATAGGCGTGCACGATGGGGCCGAATTTGTTGGTGGTTTTATCGTCCTTGAGCAGGGGGGTGCCAGTGAACGCGACAAAGGAGGCATTGGGCAGGGCCTGCTTCATTCGGATATGGTTTTCTCCGCCCTGGCTCCGGTGGCCCTCATCGATCAGCACGATGATGTCGCTGCTGCTGTTCTGACATTCTGGCAACCGGGTAGCCGAATTGAATTTCTGAATGAGCGAGAAAACTATACGTTCTGAGCCCTTGCCAATCTGCTCTGCCAGACGTTTGCCTGAAGTGGCCATGGCGGCCTCACGGTCTTTCTTGTCCGCCAACTCACCACCAGAGGCAAAGGTTTTGCTCAGCTGGTTTTCCAGGTCAACTCGATCGGTAACTACGACAATACGACACTGCTTGAGGCTGTCGTGAAGAATCAGCGCTTTGCTTAGAAAGACCATGGTGAAAGACTTGCCGGACCCCGTCGTGTGCCAGATCACACCGCCCTCACGCCCGCCATCCGGGCGACGGGTATTGATGCGTTCGATCAGCCGCTTGATGCCGAATACCTGCTGATAGCGGGCAACAATCTTGCCGGCCTTCTTGTCGTACAAGGTGAAGAACCGAATCATTTCAAGCAGGCGGGTAGGGCTCAGAAGGCTGATCAGCAGTCTGTCCTGACCGGTGACCGCCAGATGCCCCGCCGCGATCAGGCTGTCATACCAGCGCCGATCCGCCGCTAGGCGGTAGTCGAACAGGCTGGACAGATCGGCTTCGCTCAGCGAGCGGTTCTTGATCGCATACATTTCGGCGTCAGAAATATCTTCTTCGCGCCAGGTCGCCCAAAACTTGGCCGGTGTGCCGCAGGTGCCGTAGCGCCCGTCCGTTCCGTTCACAGACAGCAGCAGCTGGCTGTAGGCGAATAACAGGGGTATTTCGTCATGGCGCTGGTTGCGCAAGCTCTGCGAGATGCCCTCGTCGATGGTCGGGCCTTTCTTGGCGTTCCCATCCGGGCGTTTGGCCTCAATGACGACCAGGGGAATGCCGTTCACAAAGCACACGATATCCGGGCGGCGATTTTCCACGCCACCGGAACGGGTCACAGTGAATTCTTCGGTAAACACAAAGCTGTTGTTGGCCGGGTTGTGCCAGTCAATCAACGCAATGGTCGGGTTGGCCTTTTTGCCATCCACAAACTCGGTAACGGAAATACCGTAGAGCATGTGGTTGTACAGGCGCTCATTGGCAGCCTGTAGTCCTTCGTTGAGCGGCGGACTGCATACTTCTGCTATCAGGTTGTCGATGGCCTTGTCTGACAGTGAGCAGGTTTTACCAGCCACGCTGTAGGTGCGCTGTTGCAGGGCCTGACGCAGAAAGCCGCTCAGCACCACACCATCGGTTTTACCGTCACGGGCTGCCAGTGCCTGCTCTGGCGACAGGAATGTCCACCCCAGGTTGGTCAGTAACGTCAGCGCCGGTAGCTTGGCACTGTATTCTTCCTGAAATTTTGGGGTGTTGTAGTTCACATTAAATCCCTTTTGTTAGCGAGCTCAATCCAGCCGCTCAGGCCAGATGCGTTCACATATTGCCTGATACAACGCCTGTCGAGCTTCAATATCCTGCTTTTTGAACTGCAGATGGGCGCTAAATGGTAGGTTGTGCTGGCGAGTGAGTGCCTGGAAATTCGGGTTGTTCTCATAGGCCAGTGGGCTGAGGGACTTCACCAGCAGGTTTTCCTTGATGTAGTGCGGTTGTTTCTCGGCATAGGACAAGTCGCCGTAGGACTGGTTGGTGCCGCGAGGCAGCAGCACCAGATCACCCAGCCGGTTACGGTAGTTCTGGAATTCGTGCTCCTGTTGAAACTCGTCGCTGTGCCGGGAAAACTTGTCGGCCCAGATGTGTTCTACCTCAAATGGTTTGCCACTGACAGGCTGGTAGTAGGTTACAAAATTGGTACTCATGCCCGCCTGCTGCTCGCACCAGGCCGTCATGCGGGCCAGCAGAAACTTCACAAAACGCTTGTTCTGGCCGTGCATGCGGAACTTGTCCATACCATCAAACGACTCTTTCATGTCCGCCAGTTTCTGCGACAGCAATACCCGCAATGCGGGTAAATCAAGTCCGCGCAGTTCTTTCACCAAGCTGTACATGGTGTAGCGGATGGAACTGGCAGAGTAGTTGCGAAAATTGACGGAGCGGCGCACCACGAAGGTTTCGATGTAAGAAGCCACCGTGCTGATCTTGGCAGTCACGGTTTTGTTGTCATCATCGGTATTCAGTGCTGCCAGCATCAGCGGATAACTTAGCGTCGGTGCAATACCCCAGTGGTTAATGTAATACACCGGCTCCAGCCCCTGAGTCAGGCTGCGCTCGGCATCCAGAATGCGCAGGTAGGCTTTCAGGTAAAAGCGCAAATCCTGCTGCACAAAGCGCTCGAAGCTGTTTCCATCACTGGCATCCAACCCGACCTTATCCAGGTTGTCGCGTACCCAGCTATGAAAGCGTGTGCCGATCTTTTCGAAGTCCTCGTTTTTTGAGCCGGCCTTGCCGGGGCGGATACTGTCGGCATAACGGGCCCGCAACCAGGATTGGAAGAAACGCTGGTCCTCGTCCTTGTCGTAGGCTTTCAACTGCAACATGCTCTGCTTCCACTGCTCGTTGGCGGTGTGCCGCTTGGCAGGGCCGTCGAACCGCGACAATACATAGCCTTTCAACATTTCCGAAGGGGTCAGGTTCAGGCCACGGTCGTTCATGGTTTCAAAAATCGTGTAGGCGTTCTCATCCGAGTAGGCGATGATTTCCACCATGATCACGTTGTACTTCAGCCAGTCGATAAAAAACGGAAAGGCATCCGCTTTCAGTTCTTCCGGAAAGGCCCGCACAATGTCCTGATACCGCTCGGCCATGTTGCGGGTCGACTCGGTGGCGTTGTCATCCGGCTGGTATTCGCCCTGTGTGAACAGGCTTTCCAGACAGGGGATACGCTCATCCACTGTGATGTTGAACGACTTGCTGCCTCGCAACTCGGAAAAAATCATCGGCTCGATTTTCTCGTTGTATCCCAGCTCCTTCTGCAAATTGTGCAGGTAGATCAGGAACAGGGTCAGCGAGGTTAAGCGCTGCTGGCCGTCGATAATACTGCGCTTGCCGTCCTTACTGCTGACCACAAAGGGACCAAGGTAATAGTTGTTGTATAGTTCGCCCTGTTCGCGCTTGTCGCCGGGGCTGTATTCCGCCAGAAAGGCCGAAGTCAAATCGGTAACCAGCTCTTCGATATGCTTTTCACCCCAGCTGTATTCGCGCTGGAAGTAATCGACCGTGTACTTCTGCTCATTCAGAACATCGAACAGATGGCGGTGACGGGCCTCGATCTTGTTTTCCAGCTTGCTCATGCAAACCTCCTTGTTTAATTCAATTCAGTTGACCATAACGCGACGCTTACCCGTCAACAACTGCTGCATAAGGGCTTTTTTCTCTTGCTTCAGGGCATCCAAATTTTGCTGTAGGGTGGTAATTTCCTGATCAGCGGCAGAAAGTAAGGCAGCGATTTTTTGTTGTTCTTCGAGTGGCGGTGTTGGAATTAAGAAGTCTTTGACCACATTCCAATCGGCCCTAGGCATATGCGTACCTGAAGACTTATTAGCTACTTCAATAAATGAGTCCAGCTGAACCACCTGGAATATGTAGTCGGCAGCAACCTTGGCCTTTGTCCTAAACACCCAAATTTCTGTCGAACAAACTCCCTGCCGATCTGCTTTCCAGTACTTTCTCAAATATGGTCGGAGCTTTCCAAACAGTACATCATTTTTCTCAAACGCTGTTTTGGTACTTACTACATCAATAGTATTTGTTGAGCCGATCAGAGATGAAGATTCCTGCGCTATGTGCTCAAGCTCGATGCATTCGCGCACATCGTCAGCATTGCTTTTTGGATCGAACTTGGTTTTCACCAAAGACACCAGATCAGAAAATGGCAACTTCCGCCACCTCCCCTCAAACCTAACTCCATTTTTATCCAACAACCGCTTTTTCCCGGTGAGCAGTTGTTGCATTAGGGATTTTTTCTGCTGTTTGCTGTTGGCGAGCAGTTGTGCGGTGGTGGTAATGGCCTTATCCCAGGTGGAGAGGAGTTGAGCGATTTTCTTTTGTTCTTCAAGGTTGGGGATTGTGACTGGAATTCGAGCAAAATCGTTAAAATACAAACGCAGGCGATCTTTCGTCAGGCCATACGAGTAAGCCCAAAATAGGTAAATCATTCGAGGAGTTTTAAACAAATACTCGGCGTAAAGCGAATCTATTTTTGAGTTTGATCTAAGTACGACATAGGCTGGGCTGACTAAACCATCAACGCTTGCTCGCCCCAAGGCTCCCTGCCAAACACGCATCATGTTGTAAGCAATGTCGCCGCTTTTAACTAGCAAATGCTCGTTAGCCTCCAGGTTTGTTTCTGTTCTTCTGTCAAGAAGATCTCTTACAATCAATCCATCATTCAAAGTAACTGACAGCAGTGGAAGACCTTCTTCACCTTTTTTTCTGCTGGATCTAAAGAGCTCGCCTAGATAGGTGCTCGAATTACCGGTCATAACCCAGCTCCTCAAGATACTTAGCCATCTCGGTTTCCAGCTCTGTAAGCTTCGCTTTTAACTGCTCACGCTCGGCACGCACGGCCAGCAGGTCGATTTCTTCCTCTTCTTCAAAGGTATCGACGTAGCGCGGAATATTCAGGTTGTAGTCGTTTTCCCTGATCTCATCGAGGCTGGCGAGGTAGGCGTACTTATCCGCGTTGGTTCTGGCTTTGTAGGCGTCGATAATTTTCTGGATGCTAGCTTCATCCAGCAGGTTCTGGTTTTTGCCGGCCTTGAAGTCGCGGCTGGCGTCGATAAACAACACCTTGTCGTCATTCTTGGCCTTTTTGAACAGCAGGATGGCAGCCGGAATGCCTGTGCCGTAGAACAGCTTCTCCGGAAGGCCAATAACAGCATCCAGCAGGTTTTCGTCGATCAGTTGCTGGCGAATCCTGCCTTCGCTGGAACCGCGGAACAGTACGCCGTGGGGCACCACGACGCCCATGCGGCCGGTCTTTGGTTTCAGGGTTTCGACCATGTGCAGGATAAAGGCGAAGTCGCCTTTGGTTTTCGGTGGCACGCCACGGCGGAAGCGGCTGAACTTGTCGTGTTCGGCTTCGTCGTGACCCCACTTGTCCAGGCTGAACGGCGGGTTGGCGGTGACGATATCGAACAGCATCAGGTCACCGTTTTTATCCAGCAGCTTGGGGTTGCGGATGGTGTCGCCCCATTCGATCTTGTGGTTGTCTTCGCCGTGCAGAAACATGTTCATCTTGGCCAGTGACCAGGTGGAGCCAATAGCCTCCTGACCATACAGGGCGTAGTTCTTACTGTTGTGATGGGCGCGTACCTTGCTGCCGCATTTCATCAACAATGAAGCCGAGCCACACGCCGGGTCGCAGATGCTGTCGCCCGGTTGCGGGTCAAGCAGCTCGGCAATCAGCTCGGAAACCTCAGGCGGGGTATAGAACTCACCCGCTTTCTGGCCACCGCTGGCGGCGAAGTTCTTGATCAGGTATTCATAGGCGTTGCCGATCACATCCAGTGAGCCGACGCGGCTGGGCTTGAGGTTCAGTTCGGGTTTGGCAAAGTCTTCCAGCAGGTGACGCAGAATGGTGTTCTTCTGCTTTTCTTCGCCCAGCCTGTCCGTATTGAAAGAGATATCTTGGAACACGCTTTTGCCAGCGTCTTTGAGTTTGGTACCGTTGGCTTCCTCAATGGCGTGCAGCGCTTGGTCGATACGCTCACCGTTACCGGGCTCGTGGCGTCTTTCATACAGAGCATAGAACGAGGCGCTCTTTGGTAGCACGAAGCGCTCGTTCTTCATCATTTCTTCAAGCAGCTCCGGCTCGTCCCCGTACTGGGCCATGTAGCCGTCGTAGTGGTCCTGCCATACATCCGAGATGTACTTGAGGAACAGCATGGTAAGGATGAAATCTTTATAGGTGTCGGCGCTGATGGTGCCGCGGAAGGTGTCGCAAGCGGCCCAGAGGGCTTTGTTGATGCTATCTTGATTGATCTTGTCGCTCATGAGCTTTTCTCCATAAGTAGTTGCTGAAACATGCCCTGTAGCATGGTTTCACGGTTGTTTAGCAAGGCTTGTGTCAGCTGCTGCTCCTTTTCCCATAGCTCATTCAGATGCACGATTTTCTGTTGAATGGTCATATCAGGCACTGTTAGTTCTAGTGATTTGGCCGCTTTGGTATTGAGCATCACCAGGCTTGTGCCTTGACTGCCCGCTCCTTGGGATAGCATGTGTTGCATCTCGGGGCGATTGAGTGACCAGCAAATAAACTCTGGCAGTATGCCTGGCTTGGGTGTGATAACCAGGAATTGGCTGGTGACCACCACGGGTAGTTCTGACTGAGGATCCTGCATTAAGCAGGAGGCACGAAAGTAGCCGCCTTTGGCGCCCCGGGACGGTAACAGTACCGCTCCGGGGTTTACGAAAGCCTTATCTTTTCCCTGCCAATTAATCTGGGGTAGCTGATGGGCTCGCAGCTCTGTCGTACAGGTAGCCTCCAGCGCTCCACGCACGTCCTTTATCTGGGCTACGTGAGCATTACCACCGGTTGAAAGCTCCTCGAGTTTCTCTCGGAATGTAAAGCCGGTGCGGACCTCGGCTATGTCGCCGAGGGCTTGCAAACTATTGGCTTTGCGCACGGGATGCCTCCTTGAAGTTTGTGGCTCTAAGCCTGCACCCAGCAATTCGTCCGGTCTGCAGGTTTTCCAGAAACTCGACTTCGTTCCACCCGACCTTCAGGGCATTCTCCTTGAACCAGTCCTTTACCGTGCAGGTCAATTTTTGCTGATTCTTGGACTCCTGCTTGTTGTATAGAGCCAGGATGCGTTCAGCCGTGCACAGGAAAGCTGTAGCCTCAGTTTTATGCTCAGTAGGCTCTGGAAAAGCAAGCTGCTCTTTCTTTGCGCGCAACGGCGATCGGGGTTCAGGGTCTTTGCTTTGTGCTCTAATCTCAATCAGTCGCGTGGCTTGGATTAAGATAACCCCGTTGATGTTTTTGCTGGCTTGTGGTGCTTCATTTGTTTGGTATGCTTGAATCATTCAATGCCTCCATTGGTTTGTCTCAGAGTTGGTTTTGAATACGGCGACAGGCTGCCACCTGTCGCCGACCCATTTTCACCAAAAAAATACAGTTAGCGCCTAACGATTTCTGTGGTGCGAGTATAATGCTCGCTGCCAGGCTTGGCGTCAACAAAATAATACAGTTAGCTGGCTACTGCATTTCTGTCGTCAGGGTTATCTGTGCTGCGCAGTGGTGCCGCAGTTGTAGGGGGCGGGGATATGTTTAAGAGCTTGGTTCTGAGGTTCGGGCCACTAGAGTTCGGGCCATAAGGGCTGGAGCTATTAGGTGTTAAGTTCTGCGATCGGTGGCAATAGCAACGCTGGCTCGCAGTCAAGAGCGGAAGCTATCCGGTACAGCTTCTCAACCGTCATACTCACCTCTCCGCGCTCAATGCGACCCATATAGCTACGGTCGATATTGCAAATGAGCGCAAGCGCATCCTGAGAAATCTGCCTAGCCTTTCTCTGCGTCCGGATCCGTGCTCCCAGCGCTTTTGCCAGTTGCTCCATAGCTGCCTCAATGTGACTTGAGGGAGGACTATCCGGTGTTTGCGGACTAGGAGGCCACGGACTATAATCCGCATCCCTTTTTTGCCGTTGGTTGCCCGCATGAAACCTGCCTCGTTCATCCTCGACAGACGGCTTTACGAGCTACTCCAACAAAGCGGGTACACGCAATTCACCACTCGTGATTTGAGAGACGCTTATGCCGAGCGACTGGAAGAGGGGACCTACAAGCTCGGCGATGTGCGCCTATTTGTGTATGAGCAGATCAGGCGGATGATTCGCGTCGGTTGGCTCGTGCCCGACGAGCAGCAGCGAAAGAGGGGCCAGATCTATCATCTGCAACCATTTCCGAAGCGTTTAAAGCTTGAGTTAGTCGATCGCGCCTTTGAGCGAAGCGGGAGAGACTCAACCAAGACTGAACAGGTCCCATTGAAGAGCGAAGCCGCAACCGCGTCCACGTCCACGTCATTGCAGGGTACCGAGCAGCATGTCAGGACCTTGCTAAAGGAAGTGCGGCTGGACTTTCTCGCGGCGATGGGGGAAGCGGAGCGTTATAAGCAACTGCTGGATGAGATGCCTCAATTGAGGGGCAGCGTTGAAGAGGACTATCTTGAGGCGCGTGACCGTGGCTCAAGGCTCTTAGGTCATCTCCGTGCTGTGGAGAAGACACTCAAAGCGCTCGAAGCCTCACAATGACGTCTTCATTACGCACATGGCAAACCCGCTGCATTGAAAAAGCACTAAGACAATTCACTTCTTCTCGGCATTTTTTCTGCCAAGCCACGCCCGGCGCAGGTAAGACTCGAATGGCGGCAGAACTAGCCCGCTGCCTGTTGGAGCAAAACAAAATTGATCTGGTGCTCTGCTTTGCGCCATCGTGCCAAGTTGTTGAGGGTTTTCGCTCGACCTTTGCCCAGGTATTAGCCAAGCGGCTGGATGGCCACCTCGGCGCGGTGGGTGCTGCGCATACCTACCAAGCCATGGACTACCGGGGCGAGGCGTTTTGGCAGCTCCTGGACGATTACCGAGTATTCACAGTATTCGATGAGATTCACCACTGTGCCGGCCATGACCCTCTGCTCAGCAATGCTTGGGGACAGAAAATTCTGCAGCGGGTTCAGGATCGAGCCGCTTTCACTCTAGCGCTATCAGGTACGCCATGGCGCTCTGATGATCGCGCAATAGCTCTGGCCCGTTATTCCTCACCAGAAGGTAAGCTGATTTGCGACTATCGCTATGGATTAAGTGAAGCAATAGCTGAGGGCGTATGCCGATCGCCTCGTATTATTCTCCTTGATAACCAAAAGGTCACACTTATTGAGGAACCAGCCGCCGAGCCGGCGGTCAGGCTGTTTCCTAGTATCGCCAAGCTGCTTACGGAGTCCCCAGTTACTTACGAGAGCCTTCTGCGCCATGATGAGGTAGTCGATCAGCTACTCAGGCTGGGGTGTGCAAAGCTGAACGAGGTTCGCCTAAGTAAGCCAGATGCTGCGGGGCTGGTGGTTTGTACAGATATAGAACACGCTCACCAATTAGCAAATGCTTTGAAAGCACTGGGTGAAAGCTATTTGGTCGTTACCAATCAAACACCGGACGCCCAGCAGGTGATCAGCTCTTTCAGGCATGGCGATTGTCGCTGGATCATAGCGGTGGGAATGATTAGCGAGGGAACAGACATCCCTCGTCTGCAGGTGTGTTGCTATTTGAGCCGAATCCGCACAGAGCTTTATTTTCGTCAGGTGTTGGGAAGGGTGCTGCGTAGAACGTCGGACACTGATGAGCAAGCTTGGCTGTTCATGCTGGCGGAGCCGACTTTGAAGGGCTTTGCCGAGCGAATTGCTGAGGATCTGCCGGAGGACCTAGCGGTTCTGAGCCAGTTTGATTTAACAGCTGTTTCTTCCGGGTCCTACCTGTCAGAGACCGATGCCGGCGGTCTTGCAATGATCGATCTTGGCGGCCAGGAACTTGGCTCCTCGAGGGACGGACCTGATGGTGAAATGACTCCGGCTTTGGACAGCCCAAGCTACCAAATCAGTTTTTCACCGCACTATCGAGAGCTGTTGCTGGCGTGCTTCTGATACCTATAAATCACCGCCATGGCGTTTACAAAGCGGGACGCTCTTTGCCCTTTCCCTACACTTGTATTGACGCTATGAGGTTCTTCTCACGAGACCGCGTCAGACGGGGCCACCCCACTCGATGGCACGGAGCACCCTATAAGCCTGGCGACCTCCAAGCTCGGTTCTACAGAGAAAAAAAGGCGCTTCACCCCCTAAGCTATCATTGGGGGTAACCATCCAGTCTTCAGTCGCTCTCCGAGCCTCAAAAACAGTTTCTGAGAGCAGAGCCAACTGGGCCAGTCGGTCAAGTCGCTCAGAGGCTGGCGAGCCGAGCGGTGTGGCTTTTTTCAATCGCTGCCGAAGTGTTTTAACAGAGATGTCTGCAAAGCTGGCAATCGCTGACTCATCGAGATCGAAAGCCTTTTTGGCAGCTAACAGCCAGGTAACCGCAAATCCCGATCGTATGCTGCTAATTCGCTCACGCTCGGTCATCAGAGAGAGCTTTTTTGCAATAATCCAAAAGCTTAGGGCGTCCGCCCCCGGGCTTTTAAGATGGTCATCCAGATGATGTTTTAAGGTCGGCATTTAGACATCCTCAGAGCAAGCCGTTGCATCCTGCTACCCAGCCGGGTAGCGGGCGGGTGAATCCCCTCTATTCCTCAAAGAATCTGAGTGAACGCCTATGGCCGCGAAGGCGGCGCTTTCCATTTTCTGCTTCCGGCCAAAAGCGGACGCCCGGGAGTGTCCGCATTCGATAAAATTCAATTCGTCGCACTGTCACTACGCGCCCAGAAAGGGACGACAGGAGAAAGCCCCATGCATCTTGGAACTAAAAATTCGCCCTCCATTCTCTGCATTAGGATAGTCTGCCATTCAGGAAGCCGTTATCGAATGTTGAGATCCTACTAAAATTTCGTCTGCAAGATTTACAGGGAGAGAACGATGGAAACGTTCCACAATCCAGACAGGTTCATGTCTGATCTGCGGCAAGTGCTATCGCAGGGAAGAAAGCGTATTGGGATTCTTGTCGGTGCAGGTGCCCCCCTCGCGATACGCGTTAATGAAAAAAATGAGATGGATCCTAACGGGGGGTCGTTAATCCCTGGTGTCGAGACGCTAACAGTACAGGCAACCGCTGGGTTGTCAGAAATTCAGAAGGCGGCAGTCGACGCTATAAAAGAAAGCCTGGATAACAGCGCAAATATTGAGTCCATTCTTTCTCGTATACGTTTATTAGAACAGGCGCTGGGGAAAACCGTGGTCCAAGGGCTCGATTCTGACGGTTATAGAACTCTCGGCAAGGATATTTGCAAAAATATTGCCAAGATTGTTGGCGTGTATTTACCCAAAGATCGTAACGCCTATTCTGACTTGATAGCCTGGATTACAGGAACGGTTCGGTCCAATTCAGTCGAAATATTTACTACAAACTATGATCTCTTATTTGAAGAAGCATTTGAAAGAGTTAGAAGCCCCTACTTTGATGGGTTTTCAGGGGGCAGTAAGCCGTTCTTTGATCCGGTCTCGGTCGCGGGTGATGATTTGCCCGCTCGCTGGGCAAAACTGTGGAAGATGCACGGTTCCCTCGGCTGGGCATTGGAGGATGGAACGGTTGTCCGGGGACATGGGCGTGAAGCAGCCGAGTTAGTTTATCCAGATCATTTAAAATATGATTTAACGCAAAAACAACCGTACTCAGCGCTCTTCGAAAGGCTAAAGAGATTCATACTCACGCCTGACTCCTTATTGCTGGCAATTGGATTTTCTTTTAGAGATGCGCATATATGTGCGGTTCTTGATGAGAGCTTGGCAATGAATGCCAACTCTGCTGTCTTGGCATTTCAATATCAAGAGCTGGCAAAAGAAGAGCCCGCTGTCAAGTTGGCGAGTGACCGACCCAACCTTAGTGTCTATGCTGCTGATGGTGCTGTGATAGGAGGAGTTCCGGGTAAATGGAGGCCAGGCGAGCTTCCCAAGAACTGGGGAAGTATCCGTGAAAGCTTCTGGGCTCCACGATGGCCGAACGAGCCAGACTTGTTTTTATTGGGGGACTTTGCGGCGTTTGCACGCTTCTGCGCTTTGGCCCAAGCCAACGATCTGATAACGCAATCCCTGAAAAGAGACGAGCCAGAAAAATTGGAAACTGAGGATGGTAGCTACGACGATAATACCGTTGCGCATGGGGATGATGATAGATGAGTGGCAATGATCCTACCTACTTAGGAGTCGTCAGTGCCGTGTCCGGCGCAACTCTGACGGTCAAACTTGCAGAGTCTCTGGATTCAGGGTTTGCCGTCATCAGAGGCCATACATATCGGGTTGGTCAAGTCGGAAGTTTCGTTAGAATTCCTCAGGGCTACCAAGACTTATTTGGCATTGTTTCTGAGGTGGGAGCAACTGCGGCTCCCGCACAGGCTGTTACATCAGCCATTGACTCAGGAAGATGGATGACGGTCCAGCTTGCCGGCGAAACAGTCGGCGGGCAATTCGAAAGAGGCTTGAGCCAGCACCCTAATATAAATGACTCAGTGCATTTAGTAACCGAAGCAGATTTAAGGAGAATATACGGATCAGTTGGCGATGACCAGGTTGTTATAGGACACCTAGCTAGCGCCGAAAATATTGAGGTGCGGTTATCTTTGGATGCGCTCGTAACTCGTCACTCCGCGATACTTGGTTCAACAGGGGCAGGAAAGTCCACAACAGTTGCGAGTCTCTTGCGTTCAATTATTCGGAAAGATGAGCAGCCTGGTTCGCCAGGTGCACGAATCCTAATGCTAGACATTCATGGCGAATACACCAAAGCGCTTGAAGATGTCGCGACGGTTTTTAGTGCCACTCCTAGCCAAGGCCAAGAGTATTTGTTCGTCCCCTACTGGGCTTTGGAGGCTGGCGAACTTCTGGATTTTGTTACGGGCGGACTGTCGGATGCTCATGAAATTGCCTTCACTGATAAAATCGCGGAGTTAAAGGAAAAGGGAATAAAGGCGTGTCCCAAAGCGGGAATTGACTTAAGAACGCTTACCGTGGATAGCCCTGTTCCGTTTAGCTTAAAGCAACTTTGGTATGAGCTGGTCGATTTTGAGACGACGACTTATGTCGGTGCTAATCGTGATGAACCTGCGCTGGATGAGGCTGGTGACGCAGATACACTGGTAGCGCCAAAATACCGACCTCATGCGATGGGGACCAGGGGCCCCTTCACTAACACAGCGGCAAAAGGAATCCGCAGACCATTGAATTTGCTTCGATCCCGCTTACTGGATCGGCGTTATGACTTCCTACTTCATCCCGGAGATTGGGAGCCAGACCTGACAGGAGCGGTAAAAAGCGACCTCGACAAGCTATTAGAGGGCTGGCTTGGGCACGATAAACAAATCACGATATTGGACTTATCCGGTGTTCCGAGCACAGTTCTCACACGCCTCATCGGTTCTATTCTTCGCATTGTTTATGAGGCGCTTTTTTGGAGCCGGGAGAAGTCAGAAGGTGGCGTAGAGCGCCCTCTTTTAGTCGTGATGGAGGAAGCTCATCGCTACCTAGGGCCTGATGCCGGAACGGTTGCTTCAGAAGTAGTAAAGCGTATCGCGAAGGAAGGACGGAAGTATGGTGTTGGCGCGATGGTAGTTTCTCAGCGGCCCGCAGAAGTCGATGAGACAGTTCTATCCCAATGCGGCACAATTATCGCGCTTCGGCTATCAAATCCTGTAGATCGCGCACGTGTGAAGGGGACCTTACCAGATAATTTAGCAGGCCTTATGGACTTACTACCGGTCCTTAGGACCGGGGAGGCTATAATCACAGGAGAGGCGGCTCGCCTTCCTGTGCGCTGTCGTATTGCTTTACCTCGCAAAGAGCATTTACCTAGGAGTAGCGATCCCAAGGTAACTCAAGCTTGGGCCAAGCGGCGCTCGGCAGAGGGGTACGACCGCGTGGTTGCCTCTTGGCGTAGTCAGCAGACCACAGCGGTAGTCCAAGAGCTTGATATAACTCGTTTACCAATTGAAGACGATCCTGAGGAAAGCTGAGCATGAACCGTGAAGCGATATCTTCGTCAAATATAATGTCTGCTGGTTACGACTCCGGGAGTGAAACTTTGGAGATCGAATTCAAGAGCGGAGCTGTTTACCAGTATTATAATGTGAGCGAACATCTTTATGAACAATTCAAAGCTGCCCCCTCTAAAGGACAGTTTTTTCATATATATATAAAGGATGCGGTTCCATTTTCAAGAGTTTGATGGATATAGTCGAGCCATATAAACTGCTACCCTATCGATTAGCTGCGACAAAGAATAGTTCTTATGTATTAGAGCTTGAAACAGACGTCTGAAGAGAGCTGGGGTCAGGTGCACATTTTTTGTAGCCTCCCCAGCGGTGAGTCTTTGCACTATGTGTATTGTCCCCTTGCAGAACTCAAAGCGCATGCCGCTCAGCGGCTTCAGACTCCCCAGCTCCAGTACCCTGAACGAGCTGCCTGGCGATCCATAATTGAGGGCAAAAGTCCTTATGGTGTCGATGACACTAAAGCAGAACGAAAAGACAATGGGTGGAACTGTGGCGTCGCAATAATCGGTGCAGACTACGCGACGTCGGATTTTCTGAACGCCCGCTCTTGGCCGATGGCTGCCGTTTGCCAATGGCCGTAACCGGTTAGAAACGGATATCGAGCTTTTATACTATTATCGGGATAATTAGGCAGAAGGGAGCCGGTGAATTCGCCCCAAACCTGGTAGCCCCCATAAGGGCTTGAGATTGGATATGAGCCCGCAATTCGGCGCGTGAAAGTGCGGCTACTCTGGCTTAGTGATTTTCGGTTGCCGGATGGGGTGTGGCAGATAGGCT
>NZ_NBYK01000019.1 GCF_002197985.1 Halopseudomonas aestusnigri
TACCGTTGATGACGGCCAGGGCGGCACCGCGACCCAGGATGTGACTGTTACCCTGACCGGCAGCAACGATGCGCCGCAGGTCACTGTTGACGCGCCTGAGGGCTTTACCGAAGCGGGTGATGCTACCGCCCAGGATCTGGTGCAGTCCGGCGAGGTGCACTTTGCGGATGTCGATCTGACGGACACGATCGACGTCAGCTTTGAGTCGAATGACGATATCACCTGGAGCCGCGCGGATGACAGTGTCGTAGGTACGCTGCCTGCAGGGCTGGCTCAGGCGCTGGTTGACGCATTCAGTACCGGTGCCACCGGGCTTGATAATGAAGGTAGCATTGGCTGGACGTACGATATTCGTGGCCTTGATCTGGATTTCCTCAATGCAGGAGATGAAATCAGCTTCAGCTACACCGTGACAGTAGCAGACAGTCAGGGAGCGACTGATCAGGCTGTTGTGAACTTCCGGATCCTTGGCACCAACGATGCCCCAGAGGTCACCGCGCGCGAGCTGAGCCGTGAGGAAACCACTGTGCAGCTGGGCGACCGCTATGCGCTCGAAGTGGACAGTCTGTTCTCCGACAAGGACTCGACGCTAAGCAGAGAGGACCTGGACTTCAGCATCAGCGGACTGCCGCGCGGGCTGGTTTACAACCCGGAGACCGGCTCGATCTCAGGTTCGCCGCGCGAGCCAGGTGTATTCGAGGTTCAGGTAACGGCAATTGATGCTGAGGGTGCCACCGTCTCCAGAGTGTTCGAGCTGACGGTGACTGCCGTGCCTAACGAAGCTCCTGCCAATCCGGGTCCGGGCAGCACTCCGCCCGCGGCGCCCGATAGTGACTCCCAGCCGGTTGAACTCCCGCAGTCGGGTATGCCAGATGGGCTTGTCAGCGAGAGCGGCGACACGCGTGACCCGCTGGATTCCAGTGGCTTTATGCCGTCGTCCGGCCTTGGCTTCGAAAGTGTTGTTGAAGATGCCATTGGTGAAGGTAGCGAGCCGTCTGATGATCTGCAGGGTGCGGGCAACGGTAGCGAAGGTTCATCCGAGCAGGTCATTCTGTCCGAGCCGGGCGCCATTGTGGTTCAGGTCAGAAATACCGATGGGTCAACGACCGTTCGCGCATCGGTTGACGTCAATGTAAACGAGGCAGGTCAGGTAGAGTTCAGCCAGGTTCAGCAGGATGCATTCGATGTTGTTTCTCTGGTGGTAACCAGCATCCAGAGCAATTCCGAAGGGCAGGTGGTGATCGCGATTCAGGACACCAGCACCAACGGTGGTTCCCAGCGATACGGCGGAACGCTGTCGAGTGGTGAACAGCTCCCCGGCTGGATTCAGCTGGATCCAACCACTGGGTCGGTCACCATCAGCAATCCGCCTGCTGGTCAGAAAGAGGTCAGTATCCGGGTTCAGGCGATCGGCTCCGACGGGCAGATTCGCGTGCTTGAGCTCAAGCTTGACCTTGAGGAGCTGTTCAAGCGGGCGGCCGGCGCTGATGCGGAAGCTGCGGAGCCTGTCGACGTCGAGTCAACGGGATTCATTCCGCTGAATGACCAGTTGGCTGCGGAGATCGCGGCGCGTGACCACTATGGCAGCCGACTCGTGTCGATGCTCCAGTCAGTTTAAGGGGTATTGGTGAGCGATACTGTCGCGGCCCTTTTGGGGCTTGAACAGCAACTGCGCAAGGCTGAAAGCCTTGCGCAGTTGTTTTATACATTGGTCAATCAGACACATACCTGCGTGCCTTACACCCAGAGCGTTTTGCTGGTCGGTGAGCGCATTCAGCGGCCGCATGTCGTTGCCGCGTCTGATTTGCCTACTGTTGATTACACCTCACCCTACATCGCCTGGGTTGAGCAATTGGCGCGTTTTGTAAATGGACAGGGGAGCCCGGAGAATCAGACCCAGCTGAGGCCGGCTGATCTGAGCGCGGACCTTGCCAACGAATGGCGAGAGCTTGGCCTTCCTGACCATATCCTTTGGCAACCGCTGCGGATCGAGGCCAGAAATGGCGAGGTCGCAGGCGTTTTGCTTCTTCTGCGAGACAAAAACTGGAGCGAGGCCGAGCAGAGTGTGCTGCAGCATCTGGCGGGGAGTGCCGGGCACGCGCTCTTTGCGCTGCGTCGCGGTCAGCAGTTCACTCGTTTGAAAAGCAATCTGCAGCACCGCAAGGTGTGGCTGGCCAGCCTGTTGGCGGTTCTGCTGATAATGCTGCTACCGGTGCGCCTGAGTACCCTGGCGCCGGTTGAAGTGGTACCGAAGTCTCCCCATGTTGTTGCAGCCCCCCTGGAAGGGGTGGTCAGGCAGGTAGCGGTAAAGCCCAATCAGCAGGTGCGCCCGGGCGACGTGCTGATCGAGCTTGAGCAAAGTGAGCTTGCCAGCAAGGAGGCGGTTGCCAGGCAGGCGTTATCCGTTGCCGAGGCCGAGTTGAAAACGGTTCAGCAGGGCGGCTTTCTGGATCCCACGCAGAAAGCCAGGCTCGCCGAGCTGGAAGCGCAGGTTCGTTTGAGACAGGCCGAGTGGCAGTTTGCCCGGGATCAGCTGGAACGCTCGGTGATAACGGCTGACCGGCCGGGTGTTGCGGTACTCGACAACCCGGATGACTGGAAGGGCCGGCCTGTGAGGGTAGGGGAACGGATTATGCAGGTTGCGGATCCGACCCAGGTGGAGTTCAGAATCATGCTGCCGGTCAAGGATTCGATTTCCCTGGTATCGGGATCGGAGGTAAGGGTTTTTCTCGACAATGATCCTCTGCATGCCTGGTCGGCACAGCTGAGTGAGTCCGGTTACGAACCACAGACGACGCCGGATCAGCAGCTGGCCTACCGTCTGATCGCACAGCTCAGCGAGTCTGAGCGGCAGGCAGAGCCTCCCCGTGTTGGCCTGCGTGGTACCGCCAAGGTGTACGGTGAGAAGGTGAGCATCTTCTTCTACCTGTTTCGCCGCCCCATTACCTCGGTTCGGCAGTGGCTGGGATGGTAGAGTTCAGGCTACCTGCACTCAGGCAGGACCTGAAGCTGCTGCCGGGAGGGCATGACGAAGATGGTGCGCCACGTTATCTGCTGCATGATCGAGTGCGTAACCGTTATTTCACCCTGTCGATAGACGCCCTGGCGCTGATTCGCCACTGGCAGCCAGGCCGCACGCTGGAAGAGATGCATGCATTTCTGCAGGCCCGAGGGCTGGATCATGCGGTCGAGGAGATTCGCGCGTTTTCCGATTTTCTGATTGCAAACAACCTGGTGCTTGCCCGCAGCAACGGCGCCAGTGACGCTTTTTATCGTCAACAGCAGGGCAGCCGGCCCAGTGTCTTGCAATGGTTACTGCATAACTATCTGTTTATTCGAATCCCGCTGTTTCGGCCTGACAACTGGCTGAATAAAGTCGGTCCGAAGCTGTCATGGCTGCTCGGCAGTACTGCACATCGGATCGTTATGGTTCTCGGAGTCCTGGGCGGCCTGCTGGTGCTGCGCCAATGGGACGAGTTCAGTGCGACTTTTCTTTACTTCTTCAGCCTGGAAGGGTTTCTGCTTTACGGTCTGACGCTGGTGCTGGTCAAGAGTGCCCATGAATTGGGGCATGCGCTGGTATCGCAAAGACTGGGTTGCAGAGTGGCATCCATGGGCGTCGCATTCCTGGTGATGTTTCCAGTGCTGTATACCGATACCACGGATGCCTGGAAGCTGCAGTCCCGTCGTGATCGCCTGCGTATTGTCACTGCTGGCGTCCGAACAGAGCTTTATCTCGCGCTCATTGCCACGTTTCTGTGGGGTGTCCTGCCGGATGGTTCGCTGCGCAGTGCCGCGTTTTTTATTGCGACTACCAGTTGGGTTACCTCTGTCCTGGTCAACATCAGTCCGTTTATGCGGTTTGACGGGTACTACGCGTTTTCCGACTTGATTGGGGTAGAGAACCTTCAGCAGCGTGCGTTCGAACTCGGACGCTGGCGGTTGCGTCGCTGGCTATGGGGGCTCAATGATCCGCTGCCGGAGCCGATGCCCCGTCGACGCGCACGGCTGCTGATCCTCTATGCCTGGGGCACATGGCTGTACCGCTTTTTCCTGTTCCTGGGTATTGCTCTGCTGGTGTATCACTTTTTCTTCAAGGTGCTTGGCATCTTTCTATTCATTGTCGAGGTGCTCTGGTTCATCGTCATGCCCATATTCAAGGAAGTACGTACGTGGCGAGAGCGTCGCGCTGATTTTCACTGGACAGGCTGGCGATTGGTCGGGTGGGCACTGCCATTGCTGGCGCTAGTCTGGATGTTGCTGCCCTTGTCGGTTGATGTTCGGCTGCCATCCGTCTTGCGTGCTCAGCAGGTGCAAGCGCTGTTTGCGTCGGAGCCGGCTCAGGTAGTGGCGGTTCACGTGCAGTCCGGCGATCAGGTGACGGCGGGTCAGGTACTTGTGCAATTGCAGTCGCCGGAACTCAGGCAGCAAGTGCAGGAAACGCTGGAACAGCTTCAGCTGGTTCGCCTGAAGCTCTCTCGTCAGTCGACTTTTCGTGATGACCAGGTCGCTCAGGCGGTCAACCTTGAGCGTCTGCAGCAGTTGAATGAGCAGTTGGCCGGGTTGCGCCAGCGGGAGGCGAAGCTGGTCGTCAGGGCTCCGATCAACGGTTTTGTCGGCGCCATGGCAAGCCTGTCTGACAACCAGTGGATCGGACGCGATGAGCCGATTCTTACACTGGTCAACAGTGACCAACTGATCATTGAAGGATTGGTAAACGAGCGTTATCTGACCTCTCTTGAGCACGGGCAGGTCGGTGTATTTGTCGCATCCTCGGGTGAGGGCGAGCGAATACCTGTGCGGGTTGCACAAATCGATATCAGCGCTGTTCCGGCGTTGCCCTACGCAGAGCTCGGCTCTGACGCGGGCGGCCCTATCGCGGCACGACTCAAGGATGACCGGCTGATACCGGAAGCCGCACATTATCGCGTTGAAATGACGCTTGAAGGCCCTGTACCCGAGGCTCTTCGACAGAAAAGGGAGGTCGGCGTGGCCGTCATTGAAGGCAAGCCACGTAGTGCATTGCTGCATCAGTTGCAGCGTCTGATGGCGCTGTTCATCAGAGAGTCCGGATTCTGAAGCGATGAGTTCCGCGCGTCAGTACTGGTCAAAGATGATCAACGCCTGCTTGGACTGGTCAAGTATGCCTGGCTCGGATAAGCCGGCGCCGCGCGGTAACCGATCAGTTGCCGAGTTTCGATTGCTGCAGATAGTCGGTCGCCAGCATGCTCAGCGTTCGTATGCCGGTCACCAGCGCGGCGTCGTCAACCATGAACCCGGGGGAATGATTCGGCGCGGCCTTGCCCATCTGCTCCATTGGCGTTACACCCAAAAAGACAAACAGGCCCGGTGCTTGGTTGGCATAGAACGAGAAGTCTTCCGAGCCGGTAACCATTGGCGATACCATCACGCGATCCTGCGCTGCTCGGCGCAGGGTCGGCACCATGCGCTCGGTCAGCTCGGGGTTGTTGGTGGTGGTCAGGTAGCTGTCGATGATTTTTACCTCGGCGCTGGCTCCTGCCGCCTCCGCGATTCCCTTGGCAGTGCGCTCGACTCGCTCATTGACCTGCTGCTGTACGTCATCGCCAAAGGTACGTACGGTACCGGTCATGACCACTTCTTCCGGAATGATGTTGTGACGCGTGCCGCCGTTGATGGTGCCGATGGTGACCACTGCCGGGGCGGGCATGATATTGGTTTGTCGGCTGACGACGGTCTGCAGTCCGTTGATGATCTGCGCACTGGTCGTGATCGGATCGACACCATCCCAGGGTTGCGCTCCGTGGGTTTGCTTGCCCTGAACGCGGATATGCAAGTCGCCGGAACTGGCCATCACCGGGCCGCTGCGATAGCCGATCAGGCCGGTAGGCATGGCAGAGCTGACGTGCAACCCAAAGACGGCATCTACCTGCGGATTCTTCATCACACCCGCTTCCACCATTTGTCGGGCACCGAAGTGACGCTCGCCGTCGTAGGCGTAGTTGCTAGGCCCCTCTTCAGCAGGCTGAAAGATGAACTTTACGCTGCCAGGCAGCTCATCCTTTACGCTGGCCAGTAACTCGGCGGTCGCCATCAGGATGGCAACATGGGCGTCATGGCCACAGGCGTGCATGACGGGGCGTTCCTCGCCCAGGTACTGTTGGCGTACTTCAGACGCGAATGGCAGGCCGGTTGCCTCCAGCACAGGCAAGGCATCCATGTCGGCGCGCAAGGCGACCACCGGCCCTGGCTTGCCGCCGTTCAGCAGTCCGACGACCCCAGTCGTACCAACACCAGTCTGTACTTCCATGCCAAGCCGTCGCAGGTGTTCTGCTACCAGCGCAGCAGTGCGATATTCCTGGTTGCCCAGTTCCGGATGCTGATGAATATCCTGGCGCCAGGCAATGGCTTTGGGCTGCATAGCCTCGGCGCCGTGCATCAAGCGCTCGTCGAGAGCGCTGTCAGCAGCGTTGGCTGTCAGAGCCAGGGGTAGAAACAGTGCACAGAGCAGTGGGTTGCGGCGCATGGATAAGGTCTCTTGTTATGGTGGTTTCGGAAATAAGACGTGAGCGCAGTTGAGCAGGCGAGCAGTTGAACCAAAGACGAAACTGTCGATAAAACTGACTGGTCTGGCGATAGCCGAGTAAAAGCGCGAGGGTGTCGTCGGCGTGCTCGGTGCGCAAATACTCCAGACACAGCTGTTGGCGAACTCTGGCAAGTAGTGTGCTGAATGGTTGTTGTTCGGCGGTCAGTCTGCGCTGCAGGGTACGAGGCGCTACCGCCAGCAGGCTGGCGCAGCGAGAAATTTGGGTGTCACCGCGGGGCAGCAGCGCGGCCATCAGCAACTGCACGGACTCACTCCAGCGGTGGTCAACACTGGAGCGAATCAATTGACGCTCCCTACGTGCAAGGCGCGCGATATTGGGCTTCGGGGTATTCAGAGCACGGGCCAGTTCCAGCGCAGCAAAGCGGAGTTCAAGGCGTTGCGGGCCTGTGAGATTAGCCACTGGGAGACGTAACAGGCGTCGGCAGACCGTTCGCGCCTCTTCAGACAAACCGGCGAGGGCTGCGCTGGCCTGCTGAAGACCCAGCCCCTGGCAGGTGCGCATTACCGCATAAACACCGCAAGCAATTGCTGTTCGCTGGCTTGGGCCGCAGGGTTGGCCGTTACGACGATACTAGCCAGGCCGCCGTGTTGCTTCAGGGCCAAACTGGCCAGATCGCTGTTTTGCTGGATATAGCGCCTGCTCAGATTTATCGCATCACGCAAGGTACGGGCGTTTCCGAGATAGGTGCCCGCGAGGAAGGTTTGGGTATAGTTCAGATGGCTGAAGGCACGAACCAATAGCCAAGGTTCTTGCTGTTCCTCGGCCAGCTCTGTCACCAATTGACGGACGGCTGCCAGCGGCACTCGTTGCGTCTTGGGCCAAACCGCCAACTGGTTACGTTGCAGCGCTGCTTCCAGGCTGCTGACCGGCACCACGGCACGCAGGCCCTTGATGATTTTTTCGAGGTGCTCGCTGGAAGCGCTGGGCGCAGGCCTTGCCATGGTGTTGATCAACCGTGCTGCTGTTGGATGTGCCCAGTGTCGCGAGCCCACTGCCACCATACAAGTGCGAATCACGCCATCCTGCACGCGGACTCTCGATGGCTGACTCTGTTCAGGCCAGTTGATAGCGCCCGTCGTATTCGACTAGCCGGCCATCAGCCAACAGCTCGGCCAGATGCTGGCTGATGGTTCTCCGCTCAGCACCTTCAACCCAGGCGGCGTCGTAACCCGGCGGGTAGAGCAGACGCTCTTGCACCAGTTCCTCCAGCGTGCGGGGGCCGCTCTTCAGCATGTTGCAGAGCTTCTGTTCGCGCTCGTCAAGCTTGCCCGTGAAGGTCGCAAGATCACGCAGAAAGTGCGCGCGGTCGGTGTAGATGCCGCGATGGTGCGAGGTGACCCAAACCTTGGCGGGGAGCTGTGCGACCGCCGCCAGGCTGCGCCGAAAGTCCGCAAGGTTGGAGCAGGCGTCGCCGTAGTAGGGGCCGAAGCCGGTCAGGTCGATATCACCGATAAACAGAACATCTTCGGGCTCGATCAGCAGGGCGCAATGGCCCGCGGTGTGGCCGGGCAGGTGGAAGGCGGTGATACGGTTGCTGCCCAGATCCCAGACTGCACCGTCCTCATAGCCAATGGCGTCCGGGCGCGGGGTGTAATGGAATTTGCGCTCAAAGTTGGCGCGCATTTCGGCGGCCTGGCGCGGATCCATGTTGCCGTATGCCGCCATCATGCCGTCCCAGTTCTGCACGGTGGGCAAGTCGTTGATATGAGCATGGACCGGCACATTGGGCAGCCGGTGCAGGCCAGCTATGTGATCTTCATGTACATGCCCGAGCACCACCAGTTCGGTTTCGTCGAAGGCGGTACCGATATGGTTGGAAACCAGCGGGGTATCGAACGCGGCGCGTACTTCGCTGCCGCGAATCAGGATCTGGTTACCGTCCGGGTACTTGCCGCTGCGCTCGCCGAAGTAGACGGAGACACGACCGAAGCTGCGATGGCTGACGGGGTGCTTGGCGTGTTCTTGAGCAGGCATACGGGTGTCCATTATGTGCGCGGCAAAGGCGGGCGTTTGTTGTTGGACGTCCTTGTTACGGCAAGCAGCAGCGCCGCGTCAAGTTTGCGGGCGCTGGTAGCCTGGAAGAGCTGTCTCGCGAAGGGTCGTCTGAACGCCCGGATGAGCGTTCACCGCTCTAGGTTGAGGCTCGTGTCAGAATCATGTTCTGCTCTCGGTAATGGCGCTTATCAGCAGGCGCATTAATCCTTGTCGAGCCGGCAGGGTGTGCTGGATGCGCCTTGGTTGTTCGCGCCGGGGAAACCAGTAAAATGCGCTGTTCGCACTTTCCTCGTCTGTTGCTGGAGTTGCTGCATGCCTAACCTGTTAACCCCGCCGGCGCGTCTGGCGCCGTTGTGTCTTGCCTGCCTGCTGGGCTCGCCTGCGTTTGCATTGGCAAACCAGCTCACCGAACTGGATGCCGTCACGGTAACCGGTGAAACTGTTGATGAGGTTGCCAAGGCCCGTGAAGCACTGAGCGAGGTGCCCGGTGGCACCAACGTAGTCGACATGCAGCAGGTCGAGCAGGGGCGAGTGGCCGGTGTGGCCGATGTGCTGGCCTATCAGCCGGGTGTTTACGCCCAGTCGCCGGGTAACGAAGGTGTCAAGATCAGCATTCGTGGTTCCGGCATCAACCGTGGGCCGGGTGCGCATGCCTCCGGTAACCACATCCTGCTGGATGGTTTGCCGCTGACCGGCTCGGGCGGTACGCCCTATGAACTGCTCGAACCGCTGTGGCTCAGTCGCGCCGAGGTGCTGCGCGGTGCCAACGGCTTTGAGCGCGGTGCGCTGGCACTGGGCGGGGCGGTCGATTACATCACCCGCAGCGGCTTTGATGCGCCGCGTCTGCAGTTGCGCATGGAGGCGGGCAGCGACGGTTACCTCAAGCGCCACATCGCATCCGGTCAGGTGATCGGTGATCTGGATTACTACATTGGCGTGACTGATCTGCACTATGACGGTCAGCAGGATCATGCTGCCGGCAGTGGCAAGGGTGTGGTTGCCAACGTCGGCCTGCAACTGACACCGGATCTGGAAACCCGTTTCTACCTGCGTTATCGCGAGACCGAACACCAGACGCCGGGCCGCCTGACGCAGTCGCAGATCAACGACGACCCGACCCAGGCCAACCCGGCCAACATTGCCCGTGACGCCAAGCGCGAGCAGCCGGGCAGCACCTGGCTGGCCAACAAGACCACGCTGCGCCTGGACGACGTAAGTACGCTGGAAATGGGGCTGGTTTATCACCATTACCCGATGGACCTGATGGAAAGCCCGTACCGCATCCGGGTGGACTACAGCGACATCAGTGCGACGTTGAACTACCAGCGCGAACACGAGCTGTTTGGACTGAATTCGAATACCACCGTCGGCTGGCGGACGACTACCAATTTGCCCAGCAGCGATTCGAAGGAAACCGCCTACGAAACTCTGGTTCCTGACCGAGTTAATAACCCGTCGATTTCCTATCCCATCGGCACCCTGATGCGCGAGTACACCCATCAGGGCTCGGACAACGTATTGCATGTCAGCAACGAATTGGAGCTGACTCCACGCCTGTGGTTGAGCAGCGGACTGGCATTGATCTACACCCAGCGCGAGGTAGAGGTCACCTGGCCGGAGACCAACGAGCGGCTGGATGAAGGTACCTGGGACTACGCGCCGCGTCTGGGGCTGCGTTATCAGCTGGCGTCCGGCACCGAGGTGTACGGCAACTTGTCCCGTTCGGTTGAGCCGCCGCACCCGTGGTCGATGATCTGGGGCTCACCGACGCGCTTCCCTGTCAGCACCAATCCCTGGAGCTACCGCCAAAGCACGCCAATCAGCCTGGATAACCAGACCGCGACGACCTTTGAGGTGGGCGCGCGGGGGGATTCGGTTGTCGGTCTGTGGGATCTGGCCTGGTACTACTCGCGGGTCAATCACGAACTGCTGACCATCGAGATCGAGCCCAACATCTTTGCCGAGTCAAATGCCAGCGCGACCGTGCATCAGGGTATCGAGGCGGGATTGACCAGCACCCTCTGGCAGGGTGACGAACTGGGCGCGTTGGCGCTGCGTCAGGCGTATACCTTCAGTGATTTCCACTACCGTGATGACGACACCTTTGGCAGTAATGCGCTGCCGGGGCTGCCGCGCCATTACTACCAGGGTGAGCTGCGCTATCAGCATCCGGTGGGTATCTATGTGGGGCTGAATACCCAGTATGCGTCTAAAGTGCCGGTGGATTACGCCAACTCGTGGAATGCCGATACCTACACCATTTTTGGCGCCACATTGGGCTACGATGCGCCCAAGGGTGACTGGCAGGCGTGGCTGGACCTGCGCAATCTGACTGATGAACACTACGCTGCGACCGTGACTCCCGGGTACAACGACAATGGTTTGGAAGCTGCGCGCCTGACGCCCGGTGAAGGCTTTGGGGTTTACACGGGGGTGTCCTGGAACTGGCTATAACCCGCCGGCTGAGCTGTTGACCGCTCATCGAGTCGGCTGGAACCTGACGCTGGGTTTGCTTGACTGAATTAACAGGTACACGTCGATTCAGTCAGGAGGCACGCCATGTCATTTGATCAACAGCACCCGGGAGAGAATAACCTGCCGCATTCACCGCTACCTGAGCTTGAACCGCCGCACAGCCGTTGGGAAGGCCCGCTGGAGGGTGAGGAACTCAATGAGCTGGATGCGGGCGATTTCTGTCATCGGCTGCGTGAAGACGATTAAGCTGGAAATGCTGAGTTCGGCTCAGACAGTCAGGGCAGCGGCACTGCCAAGCTTGTCCAGAGGCACGGGTTTGCTCAGATAATAGCCCTGTACCATGTCACAGCCCAGCGCGCGCAGTGTTTCAAGTTGCGCCGCTGTCTCCACGCCCTCGGCGATGACCTGCAGGTCCAGCTTGTGGGCAAGCAGGGTGATGGCTTCAACGATAGCAAGATCGTTGAGGTCACCCGGCAGCCCCGATACGAAGGTGCGGTCTATCTTCAGGACATGCAGTGGCAAGCGCTTGAGGTAGGCCAGCGAGCAGTAGCCTGTACCAAAATCGTCAATGGCTACAGTAACGCCAAGATCCCTGAGCGCTCCGAGTGTCGAGCGGGATGACTCGAGGTCATTGATCAACATCTGTTCAGTGATTTCCAGCTCGAGTTGCTCTGCTGGCAGCCTGGTGTCACGTAGTACCGCTGCTACCTTTTCGGCCAGGCATCCGGACGAGAACTGGCGTGCCGACAGGTTTACCGATACCCGGGGAGCGTGTCCGTATTCGGCTTTCAGTTGCAGCATGTCCTGACAGGCCTGGCGCAGGACCCAGAGCCCGACTTCGTCGATCAAGCCAGTTTCTTCCAGCAGCGGGATGAAGTCGTTTGGCGCTACCAGGCCGCGTTTGCTGTGGTTCCAGCGCAGCAATGCCTCGACGCCACTGATTTCGCCAGTAGCCAGATTGGCCTGGGGCTGGTAATGAAGGACGAACTCCCTGCGCTCCAGCGCACGGTGCAGCTCGGACTCCAGCGCCAGCAATCGCTGCTGGCGCTCGTTCATGGCTGGCGCATAAAAGCGGAAGGAGTGCCCACCGATTGCCTTGCTTTGGTACATGGCTGAATCGGCGTTACGCAGCAGGGTTTCGGCGCTGTCGCCATCGTCCGGGTATACCGCCACTCCGGCACTGAAGCTGACAAAAATATCCTGGCGAGCGATGCGTATCGGTCGATCGAAAGCTCGTTTTACCTTGTCCAGAATGCCCGGAATAGTGTCAACGTCGGTCAGGTCGCTGGCAATAATTACAAACTCGTCGCCACCGTAGCGCGCAAGGATATCGTTTGGGCGAATGTACCGACCGAGGCGCACGCCGACCTGTTGCAGCAGCTGATCACCGATACTATGACCCAGGCTATCGTTGACCCGCTTGAAATTATCCATGTCAAGAAAAATGACCGCAGTCAGGTGGTTAAGCTGTCGGGCTCGGTGCATTTCGGTCTGCAGTTGTTCCGCCAGCAACACCCGGTTAGCCAGGCCGGTCAGCAGGTCATGGGTCGCCTGGTGCTGCAGCTGGGCCTCGAATTGCTTACGCTCGCTGATGTTACGGGCAATCGTCGAGTAGTAGGCGATTCGTTCGCTCTGGTCACGGTGCGCCATGACCACCTGGTGCAGGTAGATGTTTTGCCCGGCGCTATCTTTCAGAACTGACTCACGTTCCCAGACGCCGTGTTTTTCTGCTTGAGCAAGGGCTCCGAGGATCAGCTGTTGAGCGGCATTTAAAGCCCGGCTCGTCGCGCCCCTGTCATCATGATCTACAGGTACTTTGGAGAGTAGTGTATGGCCTGACTTGTTGAGGTAGATCACCTTGCCTTTGGCGTCAGCGATAGCGACGACATCCGTAGTTGCCTCGAGGATCGCATTCAGTCGGCTGCGGTCCTCGTCCGCCAGGACCCGCTCGGTAATATCACGGCCGGTGGATACAAAGTGGGTAATCTGGCCCTGCTGATTGACCAGCGGGGTAATTGTCTTTTCCTCGAAAAAGAGTTCTCCATTCTGCTTTCGATTGATCAGGGTGCCCCGATACACCTGCTTGCTTAGTACGGTTTGCCACAATTCGGCGTAGGTGGATGGATCCTGGTCATGCGATTTGAGCAGGGCCGGGGTGTGTCCTCGGGTACCGGCGGACCCGTAGCCGGTCAGCTGTTCGAAAGCCGGATTGACGTACTCAAACTCGCCTTCGCGGTTGGTAATGAAAATGCTGTCTGCAGCCTGTTCAACGGCCTGGGAAAGCTTGCGAAGAACCTCCTGTGCCAGTCGATGTTGCTTCTGCAGCGCCTGATCGGCGATCGCCCGCTCAACGGCTGGAGTGAGACGGGTGAGGTCGTTCTTGATAATGAAATCCTGTGCACCTGCCTTGATCGCAGCAACTGCCGCTTTCTCGCCGAGCGTGCCGGAGACAAAAACGAAGGGAATATCCGGATCAAGTTCTCGGACGACGCGCAGCGCCGTCGCACCGTCGAACAGTGGCATCGAATGATCCGACAGGATGATATCCCAATCGCTGTTGGCCATGCGCTGGCGCAGGTCCTTCTCCGTCTCCACCCGATCCCAGTTGATCTCGCAGCCCTGGTTTTCCAGGTGGTTAACGATCAGTAGAGCGTCATCTTCGTTGTCCTCAAGCATGAGGACCTTCCAGCTGTTATCAGATGCGTCCCTGGCCATGGTCGTGCTCCAGTCAGGTGTCGATCGCGGGTTGGTTCAAGCCGAGCCAGTAGTTGCCAAGCTGCTGTGCGACCGTGACGAACTCGTCAAAATCAACGGGCTTGCGAACGTAGCTGTTAGCGCCAGACTGGTATGCCTGCAAGCGATCGCTTGGTTCCAGAGACGATGTCAGCACGACCACGGGCACCATACGCGTGGTGTCGTTGGCGCGAAGCTGGCGCAAAACCTCAAGGCCGCTGAGTTTGGGCAGGTTCAAGTCGAGCAGTATCAGCGCAGGTATCTGCCGATGATCGCCGTGCTGTTCCCCGTAAAGCTGCTGCAGCGCCTGTTCGCCATCTTCGGCTACCAGCACCGGTGTGTTGATACCGTTGTTCTTGAGTGCGTGCAGCATCAAGGCGATATCGTCCGGATTGTCTTCTACCAGCAGTATTGGGTTTTCCATCATTGCTCGTTCTCGACACGTTTGAACTGCAAGTAGAATGTGGCTCCCTGTCCCACAGCAGATTCGGCCCATACTCGACCGCCCAGCTTGTTCATGACACGCGAGATCGATGCCAGGCCAATACCTGTGCCCGGAAAGTCCCGGGCGCTGTGCAGTCGCTGAAACGGTATGAACAATTTTTCAGCATAGCTCATGTCAAAGCCGACGCCGTTATCGCGCACGAATATTACGTCGCCGTCTTCACTTTCCGCTCGGCCAACCTCAATCCGCGGATGCACCGCACCGGCGGTAAACTTGAACGCGTTTCCCAGCAGGTTATCCATCGCTACGCCAAGCAAGGCAGGGTCAGCCTGCACTTTGATGTTCGGTTCGATGTGCACTTCAATCTGCCGATCCGGTTGGCCTTCGCGCAGGCGTTCGATTGCGCTGGAGGCGACCCGGCTCAGATTCACGCTCGCCAGCTTGACATCAGCACGTGTCACGCGGGCGAGCATGAGCAGATCGTCAATCAGGGTACTCATGTTCTGTGCGGCCTTGCGGATGCGATTGAAATAATCTGCTTCCTGGACGTCGAGTTTGCCCTCGAGGCTGGTTTGCAAAATCTTGCTGAAACCGTCTATGGCCCGCAGCGGTGCTCTGAGGTCGTGGGATACCGAGTAGCTGAACGCCTCAAGCTCACCGTTGACCGCCTGCAGTTCGGTATTTTGCCTGGCCAGGCCTTCGTTGAGCTGACGAATCTTGCGCTCGGTTGCACGACGCTCTGTGGCGTCACGAATGGCGCAAAAAATCAACTGGCCGCTGGGAGAGTGGATCGGACTCAGACTGATCTCGACCGGCAGTTGGCTGCCATCCTTGCGTCTGGCACTCAGGCTAAGCCCCATGCCCATCGGCCTGGACTGTGCATCCTGAACATAGCCCTCTCGGTGGCGTACATGGCGTTCGGCTGCCTCGGGGGGGATCAGCACTTCAACTTTCTGGCCGATCAGTTCGTCCTGATCGTAGTCAAACATAACCATCGCCTGTTCGTTCATCAGGGTGATGGTCCCTTTGGGGTCGGTCATGATGATGGCGTCCGGCGCGGCTTCAATCATTGCGCGAAACAGGGATTCGCTGGTGGCCAGACTCGACTCGCTGGCGCGGCGCTGGGCAATGGAACGGGCGAGCATCAGCGAAAGTAGAGCAAACAACAGAATGACCAGTCCACCGGCCTGCCAGAGACTCCGTCCGGCGGGCTGGCTATTGCCGTAGAACTGGTCGTAGCTAAGCTGGGAGATCAGATACAGGCGTCCCAGCGACTGACTGAGGGGGGTATCGTTGCGCGGATCGAAGTCAAGACTGGCGAAGTGGTAGATGGCATCGTCCGTTGTGGCGCTGCCTTCATTTTCCGCCCGAATTATCTGACTCCACAGCGATACGTATTGCTGTGACAAGCTGGCGTCGCTGCGGTCCGACAGCATGAATCCCCAGTTTTTTTCGGGATCGCTTGCCTTTAGCCAGTAACCGTTGGCGTTCACCAGCCACAGGGCACTCTTGTTCGGCTTGTCCAGCGAGGCTAAGGCGTCGAGCAGATACTGCCCGCGGTAGTTGATGACCAACAGGTACTTGGGGTGTCCATTGGCATCGGCAACGGGGGTGACGACGCGAATGGTCGGGTGGAATGGGCGCTCGATCTCGCCATGTTCAACATTTAGCTCAAACGGTGAAAAGTAAACGCTGCCGATTGGTTGCTGCAGGCCGAGCTGCACATAGTAGCGTTGGCTTTTGTCCTGCAGTCTTGCCGCTGGCAGTGCCAAAGGCTGGCCGTCGGTCAGTTCCACGCGGATCTGTTCGTATCCGGCGAGGTCAAGGAGGCGGATACGGTCGTACTGCGGGTGGTAGCGCTGGAAGGTTGCGAAGGTAGCAGTGGCCTGTTCTTCAGATTGCTGCAGGGCGAGCTGGCCGGCGAGGTAAAGGGCATCGGCCTCAATACGGGACAGCCAGTTGCTGAGCAGGCTCCGTGCCGAGTCTACCTGTGCCTGCTGCTCTATGGTTGCGGTGGCCCGTGCCCCCTGGCGCTGGTTGTGTATCAGTCCAGTGGTCACGAATACGGTCAATAGCGTCAGTGGCAGCCAGATGAGGAAAAAGTACTGAAGTACGTTTTTACCCTGGTCCATGCGGATCGGCATCGTATCTTCATCCCTGATGCTCGTGAGTAAAGCTTTTTACGATCACCGGGTCAGTATAGGTTACGCCCGTAATCCTGCATCTCACTCGCGCGTCAGTTGCGCCCTGAACAACATTTCCAGTCGCAGACTGATGGCCCAGCGCGGCTTGAAATCGGCTTCACGCGGGAAGTGCAGCGCGGGCACAATATCCCAGTAGAGGTACTGGCGATGGATGTCGCGCCGATAGTCGGTCTGCAGGTAATAGTCGTTGACCCTTGGGTTTGAGGAGCTGCCGCCGACGATGACCGCCGAGTAGCGAATGGCACTGCGTTTGCCCAATACTATGTTGAGTTGCGTACTCTGCGAGAATTCAAGTTGGTCGTAATCCTCCTGCCATTGCAGCTGGCTGACAAAGCGCAGGTGGCGGGTGCTGTCCAGTGGTCGGCCAACGTCCCAGCGCGAGCGAGCAGAGTAGCCGTCATGCTCGAACCAGGAGGCGCGATTGTAGCTGGATAGTTGCCACGGGCTGTCGCCCAGTTGCCAGAGCCGCTCAGCGCTGTAGCGCAGGTACGGATTGACCGGCCAGTGCAGTTTTACCCCCGCGCCAACCCGGGTGTGCCAGCCTTCGCGTTTGTCGCGGCTGCCCAGTCTGCTCAGGCCAGCGACGGTATCGCCAAGGCCATCGGTGTCATTACGCAGCCGTTCGGCGCCTTGTTCTTCAAGGGTGCCTCGGCTCTCCTCGGGATCACTCTCGATAATCAGCCGCAGCCGCTCTTCGGTGGTTGGTACATCGAGTTTGAAGCGGATGCCGGGGTCGATATCAAACTCTTCGGATTCGGCCCAGTCGAAGTCGGTACTCAGGCGCAGGTAGGACTCGTTGTCGACGCTGTCGCTGTCGATGGTGCCAAAAAAACCGTCGATGTTGCGGGCGGTATTGTCGACCCAGCGCGTCACGCTGTCGTGGATCGGGGTAATGGTATCGATCGCCCAGGGGGAGAGATCTGAATCATTCGTTTCGTCTGCGCCGGTCACGCCGGCGGTTAACAGCAACATCAATGCAAAGATATGTTTGCCCATGCTGTTTCTCCTTTCCCTTGGCTGCAGTATAGCCGCTCTGGCAGATGGCACCGGGGCGCCAAGGGTGTAGACTTCGCACCTGTAGGGCGCTGTATTCAACGGCGATCCGTTGGGGAGGCGTCATGCTGGAGACAGTGCAGGCTTTGATGGTAGTGCTGGTATCGCTTTGGGCGATCCCTGCGCTGTGGTTCCATCGTCCGCGTCGTCTGTGGTTACGCTATCTGCCACTCGGTTGCTGGGTGCTGGTCATGACGCTGGTGCTTAGTCTGACCTCACGCGGCGAGGCCATTGACGCGCTGCTGTGCTTCCTGGCTGCCTTTGGCCCCTTGCTGCTGTGGTGGCGAGGTGTGCTGCCCAAAGGCAACTGTGACTGGGCCGACGATATGGCCTATACGACTACCGGGACTGTCGACGGGGACGTCCTGCGATTGCAGCGGGTGCGTTGCTTCGAGTGGCGCAGTGCCGACGATTACGATATCCGCTGGCAGAGTCGTGAATACGCACTCTCTGCGTTGCAATCGGTTGATATGTTTCTGTCATTCTGGGGCCATCGCTCAATCGCGCATATGCTGGTTTCCTTCGGGTTTGCCGATGGCCGATATTCGACCTGGTCGGTCGAAATTCGCCGCGCCCGCGGCGGTGATTACTCGGCAATTGCAGGCTTCTTCAAACACTTCGAACTCAACATCGTCGCCAGTGAAGAGCAGGATATCGTCAAGGTACGCACCAACCATCGGGATGAGGACATGTACCTGTATCGCACCCGATTGACACCTGCCGCCGGCCGCGCGTTGCTGCTGGGCTACGTCGAGGTTGCCAATCGGCTGGCGGTGTCGCCGCGCTTCTATCACACGCTGCACGCCAACTGCACCAACGTTGTCTTCCGGCTGATGCAACGCATTCGTCCTGATCTGCGTTCGGATATCCGCTTGCTGCTCAGTGGTTTTCTGGACAACTACGTATACCACCAGGGTGGCTTGCAGCCAGGTTATTCGCTGGCCGAGTTGAAGCGGCTCGGGCGAATAACAGAGCGGGCAAGGGCGGTGACTGAAGACGAGGATTTCTCAGCCTGCATCCGCAAGGGCGTTCCGGGCTGTGAGGATGAGTACCAGGCAGGACGCCATGATCAAGCTGCTGGCGTGACGGCGCCGTTTTGATGGAAGGAATTAGCATGAAAGTAGGTCTGTTGCAGTGTGATGATGTGAACGAGCTCCTGCTGCCCGCCCACGGAAACTACCCGGAGATGTTCGAACTGGCACTGCGCAAGCGTCTGCCGCAAATGGACTACCGTATCTACCCCGCCCACAAGGGTGAGTTGCCCGGCGATCCGCATGAGTGCGATCTGTATGTGATCAGCGGCAGCAAGCATGGCGTCTACGAGCAGCTGGACTGGATTCGCTCACTTGAAGGGTTTATCGCCACTCTGTGGAGCGAGCGCAAACCGCTGATCGGGGTCTGCTTCGGGCATCAGGTTATGGCCACGGCAATGGGGGGCGAGGTTCGCAAGTCTGATCGTGGCTGGGGCGTTGGCGTGTCCTTTAACCAGATCCATGAGCCCAAGCCATGGATGCAGCCGATCCAGGACAAGATCGATCTGATCGTCAGTCATCAGGACCAGGTCGTTGAGTTGCCGCCCCATGCGCAAGTTATCGCCGGCAGTGATTTCTGCCCGAATTACCTGTTGCAGTACGGCGATCACTTTCTCAGTGTTCAAGGCCATCCGGAGTTCGAAAAAGCCTATTCCGAGGCCTTGATGGATATGCGCACGGCGTCAATACCGCCCGCTCGGGTACGCGCCGGCAAGGCGTCTCTGCACGCTGCTGTGGACAGCGACCTGATGTTCGACTGGATCATCAACTTCGTTCAGCAAGCCCGCGGTTGATAGGGTTTTGCCTGTCGCGCAGCATCGGCGTATGCTGCCCGGGTTGACATCTGCGCGGGAGCGCCGGTGTTTCAGCTCATACACCAACGGTGGCGCAATGATTTATATCTCCAACCAGGTTCAGCTCGGCGACTGGGAAGTCGAGATGACCGCTGTGCGCGCACAGGGCGCGGGCGGTCAGAACGTCAACAAGGTGTCCAGCGCAATCCATCTGCGCTTCGACATCAATAACTCCAGCCTGCCGCTGTTCTACAAGGAGCGCCTGCTGGCGCTGCGTGACTCGCGCATTACCAGTGATGGCGTGATCATCATCAAGGCTCAGCAGTTCCGTACTCAGGAAATGAACCGCGAAGACGCCATCAACCGGCTGCGCGAGCTGATTCTGGCTGCCGGCGTAGTGCAGAAGAAGCGCCGCCCGACCCGTCCGACCCGCAGTTCGCAGGTCAAACGGGTGGAAGGCAAGGTCAAGCGCGGTCAGACCAAGCAGCTGCGCGGCAGGGTCGACATCTGATTTTCAGCTGAGCGTCGGCACCAGAACCCGGTTTGCAGCGCCTGGCAAGGTGCGCAGGCTTTTGGCCCGGCCAGTGTCCAGATTCCAGGTTGACGACTTCACTGTATCCACGAAGCGCCAGTCTGCGACTGCATCATTGGTGGTGAAGGTGACGACCAGATATCCGCGCTGATTGGCATTCAGGTATTCCAGACCGTCGGCCAGCGTCGTGATCGCCTGTTCGGCGCCCGGCACTTCGGCATCGCTCAGACCCAGATACTCCTCGAGCCCGGGCGAGCTGACTGAGGCGGTGGCAAATTCCACACCGACGGCATCGCCGCTGAGGGTGGCCAGATTATTGGCCCAGGCATTGTGGGTGTCGCCCGCCAACACAATCAGGTTCTGGTTCAGACCGCGTGCGGTGCCCAGCAATACTTCCCGCTCATAGGCATAGCCATCCCAGGCATCGAGGTTGTACGGGATAACGGTCTCGATACGCGCTATTTCTTCAGAGGTCAGAGTCGGATCGCCGGCCTGCCGACGCAGTTTGATGGTTACCAGCTCGGTGAGCATCGTGGTCAGGTCACCTGAACCCGGGCTCTGCAGCGCGGTCAGCATCTCCGCCGGCAGCAGCATGCGGCCCATGAGGATCTGTTGGCCCAGCACCTGCCAGATGGCAGTCGAGGTCGCGAGCTGGGTCTGCAGCCAGTTCAGCTGTGTCTGGCCGAGCAGGGTGCGGTTGCTGTCGCTGACATCGGCTGCAAAAGCCGTTGCGTCAAACCCGCTGGCGCCGATGTAGTTGGCGTAGTCCAGTTGCTCATCGCGGCCGATTATCCGGGTGTCCAGCATATGCAGACTGACCAGGTCGCCGAAGTCGAAGCGGCGATAGATGGTTTCCTCGTCGTTAGCAGAAGCAGGGCGCACCGGCATCCATTCAAAATAGGCCTGTAGAGCCGCCAGCTTGCGGGCGGTAAAGTCGCCTTCTCCCTCGTTGTGGTTTTCTGCGCCGTCACGCCAGGTATCATTGGCCACTTCATGGTCATCCCACACGGCGATAAAGGGCGCAGCGGCGTGCAGCGACTGCAGGTCGGTGTCGGTGCGATACAGCGCATAACGGCGACGATAGTCCGTCAGCGTGAGGATTTCGCCAGCGTTGTTGTCGGGCAGCAAGCGGCCAAGGGCTGCGGCGTCTTCGGTGGCGTAGCCGCCGTTGCCGTACTCGTAAATGTAATCGCCGAGGTGAATGACTGCGTCCAGCTCTGACTCTGCCGCTGCCGCGGCGTAGACATGGAAATAACCGGCCGGGTAGTTGGAGCAGGACATTACCGCGAAGCGCACCTGATCGATGCTGCCTGCCGGCAGGGTTTTCATTCGGCCGACCGGCGAGATTACATCAGCAGCCTTGAACCGGTAGTAGTAGTTGGTACCTGGCAACAGGTTCTGCGCATCGACCTTCAGGGTGTAATCCCGCGCAGCGCCGGTGGTTGCTGTGCCGCTGTGAACCAGGTCGGTGAATGCCGCGTCAGTCGCTATTTCCCAGCCGACACTGATGTCGGAGCTGCGGCCATCGAGCGGAGTCACACGGGTCCAGATGATGACGCGGTCAGCGAGCGGGTCCCCGCTGGCTACGCCGTGATTGAAGCTCAGCTCGCGAGCAGCGTCGTCCGAAGAGCTGCTGGAAAGGCAGCCTTGAAGGCCGCTGGATACCACGATGGTGCCGACAGCGAGCGCTGATGCACGAAGAAAATCACGCCGGTTGAGTCCGCTCATTTCCTGCTCCTGATGATTTTTGGGCTGGGGCAGAAGGGTGGCAGTGTGGTGTGACAGGCTGACGACGGGATGGTTAAGGCTTGTCGACAAACCACAGGTCGATTGCCTGCCGGGTGAGCAGATCGCGGTTCCGAGCAGCTGGAATCCAGTTTTGCCAGCAGCGGGTGGCGTTGGTAAGAAACTCGAACAACGGCAGATGCTGGCGCAGGACCCGGCGCTTGCGATGGCTGATGACCGGGTTGAAATAGCCGAAGTAGTCGAACATCTGCCGAGGATTTTTGCGCACCCACAGCCAGGAGCCCATTTCCAGGGTAAAGGGCAGGAACAGGTTTTGCGGGTGGTGTTCCAGACCGTGGTCGTAGAGGTAGTCCCAGAGGTCGCCGTGGGTGGTGTAGTTGATCGACTGCGGCTCGATGATATACGGGTGGTGGTGCGGGTAGGTCTGCTCGAACAGCTGCTTGAGGCTCAGCACCTCGGCGATGTGCTCAATCGGCTTGTGGCTGCGTGCGTAACTGCACCAGAGCCGGTCGCGGCGACCGAAGCCGCTGTGGCAGTCGACACTCATTGCGAAGGGGGCTGACAGCATCCGTTGCTGCACGACGCTGACCACCGCCGCCGACTCGGCTTCCATCGGGGCGCCCAGTTTGCCGCGATACCACGGCAGACGCCTGCTGATGCGATGCCCGCTTACCAGCCAGGGTACCGGCCCCATCGCATCGACCGGCGCGTTACGCATCAAATCCACCCCATTGAGGTTGCTGCGCCGGTGATGCCAGATCCCGCCGGGGTTGATCATCGGCATGAACAGCAGCCGCACGCGCTCAAGCTGCTCGCGCAGCTGATCGTCCCAGTCCAGCCGGTTGACCAGACTGTGCAGCCATGAAATCAGCACCTGCGTGCCGATCCGTTCAACCCCGTGTACGCCGCCAAAAAAGCCGATAACCGGTGCCTGCGGTGAGCGGCTGCCGAGTTCAATCACCCGGATTGGGATATCCAGACCGTTGACAGGCACCTTGAGTGGGGTGGTAACGCGCAGATGACGTGCCGCCTGATGCAACAAGGCTTCGAGCTGGGTGTGCTCTGGGAGGTGACGTTGGATCAGGTGTTGCGCGTCGCTCATGATGCACTCGGGCGTGGGATAGCCCGATGGTGGCAGGGGAGTGTGACGATTAGGTGACGGATTGGTGTTCGTGTGAGTCGGGCGCGGCATGCCGCGCCCCTACGCAAACCTATGTCGTAGCGCGGACTAGAAGTCCCCGTTTGCGCGGGCGAGTAGCGCAGGGCCGGCGGGACAGAGGACGGCAGCCTGTTTGAGGCTCGAAGAGCCGAGTTCTGCCGGCCCCCGCTGGCCCGAGCAACGCAGCGAACCCGAAGGGCCGCGCAGCCGGGGTGCCCCAGGGGGCGTTAGGGGAAATGGGCAAGCATTTCCCCTGACTCGCCGTGAAGGCGAAAAACGAATCACCTGCCAGCTTGGCAATCAGCCTTAACGACGAACTGCAATGGGTTGAGACTATCCAGCGGCGCCGGTGCCATACGGCAAAGCAGCCTGCAAACCTCAATCCACCAACGCGCCATTGATGATCGCCCGCAACTCCTGCCTTACCGGATAACTCGACGACGGAATCAGCTGGGTCATAAACACCATCAACAGATCCTCAACCGGATCAACGAAGAAGTTGGTACTGGCCATGCCGCCCCAGCCGTATTCGCCGACGGAGCCGTTGGTCTGCGATTTGGCGACGTCGATCTTGACTGAAAAGCCGAGACCGAATCCGCTGCCCTCGTAGGGCGTTTCACTGAAGGAACCGACGGATACACCGGGCAGATCCTGGTTGCCGGGCAGGTGGTTCATGCGCATGAATTCAAGCGTCTTGCGGCCGATGATGCGGGCGCCGTTCAGTTCACCACCGTTGGCCAGTGCCTGGGCAAAGCGGTAGTAGTCGTCGATGGTCGAGACCAGACCGCCGCCGCCGGAGAGAAAGCCGTGGGCCTTGGTGAAGCTGGAATCCTGAGGGTCATCCTGCAGACTGAAGCTGCCGCCGGGCTGGAACTGATAGCAGGCGGCGAAGCGCGGGATGCGATCGGCCGGGACGGTGAAGAAGGTGTCGCTCATCTCCAGCGGGTCGAAGATATGGCGCTTGAAGTAGTCGTCCAGGCTCATGCCCGACAGTACTTGCACCAGATAACCGCAGACGTCTGTCGCCACCGAGTAGTTCCAGGCCGTGCCGGGCGAGAACTCAAGCGGCAGCCGTGACAGTTCGTCGATCAGACGGTCGAGGGTCAGGCCGGGGCCGCCGTCGAGTTTGAGCGCCCGGTAGGCGGCGTCGACGTTGGTGCGATTCATGAAGCCATAGGTCAGACCGGACTGGTGGGTCAGCAGGTCACGGATGGTCATGGGGCGCTCGCAGGGGGTGGTCAGAATCTGCGGATGGCTGCCGGTCTTGTAGACGCGCAGGTTGCTCCAGCTGGGGATGTACTTGTGGACCGGGTCATCCAGCAGAAAGCGACCTTGTTCGTACAGCTGCATCAGGGCAACAGAGGTGACCGGCTTGGTCATCGAGTAGATGCGGAACAGCGTATCGCGCTCGACCGGCAGGCCGCGCTCCACGTCTCTCAGCCCTTGTGCTTCGCAATAGACAACCTGGCCACGGCGCGCCACCAGAGTCAGAGCGCCGGGCAGCTTGCCTGCGTCAATATAGGCCGATTGCAGGTGAGTGCCGATGCGTGAGAGCCGTTCCAGGTCAACGCCGGCGATGCAGTTGCTGTTTGCCATGGATCTATCCGTCTTGTTCGTGAGCCGTCGATAGTAGCCTGTCCGGCGGCGAAGCAGAAAGCGCTGCGGCGGCCAAATGGTCTGCCATCCAGCGTCGTGATGGTGGTTACAAAATAAAGTTCGGGGCGCTGTCTCCGGGCTCTTGTGCGGCGACGCGGCGCGGAGTAAAAAACGCGCTCCGGAGCAGCATGAGGATTGCGATGAAATGAGCGACCATTCGCCCTGTCTGAACTGCGGTGCCTGTTGCGCCACATTCAGGGTGTCTTTTTACTGGGGAGAAACTGACAGTGCCCCAGGGGGTGACGTACCCACCCAGCTTACTGAACAGATAACACCGTACCGTGCCTGCATGCAGGGCACCAATCAGCCCCAGCCGCGTTGTGTGGGTCTGATGGGAACGGTCGGTGAGGGCGTTCGCTGCAGTATCTACGAGAAACGCCCTAGTCCTTGCCGTGACTTCCCCTTTCACGGTGAAAACGGGCTGGACAGCCCGGACTGTCAGCGCGCCAGAGCCGCTCACGGCTTGCCCCCGCTACCGTCCAATCCGACCCGCCCGCGCCTGATCCCGATCGTAGCTGCCTGAGTGAGGTGTCCCGCCGCCGAAGTGTTGAACTCTCGGCGGCGGGTGCCCTCAGCTCCCGCTCTGACTCTGGCTCTGATTGAGCTCCTGCTGGGCAAAATAGGTCTGGCTGATGGCCGCGTGCAGGTCGTCGAAATCGATCTGGATTTCATCGACAAAGGCGTGCAACTGATCCGGTTCTGCAGCCAGCAGCGTTACGTCCGGCTTGCTCAGGTCCTGCCGGCAGGTTTCGACTTCCTTCAGTGCCAGTTCATGACGTGGCAAACCTTGCAGCGCTTCTGCCAGACGGTCCATGCAGCAGGCGACGCTGCGCGGGAATAGCCGGTCCTGGAGCAGAAAACTGAGCACGTCCGGCCCGCGGATACGCAGGCGCACATGCTGGCGGTACATCTGGTAGCCGGTCAGTGACTTGAGCACACTCATCCACTGCAAGGTCTCGAAGGGCTTGAGGTCTTCTGCGCTGCGCGGCAGCAGATTGGCCGAGCGCACATCAATGATGCGGGTGGTCATATCTGCGCGTTCGAGCTGTCGTCCGACGATCAGAAAGGAGCGCACCGGCGTATAGCTGAGCGTACCTTCAATGAGACCGTTGACGGTCTGACAGCTGCGGATCACCCGGCCCAAAAATGCATCGCGCCGGCGCGGAGTGATACCTGAGCCAACCTGCTCCTTAACGCTCAGGTACAGCTGGTTGACCTCTTCCCAAATCTCCCGCGGGATGACGTCGCGGGTGGTGCGCAGGTTCTCCCGCGCGGCGGCCAGCGAGCTGAGGATCGAGCCGGGATAGCGACGGTCGCCACACATGAACGACAGCACGCTGGCTTCGTCACGAGTGGGGTAGAACTCGTCGAACAATTCGTCATTGCCGGTAATGGCGATGATTTCGGACCAGCCGAGCTTGGTTGCGCGCGGCAGGTCCAGCAACAGGTGGCTGTTCACACTCAGCAGGCGAGCGGTATCTTCGGCGCGCTCGAGGTAGCGGGCCATCCAGTAAACGTTTTCGGCAACTCGTGAAAGCATTGGTCAGTTCCCCGCCAGGTCTACGATCCAGGTGTCCTTGCTGCCGCCGCCCTGAGAGGAGTTGACGACCAGCGATCCCTTGGTAAGTGCGACCCGGGTCAGGCCGCCGGTGGTAACCCAGGTAGACTCCCCGGACAGGATGAACGGCCGCAGGTCGACGTGACGTGGCTCCATCTGGTTGTTGCCGCACAGGGTCGGCGAGGTCGAAAGACTGAGGGTTGGCTGCGCCATGTAGTTGCGCGGGTCTGCCTTGATCAGCTCGGCAAATTTGTCGCGTTCCTTCTTGCTGGCGTGCGGGCCGATCAGCATGCCGTAGCCGCCGGACTCGTTGGCGGGCTTGACCACCAGCTTGTCGAGGTTATCCAGCACGTATTTGCGGTCTTCCTCGAACATGCACAGGTAGCTGGGTACATTCGGCAGCAGCGGCTGCTCGCCGAGGTAGTACTCGATGATCTTGGGCACGAAGGCGTAGATCACCTTGTCATCGGCCACGCCGGCGCCCGGCGCATTGGCCAGTGCCACGTTGCCCTTGCGCCAGGCGCGCATCAGGCCGTGCACGCCGAGCATGGACTCGGGGTTGAACACCTCGGGGTCGATGAACATGTCGTCGACCCGGCGGTAGATCACGTCGACCCGGGCCAGCCCGTCGATGCGGCGCATGTAGACGCAGTCGTCGTCGCCAACCACCAGATCCGTGCCCTCAACCAGCTGCACGCCCATCTGCTGGGCAAGGTAGGAGTGCTCGTAGTAGGCGGAGTTGTATATGCCGGGTGTAAGAATGACGATGCACGGGTCGTCGCCGGGACGGGGCGAGAGTGACGCGAGCATGTCGTACAACTGCGCGGTGTAGTCGTCGACCGGCTGAATCTGGCCGGTGGCGAACAGGTCGGGCATCACGCGCTTGGTGACGTTGCGGTTCTCAAGCATGTACGACACACCTGACGGCACCCGCAAGTTGTCTTCCAGCACGTAGAGGGTGCCGTCCTTGTCGCGCACCAGGTCCGAGCCGCAGATATGTGCCCAGACGTTATGCGGCGTGGAGATGCCGACGCACTGCGGACGGAAGTTGACCGACTGGGCCAGCACCTCGCGCGGCACCACGCCGTCCTTGACGATCTTCTGGTCGTGGTAAAGGTCGTCGATAAACATGTTGAGCGCCTGCACCCGCTGCTTGAGTCCGGCGTCGGTCTTTTGCCATTCGGCCAGCGGGATGATGCGCGGCACGATGTCGAAGGGCCAGGCCCGGTCGATCATGTTGCCTTCGGTGTAGACAGTGAAGGTGATGCCCATCAGCTGGATGGCAACTTCAGCCGCCGTCTTGTGTTCGCTCAGCTCGCGGGCATCGAGGTTGGCGAGGTATTGGCACAGCAGCTCCGCCTCCGGTCGCGGCTGCCCTGGTGCCTTTATCAGCTCATCGTAGAAGCCTTTGGATGTGTAATCGTCCCAGTTTACTTTGCTCATTCAGCTACTCTGTCCGCCAGGGGAAGGGATACTCTGCAACTTGCAATTGCCATACCAGATGCACCGGATCAGGGCATGGGGCGCTGGGTGCACTCGAATAATTGTCACCCAACCGTGTTAACAAAATAGGACGCTCGCCGATTGGCACAGCCATTGCTTCGTTGACCGGCTGGATGGATTGACCGCATACATTGATGGGATAACGGAACATGACTATTCGCGTTGCACTCCGGCATGAAACCCACTACGAGTTCGACAAGCCGATTTCGGTTGCGCCCCATCTCATCCGGTTGCGTCCCGCACCCCACTGCCGCACGCCAGTTGATGCCTACAGCCTCAAGGTTAGCGGAGGTGAGTACTTCATCAACTGGCAACAGGATCCATTTGGCAACCACGTTGCGCGGCTGGTGTTCCCGGAGAAGATGACCAGCCTCGGAATCGAGGTAGAGTTGATTGCACCAATGACGGTGATCAACCCCTTTGATTTCTTTGTCGAGGAGTACGCAGAGCACTTTCCGTTCGCATACCGAAATGAGCTTAAAAAGGAGCTGGCGCCGTATCTGGAGACCGACAAGCCGGGGCCGAAACTGGCCAGATGGCTGGCTTCGGTAGACCAGAGTGAGCGTTCGATCACCGATTTTCTGGTCAGTCTGAATCAGCGGCTGGCCGACGATATTCAGTACATGATTCGTATGGAGCCCGGTGTGCAGAGCCCGGAGCAGACGCTCACACTGGGCAGCGGTTCGTGCCGTGACTCGGCCTGGCTGCTGGTGCATATCTGCCGTCATCTGGGGCTGGCAGCGCGCTTTGTTTCAGGCTATCTGATTCAGCTGACGGCCGACGTCAAGGCGCTCGACGGTCCGTCCGGTACCGAAACCGATTTCACAGACCTGCACGCCTGGACCGAGGTGTTTGTGCCTGGAGCAGGCTGGATAGGGCTGGATCCAACCTCGGGCCTGTTGGCTGGCGAAGGGCATCTGCCGCTGGCCGCCACGGCAGAGCCTGCCAGCGCCGCGCCCATTAGCGGTGCAACCGAGCCCTGCGAGGTGACGTTTTCCTTCGATATGAGCGTCACCAGGGTGCACGAAGATCCCCGTGTAACCAAACCGTACACTGAAGATCAGTGGGCAGAGATTCTCGCGCTGGGTGAACAGGTAGATGCGCAGTTGCAGGCGCTGGACGTACGTTTGACCATGGGCGGCGAGCCAACCTTTGTCTCCATTGATGATATGGATGCACCAGAATGGACCATTGCTGCCCAGGGGCCAACCAAAAGAGGGCTTTCCGAGACCTTGCTACGGCGTCTGCGCCCGCATTTTGCGCCCCAGTCGCTGATTCATTATCAACAGGGAAAATGGTATCCGGGTGAGCCACTGCCGCGATGGGCGCTGGCGTGTTACTGGCGCCGCGACGGTAAGCCCATGTGGCGGGACGACCGCTGGCTGGCCGACATGGATCGGGACTACGGCGTGGACGATGCCAAGGCGCTGCAGTTTGCGCAGGCGCTGACACGGCGCCTTGGCGTCTCGGACTCGCATCTGATCCCCTGTTTCGAGGATGCCTACTATTACCTCTGGCTGGAGCGCACGCAACCGATTGACGTCGATTTGCGCGGCGAAGACCTCAAGGACGATGACAACCGTCTGCGCCTTGCGCGGTTGCTGGAGCGCGGCCTGGATGCGACGGTCGGCTACACGCTGCCATTGGCGGCGACGCAGGGCGGCTGGCTCAGCGGCAGTTGGCCGTTGCGTCGCGAGCAGCTCTATCTGGTGCCCGGCGATTCACCGATGGGCCTGCGGTTGCCGCTGTCGGCGCTGCCGATCGCCCGCCGCGAGGAGCCGCAGCCGACGTCACTGTTCGAGGAGCAGGCGCCGCTGGCAGACCTGCATGGCGAAGTGGCCAGCCGCTACAGTGCAATGTACGCCGACGGGGAGGGTTCGCTTCACCACGTTGCAGCCGGACAGGACTGGCAGGAACAGCGGCCGGAGCTGATCGACTGCGGCGTTATCGGCACCGCGCTGTGCATTGAGCCGCGTGACGGCAAGCTGTTTGTCTTCATGCCGCCACTGGCTCGGCTGGAGTCCTACCTGGAGCTGCTGGCTTCTGTTGAACACACCGCCGCCGAGCTGAATCTGCCGGTCTGCATCGAAGGCTACGCCCCCCCATCGGATAACCGCATCGAGAAATTCATGATCACTCCGGACCCAGGGGTGATTGAGGTGAACATCATGCCCGCGGCCAGCTGGCCTGAGCTGGTGCGCAATACCGAGACTCTCTACGAGGAAGCACGACTGACGCGGCTCGGTACCGAGAAGTTCATGCTCGATGGCCGCCACACCGGCACCGGCGGCGGTAACCATGTCACCCTCGGTGGTCGCACGCCTGCCGAGTCACCTTTCCTGCGCCGGCCGGACCTGCTGGCGAGCATGCTGACCTTCTGGCAGCACCATCCGAGCCTGTCTTACCTGTTTTCCGGCATGTTTATTGGCCCGACCAGTCAGGCACCACGGATTGATGAAGCCCGGCATGAGGCGCTGTATGAACTGGAGATTGCGCTGGCGCAGATGCCGTCCGGCGAGGTACCGCAGCCCTGGCTGGTTGACCGCCTGGTGCGCAACCTGCTGACCGATATTACCGGCAACACCCACCGCGCCGAGTTCTGTGTCGACAAGCTGTATTCGCCCGACAGCGCGACCGGCCGGCTCGGGCTGCTGGAGTTACGCGGGTTTGAAATGCCGCCGCATGCGCGCATGAGTCTGATGCAGCAGTTGCTGATTCGAGCGCTGGTCGCCCGCTTTTATGCCGAGCCTTACCGCCAGCCGCTGGCGCGTTGGGGTACAGCGCTGCATGACAAATGGATGATGCCGCATTATCTGTGGCGTGATCTGTGCGATGTATTGCGCGACCTGCGTGCCCACGGGTTCGATTTCCGTGACGAGTGGTTCGCGCCGTTTCTGGAGTTCCGCTTCCCGCATGCGGGTGAGGTCCAATACGGAGATACCCGCATCGAGCTGCGCCAGGCGATTGAACCCTGGCACGTGCTGGGGGAGGAGGTTGCCGGTGGTGGCACCGCCCGTTATGTGGATTCCTCGGTCGAACGGCTGGAGGTCAAGGTGCATGACTTCAATCCGGCTCGCTATCAGCTGACCTGCAACGGCTTCAAGGTGCCGCTGCAGGCAACCGGCGTGCCGGGCGAACTGGTAGCCGCGGTGCGTTACCGCGCCTGGCAGCCACCGTCCGCGCTGCATCCGATGATCAGTGTCCAGGCGCCGCTGGTGTTTGACTTGATCGACAACTGGAACGGCCGCTCGGTTGGAGGCTGCACCTACCATGTGGTGCATCCGGCTGGCCGCAATTACGAGCATTTCCCGGTTAACGCCAATGAGGCTGAGGCGCGGCGCATGGCGCGGTTCTGGAGCTATGGTCATAGTCAGGGCAAGGCAGGGGAGGTGCGGCAGGCGCCGGGGCAGGAGTATCCGCACACCCTGGATTTGCGCCGCGCTGTCGTTGGCAGCTCTGGTTTATAATCGTCAGTCACCCAGCACACTCGGCTGACCTCAGCCTGAACCAGGAACCGCTCCATGCAACACCTCGCCAATCTGGACCCCGCAGTCAATGCCATTCTCGGGGACTATCCAGGGCATGACGGACATGACGAGTTGCTGAGCGACAACCAGCAGCCGCGCGCTCACTGGCAAGGCGTGCTGGATGATATTGTCCAGCTCGGGCCCGACGTGCTGGCTGCTCGCTCGGAAGAAGCGCAGAACCTGCTGCATGAAAATGGCGTCACCTTCAATCCTTACGAGGACGATCCGGGTCAGTTGCGGTCCTGGCAACTCGATTGCGTGCCCTGGGTCATTCCCACTCAGGAATGGGATGTACTGGAGGCTGGGCTGAAACAACGCAGTCGCCTGCTGGAGCATATTCTTGACGACCTCTATGGTGCCCGGCGAATCATCAGTGAAGGCCTCTTGCCCCCCGAGTTGATCTACACCCATCCCGGGTTTCTGTTTTCCGCCGCTGACGATCCGCCGCAGGTGGAGCGACCGCTATTGATTTTCCACGGTACCGACATTATCCGAGATAGTCTGGGGCAGTGGCAGGTCTTGGCTGACTGGACCCAATCGCCAGGTGGCGCGGGTTACGCGCTGGAGAACCGCATCACATTGGCCCGCGCGCTGCCCAGTCTCTACCGCGATGCGCCGATCAAACGGCTGGCGGGCTTTCTGCAGGCTCAGCATCGCTGCCTGGCCAGCCTGGCCAGCACACACCGAGAGCAGCCGAATATCGTTCTGCTATCGCCAGGCCCGGGTAGCCCCGGTTACTTTGAGCATGCCTGGCTGGCCAATTACATGAACTTCTCGCTGGTCGAGGGCGATGACCTGGTGGTGCGCGACGGCCAGGTTTCCATGCGCACCCTGGGTGGCCTGAAGCAGGTGGATGTCATCCTGCGGCAGATCAACGATCCGTGGTGTGACCCGCTTGAGCTGCGCCCCGACTCGTTGCTGGGGGTGCCGGGGCTGTTGCAGGCCGCACGCTGCGGAAACGTGCATATCGCCAATGCATTGGGTGCCGGTATTTTGGAGCATCCCGGCCTGCTGGCCTTTCTGCCGAGCCTGTGCCGTGAGCTGCTGGGGGAAGAGCTGCTGCTGCCATGCCGGGAAACCCTGTGGTGCGGAGATCCGGCTGCACTGGCGCAGGTACGCGCTGAACTCGATGGTTGGGTTCTGCGTGATATCAGCAAGCCGGGGCGACTCTATCGCGCTGACCAGATGGGGCTTGAGGCGTTGCGTGACCTGCGCATCAGCATGGAGCGCCATCCGTATCTGTTTACCGCTCAGCGACACATCGCACCTGCGGTAGCGCCGGGGTTCAATCCGCAGACCAAGACCTTCGAGCGCCAGAGCGCCACGCTGAGATTCTTCAGTCTGGTAGAGCCTGATGATCTGACCAAGCCGGTCAATGAACGCAATTATCGGGTGATGCCAGGTGGCCTTGCCTGGGTCGGGGAGCCAGGCGCGCCGCTGATGAAAAGCCGCCTGGTAAAGGATGTCTGGGTCACAGCACCGGTGCCGCAGCCGCACATCAGTCTGCTGCGGCAGGCGCTGGGTCCGATTGTCGTGACCCGTGACGGCAAGGACCTGCCATGTCGTGTTGCCGAGAGTCTGTTCTGGATGGGGCGCTATGGCGAGCGGCTGGATATTCGCGGCCGTCTGCTGCGCGAGGCGCTCGCCCGGCTGCTGCAGGATGACCGGCAGGAGAGTGGCTCGCAACTGATGCCGGACCTGTTGCGGGCGCTGGATATTGCCGTCGATCCGGAAGCCTTTGCGGACGAAAGCCTGCCTGCCAACAGCCGCTTTCCGCGTGAATATATCGTAACGCGTGATCGTCTGCTGCAGCTGTTTGCTGATGACCTGCCCGACGGGTTGCCTGCCATCTTTGCCCACTTTGTGCGCAATAGCCGGGCGGTGCGCGATCATTTGGGCGACGACACCTGGCGCGCGATCAACAGCTTGCGGCAGCATTTTAATAGTATGTCGCGAACGCGAGGTGTCGTGGTAGGGCAGCGCCATCTGGAAGCGATGGTGCTGGACCTTGCTGCATTCTTCGGCCTGTGCAACGAAACCATGCCGCATCACTACGGCTGGCGTTTCCTCGACATTGGCCGCTTTATCGAGCGCACACTGGGGTCACTGGAGTTGCTGAAGCTGGCCCTGCTGGATGCCGATGAACCGGGTATTCCACTCTGGGAGGTGGTGCTGGCCACGACCGACAACCTGACGGTGTACCGGCGTCGCTATCGCTCGCAGCTGCACCCGCTGGCCATTCTCGACCTGCTGCTGTTTGATGAAACCAATCCGCGCTCGGTCGGCTACATGCTCAAGCGTCTGGGTCGACAAATTGCCAAGCTACCCTCACCGGGTAGCTCGCCCTATCGCAATCTGGAGCAGCGGCTGATCATTCAGGCGACCAGTTGCCTGCACCTGGTCGATATTGAGACCCTGACCGACCTGGAAGGCTCGCCCGCTGCGCGGGAGGCCTTGAGCAACCTGCTGGATCAGTTGATAGAACCTATGTCTGAATTGTCCAACGCGCTCTCGCATAGCCACTTTAGTCATGTTGAAGCTCCCCGCCAGCTGGTAAGTATGCACTACACTGGCCAGCCCTGAATCGAGGTCTCCACGTTGAGATATCTGTTGCGGCATACCACGCATTATCAGTACAGCGGCGCTGTGACGCTAAGTCACAACGAAGCGCGCATCCTGCCCCGGGTATTGCCCTGGCAGGACTGCAGCAACACCCAACTGGTAATCACGCCTATCCCTGATCGGATGAGGGAGCGCATCGACTTCTTCGGCAATCGGGTGGTGTACTTCTCGATCGAGTCGCTGCACGAAAGCCTTGATGTAACGGTCACCAGTGAAATTGTTACCCATCCCCGGGCCAGCGCCGATATCTTTTCCAGTATCAGTTGGGAGCAGGCGGCCGAGGAGCTGAGACACGATCCGCGACAAACCAATCGCGATGCTCTGGATGCCCGCCTGTATGTGCTTGACTCGCCGTTTATCTTTCAGAGTCCGGGATTGGCCGATTATGCACGCAGCAGCTTTACCCCGGGGCGCAATCTGGTCGATGCCGTACTGGAGCTGAATCAACGCATCTTCAGTGAGTTCACCTACGATCCGGAGTTCACCACACTGGCAACGCCGCTTCAGGATGTGCTGGCAAGCAAGCGCGGTGTCTGTCAGGACTTTGCCCATTTGGGCATAGGTTGTCTGCGTTCCCTCGGGCTCGCAGCCAGGTATGTCAGCGGCTATATGGAAACGTTGCCGCCGCCTGGGCAGCAGAAGCTGCTGGGGGCCGATGCCACCCATGCATGGCTCGCGGTATTTGTGCCCGGCTGGGGCTGGCTGGAGCTGGATCCGACCAACGGCTGCGTACCGGATGAGCGCTATATCATTCTCGGCTGGGGCCGGGATTTTGCGGATGTTACGCCGCTCAAGGGAGTCATGACCGGGGGCGGCGACCACAGCCTCAGTGTGGCGGTGGATGTATTGCCGCAAGAGGAGGGTGCGCAAGGTCAGGTGAGAGATCTTGTCTGACGTGCAACCAGCGACGTGATGACCTGACTGGCTCTGCCTGATAACAAAAAACCGGCCAAAGCCGGTTTTTTGTTGGGTGCGGCTTGGTGCTTGCCGCTGCAGCGCTTGCGCGTTACATGTTCGGGTAGTTCGGGCCACCGGTGCCTTCCGGCGCGATCCAGTTGATGTTCTGGGACGGGTCCTTGATGTCGCAGGTCTTGCAGTGTACGCAGTTCTGCGCATTGATCTGGAAGCGCTTGCTGCCATCGTCATTGCTGACAACTTCGTATACGCCAGCCGGGCAGTAACGCTGTGCCGGCTCGTCGTACAGGGGCAGGTTTTTCTCCAGCGGAATGCTCGGGTCTTTCAGCGTCAGGTGGATCGGCTGGTCTTCTTCATGGTTGGTGTTGGACATGAAGACCGAAGACAGCTTGTCGAAGCTCAGTACGCCATCCGGCTTGGGATAGTCGATCTTGGTCGCTTCGGAGGCTTTCTTCAGGCAGGCGTAATCCGGCTTGGTGTCGTGCAGGGTGACCGGAATCTTGCCACCGAACCAGTTCTGATCGATGTAGTTGAACGCACCACCGAACAGCGGGCCGAACTTGTGGATTGCCGGGCCGAAGTTACGCGCTGCGAACAGCTCTTCGTACAGCCAGCTGGACTTGAAGCTATCAACGTAGTTGGTCAGCTCGTCACCGCCTTCGCGGCCAGCCTGCAGGGCCTCGACGATAGCGTCAGCCGCCAGCATGCCCGATTTCATGGCAGTGTGGCTGCCCTTGATCTTGGCGAAGTTCAGAGTGCCGAGGTCACAACCGATCAGAGCACCGCCCGGGAAGACCATCTTCGGCAGCGAGTTGATGCCGCCCTTGCAGATGGCGCGTGCACCGTAGGCAACGCGCTTGCCGCCTTCCAGGTACTGCTTGATGACCGGGTGATGCTTGTAGCGCTGGAATTCGTCGAACGGCGACAGGTGCGGGTTCGAGTAGGACAGATCGATGATCAGGCCAACGACTACCTGGTTGTTTTCCAGGTGATACAGGAAGGAACCACCGGTGTTTTCGGTACCGACGATGTCCAGCGGCCAGCCGGCGGTATGAACAACCAGACCTTGCTGGTGCTTGGCCGGATCGATGTCCCAGATTTCCTTGATGCCGATACCGTAATGCTGGGCGTCGGCTTCGGAATCCAGGTTGAAACGCTTGATCAGTTGCTTGCCGATGTGGCCGCGGCAGCCTTCTGCGAACAGGGTGTACTTGGCGCGCAGTTCCATGCCGGGGGTGTAGAACCCGTCTTTCGGGTTGCCTTCACGGTCAACGCCCAGATCGCCGGTCAGGATGCCGCGAACAACGCCGTTCTCATCGATCAGGGCTTCCTGGGCAGCAAAGCCCGGATATACCTCTACGCCCAGGCCTTCGGCCTGTTCGGCCAGCCAGCGGCACAGGTTGCCGAGGGAGATAATATAGTTGCCATGGTTGTGCATGGTCTTGGGAACGAGCATGTCAGGCAGCTTGGTTGCCTTCTCTTCGCTGGTGAGCATATAGATGTCATCGCGAACGACGGCGGTGTTCAGCGGAGCGCCAAGCTCTTTCCAATCGGGGAACAGTTCTTCCAGGGCGCGCGGCTCGAATACGGCACCGGAGAGAATGTGGGCGCCGACTTCGGAACCTTTCTCTACGACACAGACGCTGATTTCCTGACCGGCTTCAGCAGCCTGTTTCTTGATTCGACATGCAGCTGCCAGGCCAGAGGGGCCGGCACCTACGATGACAACGTCAAACTCCATGAATTCGCGTTCCACTATCTCTCTCCTAACTCTAGGCCCGTCACATGTATCGATTCTTTGTTGATCTGCCATGATCGATTAAGCCGCGGAGTATAACAGCCCGTGTTTTGCGCTCCAACGCTAAGATGGCGTTTTGATCGTTTATTAGACCTTTAGTCGAATTGCTCCTATTGACCACCTGTGCGTGGAAAGTCATGATAGAGAGCTTTTGAACGTCGGGCTCCATCTGGTCTGATCGTGAACGATCCTCTTTTTATAGTCACGATTATGGCCGGCCCTGTTTTGGCTACACATTGAATGAGGCAATCATGAAGGTACTTGTAGCGGTTAAGCGGGTCGTTGACTACAACGTCAAGGTTCGCGTCAAGGCGGACAACTCCGGTGTTGACCTGGCCAACGTCAAGATGTCGATGAACCCCTTCTGCGAAATCGCCGTAG
>NZ_NBYK01000020.1 GCF_002197985.1 Halopseudomonas aestusnigri
CCTACTTTAAATTAGACCCCCATATAGCAACCACCATTGCTCAAATAGCATGCTACCAAGACACTCTGCCTCAAGGCAGCCCATGCTCTCCTGTGATTGCCAATCTCATAACCAACAGCCTTGACATTAACCTATCAAAGTTAGCTAAAAGAAATGGCTGCTCGTATACGAGATATGCTGACGATATAACTTTTTCGACTAGAAAAAAAAGCTTTCCAGTAGCCATTGTCAAAGACATTGAAAGTATGACACTAGGCTCAAAGCTACTTGGTGAGATAAGACGCGCAGGCTTTTCTGTCAATCCTAAAAAAACCAGATTACAATTTAAAGATTCAAGACAGGAGGCAACTGGCTTAGTCATAAATAAAAAAGTAAGCGTTAAATCAGAATATTGGCGTTCAACCAGAGCCATGGCTCACTCTCTATTTAAAACCGGGAAGTTCACGATCACCGACCAAGATGGCTCTTTAAGAGATGGCCATTTACCAGAGCTTGAAGGTCGATTAGCTTTTATTGACTCTGTCGACTTTTATAACAACCTAGAAAAAAAGAAAACGCCAGAACCGAAATTTGAACCTAAGATACATACTGGCATTAACAAATATCGCGACAAGTTAAATTCACGGGAAAAAGTTTACGGACGGTTTCTGCAATACAAGCTTTTTTTTGCAAATGAATATCCGACAATATTAACTGAAGGGAAAACAGATAACGTATATTTAAAAAGTGCTTTGAACCAACTTCAAGCCGCCTACCCCAATCTAGTTAATCCTAAAACAGCTGAAGAAAAATATTCGCCGAAGCTAAAATTTCCTGATTTAAATCGCAAAACAATGTACTTACTTGATATAGGTGATGGTGCAACACCTTTTATCAGATTTGTTCAAAGGTATGCTGCCGATTTAAAGCAGTTTGAAGACAAGAAAGCTAACAACCCAGTGATTCTAGTGCTTGATAACGATACAGGACCTAAAGACTTATTAAATCATTTAGTAAGCAAGGTCAAATCATGCCCTAATGATTTAACCAAACTAAAAAGCAGCGGATTCATTCATTTATTCCATAACCTTTACCTTATTTTGACTCCACTTAATCCCGGTGGAAAAGACTCCGCTATGGAAGATCTATTTGACTCTATGACCCTCAGAACTGTGATTGATGGAAAAACGTTCTCTCCAGCTCAGCATATCGATGTAAGCAAACATTATGGAAAGCATATCTTCTCTACTAAGGTTATTCGCTCAAACAAAGAAAATATTAACCTTGATAGATTTAAGTATATCTTTGATGAGATCGAGAAAGTTAAGCGGCATTTCTCAGCGTTGTAACGCCTGCAGTACCTTTATGAAGGACGAAACCGCGACCTGAACAATCGGCATAGCCCGCATCACAGCACTGAAACGGGCGCCAAACGCATACTCCGCCTGGTGAACAACGCTTCGCTTGTGCCCACCCTACCGCCGAGCTACGGCGCGATTATGCACTCCGCCACGGCAACGCCGGTGCCGCAATCCGCTCCCCATCAAACCCCGCGACCTTGCCGAAGCGCGCAGACTCCGCCTGCCACTCCCGCGTCGCTTCGATGATGTACTCCCGGCTGTAACCGACAAAATTCCAGAACATCAGTACCTTCTCGGCCGGTTCTCCGCCGATGAGGATCAGGCGGCTGCCGGGGGTGAGGGTGAGGTGCAGGGTGCTGGTGCCGGGGTCGAGGGCGGCGAGTTCGTTTTCGGCGAAGCGTTCGCCGTCCAGTTCCAGTTCGCCTTCCATTACCAGCAGGCCGTGTTCGAAGGCGGGGTTGAGGGTCAGTTCGCACTCGCCGCCGCTGGGGCTGTGGATATCCAGGCCGAGCAGTGGGCTGTAGACCTCGACCGGGGAGGTGTGGCCGGCGAAGTCGCCGACCAGCAGGGTGAAGTCGATGCCGCTTTGCTGCCATCTGGGCAGGTCGGGGTAATGGGTAAAGGCGGGGTCGGCATCGGCCATGTTCGGTGGCAGGGCGATCCACAGTTGGGCGGCGTGCAGGCGGTCGGTGGCGTCGGTGGAGTCTTCGGTGTGGCTGATGCCGCGGCCGGCGGTCATCAGGTTGACCTCGCCTGGGCGGATCAGTTGTTCGTTGCCGAGGCTGTCGCGGTGCAGCACGTCGCCTTCGATCATCCAGGTGAAGGTCTGCAGGCAGGTGTGCGGGTGGGCGCCTACGTGCATGCCGTCGCCGGATTCAAAGTGGGCGGGGCCGGCGTGGTCGAGGAAGCACCAGGCGCCGATCTGGCGGCGTTGGCGGGTGGGCAGGACACGATTGACCGGCAGGGTGCCGCCGATTTCGGCGGTGCGGGCCACTATTCGCTGTGGTGCAGGTGTCGACATGGGACGGTTCCTCCGCTGCTGGGTCGCCGGGCGACATAACTCGATACACACGGCGCGGAAACTCGGGCACGCCTCCACGGTCGGTGTTTGAACGCTAACAACGATCATGCGGCCACCCGCGGCCCGAGGCAATGCCATGCAGGAACAGAGTCTGCCATCCCGCCATCTGACCCGGCGCTATCTGCCGGCCCGCTACCTCCCGCTACTTGCCACCCTGAGCTGCCTGTTGCTGCTCGCTGACGACGTTATCCAGCAGTGGTTTACCAGCATCAATCACGCCGAGCTGGAACTGCGCTATGTGCTGGTGCTGTGGCTGTTCAGCCTCGGCCTGTGGCTGGCGGCCAACCGCTGGCTGACTGCACTGGTGCTGACGCTGCTGGCAGGCATGCAACTGATCCAGTTGGGCAACATGGCCTACACCGGCATGCCGTTGCTGCCCTCCGACCTGAGCGGGCTGTTCGGGGAGTTCGCCGATGTGCAGCAAACCGCCGTCGCCCAGCTCGGCAATCACTGGCATGTGCTGCCCAGTGTGCTGCTGCCCTACGGCGCGCTGTTTGTGCTGCATATGAGCCTGACGCCAAGGATCTCTCCGCGTGCGCGCTGGGTGGGCTGGATTCTGGTGCTGATCGTGCTGGCAGCCAAACCCTACCGGGCAACCTACCGCGACATGACGCACTTCATGCCGGGGCCGACCCGCTCGTCGCTGCACAACAGCCTGAACAGCTTTGCCTTCTACGCAGTGAACCTGGCTGGCCGTGAGCAGCAGGCACTGCCACAGAGCCCGTTCCAGCCCTACCAGGTGAGCTTTACCGCGCCCACGGCCAAACACGTCTGGATCGTGATGGCCGACTCGCTGCGCAGCGACCGGCTGGGCGTCATGGGCTACCAGCGCGATACTACGCCATTCCTGTCCCGGCTCAGGGACGACGGCGAGCTGCTGGTACGCCAGGGCATTGCCGCAGGCGTCTCCACGGCAGTCAGCCTGCCGGTATTTCTGAACCTGATCCGCGAGCCGGGCCAGAATCACCTGTTGCGCGAGCAGCCGCACAACCTGTTCCGGCTTGGCCGCGAGCAGGGCTTCAATACCTTCTGGCTGTCATCCCAGGAGTCCAAGCTGCTGACCTTCGCCGGCAAGCGGTTTATCGACGTGTCGATTACCCGCGAGGACTTTCCGCTGCTGTTTTCCCAACGGCAGGACCACGCCCTGAGCGACCTGCTGCCACGCAAGCAGTGGGGCGAGCGCAACCTGGTGATGATCAACCTGCGCACTGCACACAGCCCGTACGATCACAACTACGAGAACCACGACGAGCCGATTGCCCGCTGGCCCACAGACGGTCCGCTCAGCCGTAACATGCGCGAGGGTAATGCCTATGACAACGCGGTGCGCTACTTCGACGATGTGGTCGCCGATATTGTCGCCCAGTTCGATCAGCTGGAAGGCGAGCGCTATCTGCTGATTACCGGCGACCACGGGCAATTGCTCGGCGAGAATGAGGTCTGGGGCCATAACCGGCTGTTGCCGCCGGTGGTAGACGTACCGGTGATGGTGCTGGCACGGGATGCACCGCAGGGGGCGCTGGACGATCTGGCCGGCCAGCGCTGGGTGAGTCACTACGAGGCCGGTCTGTGGCTGGCCCAGCGCCTGGGCGCGCGGGTGCTCAATCCCAATGCCGACCCGAACGTGCACTTCGTCAAGGGTAAGCTGCTGCTCGGCGATAACAGCATCATGCAGGTGAAAGAGTCCGGCGACGATTTGCAGTTCAGCGAACCCATGCTGCTCAGCAAGTGGCTGCAGGGCCCGGCCCAGCGCACGCTGCCCGCACCCGATCAGCCAGCAGATCCTGGCTGATCGGGTGCGGGGTCAGACCCGCCGCCCTTCGACCGGGATCTGGTAGAACAGGCTGTAGATCACCGGCAGCACCACCAGCGTGAGCACGGTGGCAAAGCCCAGACCAAACATGATCACCACCGCCATGCTCTGAAAGAAGGCGTCGGTCAGCAGCGGCGCCATGCCGAGGATGGTGGTCAGCGCGGCCATCGAGACCGGGCGTACCCGGCTGATGGCCGAGTCGACCAGGGCGCTGTAGGCCTCCTTGCCGGAGTCGATCTGCAGGCGGATTTCGTCAACCAGCACGATGCCGTTCTTGACCAGCATGCCGCTCAGACTGAGGAAGCCCAGTAGCGCCATAAAGCCGAACGGGATACCGGTGAGCAAAAAGCCCAGAGTCACACCGATCACCGCCAGCGGTACGGTCAGCCAGATGATAGCGGCGCGCTTGAGCGAGTCGAACAGCAGGATGGTGATCAGAAACATCGCCAGATAGCCGAGCGGCAGGCTGCCGAACACGGCTTTCTGGGCGTCGCGCGAGCTTTCGTATTCCCCGCCCCACTCCAGACTGTAGCCGCGCGGCAGCTCGATCGCCTCGACTTGCGGACGGATGCGGGCGAACAGTTCGGCGGCGGTCTGGCCGCTGATGATGCTGGGGTCGGCCTGCACGGTCAGGGTGCGCTTGCGGTCCTCGCGCAGGATCAGCGGGTCCTCCCAGTCGGTGACAAAGCCGCTGACCACCTGGGTGATCGGAATATAGGTACTGCGCGCCGAGCTCCAGACCAGCAGGTCGTTGAGGGTGCTGGCATCCAGGCGCTCGTCTGCCGGGGTACGGGCGACGATGGGCAGCATGCGGGTGCCGTCACGGTAAAGCCCGACGTTGACGCCGCTGAAGTTCATTCTCAGCAGGGTATCCAGATCACGCTTGTCGACCCCCAGTTCACGCGCCTGCGCCTCGGCAAACTGCGGGCGGACCAGCTTGGTGCGCTCGCGCCAGTCGTGCATCACGGCATCGGCGACCGGGTCGGCCTTGATGATGTCGATCGCCTGCGCGCCGAGCGCACGCAGCACCTGCGGATCGGGCCCGGTGAAGCGGGCTTCGATCTTGCTGTCGCTGCCGGGGCCGAGCATCAGTTGCTTGAGCTTGACCTTGGCGGTCGGGTGCTGCTGCTTGAAGTACTCGTCCAGCTGAGCAATCAGCGGGGCGATCTGGTCGCGCTGCTCGGTGCGTACAAGCAGCTGCGCATAGTTGGCGTGAATGCGCTGGGGGAAGTAGGTGAGGATAAACCGCAGCGCGCCCTGACCGATGGTCGACGTCACCTCGGTCACGCCGTCCTGCGCCAGCACATGACGATCAATCTCGGCCACCACCTGCTCGGTGTAGCGAATGTCGCTGCCCTTGGGCAGCCAGACATCGACAAAGAACATCGGCGTATTGGACGGCGGAAAGAAGCTTTTGCGCACCTGACTGAACCCGCCGACCGCGACCACCAGCAAGGCGGCGAGCATGATCAGCGTCAGCACCCGGTGGTGCAGGGCGGCGGCGAGCAGTTTGCGGTACAGCACGAAGACGATGCCGCGGTAAGGGTCCTGCGGCTCGCCCTGTTCGCCCTGCGCGGCCTTATCGCGGAAGAACAGGCTGGCGAAGAAGGGTGTCAGGGTGATGGCGGTCACCCAGCTCAGGGTCAGCGAGATCAGCAGCACCTGGAACAGCGACAGACAGTACTCGCCGGTGGAGTCGTCCGACAGCCCGATGGGGGCAAAAGCGATGATGGCGATGGCGGTGGCGCCGAGCAGCGGCAGGTTGGTCTGACGCACAATGTCGCCGGCGGCCTGCAGGGTGGTCTGGCCGCGCTGGCGGCCGACCAGAATGCCTTCGACAATGACGATGGCGTTGTCCACCAGCATCCCCAGCGCGATCACCAGAGCGCCGAGCGAGATGCGCTGCAGCTCAATCCCCAGCATCTGCATGAAGATAAAGGTGCCGAGCACCGTCAGCGCCAGCACCAGGCCGATCAGCAGGCCGCTGCGCAGGCCCATGAAGACCAGCAGCACCACCACGACGATGGCCACCGAGGCCAGGAAGTTCCAGACAAAGCCGCCGACCGACTGCTCCACCTCGTCCGCCTGGTTGTAGAACACGTCGACGTGCATGCCGGCCGGGCGCTCTGCGTCCAGCTCGGCCAGACGTGCGGCTACCGCGTTGCCCACATCGACCACGTTGACGTGGGCGGCGTAGGATACGCCCAGCCCCAGCGCGGCCCGACCCTGGGCTCGGTAGAGGCTGGTCGGGGTTTCGGCAAAGCCGCGGCTGACCTGCGCCACATCGCCCAGATACACACGTTTGGAGCTGCCGGGCTGGCTGATGATCAGCCGCTCCAGTTCCTCGACATCCTGAAACTCACCGGTCGGATGCAGGCGGATCGACTCGCTGCCGACCAGCATGCGGCCGGCATCGGAGACCACGTTCTGCCGGCTGAGCAGGTCGTAGAGTCGCTGCGGGGCGATGCCCAGCGCGGTCATCCGCGCACGCGAGATTTCCAGGTGCACCTGCTCCTGGGGCACGCCGGCCAGAGAGACCTTGCCGACGCCGTTGACCAGCACCAGCTCGCGGCGCAGGTAATCGGCGTAGTCACGCAGCTCGCGGTAGTCGTAGCCGTCCCCGCTGATCATCATGAAGGTGCCGTAGACGTCGCTGAAGTCATCCTGAATCTGCGGCTCGCTGACGCCCGGCGGCAGATTCGGGCGCAGGTCGTTGATGCGCCGGCGCATCTCGTCCCAGATTTGCGGCAGCTGGTCAGGGCCGTATTGTTTCTGCACCTCGACAATAATCTGCGACAGCCCGGCGCTGCTGGTGGAGGTAATGGTGTCGATATACGGCAGCTGCTGGATGGCGTTTTCCAGCGGGTAGGTCAGTTCCTCCTCAACCTGCTGCGGGGACGCGCCGGGGTAGGGCGTAATGACCATCGCCATCTTCAGGGTAAAGGCCGGGTCTTCCAGCCGGCCCAGATCCAGGAAGGCGATGATCCCGCCGATACCGAGCAGCAGCGCCACCAGCCAGCTGGTGACCCGGCGCTGGATAAAGTATGCGGCTATGTTCATTTAAAGCCCCCGCTCACGAACCCAGGGGCGCACCACCTGACCGTCACTCAGCTCAGCGCCGCCAGCAGCGACGATTCGCTCGCCGGCCTGCAGGCCGGTCAGCACCTCGATACCGTCGCGGGTCAGCTGACCGACGGTCACGGCGCGGGCAACAACCTGCAACGCGCCGTCCTGCTCGGCGACCACCCAAACCTGGCGATGCTCGCTGTCTTCGCTGTCCGGGCTGAATACCGCCTCTACCGGCACCACAACCGGAATCTCGGCCTGGCGGCTGATCTCGGCGAAGTTGACGATCACGGTGGCGCTCATGCCCGGCAGCAACACCAGACCATCGGGGATCGGCATGCTCAGGGTAACGTCATAAGCCAGGGTCGAGGGGTCCGGCTGGCTGGCGTACTCCTTGTAGTCGGCGCCAATCAGCGCCTCGGGGTAGTTGTCCAGCCGCACCTTGGAGCGCAGCTCGGCCGGCTGCAGGTCGCGGCGCAGGTTGCTCAAGAGGTTTTCCGGCAACTGGAACACCACGTCCATACTGTCGCCACTGTAGAGGGTGGCAATCGGCTGGTTCGGCTGCACCACCTGGAACTGCTCCACGTGGGTGCGGGCGACCACGCCGTCAAACGGGGCGGTAATGCGCGTGTAGGCCAGTTCCTGGCGCGCCAGATTGAGCGCCGCCTCGGCCGAGTTGAACTGCGCCTTGCGCTGGTCGTATTCGGCCTGCGACACCATCTGCCGCTCAACCAGCTGCTCCATCCGCGTCAGCTGGCTGCGGGTCAGATCATAGCTGGCCTGGCGATCACTGAGTTTGAGCCGGTAATCGGTATCGTCCAAACGGGCGATCAGGTCTCCGCGCTGCACCTTTTGGCCCTCATGAACCTCCAGGCTCTGCAACTCGCCACCCAGACGGAAGGACAGCTGGGCCTCTTCAGGCGCCTTCAGCCGCGCCGGAAACTCGCGGATGCGCTCCGCACCCGGCTCCGTGACGGTGAACAGCTTGACCGGCCGGGGCTTGTCCGCCTGCGGGGCGGGCGGTTCGGAACAGCCTGCGAGCGAGGCGGCAACGACAATGGCCGAAAGACCTGTGGCAATCCAGCGTGCGACGCAATCCATAGGTAACCTGTGACGTAGATGGCAGAAAGAAGGAAAAATAACTGACGGCATTATAGGGCTACAAAACGCTACATGGCGGTTAATCCTGACCATTCCCGGCCATTTTGTCGGCTTTTTCTGCCATGCGACCCAGTGCCGCAACATTCGGGCTTGCACTCTGGCAACCTTCAATCTATTTTTTTATATATTGTTTTGACCTTAATCGTACTGCCGTGAGGTGACCATGCTGTTTCGCCAACTGTTCGACGCTGCTTCCTCTACCTACACCTACCTGCTGGGCGACCCGACCAGCGGCGAAGCCCTGCTGATTGATCCGGTGTTCGAGCAGACCACCCGCGACCTGTCACTGCTGCAGGAGCTGGGCCTGACCCTGAAGCTGGTGGTCGATACCCACGCCCACGCCGACCACGTTACCGCCGCCTGGCTGCTGAAGCAGAAAACCGGCTGCCAGATTGCATCGGCCGCGGTTATCAACGCCGAGTATGTCGACCTGCCGCTGCACCACGGCCAGCGCTTCGGCGTTAACGGCGTCGAGCTGGAAGCCCGTGCCACCCCCGGCCACACCGACGGCTGCATGAGCTACGTTCTCGCCGATCAGTCGATGGTGTTTACCGGCGATGCACTGCTGATTCGTGGCTGCGGACGCAGTGATTTCCAGCAGGGCAACCCGCACACCCTCTACCACTCGATCACCGAGCAGCTGTTCAGCCTGCCCGACAGCTGTCAGGTGTATCCGGCCCACGACTACAACGGCCGGACCCAGAGCAGCATCGGTGAAGAGCGCGCCTTCAACGCCCGGGTCGGCGGCCAGGCCAACGAAAGCGACTTTGTCGGTTACATGGACGCCCTGCGCCTGCCCCACCCCAAACGCATCAACGAGGCAGTCCCGGCCAACCTGCGCAGCGGCAAGCCGCCGGAAGACCAGCTGCCGCTGCAGCAGGACTGGTGCGACGACCTGCGCATCACCTACGCCGGCGTGCCGGAGGTGGGGCTGGAGTGGCTGATGGCACACCGCAAAGGCGTGACCCTGCTCGACGTGCGCGAGCCCGCCGAGTGGGAACAGGAGCCCCTGCCGGCCTACCTTGGCGACACCCTGCAGATTCCGGTCGGCAGCCTGCACGAGCGCATTGCCGACATACCGGATGTGTTGCCGGTAGTCGCCCTGTGCCGCTCGGGCAGACGCTCTGCGCTGGCCACCAACATCCTGCGCGAAAAGGGCAGACCGCAGGTTGCCAGCCTGCGCGGCGGCTGGCTGGCCCTGCCGCAGGGCTGACCGACTCGGTGCGCCAGCCCGGATAATGCTTCAGATTGGTGCATTGTCCGGGCTGGCGTGCTGCCATTGCCTGCCATGCCTGCGCACGAAGAACGTCGTACTGGCGGCGAGCCCGGCGGACGGCTAAAATTTTTCGTCATTTCCTGAACAAATGGCCAGTTTTTTGCTGCAGGGAAAGATCGGCCCCGCTCCAACGGACGCGGAACGGTCGCCAACAACTAGATCCCAGGAGAAGCATTCATGAGTTTCAAACGCACACTCGCTCTGGCAGCAGCACTCGTCATGCCGCTGCAGGTCATGGCAGCAGATGACCCGCTGAAAGTCGGTTTTGTTTATGTTGGTCCCATCGGTGACCACGGCTGGAGCTACCAGCACGACCAGGGCCGCAAGGAGCTGGAAGCCCATTTCGGTGACAAGGTGCAAACCACCTACGTTGAAAACGTCAACGAAGGCGCCGACGCCGAGCGCACCATCCGTCGTCTGGCCCAGGCCGGCAACGACGTGATCTTCACCACCTCGTTCGGTTTCATGAATCCGACCGCCCGCGTCGCCGCCGACTACCCGGAAAAGACCTTCCTGCACGCGACCGGCTACAAGCGCGCCGACAACCTGAGCACCTACCTGTCCGTAACCTACGAAGGCCGTTACGTCACCGGCACCGCTGCCGGCATGGTCACCAAGAGCAACGTGCTGGGCTACATTGCTTCCTTCCCGATTCCGGAAGTTATCCGCGACATCAACGCCACCTACATGGGCGCCAAGGCGGTCAACCCGGATGTTGAGCTGAAAGTCGTGTGGGTCAACACCTGGTTCGATCCGGCCAAGGAAGCTGACGCCGCCAACACCCTGATGGACCAGGGCGCCGACGTTATCGTTCAGCACACCGACAGCCCGGCACCGCTGCTGGCAGCCCAGAAGCGTGGCGTATGGGGCGTTGGTCAGGCTTCCGACATGAGCCACTTCGCACCTGAAGCGCACCTGCTGTCCGTGGTCAACGACTGGGGTCCGTACTACATCAAGAGCGTTCAGGACGTTATGGACGGCACCTGGGAGTCGGCTGACTACTGGGGCGGCATCCACGATGGCGTGATCAAGATCGAGTCCATCAGCGACAAGCTGACCGAAGAGCAACGCGCCAAGGTCGACAGCGTTATCGAGTCGATCCGCAGCGGCGAATTCCACCCCTTCACAGGCCCGATCAACGACCAGAGCGGTACCCTGCGCGTGGCCGACGGCGTGGAAATGACCCACGAGGAACTGGCCGGCATGGACTGGTACGTCGAAGGCATGACCGCCTCCATTCCGAAGTAAGCGCATGCACCACACCGGCGGCGTGCCCATCACACGTCGCCGGTGAACCGCAGGCAACGAAAAACCCGAGCAATGCTCGGGTTTTTTATGGGCCTGGAGGGTCGAGCTCCCGCTCGACCAGTGCACTACCGTGCATCATCAAGGCCGAGTTGAAACTCGGCCCTCCTGCGCCTGCGGTCAGCTACGAATCAGCTGCGCCACCGATTCCTGCACCCGCGCGGTCAGCTCGGCCTCGTCCAGCCCGCAGATTTCACCGCTCTGCACCGCCGGGCGACCCTGGATAAAGCTGTATTTGACGCTGGCCGGTTCGCCGCACATCAGCGGCGCGGTGAGCGGGCTGTGGACGCCGGCAAAGCGCGGCTGGTTGATATCGAACAGCACAAGATCGGCAGCCATGCCGACTTTGATCTCGCCGACGTCATCCAGCCCCAGCAGCTTGGCGCCGTTGCGGCTGCCCCAGGTCAGCACCTGTTCCAGTGTGGTGGCGTCCGGGCCATGCACGGCGCGGTGAATCAACCAGGCGAGGTTAAGCTCCTGCAGCATGGAGCCGGATTCGGCCGAGGCCGAGCCGTCGACGCCGAGGGTGATCGACATGCCGGCTTGTTCCATCTTGATTGCCGGGGCGATGCCGCTGCCGAGACGGCAGTTGGACGTCGGGCAGTGGGCGATGCCGGTGCCGGTGCTGGCGAGACGGTCGATGATGTAGTCGTCGCAGTGCACCAGATGGGCAAACCAGACATCGTCGCCCAGCCAGCCGCAATCACCGGCGTAATCCACGGCACGCTTGCCATATTTCTGCAGCGAGGCGACTTCGTCAAAGTCCACTTCCAGCAGGTGCGAGTGCATGCCCAACTTGAACTCGCGGGCATAGGCGGCCTGTTCGCGCAGGCCATCCGGATCGCTGGAGTGGATCAGACTGGTCGGCGCAACCACCAGCTTGCGCATGGCGTCGCCACCGTCCTGGTGGTAACGAACACGGCTGGCATCCAGCCGCTCGATGATCTGTTCGATGGTTTCCGGCGCAATGCCGTGCTCGATCATGCCGTGGTGGCTGCCGACCGAGGTGGCGCTGCCACGACACAGCACCAGCCGCATACCCAGCTCATCAGCCGCGCGCCATACCGCGTCTTCCAGCTCGGGGCTGGTGGTGGCGTGATACAGGTAGTGGTGATCGGCGCAGGTGGTACCGCCAGAGCGCAGCAGCTCGTACAGGCCCAGACGCGCGGCGTGGTACATCAACTCCGGCGTGACCTTGGGCCAGTAGCGGTAGGGCACCGAGCCCAGCCAGTCATTGAGATTCTGGTTCAGCCCACCCGGTACGCCCTTCATGATCGACTGGGCAAGGTGATGGTGGGTGTTGATCAGCCCGGGCCAGACCACACAGCCACGGGCGTCGATCAGGGTTTCACCTGCGGCAAGCGCAAGGTCGCGGCCGAGCTCGGTGATTTTGCCGTCGCTGATGCGAATATCGGTGGCGTCCGCCACGCTGGGGGAAAAGACGGCCTGCGCGTTCTTGATCAGGTAAGCCATGAAGGTACTGCTCCTCTATTGCTGCCAAAGAGCAATGTCCCGGAGCTGGGGAAGCACGGATCAATGCCTCACGCCCCTGACCGCTTCTACTCTGTTGCGTTGTGTTGATATCACCGCAGCATGCGGTGCCAAGGCGATGAGTGCAATTTTTTGACCAACCTGCCTGCGGCGCTACAGTTCCCATTCCATCAGGCATCCAGTAGCAGAAGCCCATGCGGCGCGACCAAATCCAGTGCAGATGGTCAGCTTTTGCGCAATCAAGGTGCAGCCTGAACGGCAGCCGCAAGCGGAACAGCTTGCGCCGAACCACAGCAGCCCGGGCGTTGCCCGGATTTGCCCATGTTGGCGCAAAATCTGCTTGAGTATTCGTGCCGCAGGATTATCCTCGGCAACATGAGTAGAAGCTGTCAGGGGGCAACACCCCAGGTCATTGCTCAGTTAGCGGACAATGCGCATCACGCGGTGGACGCCGGACTGACTGACCACAGCCTCTTTCCGACTCCCCGCCTGCGTCATTCTCCGCACCATTCGCCCCAATGGAACTACTCGGAGATTCAACATGACAACCGCAACAACCCCTGAATACGGCCTGAAAGAACTGCAGCTGGAAACCACTTTCGGCGGCATGGGCAAGGAAACCGTCCGCGAGATTCCGCTGATCGACCTGACCGACTTCGAGAACCGCCGCAGCGAGATAACCGAGCAGCTGTGGAGCGCCGCCACCGAAGTCGGCTTCTTCCAGCTGATCAATCATGGTCTGGATATCAAGCTGGTGCAGAGCGCCTTTGCGCTGTCCGAAGCCTTCTTCGCCCTGCCCAACGATCAGAAAGCCCGCTTCCCGCTGAAGAAGGGTCTGAACGCCGGCTGGGAGTTCATGTCGCAGGTACGCCCTTCGACCCGCACCGCCGATCAGAAGGAGTCCTTCCAGATCACCCTGCCGCACATGGATGAGCTGTGGCCGAACCAGACCGTGGTACCGGAGTTTCACCGCATCATGCTGGACTTCGAATACCGCGCCTGGCGCCTGGGCATGGACGTGCTGTCCTGTTTCGCCGAGCGCCTGGGTTTTGCCCGCGACTTCTTCACCAAGGCCCATGACCGCAGCCTGCCGGACTACCAGAGCACCCTGCGCCTGCTGCACTACCTGCCGATGCCGGAAGAAGACCTGGACGAAAGCCTCTGGCGCGCCGGTGCCCACACCGACTTCGACTGCCTGACCATGGTGTTCCAGAAGGAAGGCCAGGGCGGCCTGCAGGTCAGCCCGGGCAAGGACGCCGAAGGCGCCGGCGACAACCGCGAGTGGAGCAGCGTGATTCCGAGTGACGACATCATCACCTGCAACATCGGTGACATGCTGATGCGCTGGAGCGACGATCAGCTCAAGTCCACCCTGCACCGCGTGCGCATGCCCAAGCCGGGCGAATACCGCGGCCCGCGCTACAGCATGGCGTTCTTCTGCCAGGCCAACAAGAACGTGATGATCGAAAGCCCGGCCGGCAAATACCCGCCGATCTCGGCAGCCGATTACCTGCTGCAGCGCATTCAGGCGAACTTTGCCGAAGCGAAGAAGTAACGCCGCAAGACTCGAGATCTGATCGTTCCCACGCTCTGCGTGGGAACACCCGTCCGGACGCTCTGCGTCCGCTCACCGCCAACGGTCAATCTCGATCAGTCCACCCTGTCCTGTGCAGGTTCGAGCACTGGAATAGCGCCAGTGCTCGGGCACATCAACGTAGCCACGCTTGACCGGGTTCAGGTGAATGTACTCAAGTTTTTGCCGCATCACCGCCTCGCTACATACCAGCTCCGCGTGACTGCCTTCTTGCCAGATCTGGTGGTCTCTGTCCCGTTTGTGTGCTCGCTTGCCAACGCGAACCTGCCTCAAGGTGGCCTCGCCCCCCTGCTGGGTCAGGTAGTCGAGTATCTGCCGTGCGGTGTAGGACTTGAACGTCTGGACGCACTTGGCCAGATCGGGTGCCTGTGCCACATAGTGCAGATGGTTCTCCATGATGACGTAGCCAAACAGCTTCAAGCCCTGGTTTGCCTGCTGGTAGCGCCAACTGGCGAACAGAATGTCCACCAGCGCTGGCCGGGTGAACAGAGGAAGCCAGTCCGTCACCGTGCAGGTCAGGAAGTGAGCCTTGTCGGGCTCGGTAATGACGTAGCGGCTGCGGCCCATGACGGTCTTCCTTGATCGTGCGTCAGTGGTTTCCATGCAGTTTAGGCGGACAGCGAGATGGACGCGGAGCGTCCAGGCAGGCATTCCCACGCAGAGCGTGGGAACGATCACAGATCACAAAAGACGGGCGTGCCGGAACGCGCTCTCGGCTCAGGGATTCTCCTGCAGCCACTTGCCGAGCAGATCACGCTCTTCGGGGGTGATGCCGGTCATGTTGCCGAGCGGCATGTACTCGGTGGCAACCGCGGCCTGATAGACCTTGTCGCGGTGCTGCTGGAGGTGCTCGAGGCTGTCCAGCACGATGCCGGCCGGCGGGGCCTGGAAGGCCGGGCTGGTGGGCTTGACCGCGTGGCAGGCCTGACAGTGGGTGGCCAGCAACTGGCTGATGTCGGCGTCGGCAACCCGGGTTACTGCAGCCCCTTCTTCTGCCGCGTGGCTGTCGATTCTGGCCGGTGCGCTCGGCGCCATGACCCAGATCAGGGCGACGGTGGCCAGCGCGCTGACAACCAGAATCGACGGCTTGAACTGGCCCTGATTGCGCAGGTTGAAGAAGTGACGGGCGTAGGCCGTAATCGCCCCAATCGCCGCCAGCACCGCCCAGCCGTGGGCATGGGCATAGAACATCGGGTAGTGGTTGCTGATCATGATGAACAGCACCGGCAGGGTCAGGTAGTTGTTGTGACGCGAGCGCAGCATGGCGCGCTGAGCCAGCATGACGACCTCTGCACCCGGTTTCTCGCCACGGGCCACCGCATTCACCAGCGCGCGCTGGGCCGGCACGATACCGAGGAAGACGTTGCCGACCATGATGGTGCCGATCACCGCACCGACGTGAATGTACGCTCCGCGACCGGCAAACACCTGATACAGGCCAAAGGCAACTGCAACCAGAATCAGATACAGCACCACGCCAAAGGCCATGCCGTTGCGCGCCAGCGGGCTGCGAATCAGCGCCTCATACAAAGCGACGACCGCCACCAGCGTGCCCACACCGATGGCAACAGCGCCGGCACCGCTGAGCGCCAGCTTGCTCGGATCGATCAAGTAGCCGGGGTTGCCCATGTAATACACCACGGCCAGCAGCGCCAGGCCGCTGAGCAAGGTGCTGTAGGCCTCCCACTTGAACCAGTGCAGGTCGGACGGCATCTGTTCGGGGCCGACTTCGTACTTGGCCACCTCGTAAAAACCGCCACCGTGAATGGCCCAGAGGTCACCCTTGATGCCTTTCTGCTTCTTCCACGCCGGCGGCTCACGCAGGTTGTTGTCGAGCCAGACGAAGTAGAACGAGGCACCGATCCATGCGACGCCGGCAATCACGTGGAACCAGCGGATGATCAGGCTGAGCCATTCAGACAGATAGACCAGCATGGGCTGCTCCTTGTGCGGCGTCGCGATCGTAGCGGCACTGGCCGGCGATGTAGGTGCGACGAATGCTGCGGTCGTCGCCGAGGATCATCAGGTCGAACAGGATGCCCGACAGATCGCGCTCGGCGCTGTGCTTGAGTTGCTGAATCGGGCTGGCGGCGCGGTCGATGATCAGAAAGTCCGCCATCTTGCCGGGTGCCAGGTTGCCGGTCTCGGCCTCCTGATGCAGCACCCTGGCGTTGCCGAGGGTCGCCATGTAGAACGCCTGGAACGGGTTGAGGCTCTGGCCGCGCAGCTGGCAGACCTTGTAGGCCTCGGCCATGGTGACCAGCATCGACAGGCTGGTGCCGCCACCAACATCCGACGCCAGCCCCACCTCGACATTCGCCGCGCGGGCGCTGGCCAGATCGAACAGGCCGCTGCCGAGGAAAGTGTTGGAGGTCGGGCAGAAGGCGATGCGGGTGCCGGTCTCGGCCAGCCGGGCGCGGTCGGCATCGTCGATATGAATGCCGTGCGCCAGCACGCTGCGCGGGCCGAGCAGACCAAAGTGGTCGTAAACGTCCAGATAGCTGGCACGATCCGGGAACAGCTCGGCAATCCAGGCGATCTCGGCCTTGTTCTCGGCCCAGTGGGTCTGCATCAAGAGGCCCTCGGCCTCGGTCATCAGCTTGCCGGCGCAGGTCAGTTGCGCGTGGGTCGAGGTCGCGGCAAAACGCGGGGTCACGGCGTAGCGCTGACGGCCGGTACCGTGCCAGCGGGCGATCAGCTCGCGGCTCTCCTCATAGCTGGTCTCGGCGGTGTCGCGTACGCCGTCCGGGGCGTTGCAGTCCATCATCACCCGGCCGGTGGTAATTGCCATGTTGTAGTCGTGCGCAGCGCTGAACAGCGCTTCACTGGCGACCTTGTGCGAGGTGCTGAACACCAGCGCCGAGGTGGTACCATGCGCCAGCAGCAGGTCGAGGAAGACCTTGGACTGTTTGGCCGACCAGTCGGCATCGGCAAAGCGCGATTCGGTCGGGAAGGTGTAGGTTTCCAGCCACTCCAGCAGCTGGGTGCCGTAACTGGCCATCACCGCCAGTTGCGGCATGTGTACGTGGGTGTCGATCATGCCGGGCATGATCAGCCCTTCCGGCGAATGCTCGACCGCGGTGCCCGCCGGCAGTGTCGGCAGCAGCTCGGCGGCGTCACCCACCGCCTGAACCCGGCCATCGGCAACCACCAGCAGGCCGTCGCTGAAGTAGCTGTAGCTGGCCGGATCGGGCGTGCCGAGGCCCGGTTCGGACAAAAAGTGCAGCAGTGGGCCGCGGAAGGCCGACACGCCGACGGCATCAGAGTTGGTCGTCATCCTAGCTCCCCCGGTAGGTCGAATAGCCCCACTGGTTCAGCAGCAGCGGCACGTGGTAATGGGCCTGCACGTCGTCCAGGCGGAAGGCGATGGTGACCTGCGGGTAGAAACAGCGCAGGCCCTGGGCCGCGTAGTAGCCGTCGGTGTCGAAGGTCAGGCGGTAGACACCGGCGACCGCTTCGCTGCCGAAGCCGCTCAGCACGCGGCCGTCGGCGTCGGTTTCGGCTGACGCCAGGGTGACCCAGCTGTCGCCCTGCTGCTGCTCAAGGGTGATGCGCACACCGGCGGCGGGCTTGCCGCTGCCGAGGTCGAGAATATGGGTGGTAATCGGGCTCTTGCTCATAGCAGCTTGTCCAGACGAATGTGGGTGATCTTGGCCTGTTCTTCGGCGGCGATGCGCAGCTCCTGCTCGCGGCTGTTGGGCAGGCGTTGCTCCAGCAGCTCAAGCATCTGTTCGGCGCTCTTGCCGGTGGCGCAGACGATAAAGATAAAGCCGAATTTATGCAGATAGGCGTCGTTGCCGTCCTTCAGGCGCTGCAGCACCGCATCGGGCGCAACGCGCGCACCGGCCTGCTCGCCACTGGCCAGCGCTTCGGTGCTGGCGTACTTGGCTTTCAGGCTCTTGATGTCACCGATCTTCGGGTGTGCTTCAAAGGCAACCAGCCAGTCGGCCTCGTGCAGGTTGGGCCAGAGCGCGCGGGCGGTGCCATGCAGCGCTTCGGCACTGTGATAGGGCCGGGCGGCGACCATAGGGCGCGCCCAGGCATCAGCGGCGCAGCAGTCACGAAAGACCGCCAGCGCCTCGTCTTCAGGCAGGGTGTTCAGCTGTTCCAGGGTCATTTTGTCTCCACCGGCTGTTGCGGTGTTTCAGGCTCGTGTTTCATCAAATCACGCAATTGCGGCCAGCTGACCCCGCGGCGCGGGCCACGGCTCTGGCTGGAGGTACCGAACGACAGCAGCTCGGCACTGATCGATACGGCCACTTCCATCGGTCGCTTGCCGGGTACATCACTGCGACCGACCGGGCAGCGGATGCCGGCGATCTGCTCGGCGCTGTAGCCGCGATGGGCCAGCCGCTGACGGAAGCGGTCGGCCTTGGTCTGCGAGCCGATCAGGCCAATCGAGGCAGCATCGCCGGCGTCCAGCAGGGCGCGGCACAGGTCGTAGTCGAGCTGGTGATTGTGGGTCAGGATCAGCACATGGCGGCCACGGCACAGCACCGGGGCATCGCCGACCGGATCGTCGCTGTGCAGCGCCCTGATATTCGGCGCCAGGTCAGCCGGGAACACCTCGGCGCGGGAATCCACCAGCGTCACCTGCCAGGGCAGCTGGCCCATGATCGCCATCAGCGCCTGCGCCACGTGGCCGGCGCCAAACACCACCAGTTGCGCATCACTGCCGGGCTGGCCTTCGAGCAGCACCGAGACGCTGCCGCCGCAGCACTGGCCTAGCGAAGCGCCCAGCGGGAAGTGCTCCAGCACCGTCTCGAAACGGCTGGCGGCCAGCTGCTCGCGGGCCCGGGCGGTCACCAGATACTCCAGATGACCGCCACCGATGGTGTCCCAGGTGTGTTCGCCGGTAATCACCATCTTGCTCGACGGCTCACGCGGGACCGAGCCGGTGACGCCAACCACGGTCACCAGCACATAGGGCTCGCCGCGCTGCTCGCAGTCGGCGACCGCCTCGAACCAGCGCAGGTTTCTGTTCATCACACGGCCTCCTGCTGCGCGGCCTGCCAGGCCTTCGCGGCGTTGACGGCATTGAGCATGCGCTCGGGCGTGGCCGGGGTATCCAGCGGCGGACAGTAGCAGCCCTCGTTGATGCTGGCGACCGCATCACGCAGCGCGCTCCAGACCGCAATGCCGAGCATCAGCGGCGGCTCGCCGACCGCCTTGGAGCGGAATACCGTGGCTTCCTTGTTCGGGCTGTTGGCCAGCAGGTTGACGCGCAGATCCGGCGGCGTATCGGAAATTGCCGGGATCTTGTAGGTCGCGGGTCCGGTGGTCAGCAGCCGGCCGTTATCGCTGTAGACCAGCTCCTCGGTGGTCAGCCAGCCCATGCCCTGAACGAAGCCGCCCTCGATCTGGCCGATATCAATGTCCGGGTTCAGCGACTGGCCGGCATCGTGCAGGATGTCGGTACGCAGCACGCGGTATTCGCCGGTCAGGGTATCGAGTACCACCTCGGAGCAGGCCGCACCGTTGGCGTAATACAGGAACGGATGACCCTGACCCTTGGCGTGGTCGTAGTAGATGTTCGGAGTCGCGTAGAAGCCAGAGGACGACAGCGACACCCGATTCAGATAGGCCTTCTGGATGAAGTCGCCCCAGTCCATCCGGGCGTCACCGGCGACCACCTGGTTGTTCTCGAAGCGCACCTGCGCTTCTCCGCAGCCGAACAGCTCGGCGCCAAAGGTCACCAGCCGCGCCTTGATCTTCTCGCAGGCGTCCAGCGCGGCCATGCCGTTCAGATCGGAGCCGGAGGAGGCGGCGGTCGGCGAGGCATTGGGCACCTTGTCGGTGCGCGTCGCGGTCACCTTGACCTTATCGACGTCGATCTGGAACGCCGCTGCCACCACCTGCGCGATCTTGATATACAGGCCCTGACCCATCTCGGTGCCGCCGTGGTTCACCTGCAGACTGCCGTCGGTATAGATCAGCACCAGCGCGCCTGCCTGATTGAGGTGCTTGGCGGTGAACGAGATACCGAACTTGACCGGGGTCAGCGCCAGCCCGCGCTTGAGCACCGGGCTCTGGCGGTTGAAGGCGGTAATCTCGGCGCGACGGGCCTGATAGTCGGCGCTGGTTTCCAGCTGACTGATCAATTCCGGCAGTACGTGATGGGTGATGGTCTGGCCGTAATGGGTGGTATCGCGGCCTGCGCGGTAGAGATTGCGCTTGCGCACCTCCAGCGGGTCCAGTCGCAGATAACGGGCAATGTCATCCACCGCCTGCTCGATCACCATCATGCCCTGCGGGCCGCCGAAGCCGCGGAAGGCGGTGTTGGAGACCGTGTGGGTCTTGCAGCAGTGGCCGGTCACCCGCGCCTGATCCAGATAATAGGCGTTGTCGGAGTGGAACATGGCCCGCTCGACAATCGCATTGGACAGGTCCGGCGAGAAGCCGCAACGGCCGGCTACCATGATCTCGGCGCCCTGAATCACGCCCTGCTCGTCAAAACCGATGTCGTAGGTGTTGAAGAAGTCGTGGCGCTTGCCGGTCTGCACCATGTCATCCGGGCGCGAGAGGCGGTACTTCACCGGGCGCCTGGTAGCGTTGGCCAGCAAGGCGGCAACGCAGGCGACCGGTGCTGCCTGGGTTTCCTTGCCACCAAAGCCGCCACCCATGCGGCGCACCGAGGCCGTCACCGCATGCAGCGGGATGCCCAGCACCTCGGCCACCAGCTTCTGTACTTCGGCCGGGTGCTGGCTGGACGTGTGCACAAACATGCCGCCGTCTTCCTGCGGCAACGCTACGCAGGCCTGGCCTTCCAGGTAAAAGTGTTCCTGCCCGCCGACGTTGATCTCGCCCTGCAGGCGATGCGGTGCAGCCGCCAGTGCGGCATCCGGGTCACCGCGCTGCTGGGTGTGACTGGGGCGCACGAAGAACTGTTTGGCCAGTGCCTCGCGGGTATCAAAGATGGCCGGCAGATCCTCGTATTCGACCTCGGCCAGCTTCGCCGCCTTGCGCGCGGCGGTGTGACTGGTCGCGGCGACGGCAAAGATCGGCTGGCCGATATGCTCGACCACCTCACCCGCCAGCACCGGATCACCCGGGAACACCGGGCCGATGTCGGTATGACCGGGTACGTCGGCCATGGTGAATACGGCAACCACGCCGGGGTAGGCGCGCACGGCTTCCAGATTGAGTCTGGTGATACGCGCATGCGGCCGGGCGCTATGGCCCACCGCTGCGTGCAGCAGGCCTTCGGGCTCGGGCAGGTCGTCGATATAACGGGCGGTGCCGGTTACATGCAGCCAGGCGCTTTCATGCAGGGTGCTCTGACCGGCAACACCGAGCGGCTGGCCACTCGGACGGGGTACATCACGGGGCAGTTTACGCATAGTCGGTCACCATCAGCTGGGCCTTGCCGGCATCGCCGGCGCGGAATTCATACAGGGCGCGCAGCAGCAGGTTGCCGGCTACCGTGGTGCGGTAGCTGGCCGAGGCGCGCACATCGGACAGCGGCGTGAAGTCGGTTGCCAGCGCCGCCTGCGCAGCGGCCACCGCCGTTTCATCGAACCGGGCACCGCGTAGCGCCGCCTCGGCGCCCGTCGCCCGTTTGGGAATGCCGGCCATGCCACCGAAGGCCAGCCGGCAGTCACTGACGGTATCGCCGTCAAACTGCAGCCAGAAGGCGCCCAGCACCGCAGAAATATCGTCATCCAGCCGCTTGGAGATCTTGTAGAGGAACAGCTTCTCGTTGGCCTGCGGACGCGGCACCCGCACCGCGCGGATGAACTCGCCCGGCGCCAGCACGGTTTTCTTGTAGTCCACGAAGAAGTCTTGCAGGGCAATCCAGCGCTCGCCATTTTCACTGTCGAGCTGGATGTCGGCACCCAGGGCAATCAGCGGTGGCGGCATGTCACCGATTGGCGAAGCGTTACCGATATTCCCGCCGAGGGTCCCACGGTTACGGATTTGCAGCGAACCGAGGCGTTCGAGCATCGGCGCAAAGGCCGGCCAGTCGGCACTGAGAGTCGCTCCGAACTCGCTGTAGGTCGCAGCCGACCCGATGGTCAGATTTTGCTCGTCACATTCCACGGCATGCAGTTCGGTGATCTGCTCGACCGAGACCAGTTGCGGCAGCACCTTCAACTGCTGGGTGATTTCCAGCGCCAGATCGGTGCTGCCGGCGACAACGCGGGCATCCGGATTGGCCGCCAGCAGGCTGCGCAGTTCACTCAGCTCGACCGGCGCGTCGAAGCGCTTGCCCTCGTCGTCCTGCAGGCTGGCCGCAGTGGAACGGGTGGCGGCGAACTGCCCGGCCGGCGCCGGCTCGAACAGCGCAGCACCATCCCAGTGCTGCACCGCATCCACCAAGGTGCGCCGGCCAGCCTCGATAATCGGCCGATAACCGGTGCAGCGACAAAGGTTGCCGGCCAGCGCTTCCATCAACTGATGCTCGCTGGCGCTGCCGTTCTTGCCGGCTACCTGCTGGTGCAGGCCAACCATCGACATGATGAAGCCCGGCGTACAGAACCCGCATTGCGAGCCGCTGCATTCGACCATCGCGCTCTGCACCGGATGGGCGTTGTCAGCCTGCAGGGCGTCAACGCTGATCAGATGTTTACCGTGCAGCGAACCGACCAGGCTGATGCAGCTGTTGATTGCCGTATAATGCAGCCCGCCGTCGGCCGAGGGGCTGCCGATCAGTACGGTGCAAGCCCCGCAGTCGCCGGATGCGCATCCTTCCTTGGTGCCGCTAAGCCGCTTTTTGGTGCGCAGCCAGTCAAGAATGCTCATGTTTGGGTCAGCTCGGTCAAGTTTTTCCGGCTGACCATTCAGGTAGAACTCAATCACGTTCGTCTCCGCTCTATCCGCAGTTTGGCCCGTTTCAGGCGGTGTTCAGGCTCAGCGCCGCACAACGGCGCACACAGGCTCTGAGCGTAGATTTGCAAAAACTTGACCAACTAGTCCGAAAAATATGTTTTTTATACTTTTTCCGGTTTTGGCAAGCAAATTGCTGTCGTTGCAAATGTTGATTGATTGGTCAGTTATTAAATAGGGCGTTGCCCGGCCGGTCACCCTAAATCGCCGGCAAAGCGCCTATAGAGGAAACTGAATGGCAACCGCAGAACGCCTGAAGCTGGAACACATCGTCAAGGAGTACCCGGGATGCCGGGCGAACGATGGCGTCCAGCTCACAGTCAACGCAGGCGAAATCCATGCCCTGCTCGGCGAGAATGGCGCCGGCAAGAGCACCCTGATGAAGATCATCTACGGCGTCATCCAGCCCGACGCCGGCAGCATCACCTGGAACGGTCACCCGCTGACCCTGCAGGGTCCGGCCCATGCCCGCGAACTGGGCATCGGCATGGTATTCCAGCACTTTTCCCTGTTCGAGACGCTGACCGTTGCCGAAAACATCGCGCTCAGCCTGCCAGCCGATCAGGCCCGCGACCGACGCAAGCTGGAAGCCCGCATCAGCGAGGTCTCCGAGCATTACGGCATGGCGCTGGATCCGCGTCGCTACGTCAACACCCTGTCAATTGGCGAACGCCAGCGCGTCGAAATCGTGCGCTGCCTGATTCAGGAAAGCTCTCTGCTGATTCTGGACGAGCCGACCTCGGTGCTGACGCCGCAGGAGGTCGAAACCCTGTTCCGTACCCTGCGCCAGCTGTCGCACGAGGGCTGCAGCATTCTGTTCATCAGCCACAAGCTGCAGGAAGTGCGCGACCTGTGCCACCGCGCCACCGTGCTGCGCCAGGGCCGGGTGACCGGCGAGTGCAATCCGGCCGAAGTGAGCACCGACGACATCGCCCGGATGATGGTCGGCAATGAAACCCCGCTGTCGACCCGCGTTGAACCGCGCGCGCCCGGTGAGGTGCTGCTGGACGTCAGCCACCTGAACTACCGCACCAGCGACCCCTTCGGCACCAGCCTGCAGGATCTGTGCATGAGCCTGCGCTCGGGCGAAATTGTCGGCATCGCCGGCGTCGCCGGTAACGGTCAGGACGAACTGCTGCGCGCGCTGTCGGGCGAGGCGCTGGTCAGCAACGACAGCATCGCCCTCAGCGGTGTGGCCATCGGTCAGGCCAAGCCGAGCCTGCGCCGCCGCCTCGGCGTGGCGGTGGTGCCGGAAGAACGCCTTGGCCGCGGTGCGGTGCCATCTATGTCGCTGGTCGACAACAGCCTGCTGACCGCCTACGGCGAAGGCATGGTGAGCAAGGGCTGGGTGGCGCTGAACAAGGTGCGCGACTACGCCAGCCGTATCGTCGACGCCTTTGGTGTACGCACCGCCAGCATCGACAGCCACGCTACCAGCCTGTCCGGCGGCAACCTGCAGAAATTCATCATCGGCCGTGAGGCCATGCAGCAACCCAAGCTGCTGGTCGCCTCGCACCCGACCTGGGGCGTTGACGTTGGCTCGGCAGTGGCCATCCACGAGGCGCTGGTGCGGCTGCGTGACGAGGGCGCTGCGGTACTGCTGATCTCGGAGGATCTGGACGAACTGTTCCAGCTCTGTGGCCGCATGGGCGCGATCTGCGCCGGCCGGCTGTCGCCGCTGGTCAACACCAGTGACCTGACCATTGAACAACTCGGCCAGTGGATGGCCGGTGATTTCCCCAGCGCTGCACCTTCGGAGGTTTCCCATGCTGTCGCTTGAGCGTCGCGCCGTCGACTCCCGGGCCATGCAATGGGCGTCCCCGTTGCTGGCTCTGGTCCTCACCATCATCACCGGCATGGGCATCTTCATGGCCCTCGGCAAGGACCCGGTAGAAGGTCTGACCTTCTTCTTCCTGACCCCGCTGAGTGACAAACACGGCTGGGCCGAGCTGGGCCTGAAGATGGCACCGCTGCTGCTGTGCGCCGCCGGCCTGACCATCTGCTACCGAGCCAAGCTGTGGAATATCGGTGCCGAGGGGCATTTCCTGATGGGCGCGCTGTGGGCCAGCGTGGTGGCCCTGCAACTGGGCGGCCAAAGCGGCCCCTGGGTGCTGCCGCTGGTGCTGATTGCCGGCATGGTGGCCGGCGCGGTCTGGGCACTGCTGGCGGGTCTGCTGAAAACGCAGTTCCACTGCAACGAGATCCTGACCACCATCATGCTCAACTACATCGCCCTGAACCTGCTGCTGTACGCGGTTCACGGCCCGCTGAAGGATCCGTACGGGTTTGGCTTCCCGCAGTCGGAGATGTTCGCCGCCTCGGCGCTGCTGCCCAAGCTGATCCCTGAAACCCGCCTGCACATCGGCCTGTTGTTCGGTCTGCTGGCAGCGGTGGCGGTCGGCGTGCTGTTTGCCCGCACCTTTATCGGTTTCCAGCTCAAGGTCCTCGGTCAGGACGAGCGCGCCGCCGCCTTCGCCGGCTTCCCGGCCAAGCGTCTGACCCTGCTGGCGTTCATTCTGGCCGGTGGTCTGGCCGGGCTGGCGGGCGCGTCGGAGGTGACCGGCCCGCTCGGCCAGCTGGTGCCGCAGGTGTCACCCGGCTACGGCTACACCGCGATCATCGTAGTGTTCCTCGGGCGCATGCAGGCGGTCGGCATCGTGCTGGCAGCCGCGCTGCTGGCGCTGACCTTCATGGGCGGCGAGATGCTGCAGATTGCCATGGCCCTGCCCAAGGCGATCACCGGGCTGTTCCAGGGGCTGCTGCTGTTCTACCTGCTGACCTGTGACGCCTTTATTCACTACCGCATTCGCATTCGTCGGGCCCCCAAGGCCGTGGCAGGAGAGGCCTGATATGGACAGCGTACTGATTACCAACGTACTGGCCGCGACCGTGGTCGCCGGCACCCCGTTGCTGCTGGTCGCCCTCGGCGAGCTGGTGTGCGAGCGCTCCGGCGTTCTCAACCTTGGCCAGGAAGGCATGATGCTGATGGGCGCGGTGATCGGCTTTATCGCCGCCACCTCGACCGGCAGCCTGAGCATGGGCGTGCTCGCTGCCATGCTCGGTGGTGTGCTCATGGCCATGCTGTTTGCGCTGATGGCCATTACCCTGGCGGCCAACCAGTATGCCGCCGGCCTGGCGCTGACCATCTTCGGTATCGGCCTGAGCTCCTTCGTGGGCGCAGGCTTTGTCGGCCAGTCGATCGACGGCTTTGACAAGATCGCCATTCCGCTGCTGTCGGATATCCCGGTCATCGGCCAGGTGCTGTTCAACCAGGACCTGCTGGTCTACGGCTCGCTGCTGATCTTCGCTCTGGTGTTCTGCTTCCTCAAATACAGCCGCGGCGGCCTGATTCTGCGCGCCGTGGGCGAGTCGCCGGAAGCGGCCAATGCCAACGGTCTGAAAGTGCTGCCGGTGCGTTACATGGCGGTGGCCTTCGGCGGCGCCATGGCCGGCCTGGCGGGCGCCTACCTGTCGCTGGCCTACACCCCGATGTGGACCGAAAACATGACTGCCGGTCGCGGCTGGATCGCGCTGGCCCTGGTGGTGTTCGCCACCTGGAAACCCGAGCGTGTGCTGCTCGGCGCCTACCTGTTCGGCGCCGCCAGCATCTTGCACCTGGTGCTGCAGGGGCTCGGCTGGAACAGCTCAACGGAGCTGCTGGCCATGCTGCCCTATGTCGTCACCATTATCGTTCTGGTGCTGTTGTCGTGGAATCCCGCGCGGACCCGCCTCAACACACCCCTATCAATCGGCCAACCCTATAGGCCGAGCAAATAACTTGAGCACCCACTATGCCAATCAAAACTAAATCACTGATTCCAGGAAGCATTGAATATGAGCACACTGCAAAAAACGCTGATCGCCGCTTGCATCGCAGGCGCCTTTGTACCGAGCGCCTACGCTGAGAAGTATTTCTCCGACTCCAGCATCTCTGTCCTGTACAGCGATGACTACGCCCGCGTTAACTTCGACGGCGCCGGCAAGAAGACCTCGCAGACGTTCTTTACCTTCGAGAACGCCAGCGGTCACGACTGGGGCAGCACCTTCTTCTTCGTTGACCGTAACCAGGGTCACGGAAAAGACACCGATTCTGACGATCTGTACGGTGAATTCGCGCCTAACCTGAGCCTGAGCTGGCTGACCGGCAGCAAGCTGGGCGGCGGCCTGATCAAGGACTACACCCTGTCCGCTCAGTACGAATTTGGCGGCGGCACCAACGTCAACAACTACATGGTTGGTCCGGGTATCGACTGGAACATCCCGGGCTTCATGTACGTCGGCACCCGTTTCTACTACGTAGACAACAGCGAAACCTCTGACGATTATCAAACCACCGTCGTCTGGGGCAAGGCGATGGAATTTGGCAGCACCCGTATCCTGTTTGACGGTTATATCGACTGGTCCACAGCGGAAGACGATCACAAGTCCGACTTCCACTTCAACCCGCAGCTGAAGCTGGACCTGGGTAACTACCGTGGCAAGCCGGGCGTGCTCTACGCAGGTATCGAGTACTCCTACTGGAACAACAAGTACGGTCTGAACGACGATGTAATGGAAACCGAAAACGCGGTCAGTGCGCTGGTGAAATTCCACTTCTGATCACGGCAATGGGGGTTCGGCCGTGATGGTCGAACCCCTGCAATGGTGTAAAGGCGATGGAACAGATGACAAACAAAAGCGCATCCAAGACCTACCGACCCGGTCGCATCCGCGAGCGTAACCACGAAATCATTCTGGCGGCCGCCGAGCAGGAATTTGCCCTGCACGGTTTTCGCGGCGCCACCATTCAGAACATTGCCGAACGGGCCGAACTGCCCAAATCGAACGTGCTGTACTACTTCAGCAACAAGAAGAAGATCTACGCAGCCATGTTCGACGATATTCTTGCGCGCTGGAACGCGGTGTTCTCCAGCGTGACCGTCGACGACGACCCCGCCGAGGCGCTGGCCAGTTTTATCCGCGCCAAGGTCGAGATGGCCCGCCTGTATCCGCTGGCCTCCCGTCTGTTTGCCATGGAAATCATCCAGGGCGCCCCTTTTTTGATGACCCACCTGCGCACCAACATGCGCGAATGGGTGCGCGGCCGCGCCGGGGTCATTCAACAGTGGATTGATCAGGGCCGCATGGCGCCGGTAGACCCGGTGCAGCTGATCTTCCTGATCTGGTCCTCAACCCAGCACTACGCCGACTTCCAGGTGCAGGTGCTGATGGTGGAAAACAAGGCCGAGTACGAGAAGCAGGACTTCGACCGCGTGGCCGACTTCCTCACCGACATCATTCTTCGCGGCTGCGGCCTCGAGGTACCCAAGAAATGAGCAATTCGCACTACCCGCGTGATCTGATCGGCTACGGTGCCGAGCCGCCCAAGGCCAACTGGCCGGGGCAGGCACGCATCGCCGTGCAGTTCGTGCTGAACTACGAAGAGGGCGGCGAGAACTGTGTGCTGCATGGCGACAGTCATTCGGAAGTATTCCTCTCCGACATCATTGGCGCGCAGGCCTTTGCCGACCGCCACATGAGCATGGAATCACTCTACGAATACGGCTCGCGCGCCGGTGCCTGGCGCATCCTGCGCGAGTTTCGCCAGCGCGGCCTGCCGCTGACCGTATTTGGCGTCAGCATGGCCATGCAGCGCCACCCGGACATGGTCCGCGCCTTTATCGAAGACGGCCACGAGATCGCCTGCCACGGCCTGCGCTGGATTCACTATCAGGACATGAGCGAAGCCCGCGAGCGCGAGCACATGCAGCAGGCTATCGAGCTGCACACCGCACTTACCGGCCAGCCACCGCTCGGCTGGTACACCGGCCGCGACAGCCCGAATACCCGCCGGCTGGTGGTCGAGGCCGGTGGCTTCGAGTACGACAGCGATTACTACGGCGACGACCTGCCGTTCTGGACCACGGTAGACGCCGGCGCCGGCCCGCAGCCGCACCTGGTTGTGCCCTACGCGCTGGACACCAACGACATGCGCTTTGCCATCGCCGGTGGCTTCAACAGCGGCGAGCAGTTTTTCCAGTACCTCAAGGATGCCTTCGACGTGCTCTACGCCGAGGGCTCGGAAACGCCCAAGATGCTGTCGATTGGCCTGCACTGTCGCCTGGTCGGCCGCCCCGGCCGCTTCCGCGCGCTGCAACGCTTTCTTGATCACATCCAGAGCCACGACCAGGTCTGGATCACCCGCCGCATCGACATCGCGCGGCACTGGAAACAGACGCACCCTTACCAGCCTGCCAAGGATTAACCATGAGCACCGCCATCATCGCCCCGGCCGTCGACGGTCCGGCGTTTACCAAGACCGGCCTGAACCTGGCCGACGCCAGCCTTGGCGCTGAATTCCTCTGGGCGACCGACCAGTTCTTTGCCCCCGGCATCCGCATGCTCAACCCGGAACCGGCGGCGTTTTACCCCGGCCTGTACGACGACAACGGCAAGTGGATGGATGGCTGGGAAACCCGCCGCCGCCGCACCACCGGCCACGACACCGCGATCATCAAACTGGCGCTGGCCGGCACCCTGCAGGGCGTCGACTTTGACACCAGCTTCTTCACCGGCAACTTCGCCCCGGCGGTCTCGCTGGAAGCCTGCTACAGCCCGGACGCCGAACCGAGCAACGACAGCGCCTGGACCGAACTGCTGGCTGCCGTGGAGCTGGGCGGCAACGCGCATCACTTCCATGAACTGACCTCCGATCAGGTCTGGACCCACCTGCGCCTGCATCTGTACCCGGACGGCGGCGTCGCCCGCCTGCGCGTCTACGGCACCCCGCACTGCGACTGGTCGAACCTCGACAGCAGCCAGACCATCAACCTGATCGCGCTGGAAAACGGCGGCAATCAGGTGGCCTGGAGCGACGCCCACTACGGCGAACCGCGCAAGCTGCTGCGCCCCGGCCGTGGCACCGACATGGGCGATGGCTGGGAAACCCGCCGCCGCCGCGAACCCGGCAACGACTGGTGCATCCTCAAGCTCGGCCACAAGGGCATCATCGAGCACGTAGAAGTCGACACCGCGCACTTCAAGGGCAACTTCCCGGCACGCTGCTCGATCCAGGCCGCCTGTGTAGAGCAGGGCACCACCAAGAGCCTGATCACCCAGAGCATGTTCTGGCACACCCTGATGGACGAGCAGCCGCTGACCGCCGACGCCATCCACCAGTTCAGCGAACTGAACGATCTCGGCCCGATCACGCACATTCGCTTCAATATCATCCCTGATGGCGGCGTCAGCCGCCTGCGCCTGTTCGGCAAGCCGGTCGCATGAGCAGCCCCCGCGTACTGACCGCCGAGCCGCTGACCCGCGAAGCCTTCGCCCCCTTCGGCGATGTGATCTCCACGGTCGGCGCCGACAGCTTTCCGATCAACAACGGCCGCACCCAGCGCTTCCATGCGCTCGGTACGGTGCAGTTGCTGGGCGAGGGAGCCGAAGGCATTCTCTCGATCTTCCGCGGCCAGCCGCTGGAGCCGCTGGAGATCGGTCTGATGGAGCGCCATCCGCTGGGCAGTCAGGCCTTTGTGCCGCTCAACGGCACGGCGTTTTATGCTGTGGTCGCCGCCCCCGGCGACTTTGATGAATCCGCCGTGCGCGCGTTCTACGTGCCAGGCGACCAGGGCATCAGTTACCATGCCGGAACCTGGCATGCACCACTGCTGCCGGTCACTGCGGACGCCGATTACCTGATCGTCGACCGCCGTGGTGCAGGTAACAATTGCGATGAAGTAACCCTTAACCAACCCCTTGTGCTCCGCTCGGACAGCCTCTGAGGAAACCATCAGCTATGCTGATGCATTCCGTGCCCGCCGTGCCGTCACAGTGTCCGGAACCGCTAACCCGGTTCAGATTGCTATGAGGTACATATGAACCACTTTGCGCTGCACGATGCAGCCATCTTTACCGTTGACCCAGACAACCGCGTCATCCCGCGCGGCACCCTGATCGTCGAGGACGGACGCATCAGCGCCGTCGGCCCCAGCGACGAGCTGATCATCCCGCCCGGCATGCCGGTGATCGACGCCAGCGGCCACGCGCTGCTGCCGGGGCTGATCGACGCCCACTCCCATTCCAGCCTGATGCGCGGCGTGACCGAGAACATGCAGCTGATGGAATGGCTGCCCTACTACCAGCTGGAACACCGCGCCCTGACCGAGGAATACGCCTTCCACGCAGCACGCCTGTGCTATCTGGAAGCGCTGAAAAGCGGCACCACCTGCGTGATGGACATGTACCGCTTCATGCACCGCTGCGCCGATGCCGCCGGCGAGATCGGTCTGCGGGTCAATCTGGCACCCTACGTGGCCGACGAGCCCGGTAAGGACTTCTTCGCCACCCGCGCCGAAAACCGCGCGCTGATCCACAGCCACCACGGCAGCCAGAACGGCCGCATTCAGGTCTGGATGGGGCTGGAGCACCTGTTCTACTGCACCCCGGATGCCTACCGCGAAGCGCTGGAATGCCAGGCCGAATACGGCGTTGGCATCCACACCCACGCCAGCGAGCAGAAGGAAGAGGACGACGCGGTCAAGGCGCACTTCGGCCGCCGCTCGATTGCCCAGCTCGATCACTACGGCATCCTCGGTGAGCGCACCCTGATCGCCCACTGCGTGTGGCTCAACGACGACGAGATCAAACGCATCGCCGACACCGGCACCGCCATCAGCCACTGCCCGATCAGCAACGCCAAGCTCGCCAGCGGCGTCGCCCGCGTGCCTGAAATGCTCGCCGCCGGCATCACCGTCGGCCTCGGCACCGACGGCCCGGTGTGCAACAACAGCCTCAGCCTGTTCGAGGAAATGAAGTTCGCCTCGCTGATTCAGAAGGCCACCCGGCTGGACGCCACCGTGCTGCCCGCCGACCAGATCCTGCGCATGGCGACCATCAACGGTGCCCGCGCGCTGGGCCTCGGCGACCGCATCGGCTCACTGGAAGTCGGCAAGCAGGCCGACCTGCTGCTGCTCGACCTGGCGCAACCCAACCTGACACCGACCGAGATCAATGCAGCCGGCGGCAATTTGCTGTGGAATCTGGTCTTTGCCGCCGACGCCCGCAACGTCGCCGCGGTCTGGGTTGATGGCCGGCAACTGATCGCCAACGGCCGCGCCACCCGGGTGAGCGAACAAACGGTCATCACTGAAGCCCAGCAGCATGGCCTCGCACTTTTTCAGCAGTGTCGCGATATCGCGCACCTGCGTACGTCAATGGTTTAAGCGACTGCACGCACGCAGTCAGGAGTCATCACATGCAATCACTACCCCTTATCTCCGTCGCCGGCCTGAACAGCGAAGACCCCGCCGTCCGAGCCGAAACCGCCCGCCAGCTGGGCGTTGCCTGCCGTGAAATCGGCTTCTTCTACGCCGTCGATCACGGCATTCCGGAAGAGGTCATGGCCAGCGCGTTCGCCAACTCCAAACGGGTGTTCGAGCTGCCGCTGGAAACCAAGCAGGAGATGTCGATCAAGAAGTCGCCGCACAACCGCGGCTACGTCGCCATGGCCGACGAAAAGCTCAACCCGGAAGCGGGTGCCGACATGAAGGAAGCCTTCAACATCGGCACCGACTTCCCGGCCGATCACCCGGACGTACTGGCCGGCAAGCCGTTCCGCGGCGTCAACTTCTGGCCGCCAATCGACGGCTGGCGTGAAGCCATGCTCGGCTACTTCGACGGCTGCCTGAACCTTGGCCGGCTGATCCACAAGGGTTTTGCAATCGACCTGGGCCTGCCGGAAGACTTCTTCGTTCAGCACCTGACCAGCCCCATCGCCACCCTGCGCATGCTGCGCTACCCCGCCAGCGCCGGTCAGATCGACCGCGAAGACGGCGGCGCCGGTGCTCACACCGACTACGGCAACATTACTCTGCTGGCCACCGACAAGGTTGCCGGCCTGCAGGTACTGACCCGTCAGGGCCAATGGATCGACGCCCCACACGTACCGGGCGCCTTCGTCTGCAACATCGGCGACTGTCTGATGCGCTGGAGCAACGACACCTACGTCTCCACCCCGCACCGCGTCCGCCCGCCGGAGCAGGAACGCTACTCCATCGCCTTCTTCCTGGAAGTAAACCCCGACTCCATCGTCGACCCGCGCGACGTGATTCCGGGCGAAGCGCCGAAGTACGAGCCGATCAGCTGCGCCGAATACCTCGCCGCGCGCCTGAATGCCACGTACGAGCATCGGGTAGAGCCATCGTAGGGCACAGCGTGCTGTGCCCATGCCGCCTCCACCCCCACACCATTGCTCTACTTCTGCGCCGCTATTGATCGTTCCCACGCTCCGCGTGGGAATGCCCCGACAGGGCGCTCTGCGCCCGTTCCTGACTGCTGCACCATCCCGTAGGGGCACGGCATGCCGTGCCCGTACTGCCCCCATCACCGCACCGCTGCTCGACCTCTGCGCCGCTATTGATCGTTCCCACGCTCCGCGTGGGAATGCCCAGACAGGGCGCTCTGCACCAATCCCAGACGGCTTTGATCGTTCCCACGCGCCAGCCAGGACACTCTGCGTCACCACACCGTCCCGTAGGGCCACGGCATGCCGTGGCCGTGCTGCCTCCATCCCTGCACAGCTGCTCGACCTCTGCGCCGCTATTGATCGTTCCCACGCTCCGCGTGGGAATGCCCCGATAGGGCGCTCTGCGCCCATTCCAGACCGCGGCACAATCCCCGTAGGGGCACGGCATGCCGTGCCCGCGCTACCTCTATCACCGCACCATGGCTCAACATACGCGCTGCCTTGATCGTTCCCACGCTCCGCGTGGGAACGCCCCGATAGGGCGCTCTGCGTCCATTCCTGACTGCTTCACCATCCTCGTAACGGCACAGCATGCCGTGCCCGTGCTACATCCATCACCACACCATTGCTCTACTTCTGCGCCGATATCTAACCCGCCTTTCGCCTTCT
>NZ_NBYK01000021.1 GCF_002197985.1 Halopseudomonas aestusnigri
TAGGCGGGGATCCAGTTGCGCAAATGCATCAGCCAACATAGACCCACTGCCATACCACGAGGCGCGCCCCAATGACCAAACACCCCTGCGTCTACATCCTCGCCAGCCAACGCAACGGAACACTGTACATAGGCGTCACCAGCAATCTGCTCAAGCGTATCTGGGAGCACAGGAACGGCGTGGTCAGTGGTTTCACCCAGCGTTACCGAATCCATCACCTGGTGTACTTCGAGCAAGCCGCCGACATGCTCAGCGCCATCAGCCGCGAGAAGCAGCTGAAGCGCTGGAAACGACAATGGAAAATCAACCTGATCGAGCAGAGCAATCCTGCTTGGGATGATCTCTACACCAGACTCGCAGCCCCCGGGCAGGAGCGCTGCTGAGCGAACGGGTTTATTCGACCACCACTACCCGATTGCGGCCGCTGTGCTTGGCCTGATACAGGCCATCGTCGGCACGGCGCATCAACTGCTGATAGTCCGGGTGACCATTGAAACAGGCAACGCCGATACTCAGCGTGATGTTGAGCGTCCGATCCTGCGGCAGACGGAAGACTTCCTGCTCGACACCGCGGCGCAACTTCTCGGCCACGCGACGCGCGCCATCCAGTCCGGTATCGACCAGCAGCATGAGAAACTCCTCGCCACCCAGACGGAACAGGTAATCCCCGGCACGACTGCTGTTGATCAACAGCGAGGCCAACTGCTGCAGCACCCGATCCCCGGCCTCGTGGCCGTAACTGTCGTTGATCTGCTTGAAGTAATCGATATCCAGCGCCAGCACAGAAAATGGCGTACCGTGGCTGCGGGCATGACTGACCTGACGGGTCAGCACTACCGGCAAAAACTTGCGATTGAGCAGGCGGGTCAGCACGTCGCGGCCGGCTTCCAGTTCATTGTTCTGCTCAAACAAGTGATCCAGGCTGAACCGGATTGCCTTCACCGTTTCCCGCAATTCGCGCAGGCGCGCGATGCGCTCGGCCGGGTCCTGGTCGAACAGCGGCAGCAGCACATCGTCTATCCGCTCCATACCATCAAGAATCTGCTGGGCCTCCGGCGCACCCTCAAACGCATGGGCGCCCTTGTGCCGGAACCACAGGCCAAACTCGGAGGCGAGAATACGCGGCAGGTGTTCACCGCTCTGGCCAACCGCCTGATCGAACATCAACTGATTCTCCCAGTCGAACAGCGCGGCCCGTTGACGTTCCTTTTCAGTAGCAATGTTCTGGGTGACCGAAAACAGGCGATAGGCTTCTTCATTGCGCGAGTTACGATCGTGCGAGGTGGCATACGCGTGACTCATGACCTCCATCGCCAGATCCACGGTGTCCGACATCAGCCGCGCCGCATCCAGGTGCTCGCGATCGGACAGCTCGCAATCCTCCTGCAGCAACGCGACGAAACGGTCCTTGAGACAACGTGCACCGCGCAGCACCAGGTGCACCGGGATATCAATGCGGGCATGAACCTCACCTACTTTCTTCTGCTCGGCAATGATTCGTGCCAGCGCGACCTCATCCTCGCTGTCAAACAACCCTTCCAGCCAGCGACGCATGGACAGACTCAGGCGGCCCTGAACCTGATCATGCGAGAGAAAAAGCGACGCAGCCGGATCGGCCATCATCTCCGAGTAGAACGTTTCGGTCAGATCAACAGCATGACGAATGCAGAACTCCAGTACAAAGCGACGACTCTGCTGACTGAACTTCTGGTTTAACAGCCCCCATTCCTCGGACAGCTGCTCGGCGGACAAACGCGGCATTAACAGACACCTCAAAACGACTGGCCGGCGATTGTTTCACGCTCGCGCGCTGCTGTCATCCTGCCACTAGAGCCGTTCCAGAGCCTTCAGCAACTGTGCTCGTTCCCACACACTGAGCAACTCGAGCGGATCGGTACCAGCACCGCGCCAGCTATCCTGCCCCGCAACACGACCGTCTTCCAGTTCGCAGCCCAGGCAGTGGTGTAGCTCGCCGGCGTCCTTGAACAGAGCGATACGCCGGCCATCGATGCAGACATGCACCACGCCAGTGTCGATCTCGGCCCAGCGCGGCCCGTCATCGCGCATCAGCGTGCTCTGCTGCAGGGCAACATCGCGGAACAGTTGATACACCTCACGGGCAGAGACAGTAGCAGTAGCAGTAGCAGAACGAGCTGGCATGAGGATGGCTATCTCCGATAATCAGCAAAAATCAGCAAAACGGCGCTGCAGCTTGTGGAGCCGGTAATCGCACACTACGCTGGCTGGCAGCTGAATGGCCGACAATGATAACAACGAGACCCCCATGAGCAACTCAATACACTCGCACCTGAGAACCGAAGTGATTGCCACCTTTGTCGTCAATGCGCTGCTCAACGGCGCAGTTGCCTGGATACTGCTCCGTGAGCAGGCGACGCTCAGTCTGCGTGGCGAAGGCGGAATCGCCGCCGACCTGGTGATCACCGCCCTTGTCCTTTGCATGTTGCTGAGCTGGATCACCATAGCCCTGCAGCGCCGCAAGGTCAGCAGCGGCCAGTTTCCCGCAGTCACCGCGGACCGATTCAGCGTGCTGCGACAGATCATTCGCTACCTGCCGGACCGCCCTTTCGGCGCTGCCCTGTGCATCGGTCTCATGGCAACACTGATCTACGCTGCACCCACCATCGCGCTGCTCGGTCTGTTCGGCATTGAGCAGCTGAGCGTCAGTCAGTACCTGATTTTCAAGACCCTTTGGACCGGGCTGATTGCCGCTCTGACCTGTCCGCTGGCGGTGCTCTTCCCACTGTTCAAATACCAGGCAGCCGGCACTCCGGCGTCACTGGTCAGCGACGCCGGAGCCTGATCACGCGCTCGGGCTCAGCGCCTGCCAGGCCCGATCACCCCGTCTGGCACCGGCGGCAGCCCACATGCGCTGCACTGTCTGGTCACGAGCCCAGCGTTGCCCACCGGCGTCCTCCGGCTGCTCGGCCCACTGCGCAGTTGCTCGCGTCATCAATGTACGCACCCATTCGGTCGCGCCGGCCAGCAATACCAGGCCTTGATCGGATCCTGCCTCGGCGGCAATCCGCTCGAGCAAGGTGATGGCCGCCAGCATCTGCCGCAGCATTGCCTGCGGCCAATCACGGGCACGCCCTTCGCGCAGCAGATAACCCATCAGCGCCGCACTGACATACAGCTCCTCCAGCGCGCCAAAGGGCCGGGCATAATCGGTCCAGCCATCACCGGGTAGCATCGCCGAGGCATCCAGCACCACGTCCTGCAACTGCATGCGCGCGGCCGGCAGCTCGGGCATAAAGGCCGCCGGATTGCGCGGACTCATCGACACACCGTCCGCCGTGGCAGGCATGCGCACCACGCTTAGAGCGCCTTCCTGCCCGCTGGCGCGGCACACCACAAAGTACGCCTCGCAATGCTCAGGCAGCGGCACCCAGCCCTTGTTGCCACTCAGGCGAATACCACCTGCGTCGTCGGCTTGCCAAAGGGTCTGCAAATCACGCGGGCTGCGAATGCCCTCCTCGCTCAGACTGAAGCCGTGCAGCCCGCCACCGCTGATCTGCGGGAACATCGCCCGCAACGCCGCCTCGTACCCGGCGCTGAAGGCCCAGGCCGCACGATCGGCCTGAAAGCCACCCATCACCGCCAGTGCGAAGGGCGACAGCTCGCCCAACGGCAACTGCCGCCAATTGGCCAGCCAGTCATCTGCTGTCTCCATCACAGGTACATCGACCGACGCCTTCAGGCACCACTGCACAGGGGAAAACACGCTCACAGACCTCTCCTCTTGTTCGCTTTATTGGCAACCCGACGAGACTAACACGCAGCCGCACAGCCTGCGCCTGATTGGGCTGCCCCGGCCATACACGGCTGTCTGCCGCACTCGGACAATCATCCAAAGCAAAGCACGCTGCTCTGTTATGGCCAAGCCTGCGCTGCCCTCATGCAGGCTCTGTTTCCCTACCTATGACCGGCAAAGCAGGCCAAACCCGGTCGTCAACTCGCATCAATAGGCTGTTTTAGGGCACCCGTATAACCCGGAAATACCTTCTCACGATGACGGCGACAGAGCCATATCAACTCGGCATGGATAGCATCAACTTGTTGTATTGGCGGGGGTTTCCGAGCCGCGATTAGCATAGCCCGACAATAAAACCAGCTCAGGTGACCCCCACGTGAATCTCGGAAAGATACTGACCCGCAGCGCCCGTTACTGGCCAAACCTTGAAGCCGCTGTCGACTCGCGCCTGCGCCTGACGTTTGCCGAACTGGAGCGTCGTACAAACCGCCTGGCCTCAGGCCTGGTCAATCTGGACCTGGCCGAAGGCGCCCATATCGCCATCCTGGCGCCCAACCGGGTCGAGTTGATCGAAGCTGAAGTCGCGCTGTACAAAGCCGCAATGGTCAAGGTGCCGATCAACGCGCGCCTGTCGATCGATGAAATCATCCGCGTGCTGGAAGACTCCCACAGCGTCGGCGTGATCACCACCCTCGCGTTTGCCAAGGCCATTCAGGCCCGCCGCACTGAGCTGCCGCGTCTGCAGTGGATTATCTGCATGGGCGACGAAGGCGGCGACATCAGCTACGACGGCGTGCTTGCCAAGGGCAGCGACACCTTTGAATCACGCGACCCAGCCGACGACAAACTCGCCGTGCTGCACTACACCTCCGGCAGCTCTGGCGTGCTCAAGGCCGCCATGCTCAGCTATGGCAATCGCAAGGCACTGATCCGCAAGAGCCTTGCCAGCCCGACCCGCCGTGCCGAACCGGGTGACCGCATGGCCCACGTCGGCCCGATTACCCACGCCAGTGGCATGCAGATCATGCCGCTGCTCAAGGCCGGGGTATGCAACTACCTGGTCGAGCAATATGACGACCGTGGCCTGCTGGAAACCATCCAGCGCGAGCGCATCACCCGCCTGTTCATGGTGCCGGCGATGATCAACCGGCTGGTCAACCTGCCGGGCGTGGAAGACTACGACCTCAGCAGCCTGAACCTGATCATCTACGGCGCAGCGCCAATGGCCCCAGCGCTGGTCAAGCGCGCGATGGAGGTGTTCGGTCCGATCCTGGCTCAGGGTTACGGCGCCGGCGAAACCTGCTCGCTGGTAACCATCCTCACCGAAGCCGATCACCTCGACAGCACCGACAACTATCGTCGTCTGGCGTCCTGCGGGCGCTGCTACTTCGAGACCGATCTGCGCGTCGTGAACGAACAGTTCGAAGACGTCAAACCCGGTGAGATCGGCGAGATCGTCACCAAGGGCGAAGATATCATGCAGGGCTACTGGAACGCCCCGGAGCTGACCGCCGAGGTCATGCGCGACGGCTACTACCTGACCGGCGATCTGGCCACCGTCGATGACCTTGGGTACATCTTCATCGTCGACCGCAAGAAGGAAATGATCATCTCCGGCGGCTTCAACGTCTACCCCACCGAAGTGGAACAGGTCCTCTATACCCTGCCGCAAGTCTATGAGGCGGCCGTCGTCGGCGTACCGGACGATCAGTGGGGCGAAGCGGTCAAGGCCGTGGTCGTGCTCAAGCCCGGCAAGCAACTCGACGCCGAGGCCATCATGGCCTACTGCGGCGAGCATCTGGCCGGCTTCAAGAAGCCACGCAGTGTCGACTTTGTCGATGAGCTGCCAAAGAACCCCAATGGCAAGGTCGTGCGCCGACTGGTGCGTGACGCCTATTGGAAAAACGCCGATCGCAAGATCTGAGCCCACGGAGAGCCCCCCCATGTTCCAACCAAGTGAAAAGGCCCAGGCCATCATTGCCGACATCAACGCCTTTGTCCGTGACGAGATCAAGCCACTGGAAAAAAGTGAAAACCTGCAGTGGGGCGGCAGCTACCCGCGTGAGCTGCTGCAGCGGGTATGGCGCATGTCCTGCGAGAAGGGCTTTTACAACATCATGCTGCCGGAGGCCCTCGGTGGCGCCGGCCTCAGCGTGGCCGACGTCTGCGCGGTCAAGGAAGCCACGGTGCTCAGCGGCGCCATGCTCGCCCCGCACATCCTCGGCGAGCTGAGCGGCCCGCCACGTATCGGCCATCTGTTCAAGGTAGCGAGCGACCAGCAGATACAGGCCATCCTGCAGCCGATCTGCCGCGCCGAAAAAGCCATCTGCTTCGCCCTGACCGAGGCCGAAGCCGGATCCGACGCCACCGCCATCAGCACGAATGCGGTGCGCGACGGCGACCACTATGTGCTCAACGGCAGCAAACGCTATATCTCCGGCGCATCCTACGCCGATTACGCCGTACTGATGGCCGTGACCGATCCGAATGCCGGTGCCGCCGGCATCTCCGCCTTCTTCGTCGACTTAAAGGCCGACGGCGCCAGTGTGCGTGATGACTACGGCGTGATGTCCGGCAAGGGCGCCCACGGCGACATCACCCTGGAAAACGTCCGCGTACCGGTGGAAAACCTGATTGGCGAGGAAGGCAAAGGCTTCAAGCTGGCGATGGGCCGCATCACCGTCAACCGCCTGCTGCACTGCCCGACCATGCTCGGCATGGCCGGTCTGGCGCTGCAGTTGTCGATCCGTCACGCCCAGACCCGCAGCCAGTTCGGCAAGCCGATTGCCGCGTTCCAGGCGGTCAATCACATGATCGCTGACATGGCGACCGAGCTGGCCGCCGCACGCGCGCTGATGTATGCCACGGCGGCGCAGTATGACGCCGGTGATAACATCGCCGTGCAGTCGCCCATGAGCAAGCTGTTCTGCTCGGAAACCGCCTTCCGCATCATCGACCGGGCGGTACAGGTGCACGGTGGGTCAGGCCTGATTCAGGGCAACGCGGTGGAGTTTCTGTTCCGCGCCAGCCGGATGATGCGCATCCTCACCGGCACCAGTGAAATTCAACGCAACGCCATCGCCAAGGGACTGCTCATGCCGGGCTAAGAGGGCCCACGCTGACGCGCCCCGGCCTGTGCCGGGGCGTTTTCATTACAACAATTCGAGAATTCCCCATGACAGCCCAAGACACCCTCTACCGGCCGAAAACGGCCTGGACCATCGCCGGTCTGCTGGCGACCATGATGCTGGTCAACTTCCTCGACAAGGTGGTCATCGGTCTGGTCGCCGTACCGATGATGCGAGATCTGGATCTGACCCCGGCTGAATTCGGTCTGATCGGCGGCAGCCTGCATTGGCTGTTTGCCATGGCCGCGGTCGCCGGCGGCTTTCTCGCCAACCACAAGCCAACCCGCACCCTGCTGCTGATCATGGCGGCGTTCTGGTCGGTCATTCAGCTGCCAATGCTGCTCGCCACCTCGGTCTGGGCGATCATCGCCTGCCGCGTGCTGCTGGGCATTGGCGAGGGCCCGGCCTCCCCCATCGCCACCCACGCGCTGTACAAGTGGTTCCCGGACAACAAGCGCAGCCTGCCGGTTGCCCTGCTGCATTCCGGCAGCTCGCTGGGTCTGCTGGTCGCGGGTCTGATGATTCCCTGGGTTACCCTGCACTGGGGCTGGCGCGCCAACTTTGCGGTGCTGGCAGTGCTGGGCTTTGTCTGGTGTCTGGCGTGGCTGAAATTCGGCGAGGAAGGCCGCCTCGATCAGGCCCGCGCCAGTCAGCTGCCGACCTCCTCCGAGCGCCTGCCCTACCGGCGCCTGCTGAGCGACCGCACGGTACTGAGCAACTACGTCTGCCACTTTGCCGCCAACTGGTCGCTGGCCCTGACCCTGACCTGGGTGCCGACCTATCTGGAAGTCGGCCTGGGCATTGACTCGCTGAACACCGGCCGCCTGTTCGCGCTGTTTGTCGTCGTCACCACGCCGCTCAGTCTGATCATGGCCTGGTGGTCGCAGGACCTGATGCGTCGCGGGTTTTCCTCGCGTCTGGCGCGCTGCGTCTTTGTCTCCATCAGCCTGATCATCAGCGGCCTGCTGGCCTTTGCCCAGACCATGCCGGATATCCCGGTCGCCGCGCGCGTCACCCTGATGACCCTGAGCGGCGGCTTTGCCCTGGTAATGTACTCGGTCGGCCCGGCGATTCTCGGTGAGATCACCCCCGCCAGCCAGCGCGGCAGCATTCTGGCCATGGGCAACGGTTTTGCCTCCATCGCCGGCCTGAGTGCGCCGGTGGTCACCGGCCTGCTGGTGCAGAACGCCACCGGTCACGTTGCCAGCGGCTACGAGCAGGGCTTTATGGTCACCGGTGCGATTCTGATCGTCTCCGGCCTGCTGGGTCTGCTGTACATGAATCCGGCCCGGTCACAGAGCACTCTGGGCACCGGCGACAGCGCCGCAGCCGCGACCGCGACCTGAGCTCAGGCGTCCGCCGAGCCGGCTGTTGCCGGCTCGCGCGGCGCAATCAGCGACCCCTTCCAGCGGCCACTCTCGGCCAGATCAATCAGAGTCGCCCGTACCAGATCACGCATGCAGGAGGCCGGAAAGCTGAGCGGGCGATGGACCGAGTAGGCCAGTGAAATGGTGCGCCGAATACTCGGCTCGATGATCCGCCGCGCGTACTGCTGTTCCTGATCTTCCAGCGGCGGCCAGTTGGTAATGGTGCAGGCCAGGCCCGCACGCACCAGACTGCTGATACTCTGGGCCGAGTTTTGCTCAAAGCTCACGTTCAGCTCCAGCCCTGCTTCCATCGCCGCCTGATCGACCCGTCGGCGCAGGTGCAGCGAGCGGGGCGGCAACACCAGCGGCGCGCCCAGCGCCTCGGCAAAGCTGATCGTAGGCCCGCTGGTCGGCATCGGCATACGCCCGTACCACCACAACTCCTCCAGCAGCACCGGTTCGGCGCTGACAAGTTCAAGCTCTTCGGCGTTGGGCACCACACCAAAATCCACATGCCCCAGCTCGATGGCATGGCCGGCCGCCGAACTCATGCCATCGGTGATCTGCAGCTCGATGGCTGGAAACTTCTCACGCGCACGGGTCACAATCTCGGGCAGTAACAGCGAAGCGGCAGACACCGGAATGGCAATCGCCACCCGGCCTTTCGGGTTGCCGCGGGTCGACTCCAGCTCATCCTTGACCGAATCCACCTTTTGAATCACCGAGCGGGCAATTTCATACAAACGCCGCCCGGCGTCGGTCAGCTCGGTACCGCCGTGACGGCGCTCCAGCAGCTGCATTTCCAGCTCGCTTTCCAGCAGGCCGATCTGCCGGGACAACGCCGGCTGGGCGATGTAGGAGTCGCGCGCAGCAGCGGAGAAGCTGCCGGCTTCGGCAATGGCGATCAGATAACGAAGTTGCTTGAGAGTCATTGCCACCCCATAACAAAAAAGCATGCCTGTTAGAATATTTCGCTATTTGATCCGAGCAATTCGAGCAAATAGCATCCAGCCCATTACAAAAACACATAACCAGTAGGCACCACAACTACAATGACACCCCGACTACCCATGGTGCCGGCACGGGCGCCAACGCTGACCCACCGCCTTGTACTAGCAATGCTGCTGTTACTCGGCGCCCTGATGCCGGCGGCCCACGCCACCAGCTGGCCAGCCAAACCGCTGAACCTGCTGGTGGGCTTCAGCCCCGGCGGCGGCGCCGACACCCTGGCCCGCCTGGTCGCGCGCCAGCTCAGCATGGAGCTGGGCCAGCCCGTTACCGTGCGCAATGTCGCCGGCGGCGGCGGTATTGTCATGGCCACCACGCTCAGCCAGGCAGAACCCGACGGCTACACCATCGGGCTGGGCGCCAACTCCGCGTTCGACGGCATGCCGGCGATCACACCGTTGCGCTACCAGACCGATGATTTCGATTATCTGACCACCGTCAGCCAATTGCAGAACGCCCTGATTGCCAGTGGCAATGCGCCCTTTGGCACTTGGGACGAGATGCTCGCCTACGGCCGTGAGCACGGGCTCAGCTACGGCTCGCCCTCGCCTATCACCCGCGACGTGCTCAATCTGATTGCCGAGCGCGAGGGCATCCGCATTCGTTTCATTCCCATGCGTGGCGGCATGGACGTTATCAACAGCCTGATTGGCGGGCATATCGATATCGCCTGGAGCGCCGGGGTGCATCAGGCATTCCTGCGCGACGGCAAGATCCGTGTGCTCGCCTCGCTGAACGAAGAACGCCTGCGCGCCTCACCCGGCAAACCGGCAATTCAGGAATTGGGCTATCCCATGGGGTACTCGTCCTACTTTGTGCTGGCGGCACCGGCCGGGCTGCCGGCCGAGATCAAGCAGCGTCTGAGCGCTGCGCTGGTCAAGGCCAGCCAGTCGCCGCGCGTCGCTCAGCTGGCCGAGCAGCGCATGGGCTTTCCCAATGTGGTGATGACGCCAGATGAGATAACCCGCTTTGTGCAACGTACTGCCGAGGGCTACCGCCGTCAGGCAGCGCCTGATTCCACTGCCAACTGAGTCCGCACACCATGTCTGAACGAACCCTTGATCTCTGGGCCGGCCTGCTGATTGTGCTGGCCGGCCTGATCGGCCTGCTTTACCTGATTCCGAACTACATCGGCAACGGCTTCGGCTTTGGCCTGTCGCCGCGCTTCTTCCCCTACGCCTGCGTCGGCACCATCACCGCTCTCGGCGCACTGCTTTGCATCAACCGTCTGTGCAGCCGGGTAGACGCCCGGCGCATCGATTTCAGCCGACGGCACCTAGGCCGCCTGCTGCTGTTGACCGGCCTGATGGCCGGCAGTCTCGCGCTGATCCAGTGGCTCGGTTACCTCGCAGGGGCCGCCTTGCTGGTCGCAACCTTCATGCTCGCAATGGGCGAGCGGCGACCCAGCCGCATTCTGCCCACCGCCACACTCTGGCCGCTGGCCCTGTGGCTGCTGTTCAAATTCGCGCTGGGCGCGCCCCTGGACTGAGGAGCTACGATCATGCAAGACATTCTGCTGGGGCTGGCCGACGCCTTCACCCTGAGCAACCTGCTCTACATCGGCGCCGGCGTGCTGATCGGCCAGATCTTTGCCGCCGCGCCGGGCGTCGGTGCGCTGATGGCGATTACCATTGCCGTGCCGTTCACCTTCTACCTCAGCCCGGTCACCGCCATTGGCTTTCTGGTCGGCATCAACAAGGGCGGCACCCTGGGCGGCGCGGTCTCGGCCATCCTGATGAACACGCCAGGCTCGGCCGAGGCCACGGCCACCACCTTCGACGGCTACCCGATGGCGCGCAACGGGCAGGCGCTGAAAGCGTTGCGCACGGCGCACGCGTCCTCCGTCAGCGGCGATGCCATGAGTGATCTGGTGCTGTTTCTGGTCGCCGCGCCGCTGGCGGTGCTGGCAGTGAAGATGGGGCCGCTGGAGATGGCATCCGTGGTGCTGGTGGCCTTTGTGGTGGTCGCCGGGCTGGCTGGCCACTCGATGCTCAAAGGCCTGATTGCCGCTGCGCTCGGGGTGCTGCTCAGCCTGGTCGGCACCGACCCGGAAACCGCCGGTGAACGTCTGTCGTTCGGTATTCCCGAGCTGATGGGCGGGCTGTCGATCAGCGCCGTGGGTATCGGCGTACTGGCGTTGGGCGAGATCTTTCGTCAGGCCAGCGTCCACGGCGATACAGGCAGCCAGGCAGAGCCAACCGAGCTGGGCGAAAGCAGCGCCAACCGCTTCCGCTGGCGAGACTTCAGCCACATCTTGCCGACCATCCTGCGCTCCACCGGCATCGGCACCGTGATTGGCGCCATTCCCGGGCTCGGTTCTACCGCTGCCGCCTTCCTGGGCTACGCCTCGGCCAAGCGCGCCGCCGGGCCGGACAGCAACTTCGGCAAGGGCGACATTCGCGGCGTGGCCGCAACAGAAGCCGCCAACTCGGCGGTGGTCGGCTCCAACTTCATTCCGCTGCTATCGCTGGGCATCCCCGGCAACGTGGCCGCGGCGCTGATTCTTGGCGCCTTCGTGATCCACGGCATCACCCCCGGGCCGCAGCTGTTCTCCGAACAGGGCCGGCTGGTCTACGCGATCTTCGGCGCCATGCTGCTCGGCACCCTGTGCAACCTGGTGTTCGGCCTGTTCACCATGCACCTGTTCGTCAAGGTGATCCGCCTGCCGCTGCCGATCATCCTGCCCTGCGTGGTGCTGCTCTGCGTGACCGGCATCATCGTCTCCAGCAACCTGTTCAGCGCCTGGCTGCTGATCGGTTTTGCCGTGCTCGGATTCTTCATGCGGCTGCTGGATTTCTCGTTCGTGACCTTCATCATCGGCTTCGTACTGGGCCCGGCATTCGAGCTGAACGTGCGCCAAAGCGTGCTGCTGGCCGATGGCCAAATCGGCTATCTGCTGGAACGTCCGATCGCCTGTGGCTTTATCCTGCTGGCCCTGTTCCTCGCCTGGCGTATCGGCCTGCGCCGCCGTAGCGCCAGGCACTGATCAGCCCTCGCACCGCACCTGCACACCTGCAGGTGCGGTGCGCATTCTCCCCAGCGTCAAGATGCACGCCCGCCGCGGCGTACGGGCAGCCGCGGCTGCGCGCCGCCCCATACCAAAACGTTATAAACACCATCGAAATACTGTATTTGCGGGCCAATAACCGCAGCAATAGCATGCAGTCCATCACAAATACGCATGAACCATTCATGCAGTCCGACCGATAATAAAAATGAGGGTCCTGATAGTGACTGACTTAAACGGGCGCCGTGCCCCCTACCCCATCCTGCTGTTGGCCATGGCCTGCGCCGCAACACCCGCTGCCGCCTCAACCTTCCAGCTCGGTGACATCGACGGCCAGCTGACCTCCTCGCTGAGCCTGGGCATGAGCATTTCCACCGAGAACCCGGACGAAGACCTGATGCGCAGCGCCAGCGGCGACGATGGCCGTCTGAACTACCGTTCCGGTGACATCTACTCCAAGCTGTTCAAGGGCACCCACGACCTGGAACTGCGCTACGGCGACAGCGGCGTATTCCTGCGCGGCAGCTACTGGTACGACTACGCGGTACGCGACGAAAGCCAACGCTATATCGACATTGAAGACGCCGGCCGCAAGACCTCGATGAAGTCCGCCGGCATCGAACTGCTGGACGCGTTTTTCTATCACAACTACGACCTAGCCGGGCAGCCCGGCACCGTGCGACTGGGCAAGCAGGTCGTCAACTGGGGTGAAAGCACCTTTATCCAGGGCGGCATCAACGTCATCAACCCAGCCGACCTGAGTGCCCTGCGTCGCCCCGGTTCGGAGATCAAGGAAGGTCTGGTGCCGGTCAACATGCTCTACAGCATCCAGAACCTGACCGACAACCTGTCCGTTGAAGGCTTCTACCAGCTCGACTGGGAGCAGACCAAGCTCGACAACTGCGGCACCTTCATGAGCGGCAACGACTCGATCCCCGAGGGTTGCGACGGTCGCTTCGTCGGCCCTGATCTGTCGGCCAATGCCGGTGCCATCGCCGCCCTCGCGCCCTATGGCGTGAACATCACGCCGGCCGGTATCCAGGTCAAGCGCAGCGGCGACAACGATGCCCGCAATGGCGGCCAGTTCGGTCTGGCGATGCGCTGGTTCGTCGAGCCGCTGGACACCGAGTTCGGTGCCTATTTCGCCAATTACCACAGCCGCATGCCGTACAGCAGCCTGATCAACAGCCCGTACGCCAACGGCGGCAATCCGGTCGGTGTGCCCGGCGCCCTGACCGGCGCCCTGCGTCTGGGCACCTCCAGCTTTTATGTCGACTACCCGGAAGACATCCGCCTGTACGGCCTGACCTTCGCCACCAACCTGCGCACCGGCACCGCGCTGCAGGGCGAGATCAGCTACCGCCCGAACATGCCGCTGCAGTTCAACGGCACCGACATGACCAACTCGGCGCTGAACAACCCGGACCGCTCGCCGCTGGTCAGCAGTGGCGCCATTTCGACCGCCAACGGCGCGCGCAGCAATGGCTATCGTCGCAAGGAGGTCACCCAGGTACAGATGACCGCCACCCACTCTTTCAGCCAAGTGATGGGCGCAGACCAGTTCTTCCTGGTGGGCGAAGCGGGTGCCACCTTCATCGGTGGTATTGAAGGCGGTTTCGGCCCGCGTTACGGCCGCAACAGCACCTTCGGGCAGGGCGAACTGGCCGACAACAGCATCTGTCTGGCTGGCTCGGAAACACCCGAACACTGCAATGACGACGGCTTTGCTACCGACTTCTCCTGGGGCTACCGCGTGCGCGCCATCTGGAGCTACGCCGACGCCCTGGCCGGCATGGACCTGAAGCCAAGCGTTTCCTGGTCGCATGATGTCGAGGGTCACAGCCCGACCGAAACCTCTGGCTTCTCCGAAGGATCGACCGCCATCAGCCTGGGCTTGGGCGCGGAGTTCAACCGCACCTACAGCGCCAATATCTCCTACACCAATTACTTCGACGGTGACTACGGCACCAAGGGCGACCGCGACTTCGTGGCCCTTAGCGTCGGCGTTACCTTCTGATGCGGAGCACACCGATGAACCAATACACCCGCCTGTTTTCCCTGAGCCTGCTGAGCGCCGCCCTGCTGGCCCCGGCCACCCACGCTGGCGTAGCAGCCGAGGAAGCCAAACGCCTTGGCCAGGACCTGACACCGATCGGCGCCGAGCGCGCCGGCAACGCCGACGGCAGCATCCCGGCCTGGACCGGCGGCCTGCCGAAAGACGCCGGTACTATCCTGCCCAACGGCACGCCGAGCGACCCCTTTGCCAGCGAACAGCCGCTGTTCACCATCAATGCCGCTAACTACGAGCAGCATCGCGAGCTGCTGACCGACGGTCAGATCGCGATGCTCCAGCGTTACCCGGAAACCTATGTGCTGCCGGTCTACGAGACCCATCGCAGCGTCGGTTTCTCCGCTGAAGTCGCCGAAGAAGCAGCACGTAACGCGACCGAAGCCCGACTGATCAACGATGGCAACGGCCTGGACGGCTTCCGCGGCAGCGTCGCCTTTCCGATCCCCAGAACCGGCCTGGAAGTGATCTGGAACCACATTACCCGCTTCAATACCGGCAGCAGCATCTCGATCACCGACACCGCCGCGCCGCAGCCCAACGGCGACTATGTGATCACCACCACTGAGCAGCACTACACCCCCGTCGACCAGACCACCGACTACGAGCCGGCCGACTCAGACGATGTGCTGTTCTACTACAGCCACAAGATCACCGCGCCGGCCCGTCAGGTAGGTGAAGTGGTGCTGGTTCACGAGACCCTTGACCAGATCGCCAACCCGCGCCGCACCTGGATCTACACGGCCGGGCAACGCCGTGTGCGCCGCGCGCCGAGCATCAACTACGATGCGACCGGCGCCACCACCGCCGGCCTGCGCACCGCTGACAGCCGCGACATGTACAACGGCGCACCGGATCGCTACGAGTGGAAACTGGTGGGCAAGAAGGAGCTGCTGATCCCCTACAACAGCTACCGTCTGGCTTCACCGGATCTGACCTACGAGGAGATGATTCAGCCCGGCCATCTGGCGATGAACCATACCCGCTACGAGCGCCATCGCGTCTGGGAAGTGGTTGCCGAGCTGAAGGACGGCCAGCGTCACGTGTACAAGACCCGTCGTTTCTACATCGACGAAGACAGCTGGTCGATTGCCGAAGTCGACCACTACGACACCCGCGATCAGCTCTGGCGGGTGGGCGAGCGCCACAGTTTCTACCACTACGCACAGCAGGCGCCGCTGAGTGCCGCCGACGTGTTCCATGACCTGCAGAACGGCCGCTATATCGCCCTCAGCATGGCCAACGAACAGCGCGACGGTTATCGCTTCGACTACCGCGCCAGCACCTCGGACTACTCCCCGGGTGCCCTGCGCAGCAGCGGCGTACGCTAAGCCCTGTGCCCGGTCGTGCCTGCGACCGGGCTTTTTGCCGAGAAGCATCCCGCATGAAAGCACGCCACGCCTTGCGCGCCCTGCGCGAACGCACCCACACCCGCCTGCTCGGCGGAGACGAACCCGACCCGCGCTTCACCCTCGCCAACGAGCGAACCTATCTCGCCTGGGTGCGCACCTCGCTGGCCCTGCTGGGCGGCGCGATTGCCGTCGAAGCCTTCACCCAGCAGACCTTCAGCCCGGAAGCACGGCGCCTGATGGTCGATTGCCTGCTGATTCTCAGCGGCCTGCTGAGTCTGGGGTCCGCCCTGCGCTGGCTTAACGTTGAACGCGCCCTGCGCCAGCGTCGCCCGCTGCCTCTGGCGCGCATCATTCCGCTGCTGTCACTGGGCTGCGCCGGCACCGCGCTGCTGCTGACCTGGTATCTCTGAGCAGTGAGCTTCACCCCGCCCGATCCCGGCCTGCAGGCCGAACGCACCCAACTGGCCTGGGCCCGCACCCAGTTGTCGTTGCTGCTGGTCGGCTGCCTGGCCCTGCGCTGGCTGCACGTCGAAAGCGGCCAGCGGCTGGAAGTGGCGCTGATTCTCGTCTGCCTGGCCACGGCCCTGTGGAGCAGCCAGCAGCACCGCTACCGCCGCGGGCTGCGCATGCTAAAGCACGAACGCAGCCGCGCTGCGCTGATACCGGTGCTGATTACCAGCGGTGCGCTGACCTCCGTGTCGCTGCTCGCCCTGCTGCGTTAAAACCCGGCTGCCCATTCCCCATAAAAACGCGCACCTCAACCAAACGCCGTTCCCGCGAAGACAGGAATCCAGTGATGAGCCGGTACCCGCAATGGATCCTTGCCTGCGCGGAGATGACGGAGGGTTGAGCGTCGGCGCCAAGCTAAACGCGGCAGCTTGCCTTCGGGCAATCCGGGAAGGCCGAGTTCCAACTCGGCCATGGCATTGCACGGGGGGCGGTGGTCGAGCGGGAGCTCGACCTTCCCAATGCAGTTCTACAACCACGCCTGATAAAACGCCAACTCCTCTTCCAGCACCTGCGCGAGATGCGCTGCCTGGCGGAAGCCGTGGCGTTCGTCGGCGAAGGTGACGCAGTGCACGGGCACGCCGTTGTCATCCAGCGCGGCGACCATCTGTTCGGTCTGGCTGGGCAGTACGACAGCGTCGCGCAGGCCCTGGAAGAAGATCACCGGGGTGCGGATGCGGTCGGCCTGGGCCAGGGGTGAGCGCTCGACGTAGCGTTCAGGTTGGGTGTCGGGATCGCCGATCAGCCAGTCGATGTAGTCGGCTTCAAACTTGTGGGTCACCGCTCTGAGTTGCAGCGGGTCGCTGACGCCGTACAGGCTGGCCGCAGCGCGGAAGCGCTCCGCTCCGGCCACCAGCGAGCACAGGGTGGTGTAGCCGCCGGCGCTGGAGCCGCGAATAAATACCTGCGCCGGGTTGATCTTGCCTTGCTGAGCGAGATAGTCGACCGCCGCCAGCACATCTTCCACGTCGGTCACGCCCCAGTTGCCCTGCAGGCGCTGACGGTAGGCGCGACCAAATCCGGTGCTGCCACGGTAGTTGAGATCGGCAACGGCAAAGCCGCGCTGGGTCCAGAACTGGATGCGGTTATCCAGCACCGGATAACAGGCCGAGGTCGGCCCGCCGTGGGTAAAGATCAACAACGGTGCCGGCTGATCCAGCTGCTGGGCGTGATTGCGCGGCGGGTAGAAAAAGCCGTGGGCGCTCTCGCCGCCCGCGCTCAGGTACAGCAATCGCTCGGGGCGCGACAGATCGGCAGCGTCCAGCGCCGTGTCCTCGCCCAGCAGGCGGGTCAGTTCACCGGTGGCCAGTTCAATACGCAGAATCGCGGCGGTGCAGCTGGGCGACGCGCCGATGCAGTACAGCGCCGTGCCGTCGCTGCACAGGTGACGAAAACGACTGTAGGCATGCGCCAACCGGCGCTCTTCAGCACTCGCCGCATGGCGCAGGGCAAGATGGCCATAACCGGCCTCGCTCCAGCTCAGCGCCATCCAGCCGTCCTCCAGCGGCAGCCAGGTGTTGCTGCCCTGCTGCCAGGGCGCAGGTGCGTGGTCGGCGGCAATCGCCGGTAACTTGCGCGGGCCGTCAGCCGCAACCTGCCAGGGCACCCAATAGCCACTGCGGTCAGACAGGCAGCACAGCTGGCCGCTGGCATCAAAGCGCGGCTGCTGCCATGCGTCTTCCGCGCCGCCGACCGACTGCACCGCCGCGACACTGCCGTCGTCGGCCAGCGTTGCCCGCATCAGCCGGGTACGCGTCCAGCTCAGGTCGGGGCGATCCCATTCGATCCACGCCAGCTGCGTGCCGCAGTCGCTGACCTGCGGGCTGTGGTAGAAGTCGGCGCCACTGGCGAGCAACTGGCGTGTGCCATCCAGCCCGATGGCGACCAGCCGGTGCTCCACTCGCCCCGGCAGATGCGCCTCCTCCACCGCCAGCACGCGGCGGCGCGCAAGGTCGGCGCAGAGTCCGCCGTAGCGGCATTCGGGGTGATTGGTCAGTGGTTCAAGGCGTTGCCCTTCCGGGCATTGCAGATACAGCTGCTGATCGGCTTCGTTGACGAATACCAGCAGGCAATCCGGTTCGTACTCGCCGGGCAGCACGCAAAAGCTGCCGCCGCCGTACTCATACACGCGGCTGCGTACGGAATGGCCTTGGGGGGTAATGGTGCGGGTGACGCCGTCCTGCCAACGCTGCAGCACGCTGTAACCCTGCTGCGGGCGGAAGGTCAGCCACCAGAGCGCGCCGTCGGCGCAGCACAGATCGCTGTAGTCAGCGCTGGCGGCGACCGCCTGCGCTGCACTGAAGTCGCTCGGCCAGCGGCCGGGCACGGTTACATCAGACCTTGCAGATGATCCTCGAGGTACGTTCATTACGGAAGGTCAACTCCTCTATCCCCGGCTGGGGCTGCTCTGCTTCGGCTCTGGCCTGCAGAATCTTGTGATGGTGTGGCGACTTGCTGCACACCGGGTCCGCCTGGGTGGCATCGCCGGTCAGCAGATACGCCTGACAGCGGCAGCCGCCAAAGTCCTTCTCCTTTTCGTCGCAGGACCGGCACGGCTCGCTCATCCAATCATAGCCGCGAAAGCGGTTGAAACCGAAAGAGTCATACCAGATGTGTGACAGGCTGTGCTCGGTCACGCTCGGGAAGCTCACCGGCAGCTGCCGCGCGCTGTGGCACGGCAGCGCGGTGCCGTCCGGGGTGATGGTCAGGAAGATATTGCCCCAGCCGTTCATGCAGCCCTTGGGGCGCTCCTCGTAGTAATCCGGGGTGACCAGAATCAGCTTGCACGGGTTGCCCTGCTCGGCCAGCTTCTCGCGCCATTGGTTAGTGACCTGCTCGGCGTGATCCAGCTGCGCCTTGGTCGGCAGCAGCCCGGCGCGGTTCAGGTGCGCCCAGCCGTAATACTGACAGGTCGCCAGCTCGACAAAATCCGCCTCCAGCGCCACGCACAGCTCGATGATGCGGTCGATCTGGTCGATGTTGTGCCGGTGGGTCACGAAGTTGAGCACCATCGGATAACCGGCCGCCTTGACCGCCCGCGCCATCGCCAGCTTCTGCTCGAACGCCTTGCGCGAGCCGGCCAGCATGTTGTTGATCTCGGCATCGGAAGCCTGAAAGCTGATCTGGATATGATCCAGCCCAGCCTCGCGGAAGGCCTCGATCTTGGCCTCGGTCAGCCCCATGCCGGAGGTGATCAGGTTGGTGTAAAAACCCAGTTCGCGCGCCGCGCCGATCAGCTCGGCGAGGTCTTCGCGCACCAGCGGCTCGCCACCGGAAAAGCCCAGCTGCGCCGCGCCCAGCGCCCGCGCCTGGGTGAACACGTCGACCCACTGAGCCGTGCTCAACTCACCCTTGTGGTTGGCAAACTCCAGCGGATTCGAGCAGTACGGGCACTGCAGCGGGCAGCGGTAGGTCAGCTCGGCCAGCAGCCACAGCGGTGGCCCCTGTTCAGCGGATGTGGAGCCAGTGTTGAGCATGGGCCACCTCGATAAAGGCCAGAACGTCTTCGTCCAGTCCCGGCACATTGGGAAACTTGTCTGTCAGCGTGTTGATGATGTCAGCGACCGGCCGCTTGCCGTCGACCAGCAACAGCACTTCGGCGGCGCTTTCGTTCAGCTTGACCATACCCTCCGGGTAGAGCAGCACGTGGCTGTTCTGCACCGGTTCCCATTGCAGACGAAAGCCGGGGCGCAGCACCGGCGTGTTGTCACGCACCACCGGGCTCATAGCGCAATCCCCCGGTGCCAGACCTTGTCGGCCGTGACCGTGTGATACGGCGGGCGCTCCAGCTCGTAGGCCATGGTCATCGCATCGAGCATGCTCCAGAGCACGTCCAGCTTGAACTGCAGAATCTCCAGCATGCGCTGCTGCGCCTCCCAGGTGGTGTAGTGATGCAGGGTAATGCGCAGGCCGTGCTCGACGTCGCGGCGGGCCTCTTTCAGGCGCTTGCGGAAATAGTCGTACCCGGCCGGATCGATCCACGGGTAATGCTGTGGCCAGCTGTCCAGCCGCGACTGGTGAATGTGCGGGGCAAACAGCTCGGTCAGCGACGAACTGGCCGCCTCCTGCCAACTGGCCCGGCGGGCGAAGTTGACGTAGGCATCCACCGCAAAGCGCACACCCGGCAGCACCAGCTCCTGCGACAGCAGCACCTCACGATCCAGCCCCACGGCCTCGCCGAGGCGCAGCCAGGCCTCGATGCCGCCCTCGCTGCCCGGCTCGCCATCGTGGTCGATGATGCGCTGAATCCACTCGCGGCGGGTGTCGCGGTCCGGGCAGTTGGCCAGAATCGCCGCGTCTTTCACCGGAATGCAGACCTGATAGTAGAAACGATTCGCCACCCAACCCTGAATCTGCTCGCGGGTGGCGCTGCCGTCGTACATGGCAACGTGGAACGGGTGATGAATGTGGTAGTAGCGGCCCTTGTCGCGCAGGGCCTGCTCGAATTCGGTAATACTCATCGGCTCGCGCTGCATGGCGGCCTCCTTACAGAACGATCTGCATACCGTCATGGGCAACCTCGATGCCATGCGCCACCAGTTCGGCACGCTCGGCAGAGTCCTCGTCCAGGATCGGATTGGTGTTGTTGATATGAATGAGCACCTTGCGGCTGGCCGGCTGCGCATCCAGCAGCTCGATCATCCCGCCCGGCCCACTCTGCTGCAGGTGGCCCATCTCGCTGCCGAGCTTGTCGCCCACGCCAGCAAAAGCCATCTCGTCGTCACGCCACAGGGTGCCGTCCACCAGCAGGCAATCGGCATCACGCATGGTCGCCAGCAGCCCGTCATCCGGCTGGCCCAGGCCCGGCGCGTAAAACAGTACCCCGCCGGTATTGGTGTCGCGCACCAGCAGGCCGATGTTGTCGCCGGGGTGCGGGTCGTTGCGGTGCGGCGAATACGGCGGCGCCGCACTGCGCAGCGGAATCGGCAAAAACTCCAGCGCCGGGCAGGCCGGAATACGGAACGGCTCACCCAGCCCGATCCGCCGGCGTTGCAAACCACCGTTCCAATGGCTCAGCATCGGGAACAGCGGAAAGCCGGTCTGCAGGTCCTCATGGACCATATCGGTACACCAGACCTCGTGCGGACAACCCTCACGCAGGGTCAGCAACCCGGTCACGTGATCGATCTGGCTGTCCATCAACACAATCGCCCGGATCGCCGTATCACGCACCGCCCGCGCCGGTTGCAGCACAGGCGTCTGCTCCAGCTGGGTGCGAATGTCGGGGGAAGCGTTGCAGAGAATCCAGTTCACCCCGTCGTCAGACAAGGCAATGGAAGATTGGGTACGCGCTTTCGCGTTCAGCGTGCCACGGCGCAGGCCGTCGCAGTTGCGGCAGTTACAGTTCCACTGCGGAAAACCACCGCCAGCAGCTGAACCAAGTATCTGTACATGCATGGGATCTGTCCTCGGCCAGCGTGCCTAAACGCCCCGGAAACCGGGGCGCCCGGTACTCAGCGGTTGGCAAAGTACATGGTGACTTCAAAGCCAATGCGCAGGTCGGTGTAGCTGGGTTTAGTCCACATGGGTCGATCCTCTTGTTATTGCGTGGGTTTACAGCGTCGGCAGGAACCGACGGACTCAGTTAAACACCGGGATCGGGGGGTACGAATGATACTTTGGGAGTAGATTTGGTCGTGATTTGGTTGGTGTGGGGGTGGTTGCTTTGCGCTGCATCCCGGCTATCTTGGTTCCAAAGCACCGCACAGGTAAACCCAATGAAAACAGTTAGCCTCCGCACGTTTGAAGACAAGCTCGACAAGTCTGCACCTCAAGCGTCAGCCAAGCGCCTCCCGATCAGGGTGACCAGTCCCGATGGAAACGACTTTGTGGTCGTCAGCGCCGCTGAATGGTCGCAGCAGCAAGAGACATTGCATGTGTTGCAAAGCATGGACCTGATGCAGCAGATTGCGACATCGCTTGAGACTCATCAGCAAAGCCAGGGTTAGGCCCGTCTGAAAAGCAGATACATGAGATCACGCGCGTTGAAGGCGATACTTGAGGTGCTGATACGGTATTCATCTGACAGTTGACCACTGTCAGGGGTGGTGGTCATACGGCCTCGAACCGGATTATGAAACGGGTACCCCTACCTGTCCGTAACCTGAAGAAGCACGCATGACCGCCAAATCAGGTTTTTTTCTACAGCCTCAACGCCACGCTCTGCGGAAATTTGAGAGCGCCAGCGAGCAAATTTTCCGTAGCAGCGCCTTGTTATGTGTTCTAGTCGTATTCACTATAATCGGGTTCAATAGTTCCGAAATCAATTGTTCCAATAGGACTTACAACCTCAATTTCATCAACCGTAAGGTCGTCGATCGGGCCATCAAGATCGCCTGATATTGTAATGAGAATTTCAGACTCGAAAGTTTCAATTGCCGTAGCTGTGATACCACCCATATTTACATGGTCACGATCAATCGAGTCATAGACTGAAAGAGAGAATTCACCCTCTGCTTCTACGGTGATATTTGCTAACGCCTCCAAAACAACCCAATCTTCATCTTTATCAATTATTCGGAATTCTGTACCCACTAGCTCAAACTCTTTAAACCAACCGTGGCAGCCTTCAGGCTCCCAATATAGATGCGAGTCAGCTTCTTGATCCGGAGTAAAGCCATCAAAAACCGATTCTAATCCGGACTCTATGGATGAAAGGAAAGTGCTAGCAGTATTGTTGTTTAGGGATTTTTCTAAGTTTGCTAATAGCGCATATGGGGCATTTGTTCTGTTAAAGCTGGCTAAACCTTTCGATAGATCCTCTTGATAATCAATTCGATCTGATGAATCGCAGTAATTTTTCCAGTCTCCATCTTGCGCTACGGCCAATACGTCGATGTCATTTTCATCAGCCCAAGCCTCTACAGCCATCAATACGATGGCATCTGGAAATTCATTTTTCTTTTTACCTGTTTCGGCAAATGGCGGCTTATTCGAGAAGTATTCCGCAAGAAGGTCTGATACTGATACGTATTCTCCACTATCTAAAACTAACGCACCTGTAGACTCTATAAAGTTTTCAACCCTGCTTTCAGCAAGCCCTTCGATCTCTTTGCTATCGATAAGAACCTGTTTAGCATCATTTAATTCACTGCCTTCAAAGAATAGGTGATCTCCTGCATCGTTTAATGCTTTTTCCAGAGCAGCTCTAGAAATCTTAATCTTACTTTCTAGATGACTTTTAACCTCATTCTTTATGACATCAGGGAAAAGGTATACTATTGGGCTTTTCTTAAACTGCGCTAGTTTACCCAGCAGCCCCTTTTCCAGTCGCAAACCATTCCCATCAAACATTGATGTATCGACTAAAAGTGCTCCATATTCTGTTTCTACTTCTTCCGTCATTGACTGCTCCATGACACATAAAGCCCGCATTTGAGGCCGAAGTGAAGCGGAGCGGAACGGAGGTCCCAGCCCCGTAGGGGCGAACAACATGCGCTTGTTAAAGCCTTAGTGCCCGCCTTTTGAACCACTCCCGATAACTTCAAACTCTAAGCCATTGAGGTAATCTCTTAAGCCCATTGCAGCAGAAGGGGTTAAATAAACGCGTGTTACGGCTGCCATGTTAGTGCCACCAGCTACGAAATTATGTGAGTCTATATATACCATCCCATCTTCCGTACCAGCTTTTACTGGAGGTTCTACTACTACATGCATTATTGGTTCGCCTGCTTGAACCTTCTCATAGAAAGTCTCAGCGTAACTTTTCTCTTTGTCGTCATCGGACATTCGTTCCTCCTAGAGCTTTAACGTTTGGTTAAGGGGCGGCCGCTTGCGGCCGTCCTGAGTGAGCGAAGCGAACGACTTGAATCAATTGTTAAGCGTCTTCAACGCGATGCAGGTGTTTGTAGACTCTTTCCATTAATGGGATCGCGTCACCAATGCTAACTCTGAAGTAGTTTGTTAGCGCTCGACTCAACATGGATATGGCTTCTTGCCGTTCGTCGAATTCGATCTCTTCGTCGCCCTCGTCATTGGCATGCTTCAATGAGTTTCTAACTAGATTTGCGTGCTTTATTAGCTCTTTCTCGGTGGCGGTGCTGCCTAGGGTCTTGTGAGTTCTGACCATGAGGCTCAGTGAGTTCTCTTTATCTGCTTTTATGGAAATTTTCCCAAATATTTCTTCCGCCGCACCTGCCAGAGTGATTATCGAGATCAGGTCTCCATCAGCGAGGAATAGCTCTATCGCTACTTCAAGCTGGCGACGAGCTACATTCATTTTATTTAACTTCATGCTGGCCTCCATGCTGCCGATGACGCTTAACGTTGCGATAACCGGTGGTTTTTAAGTAGCACTTTTGCCGTAAAATGTAGCGAAGCGAAATGGCAAAAATGCTACTTAAAAACCATCCGGTTCATTGCTTTGTTATGTTTTACACGCAGTATAGACAAAAAGCCCTTACCTTCCGGCAAGAAGGTAAGGGCAAGCAAGACAAGGATATCTAGGCCGGTTCGGTATTAAGTTCAGCGCTCGATTCTTCGCTGCGCTTTCGAGCTAAACACCGATTAACTGCGGCAGTGATTGGAGTTTCACCCCCCTTTACGGCCTGCATGTACATAACTGCAGCCGCTGCTTGCATTAGAGCTGCAGCAGATTCTGGATTTGCCATGTCTTTTGTCATTTCCTTCACAATTTCTGCTTCAGAAATGTCATTTTTTTCAGCACGACCAAGAGCTTTAAACTCTTTTCTCGCACGGGTTTGTTGCGTTTCAAACGGATTTTTCATTGCTGAATCCTCTGTCTCTCAGGCCTCAGGATTAAGACCTGACAATACGATATTGGGTTCGCTTTGAAAAATCCAGTGATTACTGAGAGCTTTTTAATACATAACGCCTGGCTCACCGAGCAAATTTTATCGGCGGCTTTTTTGGGACAAAAAAGGTGACTCTGAAATTTGCCCGGTGGAGCCGCTTGTTAGCAGTTTAATTTAAGAACTCAGCTATTTGCTCCGATTTTGGCTTTCCGCTCTCGGCACCAAAAAAGGAGATATCTTCTGAAATACCACTACCTTCAGAATAGCAACCAACAACAAAATCCCGATTGTGTTTTAGCCCCAAACTATAGATTTGGTCCAGAAGCTCGGGCAAAGAGTTAATTTGACCAAGACCAATATTTAAACCTAAATCCCAACCCGCTAAATCTTCGAGCGAAAGATCTGGCGTGCGCTCGTGTTGATGATTAATAACTTTGGCATCTATGTTATTTGAAGCCAACCACTCAACTAATGAGCTTTCAATTTGCTCCGCTATTTCTTCTAGATCGGAGCCATCAACGTAAATGTATAAACCTGAAATTTCCATGTTATTTACTGCTAACAGTGATTAGATAGCATGCAGCACTAATACATAATTAGTGCGCCCGGTATAACACCGAAAGTAGATACAGATAATTTCCCAATAAAATCATACAGTTGCCACCCTCCTTGGTGCTTTTGACGTATTCGCGCCGCAGCGAAATTTGTGAAGTGCTTCCTACTTTAGCGAAAGGAGAACACACGACAAGCTGTTTTTTGGGCAAGGCGCGAACCGTATTGCCTGCACGGACCCCGAGTCCCCGTTTACGCGGGCGAGTAGCGCAGATTTATCGGGAAAAAGAGTCGTAGGGTGTCTGAGGAGCGCAGCGACGAGTTTTACGACTCCCCGATAAATCGAGCAACGCAGCGAACCCGAAGGGCCGCGTAGTCGGGGTGGCCTTTCTTTTGGTTACTTTTCTTTGGCCACGCAAAGAAAAGTGACTCGCCGTCAGGGCG
>NZ_NBYK01000022.1 GCF_002197985.1 Halopseudomonas aestusnigri
TGCCTTTAGAATTATCCAAAGCACATGATGGCACACCGTTTCTGTCACCAAAGTGAAACGGACATTACATTGAGGTAATACAAGGTCGGATCGTTGATCTATTTCAGCATGACATTTTTGTAATCGCAGCGTCACCAGCCGGACAGGTGACGCCATGTACCATACTAACGAGTCCCCAAAAATCCATTTCAGATGAGAGGTATAGCCATGAGGACCCTAGCAACGATTTTCATGTTTTTATTTGCGCTGAACGTTACTGCGGTAGTCCATGCAGAAGATGGGAGCATGCGTTACCGGCAGATGGTAGAGAACCTGCGTGAACAAAACAAAGAGCGCAGAGAAGCCCGTGATCAACAAATAAAAGAGGATGAAGCAAAAAACAGTACGAAAAATACTGGAGGTGCTACAACCGCGTCAGACAATCGCTAACAGAAAGGTGTCTACCTGACTTCTTCTAAGGTTGTATTCCGTTCAGTTGTACTTCTGAAGCTTAACACTACAGATCGCACATAACGACGATGGAGGGGATAGATCTGAGTGACACCGACAGAGAATTGAATTGGTTCAGATTGCCGGAAAATTCGCTGGCTGACACCTCAATTACGGGGGTGTACTGAATTTTGTGTAACCTGTAGGGTTGATTACAAGGGCATCATGCGGTCTTCGAACTGAATCGTAAAGCGATTCAGTTCCGTTTTCCAATCCCGGATGTTCGGCAACGACGGTCTGCGCCGGTTGCGGCTACTGTCGAGCGGCTTCGCAACCAAGGGTGAACCATCACGGCGATTCGCCCTTTGAGATTAGACACTCTATTTGATCCAAATCAACGAAGTGCTGTTATCGTCAAAAGGAGCGCTCATGCCTCGAGGCAATCTGCTAAAGTCGCCCTATAGCCCCGCTTGGTGAATTGCTGTGCGTCGGATTGGATTGATCCTGGTAATGATTGCTAGCCTCGTGCTGCCGACCTTCGGCGGTATGGCTTTCAGCATGCCGGCACAACCTTGCCCGATGCAGAGCGCCGATCATCAGGGCCATGCAACGGCCGATGCTCCGTGCTGCGAGCAAATGGACACGTCTGATGGGGTGGCCAATAAGTCTCCCTGCAAATCCGGCCAGGAATGCAAGACCGGAGGACTTCTCCAGACCACCGTGATCAAGAGCATATCCCCTCTCCCCTCACGCCCCGAGATATTGCTGACCCAGTCGGTGATTAAGCGAGAGCCCGCAGGACTCTGGCGCCCTCCTCGTTTCGTCTAATGCCGTGATCATCCCGCGCCTTACAGTCAGGCGCATCGTCGCGACCACGTTTCGTAGCTGCGACCTCGATCAATCGCATTGGAGGCGAAAGCATGTCCGCTTTCCTTTTTCCACGCCGTGGCTATCTCGGCGTGTTGGCTGCCGCATTCTGGGCAGCTCCCTGGCTTGCCGCGCAGGCACAGCCCCTAACCTTCGAACGAGCCCAAGCTCTGGCCGAACAGAGTGCCCCTGAGAACCTCGCGCGCCAGGCGCAGGTGGCATCGGCACAGCAGGCTGTAGGGCCCGCAGACGCCTTGCCCGATCCCAAGCTGATTATAGGCATCGACAACCTGCCGATCGAAGGCCCTGACCGTTACACACTTAATCGTGACTCCATGACCATGCGCCGCATTGGACTCATGCAGGAGGTACCAAACGGCGACAAGCGTCTGGCCCGTCGCCAACTGGCCGAAGCCTCCATGACGCGGGCCGAGGCCGAGCAGCGTGCCATGCAGTTGGAAATCAAGCGCCAGACGGCAGTGAGCTGGCTGGACGTGTACTACGCCGAACGCAGTGTTGGCCTCTTCGATCAACTGGACCGTCAGATCGAGATGCTCCGCTCGACCGTGCAATCGCTAATTGCCGGCGGTAGTGCTCAGCCTGGCGAGCTGTTGCAGGCCGACCAGGAAGCTTTGGCGTTACAAGATCGGCGAGATGAACTGAATCGCGATGTGGCAGTAGCTCGTGCCAAGCTGCGCCGCTGGATAGGCAACGAGGCTGACCAGCCTTTGCAAGGAGGTGTTCCCAATCTGAACCTGGTGGCACCGCACCTGCAGCAACGCATTGCCTCACACCCTGAGTTGCGCGCTGCCTCCGCCCGAGTCGGCGAGGCTAGCGCCGAGCTGAACGAGGCCATCGCCGAGAAGACCCCCGACTGGGGTGTTGAGTTTGCCTACAACAATCGCGACAACCAGTTCGGCGATATGGTGATGGTGCAATTCACGTTCGACCTGCCGTTGTTCGTAGGCACACGTCAGGGGCCCAAGATCAACGCCAGACAACAAAGCGTGTCGCAGATGGAAGCCGAGCAGGAAGCATTACTGCGCGCCCATCAGGCTGAACTGGAAGGCGGTATTGCCGAGCTTGAGCAACTGCGCAGGACCTTGTCACGCACCGAAAAAACCTTGATCCCGCTTGCAAGCAAACGTGCCGATCTCGAACTGGCCGCCTACCAAGCCGGTAACAGCCAGCTCACATCCGTTATTACTGCCCAGCGCGACCTGATTGAGGCGCAGCTGCGGCAGATTGAACAGCAGCGCAAGTTGAGCCAGCTATCCGCAAGTCTGTACTACGCCTATGTGGAGGGCCTGAAATGAAGATATCGACATTTGGTTTTGCGGTCGCGGTGCTGACCGTGGGCATTGGCGCGGCGGGCGGTGGCTACTGGCTGGCCCAGCGGCAAGCCAAACACGAGCTACTGCCTAGCTCCGCACCGACGGACGAGCGCAAGGTGCTCTATTGGTACGACCCTATGCAGCCTGAGCAGCGCTTCGATAAACCGGGCAAGTCACCTTTCATGGATATGGAACTTGTCCCTAAATACGCAGGATCCGAGCAGGATCCGTCTGTCCTGAGCATCCCCGCTCAAGCCGTGCAGAACCTCGGAATGCGAACCTCGATGGTGATCCGAGGTGTACTGCCCTCGGATATCGAGGCGGTGGGTTCCCTGGCCTATAACCAGCGAGAAGTGGCGAACCTCCAGGCCCGCGCCGGCGGATTCGTCGAGCGGGTTTACGGTCGCGCCCCGGGCGATGTGCTGCCTGCCGGAGCCCCCCTGGTCGACCTGCTGATTCCCGAATGGTCCGCCGCGCAGTTGGAGTTCCTGGCGGTACTGCGTACCGCTGACACTCGCTTGATAAGTGCGGCCCAAGAGCGCCTGCGCCTGCTTGGCATGCCTCAAACGTTGATCGAGCAGGTCCGCCGCAGCGGCAAACCACGGGCGGTGCAAACCCTCACCACACCTATCAGCGGCGAGCTCCAAGCCTTGCAGGTACGCGCCGGGATGACCGTCGAAGCCGGGCAGGATCTGGCGTTGATTAACGGGCTATCCAGTGTCTGGCTCGATGCGGCGATACCCGAGGCCATGGCCGGAAGTATCCAGGTCGGGGACGAGATCCGCGCCAACCTGACGGCCTTTCCTGATCGACCGCTGCTGGGCCGCGTCATAGCCTTGCTGCCGAGTGCCGATCCGCAAACGCGCACGCTCACGGTACGCAGCGAGCTACCCAACCCTGCCGGTAAGTTGCGCCCCGGCATGTTCGCCGCCGTACGCCTGAACAGTGCCGTCGAACAATCCACGCTTCTTGTGCCGAGTGAAGCCGTGATTCGCACCGGCAAGCGTGCATTGGTGATGCTGGCCGAAGGCGACGGACGCTACCGCCCCCAGGAAATCACCTTGGGCCGCGAGGCCGATGGGCGTCTGGAGGTGTTGTCCGGTCTTGAGGAAGGTCAGGCGGTCGTTACCTCCGGCCAGTTCCTCATCGATTCGGAAGCCAGCCTGCAGGGCATCCTGGCCGGCAATGCAGAACAGGACAGCACGGAGGGGCTGCATGTGTCTCACGGCGTTATTCGCGCACTGGACGGGAAACAAGTCACCCTGGAGCATGGCCCCTTCGAGAGCCTGAATATGCCAGGTATGACCATGGCTTTTCCTCTGGTCAGCTCCGAAGTAGCTGTGGGACTTAAGCCAGGAGATCACGTACGCATCGCCGCACGTCAGACAAACTCCGGCCTGCTGATCGAGCAGCTCCGCAAGGAAGGAGACCAGCCATGATCGCGCGCCTGATCCACTGGTCTATCGGCAACCGCTTCCTGGTACTGCTGGCCACCCTGTTCATCACCGCCCTGGGCATCTGGTCGCTGCGCAACACGCCGTTGGATGCACTGCCGGATCTGTCCGACACCCAGGTCATCATCCGCACAAGCTTCCCCGGGCAGGCACCGCAGATTGTCGAGAACCAGGTGACCTACCCGCTGGCCACCACCATGCTCTCGGTGCCGGGGGCGAAGACAGTGCGCGGCTACTCGTTCTTCGGCGACTCCTTCGTTTATGTGCTGTTCGAGGACGATACCGACCTCTACTGGGCACGCTCGCGGGTGCTGGAGTACCTCAACCAGGCGCAGGAACGCCTGCCCGAGGGTGTTACCACCACCCTTGGGCCGGATGCCACCGGCGTGGGCTGGATCTACCAGTACGCCTTGGTCGACCGCAGCGGCCAGCATGATCTTGCCCAGCTGCGGGCACTGCAGGACTGGTTCCTTAAGTACGAACTCAAGAGCCTGCCCAACGTAGCCGAAGTGGCCACCCTCGGCGGCATGGTCAAGCAATACCAAGTGCTGCTCGATCCCCAGAAGCTGGTGGCTTATGGGGTAACTCAGCAGGAGGTCGAAGCGGCGCTGAAGAGCGCCAATCAGGAAACCGGCGGCGCCATCCTGGAGCTGGCAGAGCGCGAGTACATGGTCCGGGCTTCAGGCTATCTAGAGAGCCTAGCGGATTTCCGCAATGTGCCGCTGCGGGCTTCGGCCAGCGGAATTCCGGTGCTGCTGGGTCAGGTGGCCACCATTCAGTTGGGGCCAGAGATGCGTCGTGGCATTGCCGAGCTGGATGGCCAGGGTGAAGTTGTAGGTGGCGTGGTCATCTTGCGCTCCGGAAAGAATGCCCGCGATACCATCGCCGCGGTGAAGACCAAGCTGGACAGCCTGAAGGGCAGCTTGCCGGCCGGCGTCGAGGTGGTCACCACCTATGACCGTTCGCAATTGATCGACCGCGCCATCGATAACCTCAGCTACAAGCTGCTGGAAGAGTTCGCGGTGGTTGCCCTGGTTTGCCTGATCTTCCTCTGGCACCTGCGCTCGTCGCTGGTCGCGATCATCACCCTGCCCCTGGGCATCCTGATGGCCTTCATCGTCATGCGCTACCAGGGCGTTAATGCCAACATCATGTCGCTCGGCGGGATCGCAATCGCCATCGGCGCCATGGTCGATGCCGCCGTGGTGATGATCGAGAACGCGCACAAGCACATCGAGGCCTGGAAGGCTCGACACCCCGGTGAACCGCTTCAGGGCGAGGCGCACTGGCGGGTGATCGGCGAAGCTGCGGCCGAGGTCGGGCCGGCGCTGTTCTTCAGCCTTTTGATCATCACCCTGTCTTTCCTCCCGGTCTTCACCCTGGAGGCCCAGGAGGGTCGCCTGTTTGGCCCGCTGGCATTCACCAAGACCTATGCCATGGCTGCCGCTGCTGGCCTCTCGATCACCTTGGTACCGGTGCTGATGGGCTATTGGATTCGTGGGCATATCCCCAGCGAACAACAGAACCCCTTGAATCGTTGGCTGATCGGTGCATACCGGCCGGTGCTGGAGTGGGTGCTGGCTTGGCCTAAGGTGACCCTAGCGCTGGCCTTGCTAGTGTTTTTGTCCAGTCTCTGGCCCCTCAGCAGACTCGGAGGAGAGTTTCTACCGCCGATGGACGAGGGCGACCTGTTGTACATGCCATCAGCCCTGCCCGGCTTGCCGGCCAGCAAGGCCACCCAGCTGCTGCAGCAAACCAACCGGATGATCCTCACGGTGCCCGAAGTGGCACGGGTATTCGGCAAGGCCGGGCGAGCAGAGACCGCCACCGATCCAGCACCGCTGGAAATGTTCGAGACCACGGTGCAGTTCAAACCACGCGATCAATGGCGCGCGGGGATGACACCCGAAAAGCTGATCGAGGAACTGGATCGCGCGGTAAAAGTTCCGGGGCTGTCCAATATCTGGGTGCCGCCCATCCGCAACCGCATCGACATGCTGGCGACGGGGATCAAGAGCCCCATTGGGGTGAAAGTGTCCGGAACCTCCTTGGTCGACATCGAGCGCATAACGCGCGATATCGAGGCCGTGGCCAAAGAGGTGCCTGGGGTGAGTTCGGCCTTGGCAGAACGCCTTACTGGCGGCCGTTACGTGGACATCCAGATCGATCGACTGGCCGCGGCGCGCTATGGCCTGAGCATCGCCGATGTGCAGGCGGTGGTATCGGGCGCCATCGGCGGCAGCAATATTGGTGAGACGGTTGAAGGACTGGCCCGCTTCCCGATCAACCTGCGCTATCCCAAGGAGTGGCGAGACAGTCCGCAGGCACTACGGCGTATGCCGATCCTCACCCCAGCCGGCCAGCAGATCACCTTGGGCACCGTCGCCCAGGTTAGTCTGACCGAAGGGCCGCCGATGCTGCGCAGCGAGAACGGGCGACTGTCCGGCTGGGTCTATGTCGATGTCCGCGGGCGCGACCTGGCCTCGACCGTGCGCGAGCTGCAGCAGCGCGTCGCCGAGCGGGTACAACTCGACGCCGGCATGACCGTCTCCTACTCCGGTCAGTTCGAATTCCTCGAGCGCGCCAATGCGCGGCTGGCCTGGGTGGTGCCGGCGACTCTGTTGATTATCTTCGTGCTGCTCTACCTGACTTTCAGCCGCTTCGGCGAGGCCCTGCTGATCATGGCCACCCTGCCCTTTGCCCTGTCGGGCGGCATCTGGCTGCTCTACTGGTTCGGCTTCAACCTGTCGGTGGCCACCGGCGTGGGCTTCATCGCCCTGGCCGGCGTCTCGGCCGAGTTCGGGGTGATCATGCTGCTGTACCTGAAGAACGCTTGGCATGCGCGTGTGGATACCGGGCGCAGCGGTGATCCGGCCCTACTGGAGGCAATTCGTGAAGGCGCGGTGCTGCGTGTGCGGCCCAAGGTGATGACGGTGGCCGTGATCATCGCCGGCCTGTTGCCAATCCTCTGGGGCGGAGGTGCCGGATCTGAGGTGATGAAGCGCATCGCCGCGCCCATGGTCGGCGGCATGATTACCGCGCCGCTGATGTCCATGTTGGTTTTGCCGGCCGCGTACTGGCTGATGCGAAGGCAGCGTACACAGAAGGTTCGCGCACCGCAGGAGCTATAGCTTTACAAACCCGGGCAAGCCACGCGCCAAGCTGACTCGCCCGGGTAACGCGGCAGGAAGCATTACGGCGATGTAACTTTGACTTCATTTTTATGACAGGTTGAGCTGATATATTTTAATCACCACCTTGAAGGAGTGATTAAACATGAAAAGCCTCAAAGTTATTGCAGCCCTTGCCGCTATGGTTGTTTCCTCTGCCACTCTGGCAGAAGGCGGCGCTGATCGTGTTTATGGTCGGATGATTCAGGCCAATGAGCAGGCCATGCAAGAGTATGCTGCCGCTAACGGAAAGAATCCGCCTGAAGTTATTCATTACCGCTACGGCATGAAACTCGATATCGCCAGGGTCGTGGCCACTACCCCGACGGACTCTAGCTGCGGTGTGATGCCGGCCCAGATGACCTACGAGGACTCCAATGGCGATCTGAATATTCTTGAATACCGGGCAGCCGGGACAGGTTGCCGTAATCAAAAGTAGATAAATGACATCGCGCTGACTGAAATGTAATTTCCAAGTCACCCTGACGTTATTTGGCATGTGGAAATATGACCAAGGCGTGCCTGGCTATGCCCGGCGCGCTTGGCACATATATGCGACCACACAATGACAACTGCCAATAACATCAGGAGCATTTATGAATAACAGAACCCTGTTAGGACTTTCTCTGCTCACTCTGAGCGTCAGTACCGGGCAAGCTGCAATGGCCGCCGGCGAGAAAGGCGAGGGATTTATCGAAGGCAGCAGCCTGACCATTCTCAATCGAAATCTCTACTTCAACCGCGATTTCCGTAAAGGCCAGTCCAGCAGCTCGGGTAATGGCTATTCGGAAGAGTGGGCGCATGGCGTGATAGGCAGATTCGAGTCTGGTTTCACCGAGGGCACCATAGGCTTTGGTGTCGATGCCTTTGCCATGCTAGGGCTCAAGCTTGACACCGGCGACGGCCGTTCTGGAGCAGGCGGCTCAGTCGACGTGATGCCTTACAACAGCCTCGGGCAGGCTGAGGACAACTACTCCAAACTGGGGGGCGCGGTGAAAACTTGGTTCATGGATACCGAGATCAAGGTAGGCGACGTCTTTCCCGTCAGCCCGGTCGTCCAATACGGTGATGCACGGCTTTTACCGGAGAGTTTCCGAGGTGTCACCGTGGTCAACAGCAGCGTGGAAGGACTGTCGCTTCAGGGCGGTCGCCTCCACTCGATGAGCCAACCCAATACCAGCAGCATGCGCGACGGCTTCGCTACCTTCTACGCGGGCGAAGTGGACTCGCCATGGATCGCCTATTTCGGTGGTGATTACACGCTTAATGACAACGTCGGCTTTAGTCTCTACACCAGCCGCCTCAAGGATGCCTGGAATCAATATTACGCGGGCACCACGCTGAGCTACCCGCTTGCGGACGATGTCGCCTTGATCGGCGGGCTGAACTTCTACAAGGCGGTCGATGAAGGGAGGCAGCTCCTCGGGAGCTTCGATAACAACATCTGGAGCGGCAAGGTCGGCATCCAATTCGGCGCTCATACAGTGCTGGTGGGTCTCCAGCGCAACAATGGCGATGATGACTTCGACTACTTGCGCCAATCGGACTCCATCTACCTCGACAACTCCATCCAGTACAGCGACTTCAACTCGCCGAAGGAGAAGTCATGGCAAGTGCGCTATGACCTGGATATGGAGCCTTTCGGTGTGCCTGGATTGAGCTTCATGACTCGATATGCCCAGGGCTGGGATGCCGACTACAGCAACGCCAACGAAGTCTATATGCGCCGTGATGACAACGGCGATCCGTTGACCAACCAGAAGCGCTGGGAGCGGGACATCGAGGCCAAGTACGTTGTGCAGTCTGGGTCGTTGAAGGACATGTCCTTTCGCATTCGACAAGCCACGACTCGCGCCACCGACTTCGAGTCGGATTTGGATGAGTTCCGCCTGATTGTCGAGTACCCGCTGGAAGTTCTCTAACCCTGGCAAGCGAGCGGGTTGATTGCCCGCTCGCTCCTTGGTCCTGCTGTCCCCTCGTAGTGCTCCTTTGGTTTGGAGACAGCCCTTGGCGCCCTAGGGCGCCTTTTTTACTTAGGTTAAAGGACGTATGAAAATGAGTCGGCCACTACACACAAGCGGCCGTGCTGGCAGGCAGTACTACTGGGCGGGATATTCTGCAACGACCTGATCAGAACCCGTCTTGGTCAAGCCAATGACCTGGTAGGCATGCTGTACGCCATCGACTTCCATGCCGGGGGAGCCCGCCGGCATCCCGGGAACAGCGATGCCCAGCAGATCATCGCGCTTGGTGAGTTCGATGACCTGAGCCGCCGGCACATGACCTTCGACGAACTTGCCGTCAATCACCGCGGTGTGGCAAGACGCTAACCGTGGCGCGACGCCCAGTCTTTGCTTCACTGCTGTCATGTTGCTTTCAACATGGTCGACGACTTTGAAGCCATTCGCTTCGAGGTGTGAAATCCACTTCTTGCAACATCCGCAATTGGCATCACGATGGACATCAATCGTCAGGGCATCAGCTGCTTGAACCGCAGACGTGACGGAGAGAGCGGCCAGTAAGGCCAGATATTTAGCTTTCATGTACGTGCTCTTTGCCATCGGCGTGGGTGTGGGTCTTGGGCGAGGCGTTCGGAGCCTGCTCGGCGTGATGATCACCTCCGTTGGACGACGCCTCATCCCCAGCATGGTGGTCATCGCCACTCATATCCGAATGGTGACCTGCCTTAGGTGCGGAGCCACCCTCGCTATCCGTAGCCGCGGCATCGTGATGACCAGGCTCTCCAGCATCACCTGATCCATGATGGTCATCGCCACCGCCACTATTGTCATGATGGCCAGGCTTGTTGTCGCCGTGCTGTCCTTCATGGTTATGCATCTGCGTTTCCCCACCACCGTGCTGATGGCCGCCACTGGATGCGACGAGTGTTTGGTATTGCTTGGCATCCATCGTCGGCAGTTGGTTGAGGAAGGCAACCATGCCCCAGATGTACTCGTCTCCCATGCTCTTGCCCCACGCAGGCATACCCGTTGCCTTGATGCCATGCTTGATCACCCAGAACGCTGCTGACGGATTGCCATCGACACCGATCTTGGCGAGGTTGGGGGGCGCAGGATAAAGCGATTGGCTTAGCTCGGTCTCCGCCACACCTGGCGCCAAATGACAGCCGATACACATGGAGTTGTAGTTGCCCGCACCGGCGCGAATAAGAGCTTGATCATCTAGGTTGGGAACCTCGATGTCCCGCGAACGGACTTCGATAGAGCGGTCACGGGCCATCGTGAGAAACGCATGCACTGCAGGAAAATGGGGATCGTCGGCCCCCACGTTGACCACGCCAAAGTAGGCGCCGGCCAGGACAGCTGTGCTACCGACCACGCCGGCCGCCACCAAAGTTTTAATTGTTCTTTTCATGTCAGGTTCTCAAAACCACATCCGGATACCGGCGACAAAACGCGCCTCGTCTACATCACCGCCCTCGTCGCGCACCATGTCTGCCGTGTTGCCATAGGAGCGGCTCCAGGAAACCCCGATATAGGGGGCAAACTCCCTGACAATCTCGTAACGCAGACGCAAGCCGAGCTCGGTATTTGCCAACCCAGACCCCACACCTCGCTCAGGATCGTTCTTGCCGTAGAAGTTCATTTCGGCAGTTGGCTGGAGAATCAGCCGGTTGGTCAGCAGAATGTCGTACTCGCCCTCCAGTCGGGCAGCAGTTTGGCCATTCTCGCCGACGAAGGCCGTGGCTTCGGCCTCAAAGGCGTAAAGCGCCATGCCCTGGATACCGAAGGCAGCCCAAGTCTGCGGCGACTCCGGTTTAAAGTCCTGGCGAACGCCCGCGACGACATCCCACCAAGGGCCGATCGAGCGGCCGTACAGCAGCTGTAATTCAGCGTCCTCGGTAACGCCGTTGGTACGCTCGCCTTCGGAGCGGAACCAGACCCGGTTGATATCACCGCCTACCCAACCCGACGCATCCCAGGCCAGGGTGCTGCCCTCATCTGCGTCTTGGTATTCGAGCTGATCGAGCAGGAAAAAGCTGTTGATGGCGCTGTCATGCACCTTGTGGCCAGGCAGTGGCGGGAAAGCCGCTTGGCGATCAGCATCCGTCAGAACGGGAATCGGCGTACGACTGGTAGTTCTCGGGGCTTCAGCGGAGCCATGGTTCATCTTCGAATGATCCATGCCCTCCATCTGTCCCTGCATGGTGCCGTGTCCCATCTTGCTGTGGTCCATGGCTGGGGCCTTCTCTTGGCTCTGGCTGTGGCCCATCTGGCTATGGTCCATGCTGCCCGATTCGCTCTGCATGGCACCATGATCCATCTTGCTGTGATCCATGCCCTCCATCGGCGCTTTGGCGGAACCGTGGCCCATCTGGCTGTGGTCCATCGACATGGAGCCGTGCCCCATTGCCGAATGATCCATTTCTTCCGCAGCCTGGGTAACGCCGCCGCTGAGTGCACTCAGCGACACGGCCAGCGCTATGAGGGACGGGCGTGAAAACCTAGTGGTCATGGTTCGAACCTGCTTCGGCTTCGGTGCCGCCATGCTTATCCATCATCTCCTCGTGCCCCATATCGTCATGGTTCATACCCTCATGATCCATGGCGCCATGATCCATCTGATGGCCAGCGGCCTTGCCTTTCGATTGATCTGCAGGCTTGTCACTGGCGTCGGGCGCAGCCGACTCGGCAGCATGTTGTTCGTGCTCGCTGTGTCCCTCACCTGCCAATGACGTCGGCGCGTGCAGAACAGCCAAAAGACTGAACATCGCTGCGCTGCCAAACAGGGCATTACGCTTCATAAAAGTACTCATCAGAAATCTCCTTTACTCATCCACACGGACTTCACGGAACATGCCCGTTTCCATGTGGAGCAACAGGTGGCAGTGATAGGCCCAACGCCCCAACGCATCGGCGGTCACCCGATAGCTGCGCTTGGAACCTGGCGGCATGTCGATGGTGTGTTTACGCACCAGGAAATTGCCGTTCGCATCCTCCAGATCACTCCACATGCCATGAAGATGGATCGGGTGAGTCATCATGGTGTCGTTGACCAGCGTGATGCGAACACGCTCGCCGTACTTGAGGCGTAGAGGCTCGGCGTCAGAGAACTTGATTCCATCGAAGGACCAGGAGAATTTCTCCATATGCCCGGTGAGGTGCAGCTCGATGGTGCGACTTGGCTCACGCCCGTCCGGATCAGGGAAGGTGCTGCGCAGGTCAGAGTACGTCAGCACGCGCCGGCCGTTATCACGCAGGCCGATACCTGGGTCGTCCAGCTTGTGCGTCGGCGTCATGGTCTGCATGTCGACCAAAGGATTGTTGGTCTCTGAGGCCGGGTGTGCCTGCATGTTGCCAGCCATGCCAGCCATATTTGAATGATCCATTCCGGCCATCTGGCTGTGATCCATACCAGCCATGCCACCCTGCATGCTGCCATGATCCATTCCCGCCATATTGCCCTGATCCATCCCGGCCATGTTCCCGTGATCCATACCGCCCATGCTGCCGTGATCCATACCCATGTCGCCCATGGCAATCAGCGGACGCGGGTCGGGGCTGGGTACTGGTGCACTCAACCCCTCCTGTACAGCAAGTGTGCCGCGCGCATAGCCAGTGCGATCCATGGATTGTGCAAACACGGTATACGCCTGTTCGCTGTCTGGTTCGACGATCACGTCGTAGGTCTCGGCCACGGCGATACGGAACTCGTCGACGCTGACCGGTTTGACGTGCAGACCATCGGCCGCGACTACCGTCATCTTCAGGCCCGGGATGCGCACATCGAAATAGGTCATCGCCGAGGCGTTGATGAAGCGCAGGCGGATCTTTTCGCCTGGTTTGAATATGCCGGTCCAGTTGCCATTGGGTGCCTGGCCATTCATCAGGTAGGTGTAGGTGTAGCCACTGACGTCAGCGAGATCCGTCGGGCTCATCTTCATCTCGGCCCACATCTTACGGTCGGCTACGGCGGCGGACCAACCCATCTCGCTTACGTCATCGATGAAGTCACCAACGGTGCGTTTGTGCTGGTTGTAGTAGTCCGACTGTTTCTTGAGCTTGGCCAGTACCCGCGTTGGATTTTCATCCGTCCAGTCGCTCAGCAACACGACGTAATCACGGTCGTAACTGAAGGGCTCGGGCTCCTTGGCATCGATGACCAGCGCACCGTATACGCCGACCTGCTCCTGGAGCCCAGAATGGCTGTGATACCAGTAGGTGCCGTTCTGGTTGACCTTGAACTTGTACTCATACATGCCATCAGGGGCGATGCCATGGAAGCTCAGGCCAGGAACGCCATCCATGTTCGCCGGCAGGATGATGCCGTGCCAATGGATGGAGGTGTCCTCCTTGAGGCGGTTGCGCACGCGCAATGTGACGGTATCGCCTTCGCGCCAACGAAGAATCGGCCCAGGGAGCGAGCCGTTGATGGTCATGGCCGTGCGCGCTGCGCCGGTGATGTTCACCGGGGTTTCACCGATGAATAGGTCGAATTCGTTACCAGTCAGTACGTTGGGCTGGCCGGGGCTGTTCACCGCCCAGACCGGCGTGCGCCACAGGCCAAGTCCGCCGATAATACCGGTGGCTGCCAGGCCTTTGACGAAGGTGCGCCTTGAGGTTTTGCTTTGCATGCCGTTTTGTCCAATCCGTCAAATGAGCCGGTGATGGTGTGCCCGGTCTCGGGTTCATGGCTGCTTCAATGTCGGGGATTTACCCCTCAACTTTCCACGTCGGTGCATTGCACAATGCCTTACCGACGATGAGCAGTATGAAACTGCCATATCCCAACCATCCGGGTGATTACATTTCTGTAAGGTAGATGACTTCAGCAGTTGGTGTGCTCTGCTTGCTCGGTTGGACTGCTGGCTACAGGAGCCTCAACTTTCTGCTGCTGGGCCACCCGGTAGGCCTCCAGAGACGTCTGGCGTGCCTGCTCCATGCGCGCGAAGATTCGGTCAGCACCACCTTCAGCCATTGCCAAGCTGGAGATGCTCAGAGCAGTAACTACAAGCAGAGCTTTGATCGATTTCATTTTGGGTATTCCTCGTAAGTTAAGTGGTCCCTGCAACTGCAGAGGCCGAGCTTTAGGCTCGATGTCACGTTAACTAAGAGGGCCTGTCAGCAACCTGAGTCGAACATTACGGTTCTGTCAGGTTGCTATTTCTTTCTTGTAGCCCATCCAGAAGGCTCGGTACTGTCTTTCATGCCCTCATAAAGCCTTGCGAATTTCTTGAGAGGGCATGCTCGGCAGCGATGCCTAAGCTACTCAGGGTCATTCGCACCCGCGGATAAGACCACCAACAATTAAGAGACATTGTCACTATGTCGAATAAATCCAACGTCGCTACCGGTGCCGCTCTGGCTCTCGTGGCCGCCAGCCTGTTTGCTACCCTGCCTGTCCAGGCCGCCCAGGACACCAAAGCAGCTGAAGTGAAGTGCTTCGGCGTCAACGGTTGCAAGGGCCAGAACGACTGCATGACCGCCAAAAATGCCTGCAAAGGCCAGGGAGAATGTAAAGGCCAGGGTTTCAAGCTGATGACTCAGGCCAAGTGCGATGAGGCCGGTGGTAAGACCAGCGAATAATGCCGTTGCGGGGAGTGCCTGCCACTCCCCTGCTGGAGTCTTGAATGAGTAAGCACAAAACACTGGGGTTCGGTCTTGGCCTTCGCAGTGAGTATTACCAGCAGATTCTTGAACAGCGACCTGCGGTCGACTGGTTTGAGATCATTTCCGAGAATTACCTGGTGAGCGGTGGCAAGGCCCTCTACTTTCTCGATGCGATTGGCGAGCAATACCCGTTGGTGATGCACGGAGTATCGCTGTCGATCGGCGGTTCACATAACCTGGACATGGGCTACCTACGACAGCTCAAGCAACTGGCGGACCGGATACAGCCCCAGTGGGTTTCCGACCACTTGTGCTGGAGTCGCGGCAACGCCCATCAACTCCACGACCTGCTGCCGCTGCCATTTACCCAAGAAAGCCTGCTGCATGTCGCCGCGCGGGTGCGTCTAGTGCAGGATGTTCTGGAACGTCCCATTGTGCTGGAGAACGTTTCCTCTTACGTGCAGTGGAAGACGTCCAGCATGAGCGAATCGCAGTTTCTCTCGGAACTGAGTTTCCTGACCGGTTGCGAATTGCTCCTTGACGTGAACAACGTCTACGTCAGCGCACGAAATCAGGATTTTGACCCATGGCAGTTCATCTTGGAATTGCCGCACGAGCGGATTCGTCAAATTCATCTGGCCGGGCATAGCGATTACGGGCAATACCTCATCGACACCCACGACCAGCCCATCGCTGACCCGGTTTGGGCGCTCTACAGCAAGACTTTGAGCTACTTGGGTCCAACGTCGACGTTGATCGAGCGGGATGATCATTTTCCACCGTTCGAGGATCTGTTATCCGAGTTGGAGCATGCCCGAGCTATCGCCAATGGCGTGATATCGAGGGCAACCCTTTGAGCCTGAGCGCCTTACAGACTGCATTTGAAACTTACCTGACAGATGGTGCCCTGCCCTCCAACGAGCTTTTGGAGCAAGTCCGGGGTTGCACTGCGCTGAGTGCCCTCGAAGGCCTGCGGATCTACCATAACGCCTATCGCTCGCGCCTGCTGGCGGTGCTGCGCGAGGATTTCCCGGCGCTGCAGCAATGGCTGGGAGAAGAGTCGTTCGAGCAACTCGCACTGGCCTATTTCACCGCCTGGCCACCACGGCATTTCAGCATTCGCTGGCTTGGTGAGAAGCTGCCCGAGTTTATTGGCAGCTACATTGCGGAACCTCAACTTTCACCGATTCGCGAACTCGCGGAGCTTGAGTGGACTTTTACACTGGCTTTCGATGCGCAGGACGTCGAAGCGCTTTCACTGCAGGCCATCAGTGAGTTTTCGGCTGAAGACTGGGTTTCATTCAGGGTTTCCCTGACTCCATCTGCCAGATGGCTGCGATTGCAGTACAACACCCTGGCGCTGTGGAAGGCTGCCAAGTCTGGGGATCTGCTTCCCGTTGCCACCCAACCAGCCGGGAATCGAGACTGTCTGGTCTGGCGTCATAACCTCGTATGCCAGTACCGAAGCCTGGAGCCAGAAGAGGCGTCAGCATTGCGGTTTTTCGTCGAGGGTGGATCGTTCGCCGAACTCTGCGAGTCATTGAGCGCAATACATGGAGAGCAAGCCCCCCTGCAGGCCGCAACTTGGTTGAAATTGTGGGTCAACGAAGGTTTGCTAAAGCTCAGGGCAACTATTCACGAATGACCCGGAACCTATAGGCTAGCGACTTCTCTTTGGCCACTCCCGAGCGCGTCTATGACACACCGCATCATTCATTTCAAACAGCAAGCCTTGCTGGACCCAGAGACTTACCAGGCGATGCTGGCCGACGGCGTAGGTCATTGGGAGGCGCTTGTAGGAAAAGTCGTCGGAATAGAAGACGAGAAAAGCCACGAGTTCGCCGCATTGAAAAGCCTGTTCAAGCGAAAGCGCTACTCCTATGACACGCTGGAAATGCGCGAGCCAGGCAATCACTCAAACTGGCTTCGCGGCCGAGATGGGGAAGAAGGTATTACTAACGAGGTCACCAGTATCCACGGGCTGAAAGAGCTCTCAGAACTGGAGATTTAGTCGGTCGGCAGGCCAGCGCTCAAGCGCTGACCTGGGCCGCATAACCAAGCTCCTGGATCAGCTCGCGGATCGATTCGGCACTTTCTGTGCTCTCTACAGTGACCTTGCCGGCTGCCCGATCCACCTCTACGCGTGCGTCCTGATCCAGCGTCTGGATGGCCTTCGTGATTTTGCTGACGCAGCTGCCACAACCCATACCCGAAACATTCAGGCTGAACATCTCTCTCACCTCATTTCGTCCGCGGCTCAAGTTACCGCACAGACAGTATCGACCTTGACACGATGGCAAGGTCAAGTGCGCAAACGCAACAATAAGGCTCAGCCGTTGTTCACAGGCATCAGGATGGGGTTCGATGAACACACCACTACGTGCCTTGCGCCCCTCGTCAGGGCGACATACAGATTCTGAGCGGTCATAAGTTCAGGATGCAGAACAACCGAGACATCCGCCTCGAGCCCCTTGAGAAGTAATGTGCTGCCTACCGAGCGTCTTGCGATGGGGCGGGCAAGGTGTCGATTGCGTTCTCGCGCTTGAATGGCTGCACTCAGAAAGTCGGCTGTACCTCCCGCCACAGCTTGCATAGCGGACCGGCAGCAGTGCAGAACTTCCGGTCGGTACACCCGTGCCCCCGGCTGTTCGGCGAGGGCGTTGAGCACAAGGAGTGCTCGCTGCGGTGTTGGCTCCCCGACGAATGCGACGGCCTCGGCCTCGGCCGGGGTCGGTGGCGTTCGGGCACGTCCTGTGCGCAGAGACTCCACACGCGTTCGCAGGTTTGCTGCACCCACCCCCGTCATCACGCTTGAAGCAAATTCCGCAAGTTGTGCCAGAGCATTGGCACCCTGCAGGTTAAAGTTCCTGGCGAAGTTGACGAGGTCCCTTAGGTCGACGGCTTCGACGGCCATGGCGCCGGGTGTCTGGCTCGTGAGCTGATGGCGACCTTGCACGTTGATGGAGTCCCCGATGATGAGGACGCTGCCCCGAGCGTTGGGTGACTCGGTTCTCGCGGCCACCAGCCGCTGCTTGACTTCGGTCCCGGCGTTGAGCTGCACCCAGCGCACTTCTGCCGGAGCCGTGCGCAGGTCCACCGGCTGGCCAGCTTGAAGTTGTTGCCGTATGGCGAGCAGCCACTGCCCAAGGTTCTCAGCTCCGGCCAGCCGCCAGCGCCAGGGTATCCTCAGCTCTCCCGCCGCGGGGAACAGGGGCTGCACCTCATTCGCCCAATGCACTAGTCGATTGCCACGGAAGTCGAAGATGGCTTGCATTGGGTCACCGAGCACGCAGGTTGGTAGCACCTGGGCCAAACCTGACACGATGGCGTGCTGGACGACGTTGCAGTCCTGGTATTCGTCGACAAGCAAGCGCGCGTAAGTGGCACGGAGAGGCTGAGCAAGGTGGCCTGCCTGCAGTAACAGCATGGCGGCGTGCCGAATTGCCGGGTAGTCGGTGTTGGGCTGGTGGAGCTGTAAGATCTGTGGGTTATGGCCGCTTCGCGCTGGGAACTTAGCGATGAGGCGCATCGAGAATCCATCAATGGTGGAGACTCGATATGCGGAGTTAGGAACGCCGGCTCGTCTCAGGCGTGCCCGTAAGGCCGCAACGCCTGCGTTCGTGTGCGTCAGTACGAGTATGGGTTTGCTCTGCCTATGCGCGATGAGCGTCTCGGCAATCAATTGCGTTTTTCCACAACCTGCGGGGGCTGTTATGGAGCCACGCTCAATAGCGAAAAGATCGATCTCAAGGGGCACTTGTAAACGTCCAGAGCTGATTCGTGACTGCCATGAAGCCCGGGTCGGCGTTCTGTAGAGACGGGCCGACGATGTCCCTTGCAACCTCCTGATAGGTTGTCAACGACTTGAACCACCCGCTGTTGCGGATACGAGATGCGGCTCCCAAAAGCTCTCGCGTCGCGGGCAAGTAGCCCTGAATAAGTCTTTCAGCTTTGATGTCATGTAGTGTCACACGTCCTTGGGACTTCGTCTGGATGTGCGCATTCATCAGCTCTGCACCCACTATTGTTTCGGCTTTCGCCAGAAGAGCATCGAGTGCTTGGTCACTGAGATGGCGGAAGATCTCGTCCTCCAGAGTGAGACCTGGTCGCCATGTCAGAATTTGTCCGCCTGCGGCCAAGAATGCTTCAGGTAGCCCTGCGGTCGAAGGTTTGTCGGCGTCTACAAAAACCATCACGCGATAGCCTAGGTTCTGAAGTGCCGTTCCACGGATAAGACTGTTATCGGGACTTCCCCCGCCGGCGTCCACATAAGCGCCACCATGAGCCAGGAATGAGGTAGCGCCAAGGCTGCCCCACCATTGGTCAAGGCCACGCGCGAAGCCAACCTCGCTGGCACCCTCGCAAACGATAATGGATTTGGCGAGGAATGCCTCTGGGTCCTTCCGAAGGGTACTTTGTACTTCGTTGGCCTCCCCTGCCGCCATAACGCTGTGGCGTTGAGGCCCAGACCGAACAACGAATAACTGGCTGCCGGACAATTCGCGCAGCGCGATCGGTGAGTGAGTCGTCATGAAGACCTGCAGCGGAGCGGCAGCGTACTTTGCGCCCAGGGAGTCCAAGAATCGCATGAGCCGATGAGGTTCAAGCCCATATTCCACCTCATCAACCAGGGCAATTGGCGCGGCGCTGGCCGCAGCCCTTTGAAGCCCTGCCACTAGCAAGCGTGACGAGCCCGTGCCAAGGGAGCGCAGCGGAATACCTGTTTCACTGTGCAGCGCGATCGCCCCCTCGCCAATCGACACAGAATGTGCGTCAAGGAGCGCCTGAGGCATAGCCCCGACCGAAACGCCAAGATGCTGTGCTGTGCGTTGCACGACCTCAAGCGTCTGGGTCAGATGTTCGGCTGCTTGATTGCCAAAGTTCGCTCTTGCTTGCCTAGCGGCGCGCGCCAGTTCAGCACCAAGCTCGGCGCGCTCATCGGTAAGTCGATTGAGCACTGAGCCACGACTCCACGACAAGTTCGAACTCGCAAAGCTGCCGATACGGGCGGGTGCTAGTGCCGCTCGTTCCTTCCAGGGAAGAGTGCGTTCGAGTTGCTGCTGCTCCGCACGCTCAGAAAAAAGTGTCCAGGTAGGTTCCAAATCGGCACCAACTTGCAGGAGCAAGGTGATAACGGTCTCCAGCCCCGCTCGCGGTTCGTCTTCGACTTCTCCCGTTCCTGGATTGAATCCACGCAAGAACTCGCCGTAAACATCGATATCCATCAGCGATACCGGCAAATCGCCAAGCGTCACACTGATGGTGATGGGTGTTTCGACGTTCAGAGCGAAGAAGTCCATGTCGCCGAACGTGCCGCCCCGGCGGGCACCGACGCAAAGGTCAATCGCATCTAGAATGCTGGACTTTCCACTATCGCCAGGACCTATGAGGCAGTTAATTCCTGGGGCCGGCACCCAGTCGAGCGCCTGGATAGATCGGAAGTTGCTGATAATCAGTCTGCGAATGCGGGCCACGGAGAGTCCTCATGGGTTAACGACGACCAGTCTCCTACCCGCAGCGGCAACAGTCCATCGAACGTCACCTCGTCACTATGTGTTGCGACAGATAGGTCGGACCGGAAACTACCGTACGGCATTTTCCGGTCAGATGCGCTTCTGAATAATCACCTGGTCGGTGGTATGGAAGCCTATCCGATGTCCGTTGATTTCAACCTCAGAGCATTGAAGACCACCGACGCCGAGCTGACACTCATCGCCAGCGCAGCAATCAAGGGCGACAGAAGATGCCCCGTCAGCGGGTACAGCAGCCCCGCTGCTAGCGGGATTCCCATCGCGTTGTAGAGGAACGCAAAGGCGAGGTTCTGCCTCATGTTTTTCACGGTTGCCACTGACAGGGTGCGCGCTCGCAGGATGCCCATCAGATCTCCCTTGACCAGCGTCACTTGGGCGCTGTTCATCGCCACATCGGTACCGGTGCCCATGGCGATACCTACGTCAGATCTGGCCAGGGCGGGCGCATCGTTGATGCCGTCACCCGCCATGGCGACACGACGGCCATAGCCCTGCAAATCGGCGACCAGTTTCTCCTTATCCTGCGGTTTGACCTCACCATGCACTTCCTCGATTCCGAGCTGCTTCGCCACGGCTCTTGCTGTGGTGAGGCCATCACCAGTGGCCATGATGACCTTTACGTCTTCGCTTTGAAGCTTGGAGACAGCCTGTTGAGAAGTAGGCTTGATCGGATCGGAAACGGCCAGGAGTCCCGCCAGGCGACCATCAACGGCCAAATAGATGATGCTGATGCCTTCCAGACGCAGTTGCTCGGCGCGATTGCGCAGCGGGGTAATATCGACGCCCGCCTCGTCCATCAGTGCGGTGTTGCCGAGCTGCAGCTGATGGTCATCGACCTGGCCGCGCACACCAATACCCGAGCCAGATTCGAAAGTGTCCGGTTTGACCAGTGCAATGCCCTGACCGCGCGCATGATCGACGATGGCATGAGCCAGCGGGTGCTCACTACCCTGGTCGAGACTAGCAGCCAGGCGCAGCACTTCATTGGAGTCGTAACCGCCTGTCCCTTCCGCACTATGAAATACGGGACGCCCCTCAGTCAGGGTTCCAGTCTTGTCGACGATGAGCGTGTCGATCTTGCATAGATTTTCGATGGCGCTGGCATCGCGGAACAACACACCGCTGCTAGCGGCCTTGCCAGTCGCAACCATGACGGACATCGGGGTTGCCAGACCCAGAGCGCAGGGACACGCAATGATTAGCACCGCCACCGCATTGATCAGGCCAAATACCCAGCCTGATTCCGGCCCTAATAGCCCCCAGCCGAAGAAGGTCAGAATCGCGATCAGGATCACCCCGACCACGAAATACCCTGCCACCGCATCAGCCATACGCTGCATGGGGGCCTTGGAACGTTGGGCTCTGGCCACCATCTGAACGATCTGCGACAGCATGGTCTCGGCACCGACCTTCTGCGCCTCCATCACCAGGCTGCCGTGGGTGTTCAGGGTGGCACCGATAAGGGCATCCCCTACCCGCTTGGTCACGGGTAACGGTTCTCCGGTAAGCATCGACTCGTCGACGGCGCTCTCCCCCTCTAGAACCGTACCGTCCACCGGGACTTTCTCTCCCGGCCGGACACGTAGGTGGTCGCCCTGATGGACATGTGTCAGCGGAATATCTTCTTCCTGGCCATCGGGCTTGATGCGACGCGCAGTCTTTGGTGCCAGCCTCAGCAGTGACTTGATGGCTGCCGAAGTCTGCGAGCGGGCCTTGAGTTCGAGCATTTGGCCCAACAGCGTGAGTGAGATAATCACCGCGGCTGCTTCAAAATAGACGCCGATACGTCCGTCCTGGGCAAAAGCCGCCGGAAACCACTGCGGAACCAAGGTAGCGGCCACGCTGTAGAGGTAGGCAGCGGCCGTTCCCAAACCGATCAGGGTCCACATGTTGGGGCTGCGGTGGCGGATGGAGTCGATGCCGCGGGTGAAGAATACCCAGCCACCCCATAGCGTCACGGGCGTCGCCAGAGCCAGCTCGACCCAGTTCTGGGTCGTGCCATGAAACAGTTGCAAGGAATGGCCGGCCATCGCCAATACGGTCACGATGACGGTCAACGGTAGGGTCCACCAGAACCGCAGCGAGAAGTCCTTCAGCTCTGGATTTTCCTCCTCTTCCAGCTCCGGGATGACAGGTTCCAGCGTCATCCCGCAGATCGGGCAGTTTCCGGGAGCCGGTTGACGGATTTCTGGATGCATCGGGCAGGTGTATTCAGCACCTACAGGTGTCGATGTGGGTGCTGGAGTCGCGTGCTGGTGATGCTCCCCATGAGACTGATGGCTCATGTACTGATGAGGATCTGCTTGGAATTTCTCTAGGCACTTCGCACTGCAGAAATGATAGGCCTTCCCTTCAAAGCTCTCGCGATAAGGGCCATCAGGTTTGACCTCCATGCCACACACCGGGTCGCGCTGGCTCTCGGAGTGGGCGTGCGAGTTATGTGAATGATCCTGGTCATGATGGCAGGAGGTCTTTTGCATGCGATCTATGTCCTTTCTTCGTCCTTGGAAACAGCGGTGCTGCTGGAGTGGGAGTGCCCGCCGTGATTGTGGCCAAACAGATGCATCAGCGGGCATAGCAGCAGGATGAGGTACGGCAGGGCCTGCGAAAGATGACCGTAATGCTCACGCGCTACATAGAAGATGCCGATTACGGCCAGCATGATCAGCGCAATGCCAATCTTGCTCTTCCAAAAAGGCGGCTCAGTGGTACTGGTGTGATGGGTATGGTCCACGACAATAGCCTCGTTTCAATGGCGGCCGGATCAGTATAGGTGTCTCAGACTGGACGGAGTTTACGAGTATCAATAAACGTCAGCGTACGGTCACCTTACCGACCATTCCCGACTGATAATGTCCTGGAATATTGCAGGCGAACTCCAGTTCGGTGGCGGCGGAGAAGGTCCAGATCAACTCTTCGCGTGCTCCAGGTTCGACAAGAACACTGTTGGGGTCATCGTGTTCCATACCGACCATCTTCATGCCGCCCATGGCATGGCCCATATTGCTCATGTCATGTGCACCTGTAGGGGACAGCGTGCCGTTCTGAAACATCGCGGCCATCTCTTTCTGGTGCGCGGCATGGGATGCCGCTTTGCCAAGATTGAATTCGTGTAGCAGTGCACCGTCATTTTTCAGGACGAAGCGAACTGTCTCGCCTGCTTTGATCTCCATTGCTTTGGGTTCGAAGAAGATGTCCCCCATCCGGACTTCGATGGTGCGATCTACTGCCTGACCGTCTCCCGGTTGCCCAATACTGTCTTTCTTGTGGCCCGGGCTGGCCAGCGCATTGGCAGCACTGAGCAGCAAGCCAAGGGTGGTGATTATGAAAGCGGGTCTGAGTTTCATGGTGTGCCTCTGAGGTGTTGAGGAGGGATGAGTCCCGATGCTAATGAGGTGCAGCTGGCGGTACGCTGACGTGAAAACTACATCGCAGTAAGGTTCGTCAGATCGGTGCTACCCAGCTCGCGGCCAACGGGTAGCACCGATGCCGGACTAACGCAGAGCAAACTCACCGACCATCCCCGCCTGGTAATGCCCAGGCAATGTACAGGCGAAGCTCAAACTGCCCGCCTTAGGGAAGGTCCACACGAACTCTTTGGTTGTGCCGGGCTCGA
>NZ_NBYK01000023.1 GCF_002197985.1 Halopseudomonas aestusnigri
GTAATATCGGTTGATCTTGAACTGTCGGGCCGGTAGTATTGCCGGCTCGACTGCGATTACAGGCCAGTAGCTCAATTGGCAGAGCGGCGGTCTCCAAAACCGCAGGTTGGGGGTTCGATTCCCTCCTGGCCTGCCAGATTAAAATCTGGCTTCCAAAACAGGACTTGAAGATTCATGAGTGCTAAGGCAGAGCTTAACGATAGCCGCTTCGATGTGATCAAGTGGGTTGTTGTGGCTTTAATTGTCTCCATCGGTGTTTTTGGGGATTCCTACTTCTCTGCCGAGCCTGTTTTGTACCGCGCGATCGCGCTTGTTGTTCTTGCACTGGTCGCGGGCTTCGTTGCGCTGCAGACAAGCAAGGGCAAGGCGTTCTGGTCGCTGCTCAAAGAAGCGCGTATCGAAATACGCAAGGTCGTTTGGCCTACTCGGCAAGAAACCACACAAACAACCATGATCGTTGTTGCGGTGGTTCTGGTTATGGCCCTGATCCTCTGGGGGCTTGATAGCTTGCTGGGTTGGATCGTCTCTCAGTTCATTGGTTAAAGGTGCTCCGTGTCTAAGCGTTGGTACGTAGTGCATGCCTATTCGGGCTTCGAAAAGCATGTAATGCGCTCTCTCCAGGAGCGTGTCAAGCTGGCCGGAATGGAAGACCAATTCGGCGAGATTCTGGTTCCCACCGAAGAAGTGGTGGAAATGCGCAACGGTCAGAAGCGCAAGAGTGAGCGCAAGTTCTTCCCGGGGTATGTGCTTGTTCAAATGGAAATGAACGAGGGTACATGGCACCTGGTCAAGGATACTGCGCGAGTTCTCGGTTTTATTGGTGGTACCGCCGACAAGCCGGCGCCGATCACTGATAAGGAAGCCGAAGCCATTCTTCGTCGCGTTGCAGATGGCACCGACAAGCCGAAGCCGAAGACGCTGTTTGAGCCCGGTGAGGTTGTTCGTGTTACCGACGGTCCCTTTGCTGACTTCAATGGGGTTGTTGAAGAAGTTAACTATGAGAAGAGCCGTGTTCAGGTGGCTGTTCTTATTTTTGGTCGCCCCACGCCAGTGGAGCTAGAGTTCGGCCAGGTCGAAAAAGGCTGATCTCTCCTGATTTCCTGAGCCCTGCAACGCCTAGCGCGTTGCGGGGCTTTGTTGTCGGTATCAGGGGCTGTTTTTAAACGGGAAGCCGCAAGGCGCTATTACCCTTCGGAGAAAGACAATGGCAAAGAAGATTCAGGCTTATATCAAGCTGCAAGTCAAGGCCGGTCAGGCCAACCCGAGTCCGCCGGTTGGTCCGGCTCTGGGTCAGCACGGCGTAAATATCATGGAATTCTGCAAGGCGTTCAACGCCAAGACCCAGGGCATGGAACCTGGTCTGCCGACTCCGGTGATCATTACTGTTTACAGTGACCGCAGCTTTACTTTTGAAACCAAGAGCACCCCTGCAGCCGTTCTGCTGAAAAAAGCAGCTGGTCTGAAGAGCGGTTCTGCGCGTCCGAACAGCCAGAAAGTGGGTACCGTCACCCGTGCTCAGCTGGAAGAGATCGTCAAGGCCAAAGAGGCTGATCTGACCGCTGCTGATCTGGAAGCTGCCCTGCGCACCATCGCTGGTTCCGCGCGCAGCATGGGCCTTAACGTGGAGGGTGTGTAATGGCTAAGCTGTCCAAGCGTCAAAAGGCAATTGCCGAAAAGGTACAGGCTAACAAGGCTTACACCTTCGAAGAAGCTGCAGCCGTTCTGGCTGACGTATCCAACGTCAAGTTTGTAGAGTCGTTCGACGTTGCTGTAAATCTGGGCGTTGATCCGCGTAAATCCGACCAGGTCGTACGTGGCGCAACCCTGCTGCCAAACGGTACTGGCAAGACTGTGCGCGTTGCTGTGTTCACCCAGGGTGCCAACGCTGAAGCGGCTCTGGCTGCCGGCGCTGACAAAGTTGGTATGGACGATCTGGCCGCCGAAATGAAGGCTGGCGATCTGAACTACGACGTTGTTATCGCCTCTCCGGATGCAATGCGCGTTGTTGGTCAGCTGGGTCAGGTTCTGGGTCCGCGTGGCCTGATGCCGAACCCGAAGGTTGGTACCGTTGCTGCAGACGTCGCCACTGCCGTGAAGAACGCCAAGGCTGGTCAGGTTCGTTATCGCACCGACAAGAACGGCATCATTCACTGCTCCGTAGGCAAGGTAGGCTTTGACGCCACCGCACTGAAGGAGAACGTCGAGGCGCTGCTGGCTGACCTGAAAAAGGCCAAGCCGTCCACCTCCAAAGGCGTATATATCAAGCGCGTAACCCTGAGCACCACCATGGGTCCGGGCGTACAGATCGATCAGGCTTCCCTGAACATCTGATGTTGTTGGAGTGCGCCGTATGCACGGTGCGCTCTTCTTTGATTGGGGTCCCTGCATGGCGGGGGCTGTCCAAGACCGTAGGCGGCGCAAGCCTTAAACCCCGGGAGTGATCCCTCAGGCCTACGCAGATGGTGCTCCCGATTCAGTGCAGGCTGGATCAGACACCAAAACACGCTGCCCGCAAGGGCGGTTAATGGTAAATCCAGGAGTAAAACCCGTGGCAATTAAGCTCGAAGACAAAAAAGCCATCGTCGCTGAAGTCAACGAAGCTGCCAAAGGTGCGCTGTCTGCCGTTGTGGCTGATGCCCGCGGTGTGACCGTTGCTGCTATGACTGGTCTGCGCAAGGAAGCACGCGAAGCCGGCGTTTACGTACGTGTTGTACGTAACACCCTGCTGCGTCGTGCGATCGAAGGTACTCAGTACGAGTGCCTGAATGAAACTTTCGTAGGCCCGACTCTGATTGCCTTCTCCAACGAACACCCGGGCGCTGCCGCTCGTCTGTTCAAGGAGTTTGCGAAGAATCAGGATAAGTTCGAGATCAAAGCAGCTGCGTTCGAAGGCAACTTCCTTGCAGCAGGTGAAATCGACAAGCTGGCTTCTCTGCCGACTTACGACGAAGCAATCGCACAGCTGATGAGCGTTATTCAAGGCGCCACCAGCAAGTTCGTTCGTACTCTGGCTGCAGTCCGCGATCAGAAGGAAGCCGAAGCTGCCTGATCGGCGCCTTCAGTTTCCCTTTAACGCTTTTTTTCGACGGCTCCGCCGTCCCCAATACAGGAATTTAGAGTCATGGCTCTGACCAACGAAGATATCATCAACGCCGTATCCGAAATGTCCGTAATGCAGGTTGTTGAACTGATCGCCGCTATGGAAGAAAAGTTCGGCGTTTCTGCTGCTGCTGCTGTTGTAGCCGGTCCGGCTGCTGGTGGCGCTGCTGCTGCTGAAGAACAGACCGAGTTTGACGTTGTTCTGACCGAAGCCGGTGAGAAGAAAGTTAACGTCATCAAGGCTGTTCGTGAGCTGACCGGCCTGGGCCTGAAAGAAGCCAAGGCACTGGTTGACGGCGCTCCGGGCACCATCAAGGAAGGCGCTTCCAAAGAAGAAGCCGAAGCTGCCAAGAAGGCGCTGGAAGAAGCAGGCGCCAAGGTCGAGCTCAAGTAAGCTCGCCCGACCTTGCGTCGACAATCTGGTTCTATCCAATCAGATTGATGGCTGGTGGCCTGTGTGCCACCGGCCTTTTTCCGTTGTATCACGCCAAACTGGCGTACAACGCCCGCACTCCGAGGGAGTGAGCAAGACGAAGGGCTTGCACGCATTTTCAGGTTTTCCCGCGAAGCGGGGAGGCCAATCAAGCAGGTGACCAAGCTGGGGAACGCTGATGGCTTACTCATATACTGAGAAAAAACGTATCCGCAAGGACTTTGGCAAACTGCCGCATGTGATGGATGTGCCCTACCTGTTGGCCATTCAGCTGGACTCCTATCGGGAGTTTCTCCAGACTGACGCCGGCCAGGGCCAGATCCGTGATATCGGTCTGCACGCGGCCTTCAAATCTGTTTTCCCCATTATCAGCTATTCCGGTAATGCGGCCCTCGAATACGTCGGTTACCGCCTTGGCGAGCCGGCCTTCGACGTCAAGGAATGTGTGTTGCGCGGGGTTACCTTTGCGGTACCGCTGCGCGTCAAAGTGCGCCTGATCATCTTTGATCGCGAGTCGTCCAACAAGGCGATCAAGGACATCAAGGAGCAGGAAGTCTACATGGGGGAAATCCCCCTGATGACCGAGAACGGTACCTTCGTCATCAATGGTACCGAGCGTGTCATCGTTTCCCAGCTGCACCGCAGCCCGGGTGTGTTCTTCGACCACGATCGTGGCAAGACGCACAGTTCCGGCAAGCTGCTGTACTCGGCTCGCGTGATTCCTTACCGCGGCTCCTGGCTGGACTTCGAGTTTGATCCGAAAGACTGTGTCTTTGTTCGTATCGACCGTCGCCGCAAGCTGCCGGCGAGCGTTCTGTTGCGCGCACTGGGCTACCAGACAGAAGAAATTCTGGACATGTTCTACGACACCAACGTGTTCCAGGTTCAGGGTGAAAACCTGATGCTCGAACTGGTGCCCCAGCGTCTGCGTGGCGAGATCGCCACCCTTGACATCAAGGACAGCAAGGGCAAGGTCATCGTCGAAAAAGGTCGACGTATTACCGCGCGCCACATCAATCAGCTCGAGAAAGCTGGTATCGCCAGCCTGGAAGTGCCGTTCGACTACCTGATCGGTCGTACCATCGCCAAGCCTGTGGTGCACCCGGCTACCGGCGAAATCCTGGTTGAGTGCAACACAGAGATTACCGCTGACCTGGTACTCAAGCTGGCCAAGGCGCAGGTTGCCCGTCTGGAAACCCTGTACACCAACGAGATCGACTGTGGTCCGTTTGTGTCCGATACCCTGCGTATCGACAACACCAGTACCCAGCTGGAAGCTCTGGTCGAAATCTATCGCATGATGCGCCCCGGCGAGCCGCCGACCAAGGACGCAGCCGAGACCCTGTTTGCGAACCTGTTCTTCAGCAGCGAGCGCTACGATCTGTCTGCCGTTGGCCGTATGAAATTCAACCGCCGTATCGGTCGTGAAGAGATCGAAGGCGCTGGCGTTCTCAGCAAGGAAGACATCGTCGAGGTGCTGAAGACCCTGGTTGACATCCGTAACGGCAAGGGCGTCGTTGACGATATCGATCACCTGGGTAACCGCCGTATTCGCTCGGTTGGTGAAATGGCAGAGAATCAGTTCCGCGTTGGCCTTGTGCGTGTTGAGCGTGCGGTCAAAGAGCGTCTGTCCATGGCCGAAAGCGAAGGCTTGATGCCCCAGGACCTGATCAACGCCAAGCCGGTCGCTGCAGCAGTCAAAGAGTTCTTCGGTTCCAGCCAGCTGTCCCAGTTTATGGACCAGAACAACCCGCTGTCCGAGATTACCCACAAGCGTCGTGTATCGGCTCTTGGCCCGGGCGGTCTGACCCGGGAGCGCGCAGGCTTCGAAGTCCGCGACGTACACCCGACCCACTACGGTCGTGTATGTCCGATCGAGACCCCTGAAGGTCCGAACATCGGTCTGATCAACTCGCTGGCAACTTACGCTCGCACCAACCAGTACGGCTTCCTTGAAAGCCCCTACCGTCGTGTGAAAGACGCGGTGGTTACTGACGAGATCGTATTCCTGTCTGCCATCGAAGAAGCGGACCACGTGATCGCCCAGGCGAGCGCAAAGGTTGAGGGCGGCAAGCTGGTTGACGATCTGGTAGCGGTTCGTCACATGAACGAATTTACCGTCAAGGCGCCGGAAGACGTCACCCTGATGGACGTTTCGCCGCGTCAGGTTGTGTCCGTGGCTGCCTCGCTGATTCCGTTCCTCGAGCACGACGACGCCAACCGCGCACTCATGGGTTCGAACATGCAGCGTCAGGCGGTTCCAACCCTGCGTGCCGAGAAGCCGCTGGTCGGTACCGGCATGGAGCGTAACGTTGCCCGTGACTCCGGTGTTTGTGTGACTGCGCGCCGCGGTGGTGTGATCGACTCGGTCGACGCCAGCCGCATCGTTGTTCGCGTCAATGACGACGAAGTTGAAGCCGGCGAAGCGGGTGTCGACATCTATGTCATGACCAAGTACACCCGTTCCAACCAGAACACCTGCATCAACCAGCGTCCGCTGGTGAAAAAAGGCGACAAGGTTGCACGCAAGGATATCCTCGCTGACGGTTCCTCCGTCGACATGGGTGAACTGGCGCTGGGTCAGAACATGCGCGTCGCGTTCATGCCCTGGAACGGTTACAACTTCGAGGACTCCATCCTGGTGTCCGAGCGCGTTGTACAGGAAGACCGCTTTACCACTATCCACATTCAGGAGCTGACCTGTGTGTCCCGTGACACCAAGCTTGGGCCGGAGGAAATCACCTCCGATATCCCGAACGTGGGTGAAGCGGCACTGGGCAAGCTGGACGAGGCGGGTATCGTCTACGTTGGTGCTGAAGTGGGTCCGGGCGACATTCTGGTTGGCAAGGTGACGCCCAAGGGCGAGACCCAGCTGACCCCGGAAGAGAAGCTGCTGCGTGCGATCTTCGGTGAAAAAGCCTCTGACGTGAAGGACACTTCCCTGCGCGTGCCGACCGGCACCAAGGGCACCGTCATTGACGTTCAGGTGTTCACCCGTGACGGCGTCGAGCGCGACAGCCGTGCACTGGCAATCGAGAAGGAACAGCTCGACGAGATCCGCAAGGACCTGCAGGAAGAGTTCCGTATCGTTGAAACCGCGACCTTCGAGCGCCTTGCTGCCGCACTGGACGGTCAGATCGTCGAGGGTGGTGCCGGCCTGAAAAAAGGTACTGCACTGAACGCCGAGATCCTTGCTGGTATCGAGCGTGGCCAGTGGTTCAAGCTGCGTATGAGCGAAGACGCGCTGAACGAGCAGCTGGAGCTGGCTCAGGCCTATCTGGTTGATCGCCGCAAGCTGCTCGACGAGAAGTTTGAAGACAAGAAGCGCAAGCTCCAGCAGGGCGATGACCTGGCACCTGGCGTACTCAAGATCGTCAAGGTGTACCTGGCAATCAAGCGTCGCATCCAGCCGGGTGACAAGATGGCGGGTCGTCACGGTAACAAGGGTGTTATCTCGGTCATCATGCCGATCGAAGATATGCCGCACGACGAGAACGGTACGCCGGTTGACATCGTACTGAACCCGCTGGGTGTTCCGTCGCGTATGAACGTCGGTCAGATCCTCGAAACCCACCTGGGCCTCGCGGCCAAGGGGCTGGGTGAGAAGATCAACCGCATGCTCGAAGAGCAGCGCAAGATTGCTGATCTGCGCAAGTTCCTCGACGAGGTCTACAACAAGGTAGGCGGTCGTCAGGAGAATCTGGACGAGCTGAGCGATCAGGAAATCATCGAGCTGGCGAACAACCTGCGCGGTGGTGTGCCGATGGCAACGGCTGTATTTGATGGTGCTGCGGAGAGTGAGATCAAGCACATGCTGCGTCTCGCCGATCTGCCGGACAGCGGTCAGATGCGTCTGTGGGATGGCCGTACCGGTAATGCATTCGACCGTCCGGTAACCGTTGGTTACATGTACATGCTCAAGCTCAACCACCTGGTTGATGACAAGATGCATGCACGTTCCACCGGTTCCTACAGTCTGGTAACCCAGCAGCCGCTGGGTGGTAAGGCGCAGTTTGGTGGTCAGCGTTTCGGGGAGATGGAGGTCTGGGCTCTGGAAGCATACGGCGCTGCCTACACTCTGCAGGAAATGCTGACAGTGAAATCGGACGACGTGAACGGCCGTACCAAGATGTACAAGAACATCGTGGACGGAGACCATCGCATGGAGGCCGGCATGCCCGAGTCCTTCAACGTTCTGGTCAAGGAAATCCGTTCGCTCGGTATCGATATCGAACTGGAATCCGAATAATCACCAACTGCCCACGTCTCGGGCGGCGAGCGCCGCCCTTGAGACACTGCGAGGAGTATAGGCCTTGAAAGACTTATTGAACCTGCTCAAGTCCCAGGGACAGATTGAAGAGTTCGATTCCATCCGAATCGGCTTGGCATCCCCGGAGATGATCCGGTCCTGGTCCTACGGCGAAGTTAAAAAGCCGGAAACCATCAACTACCGTACCTTCAAGCCGGAGCGTGACGGCCTGTTCTGCGCCAAGATCTTTGGCCCGGTGAAGGACTACGAGTGCCTGTGCGGCAAGTACAAGCGCCTCAAGCACCGTGGCGTCATCTGCGAGAAGTGCGGCGTTGAAGTCGCACTGGCAAAGGTGCGTCGCGAGCGCATGGGGCACATTGAGCTGGCTTCGCCGGTTGCCCATATCTGGTTCCTGAAATCGCTGCCGTCCCGTATCGGTCTGCTGCTGGACATGACCCTGCGTGATATCGAGCGCGTGCTTTATTTCGAGAGCTACGTTGTCATCGAGCCGGGCATGACTACCCTGGAAAAGGGTCAGTTGCTGAACGACGAGCAGTATTTCGAAGCGCTGGAAGAGTTCGGTGACGACTTTGACGCCCGTATGGGTGCCGAGGCTGTTTACGAGCTGCTCAGCTCCATGGATCTGGCTCACGAGATCGGCAAGCTGCGCGAAGAAATTCCGCAGACTACGTCCGAGACCAAGATCAAAAAGCTGTCCAAGCGTCTGAAGCTGATGGAAGCATTCGACGGCTCCGGCAACAAGCCGGAGTGGATGGTTATGACCGTTCTGCCGGTACTGCCGCCGGACCTGCGTCCGCTGGTTCCGCTGGACGGTGGCCGCTTTGCGACCTCCGACCTGAACGACCTGTATCGCCGCGTCATCAACCGTAACAACCGTCTGAAGCGCCTGCTTGATCTGGCTGCGCCGGACATCATCGTGCGCAACGAGAAGCGCATGCTGCAAGAGTCGGTTGATGCGCTGCTGGACAACGGTCGTCGCGGCCGTGCCATCACCGGCACCAACAAGCGTCCGCTCAAGTCCCTGGCCGACATGATCAAGGGCAAGCAGGGTCGTTTCCGTCAGAACCTGCTCGGCAAGCGCGTGGACTACTCCGGTCGTTCGGTGATCGTGGTTGGTCCGACTCTGCGTCTGCACCAGTGCGGTCTGCCCAAGAAGATGGCTCTGGAGCTGTTCAAGCCCTTCATCTTCGGCAAGCTGGAGCACCGTGGTCTGGCGACCACTATCAAAGCTGCCAAGAAGATGGTTGAGCGCGAGCTGCCGGAAGTCTGGGATATTCTCGCTGAAGTCATCCGTGAACACCCGGTTCTGCTGAACCGTGCACCGACTCTGCACCGTCTGGGTATCCAGGCATTCGAGCCGGTTCTGATCGAAGGCAAGGCCATTCAGCTGCACCCGCTGGTCTGTGCGGCCTACAACGCCGACTTCGACGGTGACCAAATGGCCGTGCACGTTCCGCTGACCCTCGAGGCCCAGTTGGAAGCGCGTGCGCTGATGATGTCCACCAACAACATCCTGTCGCCGGCGTCGGGCGAGCCGATCATCGTGCCGTCCCAGGACGTGGTACTGGGTCTGTACTACATGACCCGTACCCGCATCAACGCCAAGGGCGAAGGCATGGCGTTCGCAAACGTCAATGAAGTCGAGATGGCGTACCGCAGCGGTCAGGTTGAGCTGCACGCGATGGTCAAGGTGCGTATCACCGAAACCGTCAAGCACAAGGACGAAAGCTGGACCACCGAGACCCGCATCGTCGACACCACTGTCGGCCGCGCGCTGCTGTTCCAGGTTCTGCCCAAAGGTCTGCCGTACGAAATGGTCGATCAGCCGCTGAAGAAGAAAGCGATTTCCAAGCTGATCAACCAGTGCTATCGCGTGGTAGGTCTGAAGGAAACCGTAATCTTCGCCGACCAGCTGATGTACACCGGCTTCGCCTACTCCACCATCTCCGGTGCGTCGATCGGCGTGAACGACTTCGTCATTCCTGACGAGAAAGCGCGCATCATTGACGAGGCGACCGAAGAAGTTAAGGAAATCGAAGACCAGTACGCTTCCGGTCTGGTAACCCAGGGCGAGAAGTACAACAAGGTCATCGACTTGTGGTCCAAGGCCAACGACGAAATCTCCAAGGCCATGATGGACAACCTCAAGACCACGCGCGTACTTGATCGTGAGGGCAAAGAGGTTGATCAGGAGTCCTTCAACTCCATGTACATGATGGCTGACTCCGGTGCGCGGGGTTCTGCTGCCCAGATTCGTCAGCTGGCCGGTATGCGTGGTCTGATGGCCAAGCCGGACGGCTCCATCATCGAAACGCCGATCACCGCGAACTTCCGTGAAGGTCTGAACGTACTGCAGTACTTCATCTCGACCCACGGTGCTCGTAAGGGTCTGGCCGATACCGCACTGAAAACGGCGAACTCCGGTTACCTGACCCGTCGTCTGGTCGACGTGGCGCAGGATCTGGTTATCACCGAGACCGACTGCGGCACCGACAAGGGTCTGCTGATGTCGCCGCACATTGAAGGTGGCGATATCGTAGAGCCGCTGGGTGAGCGCGTGCTGGGTCGAGTTGTTGCCCGTGACGTCCTCAAGCCGGGTAGTGACGAGACCATCGTGGCTGCCGGCACACTGATCGATGAGCAGTGGGTTGAGTTCCTCGAGAAGAACAGCGTCGACGAGGTCATCGTTCGTTCGCCGATCACCTGTGACACCCACTACGGTGTGTGCGCGACCTGTTACGGTCGTGATCTGGCGCGTGGCCACCTGATCAACATCGGTGAGGCCGTAGGTGTTATCGCAGCCCAGTCGATCGGTGAGCCGGGTACTCAGCTGACCATGCGTACGTTCCACATCGGTGGTGCGGCAAGCCGTACCTCGGCTGCTGACAGCGTTCAGGTCAAGAACGGTGGTACCGTCCGCCTGCACAACCTGAAGCACGTAGAGCGTGCCGACGGCGCCCTGGTTGCGGTTTCCCGCTCCGGCGAACTGGCTATCGCAGACGAATACGGCCGTGAGCGTGAGCGTTACAAGCTGCCTTACGGTGCGGTTATCTCGGTCAAGGAAGGTGACAAGGTCGACGCTGGCGCAATCGTTGCCAAGTGGGACCCGCACACCCACCCGATCGTTACCGAGATCAGCGGTACCGTTGCGTTCTTCGGTATGGATGAAGGCATCACCATCAAGCGTACCGCTGACGAGCTGACCGGTCTGACCAACATTGAGGTCATGGACCCGAAAGATCGCCCGGCTGCCGGCAAGGACATCCGTCCTGCGGTGAAGCTGGTAGACGAGAACGGCAAAGAGTTGCTGCTGCCAGGTACCGATGTGCCGGCTCAGTACTTCCTGCCGGCCAACGCGCTGGTCAACCTGTCCGATGGCGCCAAGGTGAACGTGGGTGACGTTGTTGCACGTATCCCGCAGGAAACCTCGAAGACCCGCGACATCACCGGTGGTCTGCCGCGCGTTGCCGACCTGTTCGAAGCGCGTCGTCCGAAGGAGCCGTCCATTCTGGCGGAGATCAGCGGCACCATTTCGTTCGGTAAGGAAACCAAGGGCAAGCGTCGCCTGGTGATCACGCCGAACGACGGCAGTGATCCGTACGAGGAGCTGATTCCGAAGTGGCGTCACCTGAACGTGTTCGAGGGTGAGCAGGTTACCAAGGGTGAAGTTATCTCCGACGGTCCGAGCAACCCGCACGATATCCTGCGTCTGCTGGGTGTCAGTGCGCTGGCCAAGTACATCGTCAACGAGATTCAGGACGTTTACCGTCTGCAGGGCGTGAAGATCAACGACAAGCACATCGAAGTGACCATTCGTCAGATGCTGCGCAAGGTCGAGATCACCGAGTCCGGCGACTCCAGCTTCATCAAGGGCGATCAGGTCGAGCTGACCCAGGTGCTGGAAGAGAACGCAGAGCTGGTGGCGCAGGACAAGTTCCCGGCCAAGTACGACCGCGTGCTGCTGGGTATCACCAAGGCCTCGCTGTCGACCGAATCGTTCATCTCGGCGGCTTCCTTCCAGGAAACCACGCGGGTTCTGACCGAGGCTGCCGTTACCGGCAAGCGCGATCACCTGCGCGGCCTGAAAGAGAACGTCGTTGTAGGTCGTCTGATTCCGGCCGGTACCGGTCTGGCCTATCACGCCGAGCGCAAGCGTCAGCGTATGGCCGACAAGCCGGTCAAGGTCAGCGCGAGCGAAGTCGAGCAGGCGCTGTCTGACGCACTGAACTCGAGCGAAGGTTAAAGGAAGGCCCGCTCCCTCCGGGAGTGGGCGCCTTGACGACAGGGGGCGGGGTCTATAGAATTCCGTACCCCTAAAATTGGCGGGGCACCATGTCCTGCCATTTTTTATTAACTATGTCTTACCGACATCAGTGGAGTTTGCTAGATGGCAACAATCAACCAGCTGGTTCGCAAGCCGCGTAAGCGCGTTGCTGAAAAGAGCGACGTACCGGCCCTGCAGAACTGCCCGCAGCGTCGTGGTGTGTGCACTCGCGTGTATACCACTACGCCGAAGAAGCCGAACTCGGCTCTGCGTAAAGTCTGCCGTGTTCGTCTGACCAACGGCTACGAAGTTTCTTCCTACATCGGTGGTGAAGGTCACAACCTGCAAGAGCACAGCGTCGTTCTGATTCGCGGCGGCCGTGTAAAAGACTTGCCGGGTGTGCGTTACCACACTGTTCGCGGTTCTCTGGACACCTCTGGTGTTAAAGACCGTAAGCAGGGTCGTTCGAAGTACGGCGCCAAGCGTCCCAAGTAATTCTATTTCATTTATCAGAGTCGATAAGAGTAAGGTCGGACGTAACCAGGTCGTTACAGTTCCGGGCTAACCTGAAGACCGTTTGAGGGCTTATCATGCCAAGACGTCGTGTAGCGGCAAAACGTGAGATCCTGCCAGAACCTAAGTACGGCAGCCAGATTCTCGCGAAATTCATGAACCACGTAATGGAAAGCGGCAAGAAGTCCACTGCCGAGCGTATCGTTTACGGTGCACTGGACAAGCTGAAAGAGCGTACCAAGACCGAAGATCCGGTCGAGCTGTTCGAGAAAGCTCTCGACGCTATCGCTCCGCTCGTGGAAGTTAAATCTCGCCGTGTAGGTGGTGCCACCTATCAGGTTCCGGTTGAAGTGCGTCCCTCCCGTCGCAACGCTCTGGCGATGCGCTGGCTGGTTGATGCTGCCCGTAAGCGTGGCGAGAAGTCCATGGCCCTGCGTCTGGCTGGTGAGCTGGGTGATGCCGCTGAAGGCAAGGGTGCTGCTGTCAAGAAGCGTGAAGACGTCCATCGTATGGCTGAAGCCAACAAGGCGTTCTCTCACTACCGCTTCTAAACGGCCAAGGAGACTGTTGTGGCTCGTACAACCCCGATCAATCTGTATCGCAATATTGGTATCTGTGCGCACGTCGATGCGGGCAAGACCACGACTACAGAGCGGATTCTGTTCTATACCGGCGTAAACCACAAAATGGGCGAGGTGCATGATGGCGCCGCGACCATGGACTGGATGGCGCAGGAGCAGGAGCGGGGTATCACCATTACTTCGGCGGCTACCACTGCCTTCTGGCAGGGTTCCGAGAAGCAGTACGACAAGCATCGCGTCAACATCATCGACACCCCCGGCCACGTCGACTTCACCATTGAAGTCGAGCGGTCGCTGCGGGTGCTTGATGGTGCTGTTGTTGTGTTTTGTGGTACGTCCGGTGTCGAGCCTCAATCCGAGACCGTATGGCGTCAGGCCAACAAGTACGGTGTTCCGCGAATCGTCTATGTAAACAAGATGGATCGCCAGGGCGCCGACTTCCTTCGTGTCGTTGAGCAGATCAAGAAGCGGCTGGGTCATACGCCCGTGCCTATTCAGCTGGCTATCGGTTCGGAGGAGAACTTCGCCGGTCAGGTTGACCTGATGCGGATGAAGGCGATTCGTTGGGATGAGTCGGATCAGGGTATGAGTTTCGTGGAGGAGGAAATCCCCGCGGAGCTGCGTGATCTGGCAGAAGAGTATCGCGAAAAGATGGTCGAGGCGGCCGCGGAGGCCAACGAAGACCTGATGAACAAGTATCTCGAGGAAGGCGAGCTTTCCGTCGAGGAAATCAAGGCGGGATTGCGTCAGCGTACGCTGGCCTGCGAGATCGTTCCGGCAGTGTGTGGTTCCTCGTTCAAGAACAAGGGCGTACCGCTGGTGCTGGATGCGGTTATCGACTATCTGCCTGCGCCTGATCAGGTTGCTGCCATCAAGGGCGTGCACCCGGATGATGAGGAGCGCACTGACGAGCGTCATGCCGACGACGCCGAGCCTTTCTCGGCGCTGGCGTTCAAGATTGCGACCGATCCCTTTGTGGGGACGCTTACCTTTGCTCGGGTTTACTCCGGCGTGCTGTCTTCGGGCGACGCGGTGCTCAACTCGGTGAAGGGTAAGAAGGAGCGCGTCGGGCGCATGGTGCAGATGCATGCCAATGCCCGCGAAGAGATCAAGGAAGTGCGCGCCGGTGATATTGCGGCCTTGATCGGTATGAAGGATGTGACCACTGGCGATACGCTTTGCGCTATCGACAAGCCGATTGTCCTGGAGCGCATGGACTTTCCTGAGCCGGTTATTTCGGTTGCGGTTGAGCCGCGCACCAAGGCCGATCAGGAGAAGATGGGCGTTGCTCTGGGCAAGCTGGCCCAGGAGGATCCTTCGTTCCGCGTGCGTACCGATGAAGAGTCTGGTCAGACGATCATCTCGGGTATGGGTGAGTTGCACCTCGACATTATCGTCGATCGGATGAAGCGTGAGTTCAGTGTTGAGGCCAATATCGGCAAGCCTCAAGTTGCCTATCGCGAGGCGATTCGCAACAAGTGTGAAGTCGAAGGCAAGTTTGTGCGTCAGTCCGGCGGTCGTGGTCAATATGGTCACGTGTGGGTTCGCTTCGAGCCTGCCGAGGGCAATGACGAGAAGCTTGAATTCGTCAATGAAATTGTCGGTGGTGTGGTTCCGCGTGAATACATCCCGGCCATCCAGAAGGGTATCGAGGAGCAGATGCAGAACGGCGTTCTCGCCGGCTATCCGCTGCTTGGCCTGAAGGCAACCGTGTTTGACGGTTCCTACCATGATGTCGACTCAAACGAGATGGCGTTCAAGATCGCAGCTTCGATGGCCACCAAGCAGTTGGCCCAGAAGGGCGGTGCTGTCCTGCTTGAGCCGATGATGAAAGTCGAAGTAGTCACCCCTGAGGATTATATGGGTGACGTAATGGGCGACTTGAACCGTCGTCGCGGTCTGGTACAGGGTATGGAAGATACTCCTTCCGGTAAGGTGATCCGCGCTGAGGTTCCGCTTGGTGAAATGTTCGGTTACGCCACGGATGTTCGCTCCATGTCCCAGGGACGTGCGAGCTACTCCATGGAGTTTTCGAAGTACGCCGAGGCACCCATGAACATCGCCGAAGCGATCATCAAGAAGCAAGGCTAACTTGAACCTAGGCTAATTAAAGAGGTTATCAACCGTGGCAAAAGAAAAATTTGAGCGTAGT
>NZ_NBYK01000024.1 GCF_002197985.1 Halopseudomonas aestusnigri
CCCTGCTGCGTGATGTTCGCTGCAAGTGGCGCGCATTTTATGCAGCGTCCGAAACACCGTCAACCCCTCAAGCTGATATTTTTTCAGGTTTTTTTGCTGCGCGCAGTGGGATAACAATGACTTGCATCGACCATGCAGGGCGGCCTGCGCTGCCCACACCCGCACGCCCAAACCGGGAAAAAAGGCTTGTCCGACCGATTTCAGTCGGCCATGATGCGAAAGTGACATTGATCTGCAGTGAAATCAGGTCAGTATCGACACCGGTTATCGTTAAAGCTCCGACTTAAAAAGAGAGACCAGAGCGTGTCCCCATTACTCATTGGCGGTCTGCTGGCGGGAGGGTTGATCATTCTCGTCTGCGTGGGATTCATAAGCCACAGCCTCGAGCGCAGCAGGCTGGAGCGCGCTCGCCAGGTCGCGGAACTGAATGCGCGTATCAAACTCAGCCGGCAAGCCATGGCCAGCATCCCCGGCCAGTTCATGCCACCGGAGCTTGCAAAGGTGATTCTGGAGATTGAAGCGGCCCTGCTGGAGCGGCTCTGTCGTATCGGCAAATCTGCCGATGCTGCTCAGCGTCTGGAGCAAACCCGGGCAACCATTGCCGAAGGTAAGCTGCCGAGCAACCCCGTGGCCGAGCTGGACAGTGAAGCCAAGGGCAAGGAAGCACGGCTGCAGCTGGAAAACCTGTTCAAGCAGTTACAGCTGGCAGAACAGGACCGGCTAATCGACAACGCCACGTTCAAGCAGGCGGGCGGTCAGGTGCGCCGGTTCCTGATCAGCGCCACACTGGATACCTTCAATGCAACCGCCAAGCTGGGCATGCAGCAAGGCAAGCCGCGAGTGGCCAAGTTGCAATACGAGCGCGCCATCGCCTTTATTACTCGACTGAATAACCCGGGGCTGGCGAAACATCTGGAGCAGTACAAGCGCCTGCTGCAACGTGCCGAAGCAGCAGTGGTAGAACAGAACCGGGCCGATGAAGGTCAACCCAGTGAACTGACCGCCGGCCTCGCCGAGCTGGAATCGGAAGACGCCGGCTGGCAGAAGAAAGCCGTTTACGACGACTGACCCAGCGGGCGGACGCCCGCGCTGCCTGCACGTTCAGCGGAAGCGGCCAATATCCTGAGATTCTCCCCTGTGAACCACACTCGCTCGGCGCCAAAGCGCGCCGACGTCCTGACCTAACAATACTGGAGCCCTGACATGGCCTTGACTCTCTATGGCGCCATCTTGTCCCCCTTTGTGCGCAAGGTGCGCATCCTGCTGGCGGAACATCAGATCCCCTACGAGCACACGTTCATTCCGCCCCGCGGCCAACCGGACTGGTACTACGACATCAGCCCGCTCGGGCGCATACCAGCGCTTGTCGATGGCGACGTCAAGCTGGCGGACTCTGCGGTCATAGCCCAGTATCTGCAGGACAGCCGCGGCGGCCCTTCGCTCTACGGCAGCACGCCGGAAGAAGCCGCCCGCGTTCGCTGGCTGGAGAAATATGCCGACTATGAGCTGGCACCGCACTGTACCTTTGGTGTGTTCTTTCCTCGCATCGTCGCTTGCAGCGTCGGAGAGCCCGTCGATGAAGCCAGGGTGCAGGCATCGCTGAACGAGCACCTGCCGCCGCTGTTCGACTACCTGGAGCGCGAACTGGGAGAACGGCGCTTCTTTCTCGGCGACCAGTTCAGCATGGCCGATATCGCTGTGGTCTGTCAGTTGATCAACATGGCCCACGCAGGCGAGCTGATAGACGAAGCGCGCTGGCCCGGACTGGCCTCACTGCTGAGCCGCGTCACCGCACGCGGGAGCGTCTCGGCCCTGCTTCCGGCCGAACATCAGTTGGTCGCCAAGCTCAGCGGTCGCATGTAACGCTGATGCCCCGCGTCAGTTGCCAAGCAACTGACGCCCCACCCAGGAACGGGCAAACTGATAGGCGCAGCGCCCATTGCGATTGCCCCGCCCCGTCGCCCAGCGCAGGGCCTCAAGCTGCAGCTGCTCGTCCCATTGCCACTGCAATCCGTACTCGCCAGCCAACTGACCCAGCCATTTTTGCACCACCGCCAGGTAATGTTCCTGACTGAAGGGGTAAAAGGAAACCCACAGACCGAAGCGGTCCGACAGCGCGATCTTTTCCTCAATCGCTTCGCCTGGATGAATCTCGCCATCAACCTGTCTGGCGGACAGATTGTCACTGTTGTGCTCCGGCAGCAGGTGGCGCCGGTTGCTGGTGGCATAGAGCAGGATATTTTCCGGGCTGGCTTCGACAGTACCGTCCAAGACCGTCTTCAGCGCCTTGTAGCCACTGTCGTCCGCCTCAAAAGCCAGATCGTCACAGAACAGCACGAAGCGCCAGGGCTGACCGGCAAGTAGCGGCAGGAGCGCAGACAAATGCACCAAATCGGCCTTGTCTACTTCAATCAGACGCATCCCGGCCTGCGCGTACTCACTGAGCAGCGCCCGGACCAGTGAAGACTTGCCCGTGCCGCGCGCCCCCCAGAGCAGCGCATTATTGGCCGGCAGGCCGCGAACAAACTGGCCGGTATTGCTCTGCAAAAGCTGTTTTTGCCGATCAACACCCACCAGATCGTCCAGCCTCAAACTGAGACTGACCTGCAGCGGACGCAGTTGGCACCGCTGCCCTTCCATGCTCCAGCGCGCGGCGAAAGTGCTGTTCCAGTCAACCGCGGAGGGCGTCGCCGGCAAGGTGCGCTCGAAGCGATCGATGAAGTCCGCGACACGCTGCATGAACTGCTCGCTACTCATGCCCGACATGGGTTTCTCCTTTGGCCGTCAAACGTGCAAGAATGCCACGCCAGCGTCACTGTCACCACTACAGCTATAAAGGGCCATCACCCACCCGACAATTGCGCTAAGCTCAGCAAAGGACGCCACTGGAATCGACGCCCATTTATGGATATCCGCTTCACCAACCGACTGTCGTTCAAGCAGGCGCGCCTCAGCGTCCTCGCCGCCTTTATTCTCGGAACCCTGCTTAGCCTCATCCAGGTCGTTGTCGACTATCGCTCTGAAGACGCGCTGATCGACCAGGAAGTCCAGGCCCAGATCAACGTCAGTCTCAGCCCCGCCGCTCGCATTGCCTACAACATTGATGCCGAGCTGGCGCTGGAGCTGGTCAACGGCCTGCTGGAGGCACCCGAAGTCGTTCGCGCAGAGATTATCGACAACAACGGCATTGCCCTGGCCAGCGTCAGCCGTCCAATGGCAAACAGCGGCTATCGAGCCGTCAGCGACGCCCTGTTCGGTCGCCGTCGTGATTACTCCCAGCCCCTGTACGTCGACCATGCCCCCAGTGAGCTGCTGGGCCACCTGGTCATCGAAGTCGACACGTTCTACCAGGGGGCGAGCTTCCTGCGCCGCGCAGGACTCACGATGCTTTCCGGCTTCGTACTCAGCCTGGTGCTGTCGCTGATCCTCATGGTGCTGTTCTACGCCATGCTGACCAAGCCGCTTGTGCACCTGATCAATGACCTGCTGAACATGAAAACCGAGGGCGAGCGTAGCCGCCTGCCCTGCCCTGATGGTCACGAGCGGGACGAGATTGGCGCGCTGGTCGAGGTGATTAACCGTCAGTTACAGAGCATCGATGTCAACCTGCGCCAGAAGCTGCGCGCCGAGGAGCGGCTGCGCAAGTATCTCGAGGAACTGGAAAGCATCGTGGAATCACGCACCACCGAACTGCAGCACACCAATGCGCAGTTGCGCGAATCCAACCGAGAGCTGGAGGCCTCCCGCGAGGCAGCACTGGATATGGCGCGCGCGCGCTCGGCCTTCCTTGCCAACATGAGCCATGAAATCCGCACACCGATCAACGGCCTGTTGGGAATGATCGGTCTGACCCTGGACAGCCCGCTCAACGAGGAGCAGCGCCAGCAGCTGTCTATCGCCTACGACTCGGGCAAGGTGCTGGTTGCGCTGCTCAATGACATCCTCGACCTGTCCAAGTTCGAGGCCGGTAAGCTGCAACTGGAACAGATTCCCTTCGACCTCGGCGCTCTGCTGGAGGAAACGGCCAGCCTGCTTTCCCAGAACGCCGGCAAGCAGGACCTCGAACTGATCTGCGAAATCGACCCCAACCTGCCCGGACTGCTGCTCGGCGACCCGACACGCATCCGTCAGATCATCAGCAACCTGCTCTCCAATGCCCTGAAGTTCACCGAGCAGGGCCATGTCGCTCTGCGTCTGACGCTGGAGCGCAGCGAGGGGGCGCAACAGCATGTCTGCATCAGCGTCAGCGATACCGGCATCGGCATTCCAGCGCAGGCAATCAACGAGATATTTTCGCCCTTCACCCAGGCCGACGCTCAGATTTCCAGGCGATTCGGCGGTACAGGCCTCGGCCTGACCCTGTGCAAGAGCCTGACAGATGCGATGCACGGCGAACTCAGTGTCGAATCGACACCGGGGCGCGGCAGTACCTTCAGCGTACGACTGCCACTGCTGCGCCATGAGCAGGCACCGCGCTACAAACGGCCACAGCCTTGCAACGTACTGATCTGGAATCAGCGCGGCCACCTTCAGGGCGCCACACTGCAGCGCCTGCTGGAAAGCTGGCAAATGCGCTGCAAGCGTATCGACTACGAGCCAAGCGACAACTTCGCAGGGGACCTGCCGGCCGCCCGCTGCTGGCTGATCGACAGTCCGCAGCTGGCTGAACGGCTGCGGGACATCAGACCGGATATTCCTCGCCTGCTCATCTGCAGCTACAGCCAGCAACTGGATCAGACGCGGGCCGAGGCCTGCCACGTTCGCCAGCAGGTCGCCACGCCGCCGGCGAGGCATCGCCTGGCGCTTGCCATCGATGGCCTGTTCGAGGCTCAGCCTCGCAGCGAAAAAAGCAGCACCGAGCAGCAGATGGGCAACGGCCAGAGACTGCTGCTGGTTGAGGACAACGCTGTCAATCAGATGGTGGCCAAGGGCATGCTCAGCCGCCTGGGGTTCGAGGTGGACTTGGCCGAGCACGGCGAAATCGCACTCAGCAAACTGGTAGAACAGGATTACGCACTGGTATTGATGGACTGCAACATGCCGGTAATGGACGGCTACGAAACCAGCCGACGCATGCGCGCCGACCCGCGCTGGCAGCACCTGCCCATCGTTGCGCTCACCGCCAATGCGCTACATGAGGACCGCCAGCGCTGCAAGGATGCGGGCATGGACGACTACCTGGCAAAACCCTTCAAGCGCGAAGACCTGCAGGCGGTACTGCAGCGCTGGCTGACACCGACAGACCAGGTTACTCCTGCAGCTCCCCAAGCAACTGATCCAGGCCCCGGCGCAGGGTCATGACCTGCTCGGCGCTCATGCCCGTGCTGCACATCAGCGCTCGAGGTACTTCGCCGGCCTGCTCGCGCAGACGCTCGCCAGCTTCAGTCAGGCTGACCTGAAGCTGACGCTCATCGCCTCCCCTGACTCGCTCGCGTCGAACCAGACCCTGCGCCTCCAGGCGCTTGAGCAGCGGCGTCAGGGTACCGGAGTCCAGCTGCAACCGCTCCCCCAGCGCCTTGACACCGGGATGCGCGGGCGGCTGCCGTTGCCACTCCCACAGCACCAGCATGACCAGATACTGCGGATAGGTCAGCCCCAGCGGCTCCAGCAAGGGACGATAGGTCCGCATCAGGGCCCGCGAAGCGGCATACAGAGCAAAGCAGAGCTGGTTATCCAGTGCCAGCAGATCGTCCAGCTCATCAGGGTTACGCGCTGCACTCACGACAACAACGCCTCGATATCCGCACGCAGCTCATCGGGCGCAGTGGTCGGCGCATAGCGCTTGACCACCGTGCCCTGGCCATCAACCAGAAACTTGGTGAAGTTCCATTTTATGCCCTTGCTGCCCAGCAGGCCCGGAGCCTGCCTTTTCAGTTCGACAAACAGCGGATGGGCATTGCTGCCATTGACCTCGACCTTTTTAAACAGCGGGAAGCTGACACCGTAATTGAGCTCGCAGAACTGGCTGATTTCATCGCTGCTGCCGGGCTCCTGGGCGCCAAACTGATTGCACGGGAAGCCGGCGACCCGCAAACCGCGATCCCGATAGTCCTGCCACAACGCTTCAAGGCCCTTGTACTGGGGGGTAAAACCGCACTTGCTGGCGGTATTGACTACCAGGTAGGCCTTGCCGCCCAGCTCTGCCAGGGAAGAGTCGCGGTTGTCGATTGTGGTGCAGGGTATGTCCAGCAACTTGCTCATGATGGCTTCCTTGAAAAACAGGACTGAAATGGAATGTTCACCCGCCAGCCTAGCCACAAATAACTTTATGTCAACAAAATTGCACACAACTAATCATGCTTCGCGCGGCTCCAGCCGCAGGCAAACCGAGTTGATGCAGTAGCGCAGCCCGGTCGGCGGCGGACCGTCCGGAAACACGTGCCCCAGGTGCGCATCGCACTGGGCGCAGGTCACCTCGATACGGTGCATGCCATGACTGAAGTCCTCGTGTTCCTCTACAACCTCAGGACGTACCGGTTGGTAATAGCTCGGCCAGCCGCAGCCGGCATCAAACTGGGTATCGGTGTCAAACAGTGCGGCATCGCAGCAGATGCAGTGGTACACCCCGGGGGTGGTATTGCGGTAGTAGGCACCGGTAAACGGGCGTTCGGTTCCCTTCAGGCGACAGACCTGGAACTGCGGCTCGGACAACTGCTCGCGCCACTCGGATTCACTCTTGCTGATCTTGTTCATGAATTCACTCCGGATAACCGTAATCGGGCTTTCACACTCGCCCACGCAAGACGTATGATGAGCGCTTTACGCGCGCTCAGGGAAGTCTCCAATCGCCTCCCCGACACATCCCACCCAGCCCTGGATCGACAAGGTAAGCATCATGCAGGTTAGCAAGTCCAACAAATTGGCCAATGTCTGCTACGACATTCGCGGGCCCGTTCTGCGGCACGCCAAGCGCCTCGAGGAAGAAGGTCACCGCATTCTCAAGTTGAACATTGGCAACCCTGCACCCTTCGGTTTCGAGGCGCCGGAGGAAATCCTCCAGGACGTCATTCTCAACCTGCCAACCGCCCAGGGCTACAGCGACTCGCGCGGCCTGTTCTCGGCGCGCAAGGCGGTGATGCATTACACCCAGACCAAGAACATACCGGGTGTCGGCATTGAAGACATTTACCTTGGCAACGGCGTATCCGAGCTGATCGTGATGGCCATGCAGGGTCTGCTCAACAACGGCGACGAGGTGTTGATCCCGGCCCCGGACTATCCGCTGTGGACCGCTTCGGTCAGCCTCTCCGGCGGCAAGCCAGTGCATTACCTGTGCGACGAACAGTCAGACTGGTATCCGGACATTGAGGACATCCGCAGCAAGATTACTCCCAATACCCGAGCCATGGTCGTCATCAACCCGAACAACCCGACCGGCGCGGTGTACCCACGCGAAGTGCTTGAGCAACTGGCCCAGGTCGCCCGCGAGCACAACCTGATCCTGTTTGCCGACGAGATCTACGACAAGATCCTGTACGACGGCGCTGTCCACGAATCACTGGCGGCGGTCGCCCCCGATGTGCTTTGCCTGACGTTCAACGGTCTGTCCAAGTCCTACCGGGTTGCCGGCTTCCGTTCCGGCTGGATGGTTATCAGCGGTCCCAAGCAGCACGCCACCAGCTATCTGGAAGGCCTGGAAATCCTGGCATCGATGCGCCTGTGCGCCAACGTGCCGGCCCAGCACGCGATCCAGACGGCTCTCGGCGGCTACCAGAGCATCAATGACCTGATTCTGCCCGGCGGCCGCCTGCTGGAACAGCGTGACACCGCCTGGGAACTGCTCAACGAGATTCCCGGCGTCAGCTGCACCAAGCCCAAGGGCGCGCTGTATCTGTTCCCGCGCCTGGACCCCAAGGTCTACCCGATCCATAACGACGAGAAGTTCGTGCTCGACCTGCTGCTGCAGGAAAAGATTCTGATCGTCCAGGGTACCGCCTTCAATTGGCCATGGCCTGACCACTTCCGCATCGTCTCTCTGCCGCGCAAGGATGATCTGGAAATGGCGATTGGCCGCATCGGCAACTTCCTCAAGAGTTACCGGCAGTAAGCCTTGTGGCAGCGGATCTTCATATCGAGGACTTCCACCAGGATGTCGCGCGCATTCTGGTGGCGCTGTACAACCGTTTTCCGCAACCGGGCAGCCTGTTTGTCGTCGATCTGATCGGCGAACATGAACCCGATGCATTTGGTGTTCCCGCACCACGACACATGGCCTGTTTCAGCACCATGCTGTGGCTCGGCCAGGAAGGGTTCCTGCGCTACACCGACACTATCCGCCAGGAAGCGATTGATCAGTGCTGCCTGACCGAACGCGCCTTCACCCTGCTCTCTGCACCTGACCCGCAACGTTTGCAGGCAGACCTGCCAGCCAGTGTCGCACGCCAGCGAGCTACCCTTGCCCAACGCCTGCGCGATGCCCTGCGCAGCGGCTCTGGCAACGAAATCTTCGACGCCGTTCAGCAGTGCTTTCGCCGTCAATCGTGACCCATCGCAGCGGAACCCGCTCAAGACACGTTTTGTCATAGAGTCGTCGTTGAAAGACACGGGCTTTCGCCCAATATAAGCCCCATGTAAATCGCCCAGGCCTTGAGCAGGCGTCTGCAACACCCGGTTTTCATTCGATAGGATTAGATACCCCCATGATGCGAATACTGTTGTTTCTGGCTACCAACGTAGCAGTGATTCTGGTTGCCAGTGTCACCTTGAGCCTGCTGGGCGTTGGCAGCGTCCACGATGGTCAGGGTGGCATGAACCTGCAGTCGCTGCTGATCTTCTGTGCCGTATTCGGTTTTGCCGGCTCCTTCGTTTCGCTGTTCCTGTCCAAGTGGATGGCCAAGCGCAGCACCGGTGCCCGCGTGATCGAACAGCCACAAACCCAGCAGGAGCGCTGGCTGGTAAGCACCGTTGAAGAACTGGCGCGCACCGCCGGCATCGGCATGCCGGAAGTGGCAATCTTCCCGTCCCGCGCGCCAAACGCGTTTGCCACCGGCTGGAACAAGAACGCGTCGCTGGTTGCCGTGTCTGAAGGCATGCTGCAGCGTTTCAGCCCAGCCGAAGTGAAAGCGGTTATGGCACACGAGATCGGTCACGTAGCCAACGGTGACATGGTCACCCTGTCGCTGATCCAGGGCGTGGTAAACACCTTCGTCATGTTCTTTGCCCGCATCATCGGCAACTTCGTTGATCGCGCGGTATTCAAGAACGAAAGTGACGGCCCCGGCATCGGCTACTTCATCGCAACCATCTTTGCCGAGCTGGTACTGGGCATCCTCGCCAGCATCATCGTCATGTGGTTCTCCCGTCAGCGTGAGTTCCGCGCCGATGCCGCCGGGGCCCAGCTGGCCGGTGCCGGTGCCATGATCGCAGCGCTGGAGCATCTGAAAGCCGAGCAAGGCATTCCGGTTGAGCTGCCCGGCGAGATGACCGCCTTCGGTATCAACGGCGGTCTGAAAAATGGTCTGGCCGGTCTGCTGATGAGTCATCCGCCGCTGGATGAGCGCATCGCTGCGCTGCGCGCCGGTAACTACCGCTAAATCGTCAGACGGCTAAAAAAAGGT
>NZ_NBYK01000025.1 GCF_002197985.1 Halopseudomonas aestusnigri
TTCTTCTTTGCGCGGACGGAAAGTTCGCCTAGGTCGGCGCTGCTGCGGGCGGCAGGATCATGCCGATAATCCGGACGCCTGAGCCGTCAATTGCTTATGTCTTAGCGTTAGATGGAATAAGCAAATCCGTCTAAGCAGCTTGTTGTTCTAAGTCCGTCTGGCTTGTAATCTTGGCGTCCTATTCAAAAAGGCGCCTAGTGCGTGTGGAGGATGCAATGTTTCAGTCACCCGGCAAACTGATCAAACGATTGGTCGTCACTCTGGCCGTTACCGGTAGTGTTGGCATGGCAAATGCTCAGGCTGCTGACCAAGAGATTCTGAACTCCTCCTACGATATTGCCCGAGAGCTGTTTGCTTCGTACAACGAGTTGTTCACACAGCACTGGTTGGATGAGAGCGGAAAAACGGTAGAGATCAAACAATCCCACGGTGGCTCTTCGAAGCAGGCCCAGGCAATCATTCAGGGGTTGCGAGCAGACGTGGTGACTTACAACCAGGTTACCGACGTGGACATTCTCCACCAGCGCGGGAATCTGATTCCGGCCGACTGGCGTGAGCGGCTGCCGAACGCGTCCTCGCCTTATTACTCGACCATGGCGTTTCTGGTGCGCAAGGGTAATCCGAAAAACATTCGGAACTGGGACGACCTGGTGCGTGACGATGTCAGCTCTGTTCTGCCAAACCCGAAAACCTCGGGTAACGGCCGCTATACCTACCTTGCCGCGCTCGGCTACGCACAAAAGACGTTTGGCGATGATCAGACAGCCATTGACGAGTTCCTGCGTAACTTTCTTGGCAACGTCGCTGTATTTGATACCGGTGGGCGCGGCGCGACCACCACCTTTATCGAGCGGGGCATCGGTGACGTGCTGCTGACGTTTGAGTCGGAAGTTAACAACATTGCTGCCCAGTATCCGCCGGGTGAGTACCAGGTCGTAGTGCCTAAGGTCAGCTTCCTTGCCGAGTTTCCGGTTACCTGGATAGACCGCAACGTAGAGCGTAACGGTACGGCCGATGTCGCCAGGGAATATCTGGAATACCTGTATAGCGAAGAAGCTCAGCGCCTGATTGCCGGTTTCAATTACCGTGTCCATGACGAGGCGGTGAAGGCCGAGTTTGCTGATCGCTTCCCCGAGTTGGAGCTGCTGCCGATCGAGGAGATTACCGGCGATTGGGCGACGGCGATGACCGTTCACTTTGGCAGTGGCGGCAAGCTGGATCAGCTGCAGCGCCGTTGAATGAGCAGTATGAATCGTAGCTCAGGCGGTTGGTCGCTGTTTGATGCAAGACCCGGCAAGCGCGTGCTGCCGGGTTTCGCTCTTAGCATGGGCATTTCGCTGCTGTTCATCAGCCTGGTTTTGCTGCTGCCTGTCACGGGGCTGATTGCGCAGACAGCGGAGATGAGCTGGTCGCAGTATTGGGCTGTCATCACAGACGAGCGGGTAATAGCGTCCTACAAGGTCACGCTCTGGGCTGCTTTCTTTGCGTCGCTGTTCAATGGTGTTGCAGGGCTGCTGCTGGCCTGGGTGCTGGTAAGGTACGAGTTTCCCGGCAAGCGCATCATTGACGCGCTGATCGACCTGCCGTTTGCCCTTCCCACCGCCGTTGCCGGCATTACTCTTGCGGCACTGTTCGCCGAAAATGGCTGGTACGGTCAATTGCTCGCGCTGCTTGGCATCAAGGTTGCGTTCACGCCATTGGGCATTATTGTGGCTATGGCTTTTACCAGCTTGCCGTTTGTAGTGCGCACGGTTCAGCCGGTTCTTGAGGATTTGGCGCCGGAAGACGAAGAGGCGGCCGTGACTATGGGCGCCTCCGATCTTACCGTGTTTCGTCGTGTTGTGTTTCCCGCACTGTGGCCGGCACTGATGACTGGTGTTGCGCTGTCGTTTACGCGCAGTCTGGGTGAGTTTGGTGCGGTGATCTTTATCGCCGGCAACATGCCGTATGTCAGTGAGATAACCAGTTTGATGATCTTTATCCGGCTGCAGGAGTTCGACTATGCAGCCGCGAGCGCGATTGCGTCCGTTGTGCTGATGGCCTCGCTGGTGCTGCTGTTTTCGATCAATATCTGGCAGGCGCGTTATCTGCGTCGGCTGCACGGCCGGTGAGAGTCCAATATGCATAAGCAGGCACGGTTGCGTATCGCCGATCAGGCATGGGTCAAGTGGTCTCTGGTGAGTCTGGCTTTGCTCGTTGTTGCGCTGGTGCTGGTGGTACCGCTGGCGATCATTTTTGTGCAGGCGTTTTCCGCCGGCGCTGAAACCTTCTGGGCTAATCTGACGGATGAATACACGCTGAGTGCGATTGGTCTGACGCTGCTTGTCGCGGCGCTTACGGTGCCGATCAATCTGGTGTTCGGTATCTTTCTGGCCTGGCTGGTTACCCGCTTTGAGTTTCCCGGCCGCAAGGCATTGATCACCCTTATTGATATTCCGTTCGCGGTATCCCCGGTGGTCGCCGGCTTGTTATATCTGCTGCTCTACGGCAGTAACGGCTGGCTCGGTGAGTGGCTGATGGATTACGACATCCAGTTGATGTTTGCCTGGCCAGGTATCGTCATGGTTACGGTGTTTGTAACTTGTCCGTTCGTTGCGCGCGAGCTGATTCCGTTGATGCAGCAGCAGGGGCGGGAGGAGGAAGAAGCGGGTGTTGTTTTGGGAGCCAGCGGGTGGCAGCTGTTCCGGCGCGTTACCTTGCCCAACATCCAATGGGCGCTGATTTATGGTGTTGTGCTGACCAATGCCCGGGCGGTTGGCGAATTCGGTGCGGTGTCGGTTGTCTCCGGTAACATCCGCGGCGAAACCAACACGCTGCCGCTGCACGTTGAGTTGTTGTATCAGGACTACAACGCAGTTGGGGCATTTACCAGTGCCTCGCTGCTGGCCGGTATTGCGCTGCTGACGCTGCTGGTCAAAAGCATGATCGAATGGCGTCAGGCTCGTCAGCAGGCGACGCCGGCGGTACGGACGGATTCACACTGATGAGTATTACCCTCGAGAACATCGACAAGTCATTCGGTAGCTTCCGTGCCCTGCGCGACATTTCGCTTGAGATCCCGGATGGAGAGCTGGTTGGTCTGTTGGGGCCGTCCGGCTCCGGCAAAACCACGTTGCTGCGGATTATTGCGGGGCTGGAAAGTGCCAATGCCGGACGCATTCTGTTTCACGGGCAGGATGTAACCCGTCTGCACGTGCGTGAGCGCAAGGTCGGTTTCGTCTTCCAGCACTATGCGCTGTTCCGCCACATGACCGTTGCTGACAACGTCGCCTTCGGGCTGGATGTACTGCCGCGCCGCCAGCGTCCTTCGGCAGCGGAAATACGTAAGCGCGTTGGTGAGTTGCTGGAGATGGTGCAGTTGTCCCATCTGGCGGACCGCTATCCCTCCCAGCTATCAGGCGGACAGAAGCAGCGAATCGCCCTGGCGCGAGCGCTTGCGATGCAGCCGCAGATACTGCTGCTGGATGAGCCCTTTGGTGCGCTTGATGCGAAGGTGCGCAAGGATCTGCGCCGCTGGTTGCGAAACCTGCATGACGAATTGAACTTCACCAGTGTGTTTGTGACCCACGATCAGGAGGAGGCGCTGGAGCTGTCTGATCGTGTTGTGGTGATGAGTGCAGGCCAGATTGAGCAGGTCGATCAACCGCAGGCGCTGTATGCCCGTCCGGTCAGCCAGTTTGTATTCGACTTTCTCGGCCATGTAAATGTGCTGGCAGGCGAGATAGCCAATCAGCGTATTGCTCAGCGCGATGCCTGGATACGCCTGCCCGAGGCGGTTCCTTCCGGGGCCGCTCAGCTGTATTTGCGCCCCCACGAGGTTCGCCTTCAGCTCCATCCTGTGGAACACGCGCATTTGCCGCTGCAGGTGGAGTCGATCAGTCTGGTGGGGGCTGAAGTGCGACTCGAGCTGCGGCCCTGTGGATGGGATGCGCCTCAGCTCTGGGAGGTGGGCATTACCCACGCCGAGTACAATGGGTGGCAACCGCAACGGGGTGATCGCTGCTTCGCTGTGCCGGATGTAGGCCACCTGTTCCGGCCTGATTGCGCAAGTCCGGGCACCTTCTATTGGGGTTAGTGCTGACGGAAGCCCTCGGCAATATGCTCGGCCAGACATTCGGTAACCGGTGACTGGCTACGCGGGTTACGCAGCAGCACGATGCTTGCCATGGGCATGTCTGGTAATCCTTCTTCCTTGCCGATGATGCGCATGTCAGCCGGGATAAGGCTCCGTAGCTGTGCCGTGATCGCAAGCCCTGCTCCGACCACGGCCAGAATCGCGGACAGACTCGGGCTGCTGTAGGCCACACGATAATCGCGGTTCAGGGTGTCCAGCGCATTACAGGCCCAGTTTCTGCAGAAGCAATCTGCGTTGAACATCGCCAGCGGCAGGGTGCTGCGCTCGTGCAGCATGGCGTTGTCTGCCTGTGCCCATACCACCTCTTCCTGACGCAGCAGTTGGCCGATTTCCTTGCCTGGCTCTCGAGTGACGATGGTCAGATCGAGATCCTGGCGCTGGAGTAGCTGAAACGATGGCTCGCAGTGCATCTCGACTTGCACCAGTGGAAATGCCTGCGCAAAGCGGGCCAGTACGCCCGGCAGGAAGCGCGTAACGTAATCGTCGGGTGTGCCGATGCGTACCAGGCCGACCATGTGCGGTGCGCGCAGGCTGTTCAGCGCTTCCCCCTGCAGGCGCAGGATTCGTCGTGCGTAGCCCAGCAATAGTTCGCCTTCGGCGGTAAGCAGCATCTGACGTCCGTTGCGCTGAAACAGGCTGCGCTGTACCACGTCTTCCTCTAGCCGTTTCATCTGCATGCTAACAGCAGATTGCGTGCGATTGACCTGTTCCGCTGCTCGGGTATAGCCGCCTTGGTCTGCAATGGCGACGAAGGTGCGAAGCAGCTCGCTATCGATAGTTGGGTAACTGGCCATTCATCAATCCTAAAGATGGTTTGCATAAAAAGCATTCGTTGGATTGATCCTATGCCGATCGGGACAATTTCTCCAGTGCGATCTGGAGGAATGCTTATGTGCAAGTGTGTTGATCGAGGTGGGTGGGCTGCGTTGCTGTGTCGAGCAGGGTGGCACGCGCTTGGGCGCTGGCGACGTTGGTGCTATGAGCGCCGTCTGTTGGCGACGATGACTGAGGCAGAGATGAAGGATGTGGGTATCAGCCTCGCAGATGCTCGCGAGGAGTTGCGGCGTCCATTCTGGTCGCGTCGGCCGAGAGGATAGCGACGGTCGGCCGCCAACGGTATCATGTGCCGTTCATTGCCACAGGTACAGCCAACCATGCTCAGCGAGATACTTGCATTGCTAGCCGACGGGCGCTTCCACTCCGGCGAGGCTATCGGCTCAGAGCTGGGGGTTAGCCGCGCTGCAGTCTGGAAGGTTCTCAAGCGGCTGGAAGACGATGGCTATCCGCTGCAGCGGGTCCGTGGCAAGGGGTATCGGCTGCCGCCCGGTGCGAGCATGCTCAATGCCGAGAAGATACAGTCATTACTGCCGGCAGAACTTGCAGCGCGCTGGCGGTGGTTTGTGCAGGAGCAGGTTGACTCAACCAACGCGCAGGCGCAGCGCGCTCTGGATCCGCAGCGGCCCCTGCCGCTTATCGTGCTGGCGGAGCAGCAGCTGGCTGGGCGCGGGCGGCGCGGACGGCAATGGGCAAGTCCGTATGCCCAGAATATCTATATCTCCCTGGCCGAGCCTGTCTCTGCTGGCGGTGCGGGGCTCGAGGGGCTCAGCCTGCTCGTCGGACTATGTCTTGTGCAGGCGCTTGAAGATGTTGGCTATCGAGGCTGCCGACTCAAGTGGCCGAATGATGTGCTGCTTGATAATGCCAAGCTCGCCGGCATTCTTCTCGAAATCTCGGGTGACCTGACGGGCGATGCTGTTGTCGTCATTGGCGTGGGCGTCAACGTGCTACTCGACTCTGCGGCCAATATTGATCAGGAATGGACGTCGCTTTTGCGCTCCGGGCAGCATGCGACACTGGATCGCAATGAGTTGATTGCTGCGCTCCTTCGGCGTTTGGCTCCAGCGCTGGACGTTTTCCGTCGCCAGGGCTTTGCTCCGTTCCAGCAGCAATGGATCGCGCGCAACGCATGGGCGGGCAGGGCCGTAAAAGTGGTGTCCGGGAGTAATGAGCTCTATGGAGTGGATGCGGGTGTCAATGCCCGGGGCGCGCTGCTGCTGCATACCGAAAGCGGTGACGTTGAAATCAGCGGTGGTGAAGTGAGTCTGAGGTTGAACCATGCTTCTTGAGTTGGACTGCGGCAATACCCTGATCAAATGGCGGCTGCTGGATCGCGAGGGGCGCGTCCGCGATCGGGATATGGCGCCTGATCTGGTCGAGTTGCAACGACTGCTGGGTGGTCAGGAGCGCGAGATTCATGGTTGCCGGCTGGTCAGTGTTCGTTCCGCTGAAGAGAACCAGGTCGTAATGGATCAGCTTACAAGCTGGCTGAAGCTGCATCCGGTGCTTGCACGCAGCGCCCGGGAGTTGGCGGGCGTGCGCAATGGCTATGCTGATTTCAGCAAGCTGGGAATGGATCGCTGGCTGGCACTGGTTGCCGGTTACAATCTGTGTCGCCGTGCCTGTGTCGTGATTGACTTGGGAACCGCAGTGACAGTGGATTTTGTCAACGCGGCGGGCCAGCATCTGGGTGGATACATTGCGCCGGGCAGCAAGCTGCTGAGGGGGAGCCTCAAGCGTCACACCAGGCTGATCCGCTATGAGCAGTCACTGCGCGGCGATCTTGCGCTGCCGCAGCCGGGTGAAAGTACCGCGGAGGCCGTGGAGTTCGGCTGTGATCTTATGCTGGTCGGCTTCGTTCGCGAGCAGCTTCGTGTCGCGCGCCACACGCTCGGCGAAGAAATGGTGGTAATTCTTACCGGTGGTGATGCCGAGCGGATGGCCGAAGCGCTGCCGCAAAACTGCCATATCATCAACGATCTGGTTTTCGATGGGCTGGCGCTGGCGTGTCCCATGGAGATTGATTGATGCGTTCGCTGTTCCTTTTTCTGCTGCTGCTAAACATTCTGTACGCACTTTGGCAGTTGCAGGGCGGCGAACTGGTGCCTGATCGCGAGCTTGGCGTGTCGGCTCTGCCGGTGCCTGATTCCCTTGTCGAGTCATCGATGATCAGCTCGCACCCTGCATCTCTCTCAGGTGCCGATACGTCGCCCGCAGCGCTGTGCATTCGTCTCGGTGTCTTTGCAGATCGTGAGGAGGCGGCGCAGTTGCTTCAGCGGCTGCTTGCGCTGGACGTAACGGCGGAGGTGGTAGCGGATGAGATTGTCAGCAGTAGCGATTACTGGCTTGTAATGTCGGTAATGGGTGGAGCTTCGGGCGCACTGGCGAAGCTGTCGTCGCTGCAGGAGCGAGGGATTGATAGCTTTGTGATAACCGAAGGCCCTCTGGCTGGCAACATCTCTCTAGGTGTATTCAGTCGGGAGGATTATGCGGCCGCCCGACAGGCTCAGTTGCAGTCAGACGGTTACGACGTGCGTATCGAGCGAGTGGAAAAATTGCGCAGCCAATACAGTGTCCAGGTGGCTCCCGAAGCGCGCAGGCTGGTAGGCTCGGAGCTGCTGCTCAAGCTGCGGGAGGACTTCCCTGCAATGCAGCATCAATATCAATCGTGCGCACCCGTTGCCAATGGGCGCAACATCCCCTAGAATTGCGCCCGCTTCACGGCTCGGCAGTCCCGGACTTCCGGCCAGTCGGTAAAAAATATCTTCAAGTAAGTGTTTTTGCTGATAAAAGTGTTGACAGAGGGTCGCCAAGTGATGAAAATGGCGCCTCTTTTACGGAGGGGTTCCCGAGCGGTCAAAGGGATCAGACTGTAAATCTGACGGCTTAGCCTTCGAAGGTTCGAATCCTTCCCCCTCCACCAGATTTCGCGTAGTCAGGCTACTTGGCGGGTATAGTTCAATGGTAGAACCTCAGCCTTCCAAGCTGATGGTGCGGGTTCGATTCCCGCTACCCGCTCCAGTCTGACGATGTAATGGTTTGTAAGCTCATGTAGCTCAGTTGGTAGAGCACACCCTTGGTAAGGGTGAGGTCAGCGGTTCAAATCCGCTCATGAGCTCCAATATCAAGGCAGATATGCGAATATCTGCCTTTTATTTAATGGTCGCGTGACACGCGCATTGCTCTCACGAATAGGGGATCTCTCGATGGCTAAAGAGAAGTTCGAACGTAGC
>NZ_NBYK01000026.1:0-5592 GCF_002197985.1 Halopseudomonas aestusnigri
CGACGAGAACCGCGTTCGGGTCGTCATGCTTGGCTTTGATGACTTCCGGATAGCCTGGAGGGTTGGAGTCTCCCGTGCCATAACGCTCATGCCAGACAATGCGCTCGGCCATGCCGGTCGGGGTCAGTGTGCCGTCCTTGAACAAGGACGCCATCTTGCGCTGGTGCTCCAGCTGGGACGCTGCCTGCCCGATGTTGAACTCGTGCATCAACGCGCCCTCGTTCTTCAGAACGAAGCGCACGGTTTCACCTGGCTTCACATCGATCGTTTTCTGGCTGTAGTTGATGTCGTCCATCTTTACCAAGATGGTACGAGTCGCTGGCGTCGCCTGGGCCTGCTGCCCAATGCCATTGCTACTGCCGCCGACCTCGGCAAATGCCGGAAAGGTGGTGCTGATGAACAGAGTGCTGATCAGCAGTTTAAGGGGTAAGCGTTTCATGGTGAGACCTCGAGATGGGTGCTGGAAATCTCATGCTATTCCCCGCTTGCTGCCAGGCCGCTGACCCCAAAACTACAATTGCGTCAGCTGGGAAAAAGCACGGCGCCATAAAGGCGCCACTAGGCCGAAGGAGCAATCACGAAAGGCCTGTAAGATGGGGGAAATCTTTACTGATGGCATTCCTTGTCGGCCATCATCAGCTTGTGCTCTCGAATCATTTGACCCAGCACGTCGTCTACCAGCTTGTCATGCTTTTCCATCCAGGCCAGATGCTCTTCGGCAGACATGTTTGGCGCGGGATGTTCGTTGTGCAGCTGGCTCATGATGTCTTCGAGCATGTTCATATGCTCCTTCATGTGCACATGCCGCTCGCCGACCGAGGCCTTCTCCGCCTGGATCAGCACGGCTTCTGCTTTGTCGCGCATCTGCTGGATGCGCTCGAATACACGGTCGCTGCCCTCTTCGGCCCAAGCCATGGAAGACAGCAGTAGCGAACCAACCAGAAGCAAAGGTTTCAGCGATTTCATGGGCAGTCTCCATCAGTGCAAACTATGGCCGGCACCTCTGCTTTTGGTCTGTCGGGGGCCGAGAGCACAACCTAGTACTCATGCTTGCACCCTAGACAAGCCCACCCTGTCAGTGAGCTGAAGTCAGAATTACATTTTCGTAAGCTTCTGGTTGGGGCCGCGGTTTGCCTGCAAACTCAGGCCAACCGACTTTTGGAGTATGCACACATGAAACTACTGGTAGCTGAAGACGAACCCAAAACCGGTACGTACCTCCAGCAAGGTCTAACCGAGGCTGGGTTCAATGTCGACCGGGTTATGACCGGTACAGATGCCCTTCAGCATGCAATTAGCGAAGCCTATGACCTGCTAATTCTGGATGTAATGATGCCTGGGCTGGACGGTTGGGAAGTGCTGCGCATGTTGCGCGCAGCAGGAAAAGACGTCCCTGTACTGTTCTTGACGGCACGCGATGGTGTGGAAGACCGCGTTAAAGGGTTGGAGCTGGGTGCGGACGACTACCTGATCAAGCCATTTGCTTTCTCAGAGCTTCTGGCCAGGGTCAGAACGCTGTTGCGCAGAGGTAATGGTTCGCCGACGCAGACCACCATGAAAATTGCCGATCTGGAAGTCGATCTGATGAAGCGACGTGCTGTCCGGGGCGGGAAAAGAATTGACCTGACGGCGAAGGAATTTTCACTACTGGAGTTACTGCTGCGCCGACGCGGTGAAGTGCTCCCGAAGTCGCTGATTGCCTCTCAGGTTTGGGACATGAACTTCGACAGCGACACCAATGTCATTGAGGTCGCGGTACGCCGGCTACGCGCAAAAATCGATGACGATTTCGATCTCAAGCTGATTCATACCGCCCGCGGCATGGGGTACATGATGGATGCTCCGGAGTGAATATGAAGCACCTTTCGCTGACCGCACGCATGAGCTTGATGTTCATGTCCGCGGTAATTGCAGTCCTGACGGTAGCAGGGCTGAGTTTCAATATGCTCAGTCAGCACCATTTCAAGATGCTGGATCGGCAGGCCCTGGTGGAGAAACTCGAATCTACCAAACATCTCCTCAACAATGCCCGCGGTGAAGCGAGCCTTTCGGAAGAATTACCGCAGTTGCGGGCCTTGCTGGGAGCCCATCAGGACCTGGCGGCCACCATCCTGGCTAGCGACGACACAGTGTTATTTTCCGACCCCAGAGCAGTCGAGGTGCCTGAGCGCTTCAGGCGCGCAAATGAGCAGAACATGTGGGAGTGGCAGAACGGCCAGCACATGTACCGCGGTATGACGGCCCAAATCTCGGTAGCCGATCAACCTGAGCCTCTCACAGCCCTGCTGATTCTCGACGTAACCAATCACACACACTTCTTCGACACGCTGCAGCGATGGTTCTGGATTGGACTGATCATCAGTGCCTTGGTCAGTGCCGCGCTCGGCTGGGTGGTAGCTCGCAGTGGCCTCAAGCCTCTGCGGCAAGTCACTCGCGTGGCCTCCGGGATGTCCGCCCGATCATTGCAGGAGCGAATTCCTCTCGAACCAGTACCGCAAGAACTTCAGCAGTTAGTTCTGTCCTTCAACGCGATGCTGGCTCGACTTGAAGAGGCCTTCATTCGACTCTCCAACTTCTCGGCGGACATCGCACACGAACTACGAACGCCCGTCAGCAACCTCATGACCCATACTGAGGTGGTCTTGAGCCATAAGCGCGACATCACCGCATACGAGGAGAACCTCTACTCCAACTTGGAAGAATTGAAGCGCATGTCTCGAATGATTGATGACATGCTGTTCTTGGCCAAGGCTGATAATGGCTTAATCATCCCAGAGCAGGCCAGGATCGAACTGGCTGACGTAGTCTACAAGCTGTTTGACTACTACCACCTCCTAGCCGAAGAGCGTGGCATTGAGCTATCGCTCACAGGCACAGGCCAAGCGCAGGGGGATCGGCTGATGCTTGATCGCGCGCTATCCAATTTGCTATCTAATGCGCTGCGCTACACGCCGGCGGGAAAGACAATTTCGGTTCTGATCCGCCAGGCAGCGGACTCAACCACATTCAGCATCGAGAACCCAGGGGACACAATCAGCTCAGAGCATTTAGAGAAGCTCTTCGACCGATTTTACCGGGTCGACCCCGCTCGGCGGGAGGGAAGCCCGAGCAACGCCGGGCTCGGACTTGCCATCACCCGGTCCATCATTGAGGCTCACAAAGGCCGCATCTGGTGCACCTCAGCCGCTGGCCTCACGGGCTTTCACATCGAATTGCCCCATTCCAGATGATGCCGGTCTGGCGGTAAGTAGGCTACAGCTAACCGCTAGCCCAACTTAAAAGGGTGGGTGCAACTCGACTGAGCGCAGATTGCACTCGCCATCCAGATAGGCAACGAGCGGTGAGATGACACCAGAGCACCCCATTCGCTCTCGGGTAGTAGTTTATGAAGTTTGGAAACGGCATCCCCCACGCTTGCTTCGCCAACCCAATCCAATGCTCGAATGGCGTCTAGCCTCATGGGACAACACAAAAAAGATCCTGAGTTCAACTCCAAAAAAGGGATTTGAACCCATTAGCGCGGATGAAAATATCCACAACAGGGCAGCATGATCAACGCCGTGCGCGCTAGCCATTTACAACTAACGCAACACCGTTGCTGACAGGTGGAGCGCTTCTTAAGAGCCTCTCTGAATACTTGACACGCAGCCAAGATCCCATAATATCTACCGCACACTTTGTGAAATCCACCAAGTCCAGAGTTCGCACGAAAATTGACTAGGATCCCCGGAATAGAGCGCTCAAGCAAAGATAGATTGCAGCTCCCCCCGGCTCCACCAAACAAACCCCTGAAAACGTTGAAGTTTTCGGGGGTTTTTCTTTTGCACTGTCGAAAAAGTGTCGAAATAAGGCAGGTTCCTGAAAGGCAGTGACGCTTTGACGCGCCATCCGAAGGATTGCTGCGCTTGGGTCAAGGATAGACTGACAACGGCTGCAGCACTGATTGTGAGACTCCACCGACAAACGGCATAATGGCGCATTGATACATAGCAAGGATGCAACATGGAAATCACATGCCCAGAATGCAAAAAATCCACCCCCCTGCAGATCACCGAAGGACTGTGCTGTGAGCACTGCCAGACAAGCTTCGAAAAACTAAAGCTGGCAAAGAAAGCCTTAATTACGACATCCGCTGCCCTCGCTATCGGAGGCTTCGCCGGCCTACATGCGGATGACTTTTTCGAGTCAAACAGATACCCATTAGCTATCGAGTACTCACTACTGGAAAGCTGCTCCAAGGGCTCATCGGAGGTCAGTTACAACCGCCGAAGGGAAGAGCTCTTTGCGATCTGTACCTGCGCACTTGGAACCGCTCAGGAAGATATCGATTACAAGCACTACAAGAAAGCACCAATAGACCTCGCGAAAGCAATGGAAGCAGCGGTCAAGGAATGCGCCAATTAAGCCAAAGCCCAAGCTAAGCTTTAGCTTGGCTTGGGCTCAACCTCTAAGCGAGGTTACTTGGTTCGAGGCGGTGCATTATCCCGTCCGCCACCAGAGGGGTTTCCGGTTCTGCTGGGCCAACCGGGAGAATCGCTTCTCTGACTCCCTCCGGAGGCTCCGCCCTTTCCGCCACTGCCAGTACCACCTTTGCTCGCACCACCACTGTTTTTAGTCATAATCTGTCTCCTTAAGATTTGCTTTTCTGTGGTTGTTTGGCTGCTGCTCGCTGAGCGCGCGCGGCAAAGGTATCGGCTTCCACTGCACCACCGTTTTTGATGGCTTCTCTGCTTTGAATTCGAGCAGCGGCCTCGGCAGTCATTTGCGTTTTCTTAGACATAGATTTCTCCTTGAATTAGCACCACGCTTGGTGCAGGTTCGAATCTACGCAGAGTCGCGGGACAAATTGGGACACACATGGACGAAGTAGAAAATCTGCAGGCTCAAATCAAACGCCGACTAAAGGAAACAGGTAAAAGCCGGAAAAACTTGGCCGAGATGATTTTTGCGGAAGATCACGACGACGATAATGATGAAAAGGCCAGAGCGCAGTTTGTTGAGTCCTTCAAAAAACAGTTAAATCGCCCAACCACTCCACCAGAAAAGCTGCAACGCTACCTAGAGATACTTCTGCAAGGTCACCGAGGACTTGAGGTCCGCACAGAGTCGATTGCGTCGTCTTATCTGGACAAAGCAACGCTTCGCAGGATGGAGAAGCTTTCTCGTGAGATAGAAAAAATGCTGGAAAAAAAACTTCTCAGCTAAAAAGCAGCCTCTCTTCTCCCTTTCCTCAGCCGTGAAGGTTAGGGCCCAGCCTTACGGCATCTTGCAGATGCTCCGGCGCAAGGTGCGCATAGCGCATGGTCACGACCACGGTGGAATGCCCGAGGATTTTTTGCAGAGTCAGGATATTCCCGCCGTTCTGCATGAAGTGACTAGCGAAGGTGTGCCGCAGCACGTGTGCAGCCTGCCCTTTCGGTAGTTTGATCGTGGTTCTCGCCAGTGCTCGCCTGAATGAGGTGATCGCGGAGGTAAACGGGCCATGCTGACGCCAGTGCTTGAGCAGGAACGTTTCCAGATCGGCAGAGATAGGAACAGCTCTGACCTTGCCGCTTTTCGTGCCGCTGAAAGTGATAACTGAATCGCCCCGGC
>NZ_NBYK01000026.1:6193-7745 GCF_002197985.1 Halopseudomonas aestusnigri
GGTGCTGTAGATCTTTCGCCTGATCCGTTCCCGCTTCAGCAGTTGGAAAAAGCTTTCCGCTACCGCGTTGTCATGGCAGTTGCCACGTCGACTCATGCTGCCAAGCAAATTGTTGGCTTTCAGGAAGCTCTGCCAGTCTCCGCTGCTGAACTGGCTACCCTGGACGCCCTTCTAAAGGTCAAGTGGATACTGTGCTTTGGTTGATGATGCTATTTCGCCTCTGGATGATGCTGTATACCTCCCGTGCGATGTAGCGCTTTAGGCAGCGGATAGCTTCCAGTTTCGAATGTCCCTCTGCGAGGCGCCGACTGACATAAGCCTGGGTTCGGGCGTCTGTTCGAAGCCTGCCAATAGCGATGATATGCAGCGCACTGTTCGCGGCACGATCACCACCTCGATTCAGACGATGTCGGGTGACCTTCCCTGAAGAGGCTTGGACTGGGCTAACCCCGCATAAAGCCGCGAAGCTGGACTCTGAGCGGAAACGATCGCTGTTTTCACCAGCTGTCAGTAGAAGCTGAGCAGCGGTCTCGTAGCCAATGGCATTTCGGGAAACCAACTCTGGGGCAAGATCATTAACCAAGGCTGCAATCATCACATCCAAGTCCGCTATCTCGTCATGCAGTTCGAGATAACGCCGCCCCAGTGACTTCAGGGCTATCCGGTAGGCAGATGTAACTTGACGATAGCTTGATAGATCTGGACGCCATGCTGCCAGTGTTCTAATCAATTGCATGCGAGTCAACGTGCGTAATGACTCACGCAGATCATCCGGCGCGCTAACGATGGTGTTCTGGATCAGTTGCAAGGTAATGCGCCTAGCCTGCATGGCAGTCTTGCGACACACTTTGAGCACGCGTAACGATTCGACCATGCCGTCACGTTTTTTGGGGGTAACTGTACGAATACCTGCGAAGGCAGCATGTGCGGCATTTTCAGCATCAAGGGTGTCATCTTTGCCCCGCTTGCGCCTATCGCTTTTATCAGGCGCAGTAACTTCAAGAACGGTGACTTCAGCCTGTTCCAAGTAGCGTAATAGGCCTGCACCGTACGTACCGCTGCACTCGATGCCCACTCGCGCCAGGTCACCAAACGAGCGCATCCACGTCAGCATTTGCTTGTAGCCCTGACGCGTAGTCGCAAAGCTCTCACTGGCCAAGATACGATCCTGCTCATCTACAACTGCGGCGACGTGAAGATCTTTATGGGTATCTACGCCGCCTACGACCTGTCTCGAAACACTGCTGATTTTAACGTTGTGCATGGCTGGTCTCTCCGGTTCACCGGGCTCGAACTGAACCGCTCCAACCGGACACCTGGACAAGACAGTAAAGTGACGTGACGTCAGGCCCTTCTTGGGTCACATGTATCGGCAAGGCGGTCACCTTGACGTGCAGTGTTCCCAAGCGGTCGACAGGTCCGGGGAAAGACACAAGGGTCGATCTGAGTGTGGGTCAGGCCATTCGGGACACTCCACGACCAGATCATCCATCATCGGTCTATCGCTGTGTGAGTCAGACCACATGGAAACACTGGCCAGTACATTCTTACT
>NZ_NBYK01000026.1:8518-9454 GCF_002197985.1 Halopseudomonas aestusnigri
ATCGCTGTGGAACAAGACACCACTTGGGCGCCCACGCATCTCGTAGGCTCTGTCGAGCGCCTTTACGACCAGATCAGCATCCGGCTTGGCAGACATCGCCCAGCCCACCACTCTGCGACTGAACAAGTCCAATACTGCGGCGAGGTAATGCCATTTGCCCTGCGCCCAGATATAGGTAATGTCGCCACACCAAACCGTATTGGGGGCCTCGACAGTGAACTGCCGATCCAAAATGTTCGGTATGTCAGGCCGCTCCACTGTCGACTTCTTGTAGGCGTGTGTCCCCGGTTGCTTACTAATCAGGCCCTGCTCTTTCATCAGCGCTCTTACCTTAAAGCGACCGATCACTGTACCTTCTGCTTGGAGCATGGCGGCTATGCTGCGACTACCCGCGGCACTGCGGCTTTGAGTAAACAGCTCGTTCACTCGACGACGCAGCAGTAGCCGCTGAACATTAACGCGCCTGCATCTGGCCAGGTAGGCGTAATAGCTAGAGCGCGACACGTCGAAAACAGCACACAACAGTTGGACGGGATAGCGCTTGGCCAGTTGCCGAATCGACCTCAACGTCTGCGCCCGTGCTCCTCGGCCATCAAGAGCGCAGTGGCCTCCTTTAAGATTTTCTTCTCCAGCTCAAGGCGGTTAATACGGGCCTTCAGGGCTTGAATTTCCTGCTGTTCAGCCGTGAGCGCCTTGCTGTTTGGCGTCACTCCACCACGCTCCTCGCGCAGTTGATCGACCCAGCGCCGGAGAGCGGTTTCTCCGACACCCATCGACTTGCAGGCTTCTGCCACGCTATAGCCTTGGTCGACGACCAAGGCCGCTGCATCATGTTTGAACTCGACCGAAAAGGATCGACGTTGTTTGCTCATTGAACACCTCGCTGATGGCGATTCTACCGCCTAACTTGGTGTCCGGGATTAGTAGACCACTACA
>NZ_NBYK01000027.1 GCF_002197985.1 Halopseudomonas aestusnigri
GCCTCAGGCTGCGCTGCAATACCCGTAGGGCCACGACATGTCGTGGCCGCAAGGTGGATGCGCAGGCTGTTGGCGCACCGGACGATCTGCCGGCCCGGAATTCGCGGGCGCGGCATGCCGCGCCCCTACAGCTGTACCACCCGCAGCTCTTTCGGCATGCTGAAGACGATGTTTTCTTCCTTGCCCGCCAGCTCCTCTGCGCCGGTGGCACCCTGGGCGTGCAGGTGGGCAATCACCTGGCGCACCAGCACATCCGGCGCGGAGGCGCCTGCGGTGACGCCGACATTCTGCGCGCCCTCCAGCCAGGCCGGTTGAATCTCTTCGGCACCGTCAATCAGGTAGGCAGGCGTGCCCATACGCTCGGATAGCTCGCGCAGGCGATTGGAGTTAGAGCTGTTCGGGCTGCCGACCACCAGCACCACATCGCAGGACGCAGCCAGTTGCTTGACAGCATCCTGGCGGTTCTGGGTGGCGTAGCAGATGTCATCCTTGCGTGGCCCGTCAATCGACGGGAAACGCGCACGCAACGCGTCGATCACCCGCGCGGTGTCGTCCATCGACAGGGTAGTCTGGGTGACAAACGCCAGGCGCTCAGGGTCTTGCACCTGCAAGCGTTCGACATCTGCCTCGTCCTCAACCAGATAGATCGCCCCGCCATTACTGGCGTCGTACTGCCCCATGGTGCCTTCGACTTCAGGGTGACCCGCGTGGCCGATAAGGATGCATTCGCGCCCTTCGCGGCTATAGCGGGTCACTTCCATATGCACCTTGGTCACCAGCGGGCAGGTGGCGTCAAACACCTTGAGACCGCGATCCGCCGCCTCCTGACGCACAGCCTGGGACACGCCGTGGGCGCTGAAGATTACGATCACGTCATCCGGCACCTGATCGATTTCTTCGACAAACACCGCGCCACGATTGCGCAGATCCTCGACCACAAACTTGTTGTGGACGACCTCGTGACGCACATAGATCGGCGGGCCGAACACTTCCAGCGCGCGATTGACGATCTCGATGGCTCGGTCGACACCGGCGCAGAAGCCGCGGGGGTTGGCCAGTTTGATCTGCATGAAAAGCCTCGCTGGAGTATCGAAAGAATGGACCGACCGCTGAGGCGATCAGCGTACGCCGACGATCTCGACATCAAAGGTAATGACCTTGCCGGCCAGCGGATGATTGAAGTCGACCTCGACCACCGAATCATGCACCTGCTTGACCACGCCCGGCAACTCGCCGCCGGCGGCGTCGGCAAAGATCACCAGCAGCCCCGGCTCCAGCTCCATTTCGTCAAACTGATCGCGGGCTATGGTCTGGATATTCTGCTCATTGCCGGGCCCGAAGCCGCGCTCGGGCTCGATCTCGAAACTGCGGCAGTCGCCGGCCTTGAGACCGAACAGCACCTGCTCAAAACCGGGCAACAGACTGCCGTCACCCACCTTGAAGGTAGCTGGCTGCTTGTCGGTGGTGGTGTCGACCACGTCGCCATTGGGCAGCTTGAGGGTAAAGTGCAGGGTTACTTCGGACTCGTGACCAATACGTGTTTCTGTCATGGGAATCTCGCCTGGAAAGCCGGGCCCGCTGGCGCGGGCCATCGATCAATTTTGCTCCGGCTTCCTGCCGAAAAACATGTCGAACAGCAGCAGTGCCGCACCGACGGTAATGGCACTGTCGGCAATATTGAAGGCCGGGAAGAACCAGCTCTGCTGCCAGTGCACCAGAATGAAGTCGGTCACCTTGCCGTGAATCACCCGGTCATACAGGTTGCCGATGGCGCCACCCAGAATCAGTGCCAACGCGATGGCTTCGAGCTTCTTGCTGCGATCCAGCCGCGCCAGCCAGACGCACAGCACTGCGCTCACAACGACTGCGATAACGGCAAACAGCCAGCGCTGCCAGCCACTGGCGTCGGCCAGAAAGCTGAACGCGGCACCGGTGTTGTAGGCCAGGGTGAAGCTGAACAGGTCATCGATGATCGGCACCTGCTGATGCAACCGCAGCTCCGACACAGCCACCCATTTGGTCAACTGATCGAGCACAATGACCAGCGCCGACAGCACCAGCCAGATCAGACTGCCCTTGCGGACATCAGGCATGCTTGCGTACCTCACCGGCGCCTTCGATGTTCTCGACGCAGCGACCACAAATGTCCGGGTGAGCGGCGTGGCTGCCGACGTCGGCGCGCAGGTGCCAGCAGCGTGCACACTTGGCAGCGTCTGACTTGACGATCTGCAGCTTCAGGCCTGGAACCTCGGTTTCTACCGCCTGCTCGCCCGCCTCGGCCAGCGGTGCCAGGGTAGCCTGCGAGGTAATCAGCACAAAGCGCAGCTCATCGCCCAACTGGGCCAGCGCGGCGCGCAGGCTGTCATCGGCGTAGAGGGTGACTTCGGCTTCCAGGTTGCCACGCAGTACCTTGGCATTGCGCAGGTTTTCCATTTCCTTGTTGACCGCCTCCTTCACGCCCATCACCTGCTCCCAGAACGCACGACCCAGCGCCTGCCCTTCCGGCAGCGCCTCAAGCCCTTCGTACCAGGTGGTGAGCATGACCGACTCGCTGCGCTCGCCCGGCAGGTACTGCCACAGCTCTTCTGCGGTGAAGCACAGAATCGGCGCAACCCAGCGCACCAGCGCCTCGGCAATGTGGTACAGCGCAGTCTGACAGGAGCGACGCGCGACACTGTTCGCCTGGGTGGTGTACTGACGGTCCTTGATGATATCGAGATAGAAGCCGCCCAGTTCCTGCACGCAGAAGTTGTGCACCTTCTGGTAAACGTTCCAGAAGCGATAGGTTTCGTAGGCCTCGACAATCTCCTGCTGCAGCAGCAGGGCACGGTCAACGGCCCAGCGATCTAGATCCAGCATCTGCTCGGCCGGCAGCGCGTCAGTTGCCGGATCAAAGCCGCTCAGGTTGGACAGCAGGAAGCGCGCGGTATTGCGAATACGGCGGTAGGCATCAGCGCTGCGCTGCAGGATCTGATCGGACACAGCGATTTCAGCGGTGTAATCGGTCGAGGACACCCACAGACGCAGAATGTCGGCACCCAGGGTGTCGTTGACCTTCTGCGGCGCGATGGTGTTACCCAGCGACTTGGACATCTTGCGGCCCTTCTCGTCGACCGTGAAGCCGTGCGTCAGCAGGCCACGATAAGGCGCGTGACCGTCGATCGCACAACCGGTCAGCAGCGACGAGTGGAACCAGCCGCGATGCTGGTCGGAGCCTTCCAGATACAGGTCGGCACGCGGCCCCTGATCGTGGCCCATCGGGTGCGAGCCGCGCATCACGTGCCAGTGGGTCGTTCCGGAGTCGAACCAGACGTCCAGGGTATCGCTGATCTTTTCGTACTGGGCTGCTTCGTCGCCCAGCAGTTCGGCCGCATCCAGATTGAACCAGGCATCGATCCCCTGCTGCTCCACGCGCTGGGCAACCTGCTCGATCAGCTCGACGGTGCGCGGATGCAGTTCGCCCGACTCGCGGTGCAGGAAGAACGGGATCGGCACGCCCCAGTTACGCTGACGGGAGATACACCAGTCCGGGCGGCCAGCAATCATGTTGTGCAGGCGCTGCTTGCCCCAGCCAGGAACAAAGTCGGTCTCTTCAATGGCCTTGAGCGCGCGCTCGCGCAGGGTCTCGCCACCGGCGACCGGCACATCCATGCCGACGAACCACTGGGCGGTAGCGCGGTAGATCAGCGGCGTCTTGTGGCGCCAGCAGTGCATGTAGCTGTGCTGAATGCTCTGATGCTTGAGCAGCGCGCCCACTTCCTCCAGCTTGGCGACGATGGCCGGATTGGCCTTCCAGATGAACTGGCCGCCGAAGAACGGCAGATCCTGAACGTAGACACCGTTGCTCTGCACCGGGCTGAGAATGTCATCGTTGTGCATGCCGTACTGCTTGCAGGTACGGAAGTCGTCTTCACCATAGGCCGGAGCCGAGTGAACGATACCGGTACCGGCGTCCAGCTCGACATAGTCAGCCAAGTAAACCGGCGACAGGCGGTCATACAGCGGGTGACGGAAGTTGATCAGTTCAAGCGACGCACCGGCGGTGGTAGCGAGCACCTGGCCTTCCAGGCCATAGCGCGCCAGACAGTCGGCAACCAGATCTTCGGCCAGCACCAGCAGGCGCTCACCGGTATCAACCAGCGCGTAATTGAATTCGGGGTGGGCATTCAGCGCCTGGTTGGCAGGAATGGTCCAGGGTGTTGTGGTCCAGATAACCATGGCTGCCGGCTTGGGCAGCGCATCCAGACCGAAGGCCGCCGCCAGCTTGTCGGCATCCTCGACCGGGAAGGCAACATCAATGGCTTCGGACTTCTTGTCCTGATACTCGACCTCGGCCTCGGCCAGCGCCGAGCCACAGTCAAAGCACCAGTTGACCGGCTTGAGGCCCTTGAACACTACGCCCTGCTCAACCATGCGGCCCAGCGCGCGAATCTCGCCCGCCTCGTTGGCGTAGTTCATGGTCAGGTAGGGATTGTCCCAGTCACCCAGCACGCCCAGACGAATGAAGTCGGCCTTCTGCAGCGCAACCTGCTCGCCGGCATATTCGCGGCACAGCGCACGCACCTGATCGGCCGGCAGATGCTTGCCGTGGGTCGTTTCCACCTTGTGCTCGATCGGCAGACCGTGACAGTCCCAACCCGGCACGTAGGGCGCATCGAAGCCCGACAGGGTCTTGGAACGGACGATCATGTCCTTGATGATCTTGTTGAGTGCATGACCGATATGAATAACGCCGTTGGCGTACGGGGGGCCATCGTGCAGGACAAACTGCGGCCGCCCCTGGCTGACTTCCCGAATCCGCTGGTACAGGCCGTCCAGACGCTTGAGTGTCTCAGGTTCGCGGTTCGGCAGCCCGGCCTTCATCGGAAAATCCGTGGCGGGCAGATTCAATGTCGCTTTGTAGTCGGTCATTTTCTATCAGGCTCTCGAAAAATTTACAGACCCCACTGGGCCCTGGCGGCAGCAAAATCGGCCTTGATCGCCGCCTGCAATGCGTCCAGCGAGTCGAAACGCTTTTCGTCCCGCAACTTCTGGTGAAAAACGACGGTCAGCCGGTGACCATACAGATCGCCGGAAAAATCAAACAGGTGCACCTCCAGGTGCGCCTTGCCATCCCCACTGACCGAAGGGCGCTTGCCGATATTGGCCACGCCCTTGAGCACCACACCATCCAGCTCAACGCTGACGCGGTATACGCCGTGCAGCGGCGGATTGACCCGCTTGAGCTGAACATTGGCGGTCGGCGCACCTATGGTACGTCCCAGCTGTTGCCCGTAAACCACACGCCCGGTAATGCTGAACGGGCGACCAAGCAACAGCGAGGCGAGAATAAAATCACCTTCGGCCAATACCTGGCGCAGACGGCTGCTGCTGATCCGCTCCCCGCTCTCGGCGACCGTATTGGCGGCTTCGACAGTAAACCCGTGTGCACTCCCGCTTTGCTGCAGGAAGGCAAAATCACCGGAACGGTCACAGCCAAAGCGGAAATCGTCGCCAACTTCAAGGTGACGCACCCCCAGACCATCAATCAGCACCTGCTGCACAAACTGCTCGGCGCTGAGCTCGCGCAGCCTGCGGTTAAATGCCAGGCACAGCACGCGATCCACTCCGTTGTGTTGCAGCAGGGTCAGCTTCTCGCGCAAGCGGGTCAGCCTCGGTGGCGCGGCGTCAGGCGCGAAGAATTCGCGCGGCTGCGGCTCGAAAATCACGACGCAGCCGGGCAGCCCGAGACGCTCGGAGTGCGCACGCAGGCGCGCCAGAATGGCCTGATGTCCAACATGTACACCATCGAAGTTGCCGATAGTGGCGACACAGCCCCGGTGCCGGGGCCGCAGGTTATGTAAACCGCGGACCAGTTCCATAATGCTCGTCAGTGGTGGGTCAATCGAAACGCCGCAGTATACAGGCTTGCGGGGTTGCGCGTCATGCCGTTCAACCCCGTGCACCGCGCAGGTCACGCACACGCAGGCCCAGCGCAAACAGTATGCCGAGGTAGACCACCATGCCGCCCACCACCAGCAACGTCATCTCCCAGGCCTTGCGCTGCCAGCCCCAGGCCAGCCAATCAGCCGTTGCAGGCACCATCCACAATAGCAGCGCCGCCATCGCGGCGGTTGCCGCAAACAATCTGAGGGCAAATCGCGTCCAACCCGGCTGCGCGTGGTAGACACCATCACGGCGCAATCCCCACCAGAGCAGCCCGGCATTGAGCAGCGCCGACAGCGATGTGGCAAGCGCAAGGCCCACGTGCTGCAGCGGCCAGATCAGCAGCAGGTTGAGCCCCATATTGGAGACCATGCAGATAATGGCGATGCGCACCGGCGTTTTCGTGTCCTGGCGGGCAAAGTAGCCAGGGGCCAGCACCTTGATCAGCATGAAGGTCATCACACCAACGGAGTAGGCTCGCAGTGCAGCGGCCGACTGGCTGACGTCATCGCCGGTCATCGCACCATAATGAAACAGCGTGGCAATCAGCGGCTCGGCCAGCAACAGCAGCGCCAGCGCGGCGGGCACACCGACCAGCAGCACCATGCGTACCGCCCAGTCCAGCGTGCGACCGAATGCCTTGAGGTCCTCACCGGCATGCTGGCGCGACAAAGCCGGCAGAATGACCGTACCGATGGCAATACCGAATGCACCCAGCGGTAGCTCCGACAGCCGATCGGCGTAATACAGCCAGGAAATGCTGCCGGTCTGCAGAAAGGACGCCAGCACGGTATCCAGCAACAGGTTGATCTGGCTGACCGACACGCCGAACAGCGCCGGCACCATCAGCGTCATGATGCGCTTCACGCCGGGATCACGGCGATTGGGCCGCGGCACCGGCAGCAACTTGATCTGCGCAAGAAACGGCAACTGAAACAGCAGCTGGGCAACACCCGCGATAAACACGCCCCAGGCCAGCGCCATGATCGGCTGCGCAAAATAGGGTGTAAGGAACAGGGTCGCGCCGATCATGCAGACGTTCAGCAATACCGGCGTGAACGCCGGAACCGCGAACCGACCATAACTGTTGAGGATCGACCCGCACAGCGCTGTCAGCGAAATCAGAAACAGATAGGGAAAGGTGATGCGCAGCATGTCGGTCGCCAGTGCCAGCTTGGCGTCATCCCCATGAAAGCCCGGCGCAAACAGGGTGATGATGACGGGCGCGCCGGCGACCCCGAGCGCCGTGATCCCGGCCAGCGTCAGACCGAGGGTCCCGGTCACGCGGTCAACCAGTTGCCTGACCTCGGAAAGGGTGAACTTGGTGCGATACTCCGACAGCACCGGCACGAAGGCCTGGGCAAAGGCTCCCTCGGCAAACAGGCGACGCAGAAAGTTGGGGATTTTAAAGGCGATAAAAAATGCGTCTGCTTCGGACTGGGAGCCGAAATAGGCCGCAACGACGATGTCGCGCACCATGCCCAGCACCCGCGACAACAACGTCATGACGCTGACAACAAGGCCGGATCTGAGCAGGCTTGGTGCCTTGGGTGCAGCAGGTTCAGGAGCAGCAGGTTGAGACATGAAATATGGCACCAAAATAAAA
>NZ_NBYK01000028.1 GCF_002197985.1 Halopseudomonas aestusnigri
CCCTGACCCGGAAAGCGAAGGCTTTTCCAGGTTGCTCAAGCGGGTTTTGAAGCGGTTAAAAACTTCAAATAAAAGCTTGACAGAACATAAGGTTAGCGTAGAATTCGCGGCCTTGGTTGAGCGGAAACGCTGACCGAATCGCTCTTTAACAATTTGAATCAAGTAATTCGTGTGGGTGCTTGCTGAATGTGCTCGATGATCAGAAAGATTATCAGCCTAGCAAGTAACTCTGTGAATTCATGAGTTTTTTGTAAAGCTGAGCCAAGTTTAGGGTTTTCTCAAAACCCAATCAGTATTTAACTGAAGAGTTTGATCATGGCTCAGATTGAACGCTGGCGGCAGGCCTAACACATGCAAGTCGAGCGGATGAAGGGAGCTTGCTCCCGGATTTAGCGGCGGACGGGTGAGTAATGCCTAGGAATCTGCCTGGTAGTGGGGGACAACGACTCGAAAGGGTCGCTAATACCGCATACGTCCTACGGGAGAAAGTGGGGGATCTTCGGACCTCACGCTATCAGATGAGCCTAGGTCGGATTAGCTAGTAGGTGAGGTAATGGCTCACCTAGGCAACGATCCGTAACTGGTCTGAGAGGATGATCAGTCACACTGGAACTGAGACACGGTCCAGACTCCTACGGGAGGCAGCAGTGGGGAATATTGGACAATGGGCGAAAGCCTGATCCAGCCATGCCGCGTGTGTGAAGAAGGTCTTCGGATTGTAAAGCACTTTAAGTTGGGAGGAAGGGTTGTAGTTTAATACGCTGCAATCTTGACGTTACCAACAGAATAAGCACCGGCTAACTCTGTGCCAGCAGCCGCGGTAATACAGAGGGTGCAAGCGTTAATCGGAATTACTGGGCGTAAAGCGCGCGTAGGCGGCTTGATAAGATGGGTGTGAAATCCCCGGGCTTAACCTGGGAACTGCATCCATAACTGTCTGGCTAGAGTACAGTAGAGGGTGGTGGAATTTCCTGTGTAGCGGTGAAATGCGTAGATATAGGAAGGAACACCAGTGGCGAAGGCGACCACCTGGACTGATACTGACGCTGAGGTGCGAAAGCGTGGGGAGCAAACAGGATTAGATACCCTGGTAGTCCACGCCGTAAACGATGTCTACTAGCCGTTGGAATCCTTGAGATTTTAGTGGCGCAGCTAACGCACTAAGTAGACCGCCTGGGGAGTACGGTCGCAAGATTAAAACTCAAATGAATTGACGGGGGCCCGCACAAGCGGTGGAGCATGTGGTTTAATTCGAAGCAACGCGAAGAACCTTACCTGGCCTTGACATGCAGAGAACTTTCCAGAGATGGATTGGTGCCTTCGGGAACTCTGACACAGGTGCTGCATGGCTGTCGTCAGCTCGTGTCGTGAGATGTTGGGTTAAGTCCCGTAACGAGCGCAACCCTTGTCCTTAGTTACCAGCACATTATGGTGGGCACTCTAAGGAGACTGCCGGTGACAAACCGGAGGAAGGTGGGGATGACGTCAAGTCATCATGGCCCTTACGGCCAGGGCTACACACGTGCTACAATGGTCGGTACAGAGGGTTGCCAAGCCGCGAGGTGGAGCTAATCCCATAAAACCGATCGTAGTCCGGATTGGAGTCTGCAACTCGACTCCATGAAGTCGGAATCGCTAGTAATCGTGGATCAGAATGCCACGGTGAATACGTTCCCGGGCCTTGTACACACCGCCCGTCACACCATGGGAGTGGGTTGCACCAGAAGTAGCTAGTCTAACCTTCGGGAGGACGGTTACCACGGTGTGATTCATGACTGGGGTGAAGTCGTAACAAGGTAGCCGTAGGGGAACCTGCGGCTGGATCACCTCCTTAATCGAAAGATCTCGGCTGTTCCTCAAGCACTCACACGAATTACTTGATTCAGAAAGAAAGGCGATTGGGTCTGTAGCTCAGTTGGTTAGAGCGCACCCCTGATAAGGGTGAGGTCGGCAGTTCGAATCTGCCCAGACCCACCAATTGTCGAGGTGTAAGGTCTGAACGGGGCCATAGCTCAGCTGGGAGAGCGCCTGCCTTGCACGCAGGAGGTCAGCGGTTCGATCCCGCTTGGCTCCACCAGGACGACGCAGCACACGCCATAGAATGGAACTCAGAGTTCATATATGAACAATCAAACCCTTGATTGTTGATATCTGGTCTCTGAACCAGACGCTCTTTAAAAATTTGGATATGTGATAGAAGTACAGACGCATGGCATGTATCACTGCATGTTGTGTGGCTAAGGTAAACTTGTAATCTCAAGTGCAAGTTCCGGAATTGTCGTTAATTCTGTTTTAAACCGATATCACTGAATAATCTGAGTTAAGTAATTAACTTAAGATTGTTTGGGGTTATATGGTCAAGTGAATAAGCGCATACGGTGGATGCCTTGGCAGTCAGAGGCGATGAAAGACGTGATAGCCTGCGATAAGCTTCGGGGAGGTGGCAAATGACCTTTGATCCGGAGATCTCTGAATGGGGAAACCCACCCAGCATAAGCTGGGTATCACACACTGAATACATAGGTGTGTGAGGCGAACCAGGGGAACTGAAACATCTAAGTACCCTGAGGAAAAGAAATCAACCGAGATTCCCCAAGTAGTGGCGAGCGAACGGGGACCAGCCCTTAAGCAGTTTTGAGTTTAGTAGAACGCTCTGGAAAGTGCGGCCATAGTGGGTGATAGCCCCGTATACGAAAGACTCTTAGCTGTGAAATCGAGTAGGTCGGCGCACGTGAAACGTTGACTGAACATGGGGGGACCATCCTCCAAGGCTAAATACTCCTGACTGACCGATAGTGAACCAGTACCGTGAGGGAAAGGCGAAAAGAACCCCTGTGAGGGGAGTGAAATAGAACCTGAAACCGTATGCGTACAAGCAGTGGGAGCAGACTTGTTCTGTGACTGCGTACCTTTTGTATAATGGGTCAGCGACTTATATTCAGTGGCGAGCTTAACCGTCTAGGGGAGGCGTAGGGAAACCGAGTCTTAATAGGGCGTTTAGTCGCTGGGTATAGACCCGAAACCGGGCGATCTATCCATGGGCAGGTTGAAGGTGCCGTAACAGGCACTGGAGGACCGAACCGACTACCGTTGAAAAGTTAGCGGATGACTTGTGGATAGGAGTGAAAGGCTAATCAAGCTCGGAGATAGCTGGTTCTCCTCGAAAGCTATTTAGGTAGCGCCTCGTGTATCACCACTGGGGGTAGAGCACTGTTTCGGCTAGGGGGTCATCCCGACTTACCAAACCGATGCAAACTCCGAATACCAGTGAGTGTCAGCACGGGAGACACACGGCGGGTGCTAACGTCCGTCGTGAAAAGGGAAACAACCCAGACCGTCAGCTAAGGTCCCAAAGTTATGGTTAAGTGGGAAACGATGTGGGAAGGCTTAGACAGCTAGGAGGTTGGCTTAGAAGCAGCCATCCTTTAAAGAAAGCGTAATAGCTCACTAGTCGAGTCGGCCTGCGCGGAAGATGTAACGGGGCTCAAACCATACACCGAAGCTACGGGTTCATCGTAAGATGAGCGGTAGAGGAGCGTTCTGTAAGCCTGTGAAGGTCAATTGAGAAGTTGGCTGGAGGTATCAGAAGTGCGAATGCTGACATGAGTAACGACAAAGGGAGTGAAAAACTCCCTCGCCGGAAGACCAAGGGTTCCTGCGCAACGTTAATCGACGCAGGGTGAGTCGACCCCTAAGGCGAGGCCGAAAGGCGTAGTCGATGGGAAACGGGTTAATATTCCCGTACTTCTAGTTACTGCGATGGAGGGACGGAGAAGGCTAGGCCAGCACGGCGTTGGTTGTCCGTGTTTAAGGTTGTAGGCTGGTGACTTAGGTAAATCCGGGTCGCTAAGGCCGAGAGCTGATGACGAGTGTTCTTTAGAACGCGAAGTGGTTGATGCCATGCTTCCAGGAAAAGCTTCTAAGCTTCAGGTAACTAGAAATCGTACCCCAAACCGACACAGGTGGTCAGGTAGAGAATACCAAGGCGCTTGAGAGAACTCGGGTGAAGGAACTAGGCAAAATGGCACCGTAACTTCGGGAGAAGGTGCGCCGATGAGGGTGAAGCATTTACTGCGTAAGCCCATGTCGGTCGAAGATACCAGGCCGCTGCAACTGTTTATTAAAAACATAGCACTCTGCAAACACGAAAGTGGACGTATAGGGTGTGACGCCTGCCCGGTGCCGGAAGGTTAATTGATGGGGTTAGCTTCGGCGAAGCTCTTGATCGAAGCCCCGGTAAACGGCGGCCGTAACTATAACGGTCCTAAGGTAGCGAAATTCCTTGTCGGGTAAGTTCCGACCTGCACGAATGGCGTAATGATGGCGGCGCTGTCTCCACCCGAGACTCAGTGAAATTGAAATCGCTGTGAAGATGCAGTGTATCCGCGGCTAGACGGAAAGACCCCGTGAACCTTTACTATAGCTTTGCACTGGACTTTGAATTTGCTTGTGTAGGATAGGTGGGAGGCTTTGAAGCGTGGACGCCAGTCTGCGTGGAGCCAACCTTGAAATACCACCCTGGCAACTTTGAGGTTCTAACTCTGGTCCGTTATCCGGATCGAGGACAGTGTATGGTGGGTAGTTTGACTGGGGCGGTCTCCTCCCAAAGAGTAACGGAGGAGTACGAAGGTGCGCTCAGCACGGTCGGAAATCGTGCGTAGAGTATAAAGGCAAAAGCGCGCTTGACTGCGAGACCAACACGTCGAGCAGGTACGAAAGTAGGTCTTAGTGATCCGGTGGTTCTGTATGGAAGGGCCATCGCTCAACGGATAAAAGGTACTCCGGGGATAACAGGCTGATACCGCCCAAGAGTTCATATCGACGGCGGTGTTTGGCACCTCGATGTCGGCTCATCACATCCTGGGGCTGAAGCCGGTCCCAAGGGTATGGCTGTTCGCCATTTAAAGTGGTACGCGAGCTGGGTTTAGAACGTCGTGAGACAGTTCGGTCCCTATCTGCCGTGGACGTTTGAGATTTGAGAGGGGCTGACCTTAGTACGAGAGGACCGGGTTGGACGAACCCCTGGTGTTCCGGTTGTGTCGCCAGACGCATTGCCGGGTAGCTACGTTCGGAAAAGATAACCGCTGAAAGCATCTAAGCGGGAAACTTGCCTCAAGATGAGATCTCACCGGGAGCTTGACTCCCCTAAAGGGCCGTCGAAGACTACGACGTTGATAGGTTGGGTGTGTAAGCGCTGTGAGGCGTTGAGCTAACCAATACTAATTGCCCGTGTGGCTTGACCATATAACACCCAAGCAATCTGGTGTTATCGAGCCAACAGATTTAAACAACTTCGCGAACTTGCGAGATTGCAAGTACCTTAGCTTCTGTCACACATCCAAGCTTTTTAAGCTGCACGCCCAGCGGGCAGCAACAAATTGCTTGACGACTATAGAGCATTGGAACCACCTGATCCCATCCCGAACTCAGAAGTGAAACGATGCATCGCCGATGGTAGTGTGGGGCTTCCCCATGTGAGAGTAGGTCATCGTCAAGCGCCTATACCGAACACCCTGATCAGTAATGGTCAGGGTG
>NZ_NBYK01000029.1 GCF_002197985.1 Halopseudomonas aestusnigri
TAGCACCACCAGCGTCACCGGTCTGATTGAAGACAACGACTCCTTCCCGGGCGGCACCACCGACCAGTATGGGGTCACCGAGGGCAGCACTCTGGATACAGACGCCGATGGCACTATCAATGGCGTCCTGTTTAATGATCCGGCTGGCCGCAGCGTATCGAGTGTGTCCAACAATGCGGATGGTTCCGGCGGCTCAACCGTGGGTGCTACCGGTGCCGTGCTGACCACCGCGCTGGGTGGCACGGTTACCGTCTACGCCAACGGCGAGTTCACCTATGACGCGCCGGTGCTGGATCACCCGCTTGCCGATCCGTATCTGACCGACAGTTTCTACTACACCGCCACTGACGGCACCAACACCGCAGACCCGGTACTGGTCAACATCCGTGTGTATGACACAGTGCCGCTGATCTCTGCGGTAGACGATATGACTACCTCGAATGAGGCTGGCGTTACCGTCGGCAACTGGTCCTACAGCGGCGGTGCCGATGGCCTGTCGGATGTTGCATCCGACCTGGAGAGCGGCATCAACCTGAGCTTCGATGCTGCCGGCCTGGGTGAAGCATTCACTGCAGTGCGTGAGGATGTCTACAACGCCGGCGAGTATCAGGGTGAGCTGCTGACCGTCAGTTATGCCGACGGTACCGACAGCTACACTTACTTCACCCTGTTCATGAAGGTGGATGGTACTTACGAATTTGATCTGGTTACCCCCAAGCCAACCGGCTCGGAAGGTGTGGTATTCACCAGTGAGAACGGCGGTATCGCGACTACCCTCTGGGCATCGCAGGTCATCGATGACTACGACGGCGCCACCGACATTCGTTTTACAGCGACCAAAAACGGCAGCACCGATGAGGTGAACTGGGGCAATCAGGGCATTGGCTCTGACAACAACCTGTTCTCAATTGGCGAAACACTGACACTGGCGTTCTTTGATGCCACCGGTACTTCAACTCTGCCGGCGGCGGACGCGATCAAGCTGGTCGATTCAGCCACCCTGACGTTCAACTTCAATGGCAATGGCGATGACGCCAAGATCAGCATTGATGTGCTGGATGAAAACGGTGACGTGATCGCCACGTTGAATGACATCGCGCTGACCGACACATCACCAACGATCGTAGTCAGTGCCGCTGATCTGAACATCGATGGTTTCTATGGCGTCACCATCAAGCACCAAGGTGGCTTTGACAGCACCCTGGGTGATGAGATTCGTCTGGCCTCGATGGATATTGAAACCGCGTTGCTGCCGGAAGATACCCATCTGGACTTCGGGGTCGAGATCGTCGATGCCGATGGCGACACCGACGATGCCCAGTTCAGCGTCGACGTGAATTCACCAGCGGTTGACCAGCTGATTGTCGGTACCGCCGAAGACGACACGCTCAACGCCGGGCGTGGCAACGACATCATCATCGGTGATGTGGAAGGCTCCTACAGTGTCGTTGTGCCGGATGACTACAACATCGCCCTGATGGTTGACCTGTCCGCGAGCATGACTGATGACTCCGGCACCGAGGGCAAGAGCCGACTGGAGTTGATGAAAGAGTCGCTTACCAAACTGGTCAACGATCTCGGCTCGCATGGCGGTGTGGTGAACGTACGGCTGATCACCTTCGGTGGCGATGTCGGCCAGGAAACCAGCTACTCACTGAACAGCCCGGCTCAGCTCAATGCTTTGCTGCTGGCAATTTCCGGTCTGGCAGCTTACTCGGGCTCTACCGATATGGGCGGCACCAACTACGAAGCCGTGCTGCGCGCAGCCAAGAGCTGGTTCGATACCCAGACCCCAGGCACGCCTGACTTTGAAAACCTGGCGCTGTTCCTGACCGACGGTAACCCGACATTCCATCTGAACGGCAGTGGCAACCCGACCGATGGCGGTAGTGGCAACAGCACCCAGTACTATGACCTGGCTGATGCAGTAGGCGCCATGGCCTCGCTGGTCGGACAGTCCTACAGCGTCAAGGTCAATGCCATTGGTATTGGTGACGGCAGTAATACGGACTATCTCCGCTTCTTCGACAACACCGGTACCACAGGCAATGCCTCGGTTTGGATCGACGGGTGGCGGATCAGAGGCCCGGTCGGCGAGGTTGAAAACGTCGATACCGCAGAGGACCTGGAGCTGGCTCTGGACAGCAGCGTGACCGTGGTACCGAAGGTTGGTGATGACACCCTGGTCGGCACAGCCGGTGATGACATCATCTATGGCGACACCATCAGCTCGGACAGCCTGGGTACCGACTACGCCGGCATGGGTTATCAGGGTGTTGTCGATTACCTGACTGACACCCTCGGCCATGCGCCCAGCACCGAAGAAGTCATCGCGCTGCTGCGGGCCAACCCGCTGGACTTCTATGACCAGACCACCACCGAAGGTGGGGCCGATACCATCACCGCCGGTGCTGGTAACGACCTGCTGATGGCCGGTGCCGGCGATGACGTGCTGATCGGCGGTCAGGGCAATGACATCCTCTACGGCGGCCTCGGCTCTGACACCTTCGTCTGGCAGAGCGGTGATGCCGGCGCGGTTGGCACCCCGGCAGTCGACATGGTCATGGACTTCTCCCTCGGGACCGACGTGCTTGACCTCAGTTCGCTGCTGGGCGATATCACTCCCTCTGAAATTGCTGACTATCTGCAGGTCACCAGCGCCTCGGTTGATGGCGTCGCGAGTGCCCAGCTCAATATCAGCAGCACAGGCGATATTGCCAGCGGTGCCGATCAGGTGATTCTGGTCAAGGGGCTCAGTGTGTCTGACATCAACAGCATGCTGGCAGGCCCGGATCCGAGCCTGATTGTCTAAGCGTCAGTAAAAGCAAGGGCCAGGGGCCGACATCGGGTGACCGGTGTCGGCCCTTGTTCTATAGTCGCTGTACCAATCCAGCCTCCGGCAGAAGGGGAGTGCATGTACGTCAAGCGTGACACCGATGGCGCAATCAGCGCGATTTCCAGCGAGGCCGGAAACGGCTTCTCCGAATGGCTGGCCGATGACGCAAGGGAACTGATGGAGTGGCAGCAGGGCCGCTCGATGAAGGAAAGCCTGCAACGCCTTCAAGGCAGCGACGCCGACATGATCCGGGTGCTGGAAGACCTGATCGAAGTCCTGCTGCAGCGTGGCGTCATCCGCATTACCGACCTGCCCGAAGCCGCCGTCGCCAAACTCAACAGCCGCTCCGCCGAACGGGCAAAGCTCAGTGAACTGAGCGGCCTGATCGATCAGGACGAACTGGATGTACTGATCTAGCCAGCCCCGTCACCCTATGTAAGGGCGGCTGAGTACGCCTTTGTAGCGGCACGGCATGCCGTGCCCGTCTTCAAGCAGGCACTCAACCACGCTTATCTCGCCTAACCGTGGCCAGAATCGCCTGGCTCAATTCCCCGATGATTTATCGTCGCCCGCCCGGGCACGGCATGCCGTGCCCCTACGCAATATCTGGCTCCGCACCATACCGATCCACGCCTTTTCGGCATGACGTGGAGGGGGTACTAACCAGGCACACGGATCACACACCAAACCGCATCATGCCAATCACCGACACCACCTGCGGCCTCAAGGCTCGCCACACGTCGTGACCGGGTTCGCCGAATCGCCCGGCATATCCGTTTATGATCCGGGGCATGCAATACGCCGCCGGATTGCGGCAACAGACAATAACAACCAGGCAAAAGGAATTTGCTGATGAACCAACACCCCTATCCGCGGGTGCAGCACCACGGCGCGGTCAACGGCGTGACCGGGTCCTGCCACCAACTGTGGATCACACCGACCGACAGCCTGCTGATCGACTGCGGGTTATTCCAGGGCGCTGAAACCTCCGGCGCCGGTGCCGGGCAGGATCAGCTCGCCATCGAGTTCCCTCTCGACTCGGTACATGCCCTGCTGCTCACCCATGTCCATGTCGATCACGTCGGGCGCTTGCCCTGGTTGCTGGCAGCCGGTTTTGATCAGGCCGTTCATGCTACCGACGCCTCGGCATTGCTGCTGCCTGCCGTACTGGAGGATGCCTTCCGGGTTGGCGTGCGCCCGGATGCTGCGCTGGCCTCGCGCTATGTCGCCGCCGTCTCCGCGTTACTCCAGGGGCACGCCTACGGGCAGTGGGTCAACCTCATCACCCGGGACGACCTCACCTGCCGGATGCGCTTCCAGCCGGCGGGGCATATTCTCGGGTCGGCCTATGCTGAAATCGATATCGACTATCCGCCAGAACAGCGCAGCCAACGAGTGGTCTTCTCCGGCGATCTTGGTGCCGCCGGCGCACCCCTGCTCGAACCGCCCCAGCCACCCGAGCGCGCCGATCTGCTGATACTGGAAAGCACCTACGGCGACCGCCTGCACGAAGATCGCGCCACCCGGCGTGCCCGCCTGCAGCAGGTGCTGGAACAGGCGCTGGCCGATGGCGGTACCGTGATCGTGCCGGCCTTCAGCATTGGCCGTACCCAGGAGCTGCTCTACGAACTCGAAGGCATCATGCACGACAACCCCGAGTGGCAGCAGATCCCCGTCATTCTGGATGCACCTCTGGCCGGGCGTTTTACCGCCCTGTACCGCGAGCTGCGCCAGAGCTGGAACGCAGAAGGGCAGGCACGTCTTGCCGCCGGCCGGCGACCGCTCGGCTTTGATCAACTGCTCAAGGTGCAGACTCATGCCCAGCACCAGCGCATGCTTAACCGGCTGGTCAGCACCCGCCAGCCGGCTGTGGTGATTACCGGCAGCGGCATGTGCAACGCCGGCCGGGTGGTCAACTACCTCAAGGCCATGCTGGGTGATGTACGGCACAACGTCGTGTTTGTCGGCTACCAGGCCAAAGGCACACCCGGACACGCCATCCAGCAATACGGCCCCGCCGGTGGGTATGTTGAACTCGACGGTCAGCGTTACACCATCCGCGCCGGTGTTCATTCACTGGGAGGCTATTCCGCCCATGCCGATCAGGCCGGGCTGATAGCCTTTGTGCGCGACATTCCGGTTGCACCGCGGGAAGTGCGTCTGGTTCACGGAGACGCAGCCGCCAAAGCCGAGTTGGCTGCGCAGCTGCGGGCTGATGCCAAAGCGCATGACCGGTCGCCGAACGTTGTGATTGCAGACTGACTATGGGCCAGCCACCCCGAA
>NZ_NBYK01000030.1 GCF_002197985.1 Halopseudomonas aestusnigri
AAAGGCCACCCCGACTACGCGGCCCTTCGGGTTCGCTGCGTTGCTCGGTCTGACGGGGGCCGGCAGAACTCGGCTCATTGAGCCTCAGACATGCTGCCGTCCTATTTCCCGCCAGCCCTGTGCTACTCGCCCGCGTAAACGGGGACCCGGGGCCGTGCGTTGGTTGTGCATTTTGGCGGTAGAGCACAGCTTGGGTATTTCAGGGGCGCCAATGCTTCCGGTGCTGTTTTCGCATTAACGCCTCAAACACCGGCATGGTGAAGTTGGCGGCTTTTTTGGAACAAAAAAGATGACAGCTTTATCATGTCCGTGTGCTTTGACTTGTTAAGCCATTGATGCTGCTATTTTATCAAATAAATCCTTAAAGTTTGCCAAGTCATCTTTTTCGCCAATTTCTAAAGCCCGAGTAGCGTTGGACTTCTTATTCTCTATAACCTTAAACGAAGTTATCTTTCCGTTCACATTCTCAACCAGCTGAACTTGGGCAGGTCTTTCTTTGTGCAGCTTCCTCTTAACATTTTCTGACAGGAGGTTCTCAATATCTAAAGCCAGTTGGAAGTAATCCTTATTGCTGTCCCACTTTATGCCATCTCTTTTAGCTCGACCATTAAGACCATCAACCGCCTTTTTACCGGCCTCATCACCGTCAATTATCAATTTGACAATCGTCTGACTGTCAGAAAAGTTTCTTATGGATTCAAATAGATATGTGGCTGACATCGCATTTCCTGCAGGAAAGAACTTTACATCCGACGGGGACAAAGGTGAATCTTCAGCCAATTTTTCCATCGCACCCTGAAGTAAAATCTCATCACTGGGGCCTTCCACAACTAGATTCAGGGGGTACATGGACATTGAATCCAGCAAAGAAACGCCTAGTGTCTGTCTCGCAAGTTCGTATTCAGTCCCAATAAGCATTGTTGAAAATGGTGCATCATTCTGCTTCTCCACAACATATGTGTTTACTCCAACATTACTTCGCGGAACAAAATGAGCACAGTGTGTAGTTATTAACGTCTGAACCTCCTTCGAGAATCCAATCAACATATCAGCCATAGCCTTTTGTTTAGTAGGATGCAGAAACGATTCTGGCTCTTCCACCGCCCAAATGAATGTTACTCTAGCGTTATGACGCTGAGGGTGATTGTCCGCCAAATACTTTAAAAGAAACAAAAGACTACTTGTTTGAATTCCTGCTCCTTTCGACTTTAGGCCTGTTTCAGCTGTGTCACGGACAATCGGCATAAGGTTTGGCAGCATCTCTTCTAAGTTTTCAAATGGTAATCTCAATTCGAGATTCTCAATTTCAGAGAAAACCTGCCTAATTGAACCCGTTACAGAGCCAGATGATGCCTTAAGTTCCGGAGATAGCTTTCCGATAAGCGAAAAAATTGCATCGTTAATTTCTTTTCTTTTTTGTACTGCGCCGCTCCACCCACTAAATATTGTTTTTATCAACTCCGAACTTATCTCATGCGTAATACTTTCTAATGAATCCCTTCCGACTGGAATATACTTAAATATTATTGCTTGAGTTACGGATTCTTTAACCCTATGAATCAAGTCCTTTCTAATGTTTCTTGCCCCCTTCTTCCCGAGGAATTGCCAAGATTCAACCCCGTTTTTCGAGTAGCTAAGTCGCAATCTAACTAAATTTTCGTCGAGCCTACTTTGGTCGGATTCTTTCTCCAACTCTTCAAGTGCCTTTTTAATTGAAACTTCCTTTCCAGGATCATATTCAACAGTGACAGTTATCTTTGTTTGGGCCTTAGGAGAAAGACTTTCGCTTTTTGGGTAGTCTATTTCTGTTGTATATGGATTCCCTTCAATCAATCCAGTAAAGAACAGCTGTAGCCCCCGAAGAATATTAGACTTTCCACAGTTATTTGGCCCCACTATCACTGTAAGGTCATCAAAGTCCAACGCCAACGGTTGGGCGATAATAGATCTAAAGTTTTCTATTTCAACCGACTTGAGTTTGATCATAAGTGCTCTTTCTGGCTTAACAGTGATTAGATCGCGCTAACTTTAATACGCGGCATAGCGCCGGATTAGAGCGGTCTAGTATTTTATTGTATTTCAATGAGTTAGCAGCGCTCTGCCGCGAGTGCGGAACGTTAAGCCGCACGAGGCTTAATGTTCCATTCGTCGACGGTGTCGGCTTGCGCGCAGGTGATCGCGCTGTCGGGTATTCGAGGTGAAATGTGTCGAGTCTATGTAGCATCCATGCCTCCCGATGGGGCCGCGAGAAGTGCGGTGGTTTGATAGTGCTACTGCACGGGGCGTTTGCCAACCCTGAATACGGCTAAAGGCTTGCTCAAGTAGCGCGGCGCTGCCGCGCAAATACGAACGTGGCGCATGCACGGACCTAATCCCCGTTTACGCGGGCGAGTAGCGCAGATTTATCGGGAGG